>NZ_CP100355.1:0-1262331 GCF_024204665.1 Natronosalvus rutilus | reverse complement strand
CCGCAAATCGCAGCGGGTAGCGCTCGCCCGTCGCCGCGGCGAGTACCAGCGTGAGCACGCCAGCCTCGAGGAGGCCGATCGAGAGCAGGGACAGGCCAGACGGGAAGAGCACCACCAACGCGACGTGAGCGATCGCGATCGCGTAGGGCGTCCCGAGGAGATACCAGCCGGCGGCCGTCACTCCTCCCCCGATGGCCCCGAGGGGGCCGGCCACGACGCCCATCGCGACCGTGATGATCGCGAGAGCGATGCCCGCTGGCCGCCCACCTGGTCGGCCGGGGTCGGTTACTCGAGGCGGACGCATCTGAGTTTCGTCCGCCTCCTCGGCCGTGGCCGTCCCCGATTGACCGCTCATGGCGTCCCTCCTGCTGGTTCGCGTCGGCGGCGACCGGCCTCGAGCACCGTCGTGAGCCGGTCTTCGGGGCCGACCTCGAGGGCGGTCACCCGATCCATACGAGCCAGATCACGGCGGAGGGTTTCGAATTCGAGGTAGCGCTCGTAGGCGGCCTCGAGATCGCCTAACCCACCCGGCTCGTAGAGCACGGTCGGGGCGAGCAAGACCGTCACGAACGCGCCACGGTCACGAGCGAACGCCACGGCGTCTCGTAGATCCGTCGGCGAGTTATCGTCGGTACACAGGACCACCCAAGCGGGGGAGGCGTCGGTCAGCATCGTCCGGAGCGCGCGTGCCAGCGGCGACGACACGGCCTGGCCGGTCTGCGGGCGCCCCGCAAAAAACGGGCGTAACTGCGTCGCAAACGGGCTCGAATCGCCTCCGAGGGCGGTGCGAGCCTGGCGGCGAACACCGGCTGTGGAGCCAGGCGATCGCTGGCTCCGGGTCGCCCTCGACGTCGGTTCGAGCGTGAGGAGGTGGCGGCGAAGCTGTCGGTGTGTCATCGAGGCCGCGGCAATATCGAGGCGGTGAGTGAGCCCCGTGTCGCCGACGGTGACGAGCCCGATCGGATCGCCGAGTCGCCAGGACCGAGCGGCGAGCGCAAGCGCAACCTCGCGAAGGTAGGCGAGTTTCGTCTCGCCGCGTGAGCCCGTGCCGAGGGGGGCACGGTGATCGACGACGAACAGCGTTCGCCGATCGGTCTCGACGTTGTACTCCCGGACGTGCGGGCTGCCCAATCGGGCCGTTGCCTTCCAGTCGATGTGGTCGGCGGTGTCGCCCGGGGCGTACTGGCGGATCTCCACCGGCTCGAGGCCCGACCCACGGCGCTCCGAGAGGTGTTCCCCGTAGGCCAATCCCACCGCATCGCCGCCTGCCCCGAGGTGGATCGTCCGGGGCGTCGGTGGGTCGACGGTGACCGCGGCCCCCGCGCCGGTCGAGAGCGTCTCGCGAAACCAGCCGTCAGTCGCGGTGAGCGTCGGCGCCTCGAAGCGATAGTGGCCGGCGACAGGCCACTCGACGGTCGCCGTCGTCGACGCCGCCGCGGCCCCCGGTTCGAGTGACACCGCCAGTGGCTCGTCGACCCTCGCCGCCGAGGGCACCCCACCGCGAACGGTGAGTGCGAGCTCTGCGGGAACCTCGAGAGCCGCCGTCAGGGAGACCGGCGTCGACTCGCCGGTCCGAACGCTCGTTTGGACGGGCTGCTGGACGACCGACAGGCTCCGCCTGGTTCGCTCGAGACTATGAGTAAAGACGGCCTGGCGGGCGAGAAGCCACGCAGCGATCAGCACCGCTCCGGCGAGGGCGAGTGGGGCGGCGACGAGGACCGCATACCCGGCCAGGACGACGACGAGGCCGCCGACGCCCCAGGCCTGGCGCGTGGGCTGCATACTCTCGGTGCCCGTCCGGACGGTATTTAAGGTACTGATTGTTGCTCGAGAGGTCGGTTAACGGATACCGAGGCCCCTCGGTCGCCAGCGAAACCCTCACTCTATTTAGACACTTTGCTTAACAGTGAATATTCAAATGGTTGAGGTACCAATACGGTGATGACCACCAGCCAGGGTCACATTGACCAGTACCTCCATGACCAATACTACAGATACATTCGGGCCCGACGAGGTTCGGCAATACCTCTACGACGTCATGCGCCAGAATCGCCCTTTTCGCGAGAAGGCTGAACAGGCTCTCGTGATCGGGCGGGACTATCTCGGTGTCGAGAACGGTCACCTGACGCGACTCGATCCCGAAACCAATCACTGGGAGGCCATCGCCAGCACGGACCCACCAGATGGGACGTATCCGGCCGGTCTTACACTCGATCTTCAGACCACCTACTGTCGGCGAACGATCGACAACGCGGCGCCGATCGCACTCCACGATGCGCCTGCTCAGGGATGGGCAGACGACCCCGCGTTTGAAACTCACGGGCTCCATTGTTATCATGGCACACAGGTTACCGTCGGTGACGAGCTGTTTGGCACGATCTGTTTCGTCAGTGACGCACCGCGAGCCGAGCCGTTCTCCGAGGAGAAGACGATGTTCACCGAGTTGCTCGCACAGATGCTTGGTCACGAACTCGAACGGGCCCAGCATGAAGCAGCCCTCACCGACCGGGAACGCCTCATCGGCGTGTTGAATCGGGTCCTTCGGCACAACCTCCGCAATGATATGACGCTTCTCAGAGGATACGCAGAGCTGCTGCAGGAGGAAGGCTCACCCCAGCAGGTCGATGTCGCTGAGATGCTTCTGACGACCACTGATGACCTCCTCGCCTTGAGCGAGAAGGCTCGACGGCTGGACACCGTCGTGACGAACGATCTCGAGTATCAGCGGGTCGAAATGGGGCACTTCCTCCAGACGATTCAAGCGGAGATCGAAGCGGCGGTGCCTGGGGCAACCATCTCGATCGAGGGCGATACCGACACGTACATCCGCGTCGCCTGGAGTATGGAGACGGCCCTTCGAGAAGTCATCGAGAACGCAGCAAAACACGCAGGCGACAGCCCCGACGTCTCGATTTCCGTTAGAGCGACTGACGGGAAGGCCCGACTGCAGGTCATGGATACCGGTCCAGGATTGCCCGAACAGGAACGGACGGTACTTCGCGACGGCGCCGAGACGCCGCTAGAGCACGGAAGCGGGCTTGGGTTGTGGCTGGTCTACTGGGTCGTTACGAGCCATGGCGGCACTATCGAGACTACGGTCGACGAGACCGGAACGACCGTGACGATCTCGTTTCCGCGGACGCCTGCACACACCCTTCCAGAACGGCTTCCGTCCCGGAAGCCCTAAACGCTCGAGTACTTGCTGTCGTTCTCATGCAGTGACCGCGACAAATGCGAGGGAGGACACCGCGGTGGATTCCACTGCGCCTCGTGAAAGCGAGAAGCCCCACACTCAGACGTGAGGACGTCAGGTGAGCGGGAGGATAGGGGAATTCACTGTACGCCGGTAATCTCGAATCGGGCACCACCATCATGACCGTCCGTGACCGTGATCGTCCATCCATGCGCGTCCACGATTTGCTTGACGATCGCCAATCCATACCCAGTGCCCGTAGCGGCCGTGGTGAAGCCGGGATCAAAGAGCGTGTCCCGATGGGCTGGGGGGATACCCAGACCCGTATTTTCGACGTAAAACCCATCGGCCATCGCGCCGACGGTGATCTGGACGGCTTCATCGCCGTGGACAACCGCATTGCGAAACAGGTTCTCGAACAGATGGCGGAGTTGGCTCCGGTCGCCAGAGAACTCGAGATCGCCGTCGATAGCGAGGGTTGCCTCAGCCGTCTCAATCATGGTCCAGCAGTCGGTGACAATCGAGGCCAGCGACACGTCTTCTGACGTGCCGATCGCCTGGCCCTGTTGGATGAGGGTGGCCAGATCGGTAATGATCTGATCAGCCCGATCGAGCGCTTCGAGCACGGTATCAAGGTGGTCAAGGTCCCCGGTGTCCTGACAGTATTCCGTATAGCCGTGGGCGACCCCGAGTGGCCCCCGCAGGTCGTGGGTGATGACCGTGCCGAATTTCTCAAATCGGTCGTGGTGGACGAGTTCTTCCTCCTCGCGAGTGAGACGGGCAAGCGCGGCGTCAGCGTATGAGACGAGGCGCTCAACTAGCGTACGATCAGCTTCGTCGAACACACCCGGTGTGCTCGCCGTTCCAAGCAAGACCCCGCCGTTCGCGATGGGGACGACGAACAGCGCTCGGACATCTCCCTGACCGTGGGTGTTCGCGTGTGTCGCTGCTGATCGGGTGAAGCCGATATCGTCGATGAATTCGGCCGATCCAGTCGCGATGGAGGGCTCGAGGACGGTCCCGTTGAGCGAGAGGCGACAGTCCGGATCGACAGGCCGATCATCCGATCGGACCTGCACCTCTAACGTGCCCTCTTCGACGGTCGCGACGGTACACAGATCGACCGGGACCATCTCTGCAGTGACGTTCACAAGCGTCTGATGAACGCTCGTTTCAGTGGATGCGTCGAGAAACGCCCGGATGGCGTCATCGATCTGTGAGTCCAATTCCATGAATCTCGATCGGTAATGAGACAGCCATCGGATAAATAACTATTTGCCATCGGGAACAGCGAACCGGCCAGCTCGGCCCGAACAGTTATGACACCGAGGGAATTCACTGGAGCCGCATCGGGGTGGACGGGGAGCGTAAGGCGTAGGTACAGGTTCGTCTGAGCGTCGAGAGACAACGCCAGATCTGTGTTTGTGGACTCCACATGACTTCCTGGCGACTCATCATCGAAGTGAATCCTTTTTACTCGCCGGCCACCAACGGATGACCGTGAGTTCCTCCGGGTTCGGCGACCGCGCGCGAACGGTTGGCATCGTCGTGTGTGTGGTCATGCTTATCGCCACGAGTGCCACCGCGGCCATTGCTGGGGCCGATGGAGGCGTCGAGTCGACGCCCTCGCTCGCGAGCCAAGCCAACGAATCCGGAGCCAACGACACCAACACCACGCGCCACCAGAATCCCGACGAGTACAGCGAAGAGGGCGACCTCGAGGGGGTCGAGCGGTGGCTATCGGGCTGGCTCACTGACCAGTTAGGCGGGGGTGCGATCCAGTTGAGCCAGGGTGAGTACGACCGTGCCAGCCAGTACGTCGACGAGGAGTACCGCGACCGCCTCGACCAGTACGTCGACGTCGCCGGCGAGACCGAGGGTGAAAGTCAGGAAGAGACCTTCGAGGACGCCCAGGAAGAACAGCGACGGACGACCGAGACCGCCCACGAGTACGAGGAGACCTACGAGGAGTACGAGGGAGCACGCGCAACCGGTGACGACGAGCGCGCCCGCGAGCTAGCCCGCGAACTCGAGACCCTCGCCGAGGAGCTCAACGACTCGAGTACGGCCCTGCGCGATCACTACGAGGCGATCGAAACCGAGACTGGGGCGGATCTGTCCGAGCCGGATACCGCGATCGAAGAGGTGAATCGAGATGTCCAAGAAACCCAAGCCGAGATTCGCGAGGCGGAATTCGTCGAAACCGAGTTGTCGATTGAGGCCACCGGACCCACCACCATCTCGTTTCTCGAGCCCCTCGAGGCGCGTGGCCAGCTCCAGACCGTCGACGGGGAAGCGATCGCCAACGAACCCGTGCGTCTCGAGATCGGTGCCCAGACCCTCGTGACCGAGACGGACGCCACGGGGGCGTTCACGGTCACGTATCGCCCGGCTGGGATCAACGCCTCGACGACCGATCTCGCGGTTGGCTACCGCCCGGCGAACGAGTCAGGGTATCTCGGCAGCCAGACGGACGTCCCCGTCTCCATCGAGCCGGTCGAGCCGACGCTTTCCGACCTGGAGGCCACTGATCAAGCCCGCTTCGATGATCAGATTCAGCTGACGGGAGCGGCCACCGTCGAGGACGTGCCCGTCAACGGGCTCCCACTAGCGGTGACGCTCGATGGCCAGCGCGTCGGTGAAGTACGCGTCTCGGAGGGCCAGTTCAACGGTACCGTCACCGTCCCGCTCTCGGTTCCCGCGGGTGACCAGGAGCTCCGCGTTGCCTGGCCCCACGAGGATCGTGCGCTGGCACCCGCGAACGCGACGACGACGGTAACGATCACCGAGACCGACAGCGCACTCTCGATGGACGCCGAACCCGTAGCCGGAGACCTCCAAGTTACCGGTCGACTCACGACCGCCGACGGCGATGGGGTCGCCAATCAGTCGGTGGCACTCACGCTCGATGGTGACGCCGTCGAAACAGTGAGGACCAACGCCGACGGCCGCTTCGAGGGGGAGCTTACGCCGTCGGCGGACGCAGAGTCGGTGACCGTGGGGGCCACGTACGACGACCCCGGGACGAGTCTCGCTGGCGCACAGGCCGAGACGACGGTCACGCTGGCCACCCAGGAGGGGAGTGGCCTGCCGACGTGGCTGGTAGCGGCGAGTGGACTCGGGGGTGTGGTTGCCCTGGTCCTGGTGGGCTGGTGGTACCGACGCGCTCAACCAGCGTCGACTCCCGCGCCCGATCCGGAACCGCCCGCCGAGGCGGAGTCCGAAGATACTGGGTCCACGCGAGCGCTCGTCCGAACCCAGCTCGCCCAGGCGGCCGACCAGCTCGCAAACGGCCAGCCTGACGCCGCCGTCGAGCGCGCCTACACGGCCGCTCGCCACGAGCTCGCCAGCGGCCTCGCCGCCGCCGGCGCGTTGACCCACTGGGAGTTTTACCACCGCTATCACGAGCGCGCTAACGAGGCCACGCGGGATCGGTTGCGGGCGATCACCGAAGGGTATGAACGCGCCGCGTTCGATCCGACGGGACTCACCGAGTCGGAGGCGGCGACCGTCCTCGAGCGCGTACGAGAGGTGTGTGGACTCGAAGCCGGGGCAAGCGAATCGAAGTTGCGTTCCGAGCCAGAGGCCAGTGACGACTGACTAGTGAGCCTGAGAGGACTCCGTAGCCAACTTTTGCAATTCAATAAGTGAAATCACGGCCTCCTTTCAGAGCGAACGTCATTGGCCGAGAACAACGCTAATATTGTCGCTTCCCCCGTTTTCGTTTGCCTGTTTAATCAACGCTTCTGAAGCCGTTTCGAGAGTCTCCGTCCCAGTTACCAGTTCAAAAATCATCTCATCAGTGAGTTCCTCGGTAAGTCCATCCGAGCAGAGAAGGAGTGTTCCGTCGAGTGAACACTGGTAGAGATCTGGATCGATTTCGTCGGAGTCGCGCGTTCCGAGCGCTTGAGACACCACATTGCGCTGGGGATGTGTCGACATCTCCTCTTCGTCGATAACGCCTTCTGTGACCAGGTCGCGAACCAGCGACTGATCGATCGTAATCTGTTCGATTCCTTCATCAAGGAGACGGTATGCTCGACTATCGCCGACGTTGATCAGCGTCACCCGTTGACCGTGGATATAGGCCGCCACGAGTGTTGTTCCCATGCCCTCGTAGCTCGGGTTCGTCTCGATTGCATGCTGAATCGCCTCGTTTGCGGCGATGACCGCCGCGGTGAGGCGCTCGGGCGCGGGTTCGGATGGGGGAGCATCGGAAACCGCTGATTCGAAGGCACGAAGAGCCGTTTCACTGGCGATATCGCCCCGGGCATGGCCACCCATTCCGTCAGCAACGGCCAAGAGATACCCCCTGTCCAGTGCCGTAGCAAGGACGGCATCTTCGTTCGTCGTTCGTTGTCGACCAACATCGGTTTGTGACGTATATTGGAATGCCATCGGTCTCAAAGACTGTGAGTGATGTCGATTAGAGCTGTTGTGATTCACCGCACTCTGGGCAGACGGCAGCAACGTCCGGGATTGACTCTCCACAGTGCATACAGTATTTTGTCTCACCTGACTCTGCCCGTGTTCCAGAAGTCCTCTCTCGCGTGTTGGTCTGGTGGCGCTGACTTTCTACGTTGGTTTGGGTGGCAGGCGCCTCCTGGGTACAGCTCGGACAGACCTCATCGTATGGCCGGTTATGTTCGTTACAAAAGCTCGTGGTCTCCGCAGTGTCAATCGAGGATCGACTGAAGACGTTGTCATCGCCCACTTCGGCTGCGCCATCACCGCCAACATCGGTCCGGTTGAGCACGTTGTCGTCGCCGACGGTTGTCGATCGATCGACGTGGTCTCCTAGCACAACGTTTCCAGAGACATCCCCTTCGACCGTAACCTCCGGACCTGCGGTTCGTTCAACCTCGAGCCGAAGTGTCGTTCGGAAGCCGATCTCGAGGGTGGCGTCCGATCGGAGAGTGGCCATGTGACCGTCTGCGATGTCAGAGGTGCCGTTAGCGTCGACGACGGTGACACCGTTTGCATTCCCGTTGTTTGTGACACTGATGTGGTCTGCTTCAGGAGTGAGTACGAGTGGTGCAACACCCTGCTTTTTCCGCGATACCGTGGCATCTTCGATACCGAGGGAGACAACGCGATCTGGCGTTTCAGCCAAAATCTGTTGTGTCTCACCGGAGTCACGATAGATCTCCGTCGAGAAGTCCACCGCTAGCTTCCCACCCCGTTGATCAACCACCGATAGCTGTCCTTTCATCGTCTATTTCCCGTATCTCTTACTATCATCTATTCCTATGTAAATATTCTTGCATTCTTTGACTCGGTGAGAAGACGCCTCTCAAGTGGGGTCTATAGTATCGTCTGCCGGTGGGATTATATAGTCTAACCAACAGGGTTAGTAATATGTCGACGGGGACGGAGGTCGATTACCGGCCACAGACGCTGGTTAGTTCACCCACTCGGATCGATGCAGACCTAGAAGACTTTGAGGAACTCGAACCGATTGGGTCGGGGGGAAACGCTGACGTCACAAAAGTCGCCTACCATGGCGCTGGCCCGGATACGCTTGCGTTAAAACAGCCTCGAATGCAGGGGACTCTCGAGATGAGTGCATTGGAGCAGTTTCTCGAGGAAGCCCAAACCTGGGCGAAACTGGATGATCACGATCACATCGTTGGCGTCGTCGATTGGGGATCCGAATCGCTGCCGTGGATTGCTCTCGAGTATATGGACGGGGGAAGTCTCTATGAGCGACTCGGTGACCTCGACCCACCGGAAGGGCTCTGGGTCGGGCTCTGTGTCGCTCGTGCGGTATGGCACGCGCATCGACGAGGAATTGCTCATCTAGATATCAAACCCGAAAACGTGCTGTTCGCAACGACCGCAGAAGGGACGTGGGATGTTCCCAAAGTAACTGATTGGGGACTAGCGAAGATGTTACTCGAGCATTCAAAGAGTGTGGAGGGACTCTCACCACAGTTTGCGGCCCCCGAACAGTTCGATTCGGAAACGTACGGTCCGCCGGACGATATTACCGATGTCTACGCGATTGGCGCTGTCGTGTATGCATCACTGGTCGGTGAACCTCCGTTTACTGGTGGTGCCGCGGCTGTCATGCGGAACGTGCTCTACGAACAACCTCCTACCCCAAGCGATCACGTTGATGACCTTCCACAAGGAACCGACGCCGTCCTGAAGAAAGCGCTTGCAAAAAAGAAAGCAGACCGCTATGAGTCCGTCCTCGACCTCCGACGCGACCTCGAAATCCTCCTCGAGCGAGCACTCTCGGAGGAGACCGACGCGACGACGATTGCAGAAAGCGGTGATTCGTCAGCAGCGGCCTCAGCGTCAACGTCCGCACAGTCGAATCAGACCAGTTCGGCCGAGCCGACAGAGTCACCCGCGAGCCATCTGAACTCTGGAACGAATCACGCCCAATCGGGAGCGCAAAGTCAAACACACCACTCAGTGCCACAATCGCCTGATCCTGGCTCCCAACAGGCACGCCGTGTCAACACCGAGACCGCTGAGGAGATTCCGGATTACCATTACTATATGGTTGGCTCACTCATTGGTGGACTGATTTTAGGAGGGGCAGTTGGTTCTGATATCGGCGCTTTGATTACCTTCGCAGGATTCGTTGTCTCAATCTACTACTTCAATGCCGATTTAAAAGCTATCAAACAAAGTCCTGTTACCGAGTGGGACCCTCGGCGGTGGGCATACTTTGCGGGGGTTTTTGTATACGGCCTCAGCGTCCCCCTCTATCTCTATCGGCGTTACAAACACGTGTGAACGACTGATTCTGAATCTTCCGTCGCTGTCTCAACTGTGTCAGCTGTCCGCGAGGTCACCGCCACAGTCCATACAGAAGTCGTTCTCGGCCGGTTCCCTTGAAGAACATAAGGGGCAGACGACGAACGTTTCCGGCTCCGGTTCGCCATCGCTTGGGCCACTCGAGCCTCCCTGGACAATCGTCGTGTCCCCACCGGTCGAATCGCTTCCATCACCGCTTACGATCACGTTATCGGCGGTGTCCTCTGCCGCCGCCTCAGCAGCGCCACCCATGTTTTCCATTGCGCTTTCGCTCGTGCGCTCAATTCGGTCCATCGACTCGCCCATCACATCCTGCACTTCCTCACGGAATTCACGTTGGTCCTCGACCCGCTGGCGTTGTGCTTCAGCCTGGTGGGCCTCCTGTCTAGCCTTTGCAAGTTCGTCACTGTTTTGCGCTCCAAGAGCTTCGAGTTGGTCTGCATCGAGAGCCGTCGCCTTATCCATCTTCGCCAACTCCGCGAGTTCGTCCGTATCCGTCCCCTCGAGACTTGCAAGCGTTTGGGCATCAACGTCATCACGGGCGGTGAGTCGCTCCTGTTCCATCGCCACGTCGTGTTCATCGTCTTCGTGTTCGAGTTCCTGCTCGCGAGCCTGTTTCTCGAGTTTTTGCTCGTCTTTTTTCTGCTTAATATCGAGCAAGTCATCCATCTCGGAGAGCTCCTGGTTGTGTTCGAGCTCTCGACGCTCGACCTCGCCTTTGGTTCGCGTGATCTCGATGTCCTCGTCGTGCTCTACGTCTTCTTGCTCGGTTTGGTGTCGATGCTCGCGCTCTATCTCATCGATCTCTTGGCGTTGCTCGACGGACTGGCGCTCGAGTTCGTGATCGACAACGGCCTCGGTAGCTTCTCGACGAGCGCGATGGCGTTCTTCGTGGACGCTATCATCCGTTTCTCGCTCACGCTCTCGCTGATCGAGGGCTGCTCGCTGATCTTCAAGCGCTTCCGTGTCTTCTCGAATCTCTTGGTCACGATTTCGCTCTCTGATTTCGTCGCGTTTATCGTCATACTCAAACGATCGTACTGCGACGAGTTTGAGCCCATTTCGTTCAAACGTGTCCCGACAACCCGTTTCGATTTGGTCGGCCAGTTCCTGTTTCAGGGACTGATTGCCATACAGGTCCTCGCGATCGTATTCCGCAAGCGTTGATTGAACGATGTCCTCGATTGGCCGGCCGAGTACGCGGCCAAAATCGCTTGTCGCCAACGCTGTCCGTCCGCCCATGAGTGACGTTAAAAACCGCTCTGGGTCATCCAGTGTGATCGTGAGCCCGAGCGTGATTGACACGGGATACTCCGACGCTGTCCGGACATTTTCGAACGTTCGTCGAACGGTCGTTTCCCCGTCATCGACGAGGATAACCGTTCGGCTCCCCTGGTTGATCTCCTGGAGTTGCGTGCGGAGGTCCGTCAGTGTGTGCCGCCCTGGGCCAACCGTCTCGAGCAGGTCGCCATCGCGAAAAATGAGGGCGTTCGCGCCGACCCCGATTTCAATTTCTTTCCGTCGAGTGAGCGTGGCGAGCAGCCCTTCTCCGGAGAGGGATTCGGTATCAACTCGTTTGGCGAACTCATCGGGGGCAAGCCACCACCGCGTTCCGTTGGTGGCCTGTTGGGCTGTGGTTTCGGCATCCGAGACCGCTCGGTCGGTAAGCTTGCGACCACACGACCGACAAAACTTGGCTCCCGGCGGAAGTGATTCATCACAGTCCGGGCACGTCGCCGTCAACGATTCCCCACACTCTGGGCAGAACGCAGCCGTCGATTCGACCGACGATGTGCAATTTGGACAGGTTGTCATAGGTTAGTTGGATGGGTGTTCCCGTCGTCCGGGTACTACCTGACGTAGCCGATTGGAGAGGGAGTTTCGCGCCCCTATGTCATGTGGGGCCTGTCAGTGACCGCTGTGACCAGCGTCTCCCTCGAATACACCCCCTCCTCTCGAGATTCCCGGCCGATTCTACTGGCAATGTGTGTGTGAGATCATAAATAAGTTCGGGCAGTTAACTAGAACGAGCGTGACGGTTCGGTGTCTGAACTCGCCGATGTGCAGCGTAGCAATTGAAGGAGCGAGGCACTAGTCGTGTGGCTCCACCCAAAGCCATCGGTCTTCGTGAATCTAGCACCGAGATTCAGTTAAGGGGTAGAGCGATTCTCACAGGATTTTGGGGCGAAAGCCCATACGTCTTTAGCGGTTCGCTACGGCTGGAACGCGCTCTCCTCGTGAATCAACGCATTTTTGCAATCGGATTAAATTTCACCAAACCATAATATTCAAGCAGTTTGACTTTCATCTAGTGTCAATGTCGACATACCTGAGTGGCTCAACCAGCCCAATAGCCAGCGTCTCGCGATCGACGCGGGAGGTGTAAAATGCCCACCCCACGTACTCGACCAGCGACACTCCGTCGGCGTCGAATACTCGCGTTGCTGGGCGGGAGCGCTCTCGTCGCCCTTGCGGGCTGTACAGGCAGTAGCGATCGCGAGCCCACGGGAGACGAAGATGGTGACGGAAGCCAAACCGACGACGGGGACGATCAGGGCGATGAGGACGGCCAGAACGACGCCGAGTGTCCCAACTGGTCGGCACTTGAGCGGGTCGACCTCGCCGAGTATGGGGTGGAAGACTTTCCGGTGGTTCCCAAATATCCCGCGGAGTGGGAGGCGACCACCGCGTTCGTCGAAGACGACGAGGCAATCTTCGCGGTCGGCGACCCCGACCTGATCAGCGAGTTCGGACAGTCGCTCGACTATGTGTCCATCCAGGTGGAACTCATAAGTGCCGACGGCGCCGTGCCGCCGTGGGATGACTGGCCGACGAAAGACTGGTCAGAGGTCGAAGACGAGACCGACCCGGTCGAGTTCGAAGGCGAGGAGCGCCCCGTCGGGCTTAAAGAAGCGCCCGCGGAGGCCATCTGGCGGTTCAGTGCCGTAGGGCCGAACGAGACGCACATGCTCGTCAGCGTCATCGTCCGAGTCCAATCCGAGGCCTGTCTCGCAGAGATGATGCCCCTCGGCCGGGACGTCCTGGACACGCTCGAATTAAACGCAGACGCGGAGGGGTGATCGGCGACAGTTTTCGACCACAACCGTCGCCTCCGAGCGTCGGTTCCGTTCCAGGCGCGTTCAAGCCCCAACTGGTCCGATCAGCGGCGGGCCCTGAACCAGAACCGCGCCACCACGAGGAGCGCTGCACCGAGTCCGACAGCGATCGTAGCCCGATAGGACGACGCGTTGTCGAACGAAGGATCGTCCGCTCCGTTCGGGTTCTCCGTCCCGTTCGGATCCTCCATCCCGTCCGAGTCTTCCGTCCCGTCTGAGTCCACCGTTTCGTCTGCCATGTTCTCGGCGCCGGGTCGTAGGCGACGACATCAGCGTCCGCAGCCTGCAGGGCCTCGAGGAGGGGGAATCGCCCGGGAGTTCCAGGTGTCGTCGATCTGGGATGTGAACGCGAGGCCGAGGACGGTAATCCGGGCGCCCTCGAAGTCGACGTGGTGTTCGAGGAGGACGAGTAGTCGGTCTGGGTGGCGATTGTTGAGGTCGACGGCGGCCTCGATCACCGTGTGGTCATACCTGTGTCACGGGCGGCCGCGATGAGAGCGACGGTATAGCCACAGCGCGCCGATTCCGACTGAGAGCGCGACGACGGCAGCGATGAGCACCCCGGGGCTGGCCTCCGAGTGCTCCGGGCTCGAAGACGGCGTATCCGACGTCGGTTCCTCATCCATCAGCCCGCCGTCCACCGATTCGTCGGACGAGTCGGAACCGTCCGGCGAATCGGTTCCGGTCGGCTCGTCGGACGAGTCAGAACCGCCCGGTGAATCGGTTCCGGTCGGCTCGTCTGTCGCGGGCGGCGTGGGATCGTCCGCGACTGCTGCTTGCCCGCTTACCGCGAACACCGAGAGGCCAGGGACCGTCGCCTCGAAGACGTGGTGCGTGGCGGTTTCGTCGACGACGCGCATTGATGCGGTCTGCCACTGGCCGTCGTGGTAGCGGTAGACCACGACGTCCGAGGGTGCGAGACCGCGTGCGGCGAGTGTGTCCTTCGAAACACGCAGCCGGAAGGTGACCTCACCGATCTCCTCGTCGGGAATCGAGTGGTCGACGTTCAGGTAGCTGATCGGCGACTCGCCGGACGGCGTGGTATCGGGCGCGCCCGGCGGGGCGTCCTCGCTGACGCTGACGTTCAGCGTGAAGTCGCCGTCGACCAGGGGCGTGATGTTGAGCCCGTCGAGGGTGACGTTGCCCGACCCCGTTCCGGACGTGTCGATGTCAACAGCCGTCCCGTTCTGTGCGTTCTCGACGGAGACGTCGGTCGTCCCGTCGGCCGAGCGGATGACAGTGACGTCAGAACCCGTCCGGCCGGTCGGGGAGTCGGACCCACCGGAATCAGCGCTGGAATCGTCGGAATCAGCGCTGGAGTCGTCGGAATCGGCGCTGGAGTCGTCGGAACCACTCCCCGCGCCGGCGCCAGTATCCCCACCATCGGATCCCTCGGCGCCGTCATCCGAGGTGACGCCGGTACCCGAAAGCCCGAGTTCGAGCACCGGTGTCGTCGTGTCGTCGGTGTGAATCCGCAGCGTGTCGCTGGCTCCCCCGACGGTGGTCGGTTCGAACGATACCGTGACGGTGTGCGTTTCACCGGTCGCGAGCTGTGTCGTCGCGTTACCGGCGACGACGTCGAAGGGCGTCCCCGCGCCCGCCAGGTCGACACCGGACACGGTGAGCGGCGTTCCTCCAATGTTCGTCACCGTGACCGTCTGGGACGCGGTCGATCCGACCTCGGTGTCAGCGAAGTCGACGGCGCCCGGGTCGACTGCGACACGTCCCGGCTGATCCACCTCGACGACGATGATCGAAACCGTGGTGTACGAAGAGGACTCGCCGTCGGCGTCCTGATTCCAGTAGGTGAAGCTGTCAGTGCCCGCAAACCCAGGATCCGGGACGTACTCGAACGTCCCCGATCCCGTCAGCGTCGTCACGGTCCCATTGCTGGGATTGCCGTAGTGCGTCGCCTCGATCGAATCGCCATCGGGATCGTAATCGTTCCCGAGCAGGCCCGGCGCGCTCACGGTCAGGTTCTGGCCCTGTAGCGTGGCGTAGTGGTCGGGAACGGCGACCGGCGCCCGGTTCGGATCGGGTGCGACCTCGATGGTGACCGTGGCGTACGAAGAGGACTCGCCGTGGTCGTCCTGGATCCAGTAGGTGAACGAGTCCGTCCCCACGAAGTCGGGGTCTGGCACGTACTCGAACGTCCCCGATCCCGTCAGCGTCGTCACGGTCCCGTTGCTGGGGTTACCGTAGTGCGTCGTCTGGACCGAGTCGTTATCGGGATCGTAATCGTTCTCGAGCAGGCCCGGAGCGCTCACCGTCAGGTTCTGTCCTTCGAACGCGGTGTAATGGTCGGAAACGGCGACCGGCGCTCGGTTCGGATCGGGTGCGACCTCGATAGTGACTGTACCGTACGAGGAGGACTCGCCGTGGTCGTCCTGGATCCAGTAGGTGAACGAGTCCGTCCCCACGAAGTCGGGGTCTGGTACGTACTCGAACGTCCCCGATCCCGTGAGGGTGGTAACCGTCCCGTTGCTGGGATTGCCGTAGTGGGTCGCCTCGATCGAATCGGCGTCCACGTCGTAATCGTTCTCGAGCAGGCCCGGAGCGCTCACGGTCAGGTTCTGTCCTTCGAACGTGGTATAATGGTCGGAAACGGCGACCGGCGCCCGGTTCGGATCGGGTGCGACCTCGATGGTGACCGTACCGTACGAGGAGGACTCGCCGTGGTCGTCCTGGATCCAGTAGGTGAACGAGTCCGTACCAGTGAAGTCGGGATCTGGCACGTACTCGAACGTCCCCGATCCCGTCAGCGTTGTTACGGTCCCGTTGCTCGGATCACCGTAGTGGGTCGCGCTGAACGAGTCGCCGTTGGGGTCGAGGTCGTTCGCAAGCACGCCCGGGGCGCTCACCGAGAGATTTTGTCCCTCGTACGTGGTGTAGTGGTCGTCTGTGGCAACGGGTGCCGTCCCCGATGGATCGACGACGTCGACGGTGACCGTAGCGTACGAGGAGGACTCGCCGTGGTCGTCCTGAGTCCAGTAGATGAACGAGTCGGTCCCCACGAAGTCAGGGTCTGGGACGTACTCGAACGTCCCTGACCCCGTCAGCGTCGTCACGGTCCCATTGCTGGGGTTACCGTAGTGCGTCGTCTGGACCGAGTCGTTATCGGGATCGTAATCGTTCCCGAGCAGGCCCGGCGCGCTCACGGTGAGGTTCTGGTCCTGCAGCGTGGCGTAGTGGTCGGAAACAGCGACCGGTGGGCGATTCGGTTCAACCACTTCGACGGTGACCGTACCGTACGAGGAGGACTCGCCGTGGTCGTCCTGAATCCAGTAGGTGAACGAGTCGGTCCCCACGAAGTCGGGGTCTGGCACATATTCGAACGTCCCCGACCCCGTGAGGGTGGTGACCGTCCCATTGCTGGGATTGCCGTAGTGCGTCGTCTGGACTGAGTCGCCATCGGGATCGTAATCGTTCTCGAGCAGGCCTGGAGCGCTCACGGTGAGGTTCTGGCCCTTGTCCGTAGTGTAGTGATCCGAAACGACGACCGGTGCCCGGTTCGGATCGGGTGCGACCTCGATGGTGACCGTACCGTACGAGGAGGACTCGCCGTGGTCGTCCTGGATCCAGTAGGTGAACGAGTCCGTCCCCACGAAGTCGGGGTCTGGTACGTACTCGAACGTCCCCGATCCCGTCAGCGTCGTCACGGTCCCGTTGCTCGGATCACCGTAGTGGGTCGCCTCGATCGAATCGGCGTCCACGTCGTAATCGTTCTCGAGCAGGCCCGGAGCGCTCACCGTCAGGTTCTGTCCTTCGAACGTGGTGTAATGGTCGGAAACGGCGACCGGCGCCCGGTTCGGATCCGCCACGACGTCGATGGTGACTGTGGCGTACGAGGAGGACTCGCCGTGGTCGTCCTGGATCCAGTAGGTGAACGAGTCCGTGCCGACGAAGCCGGGATCTGGCACGTACTCGAACGTCCCCGATCCCGTCAGCGTCGTCACGGTCCCGTTGCTCGGATCACCGTAGTGGGTCGCGCTGAACGAGTCGCCGTTGGGGTCGAGGTCGTTCGCGAGCACGCCTGGTGCGTTCACCGTCAGGTTCTGATCCGCGGCCACGACGTAGTGGTCGGCGACCGCGACCGGCGCCCGGTTCGGAGCCACGAGGGTCCCGTTGCCGGAGAGTCCAACAGTCACCGTCGGTTCGTCGGGGTCATCGGTGGACACCACCAGCGACGCGTCGGCCAGGCCGGCCTCGGTGGGTCCGAACTCGACGGTAACATCGTGGGATCCGTCCGCCGGGATCGTCGTCGTCCCGTTCCCCGCCGTCACGGCGTATGCGTCCGCGGACGGTCCGACGAGCTGTGTACCGCCGAACGACAGCGATGCGTTTCCGTCGTTCGACACCGAGACGGTGGCCGTCGTCGTAGATCCTACCAGAACGGTTTCGAAATCAATGGACGTCGGTGAGACCGTCACGTCGCCAGTGGCGTCACCGGTATCGTCACCACCATCACCATCGTCGCTCCCATCGCTCGAAAGCGGCAGCCAGTCGGTGTTGTTCGATCCCTCAAGTTCGTACGGCGCGTCGCAGAAGCCATCGCCGTCGGCGTCGGTACAGGTCTGGCTGTAGCCACTGCCGTCGGGTGAGGCCCAGTAGTTGCCGCCGAGTGCGGGGCCGCCGATCACGTTCGGTCCGGGTGTGTCCGAAACGTTCCAGACGTTGGGGAACACGTCGCGCTCGTAGCCGGGCAAGAACGACTCGTTGATGGCATAGGTCTTGTTGAACGCAGTGGTTCCATTGAAGACGTTGTTGTAGATCAGATGCTCATCACCCTCGTGGAACGTCGGGTCGGTCACGTTCGTCGACGCCCCATCGTCCACAACGGTGGAGGGACCGATCGCGAAGTGGACGCTCTCGCCGTTCCCAGCCAGGGTGTTGTGACTGACGGTCACGTTCGTCGACGGCGGCGTCCAGGTGTAGCGTGGATCACCGTCCGCCGTCTGGTCGACGTGTGAGAGCGTCTGGACGAACGCCAGTCCCTGGTTTGATTCGTTGAAGCGGTTGTCCTCGACGACGACGTCCGTCGTTGCGATGAACTGAATTGCGGCGAGCGAGTTCGTCACCGTGTTGTTTGCGACCGTCCCACCGACGAGGTGATCGAGGACGATCCCCCTGCTCGCTCTGACCTCGGTGGCCGTCTCGTTCCGGTTGTCGGCGATGACGTTGTCGACGAGCGTGATGCCATCGATCCCGAGTGCCGAGCCGACGCGAATTCCAGCGCCGTTTCGCTCGACGTGGTTCTCCGAGACGGTCGCGTCGTCGTCCCAGACGGCGATCCCGAGGTCGTTCTCGACGACGAGGTTGTTCGCGACGGTAGCGTTGTCGGCGACGATCTCATCTTCGCCCTGGGCAGGGAGGGTTCGGCTACCGACGGCGATCCCCGGTCCGGCGGTCCAGCGGACATCGTTGGTGCTGATCGTCGTCTCCGGTGCGTCGACGGCGATGCCGACGTGGGTCGCGTTCGTAACGGCGTTGTCCGAGACCGTTACGCTCCCACCAGCTTCGAGGATCTGGATGCCGACGACGCTCGACTCGAGGCTATTCGCCTCGACGAGGACGTTTGTAGCGTCGGCGACGGTGATCGCCCCGCGGGGCTGGTCGCGCAGTGCGGTGAGTTCGCCGTAGCCGTCGACGTCGTTGCCCGTGACGGCGACCGTGTCGCTTGCGCTGACGTGGATTGCTCGTGCGTCGGTGCCGTTCGTGAAGGTGTTGTCCGCGACCGTGTACTCCTCGACGTTGTTCAGGTATGCCCCGTTGGTGCCGACGAGCGAGACGTGATTCGCGGTGATCGTGACGTTGGACGACTTCGTGCTCAAATACGACGGCCCGGTGGCCTCGATCCCGTTCCTGGAGGCGTTACCGATGGCGTTGCCGTCGATCACCGCGTCACTCGCATACCGGGTCAACACCACGCCGTCGGTCACCCCGTCGATCGTGTTGTGTCGAACGACGAACTCCCGGGTGTTCCGGTTGATGTTCGTCTCGATTCCAGTCGGGCTGTTCGTGACGGTATTGTTCTCCACAACCGCTCCGGTCCCCCCACTGAGGCCGATGCCAGCACGCTCGACGTCGTTGATCGTGTTGTTCGTGATGTGTGCCTCGGTGTAAACGAGCTGGATGCCCACGCCCGTATAGGAGGTCCCCTGGGTCACGCCCTGGATCTCGTTGTTGCGGATCACGGCGCCGTTGCTGTTCTCCATGAGCGAGATTCCGTAGCTGTGCGGGTTGGCAATCGTGTTGTTCTCGATGGTCGCCCGTCGTGAGAGGTCCCGGAC
Source organism: Natronosalvus rutilus (assembly GCF_024204665.1). Classification (NCBI taxonomy): domain Archaea; kingdom Methanobacteriati; phylum Methanobacteriota; class Halobacteria; order Halobacteriales; family Natrialbaceae; genus Natronosalvus; species Natronosalvus rutilus. The sequence goes on along the minus strand of NZ_CP100355.1, from coordinate 1,242,961 downwards.
GTCGACGACGGTCCCTCCGCCGACGAACTCGTTGTCGCGGATGATGACGTCCTCGGAGCCGAAGAACTCGACTTTCGACCCTTCGACGTAACTGTTTTCGAGGCGGAGGCGGTCGCTGTCGGTCAGCCACACCTGCATCCGATCGAACGTGCCGTTCGTCACGGTGAGGTCGGGCGACTGGGACACGCGCAGCGCCTGGCGAGCGCCGGCCCAATAGGTCTCTTCGAGGGCGACGAGTGAATCGACCGTTGCACCGGGCGAGTCACCGAGGTACATCCCGTAGTGTGAGTCCGAGACGTTCGTGTCGGTGACCGAGACGCTCGTCGAGTTGACGACGTGCAGGCCATACTCGTTGTGCGTCAGGCGGCTCGAGTCCACGGTGAGCCCCTGGACGTGCGCGGCGACGAACGCCTGTCCGGTGTCGGTGCGTTCGAATCCCGAGAGCGTGATGTCGGAGCCGTCAACGACGGCGAGGTACCCCCGGGGAACGCTCCCGTCGAAGGTCATCCCGTCGACGTCTTCGTAGATGTACACCGGCAGACTGTCGACCGTGTTCGACTGGTCGATGTCGTGGCGATAGTGCCCGGACATGGAGAAGCCCCACGTCGAGTTGTCCATCGCGACGTTGCGCATCGTGACGTTCGCCGAGCCAGAGAGCGCCACGCCGTACTCCCCGCCCTCGACGGATACGTCAGTCAGTCGTGCGTTGGGCGAGTTGTCGACGTACACCGCGTCGTCGTCCGGCCCGGTCGCGAACGTACTGTTGCGGACGACGACGTCCTCGCTCCCGTCGACATCGAGCGCGTGCTCCTCCGAGGCGCTCACGGTCACGTTGTCGATGACCGTCCCGTGGGAGTAGTACAACTCGACGCCAAGGCCGTACTCGCCGACGCCGAGCGTCGAGTCGACGATGGAGCCGTTCGTCTCATCAAAGTAAATGGCGCCGTCGTCGAATCCCTCGCCGTTCGATAGCTCCGACGCGAGCCGTTCGACAGTGACGTTCACGGAGTCCTCGGCGTGGAGCCCCCAGTTCGTGTCGTACTGGTGGGTGACGTCCCGAATCGCGACGTTCGAGGCGTACTGGAGCGTGATGCCATCGTCGTTGTTCCTAGTGGTCACGTTCTCGATTCGGACGTCGGTGGTTTCCTCGAGAAAGAGCCCTTCGTCGTTGTTTCGTGCCGTCACGTCCTCGACGGTCACGTCGCTTGCGGACTCAACGTAGATCCCGGCGTACGACGAGTAGACGGTGACGTTCCGGACGGTGACGTTCGAGACGCCAGGCATGACGTGAATCGCCGGATCGCCGCCGCCAATCTCGTGAGCCAGCCCGTCGAACACGACGTCGCTCGCGTTGATCTCGACGATCGGATCGCCGGACGCCGTCAGATCCGAATCGAGGACGTAACAGCCCGACTGGTTGATGACTGTCGCGCTGGACACCGATGTGCAATCGTCGTGACTCGACGCGGCCACAACGCCACCCCCGATCGCGAACACGGCACATGCCGTCATGACTGCGAGCACCAGCGCAGTGATTCGACGAGCCTTCGGGTGCGGCCTGCTCATGATCCCACCGGGAGCGGGCCGTCAGCTGCGTCGATGGCTCGGACAGAATACCAAACCGGTGATTCCGTCAGCAATACCTCTCTCGTGTGTCCTGTGCGTCGGCTCATGGGAAACCCACCGACCGAGGCCCTACCCTCCGTAGATCCCCTAATCGGCTACTGTTAGCCTTCAGGAGGGAAGCGACTTATCACTACCTGTTTATGACATGAACGATGTTCACGGCGTGAACAGAGCCAGAATATAACGCAGACGTGCGGTGAACGCCGCGAAATTGACGGCAACCCACATTCGAGCCACATATGAGCGTTCAATCACGTTCGGTCGTTTGGCAGTGGCCGGCGCTCGAGACGACCACGGGTCGGGTGACCCGTGGAACTCTCGCTGTTTTCTTTAGAGGGGCAGGCGTCGGACGGAAAACCCAGTCAGCAGACGCCGCCCGTCGAGCGAACGCCCACTCCTCATAGGCGGAGATCGGCGCTCCGAATCACTTCAGACCCCCGTCGAATCTCGTCGAACGTTTCCCGGGCCCACTCGAGAACCGTTTCATCCGTCGAAACGAGAAACGCGTTGGGGTAGGCAGATTGGTCGATGGTGCCGATTCCGACGGTCTCGTCGTCGTAGATACCCATCGACACCGGAATCGTCCCGTCGTACCGGTACATCGCAACCTCCTCGAGGTCGAGCAACCGGTCTAACTGGGTGTGCATCGTTGGGTCGCCGCGCATCGATTCGAGCGTCGCCTCGCTGAGGACGACTGCTGAGCGCTGCCCGTGCTTCTCTGCGGCCCGGATCTGGCTGGCGACGGTATCGCTCGTCACGGCGTGGGCGAGGATCCTGACCTCATCGCACTGGTCCATCAACTCCGCGGCGGTCCTGGCGGCGGCGAGTGGGTCGGTCTTGGTCGGAACGCCGACCTCGGCGTCGCGGAAATGTTTGACGTCGATTGTGAGGAACTCCGGCGGCAGGGACGGGGCGAGCGGCGCGAGAAGCGCGGCGACGTCGAGTGTCTCACACAGCTCGATGAGGGCCGAAGCCACCGCCCGCCCGGTCGGCGTCGTGCGGTAGCCGCCGTCTGTCCAGCGGATCCAACCTCGCTCTTGGAGATCAGCGACGATTCGACTGATCGTCACCCGGGATGCACCGGTCTCCAACTGCAAGGAGCGACGTGTATGGGGTCTGTCGACCAGTGCCTCGAGGACCGCGACTCGGTTCCTCGAACGGGCGAAGAACTCGATATCTTCGAGACGCTCGTTCATGACCAGTTATTGTATGACGGGTAAATAAGCGTACAGGAATTTACACACCGCCGCATAGCCGGCTGGCGTTTCTTGGGGCCACGAGTCGCTGGTCGCTAGACCCACTCGTGTACAGCGTCTGTTCGGTGCTGGCGAACCGACTCAGGTTGTGTCCATCGACAGCGATTGGATCCGCTGGGAACGCCTGGGCGCCGGTTGCAGGCCACGACCCGCGCACCAGGACGGGACACGTTGGAGGCTCCGCACCGTCTAACCACCCGTATGTCGGGCCAGGGGGCGCCTCCGCGTCGTAGTAATTCTTGCCGATGCGCGTCAGGTGGTCGTCGCTCGTCCAGTTACCCTCGATATGCGCCTCGGCAAACGTGACCGCCTGGAACTCCGCGGGTGTCGTCGTACTCTCATACGGCAGGACTGGTGGCCCGACGAATGCGAGCGGAACCGAGATGAGTGCACAGACGAGTACCACCGCAGGGAGCGCCGTTTTCAGCAGGAACGATGCTTGCGGACGGGGTCGCCACCCCAGATCTACGACCGCGATTGCGGCCATGATGACGGCAGAGAGATGGATGAACGTCTGCCCGCGCGCGGCGAAGTACTGATACGCCGAGTTCAACTCGGCGATGACCGAAAAGCCGACGAACATCAGCGGGCCGAGAAACAGCGCCAACACGATGGGGCCAACGTCGGCGTCGTCGATTGCGAGTGGGAACCCCCAGACTGCAAACGCGATGAGGATCGTGAGCGGAGCCACATACCACAATAACCGCGGGTGTGTCGAGGCCGTTCCAGGGAACACGTTCGAGACGGCGTTGATCCCCAGGATCGTGAATCCACCGGCAAACGACGTGAGAACCGAGAGACGGAGCAGCGACGGTGTTGTCCCTCGAACGAGAACCACCAGCCCGGCAAAGACGAGCAGACAGACGAGGAACAAGCCGAGTCTGGTCGCGACGTCGCCGAAAAACGGCGGTTGCGTGAGCGTGTAGTACACCCCGAAGTACGCCCAGGAGCCGATGACGATCGTCAGACCATGGACAATCGTCGCTCGAACAGGGGTGCGCCGGAGATGGACAGCCACGAGCGCAGTGAGTGTGAGTGCAGCCATCATCGTACTCAAGTGATGGGTAATGGGAAGCACCACAAGAGCGGTCGCGAACACGATGAACCAGCCCAGGTGCTGGGTCCGCAGGAGACGGTGAAACGCCACCGCACTCACGATGACGAGCAATATGCCGAGTACCTCATAGGAGACGGCGGCCGTTCGTCTGAGATACAGCCCCTCCGTGGCGAGAACGAGGCCGGCGACGGTGGCAACGGCGAGCGTTCGCCGGGCGTCCCAGCCACGATTGTGTGCGATTCGACGCGCGAACGCGAACGCGAACAGGCACGGGACCGTTCCCACGAGGGCAATCGTCGGCTGGCTGATCGAGAGCACGTGCACGCCGGTGACGAGCTGGAGTTGGCTCAGCAGAACCGGGAACACAAACCCCTGTGGATTCGACTGGAGCGGGATGTCGCCAGCAGTGAGGATCTGGCCGGCCTGGGAAGCGAACTTGAAGCCATCCGGGTTGAACGGCAACGGTGTCCAGTGTCGAGGCGCCAGCCGGATGGCGACGCCGACTACGAAGACCAGGGCGACGGCCAGGACTGTGCGGTCCCTCCGTCGACCCCCTCGGCCCGAACGCTCAGCCATTAGCGGTAATAACCCCGTCTCAACCCAAGTAGATTTGCTTCGTTCTCTGTAGTGGAACGAGTGTACAGGCATGAAGGACGTAGTCTGCATAGAGGTGTGCGTTCACGACGGACACCGACGCCGATGATCGTGGCGTGTACCGACTGCTGGGTGGTTGTCTCCCGTGGCTCGACAGAGACGGCGATCGAGTGGCCACTGCGTCGACTGTCACCTCGAGGGTGACAACCATGTCCCAGTCAACACCAGCAATAACTTGGTAGAAGGGATTACCAGCGTTCGGGTCCAATCCGCTCGTATGGCAACAGCCGTCACGGTTGACTAGACCGCAAAATCACGCCTCGAGGAGTTACAGGTGGAGATCCGGCTCCGAACGGGGGCGAAGGTTACCCAACCAGAACTCCTGTCTTGGTTGATCGAAAATGCGTACGAATCGCCGGCTTTGTGGAAATTCTCGGCAGTTCATACAAACAACATGTGGTATACACAGCGCGAGTCTCTTATTTGGATGAGGTCTCGTTGTCGGTAAGTCGATGCTTCAGGAAGTAGCCCACGCCCCCGAGTACACCGAGCGCGCTACCAATGCCGAAACCGGGCATGTCGTCACTGTCTGTCTTACCGTTCGGTGTCTCATCCTCGGTATCGGCCGATAGATCAGTCTCGGTGTCAACCGATGCGTCGTCCTCCGTGCCAGCTGATGGATCATCCTCGGTATCGTTTGATGCGTCATCCTTGGTGTCAACCGATGCATCATCGTCGGTTTCGTCTGGTGGTTGCGACTGTATCTCGAAATTCGACACGCGGAACCACGTCGTTCCATGATCGCCTGCCGAACACGCTCCCGACGGTGCGATGCCGATACGCACCTCGAGTGGCCCTGTTCCCGAGACGGTCTTCTGGACGTGTCCACGCGTGGTCCCACCTGCTGAGATTTCGAAGACTTGCTCGTCGTACAGATCTGGATTCCCAACGCTTCCCGTCCAAACGGGCGCCCCGTCCTCAAGCACCTGCACGTACGGCCGCTCCCACCACCCTTCAGCCTCAATTTCGTAGTCGAACGAGAGGAATACGCGTTCGTCGTTGATCGCCTGCGTTACCGACCCGCTGGAACACTGATGGACCCGAACCGTGAACGCCGTCTCGGTCCCTTCGACCGACGCGTCGTTCTCGACAGCCGTTTGCCAGGGTCCAATCGAATCCGATGCCGTCGGTGCTGTCTGTAAGGTGTCTGGATTCCGGTCGCCGAGGACGAAGTACTGCGGGTCGGGTGGAATCTCCGGGAGTGATTCGGAGCGAACGTATCGGTCAAGCCACGACGAGAGCGACGACGACCCACTCGCTTCAACAACCGCGGCCTCGAACCCTGCAAACGTGCTCAGATCGAATTCGTCCGTGGTGAACACGTCGTTGAGCGTCGCCGCCCCGTCCGAGACGCGCTGTATCTCGGCATCGAGTGCCGCCAATACGTGTGCACCCTTGTCGTAGTCCGCCATCGTTCGCTGCACCAGTTCTGCATCGGCTAACACAGCGTCTCGAGAGCGGTCGGTAGTAACCGCCTCCAAAAACGCATCAAACGTTCCCGCGCCCACGTTTAGTGCCACGAGATAGCCATAGTACTCAGCTATCGCTTCCTTCAACCAGTACATATCGCCACCGCCAAACACGCCGAACAGCGTGTGTACGTACTCGTGCGTCGCCACACTCTCGATGTCCGTGATTCGAGCAACGGTGGCGTGCATCACGACATCGTTTCGAATCGCGTAGCCGCCGGGTCCACCCCACAAGCGTGGGACGACAAACACAGCCATCCGGTCACGTGGAATTCGTGGCGCAATGGCGCTCTCGGCGAACGCGTATGCATCCAGCAGTTCCTCGTGCGGGACGGACCTCTCGACGCCCTCCGGAACGACGATCGTCATTTCCGTCCCTGCCGCCGACCGTGTGTACGTTTCTGCTGGTCCGGCGTAGACAAACCCGTCTCCCACGAACCCTTCTCCCTCGATGGACAGCGTCCGACGTTGCCGAGGTGCCTCACCGCTATAGCGAAACGGCAGCGACGGTCGGAGGCGCGGTTCGAACGCCACATCACCGACGGCGTACGTCCCTGGAACGCCGTCGGGTAGTGTCATCCCATCAGGCCGAGTCTCGATAATCAGCCGAGGTGTCGTCTTCCCATCCCACCGGAAAGAGGTGGCATCTTCGCGTGAAACGCCGCGTGTCTCGCGAACCGACGCCTCTCCCCACTCGAGTTTGCCAATCGTGATCGTCAGTTCCGCGATCGTATCGGGAATGTCGTATTCAAACTCATAGACGAATCGACCCGCATCGGCCTCGTATCGAACGTGCCCGTTCTCGGTGAGCACATTATCGGTCCTCGCAACGCTCGGCGATCGCGCCACCGCCATCGCTGACTGACTGGCCCCAGCCACGCCACCAGCCAGCACACCGGTTGCAGTCCCAAGGAAATATCGGCGTTCCATTAGCAGAGGGTCGATCCAAATAGTTGATAAATATAGTCATATGATTCAACCAATGTCATCGGGGTTCGAGGGCGTTCCACTCTAGTGTTGCTACCAGCACAAACTGCAGGGACTGGCACACGCGTTGGTGACTTCGAAGAGTGGCGAGTACGAGATCAGCGAGGCGTTTGACCTGCTGCTCCAGATTGGACGCACGATTGACGCGATCGGCATCGACGGCTGGTGAATCGACGTCGGCTACCCCGAGGATCGGGATGAAGCCGAACGGTTCCAGGAGGGTACTGAAGAGAAGGTTGCTGTGTCCTCAGACGACTACGGCCGTTCGGCGCAACCTTGCTCTTGGGAGTTGAGATTTTACTCATCGGTGCCACCACCCGTATCATTCCCAGTAGCGCCTGGCGATTCGTCCGCAGGTGTCTCTGTACCCGCTTCTGGTTCTGGAGCAGGCTCCTCGGGAGGGGCGTCCGACTCACCGGATTCTCCGGATTCATCTTCTGGGTCGGCCGGATCTTCCGCTCCCGATTCGTTTTCGTCGTCGGGCTCTGTGGCTGGCTCGTCAGAGTCGTCTTGGTCGGGTTCCCCAGTCCCAGCCTCGGATTCGCCACCGTCATCATCGTCAGTCGCACCACTGGCAGCGGTCACCGAAACCGTCGTCGAGGCGCTGTCGTCGCTCGTTCGTACGGTAACCTCGAACGAGACGTCCTGGTCGACGGGATAGGTGGTATAGCCGAGTTCGACGGGGTGTGTTGCCTCCCCAGCCACCGTCACCGACTGTGAGTCGACGACTTCACCCCCGACCACCAGTTCGATCGTATCCGTCCGCTCGGCCGTCGCCTCGTTCGTCAGCGTGGCCACCACCTGTAGGTGCTCGCCACCTTCGACCGGCGCGTTCGTCTGATCGATCACGACCGTGAGATCGCCACTGGCGGATCCGGTATTTTCATCGTTGTCGTTAGCCGTGATCGGTGCCTCGAGGACGACCTCTCCAGCCGCGTTCTGTACGATGACGAGATCACCGTCTTCGTTCCAAACCTGCTGGCGTTTTTCGCCCCAATACAGTGTCTCGTCTGTATCCTCGCCTTGGCCACTGACAATGGTCACATCGGCACCCGGTTCGAGCGTGAACCCACTTGGGAAGTCAAACCGCCGTAGATTCACACCTACACGGCCGCCGTCTTCCCGATCGCGGAGGGTCCAGCCGGTCATCTCGAGCGACTCATCGCCAGTGTTTCGTAGCGTGATGTATTCCTCGTCGGGATCATTGCCAAGGATGTCGTACTCGACGAGCGCGAGCGAGCTAGACGCACGACCCGTGGGGTCGTCAGCTTCGTCAGTCGACTCGTCTTCGTCGGACGGATCGTCCTCCCCATCCGAAGAGTCCTCGTCGGTCGCGCCGTCGCCCTCGGACGCGGCGTCGTCACCCCTAGTGGGTTCGGTCTCCCTGACCGCTTCGGGATCGCGATACATTTGGACGAGACTCGTCTCGGCTTCGAGATCGGTCACGATCGTACTCCACGCGCTGCCATCGCCGGCGAGTGCGCCACGGCCGGGACCGACGTCGTGTGATTCCGTCCAAATCGTCTCCCCCTCTTCGACGAGGACGAACTCGCCCTCGCCGCGGTCGACGACTAAGCTTCGGTGACCATCGTCAGAAACGCTGAGATCCTCCCCAGCCCACATATCGACGTCGGTGCTCCAGCGTTCCTCACCCGTGGTCGACTCGAGTGCAACAAGCGTCCCGTCGGGTTCCGACGAAAGAATCGTCTCCCCATCGCCCGACAGCGCGATCCACCCGCTATACTCCTCGCTCTCCCAGAGGAGGTTCCCTTCGAGGTCGAGAACGATCGTCCGCCCATCGTCCGTCCCGGCCGTCACCACCTCGTGTGCCGTGGAAATTCCGACCGAGAGGACGTCTTCATCGTGGTCGTGGTGCCACAGCTCGGTACCGGTGTCGTCGTACAGTCGGATGCCCGGTTGGCCGGTGGGTTCGGTTCCGTCGTCCCAGTGGTGGGCCGCCCCGACCGCGACGTACTCGCCTTCGTCGGCGAGTGCGACGGCAGACCCGGCTGCATCCTTGAGGGGCGCCGACCACAGCACCGAGCCTTGGCCGTCCGTGACTCCGACGCTGCCGGCAGCGTCAGCCGGGTATGAAACGGACGCTATGAGATCACCATCGGCCGTCGCGTCGATGTCCCACAGGCCGCGATGTTTGATGAGTGGCCCGGCACCGGCGTCGAGATCCAGCGGGCTGAACCGGTCGGCGTCCATCCAGGCGACGATCGCCGTCTGGGGTTCACGCACGAGGAGATGGCTGACGGCGCGATCGACGCCGAGCGAGAGCACCTCGCCGTCGCGCTCGGCGTCGTAGACCAGCACATTCCCGTCGTCGAAGCCGTACACGACGATGTCGCCCGAGGCGGCGAGGCCGGTTGTGAGTCCGGGTTGGTCGTACGTGTCCGAGACGGGCTGGTCGATCGCGGCCTTAGCCTGAGACGCGGGTGAGCGGTGACTCCCACCTCGTGCCGTAACGGAGGCAGCCATCAGACTGGCCCCCACTTCCATGAGATGTCTGCGCCGCATACCCGAGGCTACTACAGATGCCGTACTAAGAACATATTCACGACTGGCCTGATGGTCTGACAAATTGGCCTTCCGAACCGCTGGTCAGCAGCTACCAGGTCAGCCCTTCGTAGATGATCCCGTCTCGAGGCTCGATAATACAGCGGCCGTCGACGACGACCGGGGTGGCCATGTCGTCAAATGCTGAGTCGAAAGTAGTAAACTCGTCCTAGTAGGTAACTACGAGAGCGCCGTTACCTCCGTCACGTGCTTTCTTAGCCGAACCGGCGTACTTGATGTCGGGAAAGCAGCCGGCTACGTGGTCAACGGCGCGGTCGTAGACAGCGCCATTGCTGCCCTACGTCTGCATGCTTCGAACCAAGTTTAGCGAGTGATTATTCACAGATTATATATTTATTGACTTATAATTCAAACGCAATCTCTTGTACGAATATGATACATATAGAAATCTGGCTCCGGACATATCCACACATACAACAGATAGTAATCATTTAGATCGGTGGGCAGAAAGCGAGTAGAGAGTTTGAGACCAGCTAAGATACATCTTCCATAGTTTCTAGACATTGGTGCAATATTCACAGCAATCGATTCGAACTGGCGTCAGTGTATACGAGGCAGGCGAAATAACACAGATACTTCGGATTTTAAAAGAGGGACGAACAAGCAGTCGATAACACTGTCGTGGTTCCACTTGATACGATCGGGGGAGACCGTAACGAACACTGGCCAGCAACTCCCACATGGATCACATGTCATTTATATATGTATGTATATATTATTATAAATAATAACATGCTATTTTTCTTTTCCTATGAAATATAGAATTTGATTAAATAATTTATTGTTATCAAATTATTATTGGATGGTTGTCACAACTGGACAGTCTGCATTGAGAAGGATAGACTGAGCAACACTTCCAAAAACGGCTTTTCCAGCTGGGGAACGTTTTCGCCCTGCAACCACAAGATATCGGGCTTCCTGTTCACTAGCGTACTCGACAACACGGACTGCTGGGTCTCCCATTAACCCGACTGCCTCATACGAGGAATCAAGCACTGAGGTGGCTACCTCATCGGCGATCTCTGCCGCCACTTCTCGGACTTCATCCATACTGAGCGCGATACCGGTATCATCTACGTTTGTTTTTTCTAAATTGACGAACTCAGAGCGGGTCAACACATGCACAACATGAATAACGTCGTCGAATGCCTTCGCCAGGGCGTTTGCCTCGTGAAGAACATTCGCTGCTCGCTCAGACTTATCAACAGCCGCTATGATTGCCATGACATCGCTTAGTGTGACAATGACTTATTGGTATCGGCACAATCTGCCCGATAACGGTACAAGGAAGCATTTGATTTGGTTTCTCTCAGGAATCTAATAATTAAATTTATTTAAGTGATTCTGACTGATAGAAGGCCAATTCCACATTGTGGAAATCCAAACAAGAGTTCAGAGGTAATACAGACAGGGCATTACAGAACTACGCCTGTAATCTCGATCATAGAAACCTTATGAAGAATAGGTCAACCGGAGTTTTATTTCGTCTGCCACGGCCAATAGAACCTGTGAAAGTTCACCACGAAGACGATCGTCAAGCATACGATTAGTCGGACCGGAAATACTCATTGCCCCAATCAACACGTCTTCTTTTCCGACTATTGGAACTCCAACGCTTCGTAAGCCAACGATCCGTTCTTCATCGTTGATTCCATAGCGACGGTCCGCGACAAGGTCCAACTCCTCACGAAGAGCGTCTTTTTCGGTGATTGTGTTTTCGGTCTGTTTTGGAAGGCAAATTTCCGAGAGAATCCGGTCACGTTCGTTGACCGGGAGCATAGCAAGGATGCACTTTCCGGCAGCAGTTGAGTGCAGATGTACGCGTTTTCCAATCCGCGAGTCCGTCTGTACTGCTTGCTCTCCAACTTCATGGCAGATATGTACCGCTTGCCCGTACTCAAGGACTAAAAACTGCACACGTTCACCGGTTTGTCGTGCAATTTCTTTCGTCTTCTCCTCAAATAGCGGAAAGGCCTGTTGTCGATTCCGAGCATGAATTCCATGATCGAGGAAGCGAAGACTGAGCTGATATTTGTCACCCTCCCGGACGACATACTCCAGTTCCTCCAGTGTTTTTAGATAACGGTGCACCGTACTCGGTGGAAGGTCGAGGTTTGTAGCGAGGTCGGTTAGCCGTGTCCCATTACTGTTTTGGATCTCGTTTAGGATATCAAACCCATTGACGAGTGTCTGCATTGGTGTGGTTTCAGCCGTCATTGGTACCACCCTTATCACGACACCACATAAGTTTTCACATAGTGGAAACCACAACTCTAACACCTCTCGCTACATCTCGAAAATTCGAGCATAACGTATATATATGATGATAAACCATTTTACTGTGGGATGCTAGATAATGCCAAAGTGAACCGCCGGACGTATCTCAAATCGGCCGGTGTGTTCGGGACGGTTGCTATAGCGGGTTGCACATCGAGCGACAACGGTGAATATCCATCAGAAGAAATTGTACTGGTAAATCCATATCCGCCAGGTGGTGGGACTGACGTCTACTTCTCACCGTTTGTCGACGCGATGAGCGATGAGTTTGGGGTTGACGTTAGCCAGGAGTATGAATCCGGTGCCGAAGGGGCAATTGCGCATCGAGAAATGCATCAGTCCGATTCACAGTATCGATTTACGAATATTAACATCCCACTCCATACGCTCGTCCAAATCGAACAGGATGAGCCTGGCTATGATCTACGTGAGTTAACGGGGATTGGAGGCTTCGCATGGGACTCGGTCATCATCGTAACGCCAGCCGACTCCGACTACGATTCCATTGAGCCTCTCCTCGAGGCGTTCCAGTCGGGAGATCTCGACACCCTCGGCGGCGTCGGGGCGGGGAATACGTTCCACATGACCGCCTGGCAGATGCAACAGCAGTGGGATCTCGATTACGATCAATACGTGGGATATGACGGCGGTGGATCGCTCATCTCGGCCGTGCTTCGGGGGGAGGTTGACGCCGGCGTTGTGGGTGTTGTTCCTGCGACACAATACGTTGATGAAGGCGAAGTCAACGGAGTCATCGTCGTTGGTGATGAGCCACATCCCTCCGTGCCGGACGTCGATATCTCCGGGGACTACGACTTGGGTTCGGTCGCAGATACGGCTCTATTCACGCGGAGCCTATTCGGGACACCCGAGCTCGATGAGGACCATCAAGAGGTCATCGCTGAGGGATTCCAAAACGTCCTTGAGAGCGATGAGATTCAAGACTGGTCGTCGGAATCGGGGAACCCGATTATTCCCGAGGGACCAGAGTCGGCCCAAGAGAAACTCGATCAATCGTTCGATATCCAAGAGATCTACGACGAGTTCCAGCAGGAGACGGGCGAATAACCAGTCAGACGATGTGTTGGCCGACGCGTTTTATGCCAAACTCACGATGACCAAGCATTTCGGCTGCAACCGGACGGCCGCTAGCAACTGCTTCAATCGTCTCCGTCACGCGTTCACCTGCTTCATCAAGTTCCATTCCATCGGTGATGACTTCGCTCACATCAAGGTCGATATGGTCGGCCATCGCGTCGACGGTCTCCGGATTCCCACTCACTTTGATCACGGGGGTAATGGGCGTACCGGAGGGGTTTCCATTCCCAGTCGAGAAGATGATAACTGTCGCCCCACCAGCAATCATACCCGTCATTGACTCCTGGGCCGGCGCAGGGGTATCCATGAAATGAAGTCCCGGTTCACGAGGGGTTTCTCCGTAAGCGAGCACTGACTGAATCGGTTTCGACCCGCCTTTCTTGATCGCACCAATCGACTTCTCCTCGATCGTCGTTAACCCACCCTCAATATTGTCCTTGACAGGGTTGGATTCATTGATGTTGATCCCGATTTCCTGGGTCCGGTCCTGAACGTAATCCACGATCGCTTCGATCTCATCGGCAACCCCTTGATCGACCGCACGCTCGAGTAAATCGCGTTCAGCCCCCAGAATTTCGACGCTTTCTGAAAACATCCCGCGACCACCCGCGTCTATGACCGCATCGACGGCTCGACCGGTCGCGGGATTGGAGGCGATGCCGGACGTCGTATCGGAGCCCCCACACTCTGCACCAACGACGAGGTCGCCCAGATCTGCCTCAGTGGTTGGAACACTCGAGACCTCTTGTTTGATGGTAGTGGCCTTGCGGACGGCTTCACAGGTCGCACTCGGTGTCCCCTGTCCAAGAATTGTAACGCCGGCGACCGGCTTTCCCGTCTCAGCGATCGCCTCAAGAACAGGATCGATCTGTTGTTTCGTGTACCCGACGACGATGGCCCCACCGACGTTTGGATTACATCCGACGCTAGCGAACGTCTCTCGTTGGATGCGCTTATCCTCCCCTTTCAATGCTCGACCGTGCTGGTTGTAAACGGGGATGACTCCCTCGACCTCCGCCGCAACGTTTCGAGCGAGGGTATTCGAATAGGTGACAACGGAGAGGACGGCAACATGGTTGCGAATACCGATACTACCATCTGGGCGCTCATACGCTTCGAATGTAGCCATAATAGGAAGTTGGCCAAGAGAATCTTATAGTTTGTGGTCACCCGAGTCAGGAGATCGGTGTTATAATCATCGGATGTGAAACGATTGGGCGGGCAGCATGCCTCGTCGATATCCGTTTTTCTCATGTCGTCTGAACTCATGGACAACGAAGAGCCAATTGACTGTGCCGATCGACATTGTCGACACTGAGGCCCGCGAGCGGAGGCCAACAGTCAAGGCGGATGGCAGTCAAGCGAAGACTAGCACCCCAGTGCCGGAAGATTTTAGTCGTATCCAGACGGTCTCAGGATATGAGCATCCTCGTTACCGGCGGATACGGTAATCTCGGATCGAACATCACGCTTCGGCTCGCCGAAGCGGGGTATGAGGTTCTCGCACACGGGGTCAATCCGGATGAGCCAGACTATCTCGCGGCCCAGCCAGCCGAGGTTAGAGATCGAATTACGCGCGAGACAGCCGATCTCCGGGAACGAGACGAGCTAGCAGCCCTCTTTGAGCGCCGAGAAATTACCGGTGTCATCCACTCAGCAGCACTATTGCCGTATGTGTCTCGAGAGTTGCAAGCAAACGTTGAAATAAACGCTACTGGAACGCTCGCGCTGCTCGAACTTGCAGCAACACACGGTATTGACCGATTTGTATACGTAAGCTCCGGCTCAGTCTATCCAAACCGTGGCCCGGACGGTCAACCATACCATGAGTCAGAGCCAACCGCTCCGTCAATCGAGCGTCCATACTCGATCACAAAGTACATCGGCGAGCTGTATTGTGAGTACTTTCGGGCAACTGAACGGCTGGAGACAGTGAGTGTGCGCGTCTCTCGTCTCTGGGGGCCACCAGGGGCAGCAACTGGTGATTGGGCGTATCCGATGGACCGTCTCGTCAACGCAGGGCTTGAGGGGCGCGCTGTCGTGCACGAGTATGGTGGGGACCATCCGAACGATTACACCCATCACCGGGATGCCGCCGATGGGATCGTCCGTGCATACGAGGCGCCTACGTCACGCTTGAAACAATCGGTCTACAATATCTCCGGTGGACGGCACGTGACGGTTTCGGAAATCGCTGACATCTGCCGGAGTGAGTTCCCTGAGGTGGAATTCGAGTTCGGAGCGGGATATTGGTATGAACTTCGCCAGAGCATCCGACCACCGTTCGATATTTCTGCAGCCCGACGCGATCTGGGCTATAACCCAGCCTCCTTCGAGCGGCGGCTTCGAGACTATATCGAGTATCGACGCGCCCTCCCGGAAAAGAATAAGTAGGTGTATCTCAATTTCATATCGTATGTCGGACGCTGTAGTTATGAACCAAGCAGATAACGTGGCAACGGCGACGTCCACGCTCACAAAAGGCGACGTGATCACGTTAGGCGATCGTACGGTAGAAATCATTGAGGAGATCCCCTTCGGGCATAAAATCGCGTTACAGCCGCTTTCGATCGGCGATGATATCGTGAAGTATGGCCTCCAGATAGGATCCTCCGTAGACAACATCGACACGGGTGGGCACGTCCATATCCACAATGTCGAGAGCAACTACGGTCGTGGCGACCGGTAGCACGAGTTATCCCAAAAACTCGAATACTTCTCCAAACGTCCACGGGATGCCAAGAAGGATGTACCCAGCAACGACCATCAACGTGATGAGCGCCGTGATCGCTACGCGCCGTTTCTGCGTTCCGTAGCCAAATGCGACCAAGGAGCCATAGACGTATGGCACTGTCGCCAATAAGAAGCCGATCGCGTAGACTCCGATCACATAAACGGCGAAGAGAAGAGCCACAATACCTACGTTCCGGGTCGAGAACGATTGAGTCTCACTGATCTCTCCGTAGTCGATCGCCTCAGTTGAGCTGGTAACCGAGTCCTGGATATCTGCTGGCAACAGTCGCAACACTACGAGAAGGGCAAGAAGCCCCAACACTATCCCCGCCGTGAGCTGTGGATACATCGCCCCCGCCGATGAGTAGTCATCGCCCCCAAGGTAAATCCAAATGGCAAACGCGGCAACGAGGATCAAAAAGATCGTCTCGGAGTCAAACCAGGTGCGAATATCTGTCATTGCTCCCTATTCGTGAATAACATGTTTATACATTGTGCTCGGAGAATGGGTGGACACGAAGTGGTGGCCGGGATGACTGAGCTATCGAATCCCGTTCAGCGCGGCCCCAAGTCGACGGCTGATCGCTTCTAACCCCTGACGAACGTCAAGGAACGATACAACAAGTACTAGAACGGTAATGAGGACTAATGCGAGTGAAAGAGGCCGTTCGAGAAAAACCATTGGTGACCCACCTCCGATCTGGAGCGACCGATACAGGTTCACCTCAGCCGTCGGCCCGAGAATAATTCCCAGCAATAAGGCAATAATCGAGAAGTTATTTCGTATCATCACATATCCGAGCAGCCCGAAGAACGTAAGCTGGACGAGGTCGCCGAAGTTAAACCGGATGCTGTAGGCCCCAAGGAGTGAGACGACGAGAATAGCGGGGATGAGGAGTTCGTGATCTAGTATTGTCACGCGACCGAAGTAGGGGGCGAGCCAGTACATCGAAATCAGAAATACACACCCGAGTAAGATCCCCGCAAATAGGACATAGAGGCTGTCCAGATGCTGGGAAAACAGCGTTGGTCCCGGCTGGAGCCCCATATATAACAGCGCGCCGATCATAACTGCTGTCGTCGAATTACCGGGGATGCCGAACGTGAGCGTCGGAATGAGACTGCCCGAGACCATTGCGTTGTTCGAGGATTCAGAGGCAACAATCCCTTCGGGGTTGCCGTCACCGAAAGCGATTGGTGGTTTCCGGCGCAACGACGCCGTAACTCCGTACGCGACAAAATTTGCCACTGTTCCCCCAGCTCCCGGGACCGCTCCGACGAACAGTCCGATTAGTGAGGAGCGAACCACAGTCATCTTGTATCGGAACACATCCTTGATGCCCTCGAGTCGACTCCCGAGTAACTCTGCCGACTCAGAGATCTGTTTCCCCGTGCCAGCAAGCCGCATCATCTCAGTGAGCGCAAAGATTCCGACCAATGCAGGGATAAATTGGACTCCATCGTAGAGATATAGTGACCCGAAGGTGTATCTGACTTCACCGGTTGTTTCAGCAACACCGATAGACATCATCAAGAGACCAAAAAAGCCAGCGATTAAGCCTTTCAAGACATTTCCCTGAGTTGCAACTGCAATCACCGCAATCCCGAGGACAGCCATCATGAAGTACTCCGGCGATCCAAATAGCAAGACAAATTCACTCAGGACCGGCGTTGCCAAGATGACAATCGTAATTGCGAGTACACCGCCAATAATCGATGCCGTGATGGAGACGGAAAGGGCAGTGATCGCCTTTCCTTGTTTCGACATCGGATAACCATCAAGGGTCGTACACGCTGACGCACCCGTCCCGGGGATGTTTAAGAGGGTCGCTGAGATCGAACCGCCATAAATTCCGGTAACGTAGGTACTTCCCAGTAACAACAATGCCACGGGTGTCGAGAAGAAATCCAAAAAGGGGATCATCAATGCAATCGTAATCGGCGGTCCGAGACCGGGTATTGCACCGAACGCTAGTGCAATAGCCATCCCCACAAAAAGGATAATGACGACCTCCAGTGACAGAGGAACACCGAGCCAGAGCAACATAGCATGGTAACACTTTCACAAGGCAATATAGTTTTCGACAGAAGAGGAACATGAACGCCCCAACAATTATATCGCTGACGTGAATAGCACTCGTTCAGAGGCATCTAGTGGCATGACTGTTGAGCAGATCTGGGCAAATCACTCTCGTGACTGGATGGGAACGATTCTTGCCCTCATCACTGTAGTTCGCGCTGGTGTGGAGAGACCGTGATCAGCATCTGGACTCGATACCTCCCGGGCATACTCTTACTCGTCGGCCTAGCCCTCGTAGCACGAGTCGTAAGTCTCGTTGTTCCGGCCAATCAGTTAGTGGGGGCAATTGTGCTCGGAGCACTCGTGGGAAACGTGGTCGGGACCCCACCCCGGTTTGACCCTGGTATCCAATCATATAATCATTGGCTTAAGATCGGCATCGTGCTGCTTGGCGCTCAATTGATTATTGGCGACCTCTTTGCAACCGGACCACTGGTCGTGCTCCTCGTTCTCGGTGTCCTCATCGTTGTCCTCGTCGTTACCGAACTCGTCGGCCGAAATCGCGGTGTCAACCCACGGATGCGGTCGCTTCTCGGTGCAGGTATCGGAATCTGTGGCATCTCAGCCGTTGTTGCCGTCGCCGAGGGAATCCGAGCTCGACAAGAAGAGATTGCCTACGCCGTCACGACGATTCTCGTTTTTGACGCCGTTACCCTCGTTCTCTACCCGCTCGTGGGGACTATACTGAACCTTGAACCGGTCACGTTTGGCATCTGGGCGGGTCTGACTATGTTCTCAACAGGTCCTGTCGCCGCGGCAGGATTCGCCCATTCAGGCGATGCTGGTACGTGGGCAGTTCTCACGAAACTTGTTCGCAACAGTTTGCTCGGCGTAATTGTTATCTGGTTTTCACTTCGCTTTTCAGGGAGGGACCTGGAGAAGGAAAATTATGGCTTACAGGTTTGGCAATCATTACCGAAGTTTGTCATTGGCTTTTTTTTGCTCGCGGCCCTTGCGAGTGCCGGCGTGTTCTCCGCGCCACTGCTCTCGTGGTTCGATCGGGCGTCGCAGTGGGCGTTTCTCATCGCGTTTGTTGGCCTCGGTTTCGATCTGCGACTCACCAGGATGCGAGCGGCGAGTCTTACCCCCATGCTCGTTACGTCTGTCGTGTTCGTGACCGTCAGTCTCCTCACGCTAGCCCTCCTTCTCGTCATCCTCTAACGTTGTCAGTGTCTGACAGCGAGAGTTAGGAATAGAGTCTAATCTGTCTGGTTTCTCTCGACAGAAAAGGTCTGGAGTAGGCCACCGACACCCTCTTGCTCGGTCAGGGCACTTACTGGACACAGTATTACTTTGGGCGGTCCAGAACAATATTTGCGTCCTAATTAGAGTCAAAGATTATATAATAAATTTCTATTATGAAAGTGTCTGGTTAGTAAGGCACATATTAAGAAATACTCTATGATCCATATAGTTTAGAGTTTCTGATTATAAATGACAAATTCACATCTTTGCGGTATATTATTGTGAATTTTAGTTGATCATGCGAGTAGAATGTGTTCAGGTAGGTATACGTATTATAGAATTGATCGACAAGCCGTTGGTGTTAATTTGTACTCACAGAAAGCCCTTTACGTTCACAAGAGGAACTCTAATCTACTTTGTTGTATATCGACACTCACTAGAGTGACGAACAGTTGTGTTTATTATCCACACTACCATGGCCCACTGTTATTTTATTATCAATCCATATATATTTCTAATAGAGGTTAGAGAATAGACGGGGCCAGATTCAATTGCCCATCCTTGGGCTGATTATGATGGAGGCACCACTCCATGAGGGTTGCTCGTCAGACTGGAACATTAACGGTAGACATCGGGTCGAGGGTCTCTTCAAGACCGCTAGTAGAGATCGTTGTGGGGCAGACTCCGCTCTTAAGGCGGATACAACGTCTAGAATAGGAAAGCGGGGCAAACGCCGGGTATCCAGAGATTAGTATTACTTCACGGTGATCGTATCGTTGCGACGAATTCGGCCCTCCTCATCCCACAAGACGACTAGCAGTGCATCACAGTCGGGACAGCCCCACGCAGAATAGCCCTTGTGTGTCTTCTCTTCGAGTTCGCTCTGGCATCTTTCGCACATAGCCGATTTCAATCTATTCAAAGCACGCATTAGGGGTCAGTCACCCGTGTAATTGGAGTAGTGACATTTCAACCTTGTGGCCTGTGAGGCTACCTCAAAGCGACACAGTGAGAAGCCACAAGAGAACTCTCTCAACAGATTACCCCAGCAGAAATACGCCGTTCGTTACTGGCCTTTCTGGGAGACTGGCGTCCGTCCGCGCTCTTCCAGTTCCTCGTCTGCTTCGTCAGTATCTCCCTGTCCTCGGTTACTGGCGATGTGCTCCCAGATCTCTGTACAGCCGGCGCCGTCCTCCAGGTCATCAAGATGTTCGTCGTAGTGTTCGGGTTCATCGTCCATGTTACTCAAACTCCTAGTAACTTGATCACGAGCATCTCATATAAACTCTCTGGAAATGATTGATAAGTCACTGTTTTCGAATGATGGGTGGTCTAGTACCCCCCCCCCCCCCCCCCCGGCGCCATCGTCCCTGCGGATCGTTAAAGCGAGACAGCCCTCATACCCAGATAATAGCTCGCCACGATGATGCGGTTGCGCTCTTAGAACAACTCGATCTGAAAGAGTATGAGGCGACAGCTCTCGCCCATTTCTTAGAGTTTGGTCGAGCAACGGCGCCAACCATCTCTGAAGCGACCGGGATCCCCAAAGCACGGGTGTACGGCGTCCTCGAGTCGCTTTCGGATAAGGGATTCATCAAAATCATCCCCCGCTCGGCCAAAGGAATACTAGGCGAAATCACCCACAGAAATTCTCAATCGGGCCGTTGAGAGCCAACGTCAGGCGTACGAGGCCTACTGACAGGGGATTGATGGCTTCGTGAGGGATTTATCGGGCAGTTCGAAGCGCAGTGTCAGGCAGCGAGTCAAACCATTTCCCCCACGGAGGAGTTATTCTATGTCGTGGATGTCGGTGACCCGAGTGAGCACGAGACCCGAACGCTCTATCAGGAGGTCGACTCCCACATCTATATTATAACGAAGATTGAGTACCTCACCAAAGTAGAGCCTGATCTCCAAAAGGCCCTCGAATGCGAGATCAATGTACGCATCCTCTTCCTCGATCCAAAATATCTCTCAGAAAAGAACGAGGCCATCCAATCCGGGATCGTACGTGAGATCCAAACCTCGTATCCCGACGTCGACTATCGCTTCAGCAGTCAGATCCTCCCGTGGCGGGGCACCTTTATCGACCCAAGACTGGACTACGACTTCGGTCGGGCCGTCCTCCTCGTCGAAGCGAAGGAGATCCCGTTTCATATGCGACAAGCGGCCGTCACCGAAAACGGGGCGTTTATCGCCGGGCTCAGACCGTACTTCGATCTCATCTGGGAGTTCGACAGCGTACCCACCCCTGCAACCCAACTCAAATTAGGGGCCTCGAATACTGTCGAAAACGAGTTAGGAGGATTTCTGTTGGAGGAGCTCGCGGATACTCTCTTCTACGCTATGTTTGACCTCCCATCCGAGGTCCTCGCTGGTGCGGGTCGTCTCAATCGAGAAGTTCGAGACCAGGGTTTCGCCCGTCCGTGGGTTTTCGACCAGTTCGATTGGGGGCTCGCGCCCGGTTTCCTCACCAGCAATGGCAGCGACCAGTTCAGCCATCTCGTGGACGCTCGGGTCCTCGTCGGTACCAACTGCGTATTTCGAGAGACCCGTCTCACCCGCCTCGAGTTGCTGGACGAGTACCTCCGCACTCCGGACGTAGACGCGAGCAACGTCTTTGACGTGCACGAAGTTGCGTGACTGCGTTCCCGGTTCGTAGACGGTGAGCGGCTCACCTGCGAGCGCGCGGTTGACGAAGAAGTTGATCACGGTCCCCTTCGAGACCACG
Organism: Natronosalvus rutilus; assembly: GCF_024204665.1. Lineage (NCBI taxonomy): Archaea > Methanobacteriati > Methanobacteriota > Halobacteria > Halobacteriales > Natrialbaceae > Natronosalvus > Natronosalvus rutilus. The sequence continues at coordinate 1,221,225 of NZ_CP100355.1, read as the reverse complement.
CGCTCGCCAATTCGGTGTTCGCCATACAGGTTCGATTTGAGATAGAGGTGGGCCGGGAAGGCATCCGTGGCCAGCGTTTCGATGACCTGCTCGCCGAGGTATTTGCTGCGGCCATACCAGTTGAGTGGGTCCCGGGGGTGGTCCGTCGTGATCGGGAATTCGACTGGGTCGCCGACGAGCGCCATCGAGGCGGGGAAAATCAGGCCGGTGCCGTGTTCGCGACAAAACCACGCGATGTCGGTGGTCGCCTGGACGTTGACGTCGTGGGTCAATTTGGAGTGACGCTCACAGTCGTCGACGCCGCTGATCGCCGCCAGGTGCATCACGATATCGGCCCCCTCAAGCACCTCGTACAGGCGCTCACGGTCGCGAACGTCGACATGCTCGATGGTCGTCTCGCCGATCTCACGAATTGTTCCTCGATAGAAGTTATCGATCGCGGTGAGCTCCCAGTCAGGGTGGGTCTGTTGGAGTTGGTGGACGACGCGGCTCCCGATGTAACCGGCAGCGCCGGTCACCACGATCGATGGGTAGTCAGTCATTGCTGAACCCCTCTTGAGGAGTCTGGTAGATAGGTGATTCCATTTGGTTGTCACCTGTGTGCTGCTGGGATCGGAAACGGCGAGCGAGATCCCGAACCCCGTCGCGCACGGTCCACTGCGGCTCGAAATCAGTCTGTGCGACGCGGTCGAAGTTGACGTGATAGGACGGGCCGGGATTTTCGTCCTCGAGATACGTCACCTCGAGGCCAGCACCGAGTTCGTCACGGACGATCTCGGCGATCGTTTCCACGCGGTAGTTCTCGTCGTTCGACCCTACGTTGTACACTGCGTCCGCCCAGCGGTCGGGGGCACACAGCGCCTGGTGGTAGGCTCGCGCGGCGTCCTGGACGTGAATGAATGGGCGCCAGTTCGTGCCATCCCCGTAGACCGTGAGCGGGCGGTTAGTCAGCGCGCGGAAGACGAAATGATTGACGACCAGGTTAAACCGAATGCCCGGTGAGTAGCCGTAGTTGGTGCTCATCCGGAGGGCAGTCCCAGAAAACGCACCCTCGTCGATATACTCTCGGAGGAGCTGTTCCCCCTCGTGTTTCGTCCGGGCGTACGGGTTCAGCGGGTCGGGGGAGGTTCGTTCATCGATGTCGGTGCTCGTCGCCCGGCCGTAATTGTTACACGACGAGGCGAAGACAACCCGATCGACATCGTTTTTCTGAGCCGCATTTAGGACGTTCCGAGTCCCCTCGAGGTTGACGGCAAAAGTTTCATCTTCGCGATCGTGTGTGGACGCTGCCCCCGTGATCGCGGCCAGGTGGATCACTCCATCGACCTCGCGCATCGCGTTTTCGACCGTCCCGTAATCGCGGACATCGCCGCGAACGAACGTCAGCGTCTCGGCAAAGCAGGCGTCGATGAGATTCGCCGGCGAGCCCGTCGCGAGCGAATCCAGGACCGTGACTCGGTGGATCCTCTCATCAGCCTGGAGCCGCGGGATGAGCGTGCTGCCGATGTAGCCACAGCCTCCTGTAACAAGTACGTGCATAGAAAAGGGTGCGCCTCAGTTCGCCTCGTAGGTGAGTTCGGCCTCGTCTGTGTCTTCGGTCTCCCAGTCATCAAGCACGCCGGGGAGGAAGCGATCCTCGTAGGCCGTGATCGTTTCCTGGCGGTCGACGAGCGTGTTCAGGACCTGGCGGATGCCCTCCTCGAAGGTCTGGCGCTGCTCGCCGATCAGGTCCATATAGCGGTCGTTTTCGATCTCCATCTTGTGGGTCTCGTCCTCGTCGCGGGGGTTCTCGAAATGCTCGACGGCGACGTCGAGGTCGAACTCATCGGAGACGTCGGCGATCGTCTCGGCGATCTCGACGATGCTGATCGCGCGCGTGACCTGGTTATAGACGACGTGGTCGGCCGGCCGGTCGTCCGGGTCGGCCAGGGCGACTTCAGTCAGGCCCTCGACGGCGTCCTCGAGGCTGATGAAGGGTTTGCGCTGCTCGCCCTTGCCGTAGACGGTCATCGGGTAGCCAGCGATCGCCTGGGCACAGAAGCGGTGGGCAACGACGCCGAAGTAGTAATCGAAGTCAAACCGGGTCGCCAGCCGTTCGTCGGCGGCCGTCTCGTCGGTTTCGGTCCCATAGATGATGGCGGTTCTCACATCGGAGATCGGGATGTCGAACTGCTTGTGTGCGAGGCGCATATTCGCCGCGTCATGGCTCTTGGTGAGGTGATACCACGAGCCCGCCATTGCGGGGTAGGGAACTTCGTCGCGTTCGCCCTGGTTCTCCATCGTTGCCCCACCCTCGGGGATTGGGAACACCGGGGCGCCGTAGACGCCGGTCGTCGTCGTCTCGACGAAGTGTGTGTCAGTCAGGTCGTGTTCTTCGAGCCCCCACAGCAGGTTGCGCGTCGCCTGCATGTTGTTGTGCTGGGTGTAGTTCGCGCGCTCGCCGTTGATCTGGGAGTACGGCGCCGAGGGCTGGGCGGCCGTGTGGACGATCGTCTCAGGTTCGTGGACCGAGAGGAGTTCGTCGACGAACGCCTTGTCCGTGAGGTCGCCCTCGACGAACGAGAGGTTGTGCAGATCATGTACGTCGCGGGCAGCCTCGAGACGCTCGGCCGGCTCGGCGACGGGCGTGGCGCTCGTGCTGCCGACCTCTTCGACCCACGCCCGGCGAGCGAGGTTGTCGACGAGGACGACGCGGTCATCAGTTCGCGATGCAATGCGAAGCGCGGTCGGCCACCCGAGGTAGCCATCCGCGCCAGTGAGGAGTATCGTCATGGTTACTCAAGTTTTGAATGACTTGACCGGTTCAAAAACTTGTTGCTTCAATGACGGTGTCATTATCGGTCAGGCCTGAAAACCAGTATGTTACCATTAACTGTCTAGATAACCAGAAAACATATATTGATGAGATGACCGACAGGGCTTTAACCGAGGATTAACATAACAATATGTTGTAGGATTTCGCAGGAGCATGCAAGGAAAATCAGATAGGGGGCTCATATGGACGTAGTGACAGTCGCGCTCACAGGCATCGCCGTAGCGCTTCTCGGTTGGGGATTCAATCGATATCGAACACAGTTTATCAAGACCGACCTGCTCATCGCAGGGGGGCTTGCAGCCGGTATTTTGACCTTCGTTATTCTACCTGGGCTGTACGATCTCCTGGGGACGGTCCTTGATATCAATCAGCGATTCGTCCTGTTGGCGCTGCTTGCGCACCTGACGACGCTCGCGATTATTCTCTACTTACTCGTCACGATTCGGGAGACAAACGAACGACTGTCGGATCTCGTTCGGAACATTTCGGCGAGTCAGGCTCCCCAGACCGACGGTGGCGAACGCACGATCTTCATCGTGATCCCGGCGTACAACGAGGGTCAAACGATTCGCTCGGTCGTCGAGCAATTGCCAGAACGCATCCATGGCTACGTCGTCCAGCCGCTGGTCGTCTCCGATGGCTCGACGGATGATACCGTCAAAAACGCCAGGCGAAACGGGGCGATGGTTGTCGAACACCCGATCAACCAGGGTCAGGGCGGTGCCCTGAAAACGGGCTTCCACATCGCCCGTGAACAGGGGGCGTCGATCGTCGTCACGATGGACGGCGACGGCCAGCACCCTGTTGAGGAACTCGAAGCGTTGGTGGCACCCGTTATCAATGGGGAGGCCGACTACGTCATGGGCTCGCGGTACAAGGGTGATAATCGCTCGGGTAACAGTCTCGTTCGCGAGAGCGGGATCTGGGCGTTCACGTGGCTGATTAACCTTCTGACGAAAGCGGAGATCACCGACTGTACGAACGGCTATCGAGCGATCCGAGGCTCTCGCCTCGAGGAGATGCAACTGACCGAAGAGCGGTTTAGCGCCCCCGAGTTGATCATCGAAGCGCGCAAGAACGGCCTTCGCATCAAGGAAGTGCCCATCACGATCGAAGCCCGCCAGGCTGGCGAGACGAAAAAGCCCCAGTTCGGCTATGCCGTTGGATTGACGCGGACGATTTTGACGACCTGGATTCGGTGATCATGGTCAAACGAAAATTGGCTCCTGAGATGCGCTTAGCGTGTTTTACACTGGATTTAGAAGATGACTGGTACTTCAACGAACCTGGTTTCGATCACCTCACCTTCGAGTACATTGATGAGTTCATTGAACTCGTCTCTTCACTTGATATCCCAGTCACCGTATTCGCAGTCGGAAAGACGCTGGAGAAATTCCCTGAAGATGTCGCTTTGCTACAAGATAAGTTAGACTCTGAATTTCATCTCCATTCTTACAGCCATGACATTACAAAGAGTTACGATTTCGAGGAAGAGGTCGCGAAAGGGATCGATGCGTTCGAATCTTTCTTCAAGAAAAAACCCCGAGGATACCGAGCGCCACAGGGAAATATCGAGCCTGGAGAAATTCGTCACCTCGATTCTGTCGGATTCGAATTTGATTCGAGCATTTTTCCGTCGTTTCGACCAGGGATCTATAGCAATCTCGACAAACCGCTGCATCCATATTCGCCGCCAGGAACCGAACAGATCGTGGAGTATCCGATCGGTGCCATTCCTGGGGTTCGGCTCCCAATCTCTCAGAGTTACGTAAAACTCCTCGGTCGGCCGTATCTCCGGTCGTTCAAGTACGTCCCACTTCCGAACGTCGTCGTAATTGACTCTCACCTTCAGGACTTCTATCGGACGGCGTCTCACGACAACCTGTCGACGCCATTACGCCAGATCCACAAGCGAAATCTAGGTAACTCTATCAAACTCTTTAAAACGCTCGTTCGCTACCTTCGGACGAGAGGGTACAAGTTCGTGACACTGACTGAGATTCACGACGGCAAGGTAGCGCTATGAATGTTCTCCTCCTTACGATGAATGAACCGATGTACATGCCGCGGTATCTGGAGCCACTGTTAGACGAGTACTCCGACGATATCTCAAACGTTGTGATCGCCCCACACCCGGGCGAGGGTCTATTGACAACAGCACGGATGCGGTACAGGATGTTCGGACCAGCTGTCTTCCTCCGCTACGGGTTTCACTTTGCAGGTGGGAAGTTCCTCGGAGCACTGCCGTATACGATTCAGAAGTCACTCATGGACCGATACTACTCCGTTCCGTCCCTCTGCAAAGCAAACGGCATTCCAGTCCAGACAGAGATAGACGTAAACAGTGAAGAATTCCGGTCAGAAGTCCGTGAGCAAAATATCGACTTAATCCTTTCGATCAGCTGCGGACAGAAACTGGGACCGGAACTGTTGTCGATTCCTGAATACGGAGCGATCAACCTTCACGGTTCGCTGCTTCCGAATTACCGCGGTCGCGCGACGGCATTTTGGGTACTGTATCATGACGAAGACCACAGTGGTGTGACTGCTCACTACATGAACGAAGCACTCGACGAAGGTGACATCGTTCTCCAGCGGAAGTTTCCCATCTCGGACGACGATACGATGCACGACGTCTATAATAAGGTCGTCAAGACGGGAGGAGAACTCGCCAAGGAAGTTATTGATCGAGTCGAGGCCGGGGAAATTGAGACTCAATCGAATCCAGTTGAAGACGGCGGATACTACACACTTCCTGGTCCAAAGGAACGACATGAGTTTCGTAAACAAGGAAATAAATTCCGATAGATGAATCTGCTTTACATCACGAAGACGTCGCCACTTGGTGACGCTGGAGGTGGGGAAAAACGAGCGCATGAGGTGATGTCGGGACTGGCTGAGAGAGGCCATGATATCGTTCTCCTCTGTGGCAAGACGGATCCAGAGCTCCCGAAGCGGACAACGGTTGACGGGTACGACGTACGTCACGTGACGTGCATACCGTCACTTTTCTTTCGCTTTCCAACAGCCAGTTTCTACGCAACACGCTACCTCTTTGCTTTTCTGAGTATCCCTGTCCTTGCTTGGATGCTGTTGCGAAACGAATTCGATGCCGTGATCGAGAACATGACGCCATACCCGACGCTCACCGTAATCTTCGCGAAACTGGCAAGGGTGCCGATTTTTGCGATCCAGCATGAATTCTATGATCGGTCATGTTACCGGACGTATGATCCAATAACTGCGACTATCCAATTGTTAGTTCAGAACATTCTTCGAGTGTTTTCTTACACAGCAATTATCGTACCGACATCTCACATCGCGAAAAAGTTAGAACAGTATGGAATCCCTCGCTCTCGAATCGTTGTAATCCCCAATGGTGTTGATGTAGAAGGGTATCAAATGTCTGATGTTGAGCATCGCCCGCAAGAATTGGTTACAGTTGGACGGCTCAGCAAGCGGAAAGGGCAACATTTCCTCCTTGAGTCATTTGAAGACGTTCTTACCGAGTATCCAAAAGCACATCTTCACATCGTTGGCAAAGGACCCGCAATGGATAGCCTCATGAGAACAACACACGACTTAGAGATTCAGAATTCCGTAACGTTCCACGGTTTTGTGTCCCATGAACGGAAGAGAGAACTGTTGAATACATCCGACATTTTTGTGTTTGCTTCCCGCCAGGAGGGGTTTGGCCTGGTCCTCTTAGAAGCGATGGCAGCTGGTCTCCCAGTCGTTGCAAGGTCGTTACCGGTCTATGAGGACTTCTTCCAGGATGGGACTAACGGACACCTCCTTAACTCAAATGATCAGGATACGTTTACAAATATGGTGCAGCGTCTGTTAGAAGATAGGGACAAACTCGAATCAATTCGATCAGTGAATGAGCGAACTGCAAAGCAATTCTCGTGGGATTCAACGGTAGATCAAACTGAAGCGCTTCTAATAGAGGCCACGTGAGATACAGATATGAGTAACCAAGATCCAGAGAAGAATATCAGTGTATTATTGCTAGCAGAGGATTTCTATCCCAAAAAATCGGGGGGCGCCTTTATCGATTGGAACGTTGCGAAACATCTCACTGACTGTGGAGACAATGTGACTGTTGTTACGACTCGAATAGCCGGAACGAAAAGTAGAGAGGCCGCCAGTAATGTTGACATCAGACGACCCTTCCCCGGTTCACCCGAAAATACGCAACCGAATTCACTTTATGGGCAGCTGCGACGGATTCTCTTTGTATTCCTTGTCTTCCCTTATCTTATCCGACTGATGTGGAATCGTGAATTCGATGTGATTTACTCAACGAACCACCTCTTCCACCCTCTTGCAGCAGTACTTCGGGTATTATTTGGAGTTCCACTCGTAACGTTTGTCGGCTATTCGCCAAGTATCCACGATAATGTTAGTCTAACTGACCCATTAGTGCTTTTAGAACGCATGAACTTCCGATTCTTTATGGGTGATAGAGCATTATGTCGAACACCTTCAATTGAGAAGGAAATTAGTCGTTTATCAGGCGTACCTATTGCAAGATTAGAAGGGATTGTTGATCCAGAAGAGGTCAATACCGCGATTACCCAAGAAGATACAGTCAAATTGCCACCAGAGAATGAGACGGAGGACACAGTATGGCTTATTTTCGTTGGTCGGTTAACTACGCTCAAGAATCCAATCAAGGCAGTCGATCTACTTTCGAACCTCCCAGAAGATTATTCTCTACTCCTAATTGGACACGGACCACAACGTGATGCCGTGGAAGATTCGATTCACCAAAAATCACTTGATGAACGAGTATTTTTAGCTGGCCAACTTCCGCATAAGCAAACACTTAGAGCCATTCACGGTTCTGATCTTCTTCTTCTTCCCTCAAAGATGGAATCCTATGGAGCTGTTGTCTTTGAAGCTTTATCGCTCAACACCCCTGTTCTTGCCACACCAGTCGGGATCCTCCCGTCCATTAACCATCCCCACCTTACGATTGCACAAGAAGAAGAGTTCGAGAAGATTCTTCCCAAGGTTGATCTTGAGACAAATACCGGTGTTGACGATGAAACGTTAGAGCGGTTTTCAGTCAATCGTTTCACACGAGAGGCACGTGCTCATCTGATTAAGGTTACATCGTGACGTCTTTTATAAGACGGGCGATTTCTCTTTTCTGATATTCAGAGGAGAATAGACCTCTGTTTTTCCATGTTCCGTCCCATTCCTTCCGAACAAGCCGATTAGCCATCTGTTCTTCAGTCTGAACAGTCTCTTCGACAACGAAACTTATGTCTCCTGCATCTCGCGCAACAACAGGCAACTCACTTTGGAGGGCTTCTAAGATTACGAGGGGAATACCTTCAAATTGTGATGGGTGTACATAGACTGATGCCGCTCGATAATAGTCTCCGATCTGTTCACGAGCGACGTATCCAGGCAAGACAACATCTTCAGACGAAAATCGATTCTTAAATATCTCTCGGTAAGGGCCCTTCCCAACGACTACAAACTGGAAGTCGGTTTTCACTAAAACCCGTTCTATTACTCGCTCTAAAAAGGACATCCCCTTTTGGCGAGAGAGACGACCGACAAAGAGCGCAATAGGGCGATCCGTCTTAAGATCCAGATTCGCTCTGACTGCTGCCACGTCGTCGGCAGGAAAAAAGCGGCTTTTATCCGGTTGAGGTGGGGGAATAAGATGAATATTAGAATTAGACACACCTCTAGTTTTAATTGATTGCTTTAGATTTGGTCCCAGTGAGACGACCTTATCGGAAAGAAATAGCGGAATTGATCCGATGATATTGTCTAGTAGAAAGACGGCGGGTGAATATGGTAGTTCATATCCACGGTATTCATTGAAAACATCACCACTAAATCTAATGATGGCCGGTACGTGATGACGTTTTCCGGCTGCTGCAACACCTAGTCCATGTGTCTGATATTTCCAAAGTTGTATTACAACATCAGGATCATGATCTAAAATATAGTGGGATACATGAGTATATGAATCTTTAATCTTTCCGAAAGGGGTTGGAGACCGTGCTGTAGAAACCGGATGGATTCTTGAATCCATTTGAACAGACTCAGGTATCTCAGACCCACCAATGAGGTCAGTGTCGTGGTTTGCTTGTGAGAGTGCTTGCACCCAGGTTTTAAGAACATTATTAATATTTGAAATATGATCTGAGTTAGATCCCAAGTAGATACCCACTTTCGCCATTACCAAGACAGTTTAGGCCATTAGTTATTCAACCTTCGGAAGTAACACAATGCTCGATCAAAATAGTTATCAAATTGGAAACTTGTTCTAACAGTTAAATTGGAGTCAAGTAGTAGGACTAACCAAAAACGATAAAGGTATCTTCTATAGTCGTAGACAAAGAGGCAATGGACCATCGCAGTTCTATTCGTCAAGTCCGGTTTCTTACTGTGATAGGCCTATTATTACTAACGGCTGGATTTTGGAGTGTTCGTTTAACTCCACTCACAGGTTATGAATTGTCAGTGTATACACCACATTTACAATATTGGGTAGCAATCACAATCACACTAACCATAATAGCCCTGTTAGTTATGTTTTTTGGTGATGTCCAAGGTAAATATTCGGGACTCTTAGGCATTTTAGCCATCATATATATAACCGGATTTCCACTCTTGCGAGGATACTATTTTTATGCACTCTCAGATGGGTTTGGTCATTTAGGATATGTTCGTGATGTCGGGACATATAGCATAATTCAAAGGACAAATTTGTATCCAGGAATGCACCTTGAAGCAGGGATCATCGGTCTTATAACTAGTCACAGTCCAGAGACGTCAATAATGCTAATGATCCCAATGGCTGTGTTGCTTTTTACTCTCAGTGTCGGGGTTGCCGTTCGAAGGTTAACTAACCACCAAACGAGCACCTCAGTTGGAGTACTAATGTCATTATTCATCGCTCCAAACATGTCTGCTCAAAACCCACTTCTTGAACCTACACCTAGTTCCGTAGCCATATTTTTCTCAGCATTTCCAATACTAGTGCTCTTATTTTTAATAGACCAGCGAAAATGGCAGTACACTACTATACTCTTGATTTCTTTCGTTTCACTTCTCTTGTTTCATCCACAATACGCAGTTGCCTTCATATTATTCACAGCCACAGTCAGCTTTTTAATATATCTACTGCCGACTAGAATACCAGGGAGAATTTCTAGAGATACAGGAATTCTGTCCATTATACTAGGGATCCTCATATATGGCTGGATAATTGATAAAACAGGAATGCGCGGTGCATTAGTTTATCTGATGAGAAGTGTTCTAGAGATAGGCGAGACTAGTTCTGCTGGTATTCAAACTCGAGGTGAGGGACTAGCAGCTGTTGGTACATCTATTATCGAAATTGCACTAAAAATCCTTTCTCCAAAAATTTTTCTATGTATATTAGCCGTAGCAACCATCATTAGAATCGAAGCAGTACGAAGATCGCGTCTCAGAAGGTGGTATTTGTCGCATGCTAGTGTTTATTTTATATCGTGTTCAACAGTAGCATTATTTATCATTGTATATTCCTCAATAGGACAACTGATCCAAGCAGTTCGGTACTCAGCGTTTCTGTTAGTTTTCATAACTATATTTGCCGCACTTGGTGTAGGGATTTCACAGAAAAACAGACTTGGTTCACTCAAAATAGGACTGACCATTATACTAATTATCTGTCTAGTAGTTACAGTGCCTGTATACTTTTTATCACCATACATTTATCAGGGTTCGCCGAATACTCCTGAGAGCGAATTTACAGGCTACGATATCACCTTCACATATCAAGGAGAAGCTGGTGTTGCCACCACTCGAGGGGAACCAGATCGGTTTTGGACAGGCTTATATGGTGACTATGAAAACCGAGTTCAAGGGCCAAGAAGTGACAACAAGGTATTAGCAGATATAGACTCAAATCGGGCGGAATCGTATTATGTACCATACCATTGGAATAGTAGCACACCATCGGGGGCTATTAGCAAAGAGATATATGTAATTTCGAGTGAGCGTGCCAAAGAAATTGATGTTGAACTTTATAGCGGGTTACGATTTACTAAAGATGAATTACGCCTTCTAGAAACAGACACAAGGTCAAAGAAGATTGTGGACACAAAAGGCAATACAGTGTACCTAGTTCATCCCATGGAATGAAAATCCTCAAACAGGATTAGATGCTAACCAAGGAAAATATGCCACAATAAGGCTCTATCTAGATGAGAGTTTGAGGAATGAGCAGGTGGTGGCGAGGAGTGTACATGCAACTCGCCAACCTGTGCTCAGAGGGACCTTGGATGTAGATTGTGATGAGGTTTGGGAGAACGGCCGCACCCCGACACTCGTCAAGGTGTGCGGGATGCGTGTGCATTCGATGGGAGTGTCGGTTCGAGAGGTCGTCGAAGTGTTCGAATTACACGGAATTGACTGTTCTCACGGCGCAATCTGAAACTGGACGCGCAGGCTTTCAGAGACTCAGAGCAACCCCCGATGGCTCTACGGTTGGGGTCGTGGTCAACGAGAAACAGATCGAGGTCGATGACGAATGAAAGCGGTTGTGTGCCGCGATCGACACCGAATCCAAGCTTCTGCTCGAGATTTACGTGCTCAGTCGTTGCGGGGTCAGTCCCGTGGCGGCGTTTTTGCACCGTCTCACCGAGAAACACGATCTCAACGAAACAGACATCTCGTCAGTGCTGGTGGCTATCTGACTGCTCTTGCTCGTCACAAATTGAGTGGCCAGCTCGATTACAGCGAACGAACCACAGTGAAAAATGGCATCATTCGATAAATAATCTAATCCCACTCCCATGTGAATATATTAAAATCTAGTTAGAGATACCCCAAATCTTCCAGGTGCTGCATTGGTGCATCAATTTCCGTCATATTCTCTTCGCCATTATTTTTCACACGTGATTCGACCCATTCCCTGATTGCAGTCATATCTTCAGGGAGGCCACCTTTCTCAGTTGTAGAAACCATTGATCTAAAAGAGTGAACACCAGGTTGAGGATCATCTGTAGCTGTTGTCTGCATCCCATGATCTGATACTATGAGAAGCCGATCCACTTGATCATGGAGCCAACCAACAAGTTCATCTACTTCGTTATAAATTGACTCCAATTTTTCCGGACGCTTTCCATACAAATGACCCATATGATCTAAAATATGGACGTGAGCGCCAACAACCGGTGTGCCAGCTTGAGACATTCCTGAAAGCCATCCAATTCCTTTTCCCGCATTAGCTAGATGATTCCGTCTAAAATTTTGCTCGCTCATAGATTTATTCTTAACAGCTGAAAACCATTCTCCTTCTTGCTCCCAATCAGGACAAGATGTTAACCCAGGCCAATTATAGACATCACCATTATTAAACATATGATCAAGAGAAGTCTTAGTCTCATGACCTTCCACCGAATGTTTAATTTTAATTGCCGGTGATTTAAGCAGTTTTGGTAACCTTGTTCCAATCTCTTCCAAGAATCTAAATCCCCTATTCTTTTTTTCCCAAGAAGATGGTAGAGTAACGCCGTGCTGATCTGGAAAGACACCTGTTGCAATTGTTGGCCAGACCTCATACGTTGCTGGCACATCAAGTGAATGAGCAAACGTATCAATACCATTATGATTTGACAGAAGGAGATTTTCACAGTCCCATTTTTTGACTAGATCATAATCGGCAGCATCAAGCCCAAGTACAACAAATGTATCTGACATAGCCCTAAATACTCCTATTAAATAATAATTGTTTTGACTTCCGATTCTGGGTTAGGTGTGCTAGTAAACATCAGGGTGTTCAGTCTAATCATCAAGTGTCATCACATATTCTTCAAAAAGTACGAGGTATTATTTAATGCCTTAATTCTCAAGGGCGGATAAATCATTATCAAACAAAAATATATCACTGCTCCAATTCCAACGACTGCAAAAAGCATAGGTAGAGAATTAATTACGATTAATGACTGAACTCCGCGAACTGCTATTGCCATACCAATACCTGCAATCATACACCAGGTGACCTCATAATAGGGGAACTCTATTCGCACATATGGTCTCAGATATGACAGAACAAGTAGGGTATAAACAGTTAGGGCAACACCAGTAGCAATCGCTGCCCCAGTGATACCAAATCTCCAGATCAGCAGGAAATTAAGTATAATATTTAGCGATAGGCTAATTGTCCTAGCTTTAGCAACCAATTCCGGATGGTCAATGGCTCTTAGTGCCCGGGAAAAAATTTCAGTTATTGCTTGGACAAAATTAATTAGCATAAAAATTATTAAAGTAAGCCAGGCAAGAACGAATTCCGGCCCAAAAAGAAGAGAGAGAATTTCACGTGATAACAAAATACTGCCGAAGAAGGCGGGTATGACAAATAATAATGAAGGGGTAATTGCATTGGATAATAGCGACTCAATTCGTTTTCTATCCTCATCGGCTTTCCACTCGCTTACTTGGGGGAAAATCGTTGTTGCTATAGTACTGCTAAATAAGGTAACTACCACGCCGATCCTCCAAGCCATTTCGTAGGCACCAACATGTGTTTGTGGGAGAAACAGACCGATAACTGCCACATCCATCCAGCTGTAGAAGGAGCCGCCGACTGCACCTATAAAACTGTATTTTGAGTACGTCCAGAGTGAGGTTGCATGTTTCCAAGAAACAGGGCCAAGTTTTGTCGAACTTTTTGACATACCCCACAGAAACACAGTTCCAAAACCAAGTATGAGGCTATATATAAGTCCAAGGTAGCCAAATCCCCTCCAGACAAACAATGCCCCAATACCAACCCAAATCGCTTGTCTAATGAATTGTAACGATGCTGTTTCTCCAACACGCAACTCACCTCTCAATGTCCGAATTGCCACCTCAGAAATAGAATTCAAAAAAAGAGCTATGATAAGTAAAAGAGTCACTTGCCCACCCATATAATTATTAATGGCGTCTTTGGTTATGAATAAACCGATGGACAAGACCGTTGAAAAGGCAAGTTTGAGAACCAAGCCAGTTGTTAAAATTTTTCCCGCATTTGACCCCTCACTTATTCGTTTTTCTATACCTTCTTGCACACCCATATCGGCTGGAACTGTGAGTATGGACAGCGAAGCTTGAAATAAGAAAAAAATCCCTATTTGTTCTGCACCGAGTTCACGGGCAAAGTACATAAGTCCTAAAAATCCTATAAATTGCGATCCAATTCTAGCACTAAATAACCGAACAACAGAACGTTTTATATCCATCAGAAATATAGTAATAAATTAAACGTCAGGAATGTATACCGCACACACTTCACGAATTCCCTCTTTGAACATAACCGCCGGCTCCCAGCCGGTTTCCTCGCGGATTTTCGTTGAATCAGCACACGTATCGTGGACGTACACGGAGTCCGGGATCGGATTCTCAACATACTCGGGTTCGACCTCGGTCCCAAGTTCCTGGTTGAGTAACTCCACAACGGTATTGAAGTCGTAGGCCTCCCCGGTGCCGAGATTATAGATGCCATCGAGTTTGTGCTCACCGGCTAACTCGAGACCGTGGACAATATCGGAGACGTGTGTGAAATCCCGCGTCTGGGTGCCGTCTCCATAGATAACGGGCGACTCTCCGTTCGCAATATCGTCAGCGAACTGTGCGATCACGTTCGCGTACTCACCTTTGTGTTCTTCAGCGCCACCGTAGCCCTGGTATACCGAGAAGAAGCGCATGCCGGCCATTGTCATCCCATAGTGGTTCGAGAAGTACTCGGCGTAGCGTTCACGAGCCAGCTTCGACGCCTCGTAGCCGGTGTTCACGGTCACGTCCATCGCTTCAGGTGAGGGTTCGGTCCGACTGCCGTAGATTGAGGACGTTGAGGCATACACGACCGTATCACACCCATCCTGGCGAGCTTGCTCGACGACGTTGACGAACCCCTCAATGTTCACTCGTGCCCCCTGACAGGGATCCTCCTCGTGCATCGCATATGATGAAAGCGCGGCGAGGTGATAGACGACATCGACGTCCGTTGGGAGATCGTCCTCGAGGACGCTCGCCTTCACGTACTCGACGTCAGCAGAGAGGTTCTCAGGCGTTCCCAGATATTCGTCGTCAACAACGATTACATCATTGTCTGATGAGAGGGCATTCGCAAGATTCGAACCGATAAATCCGGCTCCCCCAGTTACCAGAACACGTTGGTTTTCCATGCACCAAAGAATGGAATATCTACGTAAATACTTTCTGACATTGATTGTTTCCGAATGGGATGCATAAGTTCATTCAAGTTATTAGTATTTCTTCTCCCATCTAGTAATAGGCACATAAATGGCCTCAAGCTCGAGCAGGCCGTGAATAATCGCAATCTCAATCAGTCGGATTCTACCCCATCCGAACGTGGGGCGTGACGCTTAGTCCGACGTGCTCGTGGCCGGGTTGGGAACCTCCACCGCTGACTGACTCCCGGATCGATCACGATACGTTCCCAACGCCCCATACAAGCCGATTTCCTCTCCGAGGGGCGAAAAGGCAAGCGTCGGCCGATCGACGAAACAGAATTCCGCGAGGTGGCACTCGATGCCCTCGAGTATCCATTCCTCATTGTTCAGTGCCACGCCACCACCGAGAGTCACTAGCCCGGGATTGAACGCATTACAGAGCGTGCCGATGCCGGCGGCGTTGTAGCGACTTATCTGCTCTAAACACGATTGCGCGAACTGATCGCCCGCATGGACGGCCTCGAAGACTGCGGGCGCGGAGAGCTCGTCGTCCTCGGCCACCGTTCGCGTGAACGCACTCTCATCTGACGACCACTCGTCATCGGTCTCGAGTCGATGAGTCACATATTGTGGAATGCCCCGACCCGAACAGAACGCCTCCCAGGCACCGGTGACCCCGGTACTCGAGAGGTCGCTCTCGGGAGCCACCGACAAGAGTCCGAACTCCCCGGCCTGGGCTGATTCACCTCGAAGGGGATGACCACGATCGACGACGCCACCACCGATCCCCGTCCCAAACGTGAGGTGGAGGAGACAGTCGTGATCCTCACGCCGTCCAAAGTACCACTCGCCGAGTGCTGAGGCCGTGCAGTCGTTCTCGAGATACACTGACAGGTCGAACGTGTCTTCGATCGGCGTCCGCAGATCGATCTGTTCGATCAGGTCGCCCGCGGGCGTATCGAACTTTTGAATGTGCCCCGCCTTAGCATCTACCAGCCCCGGTGCAGAGATAGCAACCGCATCGAGGGGTCTGATCGACTGCAACTCCTCGAGTCGCTCGAGGAGTTGGGTCTCGAGTCGGTGGGCTTGGGTCGGTTCGGTCGATACGTCAGTTATAAAATCGCCATTTGGTGTCCCAATAGTAGAGTGGAAATTGGTGCTGCCAATGCCGAAGAGAGCGACGAAAGCCATACGAGATACACCCAAATCTGGCATATAATTATTTTGGCTGATATCGATTGCATGCCGGACAACCGTCGAAAGGGGGGTATACCGTCTATTTCGACAATAGGGCAACAGAGTCGTGCAAATCACCAATATAGTAACCGGCTAACTCCGGTTGAAGAACACCTGATTCACTCACCACCGTCACTATTTACTACCGTCTCCGGTCATTTACCCGTAATTCCGCAGAGTCTGTTCAACGCAGTCGGATTTCGATTGAGCCGACCTGATTATCGGCACAACTAGTCCGACGTGCTCGAGGACGAGTTAGGAACCTACATAGCCGACTGACTCCCGGTTCGATCACGATACGTCCCCACCGTACAAGCCGAGTTCATCACTGAGCGACGAAGCGAGCGTTGGACGTTCTACGAAACAGAACTTCTCGAGGTAGCGCTCGATACCTTCGAGTAGCACCGATTCGTTGTTCAGCGCGATGCCACCGAGGTCACCAGCTCCGGATTAAAAGCGTTGCAAGTGAGCCAACACCTTCAGCGTTGTACCGACTGATATGGGCCAGACACGATTGAGTAAACGAATCCCCGTTGGCGGCCTTGGAAACAGTTACCCTCGTTAGCATCGCTTCTGTAGCCATCGTCTACGTGCTGTTCTCATTATATCCCTCAAACACTCTCATCCGACGATTAATCTCGATCTGATAAATGGCGCTGCGCTTCGGCGAACATTCCTGGCCAGGGATCGGGAGCCACGTTCAGTACCTTGTACTTTTCATGGAAGGTCTCGAGCCATGCAGCCGCCTCTCCAGTGAGTACTAAGTCCTCAGGTGATTCAATGCCACATTCCGCGCGTTGGCTCTCAGGAGCCATTCCTTCCAGTGTCCGGTGACACGGCCCACACACCGAAATCAAATTTGCCGGGTCGTGCGGATCCTCACCGGCTGCTCGCAACGTTTTCTCGGGGACGATATGGTGAACGTGTAACGCACGACCACTTTCGCCTGCATCAACGCCCCCACACCGAAGACAGCACCCATCCCGCATACGGATTGCATTCGATATCCACCGAAAGTCTCGCCCTCGAGAGGTTCCGTCGGTGTAGTTGGGATGTCGCTCCCCTAATTGAAGATAGGTGGTCCACGCTTTTCCACAAATGCGTCTGCAGTAATGATGCTGGTCAGCCTCCCATTCACGGGCTTCGACCGGTGTCCCACACCAATTACAGTGCACGGTGACCACCGTCTGTTCATCATGAACAGTGGCCATGTGGATTCGAAGCCCCTTGGTTCCCTGGAACTCCCTTTCACAATAGGGACAGGGTTCCAGTGCAGTCTCGTCGTTAGGTTGATTCTTGGTCTTCATCCTCAAGCACTCGTCCGTCCGTATCGGCCTCGATTAACTCGATGAGTCGTTGTTCGAGGCTTTTCGTCCGTGGAACCGTCTCTTTCCACGCGTTCCACGTCTCGTCGTCGACCTGAAATTGATATTTGACCATGCATCCGTTTCGACAGGTTACGCCATTAGCGTTTCTTACTGTGTGTCTGGAATACTTAAACTTTGTTAGTCTAACTAAGTCTTAGTAAGTACTAAGTCGCTAGCGATCAGAGTCAGAAGTAGAGGCACAAGCGGCCACAAAATCTGCGGCCCGATGCTGCAACATCGAGCCTTGTGCCTTGGGTTAAGGCAATGACGACTACGACGACCACGCACGAAACCATTTCGGCCGGATCGACACAACCAACCACCATCCTCGAGCACCTGGACTCTCACTACATCTACCTGGGCGAGAACACCGAAGGCAGGCACCACCATCTCGAGGAACAATCTGCAACGGTCTACCTCACCGACCACCCACCGGAACGCTTCCGCCCCACCAACGCCGCGATTTACTGGTTTCACATCCATGGAGATCTCGAGCACGCCGAATCCTTTTCCTTGCAAAGCGTCCGCGAGTGGGTCACATACATCGACCACGTCTGCGGGTGGACGACTCCACCACTGCTGATCGACGCCACATTCATTCAGGGAGGGTTCAACTGATGACCCCCATCCACCTCACCGAAGATGACACCCGAATCGTCCTCACCCTCGAGCACCCCATCACCCCCGGCGACCTCGAGCGAGCCTACTGCGCCCTCCTCGAGGCGATGAATCAATGATCATCCTCGAGTGGACACCACGGGAGGGCCGCCCACGAAAAATTGTATTCGACCCCCAATCCGACCAGGCATGTGCGTGGCTTCGGTGTGAGTACGAACACCGGAACGGTGCGTGGCGCCTGTGTGGCTGTGAGCCCCTCGAGTCGCTCACGCTCGACCATCGGGGCACGGATCCCGCGACCGATCGCCCGCGCCACGGCGGTGATTGCGATGTGTGAGGGCCTCGAGGCCATCCACGACCGCCTCGCTGCCCTCGAACACGAAAACGACCACCTCACCGACCGCGTCGCAAGCCTGGAGACCGACCTCGAGCGCGCCCAGGAGACGATCGCGACCCTCGAAAGCGAGATTCACGACCTCCAAACTGCAAACGCGGCCCTCGAACGCGAAACCACAGATCTCCACGACCGCCTCGAGACCCACGACACAACCCTCACCCAGACCACGGCCCTCGCCGAGGCCACCCGCAAACGGACGGGAACCAACAAAGCCCGGATCGAGGAACTCCAGGCACGCGAACTCGAGAAGGGCGCCCACCTCCGTGACGAGCTGGTCGACCCCGAAGATATCAACGTCGTCGGCGACTACCTCGAGCGCTTCACCAAGGAAAGTGGACAAACCTACGTCCGCCTGCCCGATCACGACGATCCCCTCAAGCGTGGGGGTTCACCAACACTTACTCACGGCGATCTCCTCCCCATCCAGCAACTCGCCCGAATGGACGCGGACATGCTGCGTTCGACGACGAACGCCCTCCCCACGAGACTCGCGGCGAACCTGTGGAAGGCACGGACAGACTCGAGTGTGGGTGACGACCCCTGGACGAACGGCTGTACCTCGATCAGGGAGTACGTCAAAGCCAGCGACCTGAAACACTGGATCCGCCGCCAGGAACCGGGCGTCAGTGATTCGTATGCCAAAAAGCTCGTCTCGCGAACTATCGACGCCGTCCTCGACCTCTCGAACAACCGTCTCGCCGTCCGCAAACGCACGGAACGCAAGAACGGCCTCGAGTACACCGAACGCCGACTAATCATCCCGACGGACGCGGAGATTCCAGGCGAAACCAAGGGGGCCGACACGAAGCCACCGGAGACAGCTGACGTCCTCGGATGACCATGGACAGGGTTCGATAGGCTCCCTCGAGAGAGGCCAGACATCTCAAACAAATAACTGAACCGCGCGCTGGAACGGGTTGTTGGTGGGGTAGTTACTGGCTAGTGGATCGATCGAGCAGTCGTCGGCAGTCACTACAAGAGACCCACTGTACTGCACACCGAAGACGACGACTGTCCATGGGGGACACACCTGAGAAGGAGACCCCTCGGAACTTCCAGGTTTCGAGGACGAGCTATAGTTGGAATCCGACATCATCCATCAATTTTTCCTGCCGGGATTTCTCGACCTCGAGTTTGACGGTTTGGCCGATTCGCTGTTCCTGGTCGATGGTCCGGGTCAACTCCTTTCGAATCTTGAGTTCGAGCGCCAGCTCCCCGGCCGCCTGGGCTTCCTCGGCCATCTGGTGGAGCCGATGGCGAATCTCTTGCAGTTCGACCAGCGGGGAGACGTCTCGCGCCTTGCCCGAGCGGTACAGGTCCGAGAGCCACGTCTCCATGGTCGACAGATCCTCCGCGATGGTGTCCTCGGCGACGTCATACGTCTCGGCGAGGTCGGTGATCACGTCCTGTTCGTCCTCGCCGAGGATGACGACTCGTTTCCACAGTTCCCGCCGTCGGTTTTGTAAGTCCGGTCGCATGGCTTTCCCCCTGGTGGGCCAGTGATCACCACCGCCCATCCATATCGGGCCAGATGTGGCAGAATCTAGCACGCGACTTGAGAGAATAAAGCTTTGCCATCAACGGCGGCGTCCCGGCGTGGACCCTGCAGTCCGCAACGAAAGCCATAGGTTTGTGCTGCCACCGTCGACGAAAAGGGACTGCACCGGTCAGCCACAACCACCACGAGTAAAACAGACGCCTCGGGCATTTTCCATTGCGTGAACAGACAGATTTCAATACTCCTCGTCCGGGATCTCTGGATCGGCCGCGGGAGGCCATCACTCCGCATCAGGAGTGTTGTGGACGTTACGCGCCGCGTTGGCCTCCGCTACCCACGTCGGATCGAACGTGGTCTGGATCTGTTTGACCCGCCCCTCCCGACCCTTCGATTCGATCCACGTCTCGATCAGGCCCATCGTCTCGAGATCAGTGAGGACATCCCGAATCGCTCGATCGCCGATCCTCGCCGCTGATGGAATCTCAAACTGGTCATACCCTTGCTTGATCTGCGCGGTCGTCACTGGCTGACTGATCTCGCCCGTCGCGTCCTCGATCCACGAGGTGATGGCTCTGAGAACGAGGATATGTTGGAGCGGTAACCGGGACAGTTGCTCGACGATCATCGCCTTCTCGACGTGCTCGAGGTTCACGTCGATGCACTCACCTGTCACCGTCTCGAGGGCCTGCTCGTTCGCCGTCTCGCCGGCCTGGCGAAACAGCGTGAGTGCTTTTCGAGCATCCCCCCAGCGCATGGCGGCGTTCGCAATGCCATAGGTTCGAACCGCCTCGGGGAGAGCCCCCTCACGGAAGGCCTGCTTGAGGCGTGGTTCCAACACCGCCTGTAACGCTGTCTTTTCATACGGCGGGAAAAAGACCGCCTCGTCGCTCATCGCGCTCTCGACCCGACTGTCCAGACGCAGGTCGACTTCCATCAGTTGATTACTCAACAGCCAGAGCGAGAGGTTGATCTCGCGTTTGAGTTTGCCCTCCCCGCGCAACAGGCGATAGAAAAAGTCGTTAGGGTCATAGTTGGTGTCGTGTTGGAGCTGGTCGATCTCATCGAGGATCACCACCGTCCACGCGGGGTAGGCCTCGAGGGCCTCCCAGATTGCCTCAAACACCCCATCCAGTCCCACGTACGCCTTCTTTTTCTCGCCGGTCAACGCAACACAGATCTCATTGGCCGCGCTGAAGATCGTCCGACACTCCTTGAGATTGACGTACTCGACAGCGACCTGGTCGTGACGAGCGGCGAACTCCTGGGTCACCCGTCGCGCCGTCAGCGTCTTCCCGGTGCCGGGTGGCCCATAGATTGAGACCGTCGGCGGCAGATATCCCTCGTGGACGCCGTTCAGGATGGTCGCTAACTCACGTTCCTGGGCCTCACGGGCGACAATCTCGGCGGGGTCGGCCAGCGGATCGAGCGCCCCCTTGTCGGCAAACACGCTCTCGGTCGGGGCGGTGTCGTCGAAGAGGTCGTCGTACTTGCTCATGGGCTCCAGCGGAACTATGGTGGCTCTCGCGCGCCCAGCGGCCAAAAGCCGTTTGTCACGAGAACGTGTGTGTTCGAAACTCTGAAGGATCGAGACGGCCACGTTTGGTCTCCGCTGAGACGGCCACCGCCGTGTTCTCGACGCGTTGTCTCGAGAAGTCAGCGTGAGATTGAACGAACCCATCCCCCGTGGAACACTATCGAGAACTCGTTCCAGCGGAGCCGGTTCAACTCCCGACACAAGAGTTCCAGGATATCGACTGGCGGGTTGTCCAGTAGCTGGTGCCGTACGTTCTTTGAGTGGTTTCTGGGCCATCGACAGCAGCCAGCATCGGCTGGGCGAGGAGACCGAAGGGCGCAAGGCCTCGTTTGCCGTGGTGTTCGCCGCCTTGCTCAGCGAGTACTGTTCGGCAGAATGTGAGGAAGGGTGAGAAGATAACCGGCTGGTGAACATCCTGGCGGGGTTCTTCGCCCGACTCTACGCAACCGGTTGTTCGCTTCGAGAAAGACGAGCAAGCCTTGAATGAATTGACACTAAACAGCCTCACCAAGTATCTGTACCACTGGTCCTATAATCTGATAAATATCCAGGTCAGCCGGTAACTTCGTCGTCGTGGAGACGGTATAAGTAATATTATTTATATAATCTACAGCAATCAGTCTTGTGAGAAAGGCACAATAAACGGAGGGCCGATACGGATTCTCGCTGTCGCAATTTGTGGACGATGGAGGACTGAGCGAGTCGCTGCTGTTCTGTATTGCTTGGCCGAGAACACGCTTCTCCAGCCTGTATTTCTCGATAAATACTGGGGGCTATCTGTCTTCACGATCTCGGTTAAGCAGAGGTATTAGCTTAGCTAGAGTTGCCACAATCATACCGAAAAGTCGTTTCAGGCGTTCAAAACACACCTTGGCCGTTTCTTGAGTCGTGGGTGAGGAGTCCGTAGGGCATGAGAGTCTATCGTGGATAACATATACACTGCTATTCCACATAGGACCCCGATCAATCATATATCTTATGAATATGTCAGAGGGGGACTAGACAGTACGATAATATATAAATTAAGATTTATATCGAAAGTCCAGTTACAGAATGACAGCGGCGAATATCCTGGCATACTCGCATCTATCTTGCTTTCACAAGCGATCAGGTGCATCGCAGAGTTGGCTGAGCGGGTGTAGAAGCGACATGCCGGACTCCCTCCACGTCTACTCACTGACCAAATCACCCGAGTTCACGACCGCTATCCTCCGAATAGATTCAGAGAACTGTTTGATTGAGACCAGTATTCACGGATATAATGGGCAGAATATTTCGGTAGTCGCGAAACAGAGGATCCAGTTACGCTATTGCCGAAACCCCATCCGGTTATCAATTGTAATTCTATAGCGTTGGTTGATATGAGGCTACGTGGTCGGCATTCGGTCTGTGCCATCAGAGCCATCCCGAAGACAGCCCCGTCCCCTTTCTCTTCCAACTAAACTTTCGCTGATAGCGAAATGCGGACCTCGACCAATTTCTGACAGGGATTACAAACCTAGGTGTGTAATTGGAGGGAGAACCGGTTCGCATTATCCTGTCTTCGCTACGAGACCAGTCGGTCCGCACCGACCTCACCTGCGAAGTCAAACTATCGCCCAGCGTCTCGTACCTTTACAGCTGGACAGTAGTATCGGTGAATTCCCGTCAATCAGTGATTAGCGTTCAGGTCCAGCCACTGGAAGAAGGGATCGTGCCCAACTGTTTCGCTCATCCCGAAATCGGTTCGATCAGGACCGACATGGAGGACACACTCGTCGCAAAGAACGCGATCGCGTGTCTATCGAAAGGAGAGCGGGTCTGATTGCTTGGCACGGATTGTGGAATAAACAGGAAAAAAGCAACCACGGACGAGAAGATAGTAAGCCATATGTGACGGTAACCCATGTGTGTAGCCAACAATGGAGCAGAATTCAGAGAACCGAGGGGGAATCAAAGCGTCGGAGACGACTTTCGATATTATCGAAACGATTCACGAGGCTGGCCACATACGACTCGTGGACCTTGCTGAGGGCATCGGTATTGCGAACAGCACGGCGTTTGATCATCTCGCGACGCTCGAGAGGCGCGGCTACGTCATCAAGGACCCTGAGGGGTACCGACTGGGGTTGAAACTGCTCGACCACGGTATGCAGGCAAAAGACCACTATTGTGAGTTGCTCGATGCCGCTGAGCCGGTGCTCGAACAGCTCGTCGAGGAAACCGATGAGGCTGTTAACCTCGTCGTCGAAGAGCACGATCACGCCGTGTACATTGCGCGCTTGACCGGTGACCGGGGCGTGCCAACGAATTCCTGGGTCGGAAAGCGCAAGCAGATCCATACGCTCTCGGCAGGCAAAGCGATTCTTGCGCACTTACCCGCCGAACGTATCGACGAACTCGTTGGTCGGACGGGACTCGAAGAGGTGACGGCGAATACGATCACCGCTCGAGACGCCCTCAAAGATGAGCTCGAAACGATCCGTGAGCGGGGCGTGGCGTTCAACAATCGCGAGTCCCACGACAGTATTCGTGCCGTTGGCGCCCCGATCATCCTCGATGACACGGTTCAAGGTGCGGTGTCGGTGGCTGGCCCAGCCAGACGACTCACTGGTGAGTATTTCGAGACTGAGATTCCCGATCTGTTATTGGGGGCCGTAAACGAGATCGAACTCAAACTCGCCTACCAGTAATCGGTTTCGGGTGGAGGTTCGAGCAAACTGTCCCGTGACTAGCCAGTCGAGAGAGGTAGTCGATACAAAGAATTATATTACCGGTGTTGATATACCTCGTGTGATGCTCGACTTTGTAGAGTTAGAGGCGGGTCTAGACGCTGAAGAGCGCCTCATCCAGGATAGCGCCCGTGAATTTGTCGACGAGGAGGTTCGCCCCGGGATCGGCGAGCACTTCGAGAACGGCACCTTCCCCACGGAATTAATCCCCGAGATGGGCGAAATGGGCTTTTATGCGCCCAATCTCGAAGGGTACGGCTCGCCGAACGTTTCCGAGACCGCCTATGGATTGCTGATGCAGGAACTCGAGGCCTGCGACTCCGGACTTCGATCGATGGCCTCGGTCCAGGGCGCACTCGTGATGTACCCCATCCACGCCTACGGGAGCGAGGCCCAGAAAGAGGAGTGGCTCCCGAAACTCGGGGCGGGCGAGGCCGTCGGCTGTTTCGGGCTGACGGAACCCGAGCACGGATCGAACCCATCGGGGTTAGAGACGAACGCCGAACGCGACGCAGACGGCTACGTCCTTAACGGGTCGAAGACCTGGATTACCAACTCCCCAATCGCGGACGTTGCGGTCGTCTGGGCGAAGGATCGCTCGAGTGACGCCGCGGGTGGCGATGCGGTTCGCGGCTTCCTCGTGGAAACGGATCGCGACGGCGTCAGCACGAACAAGATCACCGAAAAGCTCTCCCTGCGTGCCTCCATTACGGGCGAGATCGGCCTGAACGACGTGCGCGTCCCCGAGGAGAACGTGTTGCCAGGCGTCGAAGGCATGAAGGGGCCGTTGTCGTGTCTCACCCAGGCACGCTACGGCATCGCCTGGGGCGCCGTCGGCGCGGCCCGCGATTGCTTCGAGACCGCCCGCCAGTACGCGACCGACCGCGAACAGTTCGGCGGGCCGATCGGCCGGTTCCAACTCCAGCAGGACAAACTGGCGGAGATGGCCACTCAAATCACGCTCGCCCAGTTGCTGGCTCACCGTCTCGCGGAGTTGAAAGCGTGCGGTGAGTTGCGTCCACAGCAGGTCTCGATGGCAAAGCGCAACAACGTCCGGATGGCCCGCGAGCAGTCGCGCGTCGCCCGCGAGATGCTGGGCGGAAACGGCATCACCACTGACTACTCGCCGATGCGCCACCTGGCAAATATGGAGACAGTCTACACCTACGAAGGCACCCACGACATCCACACCCTCGTATTGGGCCATGATCTTACTGGAATTCCCGCCTATGAGCAGTGAGAACACAGATGGTTGGAGAAGCACGCGAACCAGAGACTGAAGCGGGCCCGCTCGAGGGGGTGACGGTCGTCGACGCCTCACAGGTCCTCGTCGGTCCGTTTTGTACGATGCAGTTAGGCGATCTGGGCGCGGACGTGATCAAGGTCGAACGGCCAGGGAGCGGCGATCAGACCCGCGGCTGGCATCCACCAACGTTCGGAAACGGTGAGGAATCGCTCAGCGCCTACTACGCGAGCGTCAATCGCAACAAACGATCGATCACGTTGAACCTCAAGGACGAACGCGGGCGAGACATCCTTCGCGACCTCGCCCGCGATGCGGACGTGTTCGTCGAAAACTTTCGGGTCGGAACCACGGAGCGGTGGGGTCTGGACTATGAAGACCTCGCCGCCGTGAATCCGGATCTCGTCTACTGTTCACTCTCGGGATACGGCGAGTGGGGGCCGTACGCCGAGCGGCCGGCCTACGATTTGATCATGCAAGCTGAGAGCGGGATGATGAGTATTACCGGCGAAGCCGACGGAGATCCCGTCCGGGTTGGGGTCGCCATCGCCGACCTTGGCGCAGGCATGTATGCGACCCAGGCGATCCTGGCAGCACTCTTTCGCCGGGCGTTCGCCGATGCCGGCGGCCAGAAAGTGGACGTCAGCCTGTTCGATGGGCAACTCGCCTGGATGTCCTACATGGCCAGTAACTACTTTGCGACCGGAGAGCCGCCTGAGAAGATGGGATCAAGACATCCGACGATCGTCCCGTACCAGGCGTTCTCGACGACGGACGGGCACGTCGTCGTAGCCGCCGCCTCCGAAAAGCTCTGGCAAAACCTGTGTCACGCCCTCGAGCGACCGGATCTCCTCGAGGACGAGCGGTTTCGCTGTAACGCTGATCGCGTCGATCACCGCGACGCGCTGGAAGGGATTATCGCGGAAGAAATCAAGCCGTACGAAACCGACGAAATCGTCACGCTCCTTGAGGCAGCGGACGTCCCGGTGTCGCCCGTTTACGACATGGCAGACGCCTTTGCCCATCCACAGGCTAAGGCCCGTGGGATGAAAGCCACGGTCGAACATCCGCGCGCTGGGACTGTCGAGATGCCGGCAAGTCCAATGCATCTGTCGGCGTCGGCGACGACCGTTCACCGACACCCACCTGACCTCGGCGAGCACACAGAGGAAGTGCTCTCAGAACTGGGGTATGAGGCCGACACGATACGGAACCTCGAGGACGATGACGTCGTCTAACCCGCCGACCGACTGGCTGAGTGCCCGAGATGCCCGGTGGCGAGGACGAACGCCATCTGCGGGGCATCGCACCCGCCGGTGGCGAGAAGAGCACGACGACTGGCAACGGGGAAAACGATGAGTACGACACGCATCGCCGGTACTGGGCTTACCCGCTTCGGCGTTCACGAGGGGCGCTCTGGCCGGGATCTTTTCGCCGAAGCGGGGCTGGCAGCGCTCGCGGACGCCGGGATTTCACCCGAAGCGATTGAAGAAGTCTACTACGGGAATTTCATCGGCGAACTCGCCGAGGAGCAGGGGCATCAGGGACCGCTAATGGCCGACGCGATCGGTGTGGCTGCACCGACGAGGCGCCTCGAGGGCGCGTGCGCCTCGAGCGGACTGGCCGTCCGTGACGCCGTCCGTGCGATCGAAGCCGGCCAGACCGACGTCGCCGTCGTCGGCGGAATGGAGCGCCTGACCAACATGGGGACGACCGCGGTGACCGGTGGATTGGCGACGGCCGCCGACGCCGTATACGAAGGGCAGGCCGGGGTCACGTTCCCCGGGGCGTACGCACTGATGGCGCGAGCCTATATCGAAGCATACGGCGGCTCGAAAACCGACCTCGCCCACATCGCGGTCAAGAATCACGCGAACGCGGCCGCAAATCCAGACGCCCACTACCAGCACGAGATTACCGTCGAGGAGGCACTTGAGGCGCCAATCGTCGCCTCGCCGCTCGGGCTGTACGACGCGTGTCCGATCAGCGACGGCGCTGCCGCCCTCGTCCTGGTGAGCGAACGCTTCGCCGAGTCTCACGGCCTCGAGGCGCCGACGGCGATCACCGGTTCCGGGGCCGGGTCCGACCGACTCGCCCTCCAGGACCGAGCGTCGATGACGTACACGCCTGCGACTGAAAGCGCAGCCACTGAGGCGTACGCGGCCGCCGGAATTACCTCACAGGACGTCGATCTGGCTGAAGTCCATGACTGCTTTACGATCGCAGAGGTGCTGGCTCTCGAGTCCCTTGGCTTCATCGAGCGCGGCGAAGGAATGGGGTTGGCTCGAGATGGTGTGACGACCAGAGGCGGTCGATTACCAGTAAACCTCTCAGGTGGGCTAAAGGCAAAGGGGCATCCGGTCGGGGCGACGGGCGCCGCCCAAGTTGTCGCCGTTGCCAGGCTGCTCGCGGGGACCCACCCTAACGCGTCGGCCGTGCCGAACGCGAGGGTTGGCCTGGCTCACAACGCCGGCGGAACGGTTGCGACGGCCACCGTCCACATCGTGGAGGTGATCGAGTGACCGACGAGACCACCGGCGGATACGAAGCCTTCCTCGAGGCCGTCGACGAAGGTGAACCGTTTGCGCTCGCCTGTCCGAACGAGCACTGGTGGCTTCCACCGCGGCGTATCTGTCCAACTTGCGGAGCGACGGAGTTGACGCCCGAGCCGGTTCCGACAGTCGGCGCTCTCGAGACGTACACCCGGATCGAGATTCCACCGCCTGGGTTCGGCGATGACGCCCCGTATACGACCGCGGTTGCGGCCTTTGGACTCGTCAAGATGACCGGGCTGTTGCGAGGGGTCGACCCCGATGATGTCGAGGTCGGCCAACAGGTAACGCTTTCACTCGAGGAAACGGCTGCAGGTGAGCGAGTGGTTGCGTTTCGGCCACAATAACGTCGAAGCGACAAACTCGAGGAAACGGCGTCAGAGCAGAACCCGAGCGGCGGCGGGAAGAACCCGGTCGTGGCTGTCGATCCTTAGTCGGCGAGCGATTCGGGAATCGACAGCTCAACGTCGAAAAGCGGCGCGTACTGCTGTGCTCCGTAGACGTCACCCTCGCCTGGCCCTCCGCTCGGCTGTGGGCGAGAGAGCGTGAACTTGAGCGCTTTCGCAGGGTCGAAGTAGACGAACACGTTGATCTTTTCGAGTGGGATGTCATACAACGCTGCGATGTCCTCCTCCGTGACGAGTCGGTTGTCTCGGACGTACTCATACACCGCTTGGTCCGAAAAGATGACGTCGAACGTGATGTGGTCCACGCTCGCGTTTTTGCTCCGCACCGTTTTCGTGAGTTCGTACAGCGTTTTCTTAGGCATCGGCCTCACCTCCGACGGTCGTGTATTCAACCTCATGGAGTGCCCGTGGATGATCGAGTTCGAGGAGGTGGTTGACCGACCACTCGTAGGCACGATTCGCCTTGAACACCTCGTCTGACATGAACGCTGCCGTCCCAGCGGTGCCCTTGATTCCCGGTAACCGAACGTAGAAAAAGCTGCTGCCAGCGAGGCTCGTCACCTCTTTGGCCACCTGTTCGGTCGGGGCGATGCCTTCGACGACGACCGCGAGTTCGTGACTGGCCGTCTCGACGGTGGGCTCTAACTCGCCCATCACACCGTTTTTGCCGTAGACGTGGTAGTGCACCTCGTACTCATCGTCCTCGAACTGCTCTGCGACCTTCTCACGGGAGTACGCGATCGCCTCGTCAATCTGTTCGATGACTTTCGGGTCACGAAGACCAACGACCTTGATACGGCGCTCACCGACTGCACTCGCCCCCTCGAGTTTGACCTTATAGGAGTCGCTGTCGTGGAAGACGGGGCCGCTCACGCGGGTTCGTTCGCCGTCGACGGATTCATACACGCAGTTTTCCATATCGACGTACCCGCCCGGCACGTGTTCGACGTTGGGATCCGCTCGTTCGTACATCGCGTGGCCGGCAACGGATTCGGGTGTCGTATGCTGGTACTCAGAGAGAGCCTCAAGGACGACCTCCTCCTCACGGATCGTGCCCATGATGCTTTCTTTGCCCGCGAACGGCTTGGCGAGGAAGGACGCACACTCCATCACTTTCCCCGAAAAGTACGCGATGTCCTTTGGCATTCCGGACCAGATAGCCGGCGCGGCGAAGATCGCTGGATCGACCGCGCGACCGCAGATAATGACGTCGGCCCCACCGTCGAGGGCCTCGATTATCGGTTCGACGCCCATCGCCGCAACGATGGGGTCGGTCTCAGCGATCGTCTCGGTGTCCAGTGGTGCCCGGTCGTGGAGTCCTTCGACGACCTCGCCGCCATCGATACGCTGGATCAATGACTCACGGTCGACGTCCGAGTAGATGGTCGCGAGCGTGAACTCATCGAGGTCGTATTCGTCGGCAGTCTCATTGATGAGTCGGACGAACTGGTCGACGCCTCGATTCGAACCGGTGTCGGAAGCGGACCCGATAATCATCGGGACGTCGAGTTGGCGACTGCCCCGAAGCATCAATTCGAGGTCGTGTTGTTGCCATTTCTCTTCACACACGGGGGTATCCGATCCGAACGGTTGGGGGCCGATGTCGTTACTACCAGAGTCGGCGCAAATAAAATCCGGCTCCTTCTCGACGCCTCTCCAGAAGCTCTCTTCCTCGAACGGGACGGTCGCAAGATGCCCCGTCGGGCAGAGGATATCTACTTCTTCCATTTCGTAAACCAACTGGAGAAGCATCCTCTCCGCACTTATACTTTGTTGTGACCTGGAGTCGCTCTCCGAACAGGAATGATCGTTCAGCGGCTAGTCGCTATCTCTGTGGTCGAGTCGCGTACGGTACCGACGGAGGCCGTTGGTCCCCCAATCTAGAGCTTGTACGCGAGATACATCGCAAACAACGAGTACGCCAGCGCACCCATCGTGACCTCCAGTTCATACGAATGCGGGAGCGAAAACAGATACAGAAACAGGAGGTACGGCAAACAGAGCCCCACGCTGATTCCGACATTCCACTGCGTCGGGGAGAGCCCCAGCGAGCGGCGAACCCGCTCTCGCAGTGGCATGGCCCGTTTCGACTCCGAGAGCGGCGTCGCAACGACGCTCTCGCCAGGTGTGTCCATCGCCGGGGGATCCCGGGTCGAGTCGGGTCGTCCGTCCGATTCAGTCATAGTGATGTGGAGATGCGAGAGCGACGATATTAGTACTTTGCACCCGGCGTTGGCTGTCGGTTGCTCACGGGGCCTTTAGCTGAAGAAGAGGGCGCTAAGCCCCCGTCCTCAAGGAGCGAGGCGAAGCCGAGCAAGTAGGGCGGGGATACAGCGCCCGCACGACTCGCAACCGATTCTAATCAGAACAGCTAACACATCACAACCACTAGCAGAGAGCAAGTCGCATGGAGTACAGTCCACGATACCGTCTCTTCCCAACGACCGAGCAACGGGAGAGTCTCGACTGGACTCGTGACATCGTGCGACAAGTCTACAACAACGCGCTCCACGAATTCAACCAAATCCCAGAGGACGAAGGCACGCTTCGACAACGCGTCTGGCGGGTCCGCGACACGCTGCCCCAACTCAAGCAACAGTGGACTGACCTGAAACACGTCTACTCCACTGTGTTGCAAAAAGCCGTCGAGCGCATTCGAACTAACATCACCAATCTCGGTAAGCTGAAAGCCAAGGGGTACGATGTTGGCTCGTTAAACTGGAAGAAACCGCGAGAGTACAGGAGTTTTACGTATCGGCAATCGGGCTTCGAACTCGACACCAAGAGTGGCCCACGAGGCCGAGCGATACTCCGACTCACAAAGGTGCGCGGCGACACGCTGGAAATCCCTATCCGAATCCACCGTGACCTTCCAGAACACGACGCTATCAAGGAAGTTACGGTGAAGAAAGAGCCCACGGGAGCGTGGTACGCCTCGTTCTGCATCAGTACAGACAAACCAGCGAAACCAGAGCTCGACGAGATAGACACCAGAGATACAGTCGGTATCGACCTCGGTGTACTCAACTTCATCCACGACTCGGACGGCCGGTCCATCGAACGGCTCGAGTTATCCGTCGACCGAGAGCGACTCGAACGCGAGCAACGCTCGCTCTCTCGCAAACAGTACGAGTCGAACAACTGGGAGAACCAGCGACGTCGAGTCGCGAAGGTTCACGCGAGAATGTCGAATAAGAAGCGCGATTACAAGCACAAGCTCGCGCATTTCTACGCGACGGAATACAACGCCGTGTTCGTCGAGAATCTCGATGTGACGTCGATGCTCGAAGCCGATGGCAACGCACGGAACAAGGCCGAAGTTGGCTGGAGTGATTTCCGTGCAATTCTCGAACACCACTGTGACAAGCACGGCACCCACTACGTTGAGGTAAACCCTCGTGGAACGACGAAAGAGTGTGCGTCGTGTGGTGTGGAGACCGAGAAGCCAGTATGGGTTCGAGCACACTCGTGTCCGTCATGCGGGTTCGAGTTGGATAGGGATTGGAATGCAGCGTTAAACGTGAAATCACGTGGTCTAGAGAAACTAGGAGTGGTTCACTCCAAAGCAACGCCTGTGGAGACTGCGACCGCTGTGGACTCGGTTTCCGTGTCTGCAAGTCGCGTCGTAGAAACGGGAAGCCCCTGCCTCAAGGAGCCGCCGAAGGCGGCGAGTAGGCAGGGGTAGTTCACACTAAGTAGGCATTGAGGATCGTCAGATTTCGACGCAACCCATCGATCATCTCGTTGTGTTCCTCAAGCACGGCGTGGGCCTGTTGGAGGTGAAACGCGATCTCGTCACCGGTCGATCCGTCCGACGGGAGGTCACCGCGTTCGATAGCGACCAGGTTCGATTCCACAGTGGAGATCGCCTGTGACATATGTAGTCTAAACGACTGGAGGAGATCGATACGCCGCTCTAGTTTGGCAAGTGCCTGGTCACGGTGGCGAACTGCCTGATCGACGGACAAATGGTCAGTCGCCTGTTGAAGCTCCTCGAGTTCGGATTCCTCCGACTCGAGGAGAGACTCCAAGCGTTCGAGTGCAGCCGATTGTTGCTCGAGGATCGTTCTAGTCTCGGCGAAGGGGTTGGAGTTCGGTTCCGAGTCCTCGAACGCCTCGATCTCGCGCTCAACGGTCTGGCGACGTTTCTCGTCGAGTGCTGCGAGTCGGTTCACGAGGTCCGCCGTTTCGACGAGGGTAGTCATCGGTGTGGCACGTGGATGTCGTATCTGGCCGGTGCAGGATTATAGTAGTTACTACCGACGGCTCTCGGGGCCGCGTAACGAGCGGACTCATCCCCCCACAACAGGCGAGGAACCAGTTCATCGTCTGTTCGGCCAGAGATCAGTATCTGCGGGAGAAGAAACCTATAAGTGGGTGGAGTTGACACTGATGTTGTGAGGCAGTCACATGGCTACCAGTAGGCGAAAACTACTCGAACAGATCGGAGGGGCAGGCGCATCGCTCGGTGTGGTTTCACTCGCAGGATGTTTCAGTGGTGGAGAAGATACAGACCTCGGAAACAGGGAAGCGACGGCAGATCTCCCGTCGGAGGCCCGCGTCGAGGAGATGACCCACTATACCACGACCGAAGCATACTGGTCGGAGCGGTTCCATGCCGTACAACTGGTCGACCAACGCCTGACCGAACACCTCGGACTGCCGGTCGAGCCGAAAGGGCTCGAACTCTCTGCCTGGCCGGAGTACCAGACGGAAGGGCGCTTTGGGTTCTGGTCGAGCAACTGGTCGTCTGGAGACGGCGATCCAGACAGCCAGCTGATGGACACGTTCACCACGGACGCCGGATCGAATTACTGGCGATACTCGAACGAGGAGTACGACGAAATCGCCCGTGAACAGCGAAGAGCGACGGATCCGGACGAGCGCCAAGAACTGGTGTATGAAGCCCAGCGCATCCTCGGCGAAGAACGTCCCGAAAGCCAGATCGTGTACAACTATCGGACACACGCGATCAACAACGAGCGGATCGACGAGGATTCGGTCGTGCTCAATTTCATGGGCATTCGGAACATCTGGAACCTCGTGTCCATGGAGCCGCTCAACGACGAGGGCCGGACGATCGTCACGAACAATTTCGATCCGACCGACTCACTGAATCCCCTCCATCAGAACACTGTCGAAGCGCTGCGTAACGTCTGGGGCGTCGAGCTCACGCATGACTACCTCTACCAGACGGATCCAGAGATGAACCCGCAGCCGTGGGCCGCTGAAGGTCACGACTGGGTGGACGAGACGACGATCGACGTCCAACTCAGATCTGACCTGGTCGCTCACGACGGCGAGTCGATCACGGCTGAAGACGTCGTCTTCACGTTCGATCTCATCCTCGAGACCGAACCGCCAATCTATACGAACATCGTCAACACCGTCGTCGACACGGTCGAGCAACGCGGCGACTACGAAGTGCGCTTCGTACTCGGTGAGCCGTATGCGCCGTTTATCACGAGTACGCTCGGTCGCGTTCCAATTCTCCCCAAACACTACTGGGAAGAGATCATGGCCGACACGGGGAACGAAGACACGCCGTGGGAGATCTCGTTTATCGACCGTGATCTCGTCGCATCCGGCCCGTTCATCAAAGGGCGCTGGGAGCAAGGCGAGCGACTCGAGTTCGACGCCTTCGAGGACCACCCATTTGCCGCCCCCAACATCGATAAACGAATCGAGCGTAACCTCGCCTCGCGTGACGCAGAGATTAACGCCCTCGAAAGCGGGGAGTATGACACGTTCGAGACGTGGTTCGGTAGCCCATCCGACCTGAACGAACTCGCCGAAGAGAACGAGCACATCTCGATGGTCAAACACCTGACTGACACGCGAATGGCGATGTGGTCACAATGTGAACGCAAGCCGTTGGACGACGTCGCCGTCCGTCAAGCAGTCAACACCGTCGTCATGGCTACCCAACAGGAGATCATCAGCGAAATCTTCGACGACATCGCGGACCCTGCCTATTCGCCGATTAGCCCGTCACTCGAGTTCTGGCACAACCCAGATACACCAGTTTTCGAGGGTGGGCCCGAGGCCGCGGTCGAACTCCTCACAGACGCCGGATACCGATGGGATGAAAGCGGCCACCTCCACCTTCCAGAGGGCGAAACCGTCAACTAACCGGCGTCTCCGGATCAGGTAATTATATTTGTGAATAGCAACACCATCACCTATAAGCAGGAATAAACATGATAAATCGGAAATATTTGGCTCGGCGATTAGCATTGATGGGTGTGTCGTTTTTCATCGTAGTAACCATCCTGTTTTTTCTCTTTAGACAGGTCCCAGGTGGCCCCACAGCCCACCTCGTCGCAACCGGCGTCCCCCAAGACGTCCAGGAACGAGTCATCGAATCTTACGGCCTAAATGAACCCCTGTGGAAACAGTACGTTCTGTATATCACAAACGTTTTCCAGGGGGATTTGGGCCACTCGTTCTACTATAATCGGCCCGTCATCGACATCATCGGCGATCGGTTTTACAATACGATCATCTTGATGATGACCGCGATTCTCCTCGCGTATACTGTGGGCACGTATATCGGCGCCCAACTCGCCTGGATCCGTGGGTCGTCGATGGAACGGAAGGGGATGGTTGCGGTCCTCTTTTTCCGGTCCATGCCCGCGTTCTGGACGGGGATCCTCCTGCTGTACATTTTCGCATTTCAGCTGGAACTGTTCCCCCTCGGCGGGGTCCGAGGCATCGATGCCGACTATTCGACACAGTTAGGAAAGTTCTTGAGCGTCGACTTCCTGCATCACCTCGTGTTGCCGGTGCTGAGTATCGCCATCTTCTACGTCGGGTTTCCGATTTTGTTGATGCGGTCGAACATGCTCGAGGTGTTGACCGAAACGTACATTTTCACAGCACGAGCCAAAGGTGTTGCAGAGCGTCGAGTGATGCTGAGCCATGCAGCGCGAAACGCGATTCTGCCGATCGTGACGGCGTTGGGCATCGAATTCGGGTTTGCAATTGGCGGCCAGGTGCTCATCGAAACTGTCTTCTCATGGCCAGGACTCGGAAGGGAGATGGTCGATGCTTCGCTGCGAAATGATTATCCGCTCGCACAGGGGACGTTTATCCTGCTCTCGGCGATGGTCATTTCGATGAACTTCATGGCCGACCTCGCCTACACATACCTCGATCCGAGAGTCGAACTTGATCAAGAGTAATACCATGACAACGAAAGAATACACAACCGGCCAGTCGGGATCGAGCAGGGTGGAGAAGTACGTTCAAAGCGTCCGTCAGATCCTCAAAGAGCAGGGCCGGGTGTTCATCCAGTCACGGATGGCTCTCGCCGGGGTTGCGATCCTGCTCTTCTATACGTTCGTCGCCATCTTCGCGCCGATCCTCGCCCCGTATGGCCCACAAGAGCGCCACTATGCAGCTGATGGGTCCTGGATGAGCCTCGAGCCACCGTCACTCGCACACCCGCTTGGGACGACCGAGTCGGGATACGACGTGTTGTCCCAGGTGATTATGGGCTCTCGGATCGCCCTGTTCGTCGGATTACTCGGTGCGTTTATGGTTGCCGTCATCGGCACAGCCGTTGGCGTCGTTGCCGGGTACTACGGAGGGGCGGTCGACGAGGGACTCATGCGCTTTGTGGACATCCTCTACGGACTGCCGTTCGTGCCGTTCGTGATCGTGATCACGCTCATCTTCACGCCGAGCATCTGGAACATCATTTTCGGTATCGCGCTCCTGTACTGGCTGTCGACCGCTCGTGTCGTTCGGTCGGAAGTCTTATCGATCAAGGAACGGCCGTACATCGAGGCAGCACAGGCGAGCGGTGCGAGTCATCGTCGAGTCATGTTCGTACACGTTCTTCCGAACGTGTTGCCGATATCGGCGCTGTATGCGGCGATCGCGGTCGGCTATTCGATCACGGCCGAGGCCAGTATTTCGTTCCTCGGGTTCGGCGATCCAAGCGTCGCCTCCTGGGGGGTGATGCTCAACCAGGTCTATCACACGCAATCGCTCGAAGCCTGGTGGTGGCTCCTCCCACCGGGGCTTTCGATCACGCTCGTCGTAATGGGCGCATACCTCGCTGGACGAGGCTATGAAGAGATCGTCAACCCACAACTCCGAGAACCTTAACCGATGACTGAGACACACACTTCACTGGATTTCGACGAGAGCGCACCGGTCCTCGAGGTCTCACAGCTCGAGGTGAGTTACAACACGCGCGAGTACGGGAAAGTGACCGCAGTCGACGACGTGAGCTTCGCCGTACAGGACGACGAAATATTCGGCCTGGTTGGCGAGAGCGGCTGTGGAAAGAGTACCGTGGCCAAGGCCGTCCTCAACCTCTTGCCACGAAACGGCGCTATTGAATCAGGGGCCGTACGCTTCAAGGGCGTCGATATCACGGACCTCACACGCGAGGAGATGGACGCCCTTCGCTGGGAGCACATCTCCGTGATCAGCCAAGGTGCGATGAACGCGTTGAACCCAGTCCATCGAATTTCCGATCAAATCCTCGAAGCGATACAGACGCACCGGGATGTCTCGACTGCCGAGGCGCGTGATCGAATCGTCGACCTCTTCGAGTTAGTCGGGCTGGATTCCCAGCGGATGGACGAGTACCCCCACCAGTACAGCGGCGGGATGAAACAGCGCGCATACATCGCGATGGCGCTCGCGCTCGAGCCAGACATCATCATCGCGGACGAACCGACGACGGCACTCGACGTCATCGTTCAGGATCAGATCCTCAGGCAGATAAAAGAGCTCCAGTCCGAACTGGGGGTGTCGATGGTCTTGATCTCTCACGATATCAGCGTCATCGCCGAAACGTGTGAACGACTCGGCGTGATGTACAGCGGAAAGATGATGGAGTCGGGGAATCTCCAATCGATCTTCGCCGAGTCACACAATCCGTATACGTTGGGTTTGCAGAACGCATTTCCGACCCTCAAAGGGGAGAAACAGGACCTGATAAGCATCCCAGGAAGCCCACCCCCGATCACCAATCTTCCCTCAGGCTGTCGGTTCTACGACCGATGTCCGTTCGCGGAACCGGGCTGTCTGGATGCTCATCCTCCGCTCACGGAAGTGAACGACGATCATTATTCTGCGTGCTACCGCCACGAAGACGCCGAAATGATGCGCGAACAGGCTCGTGAACGTGACACGTGGCAGAAACAAGATCCGCACGCGGAATCGACAGAAACCAACGCCGCAGCGGTGGGCGAGGGTGAGACAAATGAGTAACACGAACGCGAGTACAACACAGATGGCTTCGACAACAGAAACGCCGGGTGTCGTCATGGAGTGTGAGTCCCTCGAGAAACATTTCCCCGTCAATCAGGGCCTGTTAGATATGCTCAGAGGGAAGGAACCGGATCAGGTCCGCGCGGTCGATGGGATCGACCTCCAGATTCGCGAGGGAGAGATCGTTGGACTGGCGGGTGAATCCGGATGTGGAAAGACGACGTTCGGGAAGACGCTTATCCGATTGCAAGATCCCACCGGTGGAACGATACGCTACAGGGGCGAGGACGCTACCGGTATCGATGGAGCCGAGTTGAAAGCGTTCCGCCGGAACGTCCAGATCATCTTCCAGGATCCCTTCGAAAGCCTCAACCCGCGTCTTACCGTCGAGAAAACGGTACGTGAACCGCTGAAAGTTCACGGAATTGGCGACGAGGAGGAGCGGTACCATCGAGTGACCGAGGCACTCGAACGTGCGGAGTTACGGCCAGCAGAATCGTATATCGACAAATACCCACACCAGTTGAGTGGCGGTGAAAAACAACGCGTCTCGATCGCTCGCGCGCTCGTGCTCGAACCGGATTTCCTGCTCGCAGACGAGCCGGTTTCGATGCTCGACGTGAGTATTCGGGCGGGCGTCCTCAATTTGCTCCAGCGGCTAAACGACGAACTGGGGATCACGATGCTGTTTATCAGTCACGACCTCTCCTTGCTCCGGCAGGTGTGTGACCGAGTCGGGATCATGTATCTCGGACGGCTCATCGAGTTAGGGGAGACCGAATCACTGATCGAGCAGCCATTACACCCGTATTCGAAGGCGTTACTCGCTGCCTCACCGGAACCGGATCCGTTTGCCGACCGGGACCACGTCGAGCTGAGCGGGTCGATTCCAGATCCGATCAACCTCCCCTCGGGCTGTAGGTTCAAAGACCGGTGTCCAGAACGTGAAGTGATCTGTGACCATATCGATCCGCCGCTGCTCGACGTCCAGACCGGGGTCAACCGAAAGGCAGCCTGTCATCTGGTCTATGATGACGCCGATAAAACGCGGTTCGAGGAGGCACTCGAGTCCGAAACGGAGGTTTCGGAAGCATGACCCGGTCATCGAACGCGGCCACAAGCGCGGTCGAAACCCGGGCCAACGCGGAACGGCTCGAAGCAGCGGGACGAAGGCGTGGCGAACGAGCAAAAAACGCGATCAGCCAGAACATCGAACGGTTCACGACAGCCCTCGAGCGCCAGAGTCATGACCCACACTCACTCTATGAGCGGGTTCGAGACCGCGACGAACTCCTCTCAGCGGAATCACGAGCGACGATACGCGGGATTTCGACAGCAACCGGAATCAGCGTCGACAAATTACTCGCCTACAATCTCTATCGAGAGCGCGTCTTTGGGAGAGGCTGTACGGCTGCGATCGCTACTGGCGACGCGATAGGTCCGGACGGGACGCTGTTCTTTAAACACAGTGACGCCGGGATCAGCGACGCGTTCGAGGGCCCAGCCTATCATCAGAACCAGGAGATCAACGTCGTTCGCGTCGAAGACGAGCCCGATTCGAACGCGAGCATACTCATCGCTGGTGCGGGCGTGACCGGGATGAAAATGGGCGTCAACGAACACGGACTCGCGATCGGCAGTACCTTCTCACGAACGACGACGTATACCGCAGACGACCAGAGCGAAGACGACATCGAAGTCTCTCAGGGGAGTCGACGCAGTGAGTACATGCGGGAGGCGCTCCTCGAGTGTGACTCGGCCAGGGAGGCGACAGCCTATCTGGCCTCACGTCTCGTTACCGAGCCGATGGATACACCGGGAAACATCCTGATCGCCGATCCGACCGAAGCGATCGTACTCGAAGGAGAATACGATCACATCGCTAGCGAGGCGACCCGAAACGGGCTTCTCGCTCGGGGAAACACGTTCGAACTTCTCGACGAGCTGGCGGTATCGCGTGAGGAGTATGCCTCGACCCATGCGCGATACGATCGAATAGTCGAACGATTACACGAGGAGTATGGGTCAATCGACATCGACACCCTGCAGCGCGTGTCCGTCGACCACGAAAACGGGCCTGGGGGGCGCTCGATCTGCGTGCACCCGGACGAGACGGACACAACGACTGGTGTTGACCACACCGACGATGATAACAGTGCAACGTGTTCGTCGGTACTCTGGCACCTTGACCCGAGTGAACCGGCTGAGAGTCGCCTCTACATCGCTCTTGGGACACCGTGTACTGCGTGGCGAACCGAGGCGCGAGAGGGATGGATCTGTCTGTCGCCCACTGATGGCATCGATGACGTGCCCGAATCGTTCTTAAATGGCGAAGCCTGGCTCGAACACTATCGTCCTGACGGCCCGATCGATGCTGACGTCGCGTTAACATCGCTCGAGGAGCACTAGGGCTCGAAATGGCCGCAATCAGACATAGACCGATAGTAGTCGTTAGAATTTTTCACGCAGAGATTGTGGGTCCTTGCAATGGAACATCTTGACGAGATCTCTGTCGAGGAGTTGCAAAACACCCTCGACAACGTCGACGGGAAAAGCCGACACAACGGCTATTGGCCGCGATTACGTACAAGAACGGTGTTCAACTGATTGAACTTACCGAGTGATACGGGGTTGAACGGAAAACGATCTACAATTGGCTCACGCGACTCGACACGGACAAGTCGCTCGAGCAGGCCGTCACTTATATAATTTATTTGGGAGAAAATAGAAACTCTCGGAAAACTATCAATATCAGCTCGAAGCAACCGTCCACGAATCTCCCGAGGAGGTAGGGCTCGACACGCCGGCGTGGACGCCAGCGCTGGTTCAGCAGTATCTTGCCGAGACCTATGATGTCGAATACTCACTCCCGAGCTGTCGGCGGTTGCTGAAAGAAGCGGATTGAGCTACCAGAAACCGCGACATACAGCCGCTGAGGCTGACGAAGACGACCAAGAGGCGTTCCACGACAAACTCAACAAAAGCGGCGGAAGCTGGACGCTACCGTAGTCTATATCAATCAACCCAAGCAATCCGTGCAAGTCGAGCCGGGTGCCGCATGGTTTCTGTGCGACACGCAGCCAGCTGTCGGACTCTCTGGGCAACGTGACTGGACGTATCTGTTGGGCGCGATCACCGAGGACGGTGATCGCTTTTTCTCCCGGTTCGAAGCGTACGTCACCGCCGATCACGCGAATATTTCATTTTCACAGTATGCAAAGCGTTCAAAGATGATTCGCTCGTTGTGCTCGATGGAGCGCCGTATTTCTAGGCGTCAGCCGTCACGGGCCGCCTGGTCCGTGACGACCTCGCCTTCGTCACGTTACGGGCGTACTTTCCCGAACTCGATCCGGTCGAAGAGTGCTGGAGACAACTCCAAACGACTCTCAGCAACCGGTTCTTTGAGTCACTTGCTGAGCTTACAACAGCGATCGACAACGTCCTCGACCAGCTCTCGGTTCCAAAAGTGAGTAACTATTTCTAATTACAGGACATCGAGGAGAAAGCCCACGACTTCAGTCGTGGGATGAATCCGACACTCCGCTACCCGAACCACTCTCGATAGCAGGCCTGAGTCTCCCATGCTAATCCATACGTTTACGAACCAATATTACGTAGTACGGA
Source organism: Natronosalvus rutilus (assembly GCF_024204665.1). NCBI lineage: Archaea > Methanobacteriati > Methanobacteriota > Halobacteria > Halobacteriales > Natrialbaceae > Natronosalvus > Natronosalvus rutilus. Next base: position 1,179,795 of record NZ_CP100355.1, on the reverse strand, counting down.
GTGATGAAGCGAGCCAACCAGTTCGACGTTCGCCCTCGCTCTACAAAAGAGCGAGAGGTGTTCGTTCGCTGGTTGGATGCTTCTGCGAGTCTCTGGAACGAGACCAACTACGCTCGTCGCCAAGCCTTCCTCACAGACGAAAGTGTCTGGGACGCCGACACCGGAAGGCTCGAATGCAAATACAAAGGCGTCCTCAGTAGTTCGGTCGCCCAGCAACTCATCCGCAAAAACTCCGAAGCGTGGCGGTCGTTTTTCGCCAGTAACGAGAAGTACCACGCCGGGAAACTCGATGCACGTCCGTCGCCACCGGGATACTGGGGCAACGAAGACGACGGACGAGTGCTTCGCACCTACGTCCGAAATGACCAGTACACCCTTGAGTTCGTGAACCGGTCCCGGCTCGAAGTCCCGATTGGCTCCGAACTTAAAGACGAACTCGGGCTGAACCGCAATCAGCGCCTTCGCGTTGAGGTTGCGGGCGACCCGAAGTGGAGCGGCAAACAAGGCCGACTCGAACTCGTGTACGACGAACTCGAAGAGACGTTCAGGGCTTTCCAACCAGTCACCATCGACAGTTCTCGACTGGATTCACCACTGGCTTCGGAAGAAGCCGCTCTGGACGTTGGCGCGAACAACCTCGTTGCCTGCACGACAACGACCGGCTCCCAATACCTGTACGACGGACGTACCTTGTTCACGGAGTTCCGTGAAATCACGGAACAAATCGCACACTATCAGTCGCGTCTCGAAGACCAACACACGTCCAGCAAGCGCATCGACCGTCTGTACCGAAAGCGCACGAACCGCCGCAACCACGCCCAAGACAGTCTCGTCCGCAACCTCGTGGAACGACTGCACGAAGAGGGCGTCTCAACGCTGTACGTAGGCGACATCAAGGGCGTTCTCTCGACGCACTGGTCGCCGCGTGTGAACGAGAAGACACACAACTTCTGGGCGTACCGGCGGTTCATCGACCGCCTCGAAGACGTGTGCGAGGAATACGGCATCACGGTCGGGGAAGAACCCGAAGCGTGGACGAGTCAAGAGTGCCCTGTATGCGGTGAACGCGACAATACACGTCGCCACGAGGATTCGTTGGCGTGTCCATGCGGGTTCGAGGGACACGCAGACCTCGTAGCCTCAGAATCATTCCTGAGACGGCAATCAGCAGTCGGGTCGATGGCACGGCCCGTGTACCTCAAGTGGAACAATCACGATTGGCGAGGTCACCACAGCCCGCCCTCCATCGCGGAGACAATGGCCAACGAGGCGTACACAAACCAGAGTACCGCACCGAGCGGGAATGTCGCTCTCGGGGACTCAGACGACTGAGACTCCCACGAGAGGAATCCCACGACTTTAGTCGTGGGTGGATGTCAATACTATAATGGGCGGCCCTTTTGGCACCAGTGACCCCCACAGACTCTTGGTTGATACGTTAATAGAATGCGACGCTCTTTGAGAGTAGCACACTCCACCACTACCTGCTCGCCGCAGGCGATGCGAGCAGTCGAGAATGTGTGTGGAAGCGACATCTCGCCGGGAGAGACACCGGGTGGAGACATTTCGCTCAGCACGTCGGGCGCTTTGCAAGAGGTGGGTTCCAGGGGACTCCACAACTAGTAGTGCTTCATCGGCGATCGAGGCGGATACTCCGACCCTTGCGGTCGGGGTTGTTGACCATCCTCGTTCGGCCGGGAGCGTCGCTACGGCTCACCGGCACTGGAGACAATCACGCACCCGACTCGCGAGGCCAGAACCGCGCGAGAAACGAGCCAGTGCCCGCAAGCACCAGGAACCCGAACGCGGCCACCTGCACCCACGTCCCGACCCGGAACGCCAGAACATCACCGTTTGGGACCCCAAGCGAGGCAATCGCAAGGGAGCAAACGGCGGCCAGTACCCACAGGCTAGCCTGGCTCGGGTTCCAGGCATCGGGGATCATCGCTGGATACTGCGAGAGATAGACCACGACCAACACGACCCCGGCCGCAAGGCCTGCCGTGAGCACGACCGCGGGGGTAAGCCAGACCGTGGTCACCTCCCCTGGACAGCCGAGCTGTCCCGGCTTGGGTTGCTCTGAACACATCTGGGCCTGGGGCAGGAAGGCACGCAAGACGTACAACGCGGCCGCCACGAGGGCAAGCCCCTCCCCGGGAGTGGCGCCCTCGAGATCAAACCACCACACCGTCCGACCGGAGGTGGCTGTGGGTTGGTCTTGCCAGGGGTCCTCAGCGCGCATGTTGGCTCACCCGGGGCCAACACGGAGATAATTCTGTTGCTCGTCCTCGGGGAGGTTGTGCGGTGTACAGGACAGCCGTGGAGCACACGCGCGGAGTTCTGGGGCACCCCGGTTGACATCCACCCACGACTGAAGTCGTGGGCATTCTCCTCGAATCTGTGTAAGCAGCTCTGGACAAGAGCCTGTCGAGTGTCGTTTATCTTCGTAGAGAGCCATCCACTTGCAGTGGATGTTCCCTGTCCAAAGTGTCTGTATGCTCCTTGCGAAGTGGTTGCTCGCGAAGTCATTGAGCAGGGGCTACGAACGACGTTTGAGTGTGGCGACTGCGGACATCGTTGGGATGTGGTCTTCTGATCAGTTTCGACTCTGAAGACTGCGAATCGATCACGGTCACTCCGTAATCAGCCCTCGGTATCTTCTTGTTGTTCCTGTTCGAGGCGTTGACAGCCGCTCACTAACGAATCGGGGATCTCGGTCGAAGCTGCGTGTAAGGCTTCAAAAACGACAGCGACGCGATCGAACTGCGGGCCTCGACCTGCAACCAACGGATCGGGCTCCCAGTCGATGAAACTCCGATCAGCCAATTTCGGCAGATGGTGATGGTGCAACTCCTGTCGAAGGTGTTCAGGATCACCAGGGTTGGTGGGGTTGATCGCACTCTCTGGTAACGGGACGGTGGTGTCTGGTGGGGCATCTAATAACGAGCTGATGAGTTGGCGGCGAGGTTCAGCTGAAAGGACCTCGAACACGCGATCCCACCCTTCGGTCACACGTCGTCCATCCCCATGTTGTTTGACTCGTGCTACCATACCAATCACTTGGACCCCTTCACAATAAGTGGTTCCCCTAATAACAGAAACTGTTATTACTTAAATATCGAGCTACGAGGCGAAATCTCTCTTCAAACCGGGTGCGTTCATGACATACCATGGTAACAACTCCTGAGTCTGCACTGAGCGTTTACCATCCACACAAACTGAACCGAATCGAGTGCGACATTCGCGCGCTGTATGCAACATCACTGTTGAGACCTATCACCGAGTGAGGATTTCAACACAGCCAGATAGACTTCGCTCCCCGCTCTCTCTATTCGTCTCTCTGCCGCCGCCTATGAGATGAACTCCTTGATAATCCGGCCTTCAGCCCGATGCAGAACGCCGCTGGCCGCCGATTGATTGACTTCAAGCGTTTCTGCCAGCTCAATGAGCGTACAGCCGCGAGGACTGTCGTAGTAGCCGCGTTCAACCGCTTCAGTAATGACCTCCCGTTGGCGCTCGGTCAGGAGTCCGCTCGCATCGTCTGATTGCGTGACCGACACGATTTCATAGGGGATGTCAGCCGCCGCTAACGCGGTAGTGAACTCCGACAACTGCTCCTGTGAGCCGATCAGTTCACCTGCTATCCACCCGTCGCGGATGATGAGGGGAAGTCGCGGAAGGTTCCCTGTCGTGATTCTCGCCTCATACGTTGACGGCATCGGGAACACCAACTGGGTCAGTACCATCCCCTCGTCGGAATGGAGCACTTCGTACGAGCGCACCTCCGGTGACTCGTCGAATCGGCGAACGATGGCGTCCTCGACCGGTGTCGTTACCTCGACCAATTCGAGCACGCCATCGTCTACGGGATGGGTCGCCAGGATCTTGAACTCGGTGTCCGAGAAGTCCGTCGAGACACCAGCCAGCCAATTGTCGTCATCTGCCCCAATATTGACCTTCAGGTGTACATGTGGCATAACACGCTGGAGTTAGCTGACGAACGGCTTAACAGACTCGCGGATAGCTTAAACGGGTGAATGTATTCACGCGTAAATCCGTGGCCTCGCTCAGCGTAGCAGCACCATGCCACCTATGGCAACTTCGCTCGAAAATAAGACCTCCCACAGGTCATCGAACGGGTGGCGGTTTGGCCGGGGATCACGACAGGTGAAGGACAATTCTGGTGGAGCGCCCTGACTCGTCCCACTGTCCTAGTAGAGAATATCTATGAGCACAATTGAAACGGTCATCCCCGTCGTGCAAGGACTACTCGGACTCGCCATGGTGGGTGCGGGCAGCGCGAAGATACTCGGCATCGACCTCGCGAAAAACGACTTTGAGCGGTACGGCTACCCCCAGTGGTTTTTCGTCGTGACCGGTGGTATCGAGGTTGTCGGCGGGCTCGGGTTGCTCATCGGGCTCGTGTTCGCGCCGATTCTCGCTGTCCTCGGCGGAATGTTAATCGCCGCCACGATGCTCGGGGCCATCTTGACGCATCTCTTCCGGGTTGACGATCCTCTCTGGAGATCAGTCCCGCCAGCGATTTACCTCATAGCCGGACTCTTCGTCACGGGTTTCCTGCTGCTCTCGTTTTAGCAGCGCGGTGAGGGTTCTTAAGCCCCGTCCTCAAGGAGCGACCGAGGGAGCGAGTAGGGCGGGAATCCAGCACCCGCACGACTCTCACCCAAAACTAATTACAATATATAACAAACCATAACTCATAGACGAAAGCACGTCGAATGGAGTACAGTCCACGATACAGACTCTTCCCCACGACCGAGCAACGGCAGTGCAGCACCAGCTCAGCAGACTATCGTTTTTCTGGCAGCTCGAGGCTGCTGCATACAGAGGATGAATGCAGCACAGCAGAGTTATTCATTCCGCGCTATTACTTCTGAACTATCCACTCAGGTCCCGGCGGTAGTGATCGATGCTTCAATGTCGAGAATGTCGGCAAAACAGGAGATCGTTGTAACCGATTACATGACCTCGTCATAGAACAGGGAAATCGGTTGGAAGATGAAGAAGTTCTCCTCCCGAACGACACACCACTGCCACCTACCCGTTGCAGGCCAGCCTTCCCATTTTGAAGCGAGATGACCGCTCTCGCGTAGGCAAGCCACACTTCTCAACCCCGTTCCGATGTGAAACGTCCACCACCAGAAGACATTTACTGATTTACAAGAGATGGCAGAATAGTAATGAAACGACGAACCCTCCTGGCGGGCGTCAGTCTCGGGCCCGGTCTCTTTGCAGGCTGTCTGGGCAGAACGCCTAAAGCCGATGGAAATCAGACAAACACCACCAATGGCACGTCCCCGTCTACAGAGAACAACACCACCCAGATGGATGACGCCCAGTCTAGCGAAATCGAATACGAGCAATGTGAAGCTCCCTATGTAAACCCCAACAAAACTGAACTCCCTGCACCGGCTCAAAAAGAGATAACGACTGCACTTCAAGGAGGTGAATATGAAACGACCAACGATCTTATTCTCCCGCAGGTATTTGATATTCAAGAATCATATATTAAAATGGATAGGACAGATGGAAGGACAGTCTACTATACTGCAAACGTAGAAAAAGACGGAGAGATCAACCGTCTCTCCCTCACGGAGGAGTTCCCCCCTGTCGGCTCACTGTATTTTAGAAACATAACACCAGAGATACGTACATTCGATATTCGCCTGGTCTATCATGCGGATATTACTACTGACTCTGCCTACAAAGGGCAGGGTGACGTGCTCTTCGACGAGACGGTGGAACTCGCGGCATTAGACAAGGTGGAAGGTCACAAAGTAGCATTGCTTGACTATGGAGAATACCGATTTGGAACTTATCGTCTTGAGATTAGCGTAGATGGCGAAAACGATGACGTGGTATGGAGTATGTCGGAAGAACACGATGCGCTCGATAATGCAATAGAATATACAGGTTCTGGAGAACTGTCCCCGCCTAAGCGTAGACTTTCAGAATACGGAACCCTCCGTAATTGCAGTTGGGACGAAGACGGCAATCTAGTTTCAGGCCTAGGATCACACTAACGACGATGGCTCCCGATTTAAATCATCGACGTCATGAGCGTGAGACGTATGCTACGTGAAATTTCTATCTTTAGTTCGTCATTCTGACAACTATCAGTAGGAACGTTTTCGGTCCATTATCTGCTTGTCCTGTACTGAGCGATCATCGTCTGCACAAATCAAGCCTGATCTCGTGCAACATTCGCGCTGTGAGTTCAGCACGGGTTGTTCGAACCATTCCGTTTCTGTCAGGAGTGGCGTGCCCAACCCGGAGTATATATTCAACACGACTGTATCTTTGTTTAATTGTCTCAAATAATTCAAATCTTCAGTATCGGTACGAACATTCTGTGTCGTCGCGAGATAGGACTCAACAGGATCTGCTATCGATGGTCACAGTTCGGCCTCCAGTTCACTCGTCAGTCTCCGGAATCCGCGACTGACGACTGTTCGTCCACCAGAACGGTGCCGGTGCTAGTGACGGTCACGTTGCATCCGGCGTACGGAAATGTGACCTGCCAGTTAGCGTCCTCGTCGGTTGCGGCAGGTGACAGATTGGCGAGCGCGTCAGGATCTATGGTGTTGTAAAGTGGCGGAAGTGATTCACCACGCCCCTCACCCGACCCAGGGCTGTCTGACGGTAACACTGGGATGTTAGTGACGGCACTGACTGCGTTGAGAACGGCTTCGACCACAGTCTCGTTGCCGTTCGGACTGTATTCAAATGTGTGTAGGTCCGTCGCAGGTGAGTCCCCCTCATCGACCTTACTACCCATTCTTACATATTGTTGATTGAGCATCGGTTTACCGCTTGCCTACAATTATGGAGGTCTTTTAAATACTGCTGTCACTCCTCACTACCATCATCCGTGGAATCGTGATGTGCGATAGTACTTCTGAGAAGATTTTGGTATCCCCGGCGAAGGCGGTCTGCAAACGAGGGGCGCGAAATACCGAGTTGGTCGGCAAGCGTTTCGAGGTCAGTAGCACGGGGGTGGTCGTAATAGCCTTCATTGAACGCGAGGAGTAACGCCTCGTACTGATTAGCGGTGAGGCCGTACTCATTACCTGCCTGCATCTCAGCCAGCGACTTCAGCCGTGTGAGTCGGGTGTTGATGTCGTGGTCGGCACAATATTGCTGAAACCCCGAGATTTGGGTTTGGTCTTCGGCGCGGAACTCGAACGTCCAGTGGTCGTGCGTGCCGACCGCCGACAACAGCGTGAGATCGTTATCAGGGACGGCGGTGAGGACGCCTTCCACGGCAGGGTTCCACTGGGCACGATATAACCCCCGGTTTTCGATGGAATCGATGCACGTTACCGACTCAAATGCTGATTCAGTTGTCAGGCTGCTTTGAATGTCGTCATTAGAGATGTCGTTTACCCAGAAATACGGGAGGAGGCCTTGGTCGGTGGGAACAACACGCTCTATCTCGACCGTTGCGTGCGGCAGGTTATCGAAAATTCGACCCAACGGGAAGTCCTCTGCCGGGATAGTGAACTCTGCGATGGTCGTCATACCAGCAGTCACAACGGCGAAGTGGAAAGTAGTACACTCTATTCGAGTCGCGGCTGAACCTACAATATCGATCACTGTCGTAGAACAGTTCATCTCTACTACAGTATTATTCGACAGGGCCTGACAGAGTGGAAGCAAGAACGGGCTCTCGAGCAGTTTTGCGAACACACGATCAAACTCCGTCGGGCGGCCGAACTCGCCGATGTGACCTACGTTGAGATGGTGTCGCTGGCCGTCGAGGAGGGCATCGACATCGGCTACTCGACCGCAGACCTCGAACGCGACCTCAAGCGGATCTGATGGTCGTCATTGATAGAAATCTCTCCCCGAAACCGTATCAAAGGTATCAGTCATCTACCCACTAGCCAGTAGAGTAATGTATCTATGTTCACATGTGGTAGTTGCGTGAGGGGGAGGGGCTCCAGTAGCCAGTCACAGCCGTGACACCCAACCCATACAATTGGCGTTCTCCTCACGTTTGCGCACCGAGTGGCTCCCATAGTTACTATTGAGAAGCAGTCACGTCTGGTACATCGAGTAGGCTGAAAACGGGAGAGGGGAGCGCTGACCCAGGTCGATGGTGGTAGCAGGGTGATAGCAGTGGAAGGTCGGTATCAGTGCGCCCCTCCCCATGTTGGGTTAGTAACACTATCCGAAAGAGTTGATGGACCCGGCAAGGGTGAAGGGGTTCTGAGTGCAGCCCCGAAAAGCATCACGCAATATCCCGACTCGTGTCATCGACCCACGACTGAAGTCGTGTGGAGGATGTCAATCTGTAGGTGAGTTTTGGAGGCGCTCCCAGATTTGCAAGCACTCCGTACACAGGTACCCGGCGTATCCGTCAACGACATGCCGGGTCACACACGTCTCGTCCCCACACCGTTCACATTCCATTGAACCCCCGGAACCGAATTGTCACTCAGTAAGATAGTATTTTCGGCCAACAAGGAAGTGAACGGGCAAGACGGTGTGTGACCGTCACACGTCGACGTAGCGGGCTTCCCACTCGCGACGGTCCTGGATCAGTTCGAGCCCCGTGTCAGAGATCATGTAATAATTCGTTCGCCGGTCAAGTTGCCCTTTCTCGACGAGAGCTTTGTTGACCAGCGTATCGAGATTCGGGTACAGTCGGCCGTGGTTAATATCGCTATTGTAGTACTGCTCGATTTCGTCTTTAACGTCCTGACCGGATGGCTGATCGGCACCGGCAATGACGTACAGCAGATCTCGCTGGAATCCCGTGAGGTCGTGCATGCTCTCGAACCCGATGATCGGTTGGGATATTGTAATAAACGCCATACACGATACTCACGCGTATTTTTGTGTCCCTACGCAGTCCCCAACGGAATATCTAAAGAGCACAAAGAAATCCGGCACACGTTGCACACGCTACACCGATATTCTATTCGTGCATCGCTCTCGAACGTCCAACTCGTGACGATTCCACGTCTGTCGAATCTACCGGAGAACGGTCTCACATCTCGAAGAACCCGTTCAAATTTTGGGAGACACAATTCGCGGAGTGCAATGACGTCCACCCGAAACCGGCAGTAGGTCATCGACAGTCAAGTAGCTCCTCGAGTAGGCTTGAAAGCCGCATAGGTATAAATTATATATATACTGTTGATCTACTATGCCGTATGAGGCATGACAGTTCAACAACCGACACGGCTGATAACCCTACCAAGTGGTCATCGGTCGGCCTCCCACTGCCAATCCGAGATACCAATCTCTTCAAGCACAGCGCAAGTTCGCATATTCTCCAGTTCCTCGCAGATAATCCTGATATCGATGTATCGATCCGTCAACTTGCACGTGTCACCCCAACGAGTGAGCGTGCGACTCGTGAAGCCGTCAATACCCTCGAAGCGAACGGGCTGATCGAGACAACTCACGAAGGGAACGCCCGTCGTGTCCGAATCAACAAAACACGACTCGACAAGCCAACGGATCCGATCCGTACGATCCCACAATCAGCGTTCCAGACCCCGGTGCGCATTGCTCGCCACTATATCACTGAACAACTCGCAGATGTCAACGGGATTATTCTCTTTGGAAGTACGGCACGCGGGGAGGCCGACCGCCAATCGGATATCGACTTGTGGGTACTCGTTGGTGAGGATCACATGCGTCAGCGTCACGAGGCAAACAAACTCGTCAAGCAACTCGAGGAACTCTATATTCCATCAACAATTGGGATAGCAACTCCCGAACACGCTGATTTCGAATCAAACTGGCCGGCGATTACGGCACAACTCGAAAACGAATCGTCTGACGACCCCTCGGCAGAACGGTATTCATTTGAAATTATTGTCGAAACTCCACAATCGATACTCGCCCAGCGAGACCGGGTCGATACTGAGGCGTTGTTCGGTGATGGGATCACCCTTCTCTCGACAGAGACCCTTGAGCGAGTGAAAGTGGAGATAATATCCGATGAGTGACCGGGGGAGCTACTCGAACAAATTTCTGCGGCAGAAGACGCCTTTGGGCACGCCTACGGCCAACCGACGTTCGAACCAGAACTGGACGCGGCTCCGGGAGCAGACGATGGAAAAATTCAGATCCAGAAAGCGTGTCGCCTCCTTGAGTTGATACACCGACTCGACGAACTCGGCGACTACTATGGAGCGGTTCTCGAGCACTCATTCATCGTTATCGAACATACGCTTCAGGGATACCTCATTTCTATTGCTGGAACCGACCCGAAGGAACTCCGAATTGACCTCCTCCACGCCCTGAAGGACGTGGAATCCGACCATCGGATTTCCGCCGAGTGTGACGTTCGAGGTTCCAACCCGCACTCAAGGGGAACCAGAGACACTCTGGCGAAACTCTCGTTTTCTCCCCTATATAGGGCTGTGGCCCGGTCAACCAGGCCCCACCGAATACCATGTCATCGCCGTGTGACGAACAGACCGCGTTCGTCACCGCCCCTTGTCTGTTCAGGGCCGGCATCTCACGGTATTCGTAGTACTTCATGGGACGCAGGGGCACACAAAAACGATTACGGTGGAAATCCGACTCGGCCACCGACAGCGGGTGTCGCACCAGGCCTACCGCTCGACCTACGCCTGAAGACGCAGGTATGCGCTCGAAAATCATATCATGACTCTCCGTATGAGTTCGCGAAAGGACAAGTGCCCCTTGAGGACGCGACAATCCAAATGCTGAAAGCGTTATATGATACCCGTCGAACAGAACACTACTACGGAACAACCGTCACGACAGAAGCCCAGGCAAAACGCATGCGAGACGTAGCAACTACCGTCCATTCTCATATCGTGATGTTCGATCATGAAACCGAACGATACTGTCGGTGTCCATCAACAGGGTACTGATCGGCAACGAGAAATCGTTTCACTGAAGGGTTGTTCGAGCCGTTATCGGCCAGTCTTCGAGTGAGACACCCCAATAGCGCACCAAAGGCGCCGACTGTCCACGGGTCACTCGAACGACGGAACCAACTCGAGTTCCACCATTATCTCCATCGGCGGCCGGGATGGCGACAGCCGACGCAAGTGACCCCGTCGGCAACCGTCTCCTCTTTCACCTCCGGAACCGGAATCGTGCCAGCTATAGGCTTCACAAGACATTCTTCGGTGAATGCTCGACACCCCACGAGTTCGGCTGTTCGCCCTTGGCATCCTTCTCCTCGCTTTCGTCGGCCTTTTTGTCGCGTACGGCGCCCTCGAGCCCGATCCTGCCCTCCACGACTACCCAGGTGATGAAGAGCTCGCAATCGATTACGACCGCTACGTCGGCCAGCAAGTCGACATCGGAGGGACGGTAATCGCCACCGACCCACTGACCATCGAGGTCGACCACGAGCACGGCACCGACACGTACGTCATCCGGAACGGCCCAGAAACAGCCGTCGGCCAGGACCTGCGTGTGTTCGGGACCGTCAGGCCAGATGGGGAACTCCTCGCTCAGGAGACGATTGTCCAAGAGCGCTGGGAACTGGCCTATATGTACCTCGTCTCCCTTCTCGCGGCGGGGTGGCTGGTGGTACGCGCGCTTCGGCACTGGCGCGTCGACCCCCAGGCGCTCGCGGTCATCCCCCACAAGGAGGACGCCGATGCCTGAGTTGCTCACCCACGTCCTCGTCGGGTTCACGCTGGCGACCGTCCTGTCATGGTACACTCGGTGGCTCACGGCCCCGTACGTGACTGTCGCGATGGTTGGCGCGGTCACGCCGGATCTCAGCCGATTCGATCTCCTCTTCCCAGCCAAGGCGATTGAAGCCGCACTGGGCATCCCCTTCGACTGGTGGGCGTTCCATACCCTCGGGGGCACCGTCCTCGTCGTCGCCCTCGGGGGCCTCCTGACACCAACTGCCTACCGGCGTGGCGTCGTCGCGATGCTCGCTCTCGGGGCGCTATCTCATCACGGCCTTGATCTCCTCCTGGTCAATCCGTCGGGCTACGCCTATCCCGTGTTCTGGCCGCTCACCCAGTATCACCCGCCCACCCCAGGCTTCTATTTGAGTAGCGATCGCTGGCCTGCCTTCTTTGCCGGAGTCGGTGCCACGGTGGTCTGGGCCATCGATCACCGCAGGTAAGCCGCACACGAGCCGCTCAAGAGCCATGAAGACACACCGATAGTGCTCCAATCGTGTTCTCGACGGGTTGAACAGCCGAGACTGCATGAGGTTACACGCCGCGATCAACAAGCTCGGCCTCGCCAGTGATCCCATTGACGGCGGTCACCCGCGCGGTCGTCTGAATCTCCGTAATGTCTCTCTCGAGAAGGCAGACGACTCGCCATCGATTTTACAGACAAGTGTCCTGTCGGGTTGTTCGCCGACGATGTCGACGATCACTTTCTTATCCGATTCGGATCTTTCGCCCAGAGGCTCGACACACCGTCAACACTCGCTGACGTCTGTCGGCATGCCCTCCGGCGCATTGTTCGCGCTTTCCCGTAATGTCTCATAACGCACTACACGATGCACGAGTAATAACACGTGGGCGAACAGTCGTACTGGCCCGGGTGATAGTCACCTACGTTGCCACTGTGCGAGTAACGCTCAACAAGCCAGTGACCCGATGCTACCCCTTCCCTGCGCAAGTTACACTGCCGGTATTACTTGTTCGTCACTTCTATCTCCTGATAAATGAGGTTGAGATACGTGATTTCGGGGTTTTTGACCGGCTGACCGATTTGTGGGTCAAGCCATTTCAAGGCCTCGTGATGGGCGATCATTGGTGTCCCGCCGGCATCGACGGCACCGAGAACGACCGAACCGTCGAGATAGGCGTTCCCGCTCCAGTCCCCGACGTTGGAACTGCCGTGGTCACCGGCTGGCGCATAGATGATCCCCTCGAAGTAGGTATGCCCGGCCATCTCCAGCTGAAAGTCTGAGGTCCCATACACCTGGAGATGCTCCGCATCGATAGATCCAGGACCCGGATCGTTCCCCTGACGGTCAGAATGCGTGCCCCGACACGTATTCTCATCGAGACACATCTGACTGCTCGAGAGCGAGAGATCGCCTGTCGTATACAGTTGAACGTCGTTGTCACCCCAGTTTTTGACGCGGAAATCGTGGTCAATGTGTATATCGCCATCCACAACGAGCACCACGTCGCCATCGGTGAGATCAACGACCAGCTCCTCACTGAGATCAATTTCGTCTGCATAGTACGTACCCGCAGTGACCGTTCCGCCATCGAGTTGACCCACGTGAGTGTAGTTAGCTGTGGCGTTCGCGACGAGGGCTGTAATCTCATCATCGATCGGGTCGAGGGAGTCGCCGACAGTGACCTCACCGCTGATGTTCGCATTGCCACCCAAGTTAGGATCCTCACGGGCGTGAACGGCGTTCTCAAAGGGGGTTGGCCGATCAATACGGCCCAGATTGACCGTGACTTTGCCTTTGTCACTTCCCGGGATCGGTTCGGCGATGACGCCACGGTCGCCGACTTCATTGGTGAAGTACTGCTCCCACCCGCCCCAGTACCGGCTTTCGATCGTGATCACGACGATCTGGTTTTCGACGATATGGTTCTGGCCCTCGACAGCGGTGACGTTGAGTTGCAACTCATCCGAGCGCAGTTCCTTCTCGCCGACGGCCTCCATAAGATGATAGTTGAGGGCGTTTTCCTCGTCGTCGTATTCGATCTTCGGTTTCGACACCATCCGGGCGTCCTCACCAGTGCCCCGAAAGACAGCCCCCGCCTCGAGGGCGACGACCGAGCCGCCGTGGCCTCGATACTCGACGGCACCAAACTGAATCGGGTCGGCGTACGCTGCATCGAGGTCTTCGTACTCGATCTGGATCGAGCCAGCATCATCCCGGATGACTGTTCCACCCTCACTCACCCCCAAGGAGATAGAGTGCGTCGTTTCTGGGGATTGAGCCTGGGACGTCATAGCCTGTTTGAGCTCGACGAAACTCTGTTCGGCCCGTTCGTCTTCGGCCTGGTTCTGGGTCGCCGTGATGAGGTCGGTCCCAACCGCCATAATGGTCAGTGAGCTAATGGCGACAATACCGATGAGGAGCACCAAGCCAAGGACTGGGGTAACCGCCCGTGTATCTGTGTTCATGAGAGCGCGATCAGGTAGTTAATGTGATATCTATTTTCAAGAGATATGATGGTTGTGGCCGGAACGGGGGAGAGCACTTCCAGCAAAGGGAGTAATCGGATGTTCGACTCTACAAACTTTGGAGAGCTAATCTTGCGCCCTCTGTGTGCCTTGTTTGAGGACCAGGGAGTCGGCTGCAAGCTGACGACTCATCTTCTCAGTCGTCCTGTTGGTGGGAGTGAAAAACCTCGATACTCGAGAGTGGGCGTTCAGTTAGGATGGTCCCATACGGCCAATACGATTACGTCCATTGAGACCAATCTGCTAGTAGCGCGGGGGAGGGGGTCGTCGTTGCTAACGGTGCCCTCACAGCCAACCAGCACCAACCATCATTGTTACCTCCGCGCTATCTTTAAGCAGCGAGAGAATCCCGCCGTTCACGGCGAGCGTGTTCGCACCAGACGTGTCTGTAACAGGACAGAGCCGAAACAGCACGACATCGATACAGCGGTCTCTAAACGCAGCTCGAAAGGTGTTATCCGTGAAGGACCACTGTGGGTCCATCACCACCACGTATATTGACGAAAAAGGTCGCTCTGTCGAGGGATGTTTCGAAGAACCGTGTCTCGAGAAGGGCATTATCCCGGGTCACACCGTCGCTGGCGTCTGTCCGTTGAGCGACTGGTGCGGTCGTTGCACGGTATCGAGAAGAGAGGAGAGGGAATTCGGTGCTCTCGAGTACGGATGTGAACCGTTAAGAACGGAACGTGGCGACCGGCGTTAGCGTCGCCGGGCGATCAACAACGCACCCGCCAGCATCGCAACGAGTGCACTCAAGCCACCGAATCCGGGGACGGTATCTGTATCGTCGTCGGCGTTCACCGGATCCTCATCAACCTGGTCAGCAGCCTCGGATGAATCGTTGTCAGCGTCGGCCGATTCGTTAGTCTCGGCTGATTCATTAGCGTCGTCCGATTCATCGGTGTCGGCTGAGTCGTCCGTTTCGTCCGAATCGTTATTCTCGTCCGATTCGTCAGTGTCAGCCGGGTCCTCGGAGTCTGCTGGGTCATCCTCTTCAGCCGGGTCCTCATCGTCTGTCACGGTCACCGTGGCCGTGGTTTCGTCATCTGCCGTCTGAATCGTCACGGTGGCCTCACCTGCCGTCTCAGGGGCAGTGACCTCGAACGTGAGGGTGTCATTAGCACCAGCCGCAACCTCAAGTGTATCCTCGCCGACGACCTCGTCGTCAAGGGTAAGCGTCACGTCAGCTGTCCCGGCTTCCTCACCGGTATTGGCGACCAGGACGCTCACCGGAATAGACTCGCCCGCTTCGACCGTCGTCGGCAGATCAAGCGCGCCGAGATCGAAACTCGCCGGTTCGCTCGGGGTTGGTGCGGGCATCGATGGTGGGGAGGGAGCTGACCCGCTGTCATCGGACTTGTCTTCCTCTACGGTCTGTACGACGAACCCCTGGTCGCGCAGACGTTGGACAGCCGGCTCTTGGTCGGACGACTCGAGGGTCAGATGCCACGTATACTCTCCGTCATCGAGGGTGTCTGCATCAACGGTGAACGCGAACTCGCCGGCGGAACCGTCGTGCTCGACCGGCTGAGAGAGGACCCGCTCGTGGGTGGTTCCGTTAATCAGCTCAAAGGTCGCGTTCCAGGACTCGTCGACGGTACTGTCTCGTGAAATTGTGACATTGATGTCACCATCGGTGCTGTCCTGTTCGAGGGTGGCTTCATAGCCAATACCCATGAGCCGCTCGTCAGTCGTACCGATGGGGACGTTACGTTCGGCATCGACGAGGGAGATCTCGTACGTCGAGAACGTACTCGCGTTCTCGAACATTTCGTGGTCGCCATCAACGTCGACTGGTATCGTGGTGGCAGAGCCATCAGGGGCGATCGCCTCGACGAAAAGCCCCTCTTCAGGAAGAAGGGTACCGGAGGAATTGTACAGTAAGAACGCGATCCGGTCGGCCGGAACGGATACTGTACTCTCGTTTGCGGTGACGGTCACCGACTCACCGGTTTTCGTGTTGTTGATCCAGAAGGTGGTGTTCGCTTCGCCACCGAATTCGACCGTCGCATCGGGTACAGTCGTCCGAATAGTCGGTGCATCGGCGTAGACGCCACTGTCACTCGTGGTGGTCCCATCGCCGTGTTCAATCGCGGTATGGCCACCGACCGACACCGGCTCGGTCACCGTCTTGGTCGTACCGTTATCGTCCGTCACCGTCAGCGTGACGTCGTAGGTATCGATGGTATCGAACGAGTGCGTGACGACAGAGCCCGTTGCGGTGGCCCCGTCACCAAAGTTCCACTCGTAGGCCGTGAGATTCCCGATTGACGCAGATGCGTTAAACGTCACCGTCTCGTTCACATCAGGTTCGGTGGGATCGACATCGAACTGCGGGACGGTTGTATTCTCTTCGAGGACGACCTCCGGGGTCATGTTATCCGTGACCTCGATCGTCTGCTCGTACGTCCGGTTGACGAACCGGTTGTCCCCTTCGGGCGGTTCAACCACAATGTCGACGGCACCGTTCAGCTCCACGCCGGATTCCTCCCCGAACTGGATTGTCCCGTTTTCGGTTGTGAGATTAGCGATGCCAGCCTTCGCATACATCTCCGTATTATTATGATAGAGCCTCGTCCACGCACCGGTGACCGGGTCACCGCCCTCATCAACGACCGTCACATCGACCAGATGACCCTCGGGAAGCCGCGTAGTCTCGAGGGCGGAATCGGTGTCCCCGGGAACGGTGGCAACGGCGTACATATCGACGAAGCCGTCGCGCGTAATATCACTGAGATTGCTATGGCGATAGTACTGGAGCTGGTACGGGTCGACTCGGCTGGGGAGCGTCAACGCGTACTCGCCACGTTCATCGATCGTTACCGTTTGGTAGCCATCGTCGGTGAAGACGAGGATCGTGTCACCAGCTGCCGTTTCGCCATTGGCGAGTTCGAGGGCGCCGGAGATTTCGGTCGAATTTCGGACGCGAGTGTCGCCAGCGAGTATAGCGATCAAACGGATCATCCGACAGAACAGTCACTGAGTGCGAACGCTTTTATTACCGGTGGGCCATGACGGTGTATGCAGCCCAGGTCCTCCACCCTGGCTATCGGGGCCGCCCTCCTCGTCGTGGTGAGCCTCGCCCTCGCCGGTCCCGTTGGCGGGGCGGGCTACGAGCTCACAGTGGCGGAGTCGATCGCGACACCTCCACAGACGGTCGATATCGAGGGCGAAACGTTTCCCGTCGAGGGAGTCGCCGCGATCGAGCCCGGCGATCCAATTGTGACGACTGTGCGTGCGCCTGCAGGATTCCGCCTCTATCTCTATAACGAGGCCGGTCAGAGCGAGTATAAGGAGGGCTGGGACCACACCGGCGGAACGATGCATGTGACGCTCGGCACCGCTGATGATGCACTCGATACCACGACGCTCGAACCCGGAACGTACCTGCTCTCCCTTCGGGATAATGAACGTCGGTCCGTCCACCCGGTCGTTATCCAGGGGTATGAGATTTCCCTCAAGGCACCGTCTAGCATCGAGCCTACTGAGGACATCGAACTCACCGCGACCGTTGAACCGATTGTTGTCGATGGCGAGCCAGTGCTCTCCGATAGTCCAGATGAAGTAACGGTTGCCCTCTGGGATGGCGAAAACGCGGCCGAGGTGACACTCGAACACACCGGAGCAGGTGAGTACGAGGCAACCCTCGATGCGGCAACGCTCGGAGCGGGGACTTACGAACTCTATGGCGGGGTCATGGAATCGAATCCCGATGGTGAGTACCCGACGGCGATCGCCGTCACTGACGGCCCCGAACTGACAATCACCGAGGAGTCAAGTGGGTCAGATGAGGCTCCAGGGTCGGGCGGTTCGACCGGTGGCGGCGACGTTGACGAGAGTGAACCGACGAAGCCGGAGACGAATCAGACGGAGGAGGACACGCAACTCGATGACCGCTCAGACGACAACGAGAGCACTGACTCGGGGGACGAGCTGGACAACACGAATGACACCGGCGACGAGGTAGTGGAGGACGATGACGGACAACCAGGCGAGGAGAATACGGCCAACGAGTCCGAAAACGGATCGACACCGGACGGAGAGAACTCGACAGCGACACCTGATCGACCAGACAATGAATCAACCGTCCTCAAACCCAACAAAACCGGATCCAACGACGGGCAATCGGAAACGGAGTCAGATGAACTCGGAAATCCGAGTGGGGTGTTGACACTGATTGGAATCATCCTTGGGCTGGGTGCAGTACAAAGGCGACAGACCCACTGAACTCAGTATTCAGTGGTCGCAAGGATTAACACCTATGAGTTTGAGTTGCTACTATGAAAGGTCACAGCAGAGTAAGTATTCTATTACTTGTCCTTTTGGTCGCTCTCGCACCGATAGCCGGGGCGATAGGGACTGTTGGTGGGACAACACAAGCAACCAACTCATCGACTGCAATCGATTCGAGCGAACGCGTTCAGGTCGCCGATAACGTCTATCTCTGGGACCGGTCGCCAGTCACGCTCAGAGCCGATCCAACTGCTGAACAGGCCGTTTCAGTCGGCTTTCAGATGGACCTCAATAGCCCGAGCGGGAAGGACTATCCGGACTTCAGAACGAACCTGACCACCTTTACTAAAGGTGAAGCTATCGACGTCCACTTCGACGCGAGCAAAGGCCAGTCCTCGAGTTCCTTCGACACGGGAGAAGAAATCCAGGTGCTGAAAGTCAAGACCAGAGGAGACGGCGTCGACGAGCTCGCCACCGGTAATGTCCACGAGATGTTTACCGAAGACACGCTGGAGTCGCTGAACACCAACGAGAACGTGACATTCACGCTTGAGAACGAGTCCCTCAGTGACGAAACGTTCACGCACACGTTCACGCCCGACAGCGAAGGCGTCTATACGGTGATTGCCGCTGCCGGCGACGGGCTCCGCGAGGATGACGGCAATCTCGAGATCGTCGACGAGACGACGGTCGTTGGTGCTGACGTCCTCCCCGTCCAGGATGAACGGTCAGCAGTTACCGTCGACGATAGTGAGACGCTCCCGGGTGATACCCTTTCCTTCGACGTCGATGCATCTACCCTCGGCGACAACCTCGAACACACGGTCGTGGTCTACGATGACTCGACGCTCAATTCGGAGAGTAATTTCTTCGTCCTGAATATCACCGAAGCCATTACGAGTGACTTCTCGGCCGAGGATGTGACGATCGAACACGATATTACGACGATAAACGGTGTCCATAACCTCGATAATGAGCGGTCGGTTTCAGGACCAACGGGTGTCGACACGGTCGTCGACTTCATCACGGGAGATATGAATGGACCCGTGATGAAGCCCACTGGCGACAGTGTCCTCAACGCCTCATCAACGGTGATCGCCGGAGCGAATGCGGATACTACCATCGAGGTCGAGACGCGTGATGACTGGTCCCAAGGCGAGTATCGCTGGCTCCATATCGCCACTGACCCTTCGACAAACGCGATCCAGACGAATACGGGAACGGTCGACCTCACCGAAGAGACTAGTGGCGGATCACCACCGCCGGGACCACCGGCACCACCAGGACCGCCAGCACCACCAGAGGACCCGCCAGCACCGCCGGTTGAGCCTGACCCGATCGCGATCGGCCACGAGTATCAGACGGCGCTCTTCGACGAGAAGACCGGCCTCCCGGTAGCCCGATTCGGCGACCAGGTGCCCGTACGCTCAGTCGTCTTCGATTCCGACGTCGAACTCGAGGTACTCGTCCAGGCGTACGACCTCGAAAACGCGCCGAAAGCCGTCAAGAGCGTGCCCGGGAAGGCCCTGTCGCTCCAACGGATCTCCGTCTCTGAAGGCTACGAAGCGACGCCCGGCACAATCACGTTCGTCGTCGATGCGGACCGCAAATACGACACGGACGCGGTGACTGCCTTCCGCTACAATGAAGAGAAACACGAGTGGGAAGCACTCGAGACCGACGTCATCGATAGCGCCGATGGCCAGTTGGTCGTCGAAGCCGAGACGCCGCACTTCTCGTATTTCGCTGTCGCGGAGACAGCCGAGTCCGAGCCAACGGAACCAACGGGACCAACGGCCGAGATCGAGATCCAGCCAAATTCGACGATCACCGACGGTGACACGGCGACACTCTCAGCCACCGGCTCCGACCCCGGCAGTGGCGAGATCGTCGGCTACGAGTGGAAGCTCGACAACGAAAAGCTCGGCGATGGCGAAACCGTCGAAGTCACGCCCGAGCCAGGCGAGTACGAGGTCGAACTGACGGTCGTCACCGACGAGGACTTAGAGGATACGACGACGGCGACGCTGACCGTCGAGGAAGCCAGCAGCCCACCCAACAAGGGCGCACAAACCCATCAGGTCGAGATCACCGTGCTGGACAACGAAGGCGAGCCGATCGGGGACGCCACGGTGACCATCGACGATCAGACGGCAACGACGAACGCCGATGGCGATGCCAAGTTCGACCTCGAAAACGGCGAGTATACGGTGACCATCGAGGCCGATGGGTACGAAACGGTCACCCAGAGTCTCACTGTTGACGGCGAGGCCACCGAAATGGTCATCGAAGCCGCCTCTGACGCCCCTGATGAGGACGGCTGGCCAACGTGGCTGCTCATCATAGTGGGTCTGCTCCTGCTCGCACTGCTCGGTGGTGGGCTCTACGTGTGGTATCTCATGGATGAACACGGCCTCGAGCCGAACGAGATCCCCGGTCACATTCGTAAGGATCTCACTGAGCGCTGGGAGTGGTATACGAGCTAGGCCGCGTTTGGCTACCCTGCTAAGAGTGTAGCAGTCGGTGCGGATGTCCGCGACGGGTGGCCACTAGAACTCGTAGCCTCGGTCGGCCAGCCAGTCGTCGTCAAATAGCGTATCAAAGTACTGTTCTCCACCATCACACGCCAGTACGGCAATTTCTGAATCGGGGTCCTGCGTGGCGATCTCGTGAGCAACGAAGAGGGCAGCCCCCGACGAACCGCCGATCAGTATCCCGTGTTCGTTCGCAGCGCGGCGTGCCTGACGGAACGAGTCGGCGTCAGAAACGCTCCGGACGTCGTCGATGTACTCGAACCACATCGTCGGTAATTTCTCCCCCTTTCCAAGGCCCTCGACGTCTGTGCTGTGTTCGCCGTCTGTCTCTCCATCGAATGCGGTGCTAATGTTGGATTCGATCGCATCGACCCCGATGGTCGTAATAGACGAATCGTACTCCTTTACCCACTTCGCGATCCCGGACATCGTTCCCCCGGTCCCCATCGGAGCGATCACGTGCGTCAGATCGGGATATTGATCCGTGAGTTCGGGACCAGTCCATCGTGAGTGGACTTCGGGATTCAGTTGATTCGTGTACTGGTCGAGCCAGACGCCATTTCGCTCCTCGGCAATCCGTTTGGCTTCTGTACGATAGTACCGCTCGTCGTCAGCAGAAACGTCAGGGCAGGCAACGAGCTCCGCACCCAGCGCCTCCACGTAGCCGAGTTTTTGCGGGCTATTTTCGATCGGGGCAGTGATGACTGCATCGTAGTCACGTCGATTCGCAACGAGTGCTAACCCGCCGGCAGTGTTGCCGGAGGAGGCTTCGACGAGAAGATCACCCTGAGATATCACACCCCGCTTTTCGAGAAGCGTGACCATCCCGAACGCAATTCGATCTTTCATCGAGCCAGTCGGGTTCTCAAATTCAGCCTTTACGTTGATATTTCCCTCTGCGGGCGACGTGGGATACGGAAGCAGGCTCGTATTCCCAATCCTGGCCAGGACGGGATCTGTGATATCTCTAGAATGGAAGTCCCGTGAGTCAGACTCCCTGCTGGCCTGTGATATATTAAGTTCCGTCATTTACCTAGGGCGTTTCCTACCACATATTTCGTATTTAAGTATTGTGTTCAGTTTAGTGTAAAGTCGGATTGTATAATAGAACCAGACCTCCTCTCGCACCCGAGGACACGGATAGGTGTCAATATCGGATCGAGGAGCAGACGACGCAGTCGAGGCACCAGGGGACGTGGCACCACGAGTTGCTCTGGAGTCGCCCAACGGGGAGACTAATGGAGAGACTCGAGCGAGGACTCGTCCAACAGTCGCCAGATACAGACGACCGAGTGTGGGGACACAAACCAGGAGGCCGAACATCGGGAGGACGACGAACAACTCGAGCGATTCCTCGGGAACGATTCCACAAAGCGCGTCGGTGACGCCGGCGCTGCGAGGCATCGGTCCTCGAGCAGGCCGTCGTGATCACTCCTCGAGCGTTTCGTCGGTGAACTCGAGCGTCGTCACGCCGTCTGCGGTCCGTTCGCCACCGTCTCCCGCAGACTCCACGATGGGAGCGTTCTCGAAGAGCAGGCGACGACCCAGTTTCGAACTCCGGTAGGCGGTCGCCTCGTCGTGAGCGACGGCCAGACCGTGCGTCTCGAACGTTCGGCATCGGTTGGTGACGTGTGCCGCCGAGTACGGGAGGTTGAGGGCGAGACTCTCGGTGGTGACCCAGCCGAGGTGGGCCGCGAGTTCGACCAGGATTGGCCGATCGGACGGGTCCATCCACTCCACGTCGTCGGACATGCGATACAGGGAATCCGTCACCGTCGCCCTGCTTCAATCTACGCCGCTGTTTCACATCGTGATTCTGGGACGTGCTCGAGATGTAACCCCCAGTCACGAGTAAGCATCGCTGTTAAAACCCTCAATTTGATAGGTTTTAACTGAAGGAGAGGGCATTAAGTCCCCTTCCTCAAGGAACGAGGCGAAGCCGAGTGAGTAGGCAGGGTTAGTTCATCCAGTTAGATCGAACTCAGTACTGTCACCGGACAGGGTGCGTTGTTGACCACGTATTCGACGTTGGGACCGAAGAATGCTCGCTGGGAAATGGGTCGAGTGTTCGTCCCCATCACGATCACGTCAGCACCGTTTCGATCAGCGATGTCGACGAGTTCCGCACCAGGTTTGTCTGATACCGTAACCGTGGTGACGACCTTCGCCCCGAGCCGTCTCCCGAGTTCTGCGTCGCGGTCGACGATTCGATTGCCGATGTCCAGCTGATTCGTGAGGTCGGGACTATCGACGAACTGGTCACTCAACCCTGGGCGAGCGACCACGTGTGCGATCTCGACCAAAGCGTTCTCCTCGGCTGCGATCGTGAACGCCACCTCAGCTGCGTGGCGGCTAGCCTGAGTCCCGACCGTCGGCAGGAGGATTCGCCGGATCGGTTCGTCTATCTGCCCTGGGTCGCGCTTTACGCTCTCGGACGTACTGACGACCATCGTTGGACACGGCATTTCCTGGATGACGCGATCGATCGTCTCGCTGAACAGCGGCCCGTCGGGATCGCTCCCGAGGGTCCGTTCGCCGACGACGATCATATCGTACCTGACGTCCGCGTTCTCGAGAATCGTATCCGCCACGCTACCGGGAGCGTTGCGTACGAGCCGTCGGATCGAACCCATTTGTTCTCCTAGCCGCTCTTCGAGCCCCGTGAGAACGCGTTCGGCCGATTCGGATTCGCCTTGCTCCGTCGTCTTCGAGTCGGTCTTTTTCCGGCCAAAGAGACGACCGCCAATCCAGCCATAGCCACTGTCGGCAGTCGACGCGTCGGAACCGTCGATGTAGAGGAGGTCCAGATCGGTCCGGAGGGGCCGGAACAACGGCCCGATGAGCCGGGCAGCGTACTGTGTGTCGACGGTTCCTCGCGTTGGCAACAGAACGCGCGTAAGATTGTTCACGAAGCTCTCCTTCAGATACTTCTCCCGCTCGATGCGCCTTCGTTCCGCATCGCCCATCTCGATCTTCGGAATCGACCAGCGCATGATAGCGGGCGCCATCAACGACGTCGCAATGGCGACCGCGACGATGATACTGTACATGCTTGTCGTCAAG
Organism: Natronosalvus rutilus; assembly: GCF_024204665.1. Classification (NCBI taxonomy): domain Archaea; kingdom Methanobacteriati; phylum Methanobacteriota; class Halobacteria; order Halobacteriales; family Natrialbaceae; genus Natronosalvus; species Natronosalvus rutilus. The sequence continues at coordinate 1,155,811 of NZ_CP100355.1, read as the reverse complement.
ATACCGAGTCCGAGACCGATCGTGGCGACAACGATCTCCATCGCCCCACGGGCGTTCATGCCGCCGCCGATCGTGATCCCCTCCCACCTCGACAGTCCGGCCAGTCTCGAACCGACCATGGTCCCGCTAAATTTACCGAAACAGGCGATTGCGAAGACGACGACCCCCACGGTGAACACGGTCGGATCTGCCAGTGCAGCCACGTCCATCCGTAGGCCCGCGATGGCGAAGAAAAGCGGCGCGAAGATGGAGAGCGTCATCGTCTCGAAGCTCCGTCGAACCTGGTAGTTGAATCGTTTCACCTGGCCGACCAACACACCGACGACGAACGCACCGAGAATCGCCTCGAGTCGCATATACTGGGTGATCGCTCCCGCGGCGAGTGCAAAGATCATCAGCGTGGATAGCAACGCGGCGTCGCTACCGACGGCATTATCGACCCATCGAATAGTCTCCGCAACGACGCGTCGTCCGACCGTAAATGCGACGCCGAGAAACACAACCACCGACAAGACTGTGGTCGCAGCCGAGCCGAGATCAACGACCCCCGTTCGAGCGAGTCCGGCGACCGTAGCCAGCAGGATCCAGCCGATCGTGTCGTCGATCATCCCTGCTGCGAGAATCAATTGACCAATGTCGCGTCGGATGACGTCCAGTTCAATGAGGACTTTCGCGATGACCGGAATTGCCGAGATGCTCATTGCAGTCGCGATAAAGAGGCTGAACACGAGGCGCTGACCGGGCGCCCCGATGAACTCGACGGGCAAGTACCACCCCAGTGCGAAGCCGGTCGCAAAGGGGACGACGATACCGCCGACCGAGAGAATAGCTGCTGTTCGCCCCTTGCTGATGATGAGATCGATGTCCGTTTCGAGGCCGGTGACGACCAGCAACATGATGAGTCCGATCCAGGAGACGACTTCGAGGAGGTGGAACTGACTCTCCGAAACCGCAAATAGCGACTCGTACACAGTAGGTGCGACGATGCCCAGGAGAGACGGCCCGAGGAGGACGCCCGCGAGCAATTCTCCAACGACCGCTGGTTGGCCGATCGAACTGAACGCCTCACCGACTAGTCGTGCGACGAAGAGCAGTAACGCCAGCTGTACGATGACGAGAAATAGTTCGTGGTGACCGAGTGGTTCGATAACTACCATCTCTCCATCTCCCAACTACTATGGTAGGCGTGCTACTCCGGCGAGATGCTTTATTCACCCTCCTGTGTCTGATGATATAATTTGTCAGCAATATTTAATAGGCGCTGATAGGTATCTCCGTTCTCGACTCTTTCCCCCTCTCGGTAGCATACTAGCCGGAATCATAATGAATGCGAAGGTGATACCAAGCACGTCTCCGTCCTTGGTGTCGACCTCGGCATCACAACCATCGCAACCACCTCAACCGGACGATTCTGGAGCGGTAGCGAACTCAATCACTGGCACCGAGAATATGAAAAGCGGCGTGGTGACCTGCAACAGACTGGCACGCGCTGGGCACACGAAAACGTCCAGCGAGTCGGTCACAAACAGACCGGACGCTTTGAGCAGATGCTTCACACCATCTCGAACGAACTGGTAGAGGAAGCCCTCGAAAACGACTGTACGCATCTCGTGTTCGAGCAACTCAAAGGCATCCGTGAACGCTTGCCGCACGCAAAAGCGGTTCACAAGTGGGCGTTCCACCGGTTGTTCGAGTACATCACGTACAAAGCCGAGTCGAAAGGGCTTGAGGTGAAACAGATTAATCCGGCGTACACGAGTCAGCGTTGCTCGAAGTGTGGCTTCACCCACGAGGAGAATCGTCCACACACCAACGGTCAGGACGAGTTCAAGTGTCTGAAGTGTGGGTATGAAGTTCACGCGGATTACAACGCGGCGAAGAATATCGGCCTGAAGTATCTCCGCGACCAGCAAAAGTCTGGGCGCGGAGGCGCACCCGTAGGCGTGCGCTTGAACAGCGGGATGATGAACGTGAACGGCGAGTATTCGTCTACCCCGTTGACGGGTTAGAACGGGAGTCCACGCTGAATGCCACGCCCTTCAGGGCGTGGTAGCTTACTACTGCGTCCGATTCTTTGTTCCAGTTCCTCGAGAAGACAGGCACCGGTGTCAGTACGGATAGCTCCCGTTCTATTGTTCTTTGATGCTGATCCCGTTTCCAACTCTCGATTGACATCGCAATCCATCGCCCAGACTACCCCCGACACGCACACGACGTCCTCGTTCGCACTGGATTGAGGACTGATCCGCGCCCTTGCGGACGATAAATTCTACTTCACATAAACATACGATCTTCAGGGAAGTCATAGCCTCCTGAGGGCCGTTCACCGCTTCCAAAGCGTTCCATTTGATTGGCGAGTTCCTGATAGTACTGTTTAACCTCGTCGGCGCGACGGCGGAGTTCTTCCTCATCGATCGTAAACTCATAAATGCGCTGAAGCGCTTCGAGGAAGAGTAAGGCCGAATCGAAATCGGGACCTGGCGGATGAGTCGGGGTGATAAGAGCGCCAGTTGGTGGTGCCTCACCGGTGAGATTTGAGGTTATCAGCTCGGAGGCAATGCCATCGAGGTAGCCTCCTTTGAGCGGTTTGATGTCAGTATTTTCCAGTTGTTTCGTTCGGTAGGATGTAGGCGCAACATAGAATACATCGTGTTCGTCGGGCCCGTGTGGGAATGGAACTCCGTGAAGAACAGTGATCTCACCAATTCCAGCCGATGACGCCCATTCTAGGAGGGCTTCAACGAACGAATCTACTGCCCAGGTAGGGATGAACAGTTCGCCAACGAGTACCGACAGATCAAGATCTGGTAGGTCGTAGAGACGTAGTGGCAAGCGCGGTTCTCCTTCTTCAAAAGGGGTTATGTCAGGGACATTTCGTGTCAGGATGTGGCCGAACTCTGTAGAATTGTTATTCTTGATGAGATGGTCCACAGCGGTGAGTCCAGCTAGTCCAACTGTTGATACCCCTATGACAAGCGTCTCGCTGGGAGAGACATCTGCCGAGCTAGTCACCTTGAATGAAGGTTCAGAAGGCATATCAAACGTACACGGTCCATCATTATAATGCCGCCACCATTCAGATGGGGAACGTCGACACTCGTGGAGAACCCAGCGCCTCGAGGACGGCGACGACGACGGCCACATGAAGTCCGTCCTGGTGGACCCGACGCATGCAGACCGCTGAAAGCGTCACAAGGACGATCTCGAGGATTGCTTCTAGGATACCGAGCTGAGCCCCTGGTACACGACCGAGGTTACAGCGCCAATGGTTTGGCTCTCGAAGTCCATCTCTGCCAAATGGGACAAACAGGAATTCCGCTGGCTGAGGTAGCTCGGAATTGGCTCCAGCGTGAAAATAAAAAACGCTATCGAGACTTTGACTTTGAGCGGAAGGAAGCGGAGTGGGAACTCGTTGGGGAACTTCTTTGTCAGTGCCCGTTTCAGGCCGCATTTATTTGGCAACACCATATCACGTGGTATGCAACAGAGCTGGATAAGACGGAATTTCTACGTCTCAGAGTAATTGACGGACCAGCAGACAGTTCCTGGCGAAAGCTCTCGCCGGATAATACGATACGAGGGGCCGCAAAGCGCATCATCGAATCGGAATTACCGGATACGTTCGAAGATATTGACGTAGCACATATCAGGCGGCTTGCTGACAGTTTCGAAACGACGATGCACGAAGAACGATTGACACTCTTTCAACCCGATCCTGATGAAGCGTCGATTGTCGTGGATGGGAACCACTATTCGACGGCGAAGGCGATTCATCAGATCCGAAGTGGCGCGTACGACCCGCAACCAGTCTATCTTGGGGTTCGTCAAGACTGTACGATACACGACGATGGTTACTCGTAGCTGACGATTGAACGGAAGCCACCGTACGCCATGCGCTCCGGATCGAAGGGCATCTCCTCTTCGTAGTTGTCGGAGTCCATTGTGGGATCTTCCATCACCTTCGCGTTCACTTCGTCGCGGTGGTCCCGCGACTCGAAGACGATAAATGAAAATACAACTGTCTCGTCGCTCTCTGTGTCTGCGAGTTGTGGGAAGGTCACCATTGGCATGCCGTCCATGTCGGGCTCCATGTCGTCTCCGACGCCTTCGAAATACTCGAGAGCGCCGTGTTTGATCCAGAGCTTTCCGGCCTCGCTGGCCATTTCACGGTATGCATCGAGCTGTTCGTTCAGGACCGGGATGACGAATCCATCGACGTATCGTTCCATAGCTTACGTAAGGAGGACGCGAGAGGAATTGAACTTTTTTGCACCAATCGAGAGTTATCTCAGGAACGAATTTTGCCCTTCTTCATACATCCTCTAAACCGGCCACGTCTTTCTGACAAGACCGGGTAGTTCATTTAGTGTGTGCTGAACTCAGGATGCTAATGTCACACGAGATGAGAGGTGACCTACGAGAGTCGGTGATCACTCAGTACAGGGGAAGTCCCATGAGGAATTTACTGAAAGGAGTTCTGCTGACGATAGAGATACAGAATAAGAAGAAGAGAGAGTGCGGCTGTGATTATAGAGATTAGGCGAGAAAACCCATGACTTCAGTCGTGGGAGGATGTCACCTAATCTGTACGTGCTCCCTTTGGTTCAGAACCATCAAGTCCTAGTTCTTCTGTGCCGGTAGACTCAGGCTCTTCCAGTTCAACACGCTCACGTTCCCCGGTAATGCGTATTAACTCAACTTGATGTTGATTCTCGGCGTGGACATTGAATTCTGTCTGCCCCCGTTCAAAGGTCTCATAGAGGCGGTCCAGGCCGCACGTATAACATTTACACTGATATTTGCTACTCTCCATTCTTTCCCCCACGAGTGTCTCTCTTCGACTGTAATTCGATGTCCTGCCCGTTGTAGGTGAATGAGACGGAGACGAAACCGCTATCGTGGGACAACACAGCCCCGAGGGCTTCAAGATCAATTACGTCGTAAAGAGGAGGGTGTAAGTCGGCAGGGCCGACACCTTCCATCTCCGCAATGGCCGAGATAATCTCTGTGATGACTGTGTCACTCCCATCAGGTTCACAGTATAAACTAATGGATTGTGCCATACCCACACATTGTACTCCCGAGACAAATAGATTGCGCACAATCGAGGAGCGAATATGAAAAAATCAGATTAAATTTGACTTTCCCAAATTGTAGTGGTAAAAATATCTGCCGTAGTCTTTTATTCCTCAGAAATTGTTTCTTCGCCGAAATGATTGAATGGTCGGTTGTGTTCGTATCGCTGGAGTTGTTCCCGTTCAATTGTTAGTCCCAACTCGTGTAATTTTTCAGTGATTGTGTTAATCTCCTCTGAATCTTTCGTTACGGCCAATGAGCGAAGATTCTCGGTGGCGCTCAGCATCTCGTCAACGCGTACCATATGGTCGATTTGAAGGATTTCCTTAGCAAGTTCTTCGCGTTGTTGAGGAGGAGCCGTACAGATAAACTGGAGTCGGATTGGGAACCCAGCTTTCTCGTAGTTGATGCTGGGTGCGTACCCTTCGATAACGCCGGCTTCTTCTAATTTCTCGATGCGGTTACGCACGGTCTGAGCGGAAACAGGGAGGTGTTCGGCCATATCAACCGGTGTTTGATGTCGGGCGTCCTCCTGCAATAGGTGGAGAATACCGTAATCGATCTCATCGAGTTCGGCCATATTCTTCGGTTAACGGGCTCAGACATAGATTCTTTGGACTGCAACCAATCCACAGACGAAGCCGTGTGATGGAAACGCCTTGTTGCACTGTGCGAGCGAGACCGCACACCATCACGAAACGCTGTCAGGAACACGGCCAACACTCCATCCACCACCAACTCGGGGAAAAAGAAGAACGCTACACCGAGTGGATTCTTCACCGGATGTCCCGAGTCGTGGTGGAGTTCGCCCAATAGTTCTCGAACCCAACCATCGTGTTCGAGGACTTGAGTGGGATTCGAGACGCCATCAAGTACGGAACGTACATGAATCGGCGTCTGCACAAACTCCCGTTTCACAAGTTCGAGAAACAGGTTCGCTACAAAGCAACGTGGAACCAAATTCCGTGCGAGACGGTTGAGTCACCGTACAACTCGAAGTCGTGTTCGTGTTGTGGGCACCGTGGCTACCGTCAGGGTCAGCGGTTCCGGTGTACGAATGACTCGTGTGAGGTTCAGCAAGACCACGCTGACCGGAACGCAAGTGTGAACGTGGCGTGGCGAGCGTGGGCGAAACACGCTAACGTGGACGTTGAATCGGTTAATTACCGGACTCACAAAACCCAACCCCAAGTTCGGTTGGTGCGTCTGTCCGGGTGGGGGCGTTCAGTAAACCGCCCATCTTCATCCCGCGAAATCGCTTCGCGTGGAGTGTTTACGACATAGGCTGAGGGAACAAGAAAAGCCACGGGTCACCCGACCCGTGGTCGTTAACTTGCATAGACTCCCGACTGTCAGACACAGGCCAACGAGGGAGTCGAACGAGGCCAACGGCTTTCCAAATCGATACCGTAGGTTGAGTGATGGCAGCGTATGAGATTACACTGCTGATTATAGCAATTGCGCTCTTCGGGACTGTCCTTCTCCCTCGGCTGCTCGAACATCGTCCACTCTCGTTTCCAATCATCTACGTCGGGGTCGGGTTCACCATATTTGCGTTCGTCCCCGGGGTTCCCGTCCTCGATCCGATCGAGAACTCCTACCTGACTGAACGACTCACTGAACTCGTCGTTATCATCTCGCTCATGGGCGCCGGATTGAAGATTGACCGCCCGTTCTCGATCCAGCGGTGGTCCGCAACATGGCGGTTGCTCGCCATCGCATTACCCCTCACGGCAGGAATCATGGCGTTACTGGCATGGAAGGTTATGGGCCTGTTTCCAGCTACAGCTATCCTACTCGGGGCGGTGCTCGCCCCCACCGATCCGGTGCTCGCCTCCGGTGTCGAAGCAGGCGCGCCGCTGACGGAACTCGAAGAGGAACAGGACCCCCAGTACGAGTGGGGGACAGTTCGGTTCGCGCTCACCTCCGAAGCCGGCTTCAACGACGGGTTGGCCTTTCCGTTGACAAATCTGGCCATCGCTGCAGCCGGTGCGGCGCTCGCAGAGGGGGCATCTCTGGCGTGGCTGATCGACTGGGCGCTGGTGGACGTTCTTTACAAGATTTTGGCCGGGGCCGTGCTCGGCTTGATTATCGGCGAGCTCGTCGCTCGCTTGTTGTTTCGCTTACCTGCGACGGAGAGCCTCTCCGAGATGGTGACCCGTGGCGAAGAGGTGATGGCAGGCGTCGAAGCGCTAGCCACGACCCTGGTCGCTTACAGTGTGACGGAACTCCTAGGGGGGTACGGTTTCATCGCAGTCTTCGTCGCCGCACTGTCGCTCCGCCATTTCGAGTGGGAACACGAGTACTACGTCGAACTGCACGATTTCGCTGTCGTCGTCGAACGACTCCTAATGGCGACGGTACTCGTGTTGTTCGGGGGTGCTATCGCTGGAGGATTACTTGGGCCCCTTACCTGGCTCGAGGGACTGATGGGGCTGGCGCTTCTCGTCGTGATCAGGCCGGCGGTCGGCATTCTAAGCTTCCTCGGTACCACGGCCACCTGGCCGGAACGTATCGTGATCGCGTTCTTCGGTATTCGTGGTATCGGGTCGTTCTATTATCTCTCCCACGCATTAGCGGAATCGTCGTTTCAAGAGAGAGAACTCCTCGTTGAAGCGGGTGAGCTCTGGGCCTTCGTCGGCTTCGTCGTCCTCATGTCGATTATCCTGCACGGCGTGAGCTCGAGCGCAGTCATGGACGCCTACGATCGATGGCGGCGGAGACACCGCGAACCGGGGAACGAGTAGCTATGTGCCCCACCACACGTTCTGCGTCCACTGTATTCCACCGAGACTCTTGGCAAAACTCGGAGAACCTAAGCGTTGTTCCAGCAACTGCATCACCTGGACTGATCGACCCTACTCTTCGTTGATTGACTCTTCTCGCACACTACATGTGCATTCAGCACGCTATTTGGAACACCTCACGGGATGAGAATTTTATCTAACCCTGACGGGTTCTGTCACAGCCGGATCGCCGCGATTACCAACCCAAAGTATGTTCATGGGCATTATCGTACGTATCACCACCAATGAGTTCCGAGCCAGAGAGTGGCCCGACTGGCGCGACGCTCTCGTATCGCAAAATCCTCGAACGGGAGATGGAAAACGCGCTCAAAGAGATCGAACGGCCAGCTACGGGGGTGTTCCTGTCGGGGGTTTCAGCAGGCCTCAATCTGAGCTTCGGTGCACTCTTCATGGCGATGGTCTTGACGTTCTCCACTGGTTTCGACTCAGAACTCACGAAACAGGCCACGTTGGCAGGTATCTCTGCGATCGCGTTCCTGTTCGTTGTCGTTGGACAGACGGAACTGTTCACCGCACACACTACAATGGCGATTCTTCCGTTGCTCGACGGTCGTGCATCGCTCACGGAAGTCGCCCGCCTCTGGAGCGTGGTGTACATCGCTAATCTGCTCGGCTGTGCTGCATTCGTTGGGTTGATCGTAGCAATTGGCTCGCCGATGGGGATAGCGGAACCGGCGTCGTTCGGATCGCTCGCTGATGCGCTTCTCGGATTTCCCTGGTGGGTGATCCTCCTTTCCGGCGTCATCGCGGGGTGGTTGATGGGGCTGGCGACGTGGCTGTCTGCTGCCAGTCGAGATACCATCGGCCGGATTGTGTTCGTCCTCCTCGTAACGGCGTTGATCGGCTTCGGACCGTTTCACCATTCGATCCTCGGAACCACAGAAGTACTCTCCGCGATGGTGCTCACAGACACGGTTACCCCTGTTGAATTCGGGTCATTTTTGGTGTTCACCACGCTGGGAAACATCATCGGTGGCGGGGTTTTCGTCGGGTTGATCAACTATGGCCACGTCGCATTAGCGGGCGAACAACAGGACGTCGATTTTGAGTCGAGGGATGGTGGGGAAACATAAGATGTCACCAGCGCTGATGTTCTTCGCTAGAACATAGCCGACTTTTGATGTCCCGTGCCGCAGAATTATCTAGCTTGCTGGAATAGGAACTGTAGAGCATTCATGTCCGGATCTTATTCACCAGAAGAAGGCGAAATCCACACCTATGAGCGGACGTTTACGAAAGCGGATGTCCGCCAATTTGGTGAGGTCTCAGGAGATCAGCAAGCGATCCACACTGAACCTGACGAAGCAGGCCGCTTAGTCGTCCAAGGATTGCTCACCGCTACCCTCCCGACGAAAATCGGTGGGGATCTAAGCTATATCGCGAAGACGATGGAATTCGACTTCCTCCAACCAGTGTATACCGGAGACACAATCCGGTGTGAATTGAAAACCGAAACAGTCGAAGAACGCGACGATCGCTATACGCTCTCGAATTCTGTCGTGTGCACCAATGAGGACGATGAAACGGTGATGGAGGCACACATCGACGGCCTCATCTGGAAAGAGTAGGATTTCAACGGCGTTTCTGCTTTGTCTCAAATTTCCGAAATTCGGTCTTCGGTCTCGTCGAGGACAAACGCAACTGCGTCGCGATGGTCGACTACTACTGACTGAGGATGGATTTAACACCGAAGGAAGGGAGGACCATGTTAACCAACATTCTCCAAATTCGTGAACTGCTGTTGATTAATTAGATACATCAGAAGCGAGCCTTATGCTCAGAATTCCTGTGAAGATATGAGACCCACCTCAATCGTCAGAAGTGGGGGTAACCATACTCCAGTTGAGATCCTCTCGTTCTTCAGGGTGGAAAGTGTCATCTTACACGAAGTCAAGGAGAAGCCCACGACTTCAGTCGTGGGAGTAGTCACAGGTCGTCGGCCCACTCCGCAGGGAGGATGCGTAGCAGGCCGTCGCTCGCGAGATCCTCGGTCGTAGCGAATAGGATATCATCGCCGCCGATGACGGCAGTACCGCCGCCGAATACCTCGTCCCAGTGGGTGAGGACAGCGTCGGGGATCGGTAGTTCGCGGACGTCCTGGCCGATTTCACTGCTGGCGACGTACTGCATCCCGTCGCGGCCCTGGATAGCGTCGTAGTCGAGGGAGACCAACACCGCGTCGTCGCGTGCGCGGATTCCCCAGAACGCCTCGGTCGAGTGGGCCAGATAGCCCTGGTTGAACGCTCGCTGTGGCGCCGGAACCTCACGGCTCTGCCTGTCGAAGGCCGCCTCGCCCAGACGATCGATATCCGCTGTTTCGGTGCCATCGTCGGCGTCAGTGTCCTCCTCGGTCGTCGTTTCGTCGCTCGACTCTTCCTCGCCATCGGTATCCGTCGTCTCGTCGCTCGACTCTTCCTCGCCATCGGTATCCCTCATTTCACGCTCGGTCGTCTCCGAGAGGTCCTCGCTCCCGAGACCGGTGTCGACAATCTCGCGCTGGCCGACCGATGCCGGCTCGACGTCAGATTCGGACTCGAGCCCCGATCCCACGTCCTCGACATCTGGGGACGTGTCAGCGACCTCCACGGCCGTCTCACCGATGGTGTGATCTTCCTCCCCGACGCTGCCGGCCTCATCGGCGACTGCATCGACGTCAGGCGACGTGTCTACCACGTCGGTTTGCTCGACGTCAGGCACCTCGCCGCGGCTGCGGGACCGCCGCTGGTCGAGCGCGGCTGCTATGAACCCAGCTCCCAGGGTGACCCTGGCGAGCCCGCGCTCGTGCTCGCCGGCCAGGAGCGCTCGGATACCGCTGAGGAGGCCCGTCCCCCCGATAATTGCCGTTATGGTACCCGATTCGACGCCGCGCCGGAGATATGGTGCTGCCCTCGAGAGGTACTCACGGCCGCTTCTCGCCGCGGCCCGCACGGTTTCGACTTCTGACTTCGACGCCGATCGTGCGCTGGTGTCGGTCTGGTTCACACCGGACTGTTCGGTCGCGACGCACAAACCCTCACCGCCATATCTCCCAAATATTTAACATTAGTTACGCCCAATTGCCGCGTTGCTGAGTAGATACTCTGTCTGGCGCACACGGTTTTATCGACGATTGAGAGTTCCAACAGAGCCGAATAGCTTACACGCTGACACGCGCGAGCGATTCCAGAGGGTTGCTCGACGAATACGACCGAGATTCATTTCGTTTCTGGTTGGCCACACGGGCTCCTCGAAACCACCCAGCGTTTAACTCTCTCGAGGATTAATGAGTGGTAATGGAGCGCCTGACTTCCCAGACAGAACACGAAACACAGACAGAGCACGAAACCACTGGAGAAGAGGGTGTTCGAACCTGCCCGGAGTGTGATTCGACGTCGCTCTCGAGAAGCGCAGACGGAAGTGAGATTAGCTGTGAGGACTGTGGACTGATTCTGGAAGAGGAGACGATCGACCGCGGGCCGGAGTGGCGAGCGTTCAACGCGGCCGAGCGCGACAGCAAGTCGCGCGTCGGTGCGCCGACGACGCAGACGATGCACGACAAGGGGCTCACCACGACGATCGACTGGAAGAACCAGGACGCCTACGGGCGCTCTCTCTCCTCGGAAAAGCGCAGCCAGATGAATCGGCTGCGCAAGTGGCAAGAGCGAATCCGAACGAAGGACGCCGGCGAGCGAAACCTCCAGTTTGCGCTCTCCGAGACTGACCGGATGGCCTCCGCTCTGGGCGTTCCGCGCTCCGTTCGAGAGGTCGCGAGCGTCCTCTATCGCCGCGCGCTCGAGGAGGACCTCATCCGCGGGCGGTCCATCGAGGGCGTCTCCACGAGCACGTTGTACGCGGCCTGTCGGATGGAGGGGATTCCGCGATCCCTCGACGAAATTGCCGCCGTTTCGCGGGTCGACCGGATGGAGATCGGCCGCACGTATCGGTACATCTCGAAGGAACTCGGCCTCGAGATGCAGCCTGTCGACCCGAAGAAGTACGTCCCTCGCTTCTGTTCCGAACTCGAGTTGCCCGAAGAAGTGCAATCGAAGGCCAACGAGATTATCGACACCACGGCCGAGAAGGGAATGTTGTCGGGGAAGTCACCGACGGGATATGCCGCAGCCGCCATCTATGCTGCAGCGCTCCTCTGTAACAAGAAAAAGACCCAGCGGGAAGTCGCGAACGTTGCCCAGGTGACCGAGGTCACGATTCGAAATCGATACCAGGAGCAGATTAGCGCGATGGGCATTCACGAGTAGTCGAAATCCGCCTCGTTGCTCGCCAGAGGGGTTCCGGTTCTGTATTAGGAACATCCCTCGAACAACGCCTCTCCCCGTGTCGATTAGTTGAACTGATTCGGTTCTGGAATCGCTTTACCAGTCATTAAAACCGTGTCATCTGGCGAAATGGAGCGTGGGTGGGTTCAACCTCGTGCTATCGTTCTCATGTTTTAAATATGATTTCGAAATAGCGCACGTTGATGAGCAACTCGCGAAGCCCTACCGATCCGAGTGGAAACGGGCGAAGCGCAGATAATACGACACGGAAGGCATCAGCGAGTAGTGCTGGGCACATGTCCGAATCAACAGTAAAAGCCGGTTCTTATCAGGAGGTCGAACAGGGAGAGACGTACGCTCACAGAGAGTATGGGCTGGTCGAAATCTCTGGAATCTGGAAGGGAACCGAACAACTCGAGCGGGTTCGTTACATGGACGAGAAGGATACGATCATCGTTCGATTTACGACACGTAACTCCGACGAACGAGCACGTGAGTTCGCGGAAACGTTCACCAACTTTGTCCGTGACCTCGAGTAAGAAAGTCTCAGAAAATCCGGCAGAAGTAAGTGTGCTTTTTTTAACTAACGGCATTGACCGATCACAGTATCGGTACAAAGCCGCTCACCGCCCGACAGCGTCCACGTACGATCGAATCCCACGAGTCTGTCCGTGTGCACCGCCAGAGATCCGGTTCGAACTAACGATGATTGAACGGCAGAACCCATGCTCACCAGATCAACCCGGGCCATCCTGATCGCAGCCGTCGGAATCGTCCTCATCCTGCACAGCTTTGCGGCGACCGGGATCGTCGTCGGAGAATCAACGAGCGAACCCACGACACACAGTCGTAACGATGCGGGGCTGATCAAGCCCCCCGATACGGTCGATAGCAAGTCGTCCGAGACGACACTCTCGGTATCGCCCTCCACGGTCACGTCCATCGTCTTTCTGGCTGGGCACGCCTACTCCGGGAGTTCCGATCCGCTAGAACACGACGTCCGCCAGGACATTTACGAGACGGTCCACCAGACGTCCGGGATCTACATCGGTGATCTTCGGGAAACCCACGACCTCCACCGCTCGACCCTCCGGTATCACCTCGAGGTGCTCGAACAGGAGGAGTTACTCGCCTCCGAGACGGTATTTGGGAAGATCTGGTACTATCCTGCCGGGAGCGACACGAATCAGCTCCGCGCCGCACTCACGCACGAACCGACCGGAGACATCCTCGAGGCGATCGCTCGCCTCGAACCCGTCAGCGTAACGGATCTCGCGAACGAAGTCGACCGGTCTGACAGCACGGTGTCACACCATCTGGAACGCCTCGAGGATAAAGGACTGGTCGAACAGGAACGTGGTAGCACGACGGTACTTTCACGGTTGGCACCAGAGGCCCGTGCCGAATTCGAAACGACGTCGGAGCTGGGACAGTGGACAGATTGACGAAGAGCCAGTCCCTCCACCACCTCGGTTAATGGCTATTACCTGTCAAGTTTGAAGGATTGGTCAGAACGCCCATATCAAACGGATTCGAACATCCGGGTATGGAGGGATAACGCGATGAAAGTCGTGAACAATCAGTTGCCCTCCTTTCATCAGTCGGCAGATATCTTGCTCGTCGAAGACAACGCTGGCGACGTTCGTCTTACCGAAGAGGCCTTCAAGGACGGGCAAATCGCGAACACGCTCTACGTCGTGAACGACGGCGTTCGCGCCCTGGACTTTCTCTACCAGCGTGGTGAGTACAAGGATGCGCCGCGGCCCCACGTCGTCCTCCTCGATCTGAGCCTCCCGCGAATGAACGGCGACGAAGTTCTCCAGAAACTTAGAGCTGATCCCGAGTTCGAACGGCTTCCGGTCATCGTCCTGACGACGTCAGAAGCGCAACACGACTTCGTGAGATCGATCGTCCCCGAGGCCGACGCCTATCTCGAGAAGCCGATCGACCCCGATGACTTCATCGATACCGTCCGTACGTTCGAGTCCGTCTGGCTGTCAGTCGGCTGGGCGGAAGAACGAAGAGAGTGACGGTTGGTCCGGGCAGTCATCTCTCGACGTGATCACTCCCCGAGCGTTTCGTCGGTGAACTCGAGCGTCGTCTCACCGGTCGCGTTCCGTTCGTTTCCGTCCTCCGTACCTTCCGCGATGGACGTGTTCTCGAAGAGCAGGCGGCGACCGAGCCTCGAGATGCGGTAGGCAGTCGCCTCGTCGTGGGCGACGACCAGGTCGTGCATCTCGAACGTTCGGCACCGTTTCGTGACGTGCGAGGCCGAGTAGGGCAGATTGAGCGAGAGACTCTCGGGAGTGACCCACCCGAGATGGGTCGCGAGTTCGACCAGGATCGGTCGATCAGACGGGTCCATCCATGCTCCGTCATCGCGCATACGTACACGTGACCCGTCATCGGTGCCCCCCATCAATCTACGCTGCTGTCGCACGCCGTGAGTCTGTAGACCGAAAGCTGTAAGCATTCTCCTCAAATCTCCGTACGTCGCGTCGCTCGTTCGGACCCGGACTGAGTCACAGTCCCGGCGTCCGTCACTATCTTTAAACAACGAGAGAATCCCGCCGTTCACGGCGGGCGTGAATCGCGTCGGTCGACTACATAAATCACGAACTACAGCACACCGAGTACCCCACGAAACAAGGTTTAATACAATTGGCCTCCTGAATCTGGTTAGGCCAAATGAAGTACAACCTTCAAACCGGGTCGCACACGGTATACGCGCTCCAATATCACTTTGTGACCGTCACGAAGTACCGTGCGGCTATCCTCACCGAAGAAATCGCAGAACGTATCGGTGAGATTGCGAACGAACTCTCGGAGGACTTCGGGGTTGACATTCAGAACGTGAATGGCGGGGCCGACCACATCCACATCCTGTTCACCGCGAAACCGACCACTGACATAACGAAGTTCATCAATTCGCTAAAGGGCGTGACGTCACGGAAGGTTCGGAGCGAGTACCCTGAAGTGAAACAGACGCTCGAAGATTCGTTCTGGCAACCGGGATACTTCCTCGCCAGCACGGGGCAAGTGAGCATTGACGTTCTCATGGACTACGTGGAGGATCAGTAATGTCGGCCACGGCGAACAAGACTCTCGAAGCAACACTTGCCCCGCCAACAGCGCACAAAGAGGAGAAGCTACAGGATACCCTCGAGACGTACCGCGAGGCGCTTCAGGATGCGTTTGCCTCCGGTGCAGATACGATGGGCGGAGTCTCCGAGGTAGTGACACCGTTCAACCTTCCGTACCAAGCGAAGGCTGCACTCTGTAGCTACGTCAAGAAGCTCCGAACGACGTACAATGCCCGTGAGATCGACGACGAACATCCGCTCCGACTCACGAACCAGGCTGCGACGTTCGACCACTCGAGCGAACGTGAGTATGAGTTTACGTGGTGGGCACCGCGACCGGGGCACGGAACGAACTTCTGGATTCCGCTTCGAATCAACCCGGAGCAAGAAGCCCTCTGGCACGATCTACTCACCGAGGATGCGAAAGCCGGTCAGATTCGGCTTCAGCGTCACCGGAAGAACTGGGTACTTCACGTCACCGTCGAGTACCCGATTGAAGAACCGACGACGGACGGTGACACCACACCAGTCGGGCTTGATATCGGCGAGACTGCGCTAATTACGGCTGTGGCCTTAAGCGCGGTACGCCGACAAGACCCGTTCTTTGGAGTGGCAAGCGTGCGAAACACCTCCGAAAGGAAATGTCGACCACGCTTCAGCGACTACAGGAACGCGATGCTGAATGGCGCATTGACGAACGGTTCGACTACTACCAAAACGCGCTTACGGATATTCTCGAGAAGGCCAGCTGCGAAGTCGTCGAATACGCTGACACCTTCGAGAATCCGGTGATCGTGATGGAGGACTTGACGTACATCCGCGAGAACTTGGACTACGGCAAGTACATGAACCGGCGTCTTCACGCATGGGCCTTTGCACGGCTTCAGGATCGTGTTGAGGACAAAGCGACGGACGCTGGTATCCCAGTCGAATACGTGAATCCAGCCTACACGTCCCAGACGTGCCACGAGTGCGGACACGTCGGGAAGCGAAGTACACAAGCGGAACTCCGATGTACGAACGACGACTGTCACGTCTCGACGTTTCAGGCGGATATCAGTGCAGCAGCAAGCATCGCTAAGCGGGTCGACCCGTGGGGAGAGAGTTGCACTTGGAAACCGTGTGACGATGACTCGCCACAGGATGGGAGCGGTTGTGACACCGCCGTAAGACCACCTAAGCCGAGCGCACCTACGCAAATGACGCTTGGAGCGTATGAGTCTTAAAACCTTACCGGCAAGTCCGGTATTCCTACTGCGTGGGAGGCCTCGCCGTTGACGGCGAGGAGGATGTCACCCGGTCCTGTACAGCTTGCCGTGTTCGTCGTAACGCGCCTCGAGGATGCGATCGAATTGCTCACCCGAGAGGTCGACCTCGAGAGCCCCGAGGTTCTCCTCAAGCTGGTCGACCGTCCGCGCGCCGATTATCGGGACGCAGTCGAAGTCGGGCTGGTCGATCAGCCAGCGAATCGCGACCTGGGCGGGCGAGGCGTCGCACTCGTCGGCGATCTCCCGGACCGCTTCGAGGACGTGCCAGCCGCGCTCTGAGACGTAGTAGTCCAGAAAGCGGTCGTCAAGCTGGGCGCGCGTCCCCTCGGGGGCCTCGAGGTCGTAGGTATCCTCGCCGGCGCGGTCGTACTTCCCGGTCAGGAAGCCCCCCGCCAGCGGCGAGTACGGACAGACCGCGAGGTCCTGGTCGGCACAGACGTCGAGGTACTCGGCGACGTCCTCGTAGTACGCCGCGTGGAAGAGCGGCTGGGTGACCGTGAACGCCTCGTAGTTGTTGACGTCGGCTTTCCACAGCCCCTTCGTGAGCTTCCAGGCGTCGGCCGTCGAGAGGCCGACGGAGTGGACCTTGCCGTCGCTCACGAGGTCGTCGACGGTCCGAAGCGTCTGCTCGATGGGCGTCTCGTCGTCGAACCGGTGGAGGTAGAGCACGTCGAGGTAGTCCGTCCCGAGGCGCTCGAGCGAGCCCTCGACTTCCGCCCGGACGTTCTTCTTCGAGAGGTTCTCCTGGAAGCGCGAGACGGTCGACCAGTAACACTTCGAGGCGACGACGAAGTCCTCGCGATCACGGTCGGCGAGCCACTCGCCGATCCAGCGCTCGGAGTCCCCATCGCCGTAGCCGTTGGCAGTGTCGATGAAGTTCCCGCCCCGATCGGCGAACGCCGACAGCAGGTCGTGGGCCGTCTCGCGATCGGTCTCGAGGACCCCGTTCGATTCCTGGCCGAAGCGCCACGTGCCAAGACAGAGTGGCGAGACCTGTAGTCCCGTCGTCCCGAGTCGTCGGTAGTGCATACAGTGTCACTGCCACTGCGAGCGGGTTAAGGGTTCCAGTGACTAGACCGCAACCGATGCCCCACCGACGAGTCCAGCGGTCACGAGAAGCCTCCCGAGACTGCCGACAAACGTCGCAATCGCGAATCGCAGGTAGTTCTTATCGAGGACCGCGAACGCGTAGATCGAGATCGTATCGGGGAAGAACGGGACCGACAGCGCCAACGCGAGACCGGCGTACCCGTATCGCCGGGCGAGTTGGGTGGATCGCTTCTCTGACCACTCCAGGACGTCCCATCTCGAGCGCCG
The DNA here is from genome assembly GCF_024204665.1 of Natronosalvus rutilus. Lineage (NCBI taxonomy): Archaea > Methanobacteriati > Methanobacteriota > Halobacteria > Halobacteriales > Natrialbaceae > Natronosalvus > Natronosalvus rutilus. Next base: position 1,138,004 of record NZ_CP100355.1, on the reverse strand, counting down.
AACCCAGCGGACGATCGGTCCGGATTGTTTGACCTCTTGACCGATGTGAAAGGCGAAGACGCTTCCGGCGGCCTTTCCGAGTGCGCTCACGAGCATAATAGTCGAGAGATGTACCCACGAGGGAAGCCCGAGGTCGAGGGGCGCGAGCAGGACGATTTCGCTCGGTCCGGGAAGTGCGAACGCGATCAGAAACGAGTAGACGAAGATAATACCCATTCCGGGCCAGCCCGTCGCCGACTCGACGAGCGCCTCGAGGTTCCCGCCAATCGCGATCGACAGTTCGGCTACGAAAAACGGTGTCAAGTGTATCATGCGGCTGTGTGGGACGTGCGTTGGAACGTTGTCCTCGCTTCGCATCCGACCGACTCGAACCTGTCGATGCGGGCTCGTCCCGATCGTGCGCTCCGTTCACAACTCTCGTTCGACACGTGGCGCTACCGAGGCAACGCCGTCCTCGGTGATGACCTCGCACCGGAGGCAGCCGGTGAACGAACCGAAAAGCGGGCGAATCGTACGCTGACTGGAAATGGGCGGTACCTCCTCACAGGACGGACATGTCTCGAGGACGGTCCCTCGATCCAGCGTTACCGGAACATCCCTCGGGCCTGCATCGGCTCTTCTTGCTGGTCCTGACCCTGGGGCTGCATCTGCTGGGCGAGTTGTTGTTTCTGGCGTTGGATCTCCTCGGCTTGCTCGCGGAGTTCGTCGGTGTCGACGTCGAACTCGACGAGTGGTTCGAGCGCGTTCTCGATGACAGACCGGGCCGCAGCCGGGTCAGGGACCCGTGGATCCGCCCGGACGAGTAGGAGTGCTGCCGGCACGTCCGCCTGGTAACACGCGGAGACGAGGGCGCCGGTCACGCCACCGACGGCCCCGGAGTCCGCCGCGAGTTCGATCCCCGCCGCCTCGAGTTCGTCTCGCAGTGTCTCGGTCGTGGCGGCTCCGATAACCTCGCCCCGTTGCTCCTCGGACTGGGCGGGCGCCCCGGCGAGGAAAATCGCCTGGTTGAAGTCGTCGACCAGCTCGTCGAGCACGCACCCACTCAGGTCGGTGAACGCGTCTTCCGGGATCGGTACGTCGCTCTGGAGTGTCAAGACGTCGGGGTCCGTCCCGCTGTAGACGCGAACCGTGTCCTGGACGAGTCCGTCCGCGAACGAGGCGACGGGTGGAAACGAATCGGATCGGATCGACCCGTACTGCTCGAGTCCCAGCTGGTCGGTGAGTTGATCGACCGCAATCGAGGCGACCAGCCCGTGTCCTGGCAGTCCCTCGATCAGCGTCGGTTGCGCCGCGTCGGGGTTGGACGACCGGTGGAATTCGACTCCGTCAGAGGGTGGCGTCATACCCGACGGACTACATCAGCCCGTCACATATGCGTGGGGGACGCAGGGTGGGTTCTTGTGAACTACCTCGGGGTAGAGTGGTTCGAAAGGACAAAAGCCATTCGTCATCACGGAAGACCGGAGATTATCCGACGCCTCTGAGGAACTTGTCTTGTCCATCTGTAGAAATTGATTTCGATGGTTTCTGGACGCCGTCGAACCGGTATGTCACCTCTATCCGGTCCGGTACTGATCGCGGTCATAACGAGGGTCACGATGTCGCCGATCACGGCCCGGACTGGAAGCGTATACGAACGCTCTCGCTGTCGAACTGTCTTCCCGCCCGATCACGCCCACGGATGGCCACGTAAAGAAGCGACGGGTCATCGATCCTTTTCATCAGAAAACGTAAACGCTTCCCCCAAACCTGTGTCGTGTTAACATGATCCTCGGTCGATGCCGACGATCCGCTGGACCACAACCCGAGGAACGACCATTGCCACTGCAAGATATCGCCCGCCCACGAAACGAACTTGTATCGGCCAGACCAGACACGCCGCTTCCCGAACTCGCCCAGTTGATGGACGAGCGCCGGGTCGGGTGTGTGGTGATCGAACGCGAAAACAGACCCGCAGGGATCGTCACCGATCGCGACCTCGGCATGCGGGCCGTCGGAGCAGGAAAAGACTCCACCGAGTTGACCGCACGCGACGTCATGACCGACGACCCGTACACCGCCGAGAGCGGTGACGGCGTCTTCGAACTCTGCGCACAGATGCGCGAACACGGCGTCCGTCGGATGCCGGTCGTCGAAGACGGCGAACTCACGGGGATCGTCACGCTCGACGACCTGGTCGTCCTCCTCAAGGACGAAATGCACAACATCTCGTCCGTGATTAGGGAGGAATCGCCGCCGTACTCGGCGTAGGTCGGCCGCTTTTTCCCAACGCCCTCCTCGTGACGACTCCGCGAAGACTGTGGGAGGAAAACCCGTGACGCTCCCGCGCCCCCCGTTTTACAGCCTTGGATCCAGTACGAAACGTATGATTGACCACAACCGCGCGCTCGTCGTACTCGGGTTTTCGGAGACGTCCCGGCGACTCCTGGAGTACGCTGGCAGACACGCTCAGGAGTGTGACGTGGAGTTGATCCTCCTGACCATCATGCCGACATCGGAGTTTCAGGAGCGCGATCGGGCGCGCCTCGCCATCCCGCACGTCGAGAAGTCGTATACGGTCGGGGAAGCCGAAGAAGAGGGCGTGCGTCACGCAAAGCGTCTTGCCAGGGAGGCCCTCGAGGGCTTCGACGTGTCCTACGAGATCGAATCCCACGTCGGACGACAGGCTAGCCTCGTCCTCGAGCGCGCCCGCGACCGCGACTGTTCGACGATCTTCATGGCAGGTCACCGGAACGGTCCGTGGCAAAACACCACCTTCGACAACGTGATGGCGGAGGTCGTCTCGGCGTTCGAAGGCCCCGTCACCGTGATGATGGGGCCGGAGCGCGACCGCGATATCGGAAACTCCGTCTAGCGGTTTCGTCTTACGCTTTCACCGCTGGTCAGCACAAATTAAGGGAGAGTCCCCGGCCTTGCGGAGCAACCGAAGGGGGCAAGTAGGGCACGGTGGGTTACACAGATTCGAGGAGAAAGCCCACGACTTCAGTCGTGTGGAGGATGTCAAGAAGTGATATCTGGTGTGACCGGCAGAGAAGGTGATGCGATATCGCGGTAGGCGCGAGGGAGCGCCGGGAGACTCATCCCTCCGGGCTGCCTCTCGAATGGTATGGACGTCACGGTCTACGGTCCGTTACGCGGCGCCACCGGGGCGAAGACGGTTACCCTCCAGTGCGACCCCGATACGGTCGCCGAGGTCGTCGACGCGTTTGTACAGGCGTATCCGCGCGCTCGTCCCCAGCTATTTACTGAGGATGGTGCGCTCCGTCCGAGCGTTCGCGTGACGGTCGATGGCGGCCGGGCGAGTTTCGACGACTCCTGTCCTGCGGGTGCGACTGTCTCTCTCTTCCCGGCGATTCAAACTGGTAGAAGGCGGATTCCCCGGGCCACCGCGCCCGGGGAGGAAGGCGACAACCAACAGTATAAAAATCATTAAGTAACCAGGCCTCTTCTTTGAAGATAGAGTGGACGACTACCTGAGACGCACAGCCATCACTCGACTCGTCTTGAGTGACGAGCAAGACGCTGAATTGCTCGAAGCCACGATTAGCGACTGGCAACACGGAGCCACACTCGCCTCTCAAATCGGTTGGGACGAAAACGAGGACTCCAAATATGGGCTCCAGAAACTCGCGTACTCTGATGTGCGCGAGGAAACTCGTCTCGGGAGTCAACACGCTATACTCGCCACTCACCAAGCCGCAAGCGCACTCACAGGCGTCAGAGAACTCAAAGACAAAGGCCGCAAGGTATCCTGTCCAGAGTTCACTAGCCCAACCATCAAGTACGATGCGAACACGCTGACGCTCTTTGAGGACAACACCGTCTCACTCACCACAATCGAGAGTCGAGTCCGGTGCGAACTCGCCCTTCCGGAAGATGAAGGCGGCTACCAGTACCAATTCCTGAACGACGACGAGTGGAGCGTCACCGAAAGCACGCTCACTGCTCGTGACGGGGACTACTTCTTGCACCTCGGGTTCCGCAAACCGAATCCGTTCGATAAACAAGAGTCTCCTGCCGAGGACAGAACAGTTCTCGGAGTAGACCTCGGCATCCAACGCCTCGCCGTCACCAGTACAGCACACTTCGAGTCAGGGAAGAAACTGGTTCACGACCACGACCAATTCGAACACGTCCGTGGTGGACTCCAACAGACTGGAACACAGTCAGCTCACCGAACCATCGTTGGTCGAGAAACCCGCGAAGAACGGTACTCGCGGGACAAACTGCACCGAGTCTCGAACGCGATTATCGAGGAAGCCGTTGAACACGAATGTTCTCACATCGTGTTCGAGGACTTGTCGTACATCCGCGACCGGATGCCGAACGCAAAGAAGCTCCACCAGTGGGCGCACCGAAAACTCATCCAGTTCGTGACGTACAAAGCCGAAGCACGCGGGATTCGTATCGAGTTCGTGGATGCGGCATACACGAGTCAGAGATGTAGTGAGTGTGGCCACACGAGCCGTGGGAATCGACCTGTGCAATCCCACTTCGAGTGTGTGAAGTGCGAGAAAACACTTCACGCGGATTATAATGCGGCGAAAAACATCGGGTGGCGGTTTGTCCGTCGTGGGCTCAACGACTCACGGCGGACGGGCAACAGTCAACTTGCCCTCAAGTCAGGGACAGTGACGCCGAACCGGGGGTTCATCCCGTACTCCATAGCGAGGTAGAGGCTGAGAACACTGACAAGCCCCGCGCCACCGTGCGCGGGGTTGTTGACGACGCATACGTTCCATACGTCTCCTGCCGAGTTTCCGAACGCTCAGAGGTCGTACTGCTCGCGGACGACCTCGGCGATCCCTCGCGCCTCGAGGCGATCCATCGGGGCGAGCATGGTAAGCTGTACGACGCCCGGGAGACGGCCGATTTCGACGCCGCCGGTGAACGTACAGCGCGCTCGGACCTCGCCCTCGGACATCTCGAGGAGGTCGCTAGCCCGTGCGAACGCGTTCTCGGTCGCGTCGTTGATCGTCGCCCCAGAACCGATGATCTGGATCGGGCCGACGTCCTCGACGGGCTCTACGCCGTACTCGACGCCGAGGTCCCGTCCTCGTTCGAGTTCGGCATCGGTGAAGGGCTTGCTGATGTGAGGCAGATCAGACTCGTTGGGCAACAGGAGCGGCCCCGCGAGCTCAAGGCCTTCGATGACCTCGACGTCGAACGTCGTACGCCCGCTGACGTCCGTGGTGTGTAAGGAGAGTTCGCCGTCGCCCTGATTGGCGTGCATGTCGCCGACGTAGATGCCGCCGCCGTCGACTTTCACCGGACAGACGAGGACGGCCCCCTCCCGTACCGCGTTGACGTCCATGTGGCCGTCGGTACGCTGTTCGAGGTCGGCTTCGGTCTCGAGGCCCCAATCGTGGTCAGCACCAATGAGGAACTGCCCGAAGTCGCCGGCGTTGTGTGAGTCTGGCATTTCGATCGGCGGCGTTGTCCCAATGTTACCGAGAAACGGCCGAAGGTGACCGAGCGTTCCCGGTATCTCCGATGGCTTGTACAGCACGATAGGGTGCTGGCGGGAGTGCTCGGGAAGTGCCATTGCCGCTTCGGCGCGGTCGGCGAGTTCGTCGGCGGCTTCGGCGTCCATCGTGAGGCCGACCTGCCGATCGTCGTCGAAGGCGACGGTGTACCCGAACTCGAACCCGAACGCCGAAGCGTTAGCTCCACACTCCGCACAACGGATCGACTCCTCGCCGGTACCCTCAACGACGCTGTCCGGCCAGTCGGTCCCGCATTCGGGACACCGGTGATCAACGAACGGATCATCTCCAAAGGCGTCCGCGCGCTCGACCATGCTGCCAGTGCTGGTCGCGACGCTCGTCACCTCAATGTCACGGATTTTGATCGCGATGGCGTCGCCGATTTCCGCGTTCTCGACACGAATTGGTCGGGTGACTTCGTGCCCCCCTCGAAACGAGGGAGTGATCATCGGTCCCCAGCACGCTGGCGGCGTGTGCGTCGTAACGGTGCCGCCGTCAGCGACGGTTCCTGCCCATTCCTGATCGGGTCCGACGAGGCCGAGCGTGTATTTGTCGACGGACAGCTCAGGCTGAATCTCGCGTTGTGCCATGTTGGATGGTATCTCACCACACGGCTTAACCATTGTTTGCTACGAGCGAGAATTTCTTCTCCGGGCTCAGTGCACAGATTTTCCCTCGGCGAGAGCCATCGCCCCGTACAGGCCGATGAAGTCCCCGAGTGGCGTCACCTCGAGCGTCGGGCGTTCGACGAACAGATAGTCGTCGAGGTGAGCCTCGATGGCCTCGAGGAGGACTTCGGCGTTGTTCAGTGCGACCCCGCCACCCACCGTCACCAGCCCCGGGTCGTGGGCGTTACAGACCCCGCCGAGGCCCGCGGCGTTCAACCGGCCGATTCGCTCGAGGTAGTCCTCGGCAACCTGATCGCCGGCGTCGACGGCCTCGAACACCGCCTCAGCGGTCACGGTCTCGTGATCGAGCGTCGTCTCCCGGGACTCCTCGGCGAGCAGGGAGCGAACGTACTGCGCGATTCCTCGCCCGGAGCAGTACGCCTCCCACGCCCCGCGCACGCCGCAGCTCTCGAGGTCCCCGTCCGCGACGATCGGTAGCAGGCCGACCTCGCCGGCGTGACCGTGCTCGCCCCGGAGCAGGTGCCCGTCTTCGACGACCCCGCCGCCGATCCCGGTTCCGAAGGTGACGTGGGCGACCGTGCGGTAGTCCGCGCCGGCGCCGAAGGCGTACTCCCCGAGCGCTGAGGCGGTGCAGTCGTTCGCAACCGCCGTAGGGAGGCCAAACGACGCCTCGATTCGCTCGGCGAGTCGTACCTGCGGAACGGTCTCCCCGCCGGGTGTGTCGAACGAAAAGACCGTGCCCGCGTCGTCGACGAGGCCGGCCGTGGCGATGCCGACCGCGTCGAGGTCGCCGTCCGCGTTCGCGGCCAGGCGCTCGAGCGCCTCGAGCGTCTGGGTCTCGAGTTCGTACGGTCGTGTCGGTTCGGTCGTGACCTCCCCCAGGAATCCTTCAGACGGCGATCCGAGAACGGAGCGAAAATTCGTACTGCCAATGCCGAAGACGGCGATCCGATTCATTGGACTCGAAAAATCGGCAGAAGGGTAAAGGTATGCTGGTATTAAGCGGGTGTGAGCATCGAGAGCATCGTTCTCGAACAGTTAGCGAGTACGTCACATGACAAATTCCGCGTGTGCAACAGTCCCGCTGGCGAGCCCGATTCCGTCGAGTCCGCTGGCGAACCTACTTTGGTCGAGTTATGAATTCACGCGTCTCGAGACAGTCGACCGATAATGTGACATCCTCCCACGACTAAATGCCCTTCAGGGCGGGATTCTCGTCTACGGAGACGAGGAAGCAAAAACGGCCGACGAACGCCGACTCGAACAACGCGTCGCCGACACGGAAGAGCAACGGGAACGACAGCAACGCGAATTCATCGATCGCCTCGCAAGGGGCGATATTTGAGGGGAGTCTCCTATCAGCAGACGAATCGTTTACTGACAGCGTAGCCGTTCACTGATCATAACCGGCCATTACCACATTATTCCTCTCGAGATCAACGAGACGCCGGAAGTACGGTCGAACACCGAGAACGGCCCGCGTAACCAACCATAGCTGTCCGTAAACCACTGATGACTCTACGTTACGGCGCTCGTACTTACCACCGACGACCACACAGTCACGCCTCGAGATGGCTCCCGCGATCGCTCACTTCCTCGTCGGCGCCTCGCTCGTCCTCCTGGTGGCAGCGCCGCTGGCGGCCCGGTACGACCTCGACGGTCGGTGGCCGCTGTGGCTGGTCGTCGTCGGCGGCATCTGGGGGCTGGGTCCGGACATCTACCACGTCACGCCGGTGTATCAGGCCCCGCTCGAGACGTTCCACTATACTTCGTGGGCCGACCTGTTCGCCTTTCACCACACCCTCGACCGGCCGTTCGTCCGCGCGCGGTACGACGCGAGCGTGTTCGGCGCAATCGCGCTCTTCCTGGGTGCGGTGAGCGTGTACACGGTCGCAGACGTGCTAGAACTGCGGAGGAAGGGAACCGAGGAGCCAGCACGGCCGACGCTGTCGTCTCCGTCGTTGCTGTTTCTCAGCGCGGCGATCCTCGGTGGGCTCGTGAGCCTGCTCGTGTACGCGACGATCGCCTGAGCGGTACGCTTCTCGAATACCAATCGAAACACGTTCTACGGTCGCGAAAATTGGATCGAGCCGTCAGTCGTCCATCGGCATCGTCATCGGCTCGACGCGCTCGCCGCGCGGGCCCTCGAGGTCCACCCCGGGGAGTAAATCCCGCAGGTACAGCCCCGTGTAGGAGTTCTCGCTCCGGGCAACCGCTTCGGGCGTACCCGTCGCAACGACCTCACCGCCGTTCTCGCCGCCCTCGGGACCGAGGTCGATGATGTGGTCAGCGTTTTTCACGAGGTCGAGTTCGTGCTCGATGACGACGACGGTGTTGTCGTTGTCCGTCAGGCGGTGGAGCACGTCGATGAGCTTGCGCTCGTCTTCCGAGTGCAGTCCCGTCGTGGGCTCGTCGAGCAAGTAGAGCGTGTTGCCCGTGTCTCGCTTCCCGAGTTCCTCGGCGAGCTTGATCCGCTGGGCCTCCCCGCCCGAGAGCGTGGTCGAAGGCTGGCCCAGTTTCATGTAATCGAGGCCGACGTCCTTCAGGAGCTGGAGGCGACGGCGCAGCTGGCTCGAGGACTCGAAGAAGTCGTAAGCCTCCTCGACGGACATCTCGAGGACATCCGCGATGGTCGCGTCCTTGTAGGTGACGTCGAGGGTGGCGTCGTTGTACCGAGCGCCGCCACAGGCCTCGCAGGGGACGTAGACGTCCGAGAGGAAGTTCATCTCGATCTTTACCGTTCCCTGCCCACCACACTCCGCACAGCGGCCCTCCTTGACGTTGAAGGAGAACCGTCCCTTCTCGTAGCCGCGCTGTTTGGCGAGTTTGGTCTGGGCGAACAGCTCTCGGATGTAGTCGAAGACGCCGGTGTAGGTCGCCGGGTTCGAGCGCGGGGTGCGCCCGATGGGCGACTGGTCGATCAGTCGAACGGTTTCGATCTGGTCGATCCCCTCGATGGCGTCGTGATCGCCCGGAATTACGGAGGTGTTGTCGTTCATCTCCCGTGCCAGGGCCTTGTAGAGCACCTTGTGCATCAGGGTCGACTTTCCAGAGCCCGAGACGCCCGTGATCGCCGTGAAACACCCCATCGGGATGTCCACGTCCACGTCGTCCAGGTTGTGCTGGCGGGCCCCGTGGATCGTCAGCGCGCCCTGTGGCTCGCGGCGCTCTTCGGGGACGGGAATGCCCTTCCGCCCGGAAAGATAGTCGCCAGTGATCGACTCCTCGCAGGCCTTGACCTCCTCGAGCGGTCCGTTGACGACGACCTCGCCGCCGCGTTTCCCGGGCCCGGGGCCCATGTCGATGACCTGATCGGCCCGACGCATCGTCTCCTCGTCGTGTTCGACGACGAGCAGCGTATTGCCGATGTCTCGAAGCTCACAGAGCGTGTCGAGCAAGCGGTCGTTGTCGCGCTGGTGGAGCCCGATGGAGGGCTCGTCGAGGACGTAGAGGACGCCGACGAGGCCGGAACCGACCTGCGTCGCCAGTCGGATGCGCTGGCTCTCGCCGCCCGAAAGCGTCGAGGCCTCCCGGTCGAGGGTGAGATACTCGAGGCCGACCTCGCACATGAAGCCCAGGCGGGCGCGAATCTCCTTGAGGATCTCCTCGGCGATGGTGAGGTCGCGACCCGACAACTCGGCTTCGAGCCCCTCGAAGTGCTCGAGGGCGTCGCCGATGGACAGGCGGTTGACCTCGTCGATCGAGGTCCCGCCGACGCGAACGTGGCGAGACTGTTCCTTGAGCCGAGAGCCGTCGCAGGCCGGACACTCCGTGACGGCCATGTACTTCTCGATGTGATCGCGCGTGCCGTCGGAGTCGGTCTCGAGGTAGCGCCGGTCGAGATTGGGGATGACGCCCTCGAAGCGCTTGGTCTTGCGCCGGATGCCGTTTTTGGTGCGGCGTTTGAAGACCACCTGGCGGTTCGTGCCGTAGAGGAACTGGTCCTGGATACTCGCATCGAGTTCTTCCCACGGCGTCTCGAGGCTCACGTCGAAGTGCTCGGCCACCGAGTCGAGTCGCGTCTGATAGTACGAGCGGTTGTAGCTCCAGGGTTCGAAGACGTGTTTGAGCGACTTCGAGGGGTCCTGGATCACTAGATCCTCGTCGACCTCCTTGGTCTTGCCCAGCCCCTCACACTCGGGACAGGCACCGTGCGGGCTGTTGAACGAGAAGCTACGGGTCTCGATTTCGCTGAACTGGAAATCGCTGTTCGGATTGCCCAGCGCCGTCGAGAACTCGACGGTCAGGCGGTGGTCGCCCTCACCAGCAAGGTCTCCTGTCGAGCGGGTATTCGACCCCAGGTCGATCTCGTCGCTCGGGTCGGGGATGATGAGTTTGAGGACGCCGTCGGCCTCCTCGAGGGCCGTCTCGACGCTGTCGGTGATCCGGGGACGGGCCTCCTCGCTGATCTTCACGCGGTCGACGATCACGTCGATGGTGTGGTCGTAGTTCTTGTCGAGGTCGGGTTTCTCGGTCGCGAGGTCGACTTCCTCGCCGTCGACTTCGACTCGAGAGTACCCCTCGGTCAGCAGTTCCTCGAACAGGTCCTCGAAGGCCCCCTTCTGGTCACGGACGATCGGGGCGGCGATCTTCGCGCGGGTGCCCTCCGGCAGGGCCATTACCTGCTGGACCATGTCCTGGGCGCTCTGGGTGCCGACTTCCTCGCCCGTGATCGGATCGTACTGCGTGCCGACGCGGGCGTAGAGCAGACGGAGGTAGTCGTGTAACTCAGTGACGGTCCCGACGGTCGACCGGGGATTGTTCGCCGCGTTCTTCTGGTCGATGGAGATGGCGGGCGAGAGCCCTTCGACGGTCTCGACCTGGGGCTTGTCCATCTGTCCGAGGAAGTTGCGGGCGTACGCCGAGAGACTCTCGATGTAGCGGCGCTGACCTTCGGCATAGACCGTGTCGAACGCGAGGGAGGACTTTCCGGATCCGGAGAGTCCGGTGACGACGGTGAACGATTCACGCGGAATCGAGACGTCGACATCCTTGAGGTTGTGTTCCTGTGCCCCACGGACGTCGATCTGGTCCTTGCTCATCGCTGCCCTCGTCTCGATTTGCGCGGTCGTTCGGCGGCTCGATTCATATACTGAACAGCGCGGAAACCCACGGGTGAAGTCGTGGGAGGAGCGCGTCGGTCGCGCCGCCAGCCACCGCGCGGTGGCTGGTTGGTTTCGGTACCATTATCGTTCGTGGGTGTGTCTTGCATGGTAGTTCTGGTGGGCCGAACGTGTCTGCCAGTACGGGCCGGTGTAATGCGGCCCCGGACAGACCGTCCCGGCGATGTGCCGAAACTCGGGGACGATGCCGCTGTCCCTCCGAGGCGGATTTCACCGCCCGCGAAACAGCCGCGTTCGAGTCCACCGGGAATTAAAGCGGTGTGGGTCAGTGCCTCCGCGCTGGAGAGTGGGCTTCCATACCCCTGTACCCCAGTGGGACACAAACCCCCGCTCGGGAGTACCCGTCCGTGGAATAGAGTAATTCCACACGGGGAACTGCTGGCGTGTAATCCGCCTGCGAGTTGCCGAGTCGTGGGCCGAAACCCCTCACGGGGGAAAGCCCATGACTTTAGTCGTGGGTACATTACGTACCATAGCCAGTAGCCGAACCGACTTAACGAGACTGATACTGACCTATCTCAAGTCGTGATACCAGGGATCGTGAATTACCGAATAGTCGGTGGTTCCCAACGTGTGGGGGACTCGATGTAAGTGAGCGATCTACTTCACTCGAGGCTCGATACCCGTCCGGACGTCACGTAAAAGGGCACCGTCTCCGTCCGCTCGTAGGTGCTCGCTTGCATCTGTTCGATCACGTCCCGCCCCATCTCGCGCCAGGCTCGCCGCAGGTCGTCGTAGCCTTCGTCCGTAAGGTCGCTCTCGAGCATCGTCGCCCGATCGTCGGCCAGTCCGGCCCCCGTCGCCTTTCGGCGGGCGACCGTCAGCGCGTGCTCGTCGTAGGGCGGTTCGATCGAACGGTCGTGGTCGTAGCGGGAGGTGGTGACGTCCTCGAGGTCGACCGACTCGAACACCTCTCGAGCACCGGCGCCGAGAGTCACGTCCGTCTCGATGCCGCCGAGGTAAGCCCGGCGAGCGCGGCGCTCGAGGGTCGCTTCCCGCGGGACTGTGGATTCGACGGTGACGGCGCCGTTGTCAGGTTCGACGGCGGCGACGCCCTCGCTCGAGACGCGGGCGAACTCCTGGACGGCTGCGGCCGGGTCGGGCAGGTTGATCAGGAGGGCCTGACAGAGCACGAGGTCAAAGCTGTCGTCGGCGAATGGGAGGCGAGTGGCGTCGCCCTGGACGACGGGGGCTGCCGACGTTTCTGCGTCCACTGGATCGCGAGCGAACTCGAGCAACGACCGGTCGACGTCACACCCGACGACCTCGCCAGGACACTCCTCGGCGAGGACGCGAGTGAGTTCGCCCGAGCCACAGCCCACGTCCAAGACGCGCTCGCGGGAAGCGAGGTCGAGACTCGAGAGGGCTTCACGGGAGTCGGCCCACATGCCCTCGCGGGTCCGGCGGAGGTAGGCTTCGGAGAACGCGCGCACGCCTCGAGGTTGCGGGTGGCGGGTAAAAAGGCGTCTGGATTGTGGCGACGAGGCGGTCTCGAGCTACGTGGGCGCTGGCGAATTGTGAATCGGGGGTCGACGTCAAGTAGCCTCAAGCGATGTCCAGCACCCTCGAGTGATTTCGATCGATACACAGCGCCCTGATCGACATCGAGCATTGATGCGACGTCGGTGGCCACAGCCCAGGCAGGGCCGTCGGCCTGGCACACACAAGAGGTACAACACGTCCCACCGTAGTGTGACTCGAGAACGATGCTCGAGACGGTCGGAATCGTACTGTTCGTGCTGGTGGTGGGGTTCGTGCTGTTTCTCCCGTCGATTGCCATCTCCTGGTGGCAGTCCAAAGAGCGGGACGACGACCACGAAGAGCGAGAGAGTCGCTGACGCGGCGTTTCGATCGGTTGAGGAAGATTTCGATGATTTATGAGAGTTCGCCGCCCACCCCGAGCATCCTCGAGGAGCAGATCAGGCCTCTTCGGCGGCGTATCGAAACGCCCGAAGCACGTTCCGTCCGTCCTCGGTGAGGGTGACGTACTTCTCGCGACCGACCTTATCGACCTCGAAGTACCCCTTCTCCAGCAAGGGATTCACGACGTGCCGATCCAGCAGTCGATAGTAGCCCTTCCGCGTCGTCGCCTCGGACCGCGCGACGAACGGGAACGCCGACTCGAGGGCGAAGTCGATCAGGTCTGTCTTGCTTACCCCGCGGTAGCGCCCGCTGGCCGTCTCCGCGGTCTCCGCGTCGACGTGTGCCAGAAACGCGACGTGAACGTCCGATGGTCGTTCGATGGGGTACCTTGGTAGTTCGAATATTTCCGCCACCTCCTCGTGAAGCGGTTCCTCGGGGATCCGCGACGCCTCTGGGCCGTACGACGGCCGGGCGTAGATCGGCCGTGCGCCGGTCGCCATGCAGGCGATCATGCCCGCGATGGCGGTGATCTTGCTCCCGGCGGAGAGGTTGACGAAGACGTCGTCGTCGGCGTAGTCCGCGATCGCTGCCGAAATCGTCCCAAGCGTGTCGTACAGGTCGAAGATGTCACAGGAGCGGCGGTCGACTGTGATGCGCTCGTTTGCCTCGAGTTCTTCGAGGAGCGCTCGAACGAACGGAATCTCCCGGTCGCTGTCACGGTACTCGATCGGTACGACGCGATCGGCCTTCCACCGCAGGATCGGTTCTTTCACGCGAGCGTACTCGAAGCCGAGCGGGACGACGTGAACGCGGTCGGTCACCGGCGAGTCGCGGCTCATACGTGGCCATGAACGACCAATAGTAAAAGGAATCCGTTACCGTCGTTACCAATACTACCGCCGCCCAGCGACCTGGACGAGCAACGCGCCCGCCAGCACTGCGGCCATGCCGAGACCGTCCGTGAGCGTGAGCGACTCGCCGAGGAAGATCCAGCCGAGGAGCGCCACCTGCACGAGCATCGTGTTGTTGATGACGCTCGATTCCGTCGCGGTAAGCGTCTGTAACGTCCGGTTCCAGAGGGTGAACGCGAACGCCGTGTTGACGACCGCGAGCCAGAGGACGATGGCCCAGCTCCGAAGGCTCAGCGACGGGAGGCCCTGCACGGCGATACCCGTCCCGAGGAGTAGAGCCGATCCGACCCCCATGCTGACCGTCGTTACGCCGAGCGCCGACAGCGTTCCGTCGCGATTCGCGTATCGGCCGAGGATCGACGCGAGGGCGTTCGAGAGGAGCCCAACGGCCATGATACCGAGGCCGACCAGCGCGAGGACGCCGAGGTCGAACGGGTAGAAGTAGACCCCGACGCCGACGAACAGGACTGCCATCCACAGCCACTGCCGTCGCGAGGCACGCTCGCCGAGCAGCGGGACACTACACAGGGCAACCACCGCGGGTGTGAACGTCAGGAGGAGGCTGACGGTCGCCGCTCGCAGGTACTGTAGCGCGAGGAACTGCGCCCCTTGCGTGATCGCGTACATGAACAGCCCGAGGGCGAGCAACACGGCGAGTTCTCGCCTCTCGAGCCGTCGGACGGATCGGTGCCCGCCCCCGCGGAGAAAGAGTGGAACCAGAACCACCGTCGCCACGCCGTAGCGCAACCCTGCGAACGTCACCGCCGGAATCTCCTCGAGGCCGACTTTGATGAGGACGTACGAAGACGACCAGAGGACAGTCACGAATAGTGCTTCGAAGACGGCTCGCGTACGTTTCGATCCGGATAGGCCGCCTGCTGTCTCCGTCGTATCCGCGTGAGTTCGCATCGAACGGAGGACGGCGGGCAACGATGGTAACAGTATATTCGTTACTATCGTTACTGATCGATACTGTTCGTTACTGTGCGTTACAGTCGACTGAGACTGACGAACTACAGAGCACGCCGGGGAAACGTGTAGAAGACGGGGAACTACCTCTTGCAGCGTTCATACTACTTCTCGCAGCGTTCAGTGACTGACCATGTTCTCCCGTTCTTGCTCGATTGGTGAACGCGGTCTTCCTCCCTTCCGACGCAACAGCCGCCGTTACTCGTGTTCTTCGTCCGGTGCCACCGGTTCGCCGTCTTCCATCGGCCACTCGAGTTCGACTTCGAACTCGGCTTCGTCGTCGGTGACCTCGTACTCGACTTCCAGTTCGAAGTGCTCTGGAACGTCCACCGTGAAGCCGTTCTCCCCCTGGATATCGATCGTCCCGTTCTCGACGCCGTCAGCGACTTCGCGCAAGATTGCCGCACCGTCTGACCGGCTCATCACCCGCTCGCCTTCGCGTTCCGTTTCGTCGGCTTCGGTTTCTGTCTCGTCGGCTTCCGATTCCGCTTCGGTCTCGTCTTCGTGTTCGTCGTCTGCCATACAGACAGCACCACGGCTGCTGGTAAAATAGACGTGCTTTCAACGGCACCTCTCCGCCTCGAAGATCTGTCGAACAGAGGCGATACCGAGATTCCGAATAGGAGCGATACCGAGACTCCCAAACGAGTGTCGAGGCCGGGGCTACGCCTCTCGCAGTTCCTTGACCTTCGCGATGTTCCAGGCGAAGCCCTTCCCGTCCTCGGTGGGCGTCTCGAGCGCGAACGGCAGGTCACGGAGGTCGGGGTGATTCACGATGGCGCGCATTCCGTCTTCGCCGATGTAGCCCTCGCCGATGAGCGCGTGCTCGTCCTTGTGGGTGCCCACGTCGTGTTTCGAGTCGTTGAGGTGGATGTACTCGAGGTGCTCGAGGCCGACCACGTCGTCGAAACGCCCGACGGTTTCGTCGACGGCTTCGGGCGTCGTGAGGTCGTTGCCCGCGACGAGCGTGTGGGCGGTGTCGATGCAGATACCGATGTCCTCGTCGGTTCGGTCGATGATGCCCGCGAGGTGCTCGAACTCACCTCCCAGCTTGGTCCCGCTGCCGGCGTCGGATTCGATCAGGATGGCCACGTCCTCGGGCACCTCGAGGTCGTCGATGACGCTCGCGGCGTTGTCCAGACCGCCCTCGACGCCCGCGCCGGTGTGGGCCCCGAGGTGGACGTTCACGTACGGGACGCCCAGCTGGTCGGCGGCGTCGAGTTCGGCCTGCATGCTCGCCATCGACTTCTCCCGGAGGCCCTCCTTAGGCGTACAGAGGTTGACCAGGTACGCCGAGTGGATCACCCACGGGCCCTCGAGCAACTCGTCGGTCTCCTCGCGGAAGCCGGCGGCGGCCTCCTCGCTAATTTCGGGCTGGGCCCAGACCTGCGGGGAGGTGGTGAAGATCTGGCCGCAGTTGCCGCCGAAGGCGAGCTGTCGGTGAACGGCGTTACGGACGTCGCTGTACGGTGGCGTTTCGTCGTCAGAGGAGACGCGCGATCCGGAGATTGACACGTGTGCGCCGACGTGCATGGACATATCGGGGTCTCTGTAGTGGGAGGTCAAAGGTACTTCGGACCCGGGCGCCGTGACGGACTAGAACGAGCGAGGTCGGCGCCGCAACCCCCGAGGAAATTTGCTCCTGGTCCACGGAGGGACGCCCATGGCACCTCGAATCCTCGTCGCGTTCGATGAGTCGTCCCAGGCGACCGCCGCGTTGCACCACGCTCTGTCGACGTATCCCGACGCGGAGATCCACGTACTTCACGTTAGCGACCCTCGAGAATGGTCCGGCACCGAGGGAATGGATGGGTTCTACTCCGACGACGCCTACAAAATTTCGCAGGAATCCGCCGAGCGGTTGCTCGAGGAGGCGATCGATATCGCGGCGGAGTACGACGCGGACGTGACGACTAGCACGACGATTGGGAAGGCGTCGTCGTCCATCGTGCGCTACGCGGAAGAGAACGACGTCGACCACGTCGTACTCGGCAGCCACGGCCGCCGCGGGCTGTCGCGGTTCCTGCTCGGGAGCGTCGCCGAACGCGTCTCGCGTCGTTCGCCGGGGTCAGTGACGATCATTCGCGAACCGGAAGCGAAGAAGGTGGCCTGATCCGGTCCCAGTGAGCGCCGCTCGTTCGACGGTCGAGCCACGATCACCGACTCGAGTACGACGCATATCGCGCTGACGGGCACTTTCCCCACTCTTCACGTCGGCGCTAGAACAGCCGCACGTCGATCCCACCGTAGTAGTTGACGAATCCCAGGGCGAGCAGGTACAAGACGCCGCCCAGCACCATGAGCGAGACGGTGAGCGAGAGCGGAAGGTCCGACGGCACCAGTTCAAATCCGTGGAGTGCCACCCCAACGAGTGCGAGAGCGAGGATCCACAGAGACAGCACCGCGACGGCGAAGACGGCACGATCGACGGTACTCATGAGATCCCCGACGCGTTCGGGGGTCTGCACTCCAAAGGTGAGAAGCGACGATCGATTCGATTCCAGTGCATTTCATTTCCACGCGGCCAGGTACTCGCCGAGGTCCTCGTGCAACTGTCGCGCCTGTGATTCCGTGAGGTCGACGATCGCATTTCGGCGATGCTCGGAGGATTTCGACTCCGGAAACGGCCGAAAATAGCCGTCGATCTCGAGTATTCGTTCGCCGTCGCGCTCTCGCACTCGCAGGTCGATCTCGTCGTACTGCATGCACCGACGTACACCCTCGAGTACGAAAATACCGAAGTGGCGAGCAAGCTGTTCGAAACCGCCGCACCCCTCTGCGTCTCCAGACGTTAAGGTCCCTCTTGGAGGAATCGTCCTTCCTGCTCGTAGATCGCGACCAGTTCGGCGATGAACTCCTCGAGCGTTTCGTCGTCCTCGAGGTGGCTTTCCATGCGCTCCGCGAGGTCGTCGTCGAGTTCGATCGTGCGGGTCATCGATGGGGAAAACGGGCCCCAACTCGATAAAACATCACCCGAACCAGGCCCGGACCCCGACCCGACTGGCCGAAGGCGTCTCCCGCGATGGTGACGCTCGGGCGCCCGCACAAGAACGATCCGGGACGTGGTCGTATAGCGCGGTAACTATATTGAAATGATTAAAAGTTGATGGAAGATGCCTGCTGCATACAGAGGATGAATGTTGCACGAGGCTGGGCTCGATTTGTGAAGAATAGTGGTTGCTCAGTACAGGGAATGGTACTGCTCGATCTCAAATTGCCGATAATACAAGGAGCGGTCTAAGCCGGGAACTTATCCGAATCGAGGGCCTCAACATGTATATGAGCGAACGGGCCGAGGCTTCTGAGACGACGTTCTGGGGGGATACGGATGACACCGAGGCCCTCCAGCACTATCGGACCCTCATCAATACGATCGACGATGGGATCTATCGACTCGACGCCGAAGGCCGCCTCGTCTCGGTCAACGACGTCATCGCCGAGATTGCCGGGTACACGCGTGAGGACCTGCTCGGCGAGCACGTGTCCGTGCTCTTCGGTGGTGACAGTGCGACGATCGAACGTGAGATCGACCGCCTCCGAGCGAACGCCTCCAATCAAAGCGAGTTACTCGAGCTCATCATGGAGACCGCCGAAGGGGAACGGATTCGCTGTGAAGTTCGGGTGAACGTGCTCGACGTAGGTGATACCGCGCAGGGAACAGTCGGAATCGTTCGCGAAATTGGCGAACGCAAACAGACGGACAGGGGAGCCACCGAAGCGACCTTTCGTCGACTGTTCGAGAACGTGCCCGGCAACTATCTTATCGTACAGCCCGGGGACTACGAAATCGTGGCCGTGAGCGATGCATATCTGGACGCGACGATGACCGATCGGGCGGAGATCATGGGGAAGACGTTGTTCGAGATCTTTCCGAACCACCCCGACAATCCGGCTGATGGCGCCGAGAACCTGCGCGAGTCGCTCGAGAGAGTAATAGAGGACGGGGAAGCGGACACCATGCCGGTAACGCACTATCCGATCCCCGACCGCGAGTCCGGTGGCGACGAATTCGAGGAGCGCTGGTGGAATCCGATCAATTCACCAGTATTTGACACGACTGGCGAAATCGACTACATCATCCACAGCGTCGAGGACATCACACCGATCGTCCAGGAACTCCAGGCAGACGGCGAGCAGGAACTGCTACAGGATCCAGACGGGGCGGGTTCACAGCTCGCATCGGACATCGTGCTGCGCGGACAGGAGTTACTACGACAAGCAAAGCGAGAAGCGTACGAACAACTGCACGAGAGCGAAGAACGCTTTCGCGCGTTGGTCACCACCACGTCGGATGTGGTGTTCAGTGCGAACGCAGACTGGAGCGAGATGCACAGTTTAGAGGGGTCTGGATTCCTCGCTGACACCGACGAGCAAGGGCCATCGTGGGTCGAAAAATACGTTCCGCCCGAAGACCAGCCGCGCGTTCAGAAAGCCATTGACGAAGCCATTCGCACGAAACGCAGCATCGAATTGGAACACCGGGTCATTCGTGAAGACGGCACAGTAACCTGGATCTCCTCTCGTGCTACACCGCTCCTGGATGAGAACGGCGAAATCACTCGTTGGCTGGGTGCGGCGAACGACGTAACCGAGCGAGTCGAACGTGAGCGCTATTTCGAGGATGCTAAAGAGCGACTGGAGGCGGCGGCCGAAGCCGGCGCCGTCGGGACATGGGAGTGGCATATTCCTGACGACAATATGGTCACGGGTTCGTCGTTCGCGAAGAAGTTCGGGATTGATCCCGACGCGGCCACTGAGGGCGTATCGCTCGACCAGTTCATCTCGGCCATCCACGACGACGATCGCGAGCGGGTCAAACGGAAGGTCGAGGACGCCATCGAATCGGGGGAAGAGTATGAAGAAGAGTACCGCGTCTGGGACGCCGATGACGAACTCCGGTGGGTAGTTGCGCGCGGTCACGTCGAGTACGACGACGACGGGAATCCAGTAACGTTCCCCGGTGCGCTGACCGATATCACTGAGCGCAAGCAGTTCGAGCGGAAACTCGAGAAATCCAACGAGCGTCTCGAACAGTTCGCCTACGCCGCCTCACACGACCTGCAAGAACCCCTCCGGATGATCACGAGCTATCTTCAGTTGATCGAGCGCCGCTACGCGGATGAACTCGACGAGGACGCTGAGGAGTTCATCGAGTTCGCCATCGACGGTGCCGACCGGATGCGTGACATGATCGAGGGGCTGCTCAAGTATTCACGGGTCGAAACGCGCGGCGATCCCTTCGAGCGGGTTGACCTGGACGCCGTTCTCGCGGACGTCCGCACGGATCTCCAGATGGTGACCGAGGAGAGCGATGCCGTGATCACGGCAGAGTCGCTGCCTTACGTCGAGGGTGACCCAGGGCAGTTACGCCAGGTATTCCAGAACCTGCTTTCTAACGCAATCGAGTACAGCGGCGACGACCCACCACAGGTAGATATTTCCGCTGTGCGGAACGGTTCGGAGGTAATCGTCTCAGTCACCGACGAGGGGATCGGCATCGACCCGGACGACAGAGAGCGTGTCTTCGAGGTGTTCCAGAGCCTGCATGCGCAAGACGAGCACTCGGGAGCGGGAATCGGCCTCGCGCTCTGTAAGCGCATTGTCGAGCGCCACGGTGGCGACATCTGGGTCGAGTCCGAACCGGGCGAAGGTGCGACCTTCTCGTTTACGCTCCCTGTTGCAAGCGGTGACGAGGCGTGAATACACTCAACTGATCGGTTGGGCTGCTCCAGTCCGAGTTCAGCTTTCTGCGAGATACGCTGATTGGTAGGAATCCCAGCGGTCAATAAGCACATTCTATCTACCAGCACGTTCACTACAAATCCGATGAAATCAACTGCCGTGTGAATCGTTCTATGCCACTCTCGGCGGCTGTGGCTAAACTGCAAAAGTGCGCACCGGCTCCTCGGTATCGTTTCGATAGCGGAGAATCCTCAGTACCGACTCTTCCAGTAGAATGGATACCCCTTGACGGCGACGGCTCGTACGAACGCAGGTCCTCGGCCGTGATAGACCATCCCGTTCACCGAGAGGAGAGCATTACCCCCGCCGAGGTCCACAATTCTCGGATGCCACCGGACGTCGTGTTCGATCGGTCGTTGGCCTCGAAGTCCTCGGAGGAGGTTCTTTGCAGCTGCTCTGGCTTCAAGTCCGGCGGAAAAGCCGTCCTTCATCTTCTCCGGGTAATCGACGACGTCACCTGCGGCGTACACGTTGTTGGTGTCGAGACAACGCAGATGCGAATCGACGCGCAGTCCGCACTCGTTTCGTGCGAGGCCAAAGTTCTCGATCACGGGGTTCGGCCGTACCCCACCAGCCCAGACAGTCAAGTCGTTCAGTTCGGTATCGTCACCGTCCAGCACGACGCCGTTTTCAGTCACCTCCATTACCTGTGTCCCCGTTTTGAGTCGGGCTCGCCGTCGTAACTCCCGGTCGGCAATTCTGCTGGCACGCGGAGGGAAGTCGGGGAGCAGACGGCGACTAGACGTTACCAGAGTTACATCAGTATCGGCAACAGACGAGAGCGCCGCAGTGGTCTCAACGCCAACTGGTCCCCCGCCAACGACCACAACGTCACGGATGTTCGGGGAGTTCACTGCGCTTTGTATCTCTCGGGCGTCGGTCCTGATGTCGAATACGTGCCTGCGGTCGTCGATGTTGTATGCCGTCACGCCGCCGACGGCAATCAGGAGGGTGTCGAAATGTAGCGACCCACTCCGGAGGTCGATTCGATTCTCGGTCGCGTCTATACCCTCGACCAGGCCCCGAACGAAGGTCACGTCCTTCTCGCGGAACGTACTTGGAATGTCCAGACGCGCTCGCCGAAGCGGCGTTCCAGTAATCACGTCGTAGAGGAGAAACGAGAACACGTGGTACTCGCGTTCAGAGACGAGGAGTACGTCGGTCTCGTCTGCTCGCTCTAAGTACGCCGCGGCGATCAGTCCTGCGTCCCCACCGCCTATGATGACTGTTCGCTCCATGTTGTCAGTAGTTCTTCATCGTTACTCGCACGGGAGGGATCCAGACAGCGAGATGTTACCAACGAGTACGACGCCATACGTCCGTGACATCCTCCCCGCCGTAAACGGCGGGGCTTCCCACGCCCACCAATGGGCGGTTCGTTGGGAGAGTTACGGTTTCGAGTCCGACGAACTCGTGGAGGTGCCACGCATCCGTTACTCCTATCCCGCACGGGACTCGGAGTTACCTGGTATTTTCTGTCGGTCTGCGTCCCACGGGCTTACTTTTTGATGAGGTAAACACCGAGTCAACTGCCAGTTTGTGGGGCGTCAAGACCCGGCGGGGAAACCGACAGGTTGACATCCGAGTATACGCCTGTGGGGCACCTAAGCCTTCCGAGATGGGCGTTTGCAAGACGAGGACCGCGCCGTATTTCCGCCCTGAAGGACGGGGTTTTGACAGCTGTAATTCAGATAAGCTGGTCAGTAGAACTGTAGATTGTAGATGACTAGAGACCTGCCCGCTTAGATGTGATCAAACTCCCCAGAAGAACGCGATGCCGAGCACGGTTACGACCGAGAGAAGCAACTGTAGGGGTGCGCCGACCCGGAAGTAGTCGGTGAACCGATAGCCGCCCGGACCGTAGACGAACAGGTTCGTCTGGTAGCCGATGGGACCCAGGAAGGTAGTACTGGCGGCAAAGGTGACCGCGAAGACGAACGCGAGCGGATTCGCACCGATGGCCGCTGCCGCGGCCACCGCAACCGGAATCATGAGGACGACGCTTGCGTTGTTGCTGACCAGCTCGGTGATAAGGCCGGTCACGATGTAGAACAACCATAGCACGACGAGCGTAGGGAGGAAGCCCGCGGTTGAGACGACCAAGAAAGCGAGATACGCGGCTGCGCCGGTTTGCTCGAGGGCGATCCCCAGCGGGATGACGCCCGCCAACAGGAAGATGATGTCCCACTCGACGGCGTCGTACAGCTCGTTCGGCTCGAGGACGCCGGTGACGACCATCGCAACAACGCCCGCAAGCGCCGAGAGCAGGATGGGGTAGAGTTCCAGTGCGGCGACGGCGACGACGCCGATCATGATTGCGACGGCGATCGGCGCTTTGTCTGAACGGTACTCGCGCCGGGGTGGTTCCCGAGCGACGATCACGTCGTCGCCTCTGGAGAGGCGATCCAACGTTTCCGGCGGCGCCTGTACGAGGAGCGTATCGCCGACCTCCAGGCGCCGTCCGACGATTCGCTCTGCGACGAGTTCTCCACGGTGACGCAGGCCGAGTACGGCTGCGTTGAACTCCTCGCGGAAGTGCTCGGGATCCAGTCGTTCTCCGACGAGCTGCGAGTCGAGCGAGACGACCAATTCGGTGAGTATGCCCTCTGAGTCGGCTGGCTCGATTTCTGCGGCCGATTGCGGATTGCCGACGAGTTCGACAGCTGCGACGCCCTCGAGCATCGTAATCGCGTCTCGATCCGTGCGGACCACGAGTACGTCGCCCTCCTCGATACGGGTCTCCTGACGGGGGGCGACCAACCGATCCCCACCGTGGACAATCTGGACGACGTCAACCTCGGGACCGAGCAGTTCGGTCGCGTCGGCCACCGTCCCCCCGACGAGCGGCGAGTCAGCGATGATCTCTACGTCGGCGATGTAGTCACCGACCTTGTATTCAGCGACGTAGTCCGCCTGCGGCGGTATGCGCTCGGGTAAGAGATAGTGTCCGACAAAGATCAGGTAGAGGCCCCCGGTGAGGACGACGATCACGCCAAGTTGGGTGAACTCGAACATCGAGAATCGGTGGAGCTCGGGGTAATCGGCCCCGAGACGGGCGCTGATGTCGCTAGCGAGGATGTTCGTGGAGGTCCCGATGAGGGTGAGCATGCCGCCGACCTGCGAAGCGTACGAGAGCGGGATGAGCAGCTTTGATGGAGAGGTATTTCCTCGGTTTGCGATGTCAGTCACGACGGGAACAAGCAATGCAACGACGGGCGTGTTGTTGAGAAACCCGGAAGCCGGGCTTGTGGCGAGGACAGTGACAAACAGCTGTTTCCGAATGCTGTCGCCTGCGAACGCTGCCATCCGATGACCGAGTTCCTGGACGAGTCCAGTACGGGCGATGCCGCCGCTCAGGATGAGCATCGCCAACACCGTGATTGTCGCGTCGTTGGCGAACCCCGAGATGCCGGTGCTCGGATCGACGCCCGTCCATGGCTCCAGCACAGCGAGGACGACGATGAGCAGGATTGCGGTCACATCAATCGGTAACCGCTCGGTGAGAAAGAGCACGAGCGCGAGCACGACGACGCCCAGCACAACGAGGATGTCCGTCGTGAGCTCCGGCTGTACCGTGGGCTCTTGGGCGAGCGGCGCGCAGACGGAACTCAACATGGTACGAGCTACATCGGAGGGTAATGTAATCCTTCTATTATTTTCTCGAACTGTGTGCGAGCGGTGGTGATTTGACGGCGAGCAGGGAACGGTTATGGGATGAACAGGCCCAAAAGCTCGCGCTTTAGCGCGGGTAGGATGTCAACCGCTCCGTTGCATGTCGACCAATTCCACGATGACCTGGAGGTCGACGCCGGTCGCAGATTCCAGGCGGTCGCGCACTCGATCGGCGAAGTCGTCGGGTTCTTGCTCGCCTGGTGGCCGTTCGACGAGCACCGTCACCGACGGTTGGGTACCGGTGTAGACATCGTGGGGTTCGTAGTCGACATCGATCTCGCGGAACTGCAGCTCCGCGAAAGCAGGATCGTCGCTCATCGTTTCCAGTTCGGATTGGATATCGTGTTCGACCGTGGCGGACTGGTAAGTCCCGTAGGTGACGGCGCCGAGAACGACCGAGAGCACGGCAATCGCGACGACGAGAACGACGACGCGTGACCGTAACCGGCCATAGACGCGCTCGATGTTCGCCGTTTGTTGGGGGCGATAGCCAGAGATCCAGAGCAAGATCAGTGCGGTGAGGTTGATCGAGAGTAAGTTGACGAGGACGAGCGTCCCGGCGGTGACGACGACCATGGGGGATCCCCAGGCGATTCCGAGCCCGGCGGTCGCGGCGGGTGGGACGAGTGCGACGGCGATGGCGACGCCGACGAGAACCGAGCCGACATTGCGAGTGAGACTAATGACCCCGGCGACACCAGAGCCGAGTGCGAGAAAGAGCGCAAGAGCGTTGGGGGTGATCCGCTCTCTGACCTGGGGAATCGTCGTGATGTCGAGCCCAGGCGGGAGCAGTACCGTCCCTCTAAGCAGCCAGCCGACCAATGCTGCTGTCACGATCGCAGCCGCGAGTCCACCCACCTGAAGGACGACACCGCGAGTAGCGAGTTCGTCCTCGTCGACAACGACACCGACGCTCGCCGCGAGCGCCGGCCCCATCAACGGAGCAACGACCATCGCACCGATGATCGTCGCGGCGGAATCGAGCAACAGCCCGGCGGTCGAGATGATCGTACTCACGACAAGCAAGATGACGTACGTCGAAGTGGCGGGCGCGAGGTCTTCCGCACGCGCCTGTAGTTCCTCCCGCGAGATCCTGGTCGCGCCAAACCTCCCGGTGAGTTCGGTCGTTCGGTTCGAGACAATCGTTTCTGCGGCCGTGACAACGATGTACGAGTCCTCAGCGAGACCGGCGGATCGAAACGACGAGAGGAGTGGTTCGACGGCGGCCGGCGGTACGGGGATCGAGACCACCGCCTCAAATTCTCCGCGGCTCGTTTCCTCGGAGACGGCATAGTCAACGCCCGTCCTATCCGCCGTCTCGAGGACGAGTTCTCTATCTCCCTGTGGCACGAAAACTTGCACGAGACGCATATCGGAACCACACCGAAGATCGGGATAGGTTGTTGCCACAGAGGGGAGACTGTCAGCGTCGAATGATATTGCAAACAGTTCAATTCGGGTGCTGTATAAAAAAAGAGGCTATGATGAAAACGCGTCCTTTGACATCCACCCACGACTTCAGTCGTGGGATTCCTTCCGTGGGACAGCAGGCCGTTCCTGTGTCCCCGGAAGCGGAATTCCCATCGAGATGGTGGTACTCTGGTTTGTGCGCGTATGCGTCAGGCCTCAGATGAGACGTAGTGTGCTTGGTATCTGCTTGCACCGCACGGGACGTGCCATCGCCCTTCCTCCCTATCGGGAGAGCAAGCCGTTCGCAGCGCAGGGTTGCTTTTTGTTGATGGAGACCCCCAATCCAACTCCAGTTTTCGCCGCGAGTCCGACTTACTCAAATGTAAGCTATCAGAATACTTAATTTTCGTGGTTTGTGTCTCGGGTTGTCGGATTCATCCCCCGACTAAAGTCGTGGGCTTTCTCCTTGACTCTCTGTAACTCGTATGCCTAAACTGACAGCATCTCGGTAGTTCGCCCAGACCATGCAAGCTGTGAAGTGCGAATGCAGCACGCGATGAAAGGTCAACGCACTCGGTGGGCCCGACGCATTTCGCCGCGACGAACTCGAGGCGTTCCTCCGCGACGGCCCTGGAAGGAGATTCAACGAGTGAGCGGGGAACATCGACCTGACCGACGACGAACTACGACTCGCGCTCGAGGCGGACCTCCTCGAGCAACTCGTTTCTACTGGGACGGCGACGCGAGCGCCGTGGACTACTCAGCTTCGTCAGTGTCGGCCGAGCGGCGCAAAGCCCTCGACATCGACCACGAGACGGCCTCGGGCGAACCGTCGCCGAGATGCTGGACGACGGCTACGTCGAACGGGGCGACGAGGGGCCCGACGTCGAAGGAGGGTTCGAGACGTAGGGTCTCGAGGCGATGCTCGATGCGTGGAGCGCAGGGCGGGTCTCGAGGCCTGGTCCGGACGGGACTACCCGAACAGCTCCCCGAGCCCTTCGCCCGACACGTCTTCGTCCTCATCTTCGGGCTCTTCTTCTTCGGGTTCCTCGTCCGCCTCCTCCTCCGGTTCTTCTGTCTCGGCGGTAGCGGCGGCGGACGCCGGCGCGCCAACGGCCGCCTCGGCAACGGCTTCCGCGACGTCCACGTCCTCGAGCGCGGCGACGAGCGCCTTGACGCGAGACTCCTCGACGTCGACGCCGGCGGCCTCCAGAACGTCGGTCACGCTCTCTTCGGAAATCTCTCGATCGGCTTCGTGCAGAATGAGAGCTGCGTATATGTATTCCATGGTGATCACCTCTGTGTTCGAGACCCGACGTGACAGGGGTGCTCCCGGTGAGTGGCGTCACGGAGTCTCGAGTTCAACCGACCTACGTTAACGACCCACATAGCCACTCCGTTGATCACGGAACGTGAAAGACACGTTATCGGACACTGCGTCCGTGCTGAAGGGCACGAGAGGATCGTCGCTCGATCCGACGAGCTACCCTTCGAAACTGCTGACGTGTTCGGGTTTGATCGAGATGATGACGCGTTCGGACTGAATCGGGTTCGGATACTCGTCCTCGCCCATGTATCGCTGGGCCAGTTCGTTGATGTGCTCGCGCGCACCGTCCGTCGTGACCTCGTCGACTTCGCCCGTCACCGACAGCATCCGATAGGGGTTGTCCGGGTCGGTCATGCTGATCGCGATCCGCGAGTCGTTTCGAGCGTTCTTCGTCTTGCGTCGGTCGCGTTCAGTGTTCACCAGCAGGCGATCCGCGTCGGCGTCGTAGTCGACCCACACCGGCGTAACGTGGGGCGCCCCGTCCGGGAGCAGGGTGGCGACGTGGGCGAACGTTTGCTTCTCGAACATGTCGTGGAAGTCGGTCGGTATCGATGCCATAGAAGGCGTTCGACAGCCCGGCACTAAGAGGGCGTCCCCGCTTACGCAAATCCGCGGCGGGCAAACGGTCGGAGTAGCTACTCGGCCACCGCTCGAGTCGGTCACTCGAGGCGCGCCTGCTCGACCAGTTCCACGGGATGGGGTGGGCGCTCCATCTCGTCATCGTCTTCGCCCTCGCCTGCGAGCACCTGGACGAGTTGACTCCGACAGGAGGTGCCGGTGGCCGTCACGCGGTCGCCTGGACTCGCCTCGACCTGGTCGGCGAGCAGGTTCCCGATGGCCACCGACAGATCGTAGTGCTCGGCCTCGTAGCCGAACGACCCGGCCATCCCGCAGCACGTCGAGTCCAGCGGGTCGACGGCGTAGCCGGCCCGACGAAGGACGCCCACGGCGTGGTGGTCGGTCCCCTGCGCCTTCTGGTTGCAGTGGCCATGGTAGGTCAGCGACTCGCCTGGTGCGTCGAACTCGAGTTCCCGATCGAGGCCCGCCCGTTCGACGTACTCGAGGACGCCGAACGCCGCGCTCGAGACGGCCTCGAGCGCCCGCGAGTCGACGTTCGCACCGTCGGCGAGCAGGTCGCGGTACTCGTCCTGGAACATCACGGCGTCGGAGGGCTCGACGAAGACGACCGACCAGCCGCGGTCGGCGTAGGGAGCCAGCGCGCGGACGTTGCGTTTCGCCCGGTTTCGGGCCTCCTCGAGCAGCCCCATCGAGTAGGCCGCCCGGCCGCTGGGGGCGAGGTCGGTCGGAACGCGAACGTGAACGCCGGCGGCCTCGAGCAGGCGAACCGCGGCTTTCCCGGGGCCAGGTTCACTGTAAGTTGTGAAGGTGTCGGAGAAGAGGACGACGGCGGCCTCGGCGTCGGATTCCGGAACGGCGGGACCGCCGCGTTCGTCCCACCAGTCGTGGAACGTCTCCCGTTCGAACGATGGTAGATGACGGTCGCGGGCGATTCCCAGGGTTCGCTCCATCACGGGTCGAACGCCAGGCAAGTCGGGGACGCGGTTCGAGACGGGCGCGACGGCGCTCGCGAGGGCCGCCAGCCGGTCGATGTTCGTGAACAGCTTCGTCCGCAGGCTCGCGCCCTGATCCTGGTGGTACTGGTGTTTGACCGCCGCCTTGAGCTTCGCCAGGTCGACGCCCGTCGGGCAGTCGCTCGAGCAGCCCTTACAGCCGACACAGAGGTCGAGTACCTCGGACTGGAACCGTTCGGAGTACAGTTCCTCCGGGGGAAGTTCGCCGGAGATGGCTGCCCGGAGCAGGTTCGCCCGCCCGCGCGTCGTCTGAATCTCCTCGCCGGAGGCGCGATAGGTCGGGCACATCACGTCGCTATCGGTCTGGCGGCAGGTACCACAGCCGTTACACAGTTCGACGAGGTGAGCGAAGCCGCCCTCGTCGTCGAACGAGAGCGTCGACCGTGGCTCGATCGAGCGGTAGGCGGGCCCGTACCGCAGGTTCTCACGCATGTCGGCGCCGACGCCTCGCTCGGTATCCGGGCCGACGTCGTTAGGGCCGTCGCGGTAGACGACGTTGCCGGGGTGGAGGCGCCATTCAGGGTCGAAGGCCGTCTTCGTCTCTTTGAACGCCGCCCACAGGTCCTCGCCGTACATCTTGGGCGTGAACGCCGTCCGGGCCTTCCCGTCGCCGTGTTCCCCGGAGAAGGCGCCGTCGTGCTCGAGCACGAGATCGGTCACGTCCTCGGTGATGGCCTGCATCGTCTCGACGCCGTCCTCCTCCTTGAGGTTCAGGATGGGGCGAATGTGGAGGGTACCGGCGCCCGCGTGGGCGAAGTACGCCGCCGAGGTGCCGTGGTCTCGCAGGATCTCCTCGAACCGCCGGACGTAGGTGGCCAGTTCGGCCGGCGGCACGGAGGCGTCCTCGATGAACGGGTAGGGCTTGGGGTCGCCGTCCATGCTCATAAGGAGCGGGATCGCCGCCTTTCGGAGCTTCCAGAGGTCGCCCTGGGCGTCGTCGGTGTAGGCCTCGACGGCGTCGAAGGCGTCGCCGTCGTCGACGAACTCCGCCGTCGTTTTTGCGATGGCGTCCTCGAAGTCCTCGACTATCTCTGAGTCGAACTCGAGCATGAGCGCCGCAGCAGCCTCCTCGGGGAGGGCCTCGGCGTAGGTCGCGTAGCCCTCCGACTCCCGAGCGAGGCGGAACACCTCGTCGTCCATCAACTCGACGGCGCTGACGGCGTGGGCGAGCGCGCGGGGAACGGCGGCGAGGGCGTCGATCAGGTCCGAAAACGAGTACACGACTAGCGCCGTCTCCTCGGGCACGGTCACGAGCGAGAGGGTCGCCTCGACGACGATTCCAAGGGTACCTTCGGCGCCCACCAGCAGTTTCGAGAGGTTGATCGCTCGCTCGCCGTCGTCGGTCTCGTAGATCACCTTCTGAAGGTTGTAGCCGCTGACCGACCGTTTGAGGTCGGGGTAGCGCGCCTCGATTTCGGCCTCGTGGTCCTCGACCACGCCGCGAACCGTCTCGTAGATGCGGGCTTCCCGGTCGTCCTTCGCGACGATTTCGTCCCACTCGGGCCCGTCCAGGACGACTTCCCGCGCGTGGAGCAGCGAGCCGTCGGCGAGGACGACCTCGCACTCCTCGACGTAGGCGTCGGTGATCCCGTAACGAACCGAGTGCGCCCCCGTCGAGTTGTTGCCGATGCCGCCGCCGATCGTCGCCCGGTTCGAAGAGGCCGGATCGGGCGCGAACTTCAGGCCGTGGGGCTCGAGACGGGCGTCGAGGTGATCCTGCACGACCCCGGGCTGGACGACTGCCCGCCGGCCGTCGGGGTCGACCTCGAGCACGTCATCCATGTGCGTGGTGAAATCGAGGACGAGGCAGCCCGGACCGACGGCCTGGCCGGCCAGCGACGACCCGGCTCCGCGGGGGAGGATCGGCACGTCGAACTCGGCAGCCGTTTCGACGGCCGCACGCACGTCGTCGACGTCAGTCGGGTGGGCGACGCCGGCCGGCCGGGCCTGGTAGATGCTCCCGTCGGTGGCGTAGAGCAACTGCGCGTACTCGTCGAAGGCGACCTCGCCCTCGAGGCGCGTCTCGAGCGCCTGGGCGAGAGCGGCGTACTCCTCGACGGGTGGGCGGTCCCCGCCGGTCGACTCGAGGTGCGATCCGACGTCGCCTGCCACAGGTGGAACGTCCTCAACTGCCATGCCCCCTCGTACACGGAGGGCGGTCAAATATGCTGTGCCAGTGAGTCTCTCACGAAGGACCCACAGCGGGTCGGCACCGACAACTTCCGGATCGACCAGCAGACATACGTCGCTCGCCTCGAGAGTCCTCCGTATGCGACTCGCGAGACTATCGACCCCTGACGGGCCCGTCTCGGGCCAGCTCGAGGTCGGGACCGCAACCCCTGAAGACGGCTACGACGGCGCCGTCCTCCGCGCCGACGACGGCACCTACGAGGTCGGTCGGGACGGCCGCCTCCTCCCGCCGTGTGACCCCTCGACGCTCTACTGCGTCGGGAGAAACTACGCCGAGACGCTCGAGCAGATGAATTACGAGCGCCCGGACGAACCGGACTTCTTCATCAAGCCTCCCGCTTCCGTGCTCGGACACGGGCAGCCCATCCCTTACCCGGAGTTCACCGACGAACTGACCTACGCGGGCGAGCTAGCGGCAGTGATCGACCGACGCTGTCGGGACCTCGAGCCCGAACAGGTCCCCGAGGTCGTCCGCGGCTACACGATCATGAACGACGTCGACGCCCTCGACCAGCAGGGTCGAACCGCCCGCAAAGCCTTCGACGGGTCGGCACCGCTGGGCCCGTGGCTCGTTACCGACGTTGACCCGACGCGCCTCGAGATGCGGACGGACGTCGCCGGAGAGCGTCGCCAGGAGGCGAGCACCGAGTTGATGCTGTTCGATCCCTTCGAAGTTGTCGCCTTCCTCTCCGAGCGATTCACCCTCCGTCCAGGCGACGTGGTCGCCTTCGGCAGCCCGGCGAATCCGGGGGTGCTCGAACCGGGCGATACCGTCGAGATTACCTACGATGGCGTCGGAACGCTGCGTAACACGGTTGAGAACTAGCCGAATTCGGACGGCCAATTCGGCCGAGCCGCCGCTCGGTGGACGCAAAATCGAGAGAAGGCAAGACCGAGCGATTAGAGGTAGGTGATCGACGGCGGCAACTCGAGCTTCATGCCCTTGCGCTCGCGGATCTCCATGATCGTCTCGCGCTGGAGCGAGTCGGCCATGACGTCGAAGCCGGCGTTCTCGGTGTTCCAGGCCGCACGGCCCTCGGTGGCCGAACGGATGTCGCTCGAGAACCCAATCATCTCCTCGACCGGTGCGACGCCTTCGACGACCATGAGGTCACCCTCCTGGTACATGTCGTCGACCTGGCCACGGCGGCCCTGGATCTCACCGGAGGCAGCGCCCATGTGCTCGTTGGGCACGTCGATCCGGACGTCCTGCATCGGCTCGAGCAGCTTGATGTGGGCGTCGATCAGCGACTTGTGGACGGCCTCCCGCGTGGCGGGGATGACCTGTGCCGGACCGCGGTGGATGGTGTCCTCGTGGAGCTTCGCGTCGTGCAGCCGGATCAGGGTTCCCTGGACTGGCTCGGCAGCCAGCGGCCCGTTGTCGAGGGCTTCCTCGAGCCCTTCGATGACGAGTTCCATCGTCTCGTTCAGGTGCTGGATACCCTTCGTGTCGTCGATGAGGATGTTCGTCCCGTGGATGTGCTCGACGTTCTGAGAGGTGTCCTTGTCGAGGCCAGCCTCCTGGAGCGCTTCACGGCGCTCGAGTTCGGGCATGTCCATCGAGGCTTCGCCGAGCTGGATCGTCTCGATCAGGTCCTGGGTCAGCGGCTCGGCGGAGATGTAAAAGCGGTTGTGGCGGTTGGGCGAGATGCCCTCGACCGTGTCGCTCGGTCGCTGGACGGCTTCGCGGTAGACGACGATCGGTTCGCCGGTGTTGACCGGGATGCCCTGGTTGGCCTCGATACGCTGGGTGATGACCTCGAGGTGAAGCTCACCCTGTCCGGAGATCAGGTGCTCGCCGGTGTCCTCGTTGATCGTGATCTGGATCGTGGGGTCTTCCTTCGAGACCTGACGGAGGGTCTCGATGAGCTTGGGGAGGTCGTCCATCGTCTTCGCCTCGACCGCCTTCGTGATGACGGGCTCGGAGATGTGCTCGATGGACTCGAACGGCGTCATCTCGATGCTCGAGACGGTCGAGCCGGCGATGGCGTCGCGCAGGCCGGTGACTGCGGCAATGTTCCCCGCGGGAACGTTCTCGACTTCCTCGCGCTCGCCACCCATGTAGATGCCGACGGACTGGACGCGGTTCTTGCCTGCGGTGCCCGATACGTACAGCTCCTGGCCCTTCTCGAGGGTGCCCGAGAAGACGCGCCCGGAGGCAATCTCCCCGGCGTGGGGGTCCATGGAGATGTCGGTGACCATGAAGACGACCTCGCCGGACTCGTCGACGAAACGCATCGTCTCGGCGAGTTCGGACTCGCTGTCGCCGCGCCAGATCCGGGGGATACGACGGGGCTGGGCGTCGACCGGGTTCGGGAAGTGCTCACAGACCATGTCCAGCACGACGTCCGAGAGCGGCGTCCGCTCGTGGAGTTCCTGGCGCTCGTCGTTGCGCTCGAGTGCCATGATGTCGCCGAAGTCCATGCCGGTGCGCTGCATCGACGGCATCGAGACGCCCCACTTGTAGAGGGCGGACCCGAAGCCGACGGTACCTTCCTCGACGCTGACCGACCAGTCGTCGACGTCGTCCATCTCCTCGGTCATGCCGCGGATGAGGTCGTTGACGTCCTGGATGACCGAGAGGAGACGCTCTTGCATCTCCTGGGGACCTTCCTGCAGTTCGGAGATCAGGCGGTCGACCTTGTTGATGAACAGCGCGGGCTTGACGCCCTCGCGGAGTGCCTGCCGCAGGACCGTTTCGGTCTGTGGCATGGCACCCTCGACGGCGTCGACGACGACGAGCGCACCGTCGACGGCACGCATCGCCCGGGTGACGTCGCCACCGAAGTCGACGTGTCCCGGCGTGTCGATGAGGTTGATGAGGTGGTTGGTGTCCTCGTATTCGTGGGTCATCGAGACGTTTGCTGCGTCGATGGTGATCCCACGTTCCTGCTCGTCTTCCTCCGTGTCCATCGCGAGCTGCTGGCCAGCGGTCTCATCAGAGATCATACCGGCGCCCGCAAGGAGGTTGTCGGAGAGCGTTGTTTTTCCGTGGTCGACGTGAGCGGCGATGGCGATGTTCCGGATGTTCTCCGGTTCGTCCATCAGCCGTTCACACTCTTGGACGATCTTTTTGCGTCGGCCCATATACCCACCTGTACCGGTAGCGGGGTCAAAAGGGTGCTGTTTCGTCTCGGCGGGAACGGGCCCGGAGAGCGCCTCGAGACTCGAATTGACCAGTTTACGTGAGATAATAGCACGCATCCAACGACCGGTGCTCGATCCACAGCCGATGAACACCGGCGTAAGAGCCATAGGCGCCCGACCCCTGTTATGGACACACATGGATTTGCGCATACAGGGACCGGGACCTGCCGCCCCGTTTCTCAGCGCCCAGGACCTGTTCGAAACCGAGTGTGACCTCTCACTCCCCGTCTACGTCCACCTACGTGACGACCCCGACGAGCGAACCTGGGCCGCTCATCAGGACGACCGGCACGTGCTCAACATCTCGAGACAGGCCGCATCCTCGGCGATGGCGCGCGAACTCGCGCTCCACGAGTTCGCCCACATGGCCCGCCACGAGCAGGACCACCCCTCTCACGTCCAGTCGACGGAAGAGGTCCTCTACCTCGCACTGGCCGGACAACGCGTCGAGCAGTACAAGCTCTCACACTGCTACCAGATCGCCAACCACATGAAGGACATCTACGCCGACGACATCACGCTCTCGGTCGGCCCCGGAGAAAAGCTGCTGGCGTTCCTCGAGTCCTCGCTCGCGACCGCCCTCCGTGATCGGCCGGAGACGCCGCCGGGTTCGAGCCCTGGCGTCGAACGACTCTCCCCCGCCGCCGATCCCGATATTACCGCCGTCAACGCGGCCTTCGCGCTCGCACTCGCCGAGCGACACGACCTGCTCGACGCCGACCACCGCCTGTACGACCTCGCCCACGCGGCGGCGATGGACGCCCCCCAGATCGACTTCGAAGCGTTCCGACGGCGATTCCGAGAACTCAGCCAGGATCCCGACCCGAGCACCTACCGACAGGTGCTCGTCGAGACCACCCGATCGTACGTCGGCGAGGGGACTCGAGCGGCGGATTGAACGACTGCCGAACACTGCCAATTAGTCGTCCCTCCCGCTCGAGGTATGTCGTCTCGACCCAAACGTTTAATGTTCGATACTTCATAGGTGCGGAACATACTACTGATGCTTTCGGGGAAGGATTGTCGTGATGGGACGACGGAGCACGCATTCGCCGACGAACTGTCCCGGTTGAAACGACGAGGGGCGAACGTCCTCGTGACCGGTGTCGTAGCGGCCGACCAGCGACAGGTAATCGCTCGCCGGTTGCTCGGGACGGCTCCCGAGGAAGACCGAAAGCGCATCGTGATTTCGACGCCCGGCACGGAGTTTGACATCGAGCGTCTGGTCGACGACGCAGGTTCCGGGACCGTCGAAATCGTCAGTTACCAGGGAACGACCCGTAGCGTCTCGGCGGAGGCGGCGGAAACGACGGAAACGACGGAGACGGCAGAGACGACGGGGGGAGCGACTCCATCAGCACCTCCGACACCAGGCACCGAGACACCGATGACGACCGCCGAAACCCTCGGCGACGTCGGCGTCGCCGTCTCGAGCGCCATCGAACGATTCGAACGCGACGGCGACCTCGAACCCGGCGTGCTTCGCGTCGGCGTCGACTCGCTCGTGCCGTTCCTCGAGGAGTACGGCAGGGAAGCCGTGTTCCAGTGTTTGCACTTGCTCAACGGACGAACTCGAGCGGCCGGCGGCATCGCCCACTACCAGCTCCCCATCGAACACGATGCGAGCACCGTCTCGATCATCACCCCCCTGTTCGATGTCGTCGTCGAACTTCGAGAACGGAACGGCGTCGCCCAGGAGCGATGGTCGCTCACAGAGAGCGACCTCTCCACCGGCTGGGTACCGATGACCCAGTGAGTGGGGTGCATCAAGGCGCCGGTCAGGTGTCCCAGTCTGAACGGGGTCGACTTCAGAGACTACTGAGATGAAGCCGACATTCGAAGCAGTCGATGGCGGGCTCGAGATTATCGATCGGATAGAGCGACATCGCTACCGATTAACGACCCACGAGTCGGTGTCGCCGAAGCCGGTTAGCGCCGATTGTATTCGATACCCCGTCGATGCAGCCGTTAGATTTCAGGCAGATGTGATCACGCTTCCGACGAACGACTTTCCCCACATTCGTGACGAAACGGGAGCAATGATCGACGACGACGGGCCGACAACACAGACGTTCCTCGACGAGGGTACCTATACGCTCGAACTGTCCACACCGTTCAAGATGTATATCAACGTCGATAGTTCGATACACGTCTACTTCGACTCCGATCGAACGCACATATCACTGAACGATTCGACGGAGGTCCACGTCGGCGTCCGGTCGTATCACACGCGCCCTGCGGGGACAATTACGACGACCAGCGATCCAGCGGACGTGATGGCGGCGGTATCGATGTTTGGCTCAGCCCTAAAAACACAGTCTCCCGAACGTTCGTATCCGACGCTTCGGGGACACCCGCCTGCACTTCAACTCGGCGACGAACTTCGCGTTCCAGAACAGTTCGAGCAGCCGGATACTGGCGTCCTGATCGAAGTGCCACCGAAACTCCGAAACATCTTCATCGTGACACCTCTCGCCTACTACCTCGGGGCATCGATAACGTCCGGGTCAGCGCCGCGGTTGCGAACTAAATCTGGTTTTTCATACTCGCTCGACCGCAATCCAGGATTCGAAGCGACCGTCGAACGCGTCCTGAAGCAGGTGTTCTTCCTGGATTGTATCGTTCGAACGGAGGGAACGACTCCGGTTCCGCTTCATGAACGGAAGGCAGTCGAACCCACACTCGAGTTCGATCTTGCCGATATATACGATGAACCACTCGCTGAGCAACTCGAGGCATATCTAGGCGTGCCATTTTCGATACTCGAACCGCACATCCCCGAGTGGCGACTCGAGGCACACCTCGACCCGACTGCCGACTCGGTCGAATTCCTTCCATTCATTTCCGATAGCCTCGCAGCCATCCGAGTGAAAGACAACGAGCAAAACGATGTCAACCAGCCACAGGAGCAAATCGAGGCGATCAAATCATTCACGAGAGGAGATTTTGTCCGAAGCGCTGACACCAGTCGAGGACGAGAACACACATCCAGTTCGAAGCACGTCGACCAACAAGCGTTAGCAACTATCGAACAGGTGTGGAGACACGACAGGTCTGCACAGATCACTAGCACTACTCCGTTATCGGCATTTCAGCACAACATTGGTCGGGAGCCACGAGATGATCCCATCGAGATTGAAGTCATCTGTAATGATTCGGAGATGCGGAAGGAACTGGAAGAAGTAAATGGAATCTACGGAGACCGGGAGGAGCTCCCGTTTCAGGTCACCGAGTATTACGATCTCACGAGCGGCGAACTCGAAGAAGTACTCTCTAGAGACAGCGACTTTCTCCATTACATCGGACATATCGACGAAGGGGGATTTCAGTGTGCAGACGGAAAGTTACCGGGAACGGCGGTTGAGCACGTCGGTGCTAAAGCGTTTTTGCTCAACGCCTGCCAGTCACACGACCAGGGGCTGCACCTCGTCGAAGCAGGGAGTATCGGCGGAATCGTCACGCTCGGTGACGTGATTAATAGTGGTGCAATCAACGTTGGATCTGCAATTGCTCGACTCCTCAATCGCGGCTATCCGCTTCACGCGGCACTCGAACTCGCTCGAAAAAAGAGTCTCGTCGGACAGCAGTATCGACTGGTCGGAGATGGCACAACGACGATTGCCCAATCTGAGACAGGATATGTAAACGTATGCCATTTGGAAAAAAATGGGTGTAGATATGATATTAGTCTTGAAACATATGTTGCATCAGTTTCAAGAAAAGGAAGTATTTTCTCACCATATCTTGAACAAGTTAAAGATTATTTCCTAATGCCAGGAATGATAGGTCCGTTTACTATTACGATAGAAGAGATGAGTCAGTACCTTCAACTAGAGGAAATGCCAGTAATCACTAACAATAAACTTTGTTGGAGCAACGACCTCAGCGTAAACGATTTGTAAGAATTAAGGTCCGTGGTACGAGGTTCCGCTTCCAGCAACGGCCGTCCCCGCCTGGGACAGCAACAGCATTGCCGTGAACAGGACGCCGATCATTCGTGGGTGGTTCTTCAGGTAGTCGCTAAGTTCCGTCATAGTACATCCAATCCATGGTACCGACACGTAATGAATTTATTTTAAGAAATCAAACACAGAATACATGGGAAAATCTGATAGTATAAATAGTTAAACATCGATCTGATATAGAAAAAGGGGACTGCGACGAGGTAGCCAGAAAATCGGGGGTGAATAATCGTTATTCGCTGAGTAACCGACGAAGCGCCCGGTCGAACCCCTCGCGCGAGAACTCACCTCTGATCGAATCCGCCCGCTCTCGCCACTCGTCTAAGTCAGCCAGTACCTGCTCGTGCCGCTCGTCGACGTCGACACCCGCCTCGCGTTCGTTCTCGAGCAGCGCCCGCTCCGTCGCGAGTCGAAAGTACTCGCTCATCGCCTCCTCGTAGGCGTGCTGGAGAACCAGTCGGTCGATCGTCGACCGCAGTTTCTCGACCGAGACGGGCGTCACCAGATACTCGTCGGCGCCGCGGTCGATGGGGTCGTCCGTCGGGACGTCGCTCGCGACTGCGAGAATAGGCGTCGATGGCGCGTTCTGGCTGAGCGCATCGAGAACCCCTCTGGGGTCCGGACTCTCGAGTTCCCAGTCGACGAGGATGACGTCGTCGCCTGCCTCTAGCTGATCAAGGATTGATCGGTCGAAGTCGATGCGGCGAACGTCGTACACCGCGGAGAGAGCGTCAGCATCCGATACGACCTGAGAAATGTCGTGGTGAACGGCGAAGACGCGAGGTGACGTAATAGACAACACAGTTAGTATTTAGAATCCACGTGCAAGGACTATAAATCTGACTCGCCTTGCAGGCAAGTGCAAGCAAACTGGTCGGAGAAGGTTGCTATCCGTCGCGGCTGGCTCGTTCAGCGTATGCAGTCTAGGCCAGCAACGTCACTCTCGCGGCCGCACTTGAGGATGACGGTAACGAACGTCGAGCGTGCTCGAAGGATGCTGGCTCGACGTGAGAGGTGACTCGGGTTCGACAGTCAGTAGTCGGTAGGTAGCGATCACCAGTTGGTAACCGAAATCGGATCGAAACCGGAAAAAGCGAAAGCGAAACGCAGTTATCTCGCAGCAGCCGCAACGCGTTCTTTCTCTTCTTTCTGATTGATCGCGTACGTCTGCACGTCGTAGTTCGACGCCCCGATGAGCTGGCTGGCGAGCGCTTCCGAAGCTGACGTCGGCGACTTGAACGAGGCGCTGTGAGCGCCCTCGGCGATGAACTTCAGGGCCTGGTCGACGCGGCGCTGGGGCGCGACGTCGACGGCCTTGGGGACCGAGATACCGCCGTACTTGAGGCGGACGGTCTCCTCGCGCGGCGCTGCGTTCTCGACGGCGGTGACGAGGACCTGGACGGGGTTCTCCTCGGTGCGGTCGTTGACGATCTCGAACGCGTCGCGAACGATCTTCAGCGTCTGCTGTTTCTTGCCCGTGTTCTCCTCGGTCTGCATCAGGCGGTTGGCCAGTCGCTCGACGACGGAGAGTTCGGACTTCTTGAACTGCTTGCTCGCGTGGCGACCCGCCGTGTGTGCGATGGGCGTCACCGACAGGTAGCGCTCGGTCGAGGGGTCGTTGTAGGCGATCTCGGAGACGTCCCACGTGCCAAAGAGCTTGGCAGTGAGGTCGCTGCCGCCAGCGGGCGCGTCGGGTTCGGGTTGTTCCTGCTCGCTCATGTTATCGCACCGGTTTCTCCGCGTTGCCGCGAACCAGTTCGAGCATGGCGACACCGTTGACCTTGTCGACCTTGTAGTTGACGCCGGAAAGGTCACCCATGGCACGACCCTTCGCGCCACCGATACCGGCGATGGTGACCTCGTCGTGTTCGTCGATGAACGAGATCGCCCCGTCGCCAGGACAGAACGCCGTGACCTGCTTGCCGTTCTTGATCAGCTGGACACGGACACACTTCCGGATGGCCGAGTTGGGCTGTTTCGCTTCGATGCCGACCTTTTCGAGGACGATACCGCGGGCCTGGGGCGCACCCTCGAGCGGGTCCGATTTCTCGCGCAGGCCGCGTGCTCGGCGCGCGTAGTCAGAGTCGGACCACCGCTGGTTCTGGCGGTCCTTCTTGAGTTTGCGCGCGGCGTATTTGCCGTTTGCCATGGCGATGGCTATCCGACGAAGGCACTTAAGCATCCCCTTTTCCCTCCGGGAGAAACGCCTCGAGAGCGCTTTATCGAACCCCTTCGAGAGATCTGAGGGCGTTTCGCGGTCTCGAGTTACGGCCACAGCGCGGCCTATCGCCACTCGGCGGCGCGGAGAATTCCGTACGCCAGTCTCAAGAGTCGTTCAGGCGTCGTCGTCGACACGGGTTCGTCCGAGTAGCAGCGACGAGACGACCAGAAGGGCGAGGGACGCGCCGGAGGCGGTCATCCCCGGCATTTCGTCGCCAGGTTGGCGGGTCGCATCGGATTCGTCCCCATCGCCGTCAGCGTTTTCGGTCGTTTCGCTCTCGTTCGACTCGCTCTCGTTCGACTCGCTCTCGTTCGACTCGCTCTCGTTCGTCTCCTCTCCGCTGTCACGTGCTTCCTCGCCTTCCACTTCCGCTTTCTCCGTCGCGTTGGCCTGTCCGGAGTGTGAAACCTCGAGTTCGTAGTCGACCTCGGACGTGCCGGCGTTGTACACCTGCAGCAGATGAGTGTCGCTTGATTCGACATCGGATAAGTCGAGGGAAACGGTGCCGTCTCCGTGTTCGCCGGTGGCGAGTTCTTCGGTCGCCGAGTCGAAGAGCGTTACGTCGAGGCCGGCCGCGTCGTCGGACGTGATCGTCACCGAGAGGTCGTCGCCCGCGTTCAGATCGATCATGGAAATGTCGAAGTCCATCCCGTCGACCGTTCCTTCGAACGATCCGTTCTCGAGGACGGCCGGGGTCGGTTCGTACAGGACGCTGAGGTCGGTTTCGGTCGCCGTCTCGCCGCGGTTTTCGACCG
Organism: Natronosalvus rutilus; assembly: GCF_024204665.1. Classification (NCBI taxonomy): domain Archaea; kingdom Methanobacteriati; phylum Methanobacteriota; class Halobacteria; order Halobacteriales; family Natrialbaceae; genus Natronosalvus; species Natronosalvus rutilus. The sequence goes on along the minus strand of NZ_CP100355.1, from coordinate 1,097,005 downwards.
CGACCGTGTACGTCCCGTCGGTGGGTGCGCCGACCACGTTGACGGCCCGGTAGTCTCCGTCTCGGACGTCGGTCCCTACGGCGGACCCGGACGGGTCGGTGACCGTCACCTCGAGGTCGGTGCCGGAAAGCGCACTCACGGTGAAGAGGTCGCCGGTTTCCAGTTCGGCATCGTAGGTGGCCGTCTCGCCCTCCTCGAGTTCGAGACCAGGGAAATAGCCGTTCTCGAGCGGATCCGGAACTTGCGCTCTGGACGGATCGGATTCGAACCCGTCGTAGTAGACGTCGAGAACGAACGTGACTGCCGTCTCGCCTCGATTTTCGATCTCGACCGTGTACGTTCCGTCGGTAGGTGCGCTAGTGAGGTCCGCCGCGTAGAAATCGTCGTGCGGGAACGATTCACCGACCGCCGATCCGCTCGGGTCACGGATCGTCACGGCAATGTCGGCGTCCGAATCGAAGTCCGCCAAAACCGAGAAGAAATCGTTCTCGGTGAGTTCGGCTTCGTAGGTGACCGACTGGCCCGCCTCGAGTTCCTGTCCTTCGTAGGTCCCTTCCTCGAGTGGGTCAGGCACGTCGTCGGTCGACGGCTCAGAGCCAGTCTCGGAGCCGCTGTCGTGGTAGACGTCGAGGGTAAACGTCGCCGCCGTGGAGCCTTCGTTCGCGATTTCGACGGTATAGGTGCCGCCCTCGTCCACCGACGGAAGTTCGGCGACTTCGAAACCCGTGTCACTGAACGTCTCGCCGACTACCGTCCCGCTCCGGTCACGAATCGTTACTCGGAGGTCCGTCCCGGATTCAAATAGTGCAACAGCCGCGAAGTACTCGCCTTCGGAGAGTTTCGCATCGTAGGTGACCGACTGGCCCGCCTCGAGTTCCTGTCCCTCGTAGGTCCCTGCCGCGATGGGGTTCGGAACCTGATCACCCGTGGACGAGTCGGCTACAGCAGTCGTTCCGACGGGTGAAACGCTGACCGCGGCCCCGCTCGTCGTCGCGAGAAGCAACACTGTGACGATAGTTACGATCGTAAAAGATCGACAATTTCTCTTGAATTTCTGTAATCCGGACATTCTTTCCTGGGCAAAAGACCCGACCGGACGTATTTTACTGTTGTGCCCGATTTGTCCGCGAAATCGTCCCGGTGGCGAATTTCTCTGGGTGCGTATGAACCAACCACACCGCCATCACTCGAGTTCGAACGAACCGTCCGCGGGAACGACCGACGACCGGTCGAGTTCCGTGACGGACGCGTGACCCGCCAGTCCGAGCGTCAGGTCGAGGTCCGCCAGAAAGTTCCGGCAGACCTCCCGAACCCCGTCTTCGCCGTCGATCGCGAGGCCGTACACGTAGGGGCGTCCGAGCAGGATCATCTCGGCGCCGAGGGCAAGCGACGTGACGGCGTCCGCACCGCGACGAATGCCACTGTCGAAGAGTACCGGAGCGTCGCCGTACCCCTCGCTGGCCAGTCGGTCGACCACTCGAGGGAGCGCTTCGATCGCAGGGAGCGCGTTGTCGACCTGGCGCCCGCCGTGGTTGGAGACGATTACGCCGTCGGCGCCGGACTCGAGCGCCAATGAGGCGTCTTCCGGGTGGACGATTCCTTTGACGAGAATCGGCAGGTCGGTGAGACCGGCGAGCCACTCGAGGTCGTCCCACGTCAGTGAGGCGTCGCCGAAGACGTCCACGAACTTCATGACCGCGGCGTCGGGGTTCTCCTCGGGCGGATCGGCGAGCCGGTCCCGGAACGCCGGATCCGAGAAGTAGTTCGCGACGCCCTCGCCGTCGAGGAACGGGAGGTACGCCTGTTCGACGTCGCGCTCGCGCCAGCTGATGATCGGCGTGTCGACCGTGACGACCAGCACCTCGTAGCCCGCGATTTCCGCGCGCGAGACGAAACTCTCCGTGAGGTCGCGATCTGAACTCCAGTAGAGCTGGAACCACGCGGGCGCGTCGCCGGTTGCCACGGCGACGTCCTCGAGCGTCTCGGAGGCGGCGGTGCTCTGGACGAACGGCAGACCGAGACCGGCGGCCGCCCGCGCCGAGGCGAGTTCCGCCTCCTCGTGGAGGATCGACTGAACCCCGATCGGTGCCAGCGCAACCGGAGCGGGGTAGGTTTCGCCGAACAGGTCGACCGAGAGGTCCCGCGTAGCGACGTCCCTGAGCATCCGCGGGACGATCCGCCACTGCTCGAACGCCGTCCGGTTCGCCGCTTTCGTCCGTTCAGCTCCGGCGCTTCCTGCGACGTAGCCGAACGCCTCTGGCTCGAGTTCCGCCTCGGCTGCCGTCTCGAGCGCCTCGTAGGACGGCGGCAGCGAGGGTGGCTGTCCGGCGAGCATTCCCTGTGTGTAGATCTCGGTCAGCCGTTCCCGGCCGTAGGTTGGCCCATCGTCGGTCATGCCTGTCGGTCTGTCACGAACGACCGTATACGTTCGGGGCTTCTCGAGGAACGCCGATATCAAGGCGTCCTCGAGGCGAGAGGACGAACGCAGCACATCGAGCGGACGCTCAGGCTAACTGCACGTCGTCGATCCCGAAGTGACGGTCGGCGAGCGTCCGCGCGTCCTCGATTCGTCGGCCGTCGGTGCCGATGGCGACCCCACGGTCGTCCTCGGGCACCTCGACGTAGGCGACCGTCGTGTCGTTCTCGCTGATCGTGACGTTGCGGACCGCCGCGGGCGCCAGGGTATTCGCCACGAACGCCTCGGGGTCGTTCGAGCCCTCGACTAGCCTCACGGATCGCCCCGTTCGGCGCTCGAACTGCTGGACGTGCTGTCCGCGGGCGCCGACTGCCTGCCCCATCGTCCCCGCGGGGACGACGATCACCAGGTGGTCCTCGAAGACGAGACAGTCCTGGCCGGAGATTCCGGAGACGTCCTCGAATAGGGCGATGAACTGGCGTGCGTCGTCCTCGAGGGTGATGGTCATCTTGGTATAGGGCGTCTAGAAAACGGAGTCGTTTCGCGTGTCAGTCCGCCCGATTCGGCGACGACCCCATCCGCAGGTCGACGTCGCCGGTACCGAGCTTGATCGGCTTGCCGACGATGACGTTCTCGGTGACGCCGTCGAGTTCGTCGATCTCTCCGTGGATGGCGGCGTTGAGCAGGTGGTTGACCGTCACCTCGAACGCCGCGCGGGCGAGCACGGAGTCCTTCGAACCCGAGATGCCGTGACGACCGATCGACTCGATCGTCCCCTCGTTGGTCATCATGTCGGCGACCAGCATCAGGTGGCGAACGTTCACGTCGTCGAGCCCCTGCTCGGCCAGCGTGTTGTTCGTCTCCTCGATGATCGCCTCGCGGGCGGCCTCGATGCCGAGATTGCGGTGAATCTCGTGGATGTTGTTACAGGTCGTCCGCGAGGCGTCGACGCCCTCGATCGAGAGCACGTCGCCGAAGGCCGACCCCTCGGTGTAGAGCACGAACTCCTCGCGCTCCTCGACGCCATCGTCGGTCTCGACCTCGAGGTCCTCCCGGCGGATGACGACCCGCGAGATGTCCTCGATCCCCTTGAACGTGATGTCCCGGAGCTCCTCGACCAGCTGGAGGAGGTCCCGGTAGGACGGCTCTTCTGGGCCGAACTCGATCTGGGTTCCCTGCTGGGTCGTCGACACGCCCAGGGAGTCTTCGATGATCTCGGCAACCTCCTCGGCCGTGATGAGTCGCTCCTCGAGCGTGTCCTGGTTGAGGTCGATCTGGACGCGCATGTCGGCGACGTTCGTCGACACGTCGCCCAGCGCGAGGATTTTCGTCGCCTCGATGTTCCAGACGACTTCGTGAGCTTTCTCGCGTTCGGTCGCGTACTCCTCTGCGAGGTGGACCTGCATCGTCGGCGTGTCCGGCGTCTTCCGGGCGTCGACGAGTTCGATCAGTCGGGGCAGTCCCTGGGTGACGTCGATCTCGGCAACCCCTGCATAGTGGAACGTGTTCATCGTCAGCTGCGTCCCGGGCTCCCCGATGGACTGGGCGCTGACGGTCCCGACGGGGTCGAGCGGGTCGACGCGCGTCTCGACGTACTCGGTTTCGACGGCGCTGACGATATCCTGGGCCTGCTCGATCGTTACGTCTCCCTGATCCTCGAGCACCGCGTAGACGCGATCCTTGAGCCGTCGCGGGAGTTCGCTATCCTCGACGATGACGATGGCGTCGTCGTCGACGTCGTAGTCCTGGACGAAGACGTTCTCGGTCTTAGTCATCCGAGCTCACCCCCTCGGGCTCGGCAACTCGACGGCTGTCGGCGTGTTCCGAGAGGTTCGTCTCGATCCGCTTGCCCGAGAGGAACGCCTCGCGCTCGGCCTCGGAGTCGAACTCCTCTTCGAGCACCGTCTCGGCGATGCCCTCGACGTCGACGTCGTGGTCGTCGTCGTAGGCCACCTGCACTGGCGAGGTGCCGTCCTCGCCGAACTCGAACTGCACGATGGTGTCGCCCGTGTCCCGGACGGTGCCGTCGTACTGGGCCTCGAGTTCCGAGAGCGCATTGATCAGCCGACGCTGGAGGTAGCCGGACTTCGAGGTCCGGACTGCCGTGTCGACCAGCCCCTCGCGGCCACCCATCGCGTGGAAGAAGAACTCCCGTGGGTCCAGGCCGACCGTATAGGAACTCTCGACGAAGCCGTGGGCCTCCGCGGAGAGGTCGTTTTGCTGGTAGTGGCTCAGGGTGCGGTTCTCGTAGCCGCGGTTGATCCGCTCGCCACGAACTGCCTGCTGGCCGACACAGCCGGCCATCTGGGTCAGGTTGAGCATCGAGCCACGCGCCCCGGATTCGGCCATGACGACCGCGGGGTTGTCGCCCTCGAAGTGCTCCTCAGCGATGTTCCCCGCGTTGTCACGCGCCCGCGAGAGCGTCTGCATAATCTTCATTTCGAGCGTCTCGTCGAGCGTCCGCCCGGGCAGGCTCTCGAGTTCGTTGTGCTCGTAGGCCTCGATGAGTTCCGCGACGCGATCGTAGGCCTCCTCGATCGTCTCGTCGATGCGCGCTTCGGCCTCGGCCGGAATCGTCTCGTCGTCGATCCCGATCGAGAACCCGAAGTGCATGATCGCCCGCATCGCGAGCGTCGAGAGTTCGTTGATGAAGACGCGCGAGCGCGTGTTCCCGTACTGCTTCGTGATCGCGTCGACGATCTCGCCGCCGAACTCGCCGACTTCGTCCTCGGCGATCGTTCCGGAGACGAGCTGGCCATCCTCGATGACGACGTCGTCACCGACCGTTCCCGTGAACTCGAGGTTCATGTCGTCGGGCAGCAGTTCGGAGAAGACGTCCCGGCCGGTCCAGAACGGTTCGTCCTCGTCGTCGATGCCGCTGGGTTCGGGCAATTCGTCGATCCGGGTCGCCCGGAGCAAGTCGAGCGCCTGCGTCTCGTTGAACCGGGGGTTGTCCTTCGTCAGCAGGTACGTCCCGGAGATGTGGTCCTGAATCGCCCCGATGATGTTCTTTCCGAAGCGGGGGCTCAGGATCTGTTCTTGCACGCGCATGAGGACGCGCGCCTCCGCGCGGGCCTCCTCGTTCTGTAGGGCGTGCATGTTCATCTCGTCGCCGTCGAAGTCGGCGTTGTACGGCGGACAGACGACGGTATTCAGCCGGAAGGTCTTGTACGGCATGACCACGACCTCGTGGGCCATGATCGACATCCGGTGAAGCGACGGCTGGCGGTTGAAGATGACGATGTCGCCGTCGATCAGGTGCCGGTTAACCTCCCAGCCTGGACCGATCGTCTGGGAACTCTCGAGTTCACCTTCCTCGGACAGCCCCGCGAGCGCCTCGCAGTTCTTCTCGGTCACCTTGAGGCGGCGGCCGTCCGGTCGTCGCACGTAGTTCGCGCCGGGGTGGCTGTTCGGCCCGTTGGCGACGTAGCGTCGAGCCTCCTCTAAGTTGCGTTCGGTGACGAGCATCGTCTGGGTCATCTCCGTCGCCACGCGGTCGGGGACGCCGACCTCGTTGAGGCTCAGGGTGGGGTCGGGTGAGATGACGGTCCGGGCCGAGAAGTTGACACGCTTCCCGGACAGCGAACCGCGGAACCGGCCTTCCTTCCCCTTTAGCCGCTGGGAGAGGGTCTTCAGGGGCCGTCCGGAGCGGTGTCGCGCCGGCGGCGTGCCCGAAATCTCGTTGTCCATGAACGTCGTGACGTGGTACTGGAGCAGTTCCCACAGGTCCTCGATGATCAGCTGGGGCGCACCGGCCTCGCGGTTCTCCATGAACCGCTGGTTGATCCGGATGATGTCGACCAGCTTGTGGGTGAGGTCGTCCTCGCTGCGCTGACCGTTGTCCAGCGTGATCGACGGGCGAGCGGTGACCGGCGGTACCGGCAGCACCGTCAGAATCATCCACTCGGGACGGGAACGACTGGCGTCGATGCCGAGTACCTCGAGATCCTCGTCCGGGATCGCCTCGAACCAGTCGCGGATGTCCGAGGGCATCAGCTTGTTCGTGTCCTCCTCGGTCAGGTCGATGTCGAGGGCCTTCTCGATCGCCTTGCGCTGATCCTCGCGCGGACGGAACGAACCCGAGAGGATCTCGTTGATCCGGGTGAGCTCGATGTCGGTCTTCTCTGCGAGTTCGTCGGGCGTCGTTCGGTCGATGCCCTCCTCCTCGTTGCCCTGCATCGCACCGGCGATGCGCTGGGAGTACTCGCTCGTAAGAACCTGCTGGACCTCGTAGTACGTGGTCGGCTTCTCGTGGTCGATGTCGTACTGGATTTCGGCACAGAACGGACATCGGTCCTTCTTTCGTGCCTGCCGGATCGCCGCCTTCGTCACGTCGTTCAGGTCGTGACCCAGCTTTCGGTACTCCGTGATCTGGTCGCGAAACTCCTGGCGCTCGTCCTCGGTGAGCAGGAGCTTCGAACACTCACGGCAGGTCCCGCGGAGTAGTCGTCGGATGAGTTTGGTGAAGCCGACGTGGATCACCGGCGCCGCGAGTTCGATGTGGCCAAAGTGGCCGTTACACGACCCCGAGTGCTTCCCACAGGTCTTGCACTCGAGTCCGGGGTCGATGACGCCCAGTCTGGGATCCATCAACCCCATGTCGATGGGGAAGCCGTCGTCGTCGTAGGTGTCGGCGGTGATGATCTTCGTCGCGCTCATCTCCCGGTACTCTTCGGGCTCCATGAGCCCGAAGTTGATCGATCCGATGTCTTTGGGTGTGCTGTGTTGCATGTGTTAGACGGCGTCCTCCAGTTCGAGTCGCGGGGCGATGCCGAGGGCCTTCATCTCGTCGAGCAGCAGCTTGAACGCGTAGCTCATCTCGATCTCGTGGATGTCGGTCTCCTCGTCGCAGTTCGGGCAGTACACCCGACGTTGCTCGACGTTCTCGACCGCGCTCATCCCACAGTTGCCACAGATGTGGATGAACTCGCGGTCGGACTCGTCCAGCAGGCGTTCCTTGAGCGTCATGGCCGCCCCGTGGCCGATGAACACGTCGCGCTCCATCTCCCCAATGCGCAGCCCACCCTCGCGGGCGCGCCCTTCGGTGGGCTGACGGGTGAGCACCTGCACCGGCCCGCGCGAACGGGCGTGCAGTTTGTTCGAGACCATGTGGTAGAGCTTCTGGTAGAAAATGACGCCAACAAAGATTTCGGCCTCGATCTTCTCGCCCGTCACGCCCGAGTACATGACCTCCTTGCCCGCGGAGTTGAAGCCGGCCTCCTCGAGTCCGCCGCGAAGTTGGTCCTCGTCCTCGCCGAGGAACGGCGTGCCGTCGACGCGACGACCTTCCATCGCGCCGAGTTTGCCGCCGATCATCTCGAGGATGTGCCCGACGGTCATCCGCGAGGGCAGGGCGTGAGGGTTGACGACCAGGTCGGGAACGACGCCCTCCTCGGTGAAGGGCATGTCCTCCTGGGGCGCCAGGTGACCGACGACCCCCTTCTGGCCGTGGCGGCTGGCGAACTTGTCCCCGAGTTCGGGGATTCGTTCGTCGCGCACCGAGACCTTCGACAGCTTCGAGCCGTCCTCTCCCTCCATCAGGGTGACGGTGTCGACGACGCCGGATTCGCCCGAACGCATCGTCACAGATGTCTCCCGGCGCTTCTGTGGCGAGAGGCCGCCCATGTCGTCGGGTTCCTCGAGGAACCGCGGTGGGCTCGTTTTGCCGAGCAAGACGGAGTTCTCGTCGACGTTCGTCTCGGGGTTGACGAGGCCGTCCTCGTCCAGGTGGGTGTAGGCCTCCTCACCGCGAGCGCCGCGAACGTCCTGGCTCGGAATCTCGAAGCGGTCTTCCTGGCCGCCCGGATACCGGCGCTCCTCGCCCTCGTAGGTCCGGAAGAAGTGCGAGCGAGCGAGCGCGCGCTCGACGGACGCCTTGTTCATAACCAGCGCGTCCTCGATGTTGAACCCCTCGTAGCTCATGACGGCGACCACGAAGTTCTGGGCAGCAGGGCGCTCGTCGAACCCGATCTGTTCGGTCGTCTGGGTCTTGACCATCGACAGCTGCGGGTAGTGCAGCAGGTGCTGGCGCGTGTCCGGCCGGATACGATAGTTCGCGCTAGGTAGGCCCAACGACTGCTTGACCATCCCCGCCCCCATCGTAATTCGTGGACTCGCATTGTGCTCGGGGTAGGGAATCATCCCCGCACCGATCCCGAAGATCAGCGAGGGATCGATCTCGAGGTGGGTGTGGTCGTCGTTCAGATCGTCCTCGTCGACGGCGACGTAGATGTCCTCTTCTTCCTCAGCGTCGATGAACTCGATGTAGCCGTGGTCGACGAGGTCCTCGAACTCGAGGTCACCGTCGCGAAGGGCCTCGATTTCGGCGTCCGTGATGCGGGGTTCACCGTCCTCGACGACCAGCAGGGGACGACGAGCACGGCCCGCGTCGGCGTTCACGATGACCTCGCGCGTGCGTTCTTTCACCGAGACGTTGACCATTTCGCTGACGTCGCCGATGCGTCGCGCTTCGCGAATCTGTTCGGCCAGCTTTTCCGGGTCCGGGTGCGTACCCACCAGCGACCCGTTGACGTACACCTTGGCTTCTCGTTGTTGGCTACTCATGTGTTAGTCGTCCGCACTCGTTGTCGTTCGTTCGACGCCCTCGATGCCGGGAATGCCCTCGACACCCATCGACGCCAGTTCGCGTTTCAGGTCCTGTTCGTCCTCGACGTGCTGGGAGAGTTCCATCGCCTGTGCGAAGTTCTTCACCAGCCCACAGTTCGGCCCCTCCGGCGTCTCGGAGGGACAGATGCGACCCCACTGGGTCGCGTGCAAGTCTCGCGCCTCGAAGTGTGGCTGCGAGCGCGAGAGTGGGCTCCGAAGCCGGCGCAGGTGACTCAGGACGCCCATGAAGTCTGTCCGGTCGACCAGTTGTGAGACGCCGGAGCGTCCGCCGACCCAGTTCCCCGTCGCGATGGGGTGCTCGAGTCGTTCGGTCAGGACGTCAGAGCGCACGACGGTGTTGACCGACAGGTTCCGGTTTCGCATGTTCGCGCGCTCGAGCTGGTACTTCACGTCGCGTGCCAGCTTGTTCAGCGCCGTCCGGAACAGGTCGCGCATCAGGTCGCCGCTGACTTTGAGCCGCTTGTTCGCGTAGTGGTCCTTGTCGTCGGATTCGCGCCGGTTGAGCGCGAGTTCGAAACACGCCTCGGCCATCCGACAGAGGTAGTGGGCCTTGTTGATTCGGACGTCCTCCTCCTCGACACCCTCCTCGTGGAGGTGAGGCAGGAGGTAACGGTCGATCACGTAGTTCGCCCGCTTGAGCTGGTAGTTCTTGCCCTGGCCGGAGGCGACGCGCTTGCCCAGCGCCTCGATGGCCTCCTCTTTCGTCTGCACCTCCGCCTCCTCGAGGTTCTCGAGCATGTACTTGACGACCTCGGGGTCGTTCGAGACCTTGTGGACGATCTCCTCGTCGGACTCGAGACCCAGCGCGCGCACGAGCGTGACAAAGTTGATCGATCCCGATACCGAGGGGAACGAGACCTCGAGCAGGCCGTTCCGGGTTCGCTCACACAGCACCAGAGCGCGGTAGCCACGGCGCTGACTGAAGGTTTTGGCGACCTGGATCTCGTCGCCGTACTTCGTGTCGTACTCGGCGAGAATCTTGTTCGGCGCGAGGTCCTCGCTGGTCATCAACACGCGCTCGGAGCCGTTGACGATGAAGTAGCCGCCTGGGTCGGCGGGGTCCTCACCGATTTCGATGAGTTCCTGGTCGGAAAAGCCCGCGATGTTACACTTCTCGGAGCCCACCATGATCGGCATCCGGCCAATCTTCGTCTCCGTCGAGTCGACGACGCGCTCGTCGCCCTCCTCGCCCTTGACGATGCTCATCTCCATGAAGACGGGCGCGGAGTAGGTGATGTTGCGCAGGCGGGCCTCTTGCGGGTAGAGCAGTTCCTCGGACCCGTCGGCCTCGCGAACTCGGGGCGTCACGACGCGCACGTCCCCGAGATCGACGCGGACGGGTTCCTCGCCTTCCTTGTCGCCGATGTCCGTGTCGATGGTCTCCTTCTCGTCGACGACCTCCTGCATCCCTCGAGTGAGGAAGGAGTTGAACGAGCGGTAGTGATGCTCGGCCAGTCGTTCTTTCGAAAAATACTCCCGCGAGATGTCCCGTCTGAGTGTTCGATCCAGTTCCATTTATTCCACCACGAGTCGATAGACGACGGCCTGATCCGTCGTTCGCGAGTTTCGCACGATCTTGATGACGTCCCCGACCTCGGCTTCGTCGGGCAGCGCCTTGTCCGTGCGTTTGATCTTCGGCAAGTCTGTACGGTCGATGTCGTACTCGTCGAGCACGTCCTCAAGTACCTCCTCGTCGAGGATGGTGTGCTCTGGCACGAGTTCGTGTTGGCTTACGTCTACCATGTGTTGTTGGTCCGGCCTACCGGGGGAGAAGCGGCTGTCACGAGATACTACAGGGACGTATTGCCGGAAGGCATTTAACGGTTACTAAGTTGCCCCACAGGCACGGCTAGTCGGCCCGCCGGCCATCACCCGTCGCCGGCGGCGTCACATACCAGTACGTACCACACGTATTGATTAAATCCTTTGCGGAGAATTGGCAACCGTTCGTCAGGTAGTTCGCTTCGCCGTTCGATAGCTAGTCTGGCTCGAGGTTCGGGTCGTCTCGAACAGTTCGAACGGAATCGAAAATTCAATAAATCGTGTTGCGTCCCGGCCTACCAAACCGTCACCGATTGGAAAGCCTTAATACTGCGACCGGGAAACAAAGAGTTGCAGGGTGCCCGGGTGGTGTAGTGGCCCATCATACAACCCTGTCACGGTTGTGACGCGGGTTCAAATCCCGCCTCGGGCGCTTTCTCATACTTCAAATTCGTAAGCGGCTAGTTCGTCGATTTTCGAACGACAAAGTCGCGACTGAGTGAATTCCATGCCCATTTCCAGAATCTCACATTTATCAACGAAAGGGAAGCAATCTATTCTATGAGTAATTCGAAGAACGTTGGAGACGAGACGGAGGCAGCCATCTTAGCGCACCTTGTTGCTCGTGGTCTCAGCGTATCAATTCCTTTCGGAGATAACGATCCGTACGACCTCATCATCGACGCGGGAGAAACCTGTCATCGCATTCAATGTAAAACTGCGTGGAAAAACAAAGAACACACGATCAGATTCAATACCCACTCTCAGACGACTCGAGGCGGCGACTACCATGAGCAGACCTACGATGGAAAGATCGATGCCTTTCTCGTTCGCTATCCGCCGACGGAGACATTATACTGGGTCGATATCGAAGATGTGACGGAGCAGAAAATGGAACTCCGGTTTGAATCGAAAATCGCACACCCATCGATAAACTGGGCAGAAGAGTACGAGCTGGACGAGCAAATTCCGCTATCGTCGCCGTAAGTTGGGTAACACGTTCACGGAATACTAATTATTTAGTACACACCGGTTCATCTTCCGATGATGAGCGACGTCGTCCCCCGAGTCATTGTAGACCACACTCTCAAGGCTGACGCTGTGGAACCGTCACCTCGAGACGCGGAGCGTGGTCCGACGTGACCGAAACCATGCGCGTCCTGGTCGTCGACAACGACGCCAGGTTCGCCGAGTTGACGACGACGATGCTCGAGCGCGAACGCGATGACATCGCGGCGACGGACGTCTCGAGCGCGGACGAGGCCCTCGACGTCCTCGAGACCGACCCCATCGAGTGTATCGTGAGCGACTACGACATGCCCAGCACGAACGGACTCGAGTTGCTCGAGGCCGTCCGCGAGCGGGATCCGGAGTTGCCCTTCATCCTGTTCACTGGGAAGGGCTCCGAGGAGATCGCGAGCGAAGCGATCGCCGCCGGGGTGACCCAGTATCTCCAGAAACAGCCCGGGAGCGACCGGTTCACCCTGCTGGCGAACCAGATCACAAACGCCGTCTCACAGTACCGGACGGAGACCGAGCTCCGGGAGAACGAACGGCGGTACGAACGGACGCTGACGGCGCTCCACGATACCACGCGCGACCTGATGCGAGCGGGGACGAAGCGCGAGATTTACGAGGCCGCCGTCGAAACCGCAGGCGCGATCCTCGAGGTGCCGATCGTCTCCGCGTATCGATTCGAACCCGCCGAGGGGGCGCTCGCTCACGCGGCGTCAACGGCCGAGACGCGCCAGCTGCTGACGCCCGCGGAGACGATCGGGCGTGGCGACGGGCTGATCTGGGAGGCGTTCTCGGAGGGCGAACCGCAGTACTACCCCAACGTCCGGGCGGCAGGGGTGACGGACGTCGCCGACACGGTGAGCCGAAGTAAACTCGTCGTTCCCCTCGGGACGCACGGGGTCGTCGTCGCCGGGAGCGAGCGACCCGACCGGTTCGACGAGTCGATGCGCGAGTTACTCTACATTCTGGGGGCAAACACCGAGGCTGCCCTGGACCGGGCCGAGCGCGAGCAGTTACTGCGCGAACACGACCGTACACTCACCGAGCAAAACGAGGAGCTGACCCGGCTGAATCACACGAACGAGATCGTCCGGGCGATCAACCGTGGGATCGCCAAGGCCTCGACTCGCGAAGAGATCGAGCGGACGGTCTGTCAGCGCCTCGCCGAAACCGACCGCTACCTCTGTGCGTGGATCACCGCGGGCCAGGAGACGCCGTCGCCGACCGTCTGGGAGGGAATCGACGTCACCTACGTCGACCGCGTTCGCGAGGACGGGGCCGGGGCGCCCGAAGCGGCCCTGATCGAGCGCGCGCTCGAGACCGAATCGGTGCAGGTAGCCGAGAACGTGCTCGACGACGAGGCGTGGGCTGACCGGCGAAAGGCGGCGCTCACCTACGGCTACCAGACGGTGCTCGCCGTGCCGCTGGTCGACGCCGAGCGGCGATACGGCGCCATCGTGGTCCACGCCCCGCAGGCCGACGCGATCAGCGAGAGCGAGCGCGAGGTCCTGGGCGAACTCGGCGAGACGATCGGCCACGCGATTCGGTCGGTCGAGCGCACCCAGGCGATGCTCACCGACAGTCGACTCGAGATCGAACTCGAGTGTCAGGACCCGCAGATGCTGTTCAATCGGATCGGAACGATCGCCTCCGGGACGATCACCCTGGAGGGAATCATCGACCGGGCCCAGGAGACCGTCCTGTTCGTTTCGATCGAGGAGCCGCCGATCGACGAGATCCTCGAGCTGGCGGAGCGATGGGCGGTGGTCGACTCCCTCTCAGTCGTCTCCGACGGCGAGGAGTCGACGCTATTCGAGGTGACGATCACGCCGACGCCGTTCGTCGAGATACTGCGAGAGTACGACGCCCACGTGACGTCGACCACGACGAGCGACGACGTAACGACCATCGCGCTGTCGGTCCCGAGCCAGATCGATACGCGAGCACTGGTCGAATCGATTCAAGACCACTATCCGGAGACGAAACTAACGGCTCGCCGGGAGACGACGGCGAGCGTCTCAAGCACCCGATTCGACGCGCGCCTCGAGGAGTCGCTGACAGCCAAGCAGTTCGAGGCGCTGCAAGCGGCCCACTACAGCGGGTTCTTCGAGTGGCCACGCGAGAGCACGGGCGAGGACCTCGCTGCGGCCCTCGACGTGACGCCGCCGACCTACCACTATCACCTGCGAGCGGCCCAGCGAAAGCTGGTCACGCTGGCGTTCGGACTCGACTCTAATTAATTAGTATCTCCATTTGAGACCATCTAAACAAATAGAAGCTATTTTTAATGGCCCCGCGTCCATACCATTAGTTGGCGATCTGAGACAGACTGTCGCCACCCCCCCCCCCCCCCCCTTAACCCCCCACCCCACTTTTCGAACCCCTCGAGTGTCGACTGGACCTCTCAGCCGTGGATTTATATACGAACGAGGGGCCAGACCGGCCATGCGACCACCACATCGGTTCGGCGCGGACGACAGGGCGATCGAAGGACTCCCCATCAGGTTGATCATCGCGCTCGTCGTCGGCGTCGCCAGCCCAGCGATCATGATGAGCATGCTCGGCGGAATCGGAACGCTGGCCGAGACGGAAACGGACGTCGAGATCGACCCCGTGACGGTCGACGCCGGTCGAACGACGAGCGTCGATCTCACCGTCCTCGGTGACGACGGCAACACCGTCGAAGACGCGACCGTCATCGTGATGAGCGACGATGCCTGGCTGGATTCGGCCGTCAAAGGTGAGACCGGAAGCGACGGCGAGGTCACCCTGCGACTCGACCCGACGCTCAGACAGGGCCAGCGAACCGGGACGCTCCAGGTCGACGTCGTCCCGCCGACGAACACCGACTACGTCGACGACCAGTCGAACACCGAAATCGTCGTCATCGAGAACTGAGGCTATCCCTCCCACTCGATCCACTCTCGTTCCCAGCCGGTTCGGGACTGGGCACGGCGCGTCGCGTGTTCGACGTCCTCTCGAGCCGTCCGGTTGCGCTCGACGGCCCCGACCTGCTCGCCGTCGACGAGCAGGGGTTCGAACGAGACAGCGCCGAATCGCTCGGTCGTGCCGTCGGGCCGACGCGCCTCGAGGCGCTGGGGCTGAGCGCCCCGCGGATACACGATCCGGCCGCCCTCGCGACACTGCTCGAGCAGTTCCCTGGGGGGCGAAACGGTCGCCGCCTCGAGTAAAATCCGATCGAACGGTGCGTACGCCGGCAATCCGCGGGCCCCGTCTCGACAGTCGACGAGGACGCCGCCGTACCCTGCTCGCTCGAGGTTCGCACGAGCCTCGTACACCATCGGGCGGGCGATGTCGACGGCGTGGACGTTGGTCTCGCCGACGAGTTCCGCGAGAACGGCGGCGGTGTAGCCAACGCCGGCCCCGACGACGAGGACGGAGTCGCCACGTCGAGGGGCGAGCGCCTCGAGTAATCGCGCGACCGTGCTGGGGGCCAGCACGCGCGTTCCGTGACACTCGTGGGCTCGATCGGCGTAGGCTGCCGACTCGTTCTCGACGAACTCGTGGCGCGGGACGTCGCGCATGGCGACGGCGAGCGACTCGTCCGCGAGGACGCCTTTCGACTCGTGGACGAGGCCGTCGACCATGTCCTCGCGCAGTACCGCCGGATCCATAGAGACGGTATCGCCGCGACGGTAATCAACGACTCGCTTGCTGTGGGCAACTCGTTGTCACGTCAGGCGAGCGAGCGCCGGCCAGCGAGCACAACATACGCCGTGCCGGGAACCGACTCGACGGTCCACCGCTCGAGCCCCGCTCGCTCGAACCACTCGCGGTACCTATCGGTCGGGTAGACGCGCCCCGCCGTCGTCTCGAGCAGGGTTTCCACGGCGACCCGCGTCGCTGGCGGCCCCTCGAGTCGTTCCGCGACGACGAGCCAGCCGCCTGGCTCGAGGGCGTCCGCCGCAGCGTCGACGAGCGTTTCGTTCGCCGCTGGACCGAGGCACGACAGCTGATCGACGGCAACGATCAGGTCGAATCCGTCGACGACTGCCCCCTCGAGCACGGCCACCGGTTCGCCGGCGAGGATGGCCCGCGAGTCGGTAACGGCCTCCGGGTCGCCGTACAACGTGACGTCGACCCCACGGCGCGCGAACTCGACGGCACGTCGTCCTGGCGCACCGCCGACTTCCAGGACGCGTCGGGCCTCGGGAGCGACGCGAATCGCCGCGGTGACGAGCGCGCGAGTCGTCGCCTCGTCCGCGGCCGCTGCCCTGCCGAGGCGGTTTCGCCGCTCGGTGTCCGTCTCGGTCGGCCGGTCGTCGGTCAGGAGCCAGTCGGTCTCGAGACCCCGGTCCAGCCGATCCAGGGTCGTGGGAAGCGACCCGATGGACCGGACGTCCGCCTTCGCCAGAAAGCCGAGCGAGCGATTCGTGGGTTCGTACGCGCCCACGACGTCCTCGAGGAATCCCTCGGCCTCGAGGACGTCAACGAGCGTCTCGGCCGCGCGTTCGCTCAGGTCGGTTTCGCTCGCCAGGTCGGTCGGCGTCTCCGCGGTGGTCATCAGCGCCTCGAGCGCGCCGGTCTCGCGGGCGGCGCGCAGGAGCAAGCAGAGTTCGAGCGATGGCATCGCAGGTGGCTGTGACATGTCCTCGAGTCGTCGATGGTCCGCGGAGTCGAAAAAGCACGCGTACTCGTTCGTCACACCGATCGCTCGCCGCCTGTCTCAACCACGCATCCGAACAAACCGTACCGCCCCGCGTTCCTCGCGCTCGAGCGACCCGTCCTCGCGCTTTCGAGCGAACGTCAACGTCTGAGAGCCCAACCCGCCCTCGAGCGGAGCGAGGAGTCGCCCGCCCGGGCGGACCTGCTCGACGACCGGGTCGGGGAACGCGGGAGCCGCGCAGGTCAGGTAAGCCGCGTCGTAGGGGGCGTGCTCGGGCCACCCGTCGCGCCCGTCGCCGGTCCGGACGACGACGGCCTCGTAGCCGAGGTCAGCGAGACGACCTCGCGCGTCGTCGGCGAGTTCGGGATCGTACTCGACGCTGTAGACGTTGTCGGCGCCGACCAGTTCGGCGGTGACCGCGGCGTGGTAGCCACACCCCGTGCCGATCTCGAGGACGGCGTCGCCGGACTCGAGGGCGAGTTCGTCGGCCATGACGGCGACCATGTGTGGGGCACTAATCGTCTGGTCGTTGCCGATGGGCAGCGGTCGATCGGCGTAAGCGTTGATCCGTCGGTCTTCGGAAACGAACGCGTGCCGGGGGACGGACTCGAGCGCCGACTGGACGCGGTCGTCGATCCCGTTACGAGCGGCGACGGTTTTGGCGAGTCGTTCGCGTTCGTCGCGTCGGTTTCGGGGAGCGTCGTGGGTCATGGTCTCGATCTAGATCGTGGTCGTGGTCGTAAATCGCGAGCGTGTCGTGAGCGTGATCGCGAGCAGAAACCGCCTACCAGGCCGACCAGGCCGTGCTCGTCTCGTCGTAGGCGTAGACCCGCTTGACATCCTTCGCGAAGGCCATGTCGCCGGCCTCCTCGAAGCGGTCGCGGTGATAGCCCTCGGCGTCGCCGCGGACGACGAACGCGTCGATCTCGAACTCGTCGTCGCCGAAGGAGTCGGTCTCCCCGACGGTGAACTCGTAGTCTCCCGGAACGTAGACGGTGAGACTCCGGCTATCCTCTCGCCGACCATCCTGGGGATGGATCGTGACGTTGACCGAGACGTTGTCGACCTCGCGGGTCCAGACGGTCGCGGCCTCGTCGGCCGGGGCCGACTCGACGCGTTTGTCCCCCTCGAGTTCAATGCTCGTGACCCGGACGGTCGCGAGCACGTCCTCGGTCTCGAGGAGGAACTCGTCGCCCACCTCGACGGTCTCGTCCTCGGGCGTGGTCACGTTCGCGGTGAAGGACTCGCCGTCCTGGGAGACGACGACGTCGAGGGTCTCCTCGCGGTCGGGCTCGGGCTGAATCTTGTGGACGTGGCCGCACTCGCCGCAGCGGACGGTGAGGCTGCCGCCGCCGGGCGAGAGCACCTCGTGGACCGTCTCGAGGTCGGGCGAACACGACGGACAGGGCGTCGGGATTCGGTCCTGGTCCTGGGCGTGGGTATCGCTCATAGCACGCCTCTACAGGCTCCGGGCGTAAAAGGCGATTGAAGCGGGTCCGACGCTTGAGGAGGACCCAACCGCTTCAGCCCAGCGACCACCCACCGTGGCGCGCGCCGAACCGCGGCGAACCCGCGGTGAGTCGCGGTTCGGCTCGTGCGAGGGATTCGCGAGCCAGCGGCGAGCGAAGCGGCTGGGGAGGGTGAGGCGTGCGGGTCGTGGCTGCTCTCGAGCGAGGCCGTGGCTCGAGCGACGAGTCCGCAGAAAACTGAGCCCTCGAGACGACGATTAATCGACAGTGGCGGCTCGAGGCGACGGGAGAGAGAAAGCGACTCGAGACGGTAGGTCCGATAACGGCAACGGAGACGACCCAGAACGACTACTCGCCCGTCGGCAGCGCCACCTCCTCGCCGTCGGCGTACACCGTCGGCTCGCGGAGAATCCCGTCCAGGTGAATCGGCGCCTCCACGTCGCCGCCGATCCCCGCATCGTCGCCGATCGCAATGTGGACCGTCCCGGCCGCCTTCTCGTCCAGCAGGACGCTCCCGACCAGCGTCGTCACCGCGACGTTCGTCCCGATGCCCAGTTCCGCCAGGTTGTACGCCGCGTCGCCGATCTCCTCGGCCGCCGTCTCGACCGTCTCGCGGATTTCCGGGTCCGAGATCCGGGTGACGAGGCCGTCTTCGACCTCGAACTCGAGCGTCTGACCTGGCTCGAGCAACCCGTGGGGCATCATGGTGCCGTCGACGACGAAAGTCCCGTCGGCAGTCTTGGGGCTGACGAACACCTCGCCGGCGGGGAGGTTCGACATCCGGCCGGGTTCGTGGACGATGCCGGTGTCCGAGAGGAACTGCCGGTCGCCGATACCGAACGTGACGTCGGTGCCGATAGGCGTCGTCACGCGAACCTCGTCGGCACCGTCGACCTGCTCGCGAACGTCCGTACAGTGGGCCGCGATCGCCTCGTAGTCGGCGTCCAGGCCAGTGGTGAAGACGTCCTCGGTGATCCCGGGGAGAGTCGCGACGCGAGCACCGGCCTCGTTGGCCTCCGTTCGCGCTCGGGTGTGGCTCAGGCTCTTGCTCGTCGGCGCGAGGACGACGTCCGCCTCGGCCATCGCGGCTGCTACGGGCGCCGGCGGTTCGCCGCCGTGGGTCTCTCCTGGCGGGTAGCGCACGATCACTGCATCGTCGGTGATCTCGCTCGCCACCTCATAGAGCGCCGCCCCGATCTGGACCCGCTTGTCGTCGGTAACGACGACACACGATTCGTCGGGCTCGAGGGCCAGGCACTGTCGAACGGCGGTCTCGGCAGGTGATCGAAGATCCGTCATGGATACAGATCGACGGACGGTTCGGAAAGGTGTTCCGGACGGCGAAAATTACTGAATTTCGACGTGTCCGGAATGTCGACAAGTACGGCGTTCGATCACTCGCGAGAGCGTCTCGAGCGCGTCGAGCGCCGGGCACTCGGGCGCAACTGTGCGAAGCGGGCGGCCCATCGACTGCGCCTCTGCGATCGCGGGTCGCGTTTCGATCCGCACCCCGGTGCCCCGAAGTGGCGCTCGACTGGATCGAGTAGGTATTCGTCGCGACGGGAACGCGATCGGTTGACCACAACTGCTGCGAGCGGCGTCTCGAGCGCCAGTGCGAGCTGGCAGGTTCGGTACGGGTCGTGGATGGCGACCTTAGACGGCGTCGTGACGAGCACCGCCGCGTCCGCGCTGGCGAGTTGTACTCCCACGTCACGGGCCAGTCTGGCCGGGCAGTCGACGACGACGCGACCGTAGCGTCGGTCGAGCGCGTCCACGATACGCGGGAGTTCGGCGAGGTTCGACGCCCGAGCACCCTCGAGGGTACGACCGCAGGGGAGGATCCGGACGGACCCGGTCGAATCGACGGCGTCCAGGGGCGTCGCCCGGCCGACGAGGACGTCGTGGAGGTCCGGGCCGCGTCCGGATCCTGCCGGGAGGTCGGCGGCGGCGAGGTCCGCGTCGACGACGACCGCTCCGAGTTCGGCGCCGAGATTTAGCGCCATCGTCGACTTACCGACGCCGCCTTTTCCACTGGCGACGGCGACGATCATCGTTCCAGGGGATCTCGAGGAAGGTGGATGGCTCGATAGGGGTAGGGTATGCGAGAGGAGTGGGTGACTCGAGAACGGTTCGCGGGCTCGGGGGAAGCGCCAGTACCGCGGCCAGGATCGGGATCATGATCTGAATCGCGCGCAGTATCGGAATCCCAACTGGAGCCACCGTCCAGAACCGCACCGACCGGCGCCCACGGCGCGAGCGACGCCAGGACGTCGTCCGGTCGGGCCGGTCCGTCCTCGCAATCCCCCCGTTTGGCCGATACGAGTTCGACTGGGGACTCGAGTGCCGCCTCGAGTTCGGTTCGAGCGTCGATGGGATCAGGAGTTCGAGCATCGGTTCGAGCGCCTGTGAGATCGGCGGATCCGTCGGACGCCAGCGTCCGCTCTGCCGCCGCCGCGTCGTCGACCGCATCGGACACCGGCGTCGCGAATCCGAACCCCGACGACGGCCGGGTTCGAGACAGGCCGTCCACTCAGCCGTCGCCCCCTCGCCGTCTCGCGGCGACCACGTCGGTCCGGGTACGGTACTTCGCACGCGGACGCGCTGAGGCGTCGAGTACGTGTTCCACACCGTCGCGCAGACGAACGCCACCCCGGAGACGGTCGTCGCCGTCGCCTCAACCTCGACCATGGTCGCTCCTGCCGCCTGCTGGTATTTAAACTCGAGTACGACGGCTTTCCCGACTCGAGCACGGTAGCTTGCCTGACGACACGGCGCCCGGGGCTGGAGTGGACGACGGGTCGACGAGCGGTGGGGCCGGTGGACTCGAGGCGACTGCGGTCGAGGCGGTGGACTTGAGGCGACTGCGACCGAGATCCGAATGATCAAATCCGTGAGTCCACTGGGGACGGGCATGGAGGTTCTGTTCCGGTTGCTGGCGTTGCTCGCCGTCGTGCTCGCCGGCGCCGGACTCCGAACGGCCGGGATCCTCGACGCGACGCGGACGACGCGGCTGAACGCCGCTACCTACTACGTCGCCATGCCGGCCCTGATCTTCGTCGCCACCTACGACCAGGCGATCGCGTCGCTGCTCTCGCCGGCCCTCTTCGTCGGCATCGTCGCCGTTCTGGCGACCACGGCGGCGCTGGCGTGGACCGTCCACCGCAAACGCGACTCGAGCGCCCGGCGGAGCGTCGCCGTCGTCCAGTCCTACCACTCGAACCTCGGCTACCTGGGGATTCCGCTCGTCGCGGCGACTTTCGACGCGAGTGTAACCGCGATCGCGAGCGTGATCCTCGGCATCGCGACGCTGCTCCAGGCGCCCCTGACGATCACGATTCTCGTGGCGTTCAACGGGGCCGAAACGAGCGCGAGACGCCAGTTCGTTCGACTCCTCGGGAACCCCGTCCTGGTCGCACTGGTCGCTGGCATGGTCGTCGGCTCGGTCGGCCTCTCGGTGCCGGGGCCGTTCGTCGCTGGCCTCGACGTCCTGGCCACCCTGGCGCTTCCGCTCGCGCTCGTCTGCGTCGGTGCCTCCCTCGAGTTCGATCTGCCCGAACTCGATCCTGTCGCGACGGGCGCCGTGACTGCGATGAAGGTCGCGGTCATGCCTGCCGTTGCCTGGGCGATCTTCTCCGCACTCGCGGTCGACGACGCGACGTTCACCGCCGCGGTCGTCATGCTGGCGATGCCGACGGCCGTCTCGACGTACGTCTTCTCGAGCGAGCTTGGCGGCGACGAACGGTTCGCCTCGCTCAACGTCTTCGTGACGACGGTGGCGTCCGTGCTGACGCTGTTCGTCGTAATCGCGCTCGTCAGCGGCGCGTGAGTCGGCGGCGATTCGGGAGACGGCGCGACGAAACGGCCGAACCGTATATAGTGCTCCCGCGGTGACAGCAGGCATGAACGTTCCCGAGGCCGCGCAAACCGGCGAGGCCACCCTCGCGGAGATCCAGACCGCCGTCGTCGGCGAGTCCGGGCGACTCGAGACCATACTGACCGCCATCCTCGCCCGGGGCCACGTCCTGCTCGAGGACGTCCCCGGCACGGGGAAGACGCTGACCGCCCAGACGATTGCGACGGCACTCGACCTCGAGTTCACCCGCGTCCAGTTCACGCCTGACCTGCTCCCGGCGGACATCACGGGCACGCACATCTACAACGAACACGACGCGACCTTCGAGTTCGAACGCGGCCCGATCTTCGCGAACGTCGTCCTCGCCGACGAGATCAACCGCGCGCCGCCGAAGACTCAGGCCGCCCTGCTCGAGGCGATGGGCGAGGGACAGGTGTCGGTGGCCGGGGACACGTACGACCTGCCGGAGCCGTTTTTCGTCATCGCGACTCAGAACCCCGTCGAGCAGGAGGGGACGTTCCCGCTCCCGGAGGCCCAGATCGACCGGTTCATGGTCAAGACGTCGATGGGGTACCCCGACCGCGACGGCGAGTTGACGCTGATCGATCGTCGAGCGAGTCGCCAGTCCAGGACGCCCACGGTCGAGAGCGTCGTCGACCGCGAGGCGGTGCTGGCGCTACAGGACGTTCCCGAGACGGTGACCGTCGACCCCGCCATCCGGGCGTACTTGATCGACGTCTGCCGGGCGACCCGTACCGACGACCGCGTCCAGGTCGGCGTCTCGCCGCGGGGCATCCAGCGACTGTTCGAGGCCAGTCGGGCGCGAGCAGTGCTCGCCGGGCGGGACTACGTCGCCCCAGAGGACGTTCACGCGGTCGTTCACCCGGTCCTCGACCATCGACTGGTGCTGACGACCGAGGCGGACGTTCGTGGCGTCGATCGGGCAACGGTGATCGACAGCGCGCTCAACAGCGTCCAGGTGCCGTCGATGGGCGAGTGAGGCGTCGAGACGCTCGAGCGGTTTCTGGACCAAGACGGTAGCTCGAGTCCGCCGTCGAGACATACTATACTTATTGTACCAAAGGTCGTGGGAGCGACAGGCCCGAGAAGAAGTGAACGAACACGGCGAAGATGGACAGGCCGAAGACGGACACTCGAGAGCGAGCGAGAAGCCAGCGCGTTAGAGGAGGTACGTCTCGTGGCGCTCACCCAGGTCCTCGAAGTCGTCGGCCGCCTCGACGAGTTCATCGGCGGTCGAGGCTTCGAACGCCATCACCTCGACCTTGACGCCCTCGTGGCGCAGGTGCGAGCACAGCCTCGAGAAGTCGCCGTCGCCGGTACAGAGGACCATCGTGTCGACGTGGTTGGCGAGCGTGACGGCGTCGAGGCTCATCCCGACGTCCCAGTCGGCCTTCTTCGTCCCGTCCGAGAAGCGCTTGATGTCCTTGATCTTGGGCTCGAAGCCGATGTCGTACAGCGCCTCGAAGAAGCTCTCCTCCTCGGGCGAATCGGCCCGGATGACATAGGCGATCGCACGTGTGAGTTGACGGCCGTCGACGGCCTCCTCGAGGAGTTCCGAGTAGTCGATGTTTCGACTGTAGATGCTTTGGGCGGTGTGATACAGATTCTGCGCGTCGACCAGAACCGCGACGCGCTGGCCCGGATGAACGTCTGTCATACGGTGTCTTGTGTGGGCCACCGTGAAAACCGCTTCCATCTCCAATGTCGTGAAAAGAACGCCGGGAGGGAAAATGGGGTCGAATCGACTCGAGGCGGCCAAATTCGGTCCTTTCGCCGGTCGCGAACCATGCGAGTGACTGGTATCGGCTTATCCGTCTCACGGGTGAAGGGAGTCCCATGGAAAGAGACAATTCAGTATCACGACGGCGAGTGCTCTCCGCCGCGGGCGCCGGTGTCACCCTGGCACTGCTCGCGGGCTGCACGGAAGGGGGAGGACCGGGGGAGAACAACACCACCGGCGGTGACAACGAGACAACGGGTGGTGGCGACGAAAACGAGACCGGTGCTGGCGGAACGGATAACGAGACCGAGGCCGGCAACGAAACCGGAGATGCCAACGAAACCGGAGATGCCAACGAAACCGCCGCGGGCGGTTCCGGCGAGTGGGAGGGCGTCGACGAAATCGTCCTCGACGGAATCACCGAGGGGTGGGAGGGCGTCGAACCGGCGCCAATCGAGGGCGAGACTAACCCGACGCTCATCCTGACCGAGGGCCAGGAGTACGACATCACCTGGGAGAACGCCGACGGCCAGCCACACAACATCGTGATCTGGGACGACAACGACGAGGTCGTCGAGGACTACCAGACCGAGATCATCGAGGAGGAGGGCGAAACCCAGACGCTGACGCTCCAGGCCACGTCGGAGATGACCCAGTACGTCTGTGAGGTGCACATCGGGACGATGATCGGCGAGATTCAGGTCGAGTCGGGTGGGTGAGCAGATCGACTCCGCTGCGTGATCAGTTCCGCAGCCGCGCGATGCGTTTCTCCGTCGGTGGGTGCGTCGAGAGCACCTGCTGGAGGAGGCTCCGGTCGGTGTTCAGGATGCACAGCGCGCTAACGCTGTCGTCGATTCTCGACTCGCGCCCCTCGGCGCCCCGGGAAATCTTCTCGAGGGCTCGAGCCAGCGGGTCACCGGCGCCGATGGCCTCGCGGGCGTCGGCGTCGGCGACGTACTCGCGGTAGCGGCTGATCGCCATGACGAACAGCATGACGAGGAAGTTCGCCGCGATGGAGGCGACGTACGCGAGGACGAAGCTCCCGATGTTGTTCTCGCCCATCCCGCGAACGACGAAGAAGACGGCGTAGCTAACGATCATGCCGATCGACTGGCCGAGCACCATCGTGATCACGTCGCGGTTGTTGATGTGGGCGAGTTCGTGGGCGATGACGCCCTCGAGTTCGTCGCGCTCGAGCAACCGGATGAGTTCGGTCGAGACGACGACGATGCCGGCGCCCTTGCGGCCGGTGGCGAATGCGTTGGGGACGCCCATATCAGCGACCATGAGCCGCGGTTTGGTCTCGAGGCCCATCCGATCGCAGAGCGTTTCGGTCATGTGGTGGATCTCCTGGTACTGCCCGGATTCGGGCATGTCCTCGGCGCCAACGCTCCTGACGGCCATCCATCGCCCGAGTTTGTACTGAATCGCCGGGACGACGACGATCCCGACACCCAGGACGAGGTACAGCGGCGCGCCGAAGGCGGCGGCGAAGACGAAACCCCCGAGAAGGTAGAAGCCGAACAGGATCGAACCGACGATTGCCATCCGGACTTTCAATCCAAAGTCGTTCATACGCGCTCCAGTTAGCGATTCAGACGTATAAATATCGCGGGAAGTCACGGACTCGAGCCGATTTGTGCCCGAAATTCGGGCCGCCAATCAACTCGAGCCGTCAACCATGTGACCGACGCTGGAATCCGTCGCGTGATAACACGCCAGGCAGATTTGACGAGAGGCGCAACCGATAAGTTCCTCGACTGCCGTGTGTCTCGTATGCGTCGCGTTACGCTCGCGGTCGAGGCCCGTTCGACGGCCCGGAGCGACGCGACTCCTCGTTTTCGCCCCACAAAATCGAAAAAACGTGCGTAAGAGTGCTCACTGCGAGATTAGCACCCTCGTTTCGGGCACGTTTCGGATCGAACGCACGGTCTAACAATTCACACTTCAGAGGGCAGCGCGGTCGTTTCGCGCCGCTCTCGATTGCAGAACCCACGGCCCACGACCCACGGTCGACAAACCCACACCAATGACACACGACATCGACTTCACGGGCGTCTTCCCGGCGATGTGCACGCCCTTCGACGCCGACGAGCGAATCGACTACGAGACACTCCGCGCGGACGCCCAGCGCCTCGAGACCGCGGGCGTCGACGGCCTCGTCCCCGTCGGCTCTACTGGCGAATCCGCCACCCTGACCCACGACGAGCACGTTCGCGTGCTCGAGGCGGTGATCGACGCCGTCGACGACGTGCCCGTGATCGCGGGCACCGGTTCGAACAACACGCGCGAGGCGCTCGAACTCTCCGAGCGCGCGGCCGATGCCGGCGCCGATGGCCTCCTCCTAATCTCGCCGTACTACAACAAGCCCGAACAGCGCGGTCTGCTCGAGCACTACCGGACCATCGCGGACGCGGTCGACGTGCCCCAGATCGTCTACAACGTGCCCTCGCGGACGGGCCGGACGATCGAACCGGACACGGTCGTCGAACTGGCCGACCACCCGAACATCGGCGGCTACAAGGCCGCAGAAGGCGACCTCGGCGTCATCGGCGAAATCGTCGAGCGGACCGCTGACTCGGACTTCTCGGTGCTCTCGGGCGACGACGCGCTCACCCTCCCGATGCTCTCGATCGGCGGACGCGGTGGCATCAGCGTCGTCGCCAACATCGAACCCGAGCGAACCGTCGCGATGGTCGGGGCCGCCCTCGAGGGCGACTACGAGCGCGCCCGGGCCATCCACCACGAACTCGGGCCGCTGATGCGCGAACTCTTCGTCGAGACGAACCCCATCCCAGTCAAGGAGGCGATGGCGATCCGCGGGTACGGCCCCGCGAGGCTACGCCCGCCGCTCACCCGCCTCCAGGACGAGTACCGCGAGGACCTCGAGGCCATCCTCGAGGACCTTGAGAACCAGCCCACCTCCCGGGCGGAGGCCGAGTGATGAGCGTCCGGGTCGGCGTCACGGGCGCAGCCGGCCGCATGGGGCGACGCGTCCTCGGCGTGCTCACGGACCGCGACGACTGCGAGGTCGCCTTCGCGGTCAACCGGAGCACCGACGTCGAGCGCCTCGCAGGCATCGAGATCGAGTCCGCTCTCGAGATCCACCCCTTGCTCGAAGAGCGCGACCCGGACGCGGTAATCGATTTTACGGGACCGCAATCGGCGCTCGAGTACGCCGCCGCCTGCGCCGAGGCGGGTGTCCCGTTCGTCACGGGGACGACGGGATTTTCCGACGAGGACAAGTCACAGCTCGAGGCCTACGGCGACGAAACCGCGCTGCTTCACAGTCCGAACTTCGCTCGCGGCGTCCAGGCGCTGCTCGCGCTCGTCGGGGACGCCGTTGCGAGCCTGCCCGGTTACGACGTCGAACTCGTCGAGACCCACCACAACGGCAAGCGCGACGCCCCGAGCGGGACGGCTAACCGACTGCTCGAGGAGATTGAATCGGCCGGCGACTTCACGGATCGCGTCCACGGCCGAGAAGGCGAGCAGCCGCGTCGAGCGGGCGAGATCGGCGTTCACGCCCTGCGAGCCGGGAACGTAACGGGGGAACACGAGGTCGTCCTCGCCGGCAACCACGAGGAACTGCGACTCACCCACCGCGCCGAGGACCGCGGGGTCTTCGCCGCCGGCGCCGTCGACGCGGCGGTCTGGCTGGCCGGCCAGGAACCCGGCCGATACGACTTTTCGGAGGTACTTTCAGCATGAGTCCATCGACCGACGGCAATACGAACGCGAATTCGAACGTAAACTCGGACGCGAGCGCACTCGAATCCGCGATCACCGACCTGTGGAACCGCTACGAGGCGAACGGCGTCGACGCCGAGTCAGCGACCGAAGACGACATGGCGACGCTCGAGGCCTTCCTCGACGCGCTCGAGGCGGGCGACGTTCGCGCGGCCGAACCCCACGGCGAGGACGGCGAGTGGACGGCCAACGCCTGGGTCAAGCAGGGCATCCTGCTCAACTTCGGCCTGCGCGAAACCCGCGCCCGCGAGTACGGCGGCGTCACCTACAACGACGTGCTCCCGCTCGCGGACTCGAGCGACTTCGGCGAGCGCGGCTCCCGAAACACGCCCGACGGCACAGTCGTGCGCCGGGGCGCTCACGTCGGATCGGACTGCATCCTGATGAGCCCGGCGTTCGTCAACGTCGGCGCCCACGTCGGGGACGGAACGCTCGTCGACTCCTGCGATACGGTGGGTTCGTGCGCCCAGATCGGCGCGAACGTCAAGCTCGGCGCCAACACGCTGATTGGCGGCGTCCTCGAGCCAGTCGAGAACGCCCCGGTCGTCATCGAAGACGGCGTCTCGCTGGGCGCAGGCTGTCGCGTCACCTCTGGATTCGTCGTCGGCGAGAACTCCGTCGTCGGCGAGAACACGCTACTCACGCCACGAATCCCGGTCTACGACCTCGTCGAGGAGGAGATCATCTACGGCGAGTTGCCCGCGGAGCGCCGCGCATTCACCCGGTTCGTCGAGTCCTCGATCAGCGACCACGACCTGTTCGAGGGCGGGGCGTACAAGCCCGCCGTCGTCGCGACCGCCCTCGAGGACCGGACACTCGAGCGCTCCGAACGCGAGGAGGTGTTACGAGACCAATGAGCGCGGCCGAATCGGGGGTACCGAACCCGCCAGTTCGCCGCCTCGGCGACTGGAGCGCGAGCCACCTGCGGGACCTAGCCGACGACTACGGGACCTCGCTGTACGTCCTCGACCTCGAGCGCGTCCGCGAGAACTACGAGCGACTCGAGACCGCGTTCCCCGAGAGCGAGATCATGTTCGCAGCGAAGGCGAACGCGCTCGGCAGGGTACTGGAGACGCTACTCGAGGCTGGCGCGGGCATCGAGTGTGCCTCCGCCGGCGAACTCGTCCGGGCGCTCGAGGCGGGCGCGCCGGGCGAGCGGGTCCACTACACGGCGGTCAACCCGCCCGCGACGGACCTGGACCTCGCGGTCGACGCGGCAGCCGACAATCACGCGCTAACGATCACCGCCGGCGCCGAAGACACCATAGATCGCCTCGAGGAACGCGGCTACGACGGCCGGCTCTGCCTGCGCGTGAACCCCGGCATCGGCGCGGGCCACCACAAGAAGGTTCGGACGGGCGCGGACGCGAAGTTCGGCGTTCCAGCGAACAGGGCGGTCGAGACGGCCGTCGACGCCGCCGAGCGCGGGTTCGACGTCGTCGGCGTCCACGCCCACGTCGGCTCCGGCGTCTCGAGCGACGACCTGGACGCTCACCGCGAGTTCGTCTCGCGGATGGGGGACCTCGCGCGGGAGGTGAACGAGGCGTTGACCGCCGCTCCCGATGCGCAGGCAGGCCTCGAGTTCGTCGACGTCGGCGGCGGTTTCGGCGTCCCCTACCGCGAGGACGAGGCGCCGCTCGACCTCGAGGCGGTCGCCGAAGCCACCCGTGACGCACTGGGGGAAGTCGACGCCCGACTGACGATCGAACCCGGTCGGTACTTGGTGGCCGACGCCGGGGTGCTCCTGACGCGGGTAAACACGGTCAAGGACGCCCCGGAGACGACCGTCGTGGGCGTCGACGCGGGTATGACGACGCTGGCTCGACCGGCGATGTACGGGTCGTACCATCCGATCCGGAACCTCGAGGCCAACGCCGTCGATCGGCCCGAGACCCCGCAGACGGTGACGGGCCCCATCTGCGAAAGTTCGGACGTCTTCTGTACGGACCGCTCGTTGCCGGAGACGGCCCGTGGCGACCTCCTCACGATCGGCAACGCCGGCGCCTACGGCTACGAGATGGCGAGTACGTACAACTCCCGTCCGCGGCCCGCCTCGGTCGTCCTCGAGGCCGACGGCTTGGCGACGCTCTCGCGGCGCCGCGAGACGCTTGAGGACGTCGTTCGACTCGAGCGGGCCGCTGGAGATGGCGAGGTCGATAGCGACGAACCGAACCGCGGCTCACCGCGGGAGGTGTCCCGATGAGCGCCTTCGCCGA
This sequence comes from Natronosalvus rutilus, assembly GCF_024204665.1. Classification (NCBI taxonomy): domain Archaea; kingdom Methanobacteriati; phylum Methanobacteriota; class Halobacteria; order Halobacteriales; family Natrialbaceae; genus Natronosalvus; species Natronosalvus rutilus. The sequence goes on along the minus strand of NZ_CP100355.1, from coordinate 1,067,528 downwards.
CGTCCACTTCGAGAAGTACCACGGGACCGGCAACGACTTCCTCGTGATCGACGCCGAGACGTACGTCCCCGACCGTCGGGGGCTGGCCGCACGCGAGTGCGACCGCGAGGCGGGCGTCGGCGCCGACGGCATCCTGTTCCTGGCGCTCGAGGACCGGTACAACCCGCCGCGGGTAATCATGACGCTCGTCCAGCCCGACGGCGGGACGGCGCCGATGTGTGGCAACGGTGCCCGCTGCGCCGGCCGGTGGGCCATGGAGCGTACCGGGAGCGACGAGGTCATGATCGATACCCAGGCCGGGACGCGCCACGCCTATCGCGTGGAGAGCGACGGGAGCAACGGGAGCGGCGAGGAGGACCAAGACCAGGACGACCGGATCGCCGTCGAGATGGGCGAACCGACCTTCGACCCGAAGTCGATTCCAGTACTCGCGGACGACCCCGTGGTCGAGGAATCCATCGAGGGCCTCGAGGTCACGGTTGTCAACACGGGCGTTCCACACGCCGTCGCGTTCGTTGAGGACGTGGACGCGGTCAATCTCGAGGCCGTCGCGAAGCCGGTTCGCCACGCCGAGGACTTTCCGCTGGGGACGAACGTGAACCTCGCGAGCGTCGAGGGTGACGGGTTCCGCCAGCGAACCTTCGAACGCGGCGTCGAGGGCGAAACCGATGCCTGCGGAACCGGTGCGGTGGCCATCGCCGCGGCCGCCCGCCGACTGGGGCTCGCCGACGGCGACTCGATTTCCGTTAGCCCACCGGGCGGCGATCTCGAGGTCGTCTTCGACGGCGACACCGCGACCCTGATCGGCCCGGTCGAACACGAGTTCGACGGCGAGGTGCAGACGACCCACTTCTCGTCGTTCGACCCGTGATGGGGGATTCGGAGGGGTTCGACCCGATCGCCTTCCTCAAGGCCGCGGTCGAAATCCCTTCCCACCCCGACGCCGGGGTCGCGGAGATGCGAGCCTTCCTGGTCGAGACCCTCGAGGACCACGGGGTCGAGGGGACGTTCGACGAGGCGGGGAACATGCTGGCGACGCGCGAGCCGGCGACAGCCAACGAACGGCGGGACGGTGACCTACACTACGTCCTCAACACCCACATCGACACCGTCTCACCGCACGTCCCGCTCGAGGTCGGGGACGGCGAAATCCGCGGCCGTGGATCCTGTGACGCGAAGGGACAGGTCGCCGCGCTGCTCGCCGCGTTTCTCGAGGCCGAGACAGCGAATCGAGTGACGCTCGCGATCACCCCCGACGAAGAACTTCTCTCGACAGGCGCCCACGCCCTCGCCTCCCGGCCTGACTCGCCAATCCAGGACGCCGACGCCGTCATCGTCGGCGAGCCGACCGGCCTCGACGTCTGCACCGCCGCGAAGGGGCGCTTCGAGGGGACGGTCGAACTCTCGGGGACAAACGCTCACGCCGCCGAACCGCAGTCGGGCGTCAATGCGGTGGCCGCCCTCAAGCAGGTTCTGGGGGCGCTCGAGACGTTCGACGACCGGGAGGACGCGCCGCCTACCCACCCCAACCTCGGGGCCGCGACGCTCACGCCGACGGTCGTCGAGGGTGGCGAGGCCACCAACCAGGTGCCCGACAGGGTTCGCCTCACGGTCGATCGGCGGAGCGTTCCACCCGAAACTGCAGACGGGTTCGAGCGGGCGCTGGTGACCCACCTCGAGGCGGCCGTTCCTGCCGACGTCGGCGTCGACTTCGCCTTCACCGAGCGGCCGACGCCGTTCCTCGAGGCCTGGGCGACCGACGCCGAGACGTCGATCGTCGACGCCCTTGCGGCGGCGAGCGGAGGCGAGGTGCGCCCGTTCACGGCCGCCACCGAGGCCTCTTACTTCGCCGCCCACGCGCCTACTGTCGTCTTTGGACCGGGGGTGCTCGCGGACGAGGACGGCGCCGTTGCTCACTCCCCACGGGAGTACGTCGAAACGGCCGCCGTTCGGGCGGGAGCGGAGGCCGTGAAGCGAGTGCTCGAGTCGCCGTGAGTGGCGAGCACCGGGCGAGCATCGATCCACAAGGCGGATCCGGGTCCGAAGCCCTTTCCTCGAGTCCGCGCGAACGGGCGGTAGAGACCAAGAATGAACGGGCACGCCGTCGACGAGAGCGGGAGAGACGAAAATGCCGACCTGCGGACCATCGCAGACTACCAGTTCGGGGCCGGCGCCGGCGCGGCGCTGTTCCCGCCCGGCGAGGACCGTCGCATCGAACGGACGACCTCGGGTCGTCCCCAGCAGATCCACGCTGGCCGTGGGCGAATCGTCTCCTTCGGCACCGACGGCCGCTTCACCCTCGGCCTCGAGGGCGGCCGCCGCCTCCACCAGGCGCTCGAGCCGCCTGCCTACCGAATCGTCGTCGACGACGAGAGCGAACCGTTCGTCCGCGACGGTAAGAACGTCTTCTCGAAGTTCGTCCTCGAGGCGGGGCCCGAGATTCGGCCGGGCGACGAGGTGCTCGTCGTCCACGAGCGGGGCGACCTGCTCGCAGTCGGCCGCGCGGAACTCGACGGCGAGTCGATCCTCGACTTCGAGTCAGGGATGGCGGTGAACGTTCGGAGCGGAGCGAGTCGGGCGGACGACTAGCTCAGTGATTCTACCCGTCTCACTCGAGGCGTCGCGCTCGAACCAGCGCTTTGAGCGGGGCGAACGAGACGACGCGACCGTCTTCGACCCGAATGTCGAACGTCTCGGCCGCCTCGTCGGAGGCCTCCCGTAGCGTTCGTTCGACCCGTTTTCGCTCCTCGCCGGTACAGGACTGGCCGTCGGTCCAGGATTCGAACTCGAGTTGCTTTCGCAGCTGAACCGTCTCCTCGAGCGCGAACCCCGCTTCGCGGAGCCACTCGTGCCACCGTTCGATCGTGTAGGACTCGATGTGGGTCGGGTCACGGAGCCGTTCGACGCGGTTGATGAACTCGCCGAGCGACGGGTCCACGGGCGCTACGTTATCCTCGAGCGCGAGCGTTCCACCTGACTCGAGCACGCGGGACACCTCGCTCACGAACGCCGTCGGGTTCGGGAAGTGGTGGGCGGCGATCCGACAGGTGACGGCATCGAACGCGTCGCGGGCGAACGGAAGGCGCTCGGCGTCGACGACGGCCCCCTCGAGGCCGTCGAAGGCGTCGACGGCAGTTTCGACCATGGACGGCGCGGCATCGCTCGCGACGACGGTTGGAACGCCTCGAGCGGCGACGGCACCAGCGGTGTGGCCCGCGCCCGTCGCGACGTCCAGGGCGCACGTCGCATCCGCACACCACGACGTCAGTCGCTCGAGGTCGGCGCCGCGGCGATGGACGTCGCTGTCGAGGTAGTGGTCGGTAGCGGTGTCGAACGCAACGGCCGTCTCCCGTTTTCCATCGTGTTCCTCGGTCACTGGCTCGCTATCAGTCGAGGAGTGCTGTATAGATGTCGACCGTCCGACCGTTGCCGCGCGCTCGAGGCCACCGTCCTCTCGAGTCCCCGAGTCGCACGATCGAGGTCGTACGTCGGTCCCGACTCGAGTCAGTACACTGACCGGTGATAGACCTATGGTACTCGGTGGCATAGAGGTAGTATGCTTCCACGACTCCGACGATTCCTGGTCATGCTCGGCGGGGCGGTCGTCGCCGCGGCCGTGATCACGCTCTTGTTCGCCCCACCGACGCTCGTCGCTGGGGTGGTCACCTTCGCCGTCGTGATGGTCGCCGGGGCCACGCTCTCGTACGTGATCGGCTACCTCGAGACGCCGTGGGCGACGCCCGGCTACGTCGACGCCGACGAGGAAATTCGATCGCGTGACCACACCGAGACGGCCGACCGCGACGCCGAAGAGCTTCAATGGGCGATCCGGGAGGGGATCGGTGTCGCCATCGCCTCGATGTTCGGACTGCTGTTGCTCGTCGCGTTCTTGCTCCAGGCGACCACCCTGTTTACCGGATCGGCGCTGACGGCGACTCAGATCGGCGTCTGGGCGGTCATCGCGATCCTCGGGGTCACGTTGATGGTGCTCGGCCTGTGGAGCTGGCGCGGACGTGACGACCTCGAGAGCGGCGATTCACCGGAGTCCGGAAGCCTCCGGTGAGGTTGTATCTCGGGTTTCGTCGCTCGAGTCGAGATGCCAACAGAGACGCAGCAGGCCCGAGGGACACGGGGTACAACGGACGCGAAGGGCACGAGGGTTCAACAGACGCGGAGGCCGCGAAGGCCCCAAAGAACGTTGCGGGACGCGAGGGACGCGAGAGACGGTTCCGGTGGGTTTTTGCCCGCGGCTGGCCACGTCTCGAGTATGTTTGGAGGTGGCGGCGGACTCAATCCACGGAAGATGGAACAGATGATGAAACAGATGGGGATCGACGTCGACGAAATCGACGCCGAGGAGGTCATCATCCGGACGGCCGACCACGACCTCGTCTTCACCGACGCGGACGTCACGAAGATGGACGCCCGCGGCCAGGAGACCTACCAGGTCATCGGGACGCCTGAGGAGCGCGAGCGCGGGAGTGCCGGTGACACTGGCGGCGCCGACGCGGACACCGACGAATCCGGCGCCGATACCGGGTCGGCCATCCCCGACTCGGACATCGAAATCGTCGCCGCCCGCACCGGCGTCAGCGACGACGAAGCCCGCGAAGCCCTCGAGGCCGAGGACGGCGACCTCGCAGCCGCAGTCGAACGCCTCGAGTGAGCCCGGTACTCGCGTGACGGGATTACCTGACGGTGGAGACGAGAGTGGGACTGACGAGCGAGACACGAACGCAGACGTGAACGCGAGCGACGCGGGCGAACCGGTAGCCGAAGCCGAAGCGGAACCCACCGACCGACCGCCAGTCCTGCTCGTCCACGAGGACCGCGAACACCTCGTCCAGCCCGGCGAGGAGTTCGGCTCCGACCTCGGTGTCCTCGAGGTCCCCACCGACGTCGAACCAGGGCAGGTCCTCGAGACCCACCTCGGCACCGAGTTTCGCGTCCGAAAGCTCCGCGGTCCCGACCTCTTCCATCACTTCGAGCGCACCGGCGCCCCGATGGTGCCACGAGACGTCGGCCTCGTGATCGGCGAGACTGGCATCGGTGTCGGCGACCGCGTGCTCGACACCGGTACCGGAACCGGCGTCCTCGCGGCCTCGATGGCCCGCGCTGGCGCATCGGTGGTGAGCTACGAGCGCGACCCCGAGTTCGCCGACGTCGCACGGGAGAACATGGCCCTGGGTGGCGTCTCGAGCGACGTCGAGGTTCGGACGGGCGACCTTCGAGATGACCTCGAGACCCTCGCAGCGGGCCCCGGTTTCGACGTCCTCACCCTCGATACGGGCGACGCGCCGACCATCGTCGAGCACACGCCCGACCTCCTTGCCGAGGGCGGGTTCGTGGCCGTCTACAGCCCGTTCGTCGAGACCGCCCGCGAGACCAGCGAGGCCGCTCGCGAGGCCGGACTCTCGAATGTCGTCACCCGCGAGACCATCCAGCGGGAGATGACCTTCGACGACCGGGGGTCGCGGCCGTCGACCGCCCCCGTCGGCCACACCGGGTACCTGATCGTGGCTCGACTCGAGTGATCGATCGGTCGAGTGATTAACTATCGAGTTCGCCCGCTACGGGCGTCAATGACGAACTCGAGTGATCGATTCCGCGAGGATCAGTTGTCGTCTTCGCGCCACTTGTACTCGCACTCCGCGCAGATGAAGAACCGGGTCTCGGACTCGTCCGCCGAGCGCGTCTGCTGGAGGTACCAGTACGCCTGGTCGTGGCCACACTCGGGGCACCGGGCCTCGGTCTTCGGGAGCGACGTCTCGTCGGAGGACTCAATCACCTCGGTCGCCTCCTGGTCTTCGGTGACTACGTACTCGTCGCTGTCGCCTTTCGGTTTCGTAAAGTCGCAGCTACCGCAGACCCAGTAGCCATCGTCCGCCTTCATCATCGAGCCACATTCGTCGCAGAATTCCATGTATCCGGCTACGGGAGTCGAGACACATTAATGGCGCGTTCCGCCGCGGACGGCAGGAAATCGAGAGACTCGAGCAAGGAAACGGAAACCGAGCGGCGAAGGGCCTCGAGGGCGATTGAGGCGTCGAGACGCTCGAGCATCGTGCTCGCCGTTCCGTCACGACCGCGAAAAAACGGAAACAGGCGATCCCCCCAGTGGATCGGTTGGTGGTGGATGGTTTCCCCCCATCGCTCGCCCGCGTCTGCCGGGCACCCCATACACACGGCATCCGCGGTGCGCAGCAGCCTGTCTAACGTGCTGCTAACTCGGGATAGCAGGTTCTTCCATATAAAAACATGGGATTTTTCGCCTCGAGGAACGACAGGAGGCCGCCTCAATCCGATCCTGAACACGTTCCGACAGCCGTTGAAGCGTCTGCGTCTCTCGTTTTCCGCCTACTGCTGCTCGCACAGGAGTTCGTCCACCAACAGTCGACCGCAGCCGCGCATCGTTCGAGCGCGGACAGGAAAGCGGCCGCGTCGCTCGAGTTACTCGAGCAACCAGCTCAACACCGCCTTCTGGGTGTGGAGCCGATTTTCTGCCTGATCGAACACGATCGAACGCTCGCTCTCAATGACGGCGTCGGTGATCTCCTCACCGCGGTGGGCCGGCAGACAGTGCATCACGGCCGCTTCGGGCGCGTGCTCGAGCAGTTCCTGGTTGACCTGGAACCCCTCGAACGCCCGGAGGCGAATCTCGCGTTCGTCCTCCTGGCCCATGCTGACCCAGACGTCGGTGTAGACGACGTTCGCGTCCGTCACCGCCTCGACGGGGTCGTGCGTAACCGTCGGCGCCGTTCCGAGATCGGCCGCCCGCTCGAGGACGGCCTCGTCGATGCCGTGATCCTCGGGCGTCGCCACCGTGAGGTCGATTCCGGCGAGCGCACAGCCGAGGACGAACGACTGAGCAACGTTGTTCCCGTCGCCGATCCAGGTCGCCGAGACGGAATCCAGGTCGGCGAAGCGCTCGCGGATCGTCAGGAGGTCAGCCAGCGTCTGGCACGGGTGGGCGTCGTCGGTCAGCCCGTTGACGATCGGCACGTCCGCGTACTCGGCCATCACCCGAATATTCTCGTGTTTGAACACCCGTGCCATCACCGCGTCGACGTACCGCGAGAGAGTCCTCGCGGTGTCTTTGAGTGGTTCGCCACGACCCAGCTGGATGTCGTCGGCTCCGAGGAAGATGGCGTGACCGCCGAGGTGGGTCATCCCCGTCTCGAAGGAGACGCGCGTCCGAGTGCTGGGCTTCTGGAAGAGCATGCCCAGCGTTTTCCCTGGCAAGTCGGCGTGGCCCTCGCCGCGCGTCTGGGCGAGTTTGTAATCGGCCGCCCGGTCCAGGACGGTAAACAGTTCCTCGCGAGAGAGGTCGTCGATGTCGAGCAGGTGGCGCACGTCACCCTCGATTCCGGCCGCCGAGCGACTCGCGTGGGCGGGACGACTCGAGTCGCCCGTCATCACGCGTCCTCCCCCCGGAGCATGTTCCCGACGCGTTCGAGGACCGCGATCGAGCGCTCGTAATCCGCGAGCGAGAGGCGTTCGTCGGGGGCGTGATCGAGGTCCGAGTCGCCGGGGCCGTAGGTGACCATCGGGCAGTCCCACGCGCCGGCGTAGAGGTTCATGTCGCTCGTTCCGGTCTTCCGGAGGAGTCTCGGCTCGCCGCCTTCCTGCCGGATCGCGACACGGAACGCCCGTGCGATTTCGGTGCGTGGACTCTCCATCACCGGCGGGATCGGCTCCTTCCAGGAGACGGTGCCGACCTCGAGGGCGGCTTCCGCCGTCTCTCTCACGCTGTCGGCGTCGAGACTCGGCGGGATGCGGAGTTGTGCCTCGAGGGTCGCCTCCACGGAGAGGCCGTCCTCGGTGGTGCCGCCCTCGAGCGAGACGGGTTTGGCGGTCACTTGCTCGAAGACGGGTTCGTAATCGTCGGGCTCGAAGGCATCCTCGACGGCCGACCACCAGCGAGTGGCCTGCTGGATGGCGTTCGGTTCAGGCCGGGAGGTGTGACCGGACTCGCTGGTGGCGACGTAGGTGCCGGCCAGGAAGCCGCGATAGCCCAGCGTGATGCCGTCGACTCCGGAGGGTTCGCCGTTGATCACGGCACCCGGTGCCTCCCGGTCGGCGACGAGGTGGCGCGCGCCTCGCGAGTCCGTCTCCTCGCCGACGACGCCGACGAAGGAGAGGCCGGTGGTAACGGCGGCGACGGCCATCGCGGCCAGCGGGCCGGTAGCGTCAACGCTGCCGCGGCCCCAGAGGACATCCTCGCCTGCGGTCGCGACCTCGGCGTCCACGTCCTCGTCGCTCGCCGATTCGACCCGAACCGGAATCTCTCCCGGGACGGTGTCGACGTGGGAGGTCAGGAGGACCGCATCGTCGGCCGGCGCCCGTACGTTGCCGACCTCGTCTATCCAGACCTCGCGGTCGTGGCTCTCGAAGAAGTCGGCGAGCACTTTGGCTGCCGCGTCCTCCTTGCCCGAGGGCGACGGGGTCGAGACGAGGTCGATCAGCAGTTCGCGAGCCGCCGCTCGAGTGACTGCGCTCGACTCGAAGTCGGTGCTCGTCTCGCTTCCGTCGGTCTCGTCGGCGGGAGCGGTCGCCGCCTCGTCCGTTTCGTTCGCGTCCATCTCTGGCGTGGCCTGCGTCATTGTTCTTCCATGTCTCGAATCATTGCTCTGCCGTGGGTGTGAGAATCGCCGACAGTGCGTCGACGACCTGGGCTGCGTGCTCGCGCTCGAGAACCAGCGGCGGGAGCAACCGAACGACGCTTCGACCCGCCGGCAGGGCGAGTATCTGATGCTCGAGTGCGAGATCCCGGAGCACGCGGTTGGCCCCGCGCTTGACTTCGAGGCCGAGCATCAGGCCCTCGCCGCGGACGTCCCGGAGGGACACGTCGGACGCCTCGAGTTCGGCTTTCAGGGCGTCGCCAACCTCGGCGGCGTTGGTTGCTAAATCCTCGTCGACCAGGACGTCGATGGTGGCATTCGCGGCTGCGCAGACGAGCGGGTTCCCCGAAAACGTCGACCCGTGGGGACCGGCGTTTTCGGCGATCCAGTCGGCACACAGCGTCGCCCCGAGCGGAAGCCCACTGGCGAGCCCTTTCGCGGTCGTGAGGATGTCGGGCTCGACGGGGCTGCCGATGGCCTCGTTCTGGCAGGCCCACGTCGTCCCGGTCCGGCCGAGTCCCGTCTGGATCTCGTCGAAGATCAGTGCCGTCCCCGTCGCCTCAGTGACCTCGCGGGCCGCCTCGAGGTAGCCCGCCGGCGCGGGGTGGATGCCGCCCTCGCCCTGGATCGGCTCGAGGATCACCGCGGCGGTGTCGTCGTCGACGGCGTCAGATAACTCGTCTGCGTCCCCGTAGGTGACGAACTCGACGTCTTGGAGCAGCGGCTCGAAGGGCTTCCTGTACTTCGGTTTCCACGTCGCCGAGAGCGTCCCCGCCGTCCGGCCGTGGAAGGCGCGCTTCGCGGCGACGATCTTCGTCCCGCCGGTCGCGCTCCGGGCGAACTTCAGCGCCGCCTCGTTAGCCTCGGTACCTGAATTGCAGAGCCAGACGTTCTCGAGGTCGCCGGGGGCGAGCGCGGCCAGCCTGGTGTGGAGGTCGGTCCGGGACTTGACCGGGTACGAACCCTGGACGTAGAGCAACTCGCCCGCCTGCTCCTGGATCGCCTCGACTACCTGCGGGTGGCAGTGACCCGTCGGCGTGCAGGCGTAGCTCGCGCCGAGGTCGAGGTAGTCGGTGCCGTCCTCGCTGGTGAGGAACGCGCCCTCGCCCGAGGCGATCGAGATGGGTTTCTCGGAGAAGACGAACCCGCTCATTGGTTGGTCACCTCGAGCGCCGCCTTCTCGTCCGCGTCGTCATCGTCAGTTTCGCCATTGAGCCCCAGGCCCAGCGCGCCAGGGGTGATCGTCGTCCCGTGACCCGCGATGGCATTCGAGACGGGATCGTTCGCGTTCGCATCCGCGACCACGACCGAACTCGCGCCGGTCTCGAGGGCCTCTTTCGCGGCCATGACCTTCTTCGTCATGAAGCCCTCGGCGGCGTCCTCGACAGCCGCGAACGACTCTTCGTCCGTCGCCTCATCGATCTTTGTCGACTCATCTTCGGGATCGGCGTAGATCCCCGAGACGTCCGTCAGGAGCACGAGGTCGGCCTCGAGCGCCCCCGCGACGGCCGCGGCCGTGCGGTCGGCGTCGGCGTTGACCGCGGTGCAACCGCCGTCCTTCTCGGCGCCGAGGACGGGTCCGCCCACGACGGGGACGTACCCGCCCGCGAGCAGGGTCTCGAGGAGGCCCGCATTGACGTCCTCGATGGTCCCGGAATGATCGCCGCGCTTGATCTTCTTCTTGCCGTCCTCCTGGACGCGGACGGCCGACTTCCGCTTCCCCGAGAGGAGCTGGCCGTCGACGCCCGAAAGGCCGACCGCGTCGACGCCCTCGTTCTGCAGGGCCTCGACGAGGTCGGTGTTGAGCTTCCCGGGCATGACCATCTTGAACACGTCCATAGTGCGCTCGTCGGTGAACCGCCCGACGACGCCGCTGGGAGTCTCGACGTAGGTGGGCTCCTCGCCCAGTTCCTCGAGTGTCTCGTCGACCGCCGTCGAGCCGCCGTGAACGACGACGACCTGCTCGCCGTTGGCTACGAGGTGAGCTACGTCCGCCAGGGCTTCCGCGGGGTCGACGGCTCGAGCGCCGCCGATCTTCACTACTATTGTCATCTCAGGGCGCCCCCACGGGATGCAATCCCGTAAACTCGAGTCCGGCCGTCTCTTCGAGCCCCAGTGCGATATTCGCGGCGTGGACGGCCTGTCCGGCCGAGCCCTTCATCATGTTGTCGATGGCCGAGAAGACCACGATCCGTTTGTTCGAGGGGTCGAGCTCGAAGCCGACCTCGGCGATGTTCGTCCCCGCGACCGCTTTGGGTTCGGGGTAGCGGTAGACGCCCGAGCCGCCGGCGGCCATGCGGACGAACGGTTCGTCCTCGTAGGTTTCGCGGTAGGCGTTCCAGAGGTCGCCCTTCGAGACCGGGCCCGAGGGGAAGACGTGACTCGTCGCGCTCGCGCCGCGAACCATGTCCACCGCGTGGCAGGTGAACGCCACCGAGGTGCCGAGGAACTGCTCGATCTCGGCCTCGTGGCGGTGACCCGTCGGCGCGTAGGGGCGGACGACACCCGAACGTTCGGGGTGGGAGGACGCCTCGCCGCCGCCGGCGCCGCCTTCCGAGGAGCCGACTTTCACGTCGACGACGATCTGCTCTCCCCCCTCGAGGAGACCGTGCTCGAACAGGGGGTACAGTCCCAGGATCGTGGCGGTGGCGTTACAGCCCCCGCCAGCGACCAAGTCGGCGCCAGCGAGGTTCTCGCGGTTGATCTCGGGGAGGGCGTACTCCGCGCGCTCGAGGTACTCTGGACTCGTGTGCCCGTCGTACCACTCGTCGTACTGTTCCTCGCTCTCGAGGCGGAAGTCCGCCGAGAGGTCGACCACGGTGTCCGCGACGTCGAGGTACTCGTCGATCTGGCCCATCGAGACGCCGTGTGGCGTCGCTGTGAAGAGCACGTCGACGGACTCGAGGTCCTCGGGGTCGCTGAATCGCAGGTCGCTCCCGCGCAGAGGCGGGTGCTTCGAGCCGACGCTCTTTCCCGCCGCGGAGCGGCTCGTGGCCTGCTGGATCTCGAAATTCGGGTGGCCGGCGAGCAGGCGGAGGAGTTCCCCGCCCGTGAAGCCGGTGCCGCCGACGACGGAGGCGGTGACGGTCTCGGCGTCGGTCGCCGTCGCGTCGTCCGCGGCTTGTGCGCCCGTGGCCATCACAGCGTCACCTCGAGTTCGGTGTCGTTTGCCCCGTCCTCCTCGGTCGTGGCCTCGGCCTTCGCCTCGAGCCAGTCGACCACGGTCCCGGGGACATCCACGTCGACGGCGTCGTTGAGCGCCTTGAACTCGACGGTGTGATTGACCTCGTGGACGGTGTACGAATCACCAGTTTCCATGAGGTCGATACCCAGCAGACCCCCGCCGACGGCGTCGCTGGCCTTTGCGACCAACTCGAGCGCCTCGTCGTCCAGCTCGAAGGGCTCGGTCGTGGCGCCCTTGGCCGCGTTGGTGAGCCAGTGGTCCGAGGAGCGAACCATCGCCGCCACGGGTTCGCCGTCGACGGCCAGCACGCGCATGTCGCGACCGGGCTTTGCGACGAACTCCTGGACGTAGAACACCTTGTGCTCGTAGTGCCCCAGGGTTGCCTTGTGCTCGAGGATCGCTTCCGCGGCGTCACGGGAGTCGATCTTGGCCATCAGGCGCCCCCACGAGCCCACGACGGGCTTGAGGACGCAAGGGTAGCCGAAGCTCTCGATGGCCTCGAGGGCGCTCTCTTTGGTGAACGCGACCTTCGTCGCAGGCGTGGGGACGCCCGCGGACTCGAGCGCGAGACTGTTCTTGACCTTGTCGGCGCAGATTTCGGCCGTCTCGTTGCTGTTGACCACAGGGACCCCGTAGGCCTCACAGAAGCGCGTGGCGTAGAGGCTCCTGCTGGTGGCGAGACAGCGGTCGACGACGAGGTCGAGGTCCGCGAAGGTCTCGCTGGCCTCGGCGACGTCGAAGGTCTCCTTGCGCACGTCGATCTTTTCGACCTCGTGGCCGCGCTCGCGGAGCTCGTTGAGGAGGAGCTTCTCGTCCTTGCGGATCCGGGAGTAGAGGATTCCTATATGCAAGGTCACTCACCCCAGTCCTCTTCGAGCTCGGGGGCTCGCTCGAGGACTGGCGGCTCGGTGTCGATGACTTCGAGTTCGGCTCCGCAGGTGGTACAGTCGACGATTTCTCCGACTTCCAGATCGTCGTGCAGGGTCAGGTCCGCCCCACACTCGACGCATTCTGTCATTGTACTCCCCTCTCGGGGACGAGGTACCTTAAATCCTTCGAACCTACCAAATATATTATAAAACTATACTCGTCCCTAAAGACGCCAAAATGCTATTTTCCCGCAAATCTTGTTTCGAATGTCATCGAAATAGTATAGTGTCCCCTGGCGGGGACGGCGGTGATCGCGGCGGCCGCACCGCCCAGCCAGGACTAACGGGACGACGCTCACGCATACGTCATCACCTCGGACCGTAGCTCGTCGTGGGCCGTCTCGAGAGCGGTCTCGAGGTCGCCTACGGCCACTTCGTGGCTCTCGAGCGCGTCACGAGCGGACTCGAACTGGGACTCGACGGCGTCGGGCGCTGGCCCACCCGTCGAGTCGCGACTGGCCACGCTCGCCGCAGGGTCGAGTGCCGACTCGACTGCCCCGGAATCGGCGTAGTTCTCGAGCGGTTCGCCGAGTACGTCCTCGGCGGCGGACTCGATGGCCGCGTAGTCGGCCCCGTTCTCGGCGGCGATGGCCACGATCTCGTGGGCCGTCCGGAACGGCACCCCGTTCGCGGCCAGCAGGTCCGCGACGCCGGTCGCCGTCGAGAAGCCGGCTCCTGCCCCCGCGGCGAGGGCGTCCTCGTTCCACTCGGCAGTGGCAACCGCGCCGGCCGCCACGCGCGTCGCCTCGAGGACGGCGTCGACCGTCGACCACGCGTGCGGGGTGGCCCGCTGGAGGTCGCGGTTGTATGCGCGTGGGAGTCCCTTGAGCGTCGTCGTCAGGCCCTGCACCCCGGCGGCTGCATCGCCCGCGACCGCGCGAACGAGTTCGAGCGTGTCTGGGTTCTTCTTCTGGGGCATGATCGACGACGTCGAGGAGTAATCGTCCGAGAGGTCGACGAAGCCGCGGTTGGCGAAGAGGATCACGTCCTCGGCCAGCCCCGACAGCGTCGTCGACAGCGTCGACAGCGCCTGGACAGTCTCGAGCAGGAAGTCCCGGCTCGAGGACGCGTCCATCGAGTTCTCGATCACGCTGTCGAACCCGAGCAACTCGGCCGTCCGCTCGCGGTCAATATCGAAGGTCGTCCCCGCGAACGCGGCCCCGCCCAGCGGCGAGGCGTTGATCCGCGCGTAGGCCTCGAGCAGGCGTTCGGTGTCGCGACGAATCGCTCCCTCGTAGGACAGCGCCCAGTGGGCGACGGTCGTCGGCTGGGCGGGCTGGAGGTGGGTGTAACCGGGCATCGTCGTCTCGACGTGCTCGCTCGCGACCGCTGCGAGCGCCTCGCGCAGCGCGAGCGTCGCCTCGAGCGCCTCGAGGACGTCCTCACGGAGGCGGTAGCGGATGCACGCGGCGACCTCATCGTTGCGGCTACGGGCGGTGTGCATCTTCCCGCCGTCTGCTCCAACCCCGTCGATGACGGCCGTCTCGATGGCCTCGTGGACGTCCTCGCCGTCGGGGAGGGTCGCGTGCCCGTCGACCTCGATGGCGTCGAGCGCGCGCAGAATGTCGCCCGCGGTGTCGTCGTCGACGACTCCGCACTCGGCGAGCATCACGACGTGCGCACGGTCGACCGCGAGGTCCGCTTCGAAGATACGCTCGTCGGCCGCCAGCGAGGAGAGGAATCCGCGTGCGGGACCGCCGCTGAAGCGGTCACGGCGGACGACGCTGCCGGCGTCGCTCTCGTCAGTCGAACTCGAGCGGGGCGCGTCGGTGTCGTCCTGCAGGGAATCCTCTCCGGTCATGATCACTCGTCGGTCGTCTCGTTGGCCCCGCCGTCGGTCGCCATCTCGAGGCTCTCGCCCTCGCCTTCGAGCGACTTGTTGGCCAGGCGGCGCTGGAAACCGTGGTACTTCGCGACGCCCGTCGCGTCCTCCTGGTCGATCTTGCCGACGGTCTCGGTGTCGAAGGAGGCGTGGGCCGCCGAGTACGCCGCGTACTCGCTGTCGCGGGCGACGGGGCGGGCCTGGCCGCCCTCGAACTTGATCGTCACCGTGCCCGTGACGCGCTTCTGCGTCTCGGCGATGAAGCCCTCGAGCGCGCTCACGAGCGGAGCGTCGACCAGGCCCTCGTAGCCCTTCTGGGCCCATTGCTGGTCGACTTGCTGTTTGAACTGACGCTCCTCCTGGGTCAGGACGAGGCCCTCGAGGGACTCGTGGGCGTTGAGCAGTGTCGTCGCCGCGGGGTGTTCGTAGTTCTCCCTGACCTTGAGCCCGAGCATGCGGTCTTCCATCACGTCCGTGCGGCCGACGCCATGGGCGCCGGCAACCTCGTTGAGGTGCTCGATGAGGGCTACGGGGTCCATCGCCTCGCCATCGACGGCGACGGGGTAGCCTTCCTCGAACTCGATCTCGATCAGTTCGGTCTCACCGGTGGGCTCCTGGGTCCACTCGTAGATGTCTTCGGGTGGGACGTAGCTGGGATCCTCGAGTTTGTCGCCCTCAACCGAGCGACTCCAGAGGTTGGTGTCGATCGACCAGTCGCCCTCGTTGCCGCCCTCGACGGGCAGGCCCTTCTCAGCGGCGTACTCCTGTTCCCACGTGCGCGTGAGTCCCAGTTCACGGATGGGCGCGATGACCTCGAGGTCCGAGTCGCGCCAGACGGCCTCGAACCGGAGCTGATCGTTCCCCTTGCCGGTACAGCCGTGAGCGATGCCCGTACAGCCGTGTTCCTCGGCGACCTCGAGGATCTTCGAGGCGATCACGGGGCGGGCGAGTGCGGTTCCGAGCGGGTAGCCCTGGTAGGTCGCGTTCGCGCGAACGCCCTCGAGACAGAGTTGGGCGAATTCCGCTCGCGCGTCGACGACGTAGTGCTCGAGGCCGAGGGCCTCGGCGGTTTCTTTGGCTTCGGCGAACTCCGAAGCGGGCTGACCGACGTCGACCGTGACGCCGATGACGTCGTCGTATCCGTATTCTTCCTCGAGCAGCGGGACGCAGATGGTCGTGTCCAGTCCGCCCGAGAACGCGAGTGCAACGCGTGTCATATCGTACTCGAGTACAATCGCTTACGGGACTTAAATTCGTTGGTTTAGATATTGTAAATTAAGAGTGGAGCGGACGCTAACCGGGAAAAACAGGAAATCCTGCAACGTTGAGCAATACCGAAATCTGGGGATGAAGTAGTAGTGGGCCTAGAGGCCCGGTCGTCGTCGCGGGGCGACGACGCTCGCGCTACCGAGGACAGCGAGGACGGTAGTCGCAAGTGCGCTCATCTGGACGAACGTAAGATACTCGAGCTATTAAAGGCTACTGGGTGGGCAAATGTTACGTTCGGTTGGCCGTCAGGGCTCCGATTCGTTCGTTGCGACGTCGCCGTTCGACGGTTCGGAGTCGTCGGCGAGCGTCAACACGTTCTCCCGACCGATCCGGAACGCCTCGATCGTCCCCTCTTCGCGGAGGCCGCTGACGACCTGACTGGTCTTCGCCTCGGTCCACTCGAGCGTCGAGACTACCTCCTGTTGTTTCATCCGGCCGCCATGTTGCTCGAGCAGCCGGATGACGCGCTCTTCGTTGCTGAGTAACGCGTCCGGCGGCGTCGGCTGCTGGCGTCGAGGCGTCGACTCCGGTTCGGACGGTTCCGTCTCGGGTTGCTCCCGCCAGGACCCGATCGGGAAGTCAGTGGAATCACCGTTCCGCAGGGCGAGCCAACCCACCGCAGCCACGGTCGCGAGGACGAGGAGTCCGAGGGCCGCCAGCCAGGACAACGGGAGGGGCGACTGGTCGTCCGCTTCGCGTGGTGGCGACTCCGAAGTCTGCACCATGAGTTCGACGAACGGTTCGTCCTCGAGGAAGTCCGTCTCGTCGCCGTTCCAGATCGCCGCCTGCTCGCGCCGGTCGTTGGGGAAGGGTTCGATCGTCTGGGCGCGGAAGTCCGCCGGCCAGGTGACGATCAACTGCGTGCGGTCGTCGAGTTCGAGGTGGCCGAAGGCGTCGCCGATCTGAATCCGATGGTTGAGTTGGACGTTCGCGAACTCCTCCCACAGGAACTGGACGCGGACGTAGCCGGTTTCCTGGGGGGTCGACGTCTCCTCGAGCGAGACGCGGTAGCCGCTTGCGGTCATGTCCCGGCCCGTCTCCGTGGCGGCGGCGTCGACCCGCTCGGACCAGTTGGCCTCGACGTTCTCGAGGTACGTCTCGTTTTCCGCCTCGATCGTCGACCGGACCGACTCCCAGCGGTCGGTGGCGTTTTCCTCGCCGTCGAGTCGGTACCGGTACTCGAGGGCCCAGGTGGCCGATCCGTTCTCGTGGACCGTCACCTCGATCGTGAGTTCGTCGTACCCGGGCGGCGTCGCCCCCGTAATCGCGCTCTCGTTACCCGTCTCGTTGGCCGCGTTCCCACCCGTATCGTCGCTCTCGTTGGCGTCTCCGGTGTCGTTCGCGTCGTCCGTCTCGTTGGGGTCCTCCTGGAGAGCAGTACTCTCGAGCGACTCCACCGACGGGTCCGTTAGAACGGTCGCATCGCTCACCGATCCAGCTGCCATCCCGGCGTCAGTCGAACCGTCCAGGCCGAGACGTGCACCCGCTTCGGCCTCGAGGTCGCCGCCGTCGGCGACAGCGATCGATGGAAATCCCGCGCACAGACACCCGAGCACGACGAGCACTCCGAGGAGCGCCCGGTGCTCCCTCGCATCCATCGTTCACCATTGGCAGGGCCGGACAAATAGGTCTTTCCGACCCGGAACCGGTTGCGCCCACTCGAGCGGCGCTCTTTCGCTCATTCTGCCGACGTTTTCCGCGGCGGACTCGCAAGCGGTATGCGGCGATCGACCCCTCGAGCACTTGCTATATAAAGTATAGTTTTGGACAATCGTCCACCGAACACCGCCACGCTCATACTGTCCCGGAGAGTACCCCAGACCAGTGTACAGCGTCAACGTCCCCGTTCCCGGCCGCGTTCGGGCGCTCGCGGCCGACCTCTATCCATCGCTGGTCGGCTTCGACACCGTGCGGGACGACCACTCCCTCCTGCTCAAGCGTCTCGGCGACGCCCCCCAGGTCGACCGCCTCCAGCACCGTGCCCACCGCGCCCTGGAGGGCGCTCCCGCGGTCGAGGCCGCGATCACCGGCATCGACTACTTCGCCGATCCGCCACTGGGCTCGGCGCCCGTGGTCTACCTCGCCGTCGAGAGCCCCGGCCTCGAGCAGATTCACCGCGACCTCGCCGAGGTATTCGACCCCGTGGAGGAACTCGAGGGGCCCGATTACGTTCCGCACGTAACGTTAGCCAGGGGTGGTGACCTCGAGACCGCCCGCCGGCTCGCCGACCGCGAGATTGACCAGGTTACGTGGACGGTGAGCGAACTCGAGTTCTTCGACGGCCAGTATCGCCTGCCAGTGAGTCGGATTTCGTTGCCAGCTTAAGTACGGCCCTGAACCCGCGAGAGAACACGAAAAACTGCGAGAGGCCGTGGAGTCTACGCCGCCCCTCTTAGGGCGCCGGCGGTTCGCCCGCGTATCGATCGTGGTCGCCGTAGAAGTTCATCATGGCGAATTTGAGCTTCTCCGGGTCCAGGTCCAGCAGTTCCTCCCGTTCCTCGTGCGGAAAGGTACCGTTGACGCTGTAGGTTCCCAGATCGGATTTGGCGCGTCGCGAGTAGCGCCGGTCGAGGAGGGCGCGGACGCCGACGTCCTCGGGCGATCGAATTACCCGCCCCAG
This sequence comes from Natronosalvus rutilus, assembly GCF_024204665.1. Lineage (NCBI taxonomy): Archaea > Methanobacteriati > Methanobacteriota > Halobacteria > Halobacteriales > Natrialbaceae > Natronosalvus > Natronosalvus rutilus. Next base: position 1,049,083 of record NZ_CP100355.1, on the reverse strand, counting down.
CGCCTGTCGGGTCTTCCGGACGGTGGGGATCTCGACGGCGTAGCGCCACCCCGTGTCGGTCCCCTCGAAGGCGACGTCGTAGGCCTCCTGGACCGCCTCGGCACGGTCGTCGAGGTGCGGGTAGGGGACGCCGACGACCAGCACCGTGTGGGCGTCGTCGCCGTCGAAGCTCACGCCCTCGGCGAGGGTCCCCCAGAGCGAGGTACAGCAGACGGCGCGGTCGTTGGCGACGAATTTCTGGCGAAGCTCCTCGGCGCCGACGCCCGGCTCGTCCAGGTAGACCGTCGCGTCGGTCCGTGACTCGAGGCGCTCGGCGTATCGGGCGGCTTCGCCGTAGTTCGGGAAGAAGGCGAGCGTGTTTCCCGGCGTCATTCGGACGGCGTCGTAGATGGCCTCCTCGACCTCGGTCTGGACCTCGGGGTCGTCTCGAGCGGAGGCGAACAGCGCGGGCGTCTCGACGGCGTAGGTTCGCCTGCGATCCTCCGGGAACTGCAGCCCGTAGGCCATCGTCACGCACTCCTCGAGGCCGAGGACGTCCTCGGTGACCTCGAACGGCTGGATGGTCGCACTCATCAGGACCGTCCCGGAGACGGCCTCGAAGAGCTGTCCGGTGACGTGGCGGGGGAGACAGCTGTACAGTTCCGCCCGCCCGTAAACCTCGTCGGTGCCCGCGTCCCGACGAACGGAGACGACGGGGTACAGCCCCTGGTCGGTCCCCTCGTCCATCCAGGCCGCGACGAACGCGGCCGCCTCGAGGGTCTGGCACTCGGTTCGGGTCGCGGTCTCGCCCTCGCGATAGGCCTCCTCGTACTCCTCGTCGAGTTGCTGGCCCAGTTTGCGCGCGGCCTCGAGGTCGCCCTCGATGCCCTGGCCCGAGTACGCCTGCAGGAAGGCGAGCGTGAGGTCGTCCCGGCGGTCCTCGTTGCTGATCGGGACGTCCTCCCAGTTGTCGCCGACCGACTCGCGCTGACCGAAGCCGAAGCTGTCCTCGTAGGTCCCGACCAGCGCGTCGCGAAACGCCTCGAGCACGTTCGTGGCGTCGTCGGCCCGTGGGTCGTCCGTCTCGGCGAGTTCGTCCAGCGCGCTGTCGAAGGTTCGCTCCGAGCAGGCACGGCTGGCGTGGTCGCGCGCGGCGTCTTCGACGTTGTGAGCCTCGTCGAACACGGCGATGACGTCGTCGGGGTCGCGCCCGAGCCAGCGGAAGAACTGCTCGCGGATCATCGGGTCGAGCAGGTGGTGGTAGTTACAGACTACGAGGTCGACCCCCTCGAGGCCCTCCTTCAGCAGTTCGTAGCCACAGAGTTCGCGCTCGTCGGCGTACTCGTAGATCTCGTCGGGCGTGCGGACGTCCTCGAACAGCCAGCCGAAGAACTCGTCGGTCGCTTCGGTATCGAGCAGGTTGTTCCGGTAGTGGTCACAGACGTTGGCCTCCCCGAGCTCCTCGATCTGCTCCTCGAGGTTCTCGAGTTCGTCCATTACGGCCGCGCGGGCGTCCGCGGCGGACTCGCTGCCCGCCTGGCTCTCGGCCAGCAGATCGCGCTGGCGCCGCTCGAGTTGGGCGTGGTCGCTCTCGGCCTCGACGAGCGCACGGGTGTTGTCCCGCAGGGTCTGGCACTCCTCGTAGCCGACGTCGATGTGACACATCGAGGACTTTCCTTTAAAGACCACGGCACGGATGGATTCCTCGCGGGTGATCGCACGGGCCTCGGCGACGAACTGGCGCATCTGCTGGTGGACGTTCGTCGTGATGACGACCGTCTTGTCCTGCTCGCGAGCCACCTCGAGGGCGGGGACGAGCGCCGAGAGGGTCTTCCCGGTCCCACAGGCGCCCTCGAAGAGGACGTTCTGCCCGCGCACGAGGGTATTGTAGATGCGGTCCATCGCCTCGCGCTGGTTCTCGTAGGGCTCCTCGTACGGGAAAAAACGCAGGTACTCGCCCACTCCTGGCACGAGTGATGATTGGGCACTCATCCGATAAAAGGGTTCGTCTCGCCCGTGGGTTCGTTCGATTGAGTAGTCCGATCGGCTCGAGTTCGGTCAGTGGGACTCGAGTCCAGTCAGGACGATTTGGGTCCAGTCAGGACGACCCGGGGCCCGCCATCTCGGGTTCTATGTAGACGCGCTGGATCTGACCGTCGTGTTCGCGCAGAGCGTCCTCGATGTCGGTAATCCGATCGTCGATGGTTTCCGTATCGAGAGTCGGATCGAACGCGACGTCGGCGGTGACCAGCAACTCCTCGGGGCCGAAGTAGACCGTCCGGAAGTCGACCAGGTCGACGACGCCGTCCCAGTCAGCGATAATGTCGCGAAGTTCGTCCTCGGCGGGCTCGGGAAGGCTTTCGCCGAGGATGAGCCGCTTGTTCTCCCAGGCCAGCGCGACCGCGAATCCCATGAGCAAGATACCGATGACGAGAGCCGCGCCCGCGTCGTAGATCGGGTTCTCGAACGTTCTCGAGAGGTAGATCCCGAAGAGGGCGATGCCGGCCCCGGCGAGGGCAATGGCGTCCTCGGTGAGGGCAGTCAGCGTCGTCACGTCGCTGGTCTTGCGGAAGGCCTCGCGTAAGGTCTCCCAGCCGTGCTCGTCCATTTGAGCGGTGATCCCCTGGTAGGCCTTCCAGAAGGCGTACGTTTCGAAGACGATCGCTCCGATCAGGACCGCGTAGTTGATATAAATAGGGTCGACCGAGGCGCCGAGTATCGGTACGGGTTCGCTCGCCCGGTGGACCTCGCCCTCCTGCAGCGCCTGGTAGCCGTGTTTCGCGCTCTCCCAGCCGGCGATGCCGAAGAGCATGATGCTCACGAGAAAGCTGTAGAAGAACTGCGCCTTGCCGTGGCCGAACGGGTGCGACCGGTTCGCTTCCTGGGCGCCGTAGCGGATGCCGATCAGCAAGAAGACCTGGTTCCCGGTGTCGGAAATCGAGTGATAGGTCTCCGAGAGCATCGCGGGGCTCCCGGTGAGCGTGAAGCCGATGAATTTGAGGACGGCGATCGCCCCGTTCGCGAACAGCGCGGCGAGCACGACTTTAGTGCTACTGGCCATCGGTTCCTCCTTCGAGACAGGTCACTAAAGAAGTACGGCAGTCGAATCGAGTCGAGGGGTTTCGAACGCCCGTCACCGGGACGTTCCCTCGAGCCACGTCCCGAAAACGGACAGACACTTTTATCCGCCCGTTGCCCCGAGAGAGCACAATGGGAATCGGGAACACACGGGTTACGGTCGTCGCCGCGTTCGTCGCGCTGATCGTTCTCTCGGGGACCGTCGCCGGGGTCCCCGGTGCGGTCGCTCCCGTTGCGGACGCTAACGGAGCCGGCGGAACGACACTCGAGGGACAGACGGCATCGGCGCTCGGGACCGCCCAGGACGACGGCGACATCGTCCAGGCGTGCGCCGCGGACCCGCCGGAAGACTTCGATGCACCAGCGGACGGAAACGAGACCATCGGCTGGTTCGACGGCTACTGGTACAACCAGCCCCTCGAGGTCGACGCCTCCGACGGTCTAACCCAGGCGGAACTCGAGAAGGTCAGCGCCCGAACGGCCGCCCGAATCGAGGCGCTCCGGTGTCTCTCGTTCGAGACGCTGCCGCCGGTCGAAATCGTCGACCGCGAGACGTTCGCCGAGGAGAGCGCCGGCCAGTACGAGGACGTCGACCAGCGAACCCGGCAGTTCGACAACGCCCAGTTCGAGACCCTGCTGCTCATCGGCAGCGACGACGACGCGGTCGACGTACGCCAGGCGGACCGGAGCACGACCGTCGGCGGCTACTACGACTACGTAAACGACGAAATCGTGGTGATCTCCGAAAACAGCGACCAGCTGCAACTCGACGAGGCCATCCTGGCCCACGAACTCGGTCACGCCCTCCAGGACCAGCACTTCCCGCTCGAGGAGTACGTCCGCAACACGACCGACCGCGACAACGCCATCCTGGGCGTCATCGAGGGCGACACCCACCGGATGGAACAGCAGTACCTCGCGTACTGCGAGAACGACCAGTGGAACGAGCCCTGTATCCTCGACGACGGCAGCGGCGGTGAGGAGGGCGATCAATCACAGGCGCCCCCGAACTGGGGGCTGTACTTCATGCAGTTCCAGCCCTACAGCGACGGCCCATCGTTCGTCCAGTCGGTCTACGACGAGGGCGGCTGGGACGCCGTCAACGCCCTCTACGACGACATGCCCGACTCCGCCGTCGAGGTGATCTACCCCAAGCGCTACGGCGAGTTCGACGCGAACGACCTCGAGGTATCCGACCGCTCGAGCGACGACTGGGAACGACTCACGTTCGAGGAGGGGCCGGATTACAACGTGATCGGGCAGGCCGGCCTCTCGGCGATGTTCATGGACCCCGCCTACGACGGGACGCCGGTCGTTCCCCCGGAATCGTTCCTGAATCTCGAGGCCAGCGGTGAGGTCAACACCACCGATCCCCTGAACTACGACCTCGAGCCCACGAACGGCTGGCAGGGCGACAAACTGTACGCCTACGAGAACGGTGAGGGCGAGACGGCGACCGTCTGGGCCCTCGAATGGGAGAACGCCACCGAGGCCGCCACCTTCGTCGAGACCTACGAGCGACTGATCGAGGTCCGGGGCGGCGAGCGCGTCGACGGCACCGCCCACACCTACGCCTTCGACGACGGCTCCGAGTTCGACATGGCGCTGACGATCTACCCCGAGGACGACCAACTCTTGATCGTCACCGCACCCACCGTCGACGACCTGACGGCCGTCCACGGCGACGTCGAGGTGCTCGAGGACGGCGAGAGCCCGCTCGTGGATGGCGACGACAGCGAGACCGGCGACTCGAACGACTCGAACGGCTCCGAGAGCGACGCGGACGGTGACGACTCGAGCGACGACGAGTCGACGGACGACGACAGCATTCCCGGATTCGGGATCGGTGCCGCCGTGAGTGCCCTACTCGTCTCGCTCGCGGGCCTGGCTCGCGTCCGGCGGAATCGATAGGAATGCCTTACTCGCTGGCTCTCCTCGAGTGACCCAATGCGAACGCGCGGCTACCTCGTTCTCGTCACCATCACCCTCCTCGTCGTTCTCGCCGGCTGTGCGGCCCCCTTGACGACGCCGAGCGACGCGCCCGCCTCCGCCGAGCGGGATCTCGGAACGATCTACGGCTACAACGCGACGAGCACGCTCGACGTCGACGATCCCGCCCGGTTGAGCCGATCCGAACTCGAGACCGTCACCTACCGCGCGATGGCCCGCCTCGAGGAGCTTCGCGGCCTTCGGTACACCGAGGACGTCGAGGTCGAGGTGTGGTCCCGCGAAGAACTCCGCGAGTGGTACGGCGAGAGCGAGCCCGCGGACGCGTTCACGAACGAACTCTGGCGCGCCGCGTTCGTCGTCGACGGCGAGACCGACGTCAACGAGGCGTTCGACTCGTTGTACGGCGATTCTGTGCTGGGCTTCTACGTCGACGGGCGAATCGTCGTTGTCACCGACGACCCCGACGCCGACCGCCTCCGAATCGACCGTACCACGCTCGTCCACGAACTCGCCCACGCCCTCCAGGACCAGCAGTTCGGCCTCGAGCGCCAGGGGACAACCATCGACGCGCGCCGCGCGGAAAACGGCCTCATCGAAGGCGAAGCGGCGTTGCTCGCCCACCGCTACGAGCAGCGGTGTCGCGACGATTCGGCGTGGGAGTGTCTCCCGGAAACGAGCGACGGCGGCCTCGAGGGAGACGGTGAGCCAGAGAGCGGCGACGAACCATCGGACGGCGACGATGCCGGCGAAACGAACCGGTCGCTGAACGTCGGGCTCTACCTCTCGATTTACGCACCCTACGCCGAGGGACCGACGTTCGTCCAGTCGGTCTACGACGCCGGTGGCTGGGGCGCCGTCGACGCCGCCTTCGCCGATCGGCCGACGAGCACCAGCCAGCTCGTCCACCCCGAGCGCTACCCCGACGACCGGCCGGTCGACGTTGCGGTCGACGATCGCTCGAGCCCCGCGTGGTCGCCGATCACCGACGACAGCAGCGAAATCCGAACCGAGACCGTCGGCGAGGCGACCCTCTTCGGGGCGTTGTGGACCAACGGCGCCCTGGATCACTCCCTGCTCGAGGAGGAGAGCGAATTATCGCGGTACAACTACTCACATCCCGCCACTTCGGGGTGGGCCGGCGACACGTTCGTCGCCTACGAGGCGACGTCTGGCGACGGTTCGGGCGAGAACGGGGACGGCGATGGTGATGGCGACGGCGACGAGGGCGGAAACGGAGCCACCGGCCACGTCTGGGCCCTCGAGTTCCACACGCCCGCGGCCGCCGACCGCTTCGCCAGCGCCTACGAGCGCGTGCTCGAGAACCAGGGCGCCGAGGAAGTCGACGCCGAGAGCGCGACGTACCGAATCGGAACCGACGAGCCCTTCGCCGGGGCCTATCGGATCGCCGTCGACGGAAGCCGCGTCGAACTCGTCGGCGCGCCGACGGTCGAGGGAATCGAGGGGATTCGTCCGTCCGAGGAAACGGGGACGACGACGTCGATCGCTATGGGTGGAAACCCGCTCGAGGTGCCGACGGTGGCGGGGACGGTTTCGAGTTCGAGTCCGAGGGAGGTCACGAACCTGCCCACTGAGCCTGATCTCAAACCTGCACGCTGAGCCTGATCCCGAACCCGCCCGAGACGGCGGTTCGGCCGGGGAACGACCTGCTAGCGCTCTTCCCGCTCGCTCCGGAGCCACGCCTGGATGAGCTCGTTCACGTTGTGAAAGATGACGGCGACGGTGAACAGGGTCGTCGCCAGGTAGATCACGAAGCCGGGTGGCCCGCCGACGGTGGCACCGAGGATGCCGCCGGTGATGCCGACGACGGTGAGTTCGAGCCACGTCAGGAGCACTCGAGAGCCCAGCCGTGGTGGTGACGACTCGAGCGCTCGCGACTCCGATTCCGGTCGGCTGTCGGGACGGTCGCTCGATCGTTCATCGCTGTACCCTCTCTCCATCAGTAGGACTCACCCGCTTCGATCGGTCCGCTGAACGTGGAGTAGAGGACCACGAAGTAGACGAAGATCAGCGGGAGCAAGATCGCCGCCCCGATCGACATGAGGTTGAGCGGGAGTGTCGAGACGATGGCCGACTCGACCGTCAGGCCGCCGGCCCGGTCGATCGCCGGGTACATTAGGCCGGCGACGATGCCGACCAGTGCGAAGACGAGCCCCGCGGCGGCGACGAAGGCGAGGTAGTAGCGGTCCTCCCGCGTCGCCAGCGCGTACACGCCGGCGAGGGCGAGCGTCACGACGACGAGCGCGACCACCGGCGCGGAGAACAGGCCTGGTCGGAGGTCGGGCGCCGCGACGTAGACAGAGCCAATCGTCGCCACGACCAGGACGAGGTACGCGCCGAGCGCCCGGTAGCCGTCAGTCCGGAGGTCGTCGCGCAGGTCTCCTCGCGTCTTCAGCCGGAGGAACGCCGCACCGTCGACGACGGTCAGCGCGACGAGGGCGAGTCCGACGATAATTCCCGGCAGCGTGACGATCGTCGTCGCACCCAGCAGCCAGTTCGCCGTAAACATCCCCAGGAAGAACGGCGCCGTGAGGCTGCCGACGACGAACGCCCGCCCCCACCAGGTCTGCCACGTCTCGTCGTGGCGCTGTTCGTACATCTCGGGGGAGAGTCCGCGAACGATGAGCGCGCCCAGGATAGCGAACATCAGGAGGTAGTGGCGGCTGAACAGGTTGGCGTAGACGGACGGGAACGCCGCGAACATGGCCCCGCCGAACACGACGAGCCACACCTCGTTGCCGTCCCAGAACGGTCCGATCGCGGCGAGAAGCTGTTCGCGCTCCTCGGCGTCCTCTCGCGTCGCGAACAGCGCGCCGGCACCGAAGTCGAACCCGTCGAGGAACAGGAACGTCCCGAGGATGAAAAACAGGAGGCCGAACCAGAGGTCCGCGAGCGGGAGTCCGAACAGCGGTTCGGCCGCGAGCGCGTCGACGTCAGTCATCGACGCTCACCTCGGATGCCGGCGTCTCGGACGCGTCTCGAGCGGCGGATCCGTCGACGTCCGGCGGCCCGGCGCGAACGATCCTGGCGACGACGTACGCGTAGAGCGTGAGCAAGCCAAGGTAGACGACGGCGAACCCGGCGAGCGTCAGCGTCGCTTCGGCGCCAGTAAGTCCCGGCGAGACGCCGTCGCTCGTCCGCATGACGTCCTGGATGACCCAGGGCTGGCGGCCGACCTCGGTGACGATCCAGCCCAGTTCGACCGCGACGATCCCGAGCGGCGCCGAGAGCATCAGCGCCTTGTGGAGCAGGTCGTCCTCGAGGAGTTCGCCGCGCCACCAGCGGTAGCCGCCCCAGACGGCCAGCAGGATAAACCAGAAGCCGAGCGCGACCATGATGCGAAATGCCCAGAAGACGATCGCGACGGGCGGCTGGGGCCCCTCGAACTCCTCGAGACCCTGAATCGTCGCCTGCGGGTCGCCGCCGCTGGCGAGCCACGACGCCCCGCCGGGGATGCCGATGCCGAAGACGTTCTTCGCGCGTGGATCGAGCAGGTCGGTGAGACTCGTCGGGAACGCGACGAGGTACTCGGGGACGTAGGTGTCGGTCTCCCAGACGGCCTCCATCGCGGCGAACTTCTGGGGTTGAGTCTCGAAGACGTGGCGGGCGTATAGATCGCCGTGGATCACCTGCAGCGGTGCGGTGACGATCAGTGCGATCAGGCCGAACTTGAGCGTCGTCTCCCAGAAGTCGACGTTCTCGACGGGGTAGTCCCACACGTGATGGCGAAAGACGAAGTACGCACCGAGGCCGGCCATGAACAGCGCGACCGATTCCACTGCCGCGTTTTGCATGTGGACGAACATCCACGGGAACCGGGGGTTGGCGTAGGCGGCAATCGGGTCGACCAGGGTGACGATCACCTGGTCGTTCTCGGTAACCAGTTCGTAGCCCCGCGGCGTCTGCATCCAGGAGTTCGCGATCAGAATCCAGACGGCCGACAGCCAGGTTCCCAGGCCGACGGCCACCGCCGAGACCATGTACAGCGCGTCGCCGACGCGCTCGCGGCCGAAGACGAAGACGCCGAGGAACGTCGCCTCGAGCATGAACGCCATCATCCCCTCGAGCGCGAGCGGGCCGCCGAACAGTTCGCCGGCGGTCGTCGAGAACGCCGCGAAGTTGGTGCCGAACTCGAACTCGAGGACGATCCCCGTCACGGTTCCGACGACAAAACTCACGGCGAAGATCTTCGTCCAGAACCGGCGCAACTGCTCATAGATGGCCTCGCCGGTTCGAATGTCCTTCCACGTGAAGTAGACGAGAAACGGCGCGAGGCCCATGCTCATCACGGGAAAGATGATGTGGACGATGGTCGTGAGGGCGAACTGGAGCCGACTCGCGAGGACCGGGTCGATCATCGCGGGACGTACCCGTCGTCACTGTTCGGTTCGTCGCACACTACGACCGAGCCGTCGGCCGGGTGTAAAACCGAGCCCATTGGTGGAGATAGGGGCAACGTCCCCCTATCGTTTGTGGTCGGAACATCGAACGTCTTACAGGAACGAAACGAGCGCCGGGGTGGAGGCGTCGGCGGGGCTTCGTGAAGACCCCACACTAGCCAGCGACGAAGTTTATAACCGAGCGGGACATAGGACCGCTCGACCGAATGGAAGAGAGTATTTCGGGATTCAAAGTCCGTGGTGACTGGGGCGACGTCGTCGAGCACGGCGAGCGGATCACCCAGGCGCTCCGCGAGACGGGCGTCGACGATCCCGACCTCGACGCTGGCGTGCGGTTCGCGCGCGCGTTCAACGAGTGGGACGAGTGGCGACCCAAGGCCCACGAGCGCCTCGAGACCGAGGTCAGCGAGAAGACGGCCGAACAGGCCAGCGTCGAGGAGGGCAAGGGCGAAAAGGCCGGCAAAAATCCCGACGAAGACCTGAAAACGGCCGGCGAGAAGCTGTCCGCCTCCTACGAGGCCCTCGAGGCCGACGAGGCCGACGAGGCCGTCGATAGCTGGCGGGAGTCGGTCGATTACGTCGCGCGCGCGGCCGACACCGCCAGTCGAAAGGCGATTCGGCGGGTCGAAGACACCGTCTACCAGAAGGTGATGACCCAGCTCGCGCCGTACTACTTCGACAACGAACTCGTCAGCGCGAACATCCAGCAGAGCGGCCGGGGCAACGCCGATCGGTTTGTCTTCGAGGTGAACGTCAACGACGACGTCCTCAAGGCCGACGTCTCGGAGCGACTCGCCGAGTACGAAGACGAGGTCGACCGCTGGCACGTCGAAACCGAGAAGGACACGGAACGAGCCGAGGCTGTCGAGGGCGTCGAGCCGCCGCCAGAGCCCAGCGACGGGTCGCGATCGACGACGAACTGACGACGGCACATTCCTCTCTTCCCCTCCATCATCCGACAATTATCCGATGCGTAGCGATCGGTGAGCGACCACGAGGTGCCTACGAACAGCCTCGAACCGCGTCCGGCGACGCCGCTGGGTCGGCACACACTTGTACCGGTTGGCCGAATAGCGAACGAATGGTCGAGATCGCGACCCTCCTGACCTTCGCCCTCGCCGCCCTCGCCAGCCTCTTCATGGCCTGGGCGATCGGTGCCGGCTCGAGCGGCTCCACCCCGTTCGCCCCCGCCGTCGGCGCGAACGCCATTTCGGTGATGCGAGCGGGCTTTCTGGTCGGAATACTCGGGTTCGCCGGTGCCGTCTTGCAGGGAGCGAACGTCTCCGAAGCAGTCGGCGCGGAACTCATCAATGGCGTCGTCCTCTCGCCGGCCGCCGCCACCCTCGGACTGTCGATCGCCGCCGTGTTGGTCGCTATCGGCGTCTTCGCGGGCTACCCCATAGCGACGGCGTTCACGGTGACGGGATCGATCATCGGCGTCGGTCTCGCGATGGGCGGGACGCCGGCCTGGCCCAAATATCAGGAGATTGCCGCACTGTGGCTGCTCACGCCCTTCGTCGGCGGCGGGATCGCGTACCTGATCGCCCGACTGCTTCGGGACGAACCCGTCTCCGAACGAACGCTCATCGTCGGTCTCGCCGGCGTCGTCGGCGTTCTCCTCGCGAACATCGAGTTCGCCGCCCTCGGCGGGGCCGGCGAGAGCGCGTCGCTGGCGCTCGCAGCGGGTGACGCCGTTCCCGGCCCCGCGCTCGTCGGCCCGCTCGCGGTGACTGCCCTCGTCGCTCTCTTCTGGGCGCTCCTCTTCTGGACCGACACGCGCGGAACGATCGAGCGCGGCGAGCGACACTTCCTGCTCGTCCTCGGAGGATTGGTCGCATTCTCGGCGGGCGGGAGCCAGGTCGGCCTCGCCATCGGCCCCCTGCTCCCCCTCTCGGGCGACCTCGAGATCCCCCTCACGGCGCTGCTGGTCGGCGGCGGCGTCGGCCTCCTGGTCGGCTCCTGGACGGGCGCTCCGCGGATGATCAAGGCGATCTCCCAGGACTACTCCTCGCTCGGACCCCGCCGGTCGATCGCCGCGCTCATCCCCTCGTTCGCCATCGCCCAGTCGGCCGTCCTCTACGGCATTCCGGTCTCGTTCAACGAGATCATCGTCAGTGCGATCATCGGGAGCGGCTACGCCGCCTCGAGCGCCGACGGCGGCGGGGTAAGCGCCCGAAAGATGGGATTGACCGTGCTGGCGTGGGTGCTCTCGTTGGCCGGGTCGATCGTCCTCTCGTATGCGGGCTTTCGACTCGTCGACTGGGTCATCCTGTAACCGGCCGCGGATCGAACGGATTTTGGTCGCTCGGGCCCGACGTCGAGTATGGCAGACGCCCAGCCGATCCAGTGGCGGCGGGACGCGACGACCTCGCGCGCGGTGCGAGCGCTCTGGGCGTTCGGCGTCGGGACGTTCTTCGCTGTCATCTCGATCGTCGCCGTCTGGCGAGTGTTCGACCTGCTCGGACAGGCCGGAACGACCATCCTGTCGACGACCGTCGCCGGTACCGGATTCGATCTGACGAGCGCACAGGCCGTCCTCGTCGCCGCCCTCCTCGGTCTGGCCGCGTCAATTCTCGCCCTCGCCGCCAGCGCCCACACGCAGGCACACCTCGAGCGACTCTCCGCAGGCCTTCCGCTTCCGGTGTCGACCTCCGACGAGCGTGGCCTCCAACGAGCGATGGACGCGGCCCTCGGCACGCTCGCCATGGTCGGCGTCGTCGGCGCGTTGATGTTCGCCGGCCGTCTCGTCTCCCAGGGCGACTTACTCGCCGTCGGGGCCGGCCCGTTCACGTTTCTCGCCGCGTTCTCGCTCCCGCTCGCGCTGATCGCACTCGTCGGTTCCTCGTTCCTGCGCTCCGTGGGGACCATCGACGCCGACGAGGGCGTTATCTACCTCCACGACCCCGAAGAACGGATCGCCCTCGAGCACCTCGAGGACGCGTCCGTCCGAACGGTAGGTGACACCGCAATCGTCACCCTCGAGTACGCTACCCCCGGCGGCCAGTACGTGCCCGGCCCACGGCGACTGGTCGTCCCGCCGGTCGTGGCGCGGGAACTCGAGGGGCTGGTCGGGCGGTCTCAGTAGCGCGAGATCGGTTCGGTGTTCGAGCGTCTCTCCTCATCGCTCCAGTGCTCGAGTGGGACTCGTCAATTCGACTTTCGAGGTACCTCCGCACGACGCTCGAGTAGCCACCCCATCGTTTCGGCCTTCGAATGTGCCTCTGAACGGCAAAACAGACCGCTTCGCGGGTCGAGTCCGTCGGTCCGACCGGTTACTCGTCTTCGATTGTTACGCTCTCGTCCGTGTCCGCGTCTCCGTTTCCGTTCTCGTTCCCACTTCCGTCTCCATCGTCGCCGTCACTGTCGTCACGAGGCTCGTCCTCGTCCCCGTCCACATCGACCGCTTCTCCGTCCTCCTCGAGGCCGAGTTTTTCGAGTCGAGCCTTCATGATTCGGGTATTTTCGACCTCTTCGACGGTGATCTCGACGCCTCCGTCGTCGTCGTACATGATGGTTTCGCCCTCCTCCACCAGGCGCCCGGCACGATTGAAGATGAACCCCGCGATGGTCTCGAACTCCTCGCCCTCGGGGAGTTCGATGCCGAGGGCCTCGTTGACCTCCTCGATGTTGACCTCGCCGCGGACGACGACAGTGTCGTCGTCGACCTCCTCGACCGGTTCCTCCTCGCCGCCCTCGAGGATCTCGCCGACGATCTCCTCGACCATGTCCTCCATCGTCACCAGCCCCTCGGTGGTGCCGAACTCGTCGATGACGATGGCCATGTGCATCCGGTTTTCGCGCATCTCGCCCAGCAGTTCGTCGACGTTCTTCGACTCCGGGACGTGCAGCGTCGGACGAATCACGTCCTCCATCGTGAGATCCGTCGACTCGCCGTAGTTCAGGTCTCGGACGAGGTCCCGGATGTGGACGACGCCCTGGACGTTGTCCAGGCTGCCCTCGTAGACCGGAATCCGGGCGTGGCCGCTCTGGATGCTGGTCTCGATGGCCTCGTCGATGCCGGCATCCCGCGGCACGGCCGTCATGTCGAGTCGGGGCGTCATCACCTCCTTGACGATAGTGTTGTTGAACCTGAAGATCCGGGTGAGCATCTCGTGTTCTTCCTCCTCGAGGACGCCCTCGCGCTCGCCCGATTCGATCATTTCCTGGATCTCGTCGCGGGTGACGTAGGGCGTTTCGATGGCGCCGGTCGCCGAACCAGTCAGGCGGTTGATCTGGCGGGTGAGGTAATCGAAGAGGACGACGAGGGGGTAGAGCAGGTACTCGGTCGCTTTGAGCGGTTTCGCCGTTCGAATCGACCAGGTCTCGGTGTGCTCGATGGCGTAGGACTTGGGAGCGCTTTCGCCGAACAGGAGGACGATTGCGGTGATGCCGAAGGTCGCCATAAACACCCCGGCCAGGCCGCCAAAGTGAATCGACAGGACGGCCGTCGCGATGGACGACATGGCGATGTTGGCGATATTGTTGCCGACCAAAATCGTGACCAGGAGCCGATGGGGATCCGATTTGAGCGCCTGCACCCGCTCGGCGCCGGGAACGCCCTCTTCGGCCATCGACTCGACGCGGTGTTTCGGCAGGGAGAACAACGCGATCTCCGAGGACGAGAAGAAGGCGGAGACCCCGATGAGCAAGATTACGGTGATCCCACCGAGGATCGTCACGATCGATTCGTCCATCTCCAGCCCCAGTCCTGGGACCGTGTACGCGAACACGACCGCTTCGAACAGCGAATACACCATTAACTCCCTGTCTGTTATCACCGGACTGATTAACGTTTTACCCTTTTGAGCCCCGACACCGTTTTTGCACTCGTCTCCCAATCGGGAGTTATGTCAGCACCGACCGACTCGCCGCGGACGCTGTATCGACTGCAGGGGTGTCCCTACTGCGAACGGGTCGTCTCTCGACTGCAGACGTACGGCCTCGAGTATCGATCGCGCTTCGTCGAACCGATGCACTTGCGACGGAACGCGGTCAAGCGCGCGGCCGGGGTCCGGTCGGTTCCCGTCCTCGTCGACGAAGAAACCGGCGTTACGATGGCCGAGAGTGCGAACATTGTCGACTACCTGGATTCGGTTTACGGTGATGGCGCTGCAGGTACTATGGGGGCTGCGGAGGCTGCAGGCAACCGAGGTGACGACTAGTGGTCGACTTCGACGTCGTCGACCTCGGGCCGGCCGATCACCCCGAAACGGGAACGGCAGCGCCGGACTTCATCCGACCACTCGTCTCGAGCGAATTCTGGGAGGATCGATCGTTGGCCGACCTCGCGTCCGACGAGGATGGCGACGGCCTTATCCTAGTGTTCACCCCCATGATCGGCTCGTTCGTCGCCCAGTACGTCTGGACGGAACTCGCCGAACGAGACTGGAACGAGCGCGCCCACGTCGTCGGCGTCTCCGCCGCGAACCCCTACGGCATTGCTGGCTTCCTCGAGGAACGCGACCTGCCGTTCGAGATCGCCGCCGATCCGGGCAACGACGTCGCCGAAAAGTACGGAATCGCTCACGACCTGGACGGGATGGCCGGCCTTAGCGAGCCACGTGTCGCCTTCTTCGCCGTCGACGCCGACCTGACTGTGACGGAGTCGTGGGTCGCCACCGAGTGGCCCGAATTCCCCGACTACGACGCGCTCGAGGAGACGCTGGGGCTCGCGTAGCGGACAGCTTCTCAGAAACCGGCTCAGGAAATCGGGATCGGTCGGCACGAACGCTCGAGTGCTCGAGCGCCTCAGAAACCAGTCTAGTACGAACACTTCGAGTACCCGAGCACCCGAGCGTCCGCTCACCGCGAGTTGAGGCCCGGATAGTCCACGATAATCCCATCGACGCCGACCGATCGCAACTGGTCGAACTGGATCCAGGTGTCGACCGTCCAGACGTTGATCGTTCGTCCCTCGTCGCGAGCGACCTCGAGCAGGTCGACCGTCGGCGGTTCCGAGACGCCGGCGTACGGTTCCGTCGACAGCGCCGTCCCGGCAATCGCGTTTCGTGGCGGATGGATCGCCTCGCTGTCGTACTCGCGGGCGACTTCGAGGCCCGTCTCGAGGTCGTCCGCGACGAGCGTTCCGATGGAATACTCGGGTGCCACGTTCCGGGTGGCCGCGAGCGCGCCAGCACAGAACGACGAGAACAGCACCTCGCCGTCGAACCCGTCACAGACCTCGACGACGCGCTCGACGAACGGCTCCCAGATCGCTCGGCGTTCGGCGCGCGCACTCGGCGACAGCGATTCCGCCGGACGGATCGACGGGTTCCCCGGGTTCTTGAGTTCGACGTTGACGCCGACGCCGGGGCCGACGGCCTCGAGGAACGCCTCGAGGGTCGGGACCGTTTCGTCCGTCTCCAGGACCCGGGCGTTCGAGAGGGCCTCGAGTGTCTGCTCCCACACCAGCCCCTCGGAATCGGTGAGCGGACGTCCGTCGCGGGTTCCCTCGAGTCGGTCGTCGTGAATCACGACCGGCGTCCCGCAGGCGGCCGGCTGGACGTCGATCTCGATCATGCCCGTCGAGGGGTGCTCGCTGGCGATTCGGGCCGCCTCGATCGTGTTCTCGGGGGCGATTCCGGCGAATCCGCGGTGGGCGATGACCGCTGGCTCGGGCATGGCTAGCAGGATGGCCGGAGGCGAGTTGTAGGTTCCGAGTCCGAACTACTCGCGAAGCGTCGCTAGCGTCGCCGCCGCCTCGTGGGCCGCCTCGAGGCACGCCTTCGCGTACCGCGGGTCGTCGGCCTCGGCGGCCGCTCGCGAAAATCGCTCGAGTGCAGTTACGAGCGCGTCCGTGCCGGCCTCGAGGTCGCTGCCGACGTCGACATCCGACCCGGAACCGCTCGATGGGATAGGCGACGGCGCTCGGCTTGTTTCAGCGGTTTCGGTGGTTCCGGGGGTGTCGGAAGCATCGGCGAGGCCGGAGGTATCGGACGTCTCGCGAGAGGCCCCCGGTCCTGGTCCCTCGTTCACCGTACTGGAGGTGGCGCGGGTTTCGGGCGCCGCCGCCGATCGGTTTGCGTCAGTGGCGTCAGCACTGACGCTCGAGGCCGCGTTCTCGGGGTCGTTCGCGGCTTCCGTCTCCCCGGCAGGTACCTCGTTCGAGGGGTGTTCGTCTGCTCGCGTCCCCCCGGTCGACCCCGCTGCTGTGGCCCGATCCTCATCGCCGGTACCGTCGTCGACTGATGCCTCGACGCCCTCCGGCCCGCCGTGACAGCTCGGGCAGAACGTGGTCCCCTGATAGCGAAAGAGGGGGTCACCGCAGACGTCGCAGTGGGTATTGGTCATCGTCGCTCCCTTGAGCAAGAGGTCGCTCATCCGCTGGGTCGCCTCGCGATCAGCCTCGTCGCGCTCGTACTTCTTTCGAAGCTTCTCGCGTTCGGCTTCCTTGTCGAAGTCGCTCATATCCGGTGTATGGGAGGCAAACGTCGAAAAAGCTACGGACTGACGCGGGCTGGCGCCGGCCTCGAGGTTGTATCGCCCTGCCCGCTCACTCGACCCGGCGATACATTCCCTTCGACGCCGGGCGGGTCTCCTCGAAACCGAACCGCTCGTAGAACCCGTCGACGTCGGCCAGCAGGTTGACGTACGCAGACTCTGGCGCCGTCTCCTCCATGTAGTCCCATAGTCGGTCCATGATGTGCGTGCCGAGTCCCCGCCCCTGGTGGTCCGGGTGGACGGCCATGTCTGAAATGTGATAAACCGCCCCGTCGTCGCCGACGATGCGCCCCATGCCGACCGGTTCGCCCGAGGGGTCATGAGTCACGTGCACCGCGAACACCGAATTTGGGAGACCGCGCTCGACCGCCTCGAGCGACCGCGGGGCCATGTCCGCGGCTTCCCGGAGGGCGACGAACGCTTCGGGGCTCGGCGGCCGGGAAACGAGGGTGTACGGCCCCGGGAGGTCGGCTTCGGGCCCCTCGGTATCCTCGGCTCCCTCGCTCCCCTCGACTGCCGCGCCGTTCGTCTCGCCGAGTACCGCTCGTTCGACCGCGTCGACGGCCGCCTCCGGCGTCTCGACAGTCTCCACGCCGGGGACGTCGTGGGTCTCGAGGCCGACGACCGGGCGACCGTATACGAGGGCGAAACCGATCTCCGAGAGGGTTCCGGGACCGCCAGATAGCGCGACGACCGCATCGCCGTTCAGCGGAACGAGCGCGTTCCGGGCGTGACCCATTCCGGTCGTGATCACCGTATCGACGAAGGGGTTCGCATCCGCGCGCTCGCTCGAGGGGAGGATGCCGATGGTTTCGCCGCCGGCTTGGCGTGCCCCCCGACAGACCGCCTCCATCGTCCCCCCGCGGCCGCCACAGACGACCGCGTGGCCGCGTCGGCCCAGTTCACGACCGACCGCGACCGCCTGCTCGGTCTCCTCGTCCGTGATCGACCCACCGCCGACGACACTGACGCGCATGCTCGAGGGAGGGTCGCGAGCGTTCAAGGCTGGTTCGATTCCCGACGATCGCCGGCGACTCGAGCGTGTCTGCCCACGGATCGTCTGATCGCCCGAACCGTGCTGCGAACCCGTCTTTCCGACGGATTTAACGCCCTGGCAGGAGACGGTGAACGTGGTATGACAAAAGTGAGCGTGGTCGGCGCGGCCGGCACCGTCGGGGCCGCGGCGGGCTACAACATCGCACTGCGCGGGATCGCTGACGAACTCGTCTTCGTCGACATTCCGGACAAGGAAGACGACACGGTCGGCCAGGCGGCCGACGTCAACCACGGCGTCGCCTACGACTCGAACACGGTCGTCCGCCAGGGCGGCTACGAGGACACGGCGGGATCGGACGTCGTCGTCATCACGGCCGGCATTCCGCGCCAGCCAGGCCAGACCCGGATCGACCTCGCGGGCGACAACGCCCCCATCATGGAGGACATCGGCTCCTCGCTCGCCGAGCACAACGACGACTTCGTGACGATCACCACCTCGAACCCGGTCGACCTGCTGAACCGGCACCTCTACGAGACGGGTGATCGAAGCCGGGAACAGGTGATCGGCTTCGGCGGCCGCCTCGACTCCGCCCGGTTCCGGTACGTCCTCTCCCAGCGCTACGACGTCCCCGTCCAGAACGTCCAGGCGACGATTCTCGGTGAACACGGCGACGCGCAGGTGCCCGTGTTCTCGAAAGTACGCGTCGACGGCGAGGATCGCACCTTCGACGACGACGAGAAGGAGGAGATTCTGAACGAACTCCAGACCTCCGCGATGAACGTCATCGAGAAGAAAGGCGCCACCGAGTGGGGCCCCGCCGCCGGCGTCGCCCACATGGTCGAGGCCGTCCTCCGTGACACCGGCGAAGTGCTGCCCGCCAGCGTCGTCCTCGAGGGCGAGTTCGGCCACGAAGACACCGCCTTCGGCGTCCCCGCGAAGCTCGGCTCGAACGGCGTCGAAGAGATCGTCGAGTGGGACCTCTCGGCCTACGAGCGCGAACAGCTGGGGGAGGCTGCCGAGAAGCTCACCGATCAGTACGGGAAGGTCGCCTGAAACGGGCTCGAATCGCGTTCTGACGGCGAATCTCGAGTTTGAATTAGATAGCTGATAGCGACAGGAGTGGAATCCGACTCGAGGAGCGAAAGAAGGGAACGATCAGCGTCTCCGCGAGAGCCGAACTAGCCGTCCTCGAGAAATCGCAACTGGCGTCTCAGAACGGGCCACCGCCACCCATCCCGCCCATTCCGCCGCCGCCCTGCTGTTGCATCTGCTGCATCATCCGCTGCATCTCCTTGTCCGATCCCATCCCCTGGAACTGCTTGAGGGTGCGCTCCATCATCTTGAACTGCTGGAGGAGTTCCCGAACGCTCTCCTCCGAGGTCCCGGAACCGCGAGCGATCCGGCGGATCTGATCGGCGCCGATCGCCCGTGGGTACTCCTTCTCGGCGTCGGTCATCGAGTCCATGATGACCTCGAACGTCCGCATCCGGTCCTGGGTGACGTCCATCGCGTCGTCGGGCAACTGGTCCTTGATCCCGCCGCCGAAGCCGGGAATCATGTCGAGCACCTGATCGAGGGGCCCCATATTGTTCATCGCCTCCATCTGCTTTTGCATGTCCTTCAGCGTGAACTGCCCCTCGAGCATGTCCTCGGGGTCCCAGTCGTCTTCCTCCTCGCCGGTATGCTCCATCGCGCGCTCGACGCGCTCGGCGAGCTGGGCGAGGTCGCCCATCCCCAGAAGTCGGGAGATGAATCCGTTGGGCTCGAAGCGCTCGATGTCCTGGACCTCCTCGCCGGTCCCGAGGAAGGCGATAGAGGAGTCGGTCTGGTCGACCGCCGTCAGCGCGCCACCACCCTTCGCCGTCCCGTCGAGTTTCGTGATGACGACGCCGTCGATGCCCACGGACTCGTCGAACTGCTGGGCCTGATCTTTCGCGCCCTGACCGATGGCCGCGTCGAGCACCAGCAGGCCGACGTCGGGGTCGACCACGTCCTCGATGTCCTCGATTTCGTCGATCAGATCGTCCTCCAGGGCGTGGCGACCCGCCGTGTCGACGATGTGGACGTCTGCCTCGCTTGTCGCCTCGAGGCCGTCGCGGGCGATCTGGACCGGGTCGTCGCCATCGGGGTCGCCGTAGAAGTCGACTTCCGCGCGCCGGCACATCTCTTTGGCCTGCTCGTAGGCACCGGGCCGGAACGTGTCGGTCTGGATCACGGCGGGCCGGAGCCCCTTCGTCGAGAACCACCACGCCATCTTCGCGGACGTGGTCGTCTTCCCCGATCCCTGGAGACCGGCCAGCAGGATGGTCTGTTCCTCGAGCGGGAGGTCGGTCGACTCACCGATGAGGTCGACCAGTTCCTCGTAGACGATGCGGAGGACAAAGTCGCGGGCGGGCGTTCCCGCCGGCGGCTCTTCCTCGAGCGCGCGGGTCTTGATGTTGTCCGAGAGCTCCATCACCAAGGAGACGTCGACGTCAGCCGACAGCAACGACCGCTGAATCTCCTTGACGACGTCCTCGACGTCCTCCTCGGAAATGCGCGACTTGCCGCGGAGTTTGTCGAGGGTGCCTCGGAGGGAACTTCCGAGATCGTCGAGTACCATTTGCATGCCGATAGGCGACGATGCGGTTAAAGCCTTGTCCGTTGACCGCAGTCACAGCGCCGCCAGTTCGTCAGGCACACCAATGGCGTGAATCCGGTCGCCCACACGAATCGGTTCGCGGCCTGCCGGGAACGGGTGGAGGTCGCCGTCGCGTTCGATTACCAGGACGGTTCCCGGAACCCACTCGACGAACTCGCCCTCGAGGTCGTCCCCGGTCTCGACCGTTCGCGCCGAAATCGTCTCCGGTGCACGCTGGATGCGCCGAACCAGTTCTCGTCCGTCGTCGGGTTCCGTGGCCCGGATCGCGAGGCGGTAGCGGTGCTCGTCCTCGAGATCCGCCGTCAAACCGGCCTCGACGAGGATCGTCGCAGTCTGATCGTCGACGTCGTGGACGCTCTCGAGCGGGCGGGTCGACGAGTCTACCGGGAGTTCCTCTCTTCGATGTCCGAACGAGTGGTCGAGACAGAGAGCGTGGTCGTCCTGTACGATCTGCGTGACGGCCACGAGCCACGGAACCGGCGACTGACGGTACAGGTATCAGACGTGGTGCTCGAGATTCCGTCGCCGAATCGTGGTGGTGCCGTAGGAACCGATCCGCGGGTACGGGTCAGCAAGTGTCGCTTCGCGCGTACGATTCCCGAACCCGCCGCCGGTGAACGGGGTTCGCTCGAGGAGCCGACGGCAGCTGGAAACGAGGGTGAACCTGTCGAGTCGGACTGACTCGAGGACGGGTGACCCGGTGACTCAAGCGGTGCGGGTGTCGTCGGTCGAGTCCATGCGGTATAGGCGATTCCAGGCGGTGCTGGTCGGGTACAAGCGATGTATCGGTACAAGCGGTGTCCTCGGTCGGAGTACAGAATCAGGCCTCCCGCTCGAGCACTTCGACGCCGACCAGCGTGTCACCCGTGAGCGCCCGAACGTAGGCGCCGCCCGCGATGGAGACGTGAGAGAAGTCAGCCTCGTCGAGCCCGTACATTTTGATTGCCCGTGAAGTGTCGCCGCCGCCGACGACCGAGAAGCAGTCGGTTTCGGCGATGGCGCGGAGGACCTCGACGGTGCCGTCCGCGAAGCGCTCGTCCTCGAAGACGCCCAGTGCGCCCTTCACGAAGACCGCCTCGGAGTCCCGGACGAGGTCGGCGTACGCGTCGGCGGTGTCGCTGCCCACGTCGAGGTAGGAGGTGTCCTTCTCGAGGTCCTCGACGTCGACTTCGGCGCGGTCGCCGTCGTCGCCCTCGTAAGCGAGGTCCGTCGCGAGGGTCAGGCGGTCGCCGTAGGTCTCGAGGATACGCTCGATGGTGTCGGCGTGGTCGTCCCACTGGTGGTCGAAGAACTCGGTGCCGTCGACGTCGTAGCCCACGTCGTGGCCCGCGGCCCGGAGGAAGAGCTCGCCCACGATGCCGCCGAGACAGAAGCGGTCGACCGTCTCGTCGACCTGCTCGATGACCGGGATCAGATCCTCGGCCTTGGTTCCGCCCAGCACCATCGTCACGGGGCCGTCGAATTCGCGGTCCTGGATGGCGGAGTTGGCGGTGTACTCGGCGTCCATCACCGGCCCCGCGTAGGCGTCCATCACGAGGGGGAAGCCGACGAGGGAGGCGTGGGCGCGGTGGGCCGCCGAGTAGGCGTCGTTGACGTAGGCATCGAAGTGCGGAGCGAGGGTTCGCACGAACTCGCTGTCGGCGTGTTCCTCGGGGTCCTTCTCGGGGAGTTCGTCCTCGCACATGCGGACGTTCTCGAGCACCAGGACGTCGCCGGTCTCGAGGTCGTCGATGGCCTCGAGGGCTTCCTCGCCGTAGGTGTCCGCGACGAAGTCGACGGGTCGGTCGAGGTGGTCGGCGAGGATCTCGGCGTGGCTCTCGAGCGAGATGAACGTGTCCCGACCGGGTCGGCCCTGGTGAGCCATGACGGTGACAGCGTGGTCGTCCTCGAGTAGCGCGCGAATCGAATCGGCGTGGCGAGCGAAGCGCCGGTTGTCCTGGCCGCGGCCGTCCTCGACGGGCGCGTTGAGGTCGACGCGGACGAGCAGTCGTTGGCCTGGCTCGAGGTCGTCGATGGTGTCGAACATATCCGTACGCGCATCACGCGGTTGCTTAAAAGGGGCGGAATTGCCAGGTGTTTCGTCCGGACCGTCGCGAACGACGACTCGAGTGGGCTACTGCGTCGGGGCTTCCGCTTCGGCTTCGTCCTCGGCGATCACGTACGTCGCGAGGTCAAGCATGCGGTTCGAGAAGCCGTACTCGTTGTCGTACCACGTGAGGATCTTCACGAGGCCGTCCTCGAGCACCATCGCGGACTCGAGGTCGACGTACGAGGAGAACGGGAGGCCGACGATGTCCCGGGAAACTATCTCCTCGTCGGTGTACCCGAGCACGCCGGCGAGTTCGCCGTCGGCGGCCTCGCGGATGGCGGCCTCGAGGTCGTCTTTCGTGACGTCGGCCTCGAGGTCGACCGTCAGGTCGGTGATCGAGCCGTTGGGGACGGGGACGCGAATCGCCATGCCGTCGAGTTTCCCCTCGAGTTCGGGGAGAACCTCGGTGGTGGCGATGGCGGCGCCTGTCGTCGTGGGGATTATGTTCTCGGCGGCGGCGCGACCGCGGCGGCGCTTCGATTCGGGGCCGTCGACGAGCGACTGCGTGCCGGTGTAGGCGTGGACCGTAGTGAGCAGGCCCGAGGCGATGCCGAACTCCTCGTCGAGCACCTTGGCGACGGGGGCGACGCTGTTCGTGGTACAGGAGGCGTTCGAGAGGATGTCCTCGCCCTCGTACTCGTCGTGGTTGACGCCGTAGACGAACATCGAGACGTCCTTCTCGCCCTTCGGCGGCGCGGAGATGATGACCTTGTCGGCGCCAGCCTCGAGATGCATGACAGCGTCGTCGTGGGAGCGAAACAGGCCGGTCGCCTCGAAGGCGACGTCGACGTCGAACTCCTCCCACGGCAACTCGGTGGGGTCGCGCTCGTTGAGCAGTCGAATCTCCTGGCCGCCGACGAACAGGGTGTCACCGTCGCGCTCGACGTCGTCGAGGCGACCGTGGACGGAGTCGTACCGGAGCAGGTACTCCATGTCGTCGTTGTCCATCACGTCGTTAATCGCGACGATCTCGATTCCGTCGTACTCGAGGGATGCACGCAGGACGTTCCGGCCAATGCGGCCGAATCCGTTGAGGCCGACGCGAACAACGCCGTCCGTGGAAGTGTCTTCGGCGAATGAATGTTCACTCATATCTGAGTACTAAGCTGTCCAGGGTTAAAGTAGTTGCCCTGGTTCTGGACACTGTCCAACGTGCCTCAGGACCGATACTAGCAGGCAGACCATAATTAGCACAAGGAGTTTTCGAACGTTCTGTCCCGCGAGAGTAACGTGATGGTGGAGCAATATAGGACCCGCTAAACCCCGTTTATGAAAAAATTAAAAGATATGTGTTCGGCCGTGTGTCCCATTACCAACCCGACGCAGTATGTCGATTATTCTCTCGAGTACTCAATTACGAGTTAACATCTATCAGTCTGTCCGAAACAATTATACCCGTCGCCGGTGGAGTGGACCTCGTATGCTCCGCGTCGGAATCAACGGATATGGAACCATCGGGAAACGCGTCGCGGACGCCGTCTCGGCGCAGCCCGACATGGAACTCTGTGGCGTCGCCAAGGTTAGCCCCGATTACGTCGCCATCGGCGCCGTCGAGGCCGGCTACCCCCTCTACGTGGTCGACGAAACGCGGATCGAGGAGTTCCGCGAGATCGGCGTCGACGTCGCCGGCACGGTCGACGAACTCGTCGAGGAAAGCGACGTCGTCGTCGACGCAACGCCCTCCGGGATCGGTGCCGAAAACCGCTCGCTCTACGAGCGCCACGACACGCCCGCGATCTTCCAGGGCGGCGAGGACGCCACCGTCGCCGAAGTGAGCTTCAACGCCCGCGTGAACTACGACGAGGCCGAAGACGCCGACTACGTCCGTGTCGTCTCCTGTAACACGACCGGACTCTCCCGGCTCGTCGCCCCGCTCGAGGAGGCCTACGGCATCGAGAAGGTACGGGCGACGCTGGTTCGCCGCGGCGGCGACCCGAACCAGACCGGACGCGGCCCGATCAACGACGCCGTCCCCGACCCCGTCTCCATCCCCTCCCACCACGGTCCCGACGTGCAGACGCTCTTCCCCAAACTCGACATCGACACCATCGGCCTGAAGGTGCCGACGACGATGATGCACGTTCACGCCATCAACGTCACCCTCGAGAACCCGCCTGCGAGCGAAGACGACGTACGCGACTTGCTCGCGGCCCAAGAGCGAACCATCATGGTCCCCGAGTACGCCCGCATCGACGGCGCCGGGACGCTCAAGGACATGGCGGCCGACGCCGGTCGACCCCGCGGCGACATCTGGGAGAACTGCATCTGGGAGGAGTCGGTCACGCTCCAGGGTTCGGACCTCTACTGTATGCAGGCGATTCACCAGGAGTCTGACGTCGTTCCCGAGAACGTTGACGCCCTGCGCGCTATCTCCGGTCACCTTTCGGGCCCCGAAAGCCGGTCGCTGACGAACGAGACGCTCGGCATCGGCTTCGGAGGCCTTCGCGACCGACCGGTGAAGCGTCTCGATACGCAGACGGCCGACGACTGACGGCTGACGGCTGAACCGGCGGCTGATGATCGACGACTGACTGCTGGCGACTACCAATCCACGTTCCATCTGCCACCACTCCGTATCATACCGAGTTCGCCAGCGGCAGCAAAGTCCCGTCACTCGAGCACGTCGGTCCCGTTCTCAGGATCTCGCCTCGAGGAATACCTTTTTGGACCTGCCACTTCTAGAGTCCCTCATGCGCCGAGACGACCGCGACGAACCCTTTGACGACCTCTTTCGGGAGATTGAACGGATGATGAACGACATGATGGCCGGCGGAGACGTCGGCTTCGAGTCGCGGACGGACACCGACGCTGGCTTCGGCGCCGACACCCACGTCGACGTTCACGACACTGAGGAGGAGGTCCGCGTCATCGCCGACCTCCCCGGCGTCGAAAAGCAGAACATCGAACTCGAGTGCGACGGCAAGACGCTCACCATCTCAGCCCGGAGCGACCACCGCGAGTACGACGAGCGCGTCTCCCTTCCCCGCCGGGTCAACGAACACACCGCCTCGGCGACCTACAACAACGGGGTGCTCGAGGTCGTCTTCGAACCCGCCGAGCAGTCCTCGGACATCAGTCTCGAGTAACCGGTCTCGCCAGCGGTCTCGGTACGCAGTCGATTTTTCCTCGCGTCTGTACGATCAGTGCCAATCTCTTCGCCCTCACCAGCGGTCACCGGCGGTTACCGGCGGTCACTAGCGGCCGTCGAATACGAGCACACACGCAGCGACCGTTTGGCTGTTGGCTGCAACTGTAAACAGTTATCCGACTGCGCGCGCAACCCACCCACAAGATGGCCAAGGACGTCAAACCCACTCGGAAAGAGTTGATGCAGATCGAGGATCGCATCGACCTCTCCGAGCGCGGGCACGGGACGCTCGAGAAGAAACGCGACGGGCTGATCATGGAGTTCATGGACATCCTGGACCAGGCCCAGGACGTCCGCGGCGAGCTCTCGGAGGACTACGAGCGCGCTCAGAAGACGATTAACATGGCGCGTGCGATGGAAGGCGACGTCGCCGTTCGCGGCGCGGCCGCCGCCCTGCAGGAACACCCCGAGATCACGACCGAGTCGAAGAACATCATGGGCGTCGTCGTCCCCCAGATCGAGTCCTCGAAGGTCACGAAGAGCCTCGACCAGCGCGGCTACGGGATCATGGGCACCTCCGCGCGTATCGACGAGGCCGCCGAAGCCTACGAGGACCTCCTCCAGAGCATCATTCTCGCCGCCGAGGTCGAGACGGCGATGAAGAAGATGCTGCGGGAGATCGAAACCACCAAACGGCGCGTCAACGCTCTCGAGTTCAAACTCCTGCCCGACCTCTACGAGAACAAGGAGTACATCGAGCAGAAACTCGAGGAGCAAGAGCGCGAGGAGATTTTCCGGCTCAAGAAGATCAAGGAGAAGAAGGAAGCCGAGGAAGACGAAGAGAAGGAACTCGCCCGCACCCAGCGCGACGCCGAGGAGCGCGAACCCGCGACCGCGAGCGGCGTTCCCGGAACCAACTGAGACCCAGTACCGTCCCGAAGACCGCCGACACGCGTTTATCTCGATGAACTGCTCCTGTGACGTCGATCCGATCACCTTCGTGGTTTCGCCCTCGCTTCGAGCCTATGCTCCCGAGGAGGCCGACGCGGCGGCGATCTGTCCGCGCTGCCTTCGCGTCGAGCCCTCCAGTTCCGGGGCGGGCGATCCCGACTTCTCGCGCGTGAGTACTTCGTTTCCGTCGGGCGACGCGGGAATCGCACTGGCGCTCGCGATCGGGCTCTGTGACTCGCTGGCGACGAACCGCACGAAACTCGAGGACGCCCTCGAGACGGTCGAGCGTCACGGGGCCGACCCGCTGCTCGCTATCGATCGGGTGCTCGCTGAACCCACGGTGGAACCGGCGGTCGACCTCGAGCGCCGTCGTCACCAGCTCGAACAGTTACTCTACTGATCGGATGGTCGGCCCTCTGAGGTCACGAAAACACGAGAGACTAGTCCACGGAGCCAGGAACGCTACCCAGCCTCCGTCGAACGTCGACGCTGGCCGATCGGACGGATTTCGAGTCTACTCGAGCGACTTCGCCCGGTTCTGGAACTCACCGCCACAGTCACACGTTCCGGGATGCGTCTTCGACTCGACGACGGTACCGCAGCGGAGACACTCGTACGTCGAGAGAGACTCCGGATCGTTCTCGCCTTCGACGTCCTGATCGTGGGGCATGTGCCATCCTTACAGCGCCATTTGCATATATCGCCCGAAACGTGTAAATGGGGAAGAATAATAATTTCTGTGATTTTTCAGCCGTTCCCCTCGAACGCGGCGTTCTCCGGTACTGGCGCCTGCGCTCCCACGAAAGAGGCCCCGTCGATGACCGAACCGCTGAGACGAGTCTCGAACGTCGATGTCACCCGCTCGAGTACACGCTCTCCAACCGGCTACTCCGGCGGCTGTAGCGCCGTCGCCGCAGAACGAACCTGCTGAAACAGCTCGCGCCCCCACTCGTAGGCCGCCTGCGAGTCGTTCTCGATGACCCCCTGGACGTCCCCCTCGTTCGTGAGAGTGACGAACGTGTACGGCTTCGTCGGCGTCTCGAGTACCGCCAGCCCGTACGGAATCTCCTCGATCGTCGCCGCTTCGAACGCATCGACCTCGAGGAAACGTTCGAGGGCGTTCGTGTGGGCCTCGAGGAGAAACGACAGGAGGTCGTCCGTCAGAACGACCTCGACCGCGAGGTCGCCGTCGGTCGTTTGCTCGTTGAGGATGCGACGAAACTGCGGCGTGCGTTCGGTCGCACCGAGCGCCCAGGCGCGGTCGGCGTCTCGCATGCAGTCGGCGATCCGTTCGACCGGCGCGTTCGGCGCGTGCGAACTGGGTTCGTGGATCGTCGCCTCCTCCAGGACCGCCATCGACAGCGGCGCGTCGGGCGGGGCAAACTGCAGGACGTGACTGGCCGCCGTGATGGACTCGAGCGCTCGCTGGCTCCGCCGGTACTCCTCGAGCGCGAGTCGACCTGCCGTGGTCAGCCGTACCGACCCGTCGCGACGCTCGAGGAAGTGGCAGGTCTCGAGTTCGCGAATGGCGCGGTCGAGCGTGGAGGACGAGCAGTCGACGGCGTCCAGGAGGTCGCCTTTCGGCCGCGGCCCCGCCTCGAGTGCTGCCAGCAGCGGGTGACGGCGGGACACCACCTCGAGCGGTTCGGCGGGCGACGGTGCGGTCATCGTTCGTCATCGACTCCTCTGCTCGCAGTAAAAAGTCTCTCGGTCGTTCACAGTTCGCAGTTTACGGCTCGTGGCCGGCGGTTGGTGATCGACGGCTTGTGATCGGTGCCCCTTGACTCACAATTCGTACCTCGTGACTCGTGACATGCGACCCCTGGCTCCTGACCCGTCGCCCCCATCCAGGGAGTTGGTCTAAAGGGGTAGCCAGCCACTCTTACTCGAAGAGTCGACAGGAAGGTTGGTCGCTGTAGCCGCCTAGATGCCCGTATCGTACCGGAGGATGCCCGCAATGCCGCCGAAGGCGTTGTAGAGCTGTTCGCCCTTCTCGAAGTCACTCGAGATGAACTTGGTCTCGGTGCCGCGCTGTTCGGCGATGGTGATGAGGTGCTCAATAGCGTCCTCGCGGTCTTCGTCCGTGGCCTCGACCGCGGTGCCACACTCGCTGCACTCGTGAGAGGGCGTGGCCTTCCGGCGGTCGATCAGGTCGTAGTCGGTGTTGCCACAGGCCTCGCAGTCGAAGGTGACGACGTCTTTTCGGAGGTCCTCGCTGATCAGGAGGGTCTCGACCGACCCCATCACGAGGTTGCGCCGAGTCTGGTCGAACCCGTAGGTGGCGAGTTCCCCACTGTGGAGTTCCTTGAAGAAGCGTTCCATGTGCTTCTTGTCCTTCATCACCTCTGCGTCGGCCAGGGCGTCGGAGGCGTTGTCGACCAGGTCCTTCAGGCCGGACTCGTCGGTGTAGGAGACGTCGAATTTTCCGAGTACCGTATCCTGGATCTCGTGGTGGAGGTAGTCGCCGTCGAGGAACTCGTCTTTCGTCGGGGAGGGACCGCCGACCAGGACACCGTCGAGTTCGTGACGCTTGGGGACGAACAGGTCGTTGGCCATCCCCGCGACCTCCTGGTAGAAGTTGTCGATGGCCTCGAGGCGCAGGCGGGCGAATCGCTGGGCGGACTGGCCACCTTTCCGCTGCTTGCCGGGAACGAGCGAGGAGGCGGACTTGACGGGTTCGATGCGCTTGCCCTTCAGCCAGCCGACGTTGGCCTCTCGGCGGTCGAGGACGATCAGCCCGTAGAGGCCGTGGTCCTCGAGCATGTACTCGAGCGGATCTGTCAGGAAGTTCGAGTCGCAGTGGTAGCGGAAGGACTCGACGGGATCCGGTGGGCTCTCGAGGACGCGCGTGATCATCTCTGTCTGGCCACCGCCGGAGTCGACGGCGCCCGAGAACAGCACCATACCGTTCTCGGGCGGGTACGTGTCGTAGTAGCGGAGCCGATCCTTGATGCTCTTGAGGGCGTCCTGCACGTTCGTCCGGGTCTGCTTGGACTTGATGTTCGCCGCCTCGCTGTGCTCCTGGGTGACGTGGGCGACGACGTCGCTGACCTGGCGGTCCTCGGGGACGTAGATCGTTACGAGTTGTGTGCCCGACCCCTCGTAGTTGTCGAGGTCTTCGATAACCTTCCGGAACTCGTATTTTTTCCGGTCGGAACTGGCCTGCTCTCCCTCCTGACTCATTGTCTCTCTAGAACGGAGCCGCAGGTAAGTACCCTTTGACACGTCGTGGGACGCGTTGCCACCGGGCCTCGGCTACCACCCGAAGGATTACGTTCAGGCGTGCTGTCACGACAGTCATGCAACGCCGCGCCCTCCTCACCGGGTCCGCCGCCGCCCTCGTCGCCGGAGTCGCCGGCTGTCTCGGCGAGATTGGACCGACCTCGAGCGCTCGAGCAAAGAACACCGAGCGTGAACTCGCGCTGGTCGAACAGGATTCGGTCCCCGACGAGTACGGATTCTCGATCGAGACGACGCTGCTCGAGGAGACAGTAGCGGAAGATAGTCCAGCACGGCTCGAGGTACGGACGACCAACGAGGGCGACGAACGGGCGCTCTCCGTGGGCGAAGCCGGGTGTAGCCTGTTCAACCGGTCGCGAGGGGGAAGCGACGACCCCGAGGGGCTGTGGCTCTACAGGCACACCGACCACCTCGAGCGCGTCGACGGCAGGTGGGTCGAGGACCGCGATGCAGAAGAAGGGAGAGCGTTCACGACTCAGGGCTGTCCGCCTCGAGCGTACGACCCCGGCGAGTCGGTCGTCACCGAGTACGAGGTGTGGCACGACTTCCAGGTCGAAGGCTACTTCCAGCCCGGAACCTACCGCTGGAGCCAGCGCGTTTCGGGGTGGGACGACCCGGACGCGAGATGGGGCACGGACAAAGCCGTCTCGCTCGAGTGGGGGTTCGCGCTCCGGGTTTCGAACCCAGATTCGTGACGACAGCCGCACGAAGTGACGAACGTCTGCACCCGTGGTCGACCATCGGTCGCGAGCGGCCTTTTTGTCGTAGCGTTTTACGCCGAGCGGTTCCTCGCGAAGTCGTTCGAAAGACGCGAAGCGTCTGTCGTGATGACGAGAAACCAGAGGTTTCTCGGACCACGAGGTATCCCGAGGCGTAACGGGTACTGTGTACGTCCCGAAGCCGCTTTACCCCTCGAGACGCTTTCCTCGGTAATGAGCCAGCCGACGCCCGAGGTCTACGAGCAGGGCAAGGGCATGGACGCCCACAACCAGGTGATGCGCGAGGTTCGCTCGCGAAAGGAGAAGAGCTACGACCCTCACGAACCGACGCGGGTCTGGCTCGACGAGGACAATACGCCCAACGGCGTCAGAGAGAGTCTAACGATCATCCTCAACACCGGCGGCTGTCGCTGGGCGCGGGCGGGCGGCTGTACGATGTGTGGCTACGTCGCCGAGAGTGTCGACGGCGGGACGGTTCCCCACGAGGCGCTGATGGACCAGATTCAGGTCTGTCTGGATCACGAAGCCGACGAGGCCGACGAGCCAGCACCGCTGATCAAGATCTACACCTCCGGGTCGTTCCTCGACGAGCGCGAGGTGAGCGCCGAGTCCCGGAAGGCCATCGCCGAAACCTTCGGCGACCGCGAGCGGATCGTCCTCGAGTCCCTGCCCGACTTCGTCGACCGCGAGAAGATCGGCGACTTCACGCAGTACGGCCTCCAGACCGACGTGGCGATCGGCCTCGAGACGGCGACCGATCGGGTTCGCCGCGATTGCGTGAACAAGTACTTCGACTTCGAGGCGTTCGAGGCGGCCTGTGCGGAGGCGGTCGCGGCGGACGAAGCCGGTGGCGCCGGTTCCGAGGGCGACGTCGAGTCTGGCGCTGCAGGCAGCGAAGCCGGCAGTGGAGGCGAAACTGGCAGCACAGGCGAAACTGACAGCACAGGCGGCGCCGGCATCAAAGCCTACCTCCTCATGAAACCCCCCTTCCTCACCGAATCGGAGGCCCTCGAGGACATGGTCGCCTCCGTCGAACGCTGCCTGGCCGTCGACGGCTGTCACACCGTCTCGATGAACCCCTGCAACGTCCAGCGCTACACCATGGTCGACGACCTCTACTTTCAGGATGGCTACCGCCCGCCGTGGCTCTGGTCGGTCGCCGCCGTCCTCGAGCGGACGGCCGACGTGGCGGGCATCGTCGTCTCCGACCCGGTCGGCCACGGCACCGACCGCGGCGCCCACAACTGCGGGGAGTGCGACGACCTCGTCCAGAAGGCGATCAAGGACTTCGATCTGCGACAGGACCCGTCGGTGTTCGAGCAGGTGTCCTGTGAGTGTGAGGCGACCTGGGAGGCCGTCCTCGACCTCGAGACGGGATTCAACCAGCCGCTCACGCGATAGCGGGAAAGCAGAGCGACAGTATCAGAACAGCGGGTAGAACAGGCCCCGACTCGAGTCCCAGTAGACGGTGTCGCCCTTGATGGGCAGCAAGTTCTCGAACTCGGCCAGCGACTCGAACTGCACCCCCGACATGGTCAGGTGAAACGGATTGCTACAGAGTCGGGGTTCGACGTTGAGCGGCCCCGATCGCCAGATGAAGCCCGCCTCGGGAATGTAGGGGTAGGCCTCCACCTGGTAGGTGAGGGCGTCACGGGCCTCCACGACGGCGGGGACGCAGTAGAGGTTCAACATTCTCGCGAGTTGCTGATGGGCGTCGCCGAGTGCGATAACGTCTCCTCGCTCGTCGGCAGGGAGAGCGGCGTAGCGAACCGTCTGGTCGACGGTGAGTCCCTGGGCGAACAGTCCGAGCAGTCGCTCGCGGTAGGCCGGATTCAGTTCGCCCGTTCCCCGGACGAACCCGCCGACGCTCCCGCGTTTGATGCAGGTCTCGCCTGCCTCAAGCGAATCATACCCGTCGAGGAAGAAGAGTCGAACGTGTGATTGCTCGAGGGTCTCGGGTCGCAGCGTGCCGTCTGGACGACGTAATCGGTAGCTCCTGCCTCGAGAATCGCGGCTGGGTCGGAGGTGGGTTCGCCGGGGAGGTCTGGGTCGAGACCGGGATCAGGGTCGGGATCGGATTCAGAATCGAAATCAGAATCAGAATCGGGAAGCAACGCCAGAATCGGAACCAGTGGTCGAGCCTCCTCGAGCGTCGAAACCGTCTCGTGGGGCGAATCCGTCGCCACGAGGAGACAGTCGACCGACGCCGACGAATCCGCCACGAGTTGCGCGCACGAATCCTCGACAGTCGATTCGGTTCGTACGGACCACCCCGCCTTCGACAGTACGGACGTGAGATCGTCACTGCAGGGCGGCGAACCGACCAGCAGGAGCGACATACTGGGGGAATCCATGTTGATAGCGGTCGATTCCCACACACTAAAGCCGTTGTAGCTCCCGCGAGTCGCCGTCGTGGCCCGCTCGAATCAGTCGCTCGCCGCCGTCCCGTCGATCGCCGCTGAACGCGTCGGCACGTCGGCCGTCGGGATCTGCATCCTGACGACGGTACCTCGCGGATCGTTCTCCTGGAAGGTCAACTGCCCGCCGGACTGGGTGATCACCCAGTTGACGAGCCACAGTCCGAGCCCGCTGGCGTGACGGAGCTGGGTGATCTCTTCGTCTTCCTGCAAGAGCGCCCGCTCTTCCCCGGGGATACCGGGGCCGTCGTCGGCTACCGTGAGTGTGAGCGTGTCGTCGTCGTCCACCTCGAGACCGATTTCGATCGTCGGTTCCCCCCGATCGCTGTGCTCGATGGCGTTCTCGAGGACGTGAAAGATCGCGTCGCCGAGGAGTTCGTCGGCGCGAGCGTGCGCTCGATCGGGGAGCGCACAGCCGACGTCCACGGCCGGGTACTCCGCGTCGATTCGGCCGAGGGC
Organism: Natronosalvus rutilus; assembly: GCF_024204665.1. Lineage (NCBI taxonomy): Archaea > Methanobacteriati > Methanobacteriota > Halobacteria > Halobacteriales > Natrialbaceae > Natronosalvus > Natronosalvus rutilus. The sequence continues at coordinate 1,015,617 of NZ_CP100355.1, read as the reverse complement.
GGTTTCGACGCAGTCGACGACGTCGACGGGGCCGGTCGCCGCGCCGTCACGATCAAGCGTCCGTTCGACCGCTCGCGTCTTCTCGGCGAGACTAATGAGCTCGCCCGCTCGTTCCTGAATTGCTTCGGCAAAGTCCCGATCGGCCTCGTCCTCGACGGCCTCCGCGAGCATCTCCGCGCAGCCGTTGATGATGTTCATGCCGTTTCGCAGGTCGTGTCTGAGGACGCGGTTCAGGATTTCGACGCGCTTCTGGTGCTGTTTCTGGGCCGTGATGTCGGTGTAGAGGCCGAACGCGCGGTCGGTCGATCCGGTCATGTCCATCGGGACGACCCGCATCATGAAGTCGCGAAGTCCGTCGCTCGTCCGACGCTTGACTTCCGCTTCTACGGCCTCCCCCCGCGTCCCGCGCTCGTTGATCTCCTGGGCGTTCGCGAAGTGATCGGGGGGCACGATGAACGAATCGAGCGGTTCCTCGAGCAGTTCGGACTCCTCGTACCCGAAGATTCGCTCGAACGCCGGGTTCACCTGCTCGACGATCGGACCCTCGGGGACGCGCTTCGTGCTGACGATCGCATCGGGCACGTTCTCGAAGAGCGCGGCGAAGCGGTCACGTTCCGCCTTGAGCCGGGTTTCGAACGCGAGGCGGTCGAGCGTATCCGAGACGTGCGAGAGCAACAACTCGGTCAATTCCTGGTCGGCCCGGTCGAACGCCCCCACGTCCGTCGAGACCGCCTGGAAGATTCCGCGGTCGCCGATCGGCGCGCTCAGCGCCGACCGGTAGGAGTCGCGTTCGGGCGTCGCCTCCTCGTCGGCTCTGAGGTCGTCGAGCCGGTACGTTCGGTCGTTTCGATAGGTCTTCCCAGCGATGCCCTGGTCGATCGGCGCACGACTCGAGAATCCGTCCTCGTGGATCGTCGAGGAGACGGCGACGGTCTCGAGGTACTCGCCGTCGACGCGGTCGACGACGCAGACGTCGAATTCGAGGACGTCCTCGGCGGTTTCGACGGTGAGGTCGTAGACGTCCTGGGCCGTCTCACACGAGTCGAGGCGGGAGGCGATCTCGTGGAGTTTTGCCATCTTCTCCCGGTGGTCGACGAGTTCCTGCTCCATCAGCTTTCGATCGGTGACGTCCCGGAGGATGCCGACGCTGCCGGAGAGGTCGCCCTCGCCCTCAAGGAGGGTGGTGTTGACCTCACAGGGGACGAGGTCGCCGTCTGCGGTGACGATGTCGACGTCGTAGGTCGCTACCTCGCCTCCGTCTTCGTCTCCGTCTCCATCGCTAGCAGCGAGCCGTTCGACCTCACGGACCCCGCGCTCGAAGCTCTCCTCGGTGAGTACCTCGGAGGCGTGGAGTCCGACGAGGGTGTCCCGATCGTAGCCGGTGATCTCGACCATCGTGTCGTTGACCGTGACGAGCGTTCCCCGGGTGTCGACGGCGTACAGGCTGTCGCCGACGGCCTCGACGACCGTCTTCGCTCGCTCGAGTTCGCGCTCGCGGGCGGCCTGGTCGAAGGCGGCCTCGGCCGTCGCCGCGAGAATTTGTATCAGGGTGAGGTCGGTCTCCTCGATCGTTGCGGGGCCGGACGCGGCGACGGTCAGCAGGCCGTGCTCGCCGAGCGGGTAGATGACGGCGTTACCGACCTCGTCGGTGAGGTCGTAGGGGACCATCTCCGCGGAGGCGTCCTCGATGACGACCGGCGATCCCGAAGCGTACGTCGACCACAACGGGTCGTCGCCGGGACCGACCGGCGTAAACTGCACCGTTTGCTCCTCGAGTCGATCGCTCACTGCGACCAGGTCGAGTCGGTTCGCGTCCTCGTCGTAGACCCGGATACCGGCGAGGGCGTCGTCGATAATCTCGTCCGTCGCGTCGATGACGAGCGCGCCGATTTCGGCCTTCGAACTCGTCTGCATCAGCTCCTGGGTCGTCTCCTGGAGGGTCTCGAGCGCGAGCGAGCGCCGGAACTCCGACGTCATGTCGCGGATGAACGAGAGGGCTCCCCTGATGGTACCGTCAGCGTCGACGAGGGGCGTCGTGGACCACTCGCACCGAAACGACGTCCCGTCTTTGGCGACGTTTCGCGAGATGCCGTGGTTCGTACTCGGCTCGCCTTCGAGCCAGGTCGCCCACCAGTCGGTGATCGCGTCGCGTCTCTCCTGGGGGATGACGAGGTCGGTCGCGTGACGGCCGAGCGCTTCCGCCGCGGTGTAGCCGAACAGGTCGGCCGCGGCGTCGTTCCAGTGGTGGACCTCGAATTCGGGGGTCCACTTGATGATCGCGAACGGCGACCGTTCGACGATGAGCTGGACGTGGTCGGTCGACGACTCGAGGAACGGTTCGTTGCGCTCGTCGTGCGTTTTTGCGAGCGAGGACGAGTCGCTGGAGTCAGGGTGGGGGTCGAGTTCGGAGTCTAAGTTGGAGTTGGAGTTGGAGTCAGGATCAGGTTGTGAGTCTGAGTTTGGGTCGGAGGTAGGGCCGGATTCGGAGCCGTGACCGAGGTCGGCGCCAGCACCGGTTTCCGTCTCGACGATTGCCTCGAGAACGCGAGTCACGAGCGTCTCGACGCCCTGTGACTTCGGAACGTACCCGGTGACGCCGGCGGCGAGCGCCTCGCCCGCGATGGCTTCGTTGCCGGCGTCGGTGTAGAGCACGACTGGAACGTCCGGCGCCCGCCGGCGAATCGCTCGGTGGAGGTCGAGGCCAGTTCTCGCTGCGGAGCCGAGGTCGTACTCCGTAATGACGCAATCGGCGGACTCGAGTCGGTCGAGACACGCCTTGTCGCTCTCGACGCACTCGAGGTCGAGACCGACTGCTCGAACGGCGGAGGCGACGCGATCGGTGCAGTCGGGATCGACGTAGATGACGCGGGTTCGTGTGTCCATGACTCGAGTTCCAGAACGGGTGCTGTCGTTCAGTTGCAATCTACAAGGAACGGCCCCGTCTTTAGTGTTCGAGTCGACTCAGGAATTGAGTCCACTTTAACCTATGGGAAATTAACGGTGGTGAGGGCTCGCGAACCGTTTTTCCCGGATACTCTGACGAGAACCCCTCGAGAGCTCGCCGCGACAGCCTGCAACACATTTATAATCGCTTGCGCAGTTAGTATTGTATAAGATGAGCAATACTGATATCGACGCGTCCGAGGTCGCCCGCCGCATCGCCGACGACGATGCCGAGAACCTGTTCGTCCTCGACGTCCGCAACGAAGACGACTACGAGGAGTGGCAGATTCCAGCCAGTACGAACGTCCCGGTCTACGACGAACTGCTCGAGTACGACTACTCTGGGCTCGAAGATCACCTCGAGGACCTCCCCGAGGACGAGGAGATTGCCGTCGTCTGCGTCGCGGGCGTCACGTCCGCCCGCGCCGCCGAGTTCCTCCGCGACCACGGGTTCGACGCGAAGTCGATCCCCGACGGGATGAACGACTGGGGCCGCGTCCACCGGGAGTACGAGATCCCCGATGCCGAAGGCGTCGTGCAGATCGTCCGACCTGGCACTGGCTGTGTGTCCTACCTCGTCCACGACGACGAGGAAGCCGTCGTCGTCGATCCGACCCAGTACGTCGACCGGTACCTAGGCGTCGCCGACGACCGCGACCTCGAAATCGTCGGCGTCGTCGACACCCACGCCCACGCCGACCACGTCTCCGGGGCGCGTCGACTGGCCGGCGAACTCGACGTCCCGTACCACCTCCACGCGGCGGACGCGGGCGAACTCGAGACGATCACGGCCCTCGCAGACGGCGACACGATTTCGGTCGGTGACCGGGAGCTCGAAACGATGCACACGCCCGGTCACACGCCCGGAAGCGTCTCGTTCCGTTTCGGCGACGCGCTCCTCTCCGGGGACACGCTGTTCCTCCGGAGCGTCGGCCGTCCCGACCTCGAGGACGGCTCCGAGGACGCCATCCGCGAGGCGTCCGGCCAGTTGTTCGACAGCCTCGACGGACTCCTCGACCTCCCCGACGAGACCGTCGTCCTCCCCGGGCACTTCAACGACGAGGACATGCGCCCGCTCGCGACTGAACTCGGCGATCTCAAGGCGGAGTCGACGAACGAACTCCTGGGGTACGTCGAAGAAGGCAATCAGGAGGAGCTCGTCGAAACAATAGTCGAGAGTCTCTCCGACGAACCCGCGAACTACAACGAGATCAAGCAGATCAACTGGGGCAAAGAACAGCCAGGTGGCGACGTCGAAACCCTCGAACTCGGACCCAACAACTGCGCCGCCAACTGAGCCGTCGTCGTTCGTTCGAGCGCAGCCAGTTCGATTAGAGTTTTTCGAGCAGAGTCCGCTCGAGGCCGACCCCCGTCGTTGATTATCGCTCGACGGCCCGTTCGAACCCGCGCAGAATCTCCTGTCCGTCCGTCCCGCCGACGTCAGGAAGCGTCGCCCGTTCGGGGTGGGGCATCAATACCGCCACCGTCTCGCTCTCGCCCAAAACGCCCGCGACGCTGTGTTTCGAGCCGTTCGGATTGGCGTCATCGGTGAGGTTGCCCTCGGCGTCACAGTACCGAAAGAGGACGCGGTCCTCGGTCTCGAGGCGGGTGAGTCGGTCCTCCTCGATCTCGAAGCGGCCCTCGCCATGGGCGATCGGGATCTCGATCACGTCGCCCTCCTCGAAGGCGGCCGTCCAGGGCGTGTCGGTTCGCTCGACGCGCAAGAAGACGTGCTCACACTGGAAGCGGGCGCTCTCGTTCGTCGTGAACGCCCCCTCGGTCAGGCCGGACTCACAGCCGACTTGGGCGCCGTTACAGATCCCGAGGACGGGTACGCCCTCGGCGGCGGCCTCGCGCACCTCCTTGAGGATCGGGGATCGGGCGGCCATCGCGCCCGCGCGAAGGTAGTCGCCGTAGGAGAAGCCGCCGGGGAGGACGATGCCCGTCGTGTCCGCGGGGAGGTCGTCCTCGTGCCAGACGATTTCGGCGTCGATGTCCAGGTGTTCGAGGGCGGCTTCGGCGTCGCGGTCGCAGTTCGAGCCGCCGAAGCGGACGACGGCGACCGTCACTGTCGGCACCCCCTGGTGTGGCGAGTCCCGGTCGACGTCGGAGTGACGGCGACCGTCGCCGTCGGCACCGTCGGCTTATCGGTCTGACGAGTCCCGGTCGGCGTCGGCATGGGAACCGGCGTCGACGCACGTGCAACCATCATCTATCGCTCGTCGACCGCCACGTCGTAGTCGTGGATGGTCGGATTCGCGAGCAGTCGTTCGGCCATCTCGTCGGCTCGATCGGCCGCCTCGTCGGCCGACGCCGCCTCGAGGTCGATTTCGAAACGGTCGGCCGAGCGAAGCGCCTCGAGCGAGAACCCCAGTCGCTCGAGGGCACGGCGGGTGGTCTCGGCCTCGGGGTCGAGGACGCCGCGCTTGAGTCGGACGGTCACCGTGGCGGTGTAGGCGGTCATCGTCTGAATCCCCGCATCCGTGCTCAAAAACGCTTTCGGGTTCGCCTCGACATACACGTTCGTGGATAGCCTCGACTGCCGCTCGAGATTCCGAAAGTTCTCGACAGCGGGCAGGCGTTCAGCGGCCGAAGGGAGCGCCAAGGGGTTTGGTCCGTGTCGGCGTGACGGCCGGCCCTCTCGCATTCGATGGCGGAGCTCGACGGGTTGCGACGTGAAATCGAGAAGACGGCGTTCGTGAGGACGAAAACGGACGTCAGACCAGCGCGGCCTCGAGTTCGACGAGCACGCCGTCGACGGCCTCCTGGTCCGCGTCCGGAATCGAAACGCAGTCACCCCGGAGGAGCGAGATGAGTTTCTGGCCCTGTCTGACCGTAATTGTGTCGTGGTCGGCCTCGATGCTCTCGACGACCTGGACGAGCCACGCCGGGACGGTTCGCTCGTCCTCGAGATACGTGTCGGCACGCTGGACGAGGGCGTGGTGAACGACCCAGCGCTCTTCACGCGTGAGGTCGACAGTGCGGCTATCGGCTTCCTGTGGAGGTGTACTCATCGTGTCACGGGTCGGCTCTACCGACCGCTGGCCGACAGTAAGTCCCGTCCCCTAATAAGCCTTGTCAGTTGTTAACATACCTTTCTGGTCAATCACCGGGTGTCCCGTCGCATCGCGATCTCGAACCAGGGACACAGGCGAAGCTGTCGGTACCACTCGGGATGGGTCGAGAGTCGCTCGTACGGCACCCACATGAGCCCCGCGACCTCCTCCTCGTCCGGATCGAGCGTCGTGTCGTGGAGCGTCACCTCGAGGACGGCACAGACCTCGTGCTCGACGCCCGCGTTCTCGAAGTATCGCTTGTACTCGAAGCGGTCGGTGAGGCGGACGTCCTCGTACTGATCCGGTGTGATGCCGAGTTCCTCCTCGAGACGCTGGCGCGTCGCGTCCTCCTGGCTCTGGCCCTCGACGGGGTGGGAGGCGACCGTCCCGTCCCAGTAGGTCCCCCAGAGGCGCTTTCCGGGGGCTCGCTGGGCGAGCAGGATGTTGTCGTCCTGGTCGAACACGAGCGACGTAAAGGCCCGGTGGCGCGTCCCCTCGCCGGTGTGGGCCTCGAGGCGGTTGACCAGGCCGAGTTCGGTGTCGTCGGCGTCGACCGCGATCACGTCCTGGGCGGCGTTCTTGTGTGGCAGTTCTTCGGAATCCGTCGAATCGTTCATACGACAACTGAACGGGGCGTCCGTAAAACCAGTATCGGCTTTCGAGAGGAGGAATCCCTCGAGATTTGAGGAGAGGAGACCCTCGAGGCCGACCCTACAAGCCCGCACCCTCGGCGTCCGGGTTCGACTCGTAGTCGTCGCCCACGACGACCGAAATCGCCCCCGGGAGGGTCTCGAGATCGAGTTCCTCGGCCGCGAGCACCTCCCCGTCGAGGCTGTAGGTGATCGGCTCGTCGTGGAGACTCTCGATCGTTACCCGCGGCACGCGGTGACGGACGATCCCGTCTGCATCCAGGTCGAAGAGGTGATCGAGCGCCGTCGCGCCGACCATCGACGGCATCGATGCGTTCTCGACGAGGGTCACCTCAAGCAACCCGTCCTCGGCGTGGGCCTGCGCCTGGCGCCGGCCGAACCGGCGACAGTTCCCGATGAACGCGAGCGCGACGTCCCCCTCCCAGACGACGGACGTCGCGACGTCGGCGTTCTCGAGGGTGACCCGCAACGGCGCCCCGTCGTAGTTCGTCGCCGTCTCAATCGTCTTGAGCACGTACGCGAGCACGCCGAACCGCCGTTTGCTCTCGGAGTCGGTCTCGAGGCTGGCTTCGGCGGTCAGCCCGCCGATACAGGAGTTGAGAAACGCGCGGTCGTTGGCTCGACCGAGGTCGAGGCGCCTCCGTCGGCCTGATTCCGCCAGCGAGAACGCCTCGCCGATGCTCTCGATGCCGAGGTTCGACGCGGTGTTGTTCCCCGTTCCGGCAGGGACGATCAGCAGCGTCGGCCAGTCCTCGACCCCGGAGTCGACGAACCCGTCGACGACCTCGTTCACCGTCCCATCGCCCCCGGCCGCCGCGACGAGTTCCGTCCCACTTTCCGCCGCTTCGCGAGCGTATTCGCGGGCGTCGCCTTCGGCTTCGGTCACGCGCAATTTCCACCCGCCGTCTGCCGCGAGGCCATGAACCTGCTCGAGGTGGTCCTCGCTCCCGCTCACCGGGTTGCAGATCACGACTCTGTCGGTCGATTCGGCGGCCCCGGAACCGTCTGCTCGGACCGATCCAGGAGGGACCATCGGGACGTGCATGCCAACACAACCTTTCCCCAAAACAAAAACCCTCCCCCATCGTTGTCCAGAGTATGTTCGCCGTCGATTTACACGCACACACCCGGTTCTTCCACGGGCATCGAGGGCTCGGGGACCGATACGATCCAATCGGCGTCTCGCTCCTCGCTCGAACCGCCCGCTGGCGGGGACTCGACGGCGTCGCGACGACCAATCACGACTATTACACACCCTTCGAGCGCGAGGCCGCCACGATCGTCCCCGGCATCGAGGTCACGACGACGCGCGGCCACGTCCTCGTCGTCGGTCCGGATCCGCCAGAGGAGACGGTCCCGCTCGAGTACACCCCCGCGGAGGTGGTCGACATGGCCCACGAGAGAGGCTGTGCGGCCATCGTCGCCCACCCGTTTCGAAACAGCACGGTGACCGACGTCCAGGACCTCCCGTTCGACGCCATCGAGATCAACGGCAAACACCCGCGGACGCAGCCACTGGTCGAGCGGCTCGCGACCGAACACGACGTCCCGCTCGTCGCCGGGAGCGACGCCCACTACCCGGTTGAAGTCGGGCGAGCGTACACGCGAATCGACGCCGACGAACTGACGCCCGAGTCGGTCGTCGAGGCGATCCAGGACGGTCGGGTCGAAGCGGTCGTCGACCGACGGCCAGTCGACCGATTCATTCGACGCTGGTACCGAGCAATCCACAGCCGAAAGCACCCGAACGATCTGCTCTCGAAGCCGACGCCCGGCGTCGGTGAACCACCGCAGAGTTAGTCTGGTTTCTCGAGGATTAGCCCAATTTCTCCTCGAGAATCAGCCGCGTCTTCGTACTCACGACCTCCTCCTGCTCGCGCGCCTGCGTGATGAGTTCGTTGACGCTGCGCGTGTCGGCGGCGTCGACGACCAGCACGACGTCCTGTTCGCCCGAGACCTGCCAGACGAAGTCGACTTCCGCCCACTCGGCCATGCGCTCGGCGATGCTCGCGGTGTCGACGTCGACGGCGACGCTGATTTCGATCATCGCCTTGACGTTCCCCGTGCGCGTGGTGACGGTGAATCGTTCGATCACGCCGTCGGCGTTCATGCGCTCGACGCGGTTTCTGACGGTCCCCTCGCTCGTTCCAACCTCCTCGGCGATCTCCGTGTACGGCGTGCGGGCATCTCGCCGGAGAATGTTCAGGATGTGTCGGTCGAGATCGTCCATTGAGATCTAACCGTTCGTGCGGCACCTACTTGGCGATTACGAATTTCGTAACAATACTTCGAAGGCAACACTTATGGTGGGCCGTACAATACGTATCTCGTAATGAACCCGGCCTACGTTGCGCTGGAGAGCGGTCACGTACTCGAGGGACGTGCTCGTGCTCCGGGTACCGCACGCGGGGAACTGGTTTTCACAACAGCATACACCGGCTACGAGGAGAGTCTCACCGACCCCTCCTACGAGGAACAGATCCTCACCTTCTCGTACCCGCTGATCGGCAACTACGGCGTCCGCGAGGACCGCTTCGAGTCCGATCGAATCCACCCGCGAGCCGTCCTGGCCCGCGAGCTCACCGACGACGTCGCCGACTGGCTCGCGTCCGAGGGCGTTCCAGCCGTCGACCACCTCGACACCCGCGACGTCGTCACCGATGTCCGCGAGGGCGGCGCCATGAAGTGTGGCATCGCCGTCGGCGAAGACATTACCCCCGACGACGCCCGCGCGGAACTCGAGCAGTGCGAGGCGATGAGCGACCACACCGAGATCGGCGCCCAGGTCAGCGTCGACGAACCCGTGGTCCGTGGCGCCGACAACGACGGCCCGACCGTCGCGCTCGTCGACTGTGGCGCGAAGGGATCGATCGTCGACTCGCTGCTCGCCCGCAACGCCACGGTTCACGTCCTCCCCCACGACGTGAGCACCGCCGACGTCGAGGCCGTCGACCCAGACGTCCTGTTCGTCTCGAACGGCCCCGGCGACCCGGTCAACTTCGAGGCCGCGATCGACCTCGTCCAGGCGTTCGTCGAGGACACGCCCGTGGCCGGCATCTGCCTCGGTCAGCAGATCGTCGCCGAGGCCCTGGGCGGGGTCACCGAGAAGATGACCTTCGGCCACCGCGGCGTCAACCAGCCCGTCCTCGACCTCGAGTCCGGACGGGTCGTCATGACGACCCAGAACCACGGCTACACGGTCGCCGAACCCGGCGATCACCTCGAAGTCACCCAGATCAACGTGAACGACGACACGCCCGAAGGTCTCGACGGCATCGAGTACGACGTGCTGACCCGTCAGTACCACCCCGAAGCGAACCCCGGCCCCGAGGACACCCTCGACTTCTTCGACGACGTCCTCGCGATGGCGACCCCTCGACGCTCCCCTCGTGCGATCCCGGCTGACGACTGAGCGACCTCGTCAGCCGTAGGTCGGTTCGCCCCCGCCGAACCGGTCACGACGACCGTATTCTGAACGCCTAATCGCCGTACACAGACACCGTATTCTGGTCACCGTCGAATCGACGTCCACACGACAGTATGCCTACTGAAAAGCAGAAGATGGTAGCCGGGGACCTGTACGACCCCGCCGATCCCGAACTCGTGGCCGACCGCGAGCGCGCTCGAGCGCTCACGCGTCGCTACAACCGGATGGCCGAGAGCGGTGGCGACGACGGTGACGGCGACAGCGACGGGACGGCCGACAGCGACGACGGCAGCGGCCACCGACGACAGGTACTCGAGGAACTCCTCGGATCGACTGGCGACGAGTGCCAGATCTAGCCACCTTTTCGCTGCGATTACGGATACAACGTCCACGTCGGCGAGGGCTTCTTCGCGAACTACGACTGCGTCGTCCTGGACGTCTGTCCCGTGGAGTTCGGCCGAAACTGCCTGCTCGGGCCCGGCGTCCACGTCTACACGGCGACACACCCGCCCGAGGCCGCCGTGCGGCGGGAGGGCCTCGAGTACGGAAAGCCGGTCGCGGTCGGCGACGACGTCTGGATCGGCGGCCGGGCGGTGCTCACCCCCGGCGTGACGGTCGGCGACGGCGCCGTCGTCGCGGCCGGCGCGGTCGTGGTCGACGACGTGCCGGCGGGCGTCGTGGTCGGTGGGAATCCCGCGCGGGTGATCAGGGAGGTGCCGTCGGCGGAGGGAGCGGAAGAGGAGTAGTCACTTGCGAAGGACCCAGGCGACCAGCACGACCGCCAGCAGCGCTGCCCCGAGCGCCGCCGCCGCGAGACGACGGTCGACGACGAGGACATCGCTCGCCGCCCAGCGGTAGAGGCCAGCGGTCCCGAGTGCGACCGCGGCACCGGTCGCGACCGCGCCGAGCGCGTGGACGAGTTCGGCCCGCATCATCGCCGCGTCCCGTCCGAGTTCGGCGCGGAGCCCGTCCGCGTACTCACCGACGTCCCAGACGACGAACGCGCTGGCGGCCGTCCAGATTGCCGCCTCCGGCCGGCCGATGACCGCGAGCGAGCCAGCGAGGCCGAGGATCGCCGTCGCCGCCAGCGCCGAACCGATCGCCCGCGGCGGCAGGAGCCGAATCGCTCGAAGCAACGAGACCGTCCCAAACAGCGACGAGAGCATCCCCAGCGCGACGAGCAGAACGGCGACGACGAGCGCGATCGGCGGGAACTCGAGCAACAGGTCCGCGACCACCTGCGGTTCGATCCGGCGAACCAGGGCCTCGAGCGACGCCTCGACGGTGGGCGTGGCGAGCACCGACGCAAGCGCGAGCGTCAGCACGACCCCGCCGACCATCGGAGCCAGGACTCGAGCGAGTACCGCGGCCAGGCCGCGGCGCAACGCCCGTCGAGTCCACTCGAGGGCAGCCACGAACGCGGCGACGGCGAAGACGACGAGCAAGAGGGTTCGGAGCTCCCGCGCGATGACGACCGTAGCCAGCGCCTCGCCGGCCGGTGCCGGCACGGTCGCCGTGAGTTCCCGGGGCGAGAGCGGAACGTCCGAGAACTGCTCGAGCAGCGCCGGAAGCATCACGGCCCCGGAAAGACCGACCAGCGCCACACGGATGGCGACCGAGTTGCCGTGGCGAACGGTACCGACGGCCCGCGAGACGGTCTCGCGCCGATCGGGCGGGGCGAGGCGTTCGATCGGGACGTAGCCGACCGTCACGAAGACGGCCCCGGCCGTCGCCAGGACGAGCCCGAAAAACGAGACGGTCGCCAGGGTCTTGCCTGGCTCGAGGAGAACGCCACTGGCGGCCCCCGTCACTTCGGCGACCGCCGGCCCCGCACGCTCCCTGACGCCGGCCTCGGGGAGCACGCGAACGACGACCACTACCACGACCCCGAGCGCGGCGAGCGTCGTGGCCCTGGCGGCCGCACGGACCCCGCCGTCGCCCAGTCGGTCCCACGACGCCAGCGTCCCAGCGAGGGCGGCGACGACGAGCGACCAGACGGTCACCGCCGCGAACGGGCCAAAGCCGGCGACGCCGACGGCGAACGCCCAGGCGACCGTCACGGGAACGGCGACCAAGACGGCCGCGGGGACGGCGAGCGCTCCGCCGACGGCGCGACGTACCGGGCGGTCGCTCCCGAGCAGGATGGCGACCAGCGCCGCACCGACGCCGCCGACCGTCGCGACGGCCGCGAGTCGGGTGCCGATCAGGGACCCGCCGACGGCGAGACAGATCGCGAGCGTGAGCACGAGGGTTGCGACGTCACTCGTCGTCGGCTGCGCCAGGGCGCTTCGAACGGTCCCGAGTACGGCACTCGTTCCACGTTTTCCGACCGAGCTCGCCGCGTTTCGGGCCGACTCGAGGCGCGAGTGGTCGCGCGTCCCGTGGTCGTCGCTCGAGACAACGGTCGGACCCGAGCGCGGACTGCCGACTCGAGTCGACGAACCTGGTTCGGTTCCGCCGTCCGACCGAAACGGCGTCGACTTCTGGTCGCGTCCGTCCGTTCCCGGTTCCGGGTCGGACGCCGTCATCGGGCACCCCCCATCGCGCGGATCGCCCGGGTCAGCTCGACCGACAGCGGATCGGCCAGGTCCCAGTCGACGACGACCGAGCCGAGTCCCTGGAGGTCGTCGACGCGATTCCGGCGCTCGATGCCGGCAATTGCCGTTCCCGGCGACAGGTCGCCGCCGGACACGCTGGTCGTCATGTCCGGGCTCACGACAGTCACCGTCCGCCCGCGGAGGCGAAGCTGTTCGACCAGGTCGACCGCCGCGTCGTCCGTGAGCGGGCTACAGAGGACCACCTGCGCGTTCCGGGGGAGACGCGTCTCGAGATCGGTCGCGAGCCTCCCGCCGTCGGCGGCAAGGCCGGTGGGGGTGCTGTCGCCGGCCGATTCGCCGACCGCGTCGTCCACGCGACGGCGAACGTCGTCGCCTCCGCCGGGGTCGATCCACACGTCGTCCTCGAGCGTCGCGAACCCGGTCCGGTTGCCGTCCCCGAGCGAGGCGAGTACGCCGCGCGAGGCGGCGTACAGCGTCAGGTCGTGCGAGTCGGGGCCGCCGGAGCGCGACTCGCGGTAGACGTCGGCGCGGTCGTCGACGAGGAAGACCATCGTAACGGCTCGCTCCTCGCGGTGTTCGATCGTCGCGAGATCGCCCGTCCGAGCGAGACGGTGCCAGTCGATCCGGTTGATCGGATCGCCATGGCGGTACTCGCGGGCGGCGTAGAACTCGATCCCGCTCCCGCCCTCGTCCGTCGGCGTCCGCCCGACGAAGCGGATCGTCCGGTCGCGAACGGCGAACGAGTCCAGGAGCGTCTTGCAGGTTAGCGAGCCGTCGCCCTCAGCGTCGGGCTCGAGCGTCTCGAGCGCGCTCGCGGCCAGGTTCCGGACGCGAACGCGGGGTGTGCCGAACGCGTACTGGCCTCGAGGCGGCAGCACCTCGTACTCGTGGCTGACGGTTTCGCCGGGCCGAATTGCGGTCGCGAACGCGCTCGAGCCGGCGACCACCGGCACGTCCTCGGGGACGGCATCGACGATTCGTACGTCGGGGAGCACCCGGTCGCCCTCGTTGGTCACCAAGAGGGTGACGGAAACCGGCTGGCCGGGTCGCGGTCGATCGTCGTCGAGGGTCCGCTCGACGGCGAGGTCGGTCGACGGCGCGCCGCTCGAGACGCCGACCAGGACGTATCCCAGCGGAACGACGGCCACCACGAAGAGCGCGGGCGCGCCCAGCACCACGGCGAGGAGGCAGATGGCGAGGGCGACGACGACCGCACCCTGCCAGCGGGGGACGCGACTCATCGCGGGCCCTCCCATCGCTCGCTCTCGAGGGGATGCTCTCGAATCGCCTCGACCGCCTCGATCGCGTGCTCGAGCCCGCGCGTGAAGGGATCAGCCGTGCTGCAGAGGTCGATCAGCCAGAGCGACAGCGGCGTCGACGGGCCGTCCTCGTCGGCGAGGAAGGCGGCCGCTCGCCGGTCGTCGGTCCAGGTACCCGCCCGGATCGCCGCCAGCGCCTCTGTCCGGTCCAGTCCGGCACGAGTCGCGTAAGTGTCGGCCGCGAGCGAGCGAAGCGCCTCGACGAATTCCGTCCGGGCCTGGTCGCGAACCGGGCGAGGCTCGTCGTCGTACGCCGTCGCGCGGTCGATCCAGTCGTCGTAGACCGCACCAGGGAGTCGAGGCGAGGTATCGGCCAACGAACGCGAGCCGGCGAACGGCTCGGTCGAACTCGCACCGAGTGGCCGCACCGCGTCAGTCCGGAACCGGCCAGCGGCCGTGATCGTCGGGGCGACGATCAGGAGGACGAGCGCGAACGCCAGCACCAGGTGAGTCGGGTCCAGCGTCGAGAGCGCCGCCTCGAGTTCGGGAACCGCCTCAAGCACGGTCGCCGGGCGGTACAGCAGGCCCGCACCGAGTGCGAGCAGTCCGGTCGCGAGGGCGGTTCCGGCGAGCAGGCCGAGCGTCGACGGGCGACGGCTCACGGGTCACCCGTCGGGTTTTCGTTCGCGTCGTCCACCGATTCGTCGTTCGTTGCGTCTTCCGCAGAATCGTCGTCCGCCACCGACGACCGAATCGTCGCTCGAGCGGCCGTCGTTCGCTCGAGTCGCCGTTCCGGATCCCGGCCGCCGTACTCGACGTCGCGGAAGGCGTCCGTAATGGTCTCGACCGGTTCGGCGGGCACGCCCCGGGCCTTCGCCCCCTCGGCGACGTCCGTGGGGGTCGCGACCCGCAGTCGGGACACGGTCGAGACCGTGGCCACGTCCGCGAACGCCTCGCGGATGCGTATGCGAGCGGTCGGTCGGTCATCTGGCGTGGCGGTCCTGGCGTCGGTTCCGGTTGCCTCGTCGCCGACGAGCGGGAGCGACGCTCGCACGGAGCGAGCTTTCGTCCTCACCCCGGCGAGGATCCCGGCGACCGCTCCGAGGAGGAGTCCCGGCAACTCGGCAATCGATCGAAGGCCGCACAGCGCCTCGTAGGCCCGCTCGAGCGCCCGCGAGCAGGCGACGACGACGCCCATTGCGAGCGCCAGCAGGTGACTAGGGAGTGCTCGGAGTGTCGCGATTGGATCGTCATTCCGCAGGAAGACGTAGCCGACGACGACCGCCAGCGCGACGGCCAGGAGCGTCAGGATCGGTCGCTCGCCGGCCGGTCCCAGCGAGTCCTCGAGCGAGTCGGTCACGCTGTTCGTCTCTTCCTCGTCGCTGTCCGTTCCGTCGTCTTCAGCGCCGTTTGTCTCGTCATTCGAAGCGTCCGAAGCGTCGGTAGCGCCGGTGGCGTCGCTCGCGCTCGAGTCTTCGGTTCCGCCCGGCGTCTCGGCATCCGACTCGCCGCCGCCACGACTCGCGTCCAAGTCGTCGGTTGGAGCACCGCTCGAGCCGTCGTCGGGAACAGCACCCTTGTCCCACGCTCCGTCGTCGGCGTTCGCGTCGAACCCGTCGCCTGTACTCGAGCCGTCGGTCGCCTGGTTGGCGCCCCACGGGGACTCGCTATCGAGGCTTCCACCACCGTGACTTTCGCTGTCGATACCTCCCTCAAAACCGTCCACCGCCCTCTCACCGCCGGCCGCATCGCCCTCGAGCGAAATCGACCGGGCACGCTGGTCGGTCACGAGATCGCCGTAGCCGCCCTCGAGTCCGTTCGCCGAGGTCGGGACGTCGAGCAGTCCGCCGGACGTCGTCGGCTCGTCGACCGTCGTATCCGCGTCTTCCGGAGCGGTTCCCTCGAGGTTCTCGGGGTCATCGAACGCATCGGGATCGGAACCGAAATCGGAGCCGGGACTGGTTCCGGGATCGGAACCGGCGGCACCGGCGGCGAAATCCCCCGGTGACCCACCGATGACGGCGTAAATACCCGCGAGTCCGAACAGCGCGTCGCTCACGGCGGGGTTCGTCAGGAGGTCGTGCTGGCTCTCCATCGCCGAGAGAGCCCCCGCCTGTACGAGTTGGTTGTCGAGGGCGCCAGTGCCAGCACCGGCACCTCCACCACCAGAACCACCCATTCCGGGGCCATCGCCGTCCCCACCGGCTGTTTCGAGTTCGCCAGCCCGCTCGGCCAGGTCTCCGTCGCCCTCCGCGGCCGCCTCGAGCATCGCCTCCTGGATCGCCCGGTCGCGCTCTGCACTCGTCTCACTGTCGCCGAGCGCGGTCGCCACCGGAGAATCCGCGGCGAGCATTGGCATCGCGCTCGCGGCCAGGACGATCCCGCCGATGGCACAACCGACGGCGAGAACGGCGAGGAGGCGAGACGTTCCGTCCGATCCAATCGTCATTCACGTATGACATACCAGCAGGTCTACTTACGTCTTATTGCAGTTTGCAGCGTGCAAGCGACGACCGTAGAATACGTGGCGACGGCTCTGCGAAGGGTCTGTCCACCCTGGCGGCCCGCTCAGGAGCCCCAGAAGTTCTCGCGACTGCCGAGTTGCTCGCGCTGTGGGCGACGCCCGCCTCGCTCGGAAGCGTCTTCCTCGTCGTCGGCGTCCGCCTCGTCGTCATCGTCGCTTTCGTCGTCGGACTCCTCGGGCTCGAGTGGCAATCGCTCAAGGACGTCCGCGCGTGCGTGATTGCTGTGGACGCGGGTAATTTCGGCTTTGACCCGGGCCTCCGGCAGGACGCCGTCGATCATGACGATGAACCCGTCCTCGGTTCGACCGACGCCGGCGCCGCTCTCGTGCATGTCGACGACGTCGACGACCACTTCCTCGCCGGATTTGACCGGCTGGGTCTTGAGGTCCTGGATCGGCTGGTTGTAGTGGTTACACCACTCTTTGCCGCCGCGGTCGCCGTAGTGCGTACACCCCATTCCGCTGATTCGCTCGGTAAAGCTGGGGCAGTCGTCTGCGAGTGGACAGTCCGCCATGGACCCTAGTACCTGTGGTATCGTTAAACCGCTTCCGGAACCGGCTTCCAGAATCGAGTCGAACGCCGGGAAAACCCACCGTAGACGCGTCCGGAAGCGTGATACTCTCGGGTAGTGAGAGACCGTCACGAGTCCAGGCGATCCTGAATCAACTGAATGCCCGCGACGCGCGGTTTCGAAAACGTTTACGCCCGGGGGAGCGCAACCAACGATGATGAAGGTACTCGTACCGGTCAAGGAGGTTGCGACCGTCGAAGACGAGTTCGAAATCGACGGCACGACCATCGACGAGCGGTATCTCGGCGCCGATCTCAACGAGTGGGACGACTACGCCATCGAGGAGGCCGTCCAACTCGAAGAAGACGGCGTCGTCGACGAGGTCGTCACCGTCACCATCGGCAACGAAGAGACCGAACAGACCATCCGCCAGGCGCTCGCGAAGGGCGCCGACCGCGCCATCCGCGTCTGGGACGACGCCCTCGAGGACGTCGACCTCCTGGACGTCGGTGCGAAAGTCGCCATCCTCGAGGCGGTCGTCGAAGCCGAGGACCCCGACCTCGTTTTGACGGGCGTTCAGTCGGGCGACGACAGCTTCGGTGCGACGGGCGTCGCCCTCGCCGAGGCCGTCGGCTACCAGTGGGGCGCCGTCGTCAACCAGCTCGACCTGGAGGGAGAGACCGCGTCGGTCCACCGCGAACTCGAGGGCGGCATCGAGGAGCTGACCGAAATCGACGTCCCCGCGGTGTTGACGATCCAGACGGGGATCAACGAGCCCCGCTACGCCAGCCTCCGGGGCATCCGGATGGCCCAGCGCAAGGAGCTCGACCACCAGACGCTTGCCGACCTGGGCGTCGAGGCCGACGCCGTCGCGGGCGACCTCCGACTGACGGCGATGTACGAACCCGAGAGCGAGAGCGACACCACCGTCTTCGAGGGCGGGGCCGACGAGACGGCCGCGCAATTAGCTGATCTCCTGCGGGAGAAGGGGGTGGCCCAATGAGCGATATTCTGGCCGTCGCCGAGCACCGCCAGGGCGAGCTTCGGGACGTCAGCCGCGAGGTCGTCACCGCGGGCGCCGAACTCGCCGGCGAAACCGGCGGCGACCTCCACGTAGCCGTCGTCGGCGGCGACGTCGAGACCTTCGCCGACGCGCTGAACCTCGAGGGCGTCGACACCGTCCACACCGTCGCCTATGGCGAGGAGTTCAACCACGATGTCTACACGCAAGCGATCACCCAGCTGGCGGACGCGCTCGAGCCCGCCTACCTGGTGATGCCCAACAGCGTCAACGGGCTGGACTACGCCCCTGCGGTCGCCACGCGACTCGATGTGCCGCTCGTCACCGACGCCGTCGGTCTCGCGACCGAGGGCGACACCCTCGTCGGCACGCGCGAGATGTACGGCGGCAAGGTCGAGACGACCACCGAGGTCGACGCTGACCAGGTTGCCATTACGATCCGCGGCGCCGAGTGGGAACCCACCGAGGCGGCGGGCGACGCCACCGTCGAGGCCTTCGACGCTGACATCGACGAGGACGCTATCGGCTCGACAGTGACGGGCTTCGAGGAAGTCGCCGGCGGCGACGTCGACATCAGCGAGGCGGACCTGCTGGTCTCCATCGGTCGTGGTATCGAAGAGGAGGAGAACCTGGACCTGATCCGCGAGCTGGTAGAGGCGCTGGACGCGACGCTCTCGTCGTCGCGACCGATCGTCGACGCGGGCTGGCTGCCCGCCAACCGCCAGGTCGGCCAGTCCGGCAAGGTCGTCACGCCCGACGTCTACATCGCCATCGGCATCTCCGGCGCCGTGCAGCACGTCGCCGGGATGAAAGGCTCCGAGACCATCGTCGCGATCAACACGGATCCGAACGCGCCGATCATGGACATCGCCGATTACGCGATCCACGACGACCTCTTCGACGTCGTGCCAGCGCTGATCGAGCAGTTCTCCTGAGCACCCGCGCGAGCGATGCGGTTTAGATCGAGCGCGATTTTTCAGCTCGTATTAAAATTACACTTACTATAGCGTGAACTCGAGTTCGCGACCCGACGTCACCTCGACCGAGACCAATATTACGCGGATGGCAGGGCTTTTCCCCGCTCGAGACGTGGAGGAGAGGTAATGTCTACTGCAGTTCTCGAGCGGTGGTGGTGTCGATGACGACCGATCTGACCGAAATCACGGTCGTCGGAGACGACGACACCGGCCTGATCGCCAACGTCACGACGCTCCTGTTCGAGCGCGGGTGCAACATCGAGGACCTCGACCAGGCGGTTCGCGACGGCGTCTTCCGGATGAACCTCGCCATCGACACGTCGGGGATGGTCTGTACGGAGGCCAAACTGCGCGCCGACCTCGAGGACCTGGGCGACGACCTGGGACTGGACGTCCAGGTCCGGTTCCCGACAGACCGCGACAGCCAGCAGATCGCCGTCCTGGTCACGAAGGAGAGCCACTGCCTCGAGGCGCTGTTCGAGGCCTGGGCCAACGACCGCCTGGGCGCCGACATCGGCGTCGTGATCGGCAACCACGACACCCTCGAGCCCCTGGCCGACCACTACGACGTGCCCTTCCACGACGTCGGGACGGAGAACGGCCAGCAGGACGAAGACCGGTTGCTCGAGTTGCTCGCCGAGTACGACGCCGACCTAATCGTCCTCGCCCGGTACATGCGGATCCTGAGCCCCAACGTCGTGTTCCGCTACGAGGATCGCATCATCAACGTCCACCCCTCACTGTTGCCGTCGTTCCCCGGCGCTGAGGCCTACCGACAGGCCATCGAGGAGGGCGTCCGGGTCGCCGGCGTCACCGCTCACTACGTTACGACGGACCTCGACCAGGGGCCGATCATCACCCAGCGGGCCTTCGACGTCCCCGACGACGCCGACCTCGCGGAGATGAAAGCACGCGGGCAGCCACTCGAGGCCGAGGCGCTGCTCGAGGCCGTCCAGCTCCACCTGAACGGCGACGTCTCGGTCCACCGCGGCCGGACGACGGTGCGGGAAAACGGCGACGCCTATCAGCTCGGATTGCCCAGGGAACTCGAGGACGTGACGCCCGACCGCCCGGTCGACGGGATCACGAGCGCGCTCGACGACTGAGACCACCGTGAGTCGCGTTCGGTTCTCCGTCACTCGTCACTCGTCACTCGTTCGCTCACTCACTCGAGCGACTGCCGCGCTCGGCCATCATCCGGGCCGCTTTGGCCGCCCAGTCGCGCTCGAGGTAGGCCCAGGAGACGACACACAGCGCCCAGAGGTAGTACAGGAAGACGCCGGCCGCGACGCCGAGGACGCCCCAGTCAAGCGAGATGGCGGCGACGTAAGAGAAACAGAGGTAGAACAGGAACAGGCCGCTCGAGCGCGCCAGCAGGGGGTAGATCGTCTCGCTCGCACCCTGGAGCGCGCCCGCGATGGCGACGTAGACGACGAGGAACGGCGCACTGAGGCCGTAGGCTCGAGCGAAGGTGACGGCGTGGCTCGCCGTTTCCGGATCGTCAGTGAAGATCCGGACGAACTGGGGCGCGAAGACCGCGAGGAACAGCCCGATGACGCCGACCGTCGCCAGCCCCAGGCCGGCGATCGCCCAGCCGTCGTATCGAGCCGTGTCCGGATCGCCTTCCCCGAGGTGCTGGCCGACGACGATACTCGCGGCGACGTGATACCCCCGGGAGAGAGGACTCGAGATCTGCTGGTAGACCCGACGGCCGATCTGGTAGGCAGCGTTGGCCTCCGTGCTGATCAGGAGGAGGATCGAGTTGAACGGGAACTCGATGGCAGTCGCGATCAGGCCCTCGGCGATGCGCGGCGCGCTCACCGCGAGCAGTTGCTTCGCGACGATCCAGTCGGTCGGCCTGACGAGCGAACTCTCCCGCCAGGGGCCCGCAAGTATCCCTAACAACGCCAGGGCCGTGAACACGTTGGCGCCAGCCGTCGCGAGGCCGACACCGACGACCTCAAGGCGCGGAGCGCTGAGCAGGCCGAGTCCCAGCACGACCGACCCGGTCACGTTGAGGACGTTGGCGAGGACGTTGACGACCATCGGCGAGATCGTGTCGCCGGTCCCCTGGAGGGCTCTCGCGGCGATGATGCCGACGTGGCGAGCGGGCGCCGTGGCCATGATGATCGCGAGGTACACCGATCCGTACGTCACGACCGCCGATTCGGCGCCGAGGACCGCGATCGCGTACTCGCTCAGCAGGACGCCGAAGAGCACGAACGGGACGCCGGCGACGGCCCCGAGAAGGATCGCCTGAGTGATCGCCTCGTCGCGGGTGCCGGTCGCACCGCTGCCGGTGTCCTGGCTCGAGAGCGCGATGGCGCCGCCGCCGAGACCGAGGCCGATCCGGAGCGGCAGGCGGGCGTAGAGGTCCGCGAGGCCGATGGCGGCGATGGCGGCCGGCGAAAAGAGGCCGGTCACGATGATGTCGACGGTCCGCATCAGCGTCCGCGTCGTCTGCTCGGCCATGATCGGCCACGCGAGTGCGAGGACGCGTTTCCAGACCGAGAGCACCCGCTCGCGCCCCGATGGTTCACCTGCGGAGCCGCTCGCGCCCATACGGCCGAACCGTTCCCGGGACCGTTTATACCTCCGAAAGGAGCAAGCTGCGCGATATTTAGTTCACGCGGTAGAAGTGGCAAGAAGGGGTATCTGACGTGTCACCGAGGCACGAACGACAACCGTCTGCTACCCGTCAGACGCCAGTTTCACCTCGCTCCAGTCTATCGATTACACTTTCGCTCCGGCTGCATGAGATTTATATATCTCCGGTCCTCCTATACAGTCGCACGTCACACGCCGTGCATACCCTGTATTCCCTGTCGTGCTGTCGCTTCTGACAGCACGTTTTCCACACGAGACCAGCAGCACTGCTGTGCCTATCCCCGCTGAGTGAGTGCTCGCCCCGTCGCCAACAGCAATCCTTTACAATACTTGCCCGATACTCGCAGGTATGCTCGAGCTTGCTGACGTCCTCGAGGCCCGCGAACGGGTTCGAGAGACCTCGCGTCACACTCCGCTGACGTACTCACACACCTATTCCGACATGACCGGCGCAGCGGTCCACCTGAAACTCGAGAACTTCCAGCGGACCGGTGCGTTCAAGATTCGCGGGGCGACCAACCGCGTTCAGACGCTCTCGCCCGAAGAGCAAGCCGCCGGCGTCGTCACGGCCAGCGCGGGCAACCACGCCCAGGGCGTCGCGCTCGCAGCAACGCGAGCCGGGGTCGACTCGAAGATCGTCATGCCCGAGCAGGCTCCGATCGCGAAGGTCAAGGCGACCCGGAGCTACGGCGCCGAGGTCGTCCTCGCAGGGGCCGACTACGACGCGGCCGCCGAGCGCGCTCACGAGATCGAACGCGAGGAGGGACGAACCTACGTCCACGCCTTCGACGACGAGCACGTGATGGCTGGCCAGGGGACGATCGGCCTCGAGATCCTCGAGGACTGTCTCGACGTCGACACCGTGGTCGTCCCTATCGGCGGCGGCGGCCTCATCGCCGGCATCGCGACGGCCATCAAGGCGAAGCGACCCGACGTCCGCGTGATCGGCGTCCAATCGACGGGCGCCTCGAGCGCCGCGGCGTCCCTCGAGAAGGGATCGGTCGTCACCATCGACGGGGTCGACACGATCGCCGACGGAATCGCGACCAGGAGCATCGGCGAGAAGACGTTCTCGGTCATCCAAGAGCGCGTCGACGAGGTCGTCACCGTCACCGATGAACAGATCGCGATGGCCGTCGCCCACCTCCTCGAGCGCTCGAAGACCGTCGTCGAGGGTGCGGGCGCCGTCCCGCTCGCGGCGATCCTCTTCGAGGCGTTCGACTACGACGACGGGGAGGTGATCGTTCCGCTCCTCTCGGGAGGGAACATCGACCTCAACATGCTCACCACGGTAATCGTTCGTGGGTTGATCGAAACCGGCCGCTACCTGAAGATTCAGACCGTGCTCAAGGATCAGCCAGGAGCACTCGAGGAACTCCTGGCGATCATCTCGGGCCACCGGGCGAACATCTACGCGATCCAGCACGACCGCACCTCCCGGGACATCAAGATGAGCGACACTGAAGTCGAGATCGACCTCGAGACGCGCGGCCACGACCACGTCGAGGAGTTGCTCGAGGCTATCGAGGATCACGGGTATGCGGTCGAGGTTCTGGTGTAGTCCCGCCAAAAGGGAATCGGCGTTCGAGGCCCCCGATCCGTTCACCAGGAGACTCGCCTCGAGGGGGTCGACGGCGTGTTGAACACCTACGCTAGCGGCGTCCGCTCGACCACCTGGCCGTCGTATGTCGGATACTGCTCGACAATCTCGCCGTCGTCGACGTCACCCGCTTCGATCATCTCCTCGAGCAGCCACCAGGCGACCTCGACGTGGTTCGACTTCACAGTGTAGAACTCCTCGGGGACCCCGAGCGCCTCGAATCTCGAGGGGGCGACTCGCGTCTTCCCATAAACCAGGGTCCCGTCGTCGGTGACGTCGTCGAACTCGCGGCGCACCGTCCGGGCCATCCGCTTGAGTCGCCGCCGGTGCTGGGCCGCGTCCTTGAACACCGAGGTGCAGAAGTAGACCTTCGGGTGGTCGCCCATCACCTCGAGGATGCCGTCCCGGTCGTTGTCGACGGCGCTCATGTGTCCCTCTTTGAGTTCGAACCCTTCCGCCTGCATCCGGCGGTAGTTGCCGTGGGACATCTCAAACTCGTTGACGTTACAGAAGTCGGCGGCGCCCTCGTCCAGAAAGTCGAGGAACTCCGTCTCGGGGCGAATGCCGGGGATCTCGAACGCCGGCGTCAGCCCCTCCTCGCGGGCGACGTAGAGGATGCCCTCCCACTCGGTGCCGTGGAGGTCCCCCCACTGCTCGAGCGGTGGGTGGAAGCGAATCTCGTCCAGGCCGGCCTCCGAGAGTCGTCGCATGTTCTCTCGTCCCCCCGGAATGCCGGTGTAGAGGTGAGTATGGTGGTCCTCGCCGAACTCGTCTTTCAGCAGGGAAAGGTAGTGACAGGTGCGCTCGAGGGCCTCCTGGGGTTCGCCGCCGGTGATCGAGGTGCCGAGGGCGTCCATCCGGTGGGCCTCGGTGAGCACGTCCTCGTCGGACTCGACGAGGCGCTCGTTGGCGTAGACGTCCGTGACGTTCTTGCGGTTCTCGCCGAGCGGGCAGTAAAAGCAGTCGCGCTGGTCGCAGTAGCCGTAGACGAATAGTACCATCTTGCCGCCTTTCGCACACTGCTCACAGCCCTTCGAGATCATTCGATAGCACCGATTCGGTCTCGAGGGCCAAAAGCGGTGCGAATCGCCGCGTGCGAATTGTTCTCGTGCATTCTCCACAATCTTACCGACCGTCTCCGGGAAGAGAGTCGAGCGGACCGACGGGAGGTTTGGCCGACGTACATCGTGAATTTCGCGATTTTATCAACTACCGTGTCCACGTTCGCGTCACTCGAGCGGACACTCACCGAAAACCTCGCAGAAATTCAAGCCGTTCGCCGATGTCCGAGGCGTATGGAGGAAGTCAAACTCAGCCGCGTCGAACACGAACTCTCGGAGCTCTCGTACCCGATCACGCGAGCGGACGCCGCCGTCGAGTTGAACGACGTGACGCTGTTGCTCGCCGACGGGGAAGCCAACCTCGGGTCGCTCGTCGAGGACACGCACAGCGAGGAGTACGACTCCGCGGACCAACTCGAGGATTCGCTGTACAACGTCCTGCCGATGGAAGCCGTCGGTGAACCTTATCAGTCCGAGGGGGAGGGATAGATCGCTCCGTCCTGGTTCCCGCTTCCGCTCTCGTCCGCCGTCGCTCCCGTCCACGTCCGGTGTTCGCGTCCACGTCCGATCACCCGCTCGCACACCGCCGACTCGAGCCCACTGGACCCGCCGAATCGGGGACGCTCGAGGACGACTCGACACCCGCCGTGAGAATCGACCGAGATACTAAAACCGTGCAAATGAGTACATCCAAAAGACTGACGTCGCCAGACGGAGGTTCGAATAGTATGACCGAACGTTCCGCGATCGTGCTCGCGGCCGGGGAGGGAAGCCGTCTCAGACCGTTGACCAAACATCGGCCGAAGCCGATGTTGCCGGCGGCGACGAAGCCGATCCTGGAGCACGTCTTCGACGCGCTGATCGACGCGGGCGTGACCGAGATCACGACCGTCGTGGGCTACCAGCGAAACCGCGTCCAGTCGCACTTCGGGCCGACCTACCGCAACGTCCCGATCAAGTACGTCAAACAGGAGAAGCTGCTGGGAAGTGGCCACGCGCTCCTGGCCGCAGAAGACGACCACCGGGACCACCAGGGGCCGACGCTCGTCGTCTACGGCGACCAGCTCGTCGACGGCGACATCGTCGCGGACGTACTCGAGTCCCACGACGAGGACTCGGTGGCGACGCTCGGCCTGATCCCGACCGACGACGTCGGCGAGTACGGCGGCGTCCTCACGGACGACGGCGAGGTGACCGAGATCGTCGAACACCCGTTCGACGACCGCGAGTACACCCTCAACGCCGGCGTCTACGTCTTCGACGACCTGATATTCGAGGCGATTCGCGGCGTCGACCCGCGTGTGGGTGAACAGTCCCTCATCGATGGCATCTCGAGCCTGGTCGACGACGAGACCGCCAGCGTTCGGGGCGTCGTCTCCGACGGCCTCTGGGTCGACGCGACCTACCCGTGGGACCTGCTGACTATCGCTGAAGACCTCCTCGCCAGGGGCGGCGTCGACAGCCAGGTGTCAGCCGACGCCTACGTCCACGAGTCCGCGACGATCGTCGACCCCGTCGTCGTCCCCGCCGATTGCGTCATCGGGGCGGGGTCGGTCGTGGGACCGAACGTCTGTCTCGGCGAGAACGTGACGGTCGGTTCGAACGTCTCGCTCACGCACGCCGTCGTCGACGCCGACACGCGAGTCGAAGACGGGGCGACGGTCCGCGACTGCGTCACCGGCCGCGGGGCGCGAATCGGCCCCGGGTCGACCGTCGTCGGCGGGCCGAGCGACGTCCAGATCAACGACGCGGTCCACCGAGACGTCGACTTCGGCGCGCTGTTCGCCGACCACGCCCACGACGAGGGCGGATCGACGTTCGCCCCCGGCGTGATCGTCGGCGCCGACGCCTACGTCCAAGCGGGGGCGACGCTCCGTGGAACCGTGAAGGACGACGTGGAGGTGCGTTCCTGATGTGTGGCATCATCGGCTTCGTCGGCAACGGCGAGCACGAGACCGACGCGCTCGACGTTCTCATGACCGGCCTCTCGGGCCTCGAGTACCGGGGGTACGACTCCGCCGGCGTCGCCCTCGGGGATACGGACCTCCGCGTCCACAAGCGCCAGGGCGAGGTCTCCTCGCTCGAGGAGACCCTGGAGGCGAACGAACCAGGCGGCGAGTCCGTCGGCATCGGCCACACCCGCTGGAGCACCCACGGCCCGCCCTCGGACGTGAACGCTCACCCGCACACCGACGCGGAGGGCCGGGTCGCCGTCGTCCACAACGGCATCATCGAGAACTACCAGTCACTCCGGACGGAACTGCGCGAGGTCGGGGTCACGTTCCAGAGCGACACCGACACCGAGGTCGTTCCCCACCTGATCGCCCGCGGCCTCGAGGACGGCCTCGACCCCGAGTCGGCGTTTCGGGCGGCCATCGAGCGCCTCGAGGGCAGTTACGCCATCGCCGCCGTCTTCGAGGGGTCGGAGACGGTGTACGCGGCCCGCCACGAGTCGCCGCTCGTACTCGGCCTGGGCGAGGACGGCCACTACCTGGCGAGCGACGTCCCGGCGTTCATCGAGTACACCGACCGCGTGATCTACCTCGACGACGGTGAGTTCGCGACGCTCACCGGCGACTCGATCCGGATCACCGATTCGGACGGCGAGGTCGTCGAGAGCAGCGTCGAGACCATCGAGTGGGACGCCGAGGACGCCGGCAAGAGCGGCTACGACCACTACATGCTCAAGGAGATCCACGAACAGCCCACTGCGATCCGGGAGTGTCTCCGCGGGCGACTCAACGAACTCACCGGTCGAATCGAACTCGAGGAACTGGCGGACATCGCCTTCGACGGCCCCGTAACGTTCGTCGCCTGCGGGACCTCCTATCACGCCGCGATGTTCGGCGTCTCGCTGTTGAACCGCTGGGGCGTCCCCGCCCAGGCTTCCCTGGCGAGCGAATTTACGGCCGAGACGATGCCGCTCACGGACGACTCGCTCGTCGTCGGCGTCACCCAGAGCGGCGAGACGGCCGACACGATGCGCGCCCTCCGGGAGGCGAACCGGGCGGGCGCGACGACGCTCGCCGTGACGAACGTCGTCGGCAGTTCGGCCGCCCGCGAGACCGATCACGTCCTCTACATCCGGGCCGGTCCGGAAATCGGCGTCGCTGCCACGAAGACGTTCGCGAGCCAGCAGGCCGCCCTCACCATGGTCGCCGCCGCACTGAGCGACCACCGTTCCCGCGAGTTGATCCAGTCGCTCCGATCGATCGCCGACGCCATCCAACAGGTGCTCGACACCTCAAGCGCCCGGGAGGTCGCTCACGCCTACCGCGACGCCGACGCGTACTTCTTCATCGGTCGCAGCCTCAACTACCCCGTCGCGCTCGAGGGGGCGCTGAAGCTCAAGGAGATTTCCTACGAACACGCCGAGGGCTTCGCGGCGGGCGAGTTGAAACACGGCCCCCTCGCGCTGGTCGGCCCGAACACGGCGGTCTTCGCGCTCGTGACCGGCGACGGCGAGGAAGCCGAGAAGACCATCGGCAACGTCAAGGAGGTCGAGGCTCGCGGCGTCCCCATCGTCGCGGTCACGGACGGCCAGTCGGACGTCGAACGATACGCCGACCACGTCCTCGAGATTCCGGCGCTCGAGGACGTCGCGAGTTCGGTCGTAGCGAACGTCCAGCTCCAGCTGGTGTCGTACTGGATCGCCAACGAACTGGGTCGCTCGATCGACAAGCCCCGGCATCTGGCGAAGAGCGTCACCGTCGAATGATCGGAGAGTGCGTCACTGGCGAGTGATCGGACGATCGCTGCCGGAAAAGTGCGAGATTTGTGGTGGTTCGTTGGTGGTGGTGGAACAGTTCCAAATCTCGCAACCGTAGTATACAGTTATTCACATATATTACTATTGGATGAACTTTGTTCGGTTAATTTGTAAGGTCACAGACCGCCGTTCAGTATGGAATCGGTCGGGGGGCTGTAGCCGTCGATTCGGCGGTGTCCGGCTCAGTCGCTGCCACGGTGGGTCGCCTCGAGAACGTCCTCCGGCGGCTCCTCGTCGCCCCTGGTGGCCGTCGAGTGGAGGAAACAGGCCGCACGCTGATCGCCGTCGACCGGGACGAGCGCCGGGTCGTGTTCGCGACACTTCGGCATGACCGCCGGACAGCGGCTGGCGAAGTTACACCCCGTCGGCGGGTATCGCGGGTCCGGAATCTCGCCCTCGAGAGTGATCCGCTCGCTCGACCGCTGCGGATTGGGATCGGGGTCGGGGTCGGGAATCGCGCTCAGCAGCGCCTCCGTGTAGGGGTGTTTCGGATCGGCGAAGAGCGCGTCGACAGGCCCGGTCTCCGCGAGTCGGCCGAGGTACATCACGGCAACGCGGTCGGAGACGTGGCGGATGACCGAGAGGTCGTGACTGATGAAGATCATCGAGAGGTCGCGTTCGGCCTTGATCCGCTCGAGGAGGGCCAGGATCTGGCCCTGGACGCTCACGTCGAGCGCGCTGGTCGGCTCGTCCGCGATCAGGACGTCCGGATCGACCGCGAGCGCCCGGGCGACGCCGACGCGCTGTTTCTGCCCGCCGGAGAGTTCGTGGGGGTGGCGGTGACGGGTCTCGGCGTCGAGACCCACCTCCTCGAGCAGGTCGATCACGCGGTCGGTGACCGTCTCGTCTGGCGCCAGCGTCGCGTGTTTCTCGACCGCGAACCCGAGGATGCGCCCGACTCGCTGGCGCGGGTTGAGCGACGAACTGGGGTCCTGGAAGACGAACTGGACTCGCTGGCGGAGTTCCTCGTCGGGAGTCTCCGCGAGGGAGACGCCGTCGAGCAGGATGTCGCCCTCGGTCCGCTCCTCGAGAGCGATGCAGAGGCGCCCGAGGGTCGTCTTACCGGAGCCGCTCTCCCCGACGAGTCCGACGGTTTCGCCCGCGCGAAGCGAGAGCGAGACGCCGTCGACGGCCTGCACCGGCGGCGATCCCTTCGGGAGCAGGCGATCGAGCAGCGAGGTCGAGGTGTCGAACTCCTTTCGCACGTTCTCGATCTCGAGGATGGGGTCGCCGACGTCGGTCGTCCGCGACCTAGCCGTCTCGGAGGCCTCGGCGGGAACGGGCTCGAGGACGCCGATCTCGTCGGTTCGAATGCAGGCCGCTCGCTGGACGGCGCCGTCGTCGGTCGGCGACGGTGCGGTTCCAGCGGCGGTTTCGGCCGTAATTTCAGCGGCGGTCTCGGAGGTCCCCGCTGGGACGCCGTCGCCTCTCTCGACCGGCTCGAGCGGCGGATCGTCCGCCTCGCAGGCCGCCGTCGCGTACGGACAGCGTGGGGCGAAGTTACAGCCACTCGGCCGGTTTCCGGGCTGGGGAACGGTTCCCTCGAGCAGTTCGGGAACGTGGTCGGTCAGCCGCGGCATCGATCGGAGCAGGCCTGCCGTGTAGGGATGACGGGGTTCGGTGAACACTCGGTCGGTCGACCCCTGCTCGACCATCTGTCCGGCGTACATGACGCCCACGCGGTCGGTCGACTCCGCGACGACCCCCAGGTCGTGGGTGATGAGGACGACGCTGAGGTCGCGGGAGTCCCGGAGGTCCTCGAGCAACTCGAGGATCTGGGCCTCGATGGTCACGTCCAGCGCCGTCGTCGGTTCGTCGGCGATCAGCACCTCGGGATCGCAGCAGATGGCGATCGCGATAAGGACCCGCTGGCGCTGACCCCCGGAGAGTTCGTGCGGATAGGACTCGAAGACGTCAACGGGGTCTGGCAGGCGCACCTGCTCGAGCAGGGAGAGCGCCGTCTCCCGCGCTTCCTCGTCGGACAGCTCCCGGTGCTGGTGGAGCGTCTCGAGGAGTTGCGTGCCGACGGTCAACACCGGCGTGAGCGAGGTCATCGGATCCTGGAAGACCATGGCGATCTCCGATCCGCGGATCGACTGCAGCGTCGAGTCGGACATCGTCGTCAGATCGGCGCCGTCGAACGTGACCGAGCCCGACGCGATCCGGCCGTTGTCCTCGAGTAGCCGCATAATCGAGTGAGCGGTGACGCTCTTGCCGGAACCGCTCTCTCCGACGATGCCGAGGGTTTCTCCGCGCTCGAGGGTGAAGCTCACGTCCTCGATGGCGCGAATGCCGCCCTCATCGGTCGCGAATTCCGTCGTCAGTCCGTCGACCGATAGCAGTGGGTCACCCGTGCTCGTATTCGTGCTCGTGTTCGTACTCATCCTCAGAACCTCCGTTCGGCGTTTTCGTGTGGATCGAGCGCGTCGCGCAGCCCGTCGCCGACCAGGTTGAAGCCCAACACGGTGACGAAGACGGCGACCCCCGGGAACACCGAAATCCAGGGGGCGTTGCTCATGTAGCTACTCCCGTCGGCGACCATCTGCCCCCACGAGGCCTGGGGCGGCTGGACGCCGAGACCGAGGAACGAGAGGGAGGCTTCCGCGATGATGGCGAACGCCATCAGCAGGGAGGCCTGAACCAGCAGCGGCGAGAGGCAGTTCGGTAACACCTCCCAGAAGACGATGTGACGCCTCGAGTAGCCGAGGGCTTCGGCGGCCTCGACGTACTCCTCCTCGGTGACCGAGAGGGCGCTGCTGCGGGCGATGCGGGCAAACTGCGGGATGTAGACGATTCCCAGCGCGATGATGACGTTCTGGAGGCTGAATCCGAGTGCGGCGACGACGCCGATCGCGAGGATGAGCGCGGGGAACCCGAGCAGCACGTCCACCCCGCGCATGATGACCGTCTCCGTGTACCCCTTCGCGTACCCGGCGAGTACGCCGAGCAGCGAGCCAATCACGGCGGCCACGGAGACCGCCGTGAGCGCGACCTGCACCGACACCTTCGCGCCGTAGATCGTCCGCGACAGGACGTCGCGACCCAGTTCGTCGGTCCCGAACGGGTGGTCCGCGCTCGGCCCCTCGAGCGGGGTGAACGCGGGGTCGTTCGGGTCGTGGTGGACGGTCTCGATGATCGCCCCGCCGAAGAACTGTTCGTCGACGAACGCGAGCACGCCGACGACGACGATTACCGACACGACCGCGAGCCCGGCGACCGCCAGTTTATGCGCCGCGAAACTCCGAACGAACCGGCGTAATCGATCCCGACGGGCGCTCGAGACGACGCTCATTGGGCGCTCACCCGCGGGTCGAGGTAGCCGTACGTGAGGTCGACGAGCAGGTTGATCGCGACGAACAGGGTGGCGACGACGAGGACGGCCCCCTGTACCGCCGGGTAGTCCTGCTGGAGGACGGCGAACCAGATCAGTCGCCCCATGCCGGGCCAGGCGAACACCTGCTCGACGACGACGGTGGCCGAGAGGAGGTAGCCGAACTGCAATCCGGCGACGGTGATGACGGGCAACAGCGCTCCTTTCAGGACGTGGGCGGTCATGATCCGGCGCGCCGAGAGTCCCTTCGCCTTTGCCATCCGCACGCTATCGGAGCGGAGGTTCTCGAGGACGGCCGAGCGTGTCTGGCGCGTCAGCAGAGCGGCGTAGGCGGTTCCGACCGTCACCGCCGGCAGGAAGACGCTCTCGAGCGCGCCGACGGGGTCGTCCATCGGCGAGACGTAGTTCCCCGCGGGAAAGAGGTCGATCGACGTCGCGAAGAAGAGAATTAAGAGCAGACCGAGCCAGAAGTTCGGGATCGAGATGCCCGAGAGCGCCCCGAGCGTGACCGCGAAATCGGTCTTCGACCCCTTGCGGACTGCACTCACCATACCGGCGGGAATCGCGATGAGTATGGCGACGACCATCGAGGAGACGGCGAGGAACAGCGTCGCTGGCAGACGGCTCACGATCAGGTCCGAGACGGCCCGGCCCTGGACGAGCGATCGGCCGAAGTCGCCCTGGAGCACGTTCGAGAGCCACGAGAAGTACTGGATGTACAGCGGCTGGTCCAGTCCGTGGGCGGCCCGGACCGCCTCGATGTTCTCCTCGGTCGCCTGAATGCCGAGCATGTTGACGACCGGATCGCCGGGTGCCGCGTGGACGATCAGGAACACGACCGCGGAGACCCCGGCCAGCACGGGGACCGTCTGGAGCGTCCGCACCGCGACGTAGCGAAGGAAATTCATCGAGCGATCAGGCCACCTCCGGTGACGCGAGACGTAAAAACATGGGTAGGTCGTACTCGTCCGATCGCTTAAATGTTGTGTCGGATTCGTGGGAATCCCGAGTTACCTGAAATTCATTCATTATATCGATTGTGGGTTGGATAGTGTTAATCGACTGGTGACTCGACGCTCCGGGGGCTCTCCCAGCGGTAGCCGCTCGAACCCCGCGCCGGTTCGGGTTACGCCTCCATCGCCGCGTCGGCGACCTCGAGGGCCGCGTCGATCGCCGCGACGGCCTCGTCGATCTCCGCCCGGGTGATCGTCAGCGGCGGCGCGACGATGAGCGTGTTGATCATGTTGGCGACGTAGGTCCCGTGCTCGAGCGCGCGGGCAGCGACCTCGTCGACGACGGTCGACCCCTTCGAGAGTTTGTCCTCACGCGTTCCGAAGGGGGCCCGCTCGTCGGTCCGTTTCGTGAGTTCGATCCCGTGGAACAGCCCGGTTCCGCGGACGTCGCCGACGCTCGGGTGGTCGACGGCGAGCGAGGCGATTCGGTCGCTCAGGTACGAGCCGACCTCGTCCGCCCGCTCGATCAAACCCTCGGACTCGTAGGTCTCGACGGCCGCCAGTCCCGCCGCGCAGGCGACCGGGTGGCCCGCGTAGGTGTGGCCGTGAGTGAACATGTTGTCCTCAAAGTGAGCGGCGATGTCGTCGGTGACGACGGTCGCCGCAAGAGGCTGGTAGGCGCCCGTGAGCCCCTTCGCCATCGTCATGATGTCGGGAGTCACGTCGAAGAGGTCGCTGCCGAACCACTCGCCGGTCCGGCCGAACCCGGTCATCACCTCGTCGCAGACGAGCAACGCGCCGTGGTCGTGGGCGATCTCCTTGAGCCGCGGGAGGTACTCCGCCGGCGGGACCAGGATGCCGTTCGAACCGACGACCGGTTCGACCAGCACCGCCGCGACGGTGTCGCCCTCAAGCATCAGCATTTCGTCGATGTACTCGAGGCTCTCCATGGGGTCGAGTGTCGACCCGTAGGCGTAGGGGTCGGGCGCCTTGATCGCGCCCGGAATGCCGGGTTCGGCGGCGAGTCGGCGGGGGTCGCCGGTGACGCTGATCGATCCCGCTGTCGCGCCGTGGTAGGAGCGGTACCGGGAGATGATCTTGTCCTTGCCCGTGTAGAACTTCGCAATCTTGATCGCAGCCTCGATGGCCTCGGTGCCGCTAGTCGAGAAGAACGTCTTCGAGAGGTTTCCCGGCGTCACCTCGGCGAGTTTCTTTCCGAGTTCGGCTCGTGCCTCGGTGGCGAACCCCGGCGCGAAGTACGCACCCTCTCGAGTCTGTTCGGCGATGGCCTCCTCGACCGCCGAGGCCGAGTGGCCGAGGTTCGAACACATGAGTTGCCCGGAGAAGTCGACGTACTCGTTCCCGTCAGCGTCGGTGAACCGGGCGCCGTCGCCACCGACGATCTGGGTCGGTGAGACCTCGCTCTGGTAGGCCCACGTCCCGAAGACGTACTCCCTGTCCATCGCCTCGACGGCGTTCAGCCCGTCGCTCGAGTTATCCGTTACCATGTCCCTATCACGGCTATCGGACTCTATTGATTAATATTTATCCCTTAATCAGATTTCTCGGACAAAATTCTACACTCCATGGTGACACAGCATTCAGTCCATATTTTCTATGTATAGGGAGTACAATATTCATAATATCAGAAGCCTTATAGTGACTGGCGGACAGCCCTAGACGAATGCCACACGATACCACCGAACGGTTCGGGACGGTGAAAAACTACGTCGACGGGGAGTGGGTCGCCCCGGGCGCGGACGGCCAGAACGTGGTGAATCCGGCGACTGGCAACGCCCTCGGATACGTCGGCTTCAGCACCGGCGAGGACGTGGACGCAGCCGTCGAGGCGGGGCTGGCCGCCTTCGAGGACTGGCGAGAGACGCCCGTCGAGGCGCGCATCCAGCCACTGTTCGAGCTGAAACGCCTCCTCGAGGAACACCTGGACGAACTCACGGAGACCCTCGTCCGCGAGCACGGAAAGACGATGGGCGAGGCTCGAGGGGAACTCCGTCGAGGCATCGAGAACGTCGAAGTCGCCTGCGGCATCCCGACGCTCATGCAGGCGGGACACGTCCAGCACGCCGCCCCCGACATCGACGAGACGGCCGTCAGGGAACCCCTCGGCGTGTTCGCCGCCGTTACTCCGTTCAACTTCCCCGGCATGATCCCGCTATGGTTCCTCCCGTACGCGGTCGCGACCGGGAACAGCTTCATTCTGAAACCGAGCGAACGGGACCCGCTCGTGACCCAGCGGCTGTTCGAACTCATCGACGAGGCCAGATTCCCTGACGGCGTCGTCCAGCTCGTCAACGGGAGCGTCGACACCGTCGACGCCCTCCTCCAGCACCCTGACGTCGCCGGCATCTCCTTCGTCGGTTCCACCCCCGTCGCGAAACACGTCTACGAGAAGGCGGCCGCCCACGGAAAGCGCGTTCAGGCCCAGGGCGGGGCGAAGAATCACGTCGTCGTCTCCGCGACCGCCGACCTCGAGTTCGCCGCCGAGAAGACGGTGAGTTCCGCGCTGGCGTGCTCGGGCGAGCGCTGCCTCGCCAACGACGTCGTGCTGGTCGAGGAGAGCGTCTACGAGGAGTTCGTCGACCTCCTCGCCGCGGAGACCGAGAAACAGGTCGTCGGCGACGGCCTCGACCCCGAGACTACCGTCGGCCCGCTGATCACGCCCGAACACGAGGAGCGAGTACGAGAGTACGTCGAAACCGGCCTCGAGGAGGGGGCCGAACTGGTCGTCGACGGCCGGGACGTCGGTCGCGACGGCGAGGGCAACTTCCTTGGTCCCTGTCTCTTCCGGGACGTGACCCCCGAGATGACCATCTGCCAAGAGGAAATATTCGGCCCCGTCCTCGGCGCGATGGCAGTCGAGAGCGTTGCGGAGGGAATCGAGGTCATGAACCGCAGCGACTTCGGCAACGCCGCGAGCCTCTTCACCGAGAGCGGTTCCGAGGCCCGGCAGTTCCGCCACCGAGCGGAGGCGGGCAACCTCGCAGTCAATGCGGGAACGGCCGCACCGATGGCCTTCTTCCACTTCGGTGGGCAAAAGGACTCGTTCTTCGGCGACCTCCACGCCCAGGCGGAGGACGTCGTCCGGTTCTACACCGACGAGACGGTGTACATCGAGCGCTGGCCGAACGCGTAGCCCCGTCCTCCGTCCGAAGCGCCTCGAGTCGAGACGTCGATCAGCGATCCCCGTCCTGGACGACCCGCTTCATCTCCTCGGACATCACCGAGACGACCCGCGGAGTGCTCTTGATTTCGTCCATGACGAACCGCGAGGACGTCTCCTTGACGCCCTCGATGCCGACGATTTCGTCGATGACCTCGTTCATCTGCTCGCGGTCCTGGACGCGCACGATCGTCACGAAGTCCACGTCGCCCATCGTGTAGTAGACCTGTTCGATGCCGTCGATCGCCGCGAGTTCGGTCCCGATGTCCTCGGAGTATCCCTGCTCGTGGGTGACCGAAACCTCCGTCAGCGCCACCATGTCCAGCCCGAACGGCACCGGATCGAGGTCGGCCGTGATCCCGCGGATAACACCCCGGTCCTTGAGTTTCTCGAGTCGATAGTGGATCGCGGATTTCGACAGGCCGAGTTCCTCCGAGAGGACGTTGAGGTTGACGTCGAAGTCATTCTCGACGTACTCGAGGAGGTCGACGTCCGTCTGATCGAAGGTTTCGCCACGAGGGCGCGTGTTCGACATACCTCACGTAGACCGCCGTCTCACATAAAAACGTGTGTCTTCACGAGTATTTGATAGGTTCCACGGGTATCTGACAGGTCACCGGTCCGCCGCCGGGCGTTCGAGCCCGGTGACGGCCCCCTGCTCGCGGGCACGTCGCGCTACACCAATCGTCTCGGCGTGGTAGGCCCCGCCCAGGCTCGCCTCGATGCGGACGTCCTCGAGGCCGCCGAGCACCACCACGTCCGAGAGTACGTCGGCGGCGGCGTGCGTGACGGCCACCTCGGCGTCGGGCGCGAGGTACGGCGTCGTCGCGGTGGTGATCGCCTCGATCACGTCGCCTCGAGCGCCGTCGTGGGGGACGTCCGCGCCGAAGCGCGCGCCGGCGTATTCGAGGTCGAGGGAGACGCCCGATCCCGTCTCGGCGGGTGAGACGGTGATCGAGCCGACATCGGTCTCGCGGGTCACGGACTCGGAGAGCGTCGCGCGGGTCTCGCCGTCGATCGGTTCCGTGCCGACCTCGCGTACGGCCTTCGCGAGCGCGGGATTCGGGAGTCCCGCGGGGTGGCTCACGACCGCGTCGGGGCCGAGCGCCGTCGCGTAACAGAAGCGGTGTTCCGGCCGGGAAAAGTCCCACTCGCTGGCGATTCCGGTGACGGACGCGGCGGTGACACCACAGAGGCGGAGGGGGCCGAGGACGTGTTCGACCACGAACGCGCGGCCGTCGTCGGTGCAGACGGCGTCCGGATCGACGAGGTCGACGCGCACGTCCGCCTTGCGAACGCACTCGAGAGTCGCCGGGATGCCGTTGACCTCGATGCCCGGTTCCGACCGGGATTCGACGCGAACGTACTCGCCCTCGACGGGCGCGACGACCGTCCTCACACCGATCCCTCCACGCGGGCGAGCGTCTCCTCGAGGAGTCGCGTCCCGATCGTGAACGCGTCCGCGTCGAACGGTTCGCCCGGCGCGCCGGTTCCGAGCGCAACCTTCTCGGGGGTTGGCACGGCCTCGAAGATCGATCCGGGCGCCAGCCAGTCGTACGCGCAGTCCCCGAGCACCGCCTGGTGGGCGCCCTCGACTGCTGTCCGCGTCGCTCGAGACGGTCGGGCGCGGTCGACGTCCGCGACGCGCTCGAGGCGAACCGCTTCGACACCCGGACAGGATTCGAACCGGGATTCGACCTCGGCGAAGGCGGTCGTCGGCGTCGTCGCCGCCTCGAAGACGACCGTTAGCCGTTCGCTGCTGGCCTCACCACTGGCGGTCAGCCGGTCGTCACCGGCCTCGACGGCCGTCAGCGAGAAGGTGGTCATTCCGGTCGTGAACACCCCGTCCCGGTCGTCCTCGATCGGATAGTGGGGGTGGGACGGCTTCGCGGCCTCGAGGACGGCCGACAGTCGGTTCTCGTCGGTCTCGAGTCGCCGGTAGTTCGCGCTCGCCTCCGGTGCGCGCTCGAGGTCGACCGACACCCTCGCTTGACCCCGCACGACGGTCGAAAGTCGTCCGTCGAGAGGCTCGAGGACGAGCCAGGGCCCGTCTGCGGCGAGGTCCGCGTCGGGGTAGTACAGTCGGGCGGCCGTCTCCTCGTCTGTGGCAACGGTTCCCGCGACGGCGAGCAGTCCCGCCCGGGCCGCCCGTGGTCCGCGATAGACGGCCCCGCCGGTTTCGGGATCGATCGCGACCTCGAGGTCGGCCAGCGGATCGGTGTCGTCGAGCGGGCCGACGAGCAGGTTGACGCCCCGATCCCGTCCGCCGCGGGCCGCTTCCTCGTCGGAGCCGTCCGAACCACGTTCGCCCGCCTCGAGTGCTCGCTCTCGAATCGTTTCCGGCGACGGCAACTCAGCCATCGAGATGTCCCATCAGGTCCGCCGTCGCGGCGGCCATCACCTTCGCAGCCGTGACGACCTCCTCGACGGGCACGTACTCGTCCTCGACGTGGGCCTGCTCGAGCAGACCCGGCCCGTAGACGATGCACTCCTCGATGCCGGCGTCGTTGACAACGAAGCGCTGGTCGTCCGACCCCGGCGAGACGACGTACTCCGGCGGCCCGTGGTGGGGTTCGATCTCTCGGGCGAACGTCTGGGCGACGGTGCAGTCACGCGAGACGAGCGCGGGTTCGGCGAACATAATCTCCTCGTAGCCGACCCGCGCACCCGTCGCAGCCTCGGTCTCGGCCATCAGCGCCTCGAGTTCCTCGCGGGCGCCATCGACGCTCTCCTCGGGGACGAGCACGCGGTAGAACGTGGCCGTACAGCGGTCGGGCACCACGTTCTCGGAGTAGCCCGCGTCGATCATCGTCGCGGAGACGTCCGCCCGGGCCGACGCCGCAGGGACGACCGGTTCGTCCGTCGTTCGTCCGTGGAGGGTCTCGCGATACTCGCCGATCCGGGTGAGGAAGTCGTTCATCGCCATCACGGCGTTCTCCCCGCCGTGGGCCATGCAGCCGTGGGCTTTCTCGCCGTGGGTGACAACCCGGAACTTCAACACGCCGCGGTGGCCCAGGCAGATCCGCGAGGAGTCGAAGCACTCGGTGTAGATGCAGTAGTCGGTGTTCTCCCGGGAAATATGTCCCTCCCGGACCAGTTCGCCGAGGCCGGTGAAGCCCCCGGTCTCCTCGTCGACGGTCATGCTCTGGGTAATCGACCCCTCGATTGGTACACCCAGCTCGCGAAGCGCGTCGACGGCCAGCACGCTCGCGGCGATGCCGGATTTCATGTCACTGGACCCGCGGGCGTAGAGGTTCCCGTCCTCGAGGGTCGGCTCGTAGGGGTCGGTGGCCCAGTCCTCGCCCGCGGGGACCACGTCGTAGTGGCCCGTGAAGTGGACGTCCGGCCCCTCTCGGCCCTCGTCCAGTCGAGCGAGGACGTTCATCCGGTCATGATCGGTCCGGTTGGGGTAGTGCTCCTCGACGACCTCGTCGGGAACGTCGATCACGTCTACGTCGTACTCGCGGGCCTCGAGTTGCTCCCGGAGGAACTCGGCTCCCTCGCGGTAGTTTCGACCGGGCGGGTTCTCGGTGTCGATCCGGAGGAACTCCGTCAGGAACTCGAGGCCGTCCGCCTGGCGCGACTCGACGGCGTCGTCGATGGCAGTTCGGGTCGTCATGGTCAGATGTCGCGCCCCCCGTCGACCTCGAGGGCGGTGCCGGTGATCATCGAGGCGTCCTCGCTGGCGAGGAAGACAGCCGCGCCGGCGACGTCCTCTGGTTCGCAGAGCCGCCCGAGCGGGATGGTGTCGTGCATCGATTCGACGCTCAGGTCGCCGGCAGCGAAGTCCTGCAGCATCGGCGTGTCCGTCGCGACGGGGCAGATGGCGTTGACGCGAATCCCATCGTCGGCGAGCTCGTACGCCAGTTGCTTCGTGAGGCCGACCATCCCGGCCTTGGAGGCGACGTACGCCGAGAGCCCGGTCCGCGGGCGAATCGCGGCGGTCGAGGCCGTGTTGAGGATCACGCCCGCGTCGCTCTCCCTGAGTTCGGGCACCGCGTACTTCGCCCCGAGAAACGCGCTCTTGAGGTTCACGTCGACGGTGGCGTCCCACGTCTCCTCGGTCACGTCCTCGACGGGCGTCGACTCCTGGGGCACGCCCGCGTTGTTGTGGAGCACGTCCAGCCCGCCGAACGCCTCGGCGGCGCGGTCGATCATCCCCTCGACGGCCGCTGGATCGGACACGTCCGCGACGTGACTCCGGGCGGTCCCCCCGTCGGCCTCGATCGCCCCGACCGTCGCCGCGGCCCCCTCTTCGTCGAGGTCGACGACCAGCACGTTCGCACCCGTCGCCGCGAACCGCCGGGCGGTGGCTTCGCCCATCCCCGACCCGGCCCCGGTCACGAGGACGCTTCTGTCACTGTCAGACATACTCGAGGGTCAGTTCGAACGGACATGAAGTTTTGGGATGCGGGGGTCGATATCGGGACTTTGTTCCGACTTTGGAAGAATTATAGAACAGAGTTCAACGAGATCCGTTGATAGAATAATCCGTTCAGATATTTCGACTCACTCGTAAGTCGCCTCGTGGAGCGACCGGAACGAGCCGTGGGGATACTGTTCGAATCCCTCTATGCGGTCCGAAACGCCCTGGAGCCGCTCGGGGTAGTAAGTGTAGACGGAGTACGCTTCCTCGTAGATGATCTGCTGAATCTCGTCGAGGAGTTCCTGTCGGGCCTCCTGGTCCGTCGTCTGGCGCTGTTCCTCGAGCAAGCTGTCGAGTTCGTCGTTGCTGATGTTCCAGACGTTGAGGCCATCGGTGTGGTGGAGGTAGAGCAACTCGTCCGGATCGGCGAACGACTCCCAGTTAGAGACGGCAATCTCGAAGTCACCCTCCTGCTCGCGGGTCCAGAACGTCGAGCCGTCCAGCGTCTGCACGCTCGCCTCGACACCGATGTCCTCGAGCATGCTCTGGACGAGCGTCGCCGCCTGTTCGTGCTGGGTCGTCGTCGAACTGATGATCTCGAGCGAGAGATTCTCCTGGCCGGCTTCCGCGAGCAGGTCCTGGGCCTGCTGTGGGTCCCCGTTCGGGTGATTGAAGTCCGAGAGGTCGCCGTTATAGGCCGCGAAGGAACTCGGGAGGATCGACTTCCCGGCCTCGCCGTACCCCTGCAGGACCGTCTGAACGATCTGTTCCTTGTCGATCGCCCACGCGATGGCCCGACGGACCCGGCGGTCGTCGAGCGGTTCGACGTCGGTGTTGAAGTCGACGCGACCGGAACTGACGTCCTCGGTTCGCAGGACCGAGATGCCGTTGGCACTCTCGACCTGGTCGACGTACTGGGGTGACATCTGGTCGACAGCCTGGATCGACCCCGTCTCGAGCTGGGAGATCATCGACGACTCGTCGGGGAGGATACGGAACTCAATTTCGTCGATGTTCGGCAGGTCGTCCTGCCAGTAGTCGTCGTACTTTCGGAGGATCGCGTTCTGTCCCGAGTTCCACTCGACCAGTTCGTACGGCCCGGTCCCGACCGGGTTCGAGTTGTAGTCCTCGCCGTGTTCGGTGACGGCCTCCTCCGAGAGCGGCCACATCACCTTCTCGATGTTGTCGAGGAACGGCGCGTGGGGGTGTGCGAGGTCGAAGCGGACCGTGTAATCGTCCTCGACGACGACGTCCTCAATCGCGCTTACGTAGTTCTTCCGGGGGTTCTCCTCGGTCTCGATCCAGTCGTAGGTGTACTGGACGTCCGAGGCGGTGAACTCCTCGCCGTTGTGGAACGTGACGCCCTCCTCGAGGGTGAAGACGTACTGGGTGTCGCTCTCGAGTTCCCAGTCGCTCGCCAGCTGCGGGACGTACTCCCCTTCGGGGGTAATGTCCACGAGGTTGTTGTAGATCAGCGAGTACACTTTGTTGGAGTCGAAGTCGGTGTCGCGCGCGGGAATCAGGTCCCACGCGCCCCGTCCGATGCCGAGCGAGACGCTGGTTCCGCCGCCACCGTTCCCGCCACCACCGTCCCCGCTGCCACCGTTCCCACCGTCACCGTTCCCGTCGTCGCTGGTACACCCCGCGAGACTCACCCCGCCGGCCGCCGCGATCGCCGTGAGGAGCCGTCGCCGCGACGCGTCGATCGCACCTTGTGTGGAAATGTCAGTCATGACGCTCGTATCACTATTATCGCTCGATGATAAAACAGTTTCCATAACCAGCATGATAAATGTGGAAAATTTTCTCCCATGTGGGAAATATCCGGATTTGTTACACCACATCCGATCGGCAACCGATCAAAACTGCCTTCAGCGTGGAGTCGCCGAACGACGTTCTCCCGGTACGAGGACCGAACGATCACGCACCCGGAAGGTTGCCGCCGCCGTCCTCGAGCGCGATGGCGACGTTCTTGGTCTGGACGTAGGACTCGAGGGCCTCCAGGCCCTTTTCGCGGCCGATACCGCTCCGCTTGTACCCGCCGAAGGGCGTCTGTTGGGTGTCGACGAACCAGTCGTTGACGTAGACGTTCCCCGCCTCGAGACGCCTCGCCAGTCGACCTGCTCTCGAAACGTCCCCGGTGAAGACGCCGGAGACCAGCCCGTAGTCGACTCCGTTGGCGATTTCGAGGGCCTCGGTCTCGTCGGCGAACGGAACGACGCAGAGGACGGGGCCGAAAATCTCCTCCTGTTCGATGCGCATCCCGGGTTCGACGTCGGCGAAGACGGTCGGTTCGACGAAGTAGCCGGGCCGATCCGGCGTCCCGCCGCCGGCCGCGAGCGTCGCGCCCTCGCGTTGCCCGAGGTCGACGTAGCTCGTGACCTTCTCGAACTGTTCCTCGGAGGCCAACGGACCCATGTCGGCGTCCTCGGCCCCGGGGGCGAGCTCGTAGTCCGCGGCCAGGTCGACGATTCGTTCGACGAACTCGTCGTAGACCGACTCGTGGACGAGCGCCCGGTCGGCGGCCGAACAGACCTGTCCGGCGTTCGTGAAGATAGCCGTCGAAATGGTCTCCGTCGTGGCCTCGAGGTCGGCGTCTGGAAACACGATCGCGGGGTTCTTCCCCCCGAGCTCGAGCGTGACTGGCGTGATCGAGTCGGCAGCCGATCGCATGATAGCCTGCCCTGTCGGGACGCTGCCCGTGAAGGTGATCGTGTCGACATCCTTGTGACCGGTGAGCGCGGCCCCCGTCTCCCCGCCGCCCGGAACGACGTTGACGAGACCGTCGGGAACACCCACCTGCGCGCACAGTTCGGTCAGCCTGAGCGTACTCAGGGGCGTGTTCGGCGCTGGTTTGACGACGACCGCGTTCCCGGCGACCAGCGCGGGGGCGGTCCCACGCGCGAAGAGATTCCCGGGGAAATTCCACGGCGTGATCTGCGCGCTCACGCCGTAGGGTTCGCGAATCGTGAAATCGAGGGTGTCGGAACCGAGCGGGATGCTCTTGCCCTCGAGTTTGTCGGTGAACCCGGCGTAGTACTCGAAGTAGCGGGCCGCACTCTCGACGTCGCTTCGCGCCTGCGATAGCGGCTTCCCCTGATCCAGGCTCTCGAGGGCGGCGAGTTCGTCGACGTGTTCGCGGATGATGCGTCCCATTTCGTAAACCCGTCGACCCCGTTCGTCCGGGGGCGTCTCTCGCCACTCCGCGAAGGCTCGCCGCGCCGCTCGCACGGCGTCGTAGACGTCGGCCTCGGTGCAGCTGGCGACGCGCGTGAAGGGTTCCTCGCTCGCCGGGTCGATCAGGTCGCTGTAGTCTCCCCCGGCCGGCGGGGTCCGTTCGCCGTCGATGTAGGCGTCGTACGCCGACGCGATCTCGAGGTCGGCGTGCGTGAACTGGCCCATGTGTGTCACTGACGCCCCAGCTATATTATGTCTGTGAATAGCACCCGATATCTGAGTATTGTTCTACCACAGGGATAAATTCAGAACTCTGTTCGTCGAACAGCCCCAATTCGAAAATTTATTCGTTGGCTGGCCGATCGTCCTACCGCCGAATCCACTCGAGCGGCCGCGTGACCAGCGGCCGGTGGTCCTCGTGGGGATCGTAGGCGGCGAACGAGAGGCTGTTCGTCATCACGCTCACGCTCGAGGTCGCCATCGCCAGGCCGGCCAGGGCGGGGTTGAGCAGCCCGAGCGAGGCGATCGGGACCAGCGTGGTGTTGTAGATCAACGCCCAGAAGAGGTTCTGTCGAACCTTCCGCAAGGTAGCCTCCGAGATGCGGATCGCCTTGAGCACGTCGGCGGGGTCGTCGCGCATCAGCGTCACGTCGGCCGATTCGATGGCCACGTCGGTCCCGGAGCCGATAGCGACGCCGACGTGGGCCGTCGTGAGCGCGGGAGCGTCGTTGACGCCGTCGCCGACCATCATCACTCGCGTGCCGTCGCTACCGTCGTCGCCGGCCGACTGCAGGTCCTCGACGTGGTCCGCCTTGTCCTCCGGCAGGACGCCTGCCCGGACGTTCCCGGGCTCGATGCCCACCCGCTCCGCGACCGCTCGAGCCGTC
This sequence comes from Natronosalvus rutilus, assembly GCF_024204665.1. Taxonomy (NCBI): domain Archaea; kingdom Methanobacteriati; phylum Methanobacteriota; class Halobacteria; order Halobacteriales; family Natrialbaceae; genus Natronosalvus; species Natronosalvus rutilus. Next base: position 971,758 of record NZ_CP100355.1, on the reverse strand, counting down.
CGCTCGTTGTCGCCGGTCAGCATGACGACCTCGATGCCCCGCTCCCGCAGGGTGGCCACGGTCTCCGTCGCGCTCTCGCGGACCTCGTCGGCCACCGCGACGACGCCCAGCAACGTGCCGTCGACGGCGACCGGGATAGCGGTCTTCCCCTCGCGCTCGAGGCGCTCGAGGACCTCTTCGGCTGGCTCGGGGTCGATCCCCTCGTCCTCGAGCAATTTTCGCCGACCGACCACGACCGTCCCGCGGGCCGTCTCCGCACGGATCCCGTGACCGGGGACGTTCTCGAAGTCCTCCAGTTCTCCTACTTCGACGCCCCGGTCGGCGGCGCCCTCGACGACGGCGCGCCCGATGGGGTGTTCCGAGCCTGATTCGGCGGCCGCCGCGGCTCCCAGGACGAACGATTCGAGGGACTCCTCGCGCGTCTCGAGGACGCCGCCGTCGGCGCGGGGGTCGGTCCCCCCGTCGGCCGCGACTCCGCTCGCTTCGTCGTCCAGGACAACCACGTCGGTCAGCGTCATCTCGCCGTGGGTCAGGGTCCCGGTCTTGTCGAAGACGACGGTATCGATTCCCCGGACCTGCTCGAGGACGTCGCCACCCTTGAATAGGACGCCGTTGGTCGCACTCAGCGTGGAGCCGACCATCGTCGCCGCAGGCGTCGCCAGCCCGAGCGCGCAGGGGCAGGCGATCAACAGTGCGGAGGCGAGCACGACGACCGAGAACTCGAGGACGGGTACGCCGCCCGCGACCGGGCCGCCGCCGACCGGCTCAAGCACGGGAATCCAGGAGCCGAGCCAAGCCGAGGCGCCGTAGAGAGCGTCGGGGAACAGCGCCCAGAAAACGGCCCAGATCACGGCGTTGACGATCACCGCGGGGACGAAGTAGGCGCTTACAGTGTCGACCACCCGCTGGATATCGGGCTGGCGCGACTGGGCCTCCTTGACCCGGTCGACGATCTGTTGGAGCGCCGTCTCGGAGCCGACTTTGGTCGCCTCAACCAGCAGGACGCCGTTCTCGTTGATCGTGCTCCCCACGACGTCGTCGCCCTCGCCCTTCTCGACCGGGACCGATTCGCCGGTCAACATCGACTCGTCGACGGCGCTCTGGCCCTCGAGGACGACGCCGTCGGTCGGAATCCGCTCGCCCGGGCGGACCTTGAGCACGTCGCCGACCTGGACGTCCTCGAGGGGCACCTGTACTTCAGTCCCGTCCCGCACGACCGTGGCGTCCTCGGCCTCCATCTCGAGGAGTTCCCGCAGGGCATTGCCCGCTCGCGCCTTCGAGCGGACCTCGAGCCAGTTGCCCAGCGTGATGAACCAGAGGATGAACGCGACGGCCTCGAAGTAGAGGTTGCCGGTCAGCCCGACCGTTAGCACGGCCGTCGAGTAGACGTAGCCCGCGAGGGTACCGACGGCGACGAGGGTGTCCATGTTCGCCCGCCGGTTGTGCGCGAACGCACGATAGGCGCCGACAAGGAACTCGCGGCCGAGGGTCGCCATCATGACCGTCGCGATGGCGAACTCGGTCCAGTCGACGACTCCCTCGCCGATCCCGAGCACCTCGTGGAGCGGCGGCACGAGTCCGAGCATCGCGAGCATGATCGGCACGAACGGCAGCGTGAGCAGGCCGCCACCGATCACCAGCCGTCGCTGCCGGGACAGTTCGCGCTCGACGGCACGCTCGCGCTGGCCCTCGTCTTCCTCGTTCTCGCCGCCAGCGGGTTCGTATCCCGCCTCCTCGATCGCGCGTCGGATTTCGGCCAGCGAGACGTCCGACCGATTGTACCGGATCCGGGCCTCGTCCGAGGCGAAGTTCACGTCCGCCGAGACGACCCCGGGGAGAGCCTCCGTCGCCTCCTGGACGGTTCCCGAGCAGGTCGCACAGGACATCCCCATCACGGGAATCGAGGTGGTTTCGGTCGCGACCTCGTAGCCCGCGTTCGATACCGCCTCGACGACTTCCTCGAGGCTGACCTCGTCGGGGTCGTAGGCGACGACTCCCTCGTCGGTCGCGAAGTTCGCGCTCGCCTCCTCGACCCCTTCGAGATCCGCCAGCGCACTCTCGACGGACCCCGAACACGTCGCACATGACATCCCGGTTATCTCGAGGTGGGCGCGTCGTTTCGTCATGGTGGATACTACGGGCTACGGGTTCAAGCGAGTTGTGCCTTTCAAAATGAGAGTATCCTGCCATCCGAATTTCGATTGGAAAGTATCACGACCGATGGATCGATGAAGTGAAAGTGGATGAGCCGCTCGTCGTCTCGAAAAAGAACCCGCCGCTCGAAGAACACAGCGGGCGAAATTACGCGACCGGGTTACATCGATTTCTCGTCCGATCCGAGCTCCTCGGCTCCTTTGAGTACTACCTGGTCGTCGGTCACGTGCTCGATTTCGTTGGCCTCGACGGGAAAGTCGTCGTCGTTGACGTTGCCCCAGTCGAGCGCGGCTTTGATCTTCTCGGTGATCCCCGGATGGGCATCGACGTACATCGTTTCGCCGCCCTCTTCGACGTCGGTAACCATCCCGAGTTCCTCGCCCGCGGTGTCGACGACCGCTTTTCCGATTTCGTCGTCGGAGAGCGTTACTCGCCCGGCCCCTTCCGTGGCCTCTATTGGCTCCTCTCCGGTGGCACCCATTGACTCCTCTCCGGTGGCTCCCATCGGTTCCGCTTCGGTAGCACCCATCGATTCCCCGTCGGCGCCCTCAACAGCGCCACCTTCGGTCGTGCCGGTCGGCATCGTTCCGGATTCCTCGGTAACGACGTCCTCGGTGTGAACGGTCTCCATCGCCAGGAGTTCGCCCCCGGTCACGTCAGCGTCCAGGCGCTTCCGGTCGACTACCTCGTCCTGGACGACGTGTTCGCGGGTGAAGTAGGTGTGAATTCGGTCGTCTTCGCTCACCTCGGATTCGACCTCGTACTCCGTGAGCACGTTGTCGGTCGACACGTCGACGTCGAGAAGGTCGCTCTCGGCGATCGTGCGCTGGAGTCCCTCGACGTCGATGTCGCGGTCCTCGACGGTGTCGGTTTCGACCACGTCGGTGCCCGCGACGTGGCTCTCGACGGTGAACCGTTCGGTGAACTCGCGAGTAACCGACCACATCTCCTCCACCTCGAGTTCGGCGGAGTACGGGACGTCGGTAGTGGACTCGATGGAGCCGACCCCGGTGTCTGCGGGCACGGGCTCTGACCCCGTACGGTCGACCGCGTCGTAGTAGCGGTCCTCGTCGAACCAGTCCGCGTGATCACGATCACTCCCTCCCTCGTCGACGAGCGTACAGCCCGTACACTCCCGTTGCAGGAGTTCGACGTCGACCACGCTCTCGTCGATCACCTCGGTGTCGACGAGTTCGCTCTCGATGCTCGTCTCCTCGACGACGACGCTCTCGACGACGGTGGTCTCGGTAATCTCCGTCGTCACCGTCTCGCCCTCGAGGAGGCGCTCTTTCAGGTCCTCTCGATCGACGTTGCTTCGCGTGAGGGCCTCTTCGCGACGGGTCACTTCGAAGGGTTCGGACGCCTCCGCACCGTGGTAGATTACCACCTGGTCGCCCTCCTCGAGTCGGCCGAAGAACTCGTCCCACTCGACCGTCTCGTGGGATCCCATCGTCTCGGACTCCGGGAGGATGCGGTAGCGATCCGGTTCGTCCTCGTGGCGAGCGGGCGTCGCAGCGTGTTCGTCCGCCCAGCGGCGGATCGTCTCTCGGTCTGCCGACAATCGACTCTCCCCGGGTTGATCTGTGGGTTCGTCCATAACACCTTCGAGATGCACGGTCGGACGTAAAGCGAGGCGGATCGTTTCACCCACAGATTGACATTAGAAAGTGGTAACTGACGGGTGTAATCGACCACGAACGGGTAAAAGTACGCTTACCGATCTGGAACTGGGAGATGGAGTCGCTGGAGCGGCCGTACCGGTGCCTGCTTCGAAACGGACGAACCCGACTGATCGCCCACTGCGCTCGAGTATTTCCGAGACCATTTAGCGGAATTGCGACCGCGGAGCAGTTCCCAGGTCGTCGATAGTCGCTTGTACACCTTCGACTCACTTCTCACTCAGTTTCCGTTAACCGTTCAGTAATCGACTATCGAGTACGTCGATTGCTGGAATCAAACGTTTGCTCGATCGACTCGAGATGAAGCGACCTCACCTGGATCGAGCAAACGCGGTGCAGTTGCGATGGAAAGACAGTTCCCGCTACGCACCCAATGGCCCGTCAATGCGTCTCGCCGTCCCCAACAAGGGCCGCCTGCACGATCCGACGATCGACCTCCTCGAGCGGGCCGGCCTCCACCTCGAGAACGGCGCCGCCAGGAAGCTCTACGCCGACACCGTCGACCCCGAGGTCACCATCCTCTTCGCCCGGGCCGCCGACATCCCCGAGTACGTCGCCGATGGGGCGGCCGACCTCGGGATCACTGGCTACGACCAGTATCGGGAGGCCGACGTCGCCACCGTTTCGGAACTGCTCGACCTCGAGTTCGGCCGCTGTCGACTCGTGCTCGCGTCGCCCGAAGACGGCGACATCGACGCCGTCGAGGACCTGGCGGGCAAGACCGTCGCCACCGAGTTCCCGACCGTCACCCGGCAGTTCTTCGACGAACGCGGGCTCGAGCCCTCGATCGTCGAGGTCACGGGCGCGACGGAGTTGACGCCACACGTCGAGATGGCCGACGCCATCGTCGACATCACGAGCACGGGGACGACCCTGAAGATGAACCGCCTCGCCGTCATCGAGGAGGTCCTCTCGAGTTCCGTGCGCCTGTTCGCCCGCGAGGACGTCCTCGAGGAGCCCAAGGTGCAAGAGATTCGAACCGCGCTCTCCTCGGTGCTGGCCGCCGACGGGAAGCGGTACCTGATGATGAACGTTCCAAAAAACCGGCTCGAGGACGTCCGCGAAGTCATCCCCGGCATGGGCGGCCCGACGATCATGGACATCGCCAACGGAGGCGGCGAGTCCGTCGCCGTCCACGCCGTCGTCGACGAGCGCGAGGTGTTCGAGACCATCACCGAAGTGAAGAACACCGGCGCGAGCGACATTCTCGTTACCGAAATCGAGCGACTGGTCGAGTAGGGTTCCTCGAGCGTAACCGATAGCGGGGACACCGCTCGAGGCGTGCGTCGACGGAGGATGTCGGGACAGGTTCAGAACGTTCATTGTCCCGCTCCCACATCCTCAACCAGTGAGCGACGAGTCAGACGCCTCGAGCGACCAGCCAGCCCCGGACGGCGATACCGACGTCGACGCCGACGTCGATGGCAACGGCGACGACGCCCCAGCCGACCCCACCCCCGTCGACACCAGCGCCTCGATCACCGAGGGGAGCCTCGTCCGACCACTCTTTCGCCTCGCCTGGCCCATCGTCGTCATCCAGTTGCTGCAGGTCACCTACAACGTCGTCGACACCCTCTACCTCGGACGCCTCTCCGCCGAGGCCGTCGGCGCGATTAGCCTCGCCTTTCCGCTAATATTCTTGCTCATCGCCATCGCCGGCGGCTTCACCACCGCGGGCGCGATTCTCGTCGCCCAGTACACTGGCGCGAAAGGGAATCGATCCGCGGGTCTCGTCGCCGGCCAAACCCTCTCGTTCGTCGGCCTCCTCTCGGTGTTCATCGGCATCGCCGGTTACTTCTACACCCGCCCCGCCCTCGAGCTCCTGCCCAGCGACCAGGAGACCGCCGCGTCGGTGATTCCGCTGGCCGCTGACTACATGGAGGTCATCTTCCTGGGCATCCCCCTCATGTTCGGCTTCTTCGTCTTCTCGGCACTCATGCGCGGCTACGGCGACACCCGAACCCCGATGCTCGTGATGGTCGTCTCCGTCTTCCTCAACGTCCTGCTCGACCCGTTCTTCATCTTCGGGTTCGCCGACAACCCCCTCTTCCTCTGGCTCAACCTCGAGGGCCTCGAGGCCGCCCTCTTCGCCTGGACCGGCTTTTCTGGCCTGGGGATCCAGGGCGCCGCACTCGCGACGATCGCCGCCCGCGGCGTCGCGACCGTGATGGGCCTGTGGATCCTCTTCACCACCGCGAGCGGGCCGGCCGTGAGCCTCGAGCACCTCCCGCTGGACCGCCAGATCATCGAGGACATCGTCCGTCTCGGCGTGCCGAGCACGGTCGAACAGACCACGAGCGCGATGGCGATGATCACGCTCACCGCCATGATCGTCACGTTCTCGCCGCCAGTGGTCGCCGCCTACGGCCTGGGCAACCGACTGATCTCCCTCGTCTTTCTGCCCGCGATGGGGCTGGGTCGCGCCATCGACACCATGGTCGGCCAGAACCTCGGCGCCGACCGGAGCGACCGCGCCGAGCGCTCGGTCTGGCTCGCCGCCTCGACCGGCGCCGGGGTGATGCTCGTCGTCGCTGTGATCGCCGTCGCCTTCACCGAACCCATCGTCAGCGTCTTCCTAGGCGACGTCCCCGACGCCCCCGCGACCATCGCCTACGGCGTCGAGTACGTCCGCATCCGCTCCGTCGAGTTCGCCTTCATCGGCGTCTCGCAGGTCATCCTCGGCGCCTTCCGCGGCGCCGGAAACACGAAGACGGCGATGGTCATCTCGATGCTCACCCTCTGGGTCGGTCGCGTCGTGAGCGTCCTCGTGCTGGCGTTCTCCTGGTCGGTCACGATTCCCGGCGTCGAGATCACCCTCGCCGCCCTCGGCTGGGGCGAAACCGGCGTCTGGACCGGCATGGCCCTCGGAAACGTCCTCGGCGCCACCGTGGGGGTCGCCTGGTTCACCCGCGGTACCTGGAAGGAGAAGTACATCGACGACGCGGACGTGGGCGATGTCGGGGAGGAACAGGACCTCGAAGCGCCGACCGCTCGAGGCGAAGACTAGCCACGACAGAAACGTTATACGGCCGTAGTCAATCTGTACCGACGAGGGCGCGTAGCTCAGTGGACAGAGTCCCTGGTTCCGGACCAGGATGTCGCGGGTTCAAATCCCGTCGCGCCCGCTACGTTTCGTCACGGTTCGAATCCACTAGCCGACGGTATGGCATATATAAACCCACTGCCGCCACCTTGGCTGGAGCTCGTCACGATTCGTGTTCCAGTCGCCTCCGTCATGCGATTCGTTAGAGCCAATATGCTCCGGGGCCAGCGTTCCTGGTCCGCACCATCATCTGCCAGTGTATCGAGAGCAGCGAAAAAGTAACAGTACGGATCACCGCCGGCCGTGAAATCGAACCCAATGTGTATTGGACAGAAACTTATGCGGGTTCAGAATAATGGCTGCCACGATGAGTTCACCGTCCGACTCGGAGACGGAACTTCACACCCGCATTCATCAGCAGAAAGTCATTTCTTCGCTGGGGAGACGGGCGCTCGAGACGGACGACATCGATCGACTCATGCACGACGCGGCGGCGACGGTCGCGGAGACCCTCGGCTGTGACTACTGCAAGGTACTCGAGTTGCTCCCCTCCGGAAACGTCTTCCTGCGACAGGGGGTGGGCTGGCAGGAGGGGATCGTCGGGGAGGCGGAGATTCCGACGGATACGAACTCGCAGGCCGGGTACACGCTCCTCTCGGAGGAACCGGTCGTCGTCGACGACCTGCGGACTGAAGAGCGATTCAGTGGGCCGGACCTCCTCATCGATCACGACGTGGTGAGCGGCATCAGCGTCATCATCGGCACCATCGACGATCCGTGGGGGATCCTGGGCGTCCACACGACGGACGAGATCGCGTTCACCGACCACGACGTCGACTTCGTCCAGAGCGTCGCCAACCTCCTCGCCGCGGCGATCGAGCGCCACACCTACCAGGACGAACTCGAGGAGACGGTCGCGGAACTCCAGGCGTTAAACACGCGCCTCGAGAAGTTCGCCAGCATGCTCGCCCACGAACTCCGGAACCCGGTGACGATCGGCCAGATTTACGCCCAGCACCTGCCGGAGGAGGCCGCGCCGAAGGCGGTCGAAAACGTCGTGGAGTCGTTCGACCGGATCGAGAACATGATCGACGTGATGCTCGTGTTGACGCGGCGTGGGGACGCTGTCGGGGAACGTGCACCCGTATCTCTCGCCGAGATGGCCCGGGACGTCTGGGACGACGTGGATACCCGTGAGGCGACTCTGGTGGTCGACATCGACCTCGTGATCGAAGCGGACGAGGTGTACGTGCGACACCTGTTCAGGAACCTGTTCGAGAACGCGATTCGACACGGCGGGTCGGACGTGGTGATCGAGGTCGGAACGGTGGCGGGTGGGTTCTACGTGGCGGACGACGGGAACGGCATCCCGCCCGAAGACAGGGAGATGGTGTTCGAGCCGGGGTTCACGACGACTGCCGACACGGACGGGACCGGACTGGGACTCGCGTTCGTCGACCGACTGGCCGGCATCTACGACTGGGACCTGCAGTTGACCGAGAGCGACGCCGGTGGGGCGCAATTTGAGTTTCGAAATGTGGCCATGAGCGACCAGTCGGATTAACCGGCTGGCTCGCGGGCGATGGATCGTGAATCGGTGGGAGTGCCGATAGTACTAGATCGCTACTCGAGCGAGAAGGTTACGCGCGTTTCGCCTCGACGCTACACCAGCCCGCGAAACGCCACGACCGCGAGGATGCCACCACACAGCGCCAGGAGGATGCTCTCCGTTCGCCACGCGAGTGCCAGGACGACGGCTCCGGCGGCCCACTCGGCCGGCCCGCCCGACGCCAGTTCCGGGCCCAGGATCGCGACTACGATCGCCCCCGGGAGCACCGACAGTCCGGCCTCGAGGCGGTCGCTCACCTCGAGTCGGCTCAGGACCCAGAGCCCGCCGACTTTCGTGAGGTAGGTGAGGACGGCCATCGTGAGGACGAGGGCGACGACGAGCGGGTCGAGCGAGAGCCATCCCTCACGCATCGTAGCGGATCACCTCGAGTGCCGCCGCGGCGAGTCCGCCGAGGAGGATGTACCAGCGGCCGGGAAGCACCGACGAGGCGACCAGCGCCGTGGCGAGGGCGACGAGCCAGGGGACGAACGTCGACCGGCCGTCCCACAGGTCGGCCGCGAGCGCGAGGAAGACGGCGGCGAGGATGAAGTCGAAGCCGTACCTGGCCGGATCGCCGATGACGCCGCCGGCGAGGACGCCGACGACCGTCGAGGCGACCCAGAAGGTCCAGATCGCGATACCGCTACCCAGGAGGAAGGCGCCGCGGCCGCTCCCGGTTTTCAGGTCGCGAACGGTCAGCGCCCAGTTCTCGTCGGCCATCAGGAAGAGGCTACCGTAGACCTGGGTGGGCGAGAGGTGACGAAACCAGCGCTCGAGGGCGGCGCCCATGAGCGAGTACCGGAGGTTGACGGCGACGGTCGTCACGAGAATCGCGGTCACCGGGAGAGGATCGGCCCAGAGCTCGACCGCGATGAGCTGAGAAGCCCCGGCGACAACCGTCGCGCTCATCAGTGCGGCTTCCGCGACGCTGAGGCCGGCCTGGTTCGCGACGACGCCGAAGGCGACGCCGTAGCCGGCGACTCCGAGCGCGACCGGGATACAGGTCAGAAAGCCGGTTCGGACGCCCTCGAGGGAAAAACTGACGGCGGAATCGGGGGCGGCATCTGCCGATGTGGAGGGGTCGTGGGATGGAGCCATTGAGCAGTCTACTGTACGTTCGAGTAGAGGGTGCTGAGCGCGAAAACCGTCTCGGTTCCCCCAACAACTGACCGCTTTCTGTGACTCGGGAATCCGAATCGACGACAGCGGTTCTCGAAGCGCCCAGACGTCGTGGAGCGCCTCGAGTCGGTTAGAACTCGAGTCGCCCACCACTAAAATCGCGGGAGGGGATACGGTCTCGCGGTCGAAACCGTCGCCCGTGTGTGACAATCCCTCTGTCTGACGTAGACTTAAGTGAATTCGGTTCTGTAGTACGTTCAGACACACTTGCAAGTGTGGAGGATCTCCAGGATGGGATTGTTTACAGGACTCAAAGATAGCATCTCTCGCGCGACGGATCGGCTCTTCTCCGAGCAGGAGCCAAAGCGGATCGGCATCTACGGCCCCCCAAACGCCGGGAAGACGACCCTCGCGAACCGTATCGCCCGTGATTGGACCGGTGACGCCATCGGCACCGAAAGCCACATTCCTCACGAAACCCGGCGCGCTCGCCGGAAAGAAGACGTCGAAATCGAGCGCAACGGCAAGTCGGTGACCATCGACATCGTCGACACTCCCGGCGTGACGACGAAAGTCGACTACGAGGAGTTCACCGACGAAATGGAGAAAGACGACGCGATCAGACGCTCTCGAGAGGCCACCGAGGGAGTCGCCGAGGCCATGCACTGGCTTCGCGAGGACGTCGACGGCGTCATCTACGTGCTCGACAGCGCCGAGGACCCGATCACCCAGGTCAACACGATGCTGATCGGCATCATCGAATCGCGCGACCTGCCCGTACTCATCTTCGCGAACAAGATCGACCTCCCCGAATCGAGCGTCAAGCGGATCGAGGACGCCTTCCCCCAGCACAAGACGGTCCCGCTGTCGGCGAAGGAAGGAGAGAACATGGACGAAGTGTACGAAAACATCGCGGAGTACTTCGGGTAATCATGCCGGAAGCAACCAAAGCCGACGACGACCGCCGCAACGGCGTCCAGATCGACCTCATCAGCGGAGAGCGCATGGAGGGTCTGGCGAGCATGGAAAAGATCCGAATGATCCTCGACGGCGTCCACGACGGCAACATCGTCATCCTCGAGGAAGGCCTCACCCCGGACGAAGAGAGTCGCCTGATCGAGGTGACGATGGCCGAAATCAGCCCTGACGAGTTCAACGGCATCGAAATCGAGACCTATCCGAAGTCCGGCACCCGCGACTCCTCGCTGCTCGGTCGGATCATGGGCAACGACGAGTCGCCGAAGAAACTCACCGTCATCGGGCCGGCGAACCAGATCGAGACCCTGCACAAAGACGAGACGCTCATCAGCGCGCTCGTCTCCCGGAGCTAGCGACGACGAATGCCACACCAGTGTACCACCTGCGGTCGGACGTTCCCCGACGGATCCAAAGAGATGCTCTCGGGGTGTCCGAACTGTGGCGGCAACAAGTTCCAGTTTGCGCCGGCGTCGTCCAGCAGTGCGACCTCGAGTGGGACCGACACCGACACCGAGTCAGCCACCGGCGGTCAGTCCGGCGGTATCACGCGAGCGTCCGAATCGGCGTCCTCGAGTGAGAGTGACGGCGATGGTCGCGGGATTACGCAGTCGGGGTCGGGGTCAGTGTCCGAATCGGCATCCGGGTCCGAGTCTGGGACTGGATCTGGGCCCAGGGCCACGTCGACGTCTACGTCGACGTCACCATCGACGTCCACCTCGACATCGGAATCGACGTCCACGAACCGTACCTGGCCCCAAACTGCGAGCGAACCCGCCTCGTCCGGGCAGGACGACGCGCCGGCGGAGTTCACCGAGTGGCCCGAATCGGCGCGGCGACCCGACGACCGGGAGCGAGCGGAGAAACACACCGAGCGGCCCGCGCCTCGAGCGGACGACTCGACCGTCGAAGCCGGTGACACCCACACCGAACCCGAAGGAAGCGATGGGGACGAGGACGCCGCCCAGGCGAGCGCGCGGAGCGACGTCGTCTCGAGCGACGAACTCCCCGCCTCGAGTGCGACCGGTCCGGCTGACGAGAAGGCAGGCCCCGACGTCGAAAACGGCCGCGTCGTCAGCGAACCGACCGACGACGAGCGCCCGTCGCTCGAGGACCTTCGTGAGGAACTCAACGAGCAGTTCGAGAGCATCAAGATTCTCAAGCCCGGCCAGTACGAACTCAATCTGATGGAACTCTACGACCGCGAGGAGTACATCGTCTCTTTACAGGAAGACGGCCGGTACGTGATCGACGTGCCGGATTCCTGGCGCGACGGCGGCGACTCCGATCAGTGAGTCCGGTCAGCGACTCCGGTCAGTGAACCCGGGAAGGCAACGCCAAAGGAGCCCGGACACGAACGTGCACTATGGATACCCTGGACCGGACCAGCGGGTATACTCGCTCGCTCGTGGTAGCCGCCCTGTTGACAGTTGCCGGGATACTGACGGCGGAACTGATGACGTTGCCAGCGTTTCTCGCAGACCCGTCACTGCTCGAGTCACCGACGGAGACGTCCTACGAGGTCAGGACGCTCTTTTTCGTCCTGAACTTCACCGGATTCGTCGTCGCCGGGGCCGCCTACCTCTGGTGGACCGATCGCGGCTGGTCGTTCGTCGACCTCTCGATCCCGGACCGCCGCGGCTGGATCGTCGGTGGAATCGGCGTCGTCGCGAGCATTGCGTTCGTGATCATCGCTGGCGTGATTCTGACTACCTTCGGCATCGAGTCGACGTCGAACAGCGTCCTCAACTTCATCGGGACGGACTCGACGATGGTCCTGATCATGATCGTCATCGTCTTCCTGTTCAACGCGCCCGCCGAGGAGTTCCTCTTCCGGGGCGTCATCCAGAAGCGCCTCTACGAAGCGTTCACGAAACGCCAGGCCGTCGTCGTGACGAGCGTCATCTTCGGGCTCGTTCACCTTCCCGTCTACGCCATCGGCGACCAGCTCTCGTTCGGCGTCTTCGCCTCGCTGCTGGTCGTCACCGGCGGCGCGATCATCTTCGGGTACCTGTACGCGATCACCGACAACCTCTTCGTGCCGATCGCCGCCCACGCCGGGTTCAACGCGTTCCAGTTCGGCCAGCTGTACATCGTCCTCGAGTACGGCTCCGACGAGATGATCGAGGAGGTGACCTCGATTGCGTCGGTGGCACTCGAGGTGCTTCAGACCCTCCTATAGGTGAAAACGCCGCTCGAGTCAGCGATTCCAGTCCTGCACGCCCGTGACGTGCGTCTGTTCGTGAGCCGGGAAGATCGACCCGAGCGCCGCCTCACCGTCGCGCTCGGCGATGAGCGCTCGCAACTCGGCCTCGTAATCCGCCCGCGTGATCTCCTCGCTCGGTCCGACCGTCACGTCGAGAGTCGACTCGACCAGCCGATCGACCGCCTGGCGGCCGAACCCCGACAGCGGTGCGATGTAGTCGACGTCGTAGCGATCCTCGAGGCTCTGGGCCTGGGCACGCGAGACCGTCGGCACTCGATCGTCGCGTCGCGTTCCGTCGGCGATGGCGTCGAAGTCCATCCCCGCCAGGCGCTCGAGGGCGTGCTGGTGGACCCGCTGGATTCCGTTTCGCGGGAAGCCGTCGGTTCGAATCGTCTCGACGGCCTCGGTCGCGACGTCTGGATCGAGCTCGAGCTTCTCGAACGTGAAGCCGAGCGAACGAGCCGTGTCTCGCGCGTAGGTCCAGTCGTCGGTGACGCCGAAGGTGGCCGTCGTCAGCGTCACGTCGTAGAAGTCCTCGAGCAGGAGTGCGGCGAGTGTCGAGTCCTTGCCGCCGCTGTAGAGGAGGCCGAGACGGAGTGACCGGGGCGTCGACTCGTCCATCCTAGCGGCGCTTGATGTCGAAGCTCTTCTTCTCGGGCTGGAGTTCCTTGAGCAACTGCTCCATCTTCTGGTCGTCGATCTTGCCCTGGATGCGCCCGCTCTGGGCGAGGGCGACGACCTGGCGTTCAACCTGCTCGCCGAACTGCTGTTTGCTCATCTTGACGGTGTTCAGGCGCTTTCGCGCGTCGTCGGTGAGGTACTGGCGCAGGAGGGCCTGGCGCTGGGCGTCGGCCTGCTGCTGGGCGGCCTCCTGGGCTTCGGCGTTGGCCCGTCCCTGTCCCTGGCCCTGCCCACCCTGGGACTCGGCACGGTCCTGGAGCTGCTCGAGTTTCTTCCGGCGCAGTTCCTCGAGGTCGTCGTCAGATTGTCCGCCGTTCATAGACGCGTGTTGTCGGCCAACGGAGAAAATGATTACGGACGCGTACGGGTCGTGCAACTGGAGTCGAAAACCGATTAGACGGGTCGTCGCGCCGTGTTACCGTCGACTACGCATCACTTGACCGATCGGCGATAGAAAATCACAACGGGGCCGTCTCAGGCGTAACGCTCGAGTTCCGGACGGTCGAGATCCGAGAGGACCTCTCCGGCAGTCTCGTCCAGGCGGCTGCGTCCCTCGGCGGTAATGCGGCGCCCCTCGCCCTCGGCGGTCTCGACGAGGGCGAGGTCCTCGAGTTGCTGGAGGATCGTCCGAATCACGTTTCGCGAGCCGTCGGCGCGCTTGTCGGGGGCGACCTGGTAGCGGTTGGAGCCGCGTTTGGCGCCGCCGTACTCGGTCGCCAGGCGCTCGACGCCGATGGGACCGTTGTCGGCAATCTTGCGGAGCAGGCTTGCCGCGCGGACCGCCCAGAAGTTCTCCTGCTCTGGGGGAAGGTCTCGGTTGACGCCGTTTTTCGCGAACGCTGCCCACTCCGGTTGCTCGAGGTCGTCTTCGAGGTCGTCGGCGAGCGCCTCGATGAGCGCTTCCGCCGGGACGTCGTACATCGTAGCCATTGGGTTCTGGTTCCCGCTTGCGCCATTTAAGCGCATCGTTGTCCCTTCGGCGGCTGACCGGCCCGCCTCGCCGATTCCGGGTGTCAGAGCCCCGCACGGGTCGGGCCCGTGGATCCGGATGGTTTTTCGCCCCGCCGTCGAAAGGACCGGTATGGACGAACGGGCCGCGCTGGCGTTGCTCGAGAACCGGCTCGACCCGGTAGGCGACGACGCTGCCGTCGTGAACGACCTCGTCATCACGACGGACATGCTCCACGAGACGACCGATTTTCCGCCGGGGACGACCCGGTACACGGCGGGCTGGCGCGCCGTCGGCGCCTCGCTCTCGGACGTCGCCGCCATGGGTGCCGAAGCGACGGCGGCCGTCGCCGCCTACGCAGCCCCCGACTTCGACGCCGCAGCCCTCGAGGCGTTCGTCGACGGTGCGATCGCGGTCTGTGCGCTCGTCGACGCGAAGTACGTCGGCGGGGACCTGGACACCCACCAAGAGTTTACGGTGGCGACGACCGCCGTCGGGCGAGCAGACGAGCCAGTGTTTCGCGATGGGGCCTCCCCCGGTGACGTCGTCTGCGTGACGGGGACGCTCGGGCGGACCGTGGCGGCTCTCGAGTTGTTCGAGGTCGGTAAAGATGAGAGAAACGGAGACGAGGGTAGAGATAGCAGAGACGAAGACAGCGCCGAAGAGGGAAACAGCGTCCTCGAGCGAGCCAACGACCTCTTCCAGTTCGAGCCGCGCGTCCGTGCAGGCCGCGTCCTTGCCCCCCACGCAAGCGCGATGATGGACTCGAGCGACGGTCTCGCCCGTTCGCTCCACCAACTCGCCGAGGCCAGCGGCTGCGGGTTCGCCCTCGAGCGCGAGTCGATCCCCGTCGCGCCCGAACTCGAGGCCGTGGTCGATGATCACGAAACCGCCCTCGAGCGAGCGATCACGACCGGCGAGGACTTCGAACTCGTCTGCACCTTGCCCGAGGCGGCCGTCGAACGCGTACGAGGTGAACTTGAGTGTCCGCTGGCGGTCGTCGGACGGGTCGTGGACGCCGACGCGGGGGTCAGCCTCGACGACGAAGCGCTGGTCGATCGGGGGTACACACACGGCGAGTGACCGCACACACAGTAATAAACGTACGACGAGTGAGCGATCGTCTCCGGCGCCCTCGAGCACGGCAGTCTCGAGCAGTCAGTTGATCACGGCGATCGGCGCGGGCATGAAACACAGCAATCCGAGCCCGAACGTGACGACCCCGAGAGCGAACCGTTTGCGGTCCAGTCGGTCGTCGTCGATCGGGACCGCCGGGCCGACCGCCGCGAGCAACCCGGTGAACAGTCCCCAGAACACCCAGATGAACACCGAGTTTCCGCTGTAGTCGCCCACGTAGTAAAGGTAGCCCGCGAGCGCGAACAGGACCCCGGGCACCAGCGCCGCGATGGTCTCCTGGAGGTCGCCGGCCATCGCCCGCAGGATGTGGCCGCCGTCGAGCTGGCCCACCGGGATCAGGTTCAGGAACGTGATGAACATCCCGACCCAGCCGCCGATGACGACCGGGTTGACGTTTCGAGTCGGGTCGTCAGCGTACAGCGGCTGGTCGACGGCGGCCGCGATCAACTCGAGCATCGGCGGGAACCCCAGTCGAATCTGGGTCGCGTTCGGGTCGGTCGCCCCCTCGGGAACGGGCACCGGCGGGAGGTGGAGGCCGACGACGGTGACGACGACGGTCGCGACGAGCCCGGCAATCGGGCCCGCGACGCCGATGTCAAACAGCGCCTTGCGGTCGGGCATCTGGCCTTTCATCTTGATCACGGCACCCATCGTCCCGATGAGCGTCGGCACCGGCAGGAAGTACGGCAGCGAGGCGTCGACCCGGTGGTAGCGACTCAGCACGTAGTGGCCCATCTCGTGGACGCCGAGGACGCCGAGGATAGCGACGGTGAACGGCCAGGCGCGCCACATCTCGGCTGGGTTGGCGATCGGGTCGATGCCGTACCACATCGTCCCGGCGAACAGCGTCGAGACGACCGTGGCGAGCAGGAGAAAGACGTTCGTCCAGGGAACGCCGTCCGGGCCGAGTGAGAGCGGTTCCGCGACGAGCACGTACTCGCCGCGGCGAACCGTGAGCTGCACGTCGTAGCCGGCGTCTCGAAAGTCCCGCCAGAGTTCGCGCATCATTCGCTCGGGGGCCATTTGCGGCGTGCCGTAGTAGCGAATCTCCTCGTCATCCACGGCGATCTCGTAGACCGAAAACGCCGGTTCGATCGACTCGAGGGGCGGGCCGTCGACGGGGTCGGTCGGGTCCGCCGGATCCATTACCGGTTCGTTGACCGCCTGTGCGTATAAATCGACTGTCGGCGGCGAGCGCTGGTGGAAACCGGGTGAGTGGGAGCGGGAGCGGCTATTGCGGTCGTTTCTGACCCAGTCGACACTCGAGGCGTGGAGACGATCGAACACGAGTCGCCACTCGAGACCTGGGGACAATGGAAGGGGAACGCCCGGCGCCGACGGGTACGACAGGGTCGGCGCCGGAACGTGTGTGCGTGTTGGGTGTCCGCTGTGCGTTCGATCACGCCCCCGTCCGGTTGGCGAGGGCGGCGGTACGTGGGTGGGCGATACAGATCGCCCGGGTCCGGCAATGATCGCCGTGTGCGCCTTGGAGGAACGCACACGCGTCGGGGCCGTTCAGGGCGTCAATGGCACGACGCGATCAGGCGGGGGCGACGCGCCAGGTCGTCGCGCTCGTGTACGACCACTTCTCGATCTCGAGATCGGTCGCCGAGTCGGAGAGTTTGACCATCAGCGCGCCGATTTCCTTAGGAGAGAGACCGACGTCGTCGGCGATGAACTTCCCTTTGAAGTACATCTCACCGTCTGCGGCACGGTCGCGCAGGTACTGCTTCAGGCGGAGTTCTTTGCGGTCGGTGGAGGGTTGGGCTGTCGTGCTCATCGACAACTACCTCTACAGACCGGATACTGTTATAAAGGTCAGTTACTTAGAACCGTTTCAAATCGCTTCAGGCAAACGAGGGGTAATCCTCGTTTTATCCGTGTTTTACGAACCGTTAAAGGCTCCACCAGATCCGCTTAGACGTTTTAAAACAGCTACTAACATATTATTGGTCGAATCTCATCGAGGGTCGCAAACGGTCGTGGAAATAGTATTACAATGTCACTTTGATCGTCTCACGAGCGTTCGTGAACCCAGAATTCGTCCTCGACCGTCACTTCCTTCTTGAATAGCGGCACCTCGTCTTTGAGTCGATTGATCCCGTCTTCGACCGTCCGAAACGCCTCCTCGCGGTGGCCTGCGAGGACGACGACGTACACGATGTCCTCGCCGTCGCGAACGACGCCCGTTCGGTGGTGCAACTCGACGCCGAAGACGCCCTCGCGCGCCTCGAGTTCCGCCTGGATCGTCGCCATGCGCTGCTCGGCGACCCCTTCGTAGGTCTCGAACTCGAGATACTCCGTCCGCTCGTCATCCGGAGCGTCTTTCGCGCGGACGCGCCCGGTAAACGTCGCGATCGCTCCCGCCTGATCCGCCGCCGGACGATCCCTAAGGCGATCCACGAGGGACTCGAGCGTCTCGTAGGGTTCGTGGGCCTCGAGCTCCGTGACGAGGGACTTGAGGTCGAGGTCGCCGGGCGCGTCGACGGTCGCGAGAACCGGCGAGCGAGCGATGGCGGCGTCGTCGCCGACCACGACCGACGGGTGCCCTGGGATCTCGAGGCCGACGACGACCGCGAACGCGCAGTCGGTCGCGAGGGTGTCGAGGGCGTCGGTTACCGAGAGGCCAGTCCCCGTGGCCGTCCAGTCGCCGTCGGCGCCGAGGGCGTAAGTGACGTCGCCGCCGGGGGTGAGCCCCGAACTTCGGGCGTCCGCCAGTCCGTCCGCGATTGTCGCGTCGTAGCGCACGACGCCGACTCGGCCCGCCTGCGAGAGCCTGTCGACGGCCAGGTCGGCCGTTCGCTCGAGGACGTCGG
This sequence comes from Natronosalvus rutilus, assembly GCF_024204665.1. Taxonomy (NCBI): domain Archaea; kingdom Methanobacteriati; phylum Methanobacteriota; class Halobacteria; order Halobacteriales; family Natrialbaceae; genus Natronosalvus; species Natronosalvus rutilus. The sequence continues at coordinate 953,390 of NZ_CP100355.1, read as the reverse complement.
CGGGCCCGTCGCCAATGATGCCCAGGACGTACATACTCGATACTCGGCGCCGAGCGTTTTGTAGCTGTCGTCCACGTGCGGAGCGGCAGCCGAACGGGGTTGACAACCCTTAAGATGGCAACCCCGTTAGACCGCGGTAGTATGAAAGTGGTCGTCTCTATTGGTGGGAGCGTGCTCGTGCCCGAGCCCGGCGCGGATCGGGTGCAAGCACACGCCGCCGTCGTCGAAGATCTCGTCGCAGACGGGTGCCGAGTCGGGGCCGTCGTCGGGGGCGGCGGCGTCGCTCGCGAGTACATTAGCGCCGCCCGGGACCTTGGCGCCAACGAAATCGAACTCGACCAGCTGGGTATCGACGTCACCCGGCTCAACGCGCGCCTGCTCATCGCCGCTCTCGGCGAAGATGCCGTGACGGCGCCGGCTCGAGACTACGAGACCGCCGGCGACTCCCTCCGGCGCGGTGAGGTCTGCGTGATGGGCGGGGTCGCTCCGGCCCAGACGACCGACGCCGTCGGCGCCGCTCTCGCGGAGTACGTCGACGCCGACCTGCTCGTCTACGCCACGAGCGTCCCCGGCGTCTACTCCGACGACCCGAACGAGAACGACAGGGCGACGAAGTACGACGAACTGTCGGCCACGGAGCTAGTAGACGTCATTGCCGGCCTCGAGATGAACGCCGGCTCCTCGGCGCCCGTCGACCTGCTGGCCGCCAAAATCATCCAGCGCTCGGGCATGCGAACCATCGTCCTGGACGGGACGGATCCGGATCGGATCGCCCGGGCAGTTCGTTACGGCGACCACGACGGCACGGACGTCATTCCGGAAGGAGCGGGCGAGGAACCGACCTACTGGGCGGGCGAGACCGATGAGCACTGAAGGGACGGACTCGAGCGGCGGCGAACGCGGTGCGGGCGACGAGATGGCGACGGGCGAAACGGAACACCCCTACACACTCCAGCGCGAGCGCGACGAGGGGAGCGGCGACGAGTACCACGTCTTCTGGGCCGACGAGATCGCCGACCGGATCGAGGCTCGAGACCCCGAGGAGCCGGTCGTCATCAAGGGCGGCATCTCCCCCTCTGGCGTCCCCCACCTCGGCAACATGAACGAAATCATGCGCGGTTACTACGTCGCCGAGGTCCTCCGCGAGCGCGGCCACGAGGTCCGGCAGGTGTTCACCAGCGACGACCGCGACCCCCTCAGAAAGCTCCCCCGCACGCTCTGTGACCTCGAGGGGAACCTCGTCGACCTCGGGAACGTCGACGCGGGCGCGCTCGGTCGGAACCTTGGCGCCCCCTACACCGATATCCCGGACCCCTTCGGCTGCTGTGACTCCTACGGCGACCACTTCTCAACTATCATCCAGGACAGCGCGGACGCCCTCGAGGTACCTATTGACCTCGTCTCGACGACCGACCTCTACCTCGAGGGAGAGTTCGACGACGTCGTCGAGTACGTCCTCGAAAACCGTGAACGCGCGGCCGATGTGCTCTCGACCTACCAGGACAAGGTCGACAGCGATGGCGACTACGTCCCGTTCAATCCGATCTGCGAGGAGTGCGGCAAGGTGACCGAGACCGTCACCGGCGTCGACCTCGAGGCCGGCACCGTCGACTACGAGTGCACCGACATGGAGGCCGGCGACCGGACGATTTCGGGCTGTGGCCACGAGGGAACCGCCACGTTCCGCGAGGGCAAAATGCCCTGGCGCTTCGAGTGGCCCGGCCAGTGGCAGGTCCTGGGCGTCGACTTCGAGCCCTTCGGGAAGGACCACGCCGAGGGCTCCTGGCCCAGCGGGGAGGATATCTCTCGAAACTTCTTCGAGGTCGAACCGCCCGTCCCGATGGTCTACGAGTGGTTCACCCTCGACGGCGAGCCCTTCTCGTCCTCGCAGGGGAACGTGATTCTGGTATCGGACGTCCTCGAGGTGCTCGAGCCCGAAGTGCTGCGGTACTTCTTCGCGAAGGACCCGGCGAAGGCCCGGGACTTCAGCGTCGAGCGCCTCGACCTCCTGGTCGACGAGTTCGACCGATTCGAAGCGATCTACTTCGGCGAAGTGGAGGCCAGCGAGGACGAGCAAGCGTTCGCCGAGCGGGTGTATCCGCTGGTGGTCGGCGGCGTCGACGAACTCGAGGAACGAGCGGAGCGCATCCGCCTCCCCTACACCTTCGCCGCCGTCCTCGGCATGACCGAGGACCCCGAACTGCGCGAGGAGATTGCCCGCCGCGAGGGTCACATTCCCGACGACGCCCCCGAGTGGGCCGTCGAGGACGCCCTCGCCCGCGTCGAGCGCGCCCGTAACTGGGCCCGGCGCACCGAGAACGAGTTCGACTACGAACTCAAGCGCGAGGCGATCCCGGACCACGACTTCGACGCGGCGACGGAGGCGGCGCTCGAGGAACTGGCCGACTTCATCGAGGAAGGCCACGACCCCGACGAGATCCAGGGCGAGATCTACGAGACCGCGAAGCGCCACGACGTCGGCGTCGGCGACTTCTTCTCGGCTGGCTACCGCCTCTTCTTCGACGAGGAGCAGGGACCGAAGCTCGGTCCGTTCCTCGCGAAGGTAGATCGAGCGTTCGTCGTGGATCGGCTTCGACGGGAGCGATAGCTTCAGTCTACGTTTCAGATCGGGCCTCCTGCTACCCGGTACTCCGTCTTCAGTGACTACTCGTCTACCGACTTCAGATCGAGACGGGGGCTGAACCCTTCGTACGCCCCGTCACTCGAGACGATAGTGTCGTCCCTGGACTCGATGAGGTGAAGTGCATCGAACGGCGTGAAGCCGTGGTCTTCTACGTACGTTGCCGCTGCGATGACGGTGTCCACGTCACCGCGAACGTTGACGAGTCTCGCGGCGTTCGTCACGACCCGTTCCGTATCACGGTCCTCGCAGTAAGCGACGAGGAGCAGTTCGATGAGCGTGAACTGCGAGGTCCACAGGTCGTCTCGATGATCGCGATACACCGTCTCGGCCGCCTCACCGAGCCAATCGTCGTCCTTGATGAGCGCGAGGAGAAAGTCCGTTTCCGCGTACATTCAGCGCCCAGCCTCGTCCAGCGCCGCTTCGCGTGCCTCCTCACGGAGTTCGCTAGTGGTCTTCTCGACACCCGCAAACTCGTCTCGGAGTGCCTCGAGGGGATCGTCCGCGATCGGAATCAACTTGATTCCGTCGTGGAGCTGGGCGATGTGATAGTGGTCACCGTATCGCTCTCGGAGCGCCTTCGGGAGCGTCAAACGCCCGCGATCGTCCAGCGTCGCGTCGGTCATACGCAGTCGTACGATGGGTATTCACAAGAATCTTCCCCGAGAATCAGAAGCTACCCACACAAGTCGGTACGCCATCTGGAGACCAGTATTCAAAAGCCGTCCAGGCCGGTTTCGACCTGCCGATGGCGTGACGGCCACCCCTACCCGCTGCTCGTGGGCACGCACTCGTGACTGCCCCTCGAGGTGAACACGCTCCGGCACGGTCCCAGACAAAACGCCTTTGGCCACGCCTCCCCCAGAACATACCAATGCAGTCTTCCACGGTCGTCGCGTTCCTCCCCATCTCGGACACTCTCACGTGGATTCTCGCCGGGATCGCCGCCTATTGGCTCGCCATCATCGCCCTCCGCCAGCGCGGCCTCCTCCCCGACTACGTCAAGACCCAGGGGCCGATCCTGACGATCCACACAAAACGCGGGCGCGCCTTCCTCGACTGGCTCGCCGGGCCCAGACGGTTCTGGCGCGCCTGGGCGAACTTCGGCGTCGGCATCGCCATCGTCGTCATGGGCGCGATGTTCGTCTTCCTGCTCACCGCCGCGTTCGCCGCCGCGAACTCCCCCCAGCCCTCGAGCGTCCAGCAACCCTCGAACGTCCTCGTGATACCGGGCGTCAACGAGTTCCTGCCACTGTCGGCCACGCCGGGCATCGTCATCGGCCTCCTGGTCGGCCTCGTCGTCCACGAGGGCGGCCACGGCCTCCTCTGTCGCGTCGAGGACATCGACATCGACTCGATGGGCGTCGCCATGCTCGCCGTCTTGCCGATCGGCGCGTTCGTCGAACCCGACCAGGAGAGCAGTCGAGCGGCCTCCCGCGGAGCGCAAACGCGGATGTTCGCCGCGGGCGTCACGTTCAATTTCGCGGTGACGATCCTCGCGTTCGCCCTGCTCTTCGGCCCGGTCGTCGGTTCGATCGGCGTCGCCCCGGGCGCCGCCGTCGGCGGGGTCGCCCCCGGTTCGCCCGCCGAAGCTGCGGGCATCCAGCCCAACGATCGCATCACCGCCATCGAGGGCCAGCCAGTCGAGTCGAACGACGACCTCTCGGAGACGCTCGAGGCCGGGGGGAGCGGCACCGTCACCGTCGAACTCAACGGCGACCGGACCGAGGAGATGGACCAGTCCTTGCCGGTGACCGCCGCGCTCGAGGACTCGCCGATCGACATCGAGCCCGGCGACCTCATCCTGGCTGTCGACGGTGACCCGGTCGTCACCGAGGCCGGCTTCCTCGAGGCCGTCGGCGACAGCGAGGTCGTCGACCTGACCATCGAGCGCGACGGCGAGGAGCGAACGCTCGAGGCAGTCCCTATCGGGAGCGTCGTCCAAGTGGCCGACGACGGGCCGCTCACCGAGGCGGGAGCCCCCGCCGGCGAGCGATTCGTCATCACCGAGTTCGACGGCGAGCGCACGCAGTCGTACGCCGACCTCGAGTCCCTGCTCGGCGACACCGATCCCGGCGACGAGGTGACCGTCGCGGGCTACCTCGGCGGCGAGCGCGTCAGCTACGACGTCACCCTCGGCGAACGCAGTCAGCTCACCGAGGGCGGAACCGTCGGCTTCTTCAGCGTCGGCGGCATCTCGGGCGTCCAGGTGAGCGACGCGGGCCTCGAACTGTACCCGGTCGAGGAGTACCTGGCGGTCCTCGGCGGCGACGGCGACGCTCAGGGCAGTTACGGCCACATCACCGACAGCTTCCTCGGGAAGGTCGCGTTCGTGCTCTTCTTGCCGATCGTCTCCGTCGTCGGCCTCCTGCCGTACAACTTCGCCGGCTTCGCCGGCGGCATCGAGAACTTCTACCAGGCCCAGGGGCTGCTCGCCGGCCTGGGCGACTGGACCGTGTTCGCCATCGCCAACGCGCTGTTCTGGACCGGGTGGATCAACATCCAGCTCGGCTTCTTCAACTGCATTCCGGCGTTCCCGCTCGACGGCGGGCACATCCTCCGGACGAGTACGGAGTCCGTCCTCTCGCGGCTCCCGCTCGAGGCGACCCGGGGAATGGTTCGGGTCGTGACGACGCTCGTCGGCGTCACGATGCTCGTGAGCTTCCTGTTCATGCTGTTCGGGCCGCAACTGTTGGCAGGGTGACCGGCCGAGAGGTCTCGGCTCGAGGACGGAATCGAATCGAGCGCTCACCGACGTTGTCAATCAACCTGAAGACGGTCGGGAACGGCCGTCGCCGCCGCTGCCCGAAGCCGGCAATTTCCTCCGCATCGTAGCGAACGACCAGCACCCAATAACCCGCCTGGACCGATAGCGTACCGGTTCGGAGTGATCACGGCGAGCGGCGGGAACGTCGGTCGGGCGTGCCGGGCTCTACCTCGCCGAGGCCGGCGGACGCCCGGATAGGATCGACCCTTCGCTACTGATCTCGCTGGTGGGCGTGTCACGGGTACCGGCAAGAATGTGAACGTTTCGCGCAGCGCAAGCAGCGTTGACCGTGATACCAAGAGGCATTGAGAGGGCGACTGTAAGACATTCGCACGCAAGTTGCGTCGGTGATTCACCATGCACGGTACAGACGGTCCCCCGGACCAGAACCGGAGGACGACACGATGAACGCGGTCGAGGAGTGGAAACGAGAGAAACACCCGCTGGACGTGATCGAGGACATCAGGCAGTACGCCGAGGAGGGGCTGTCCTTCGACGAGATCGAAGAGCGCGCCGGCGGCGGCGAGTGGGAACGGCTCAAGTGGGCCGGAATGTACAGCCACGGCGTTCAGGACGGCTACTTCATGATGCGGACGAAGGTTCCCGGCGGCTACCTCACGCCCGATCAGGCCGAGGTGATCGGCGAGGTCGTCGAGGAGTACGCTACCGCGCCCGAGGAGTACGGCGGCGAGAACCAGAACGAATGCTGGGGCGACGCCTACCTCGACATCACCACCCGACAGGACGTCCAGAAACACTGGGTGGAGATCGAGGACGTCCCCGACGTCTGGGAGCGCTACGACGAGGTCGGCCTGACGACGATCCAGGGGTGCGGTGACGGCGCGCGGAACGTACTCGGCTGTCCCGCCGCAGGGCTCGACGACCACGAGTGCTTCGACGCCCAGCCAGTCGTCGACGCCGTCTCCGACTACTTCACCGGCAATCGCGAGTACGCGAACCTCCCCCGGAAGTTCAAGATGACGATCACGGGGTGTAAACACGACTGCGCCCAGTCCCAGATCAACGACCTCGGACTGGTTCCCGCACGTAAGGAACTCGAGGGACAGGAGTACTACGGCTTCCACGTCCGCGTCGGCGGCGGCCTCTCGGACGGTCCGCGGATGGCCTCGAACCTCGACGTTTTCGTCCCGCCTGAAGCCGCCGTCGAGTTCTGCCGGGCGGTCGCCCAGACGTTCAAGGAACTCGGCGACCGCAACAACCGCGGCGTCTGCCGGATGCGCTACCTCGTCGAGCAACTCGGCCCCGAAACGTTCGAGGCGGCAATCCGCGACCGCTGCACCGTCGACCTGCCCACCAGGGGCGTCGACCTCACCGAGGGGTACGCCGGCGACCACGTCGGCGTCCACGACCAGAAGCAGGAGGGCCTGACCTACGTCGGCTTCAACGTGATCGCCGGACGGATGGGTGGCGACGAGTTCGCCAAGGCGGCCCGCGCGGCCAGGACGTACGGCACCGATGACGCCTCTATCCGGCTGGCGACTGACCAGAACTTCCTCATCACCCACGTTCCAGCGGAGAACGTCGAGGACCTGCTCGCGGAGCCGTTCGCCCAGGACTACCAGCCCGATCCGGGGCCGTTCTCGCGCGGCGCCGTCGGCTGCACCGGTTCGGAGTTCTGTAACTACGGCATCATCGAGACAAAAAAGCGCGTCAGGCGCTGGGCCCGCGAACTCGACGAGCGCATCGACACGCTGGACGACCTCGAGGTCGTCCGGATGCACATGTCGGGCTGCTCGGCCTCCTGCGCCCAGCCCCAAATCGCGGACATCGGTTTCCGTGGCGAGACCGTCCAGGTCGATACCGATGGGGACGATGACGCCGACGCCATCGTCGAGGGCATGGACTTCGGCCTCGGTGGCTCGATCGGGTCCGACAACGAGTTCCTCGACTGGGTCGAGAACGCGGTGCCCGCCGACGCCGTCATCCCCGCCCTCGAGCGGCTGTTCGAGGCCTACGCCGAGGACCGGACCGACGGCGAGCGGTTCTACGAGTGGTGTCGTCGGGTCGACAACGGGCACCTGCGCTCGATCATGAAGCGGGCCGACGCACCCGTCACCGAGGGGGTGGCCGCCGATGACTGACGAGCACGATGAACGGGCGACCGAGACCCGCCAGGGCGACGAACGGAGCGACGCCCCTGCCCTCCCGGGCGTCCCCGAGGCGGACGTCGACGGTGACGAGGAGTCCGTCCCGACGGCGTCGGGCGCGCGGATCCACCGCCCCGACAGCGAACACGGCACGATTCCCGCCGACGGCGTCGGTCCCGGCGCCGAGGCGCCCGAATCGGCCGCGCAATCTTCGGCAAGTACGGCGAGTCGAGATTCATCGGAGCCTCGGTCTGACGACGTTCCCGCGAGTGAAACGAGGGGGAGTACGTCAGGGCTCCGCTCTGACGGTGGTGCTCGGCCGGCCAACGTCGACGCCGACGGGACCCTCGGCGACGTGGAGTTCACCGAACCTGCCAAGGGGGTCAGCCAGGACGTCGACAGCGGCGCCCCCGACGAGCGCGTCGGCGTTCCCGAGGGCGTCGACCTCGACACGCCGGGCTACGAGATCCGTTCGGAGATGAACGACATCGAGACGCCCGACGAGAAGACCTGGTTCATGGAACTGGACGAAGCCGTCATCGACGACGGCCGCTGTATCCAGTGTGGGACCTGCGTCTCGGCCTGCCCCTCGGATTCCATCGGCGTCGGCGACGACGACCTGCCGAAACTGGTCAAGATGTGTACCGGCTGTTCACTCTGCTGGGACTTCTGCCCCCGCGGCGGCCTGCGCTACGAGCGCCAGTGGAAGATCACCGGCGGCGACGACAACGTCTCGGGCGCGGGCGACCCGATCACGGAGTTCTCCGCGAAGGTCGACGACGACTGGACGGACGGCGCCCAGGACGGCGGCGTCGTCACTGGCATCCTCGCCACCCTGCTCGAGGCCGGCGAGATCGACGGCGCGCTCGTCGCCACCGAGAGCGAGGAGGAGCCCTGGAAGGCCGAGAGCTACCTCGCCACCAGCCGCGAGGACCTGATCGAGAACGCGGGCACCATCTACAACCAGACGCTCGCGCTCGGCAACCTCGACCTCGGTCAGTGGGAGCACAAGCTTCCCGACAAGCCCTGGGAGGACATCTCGCTGGCGCTCGTGGGCACTCCCTGCGAGATCGAGGGCATCCGCGCCCTACAGGACTTCGAGTGGGAGTACGGCGCCCAGGAGGAGGGCGTCCGCGCGGTGGAATACACCATCGCGCTGATGTGCACCAAGAATTTCAACTACTACAGCCTCATGGGCGAGCACCTCGAGGAACAGCGGGGCATCTCGCCCGCCGAGATTGGCAAGATGGACGTCCTCCACGGGAAGTTGATGGTCTACGACCTCGACGGCCGGATGATGCTGGAGGAGGACATCGAGAACTTCCACGACGCCGCGCTCAAGGGCTGTGACGAGTGCGCCGACTTCACCGGTTACGCCGCCGACGTTACCGTCGGGTCCGTCGGCTCCGCCGACGAATTCTCGAGTGTCATCGTCCGCACCGAGCAGGGTCTGAAGGCGTGGGAACTCACCGAACCCGTTCTCGACTACCACGACCTCGAGGATCGGTCGGCCATCGGCGGCCTCCAGAGCTGGGACAAGAAGAAGGCCTTCGAGAGCCTCGAGCGGCCGTTCGACCCGGACGCGCCGCGGTTCATCGACTACGCCGACCACGCCGAAAACTACGGTACTGCGCTGAACCCGCACGACGCTGGGCACTGAACGGGCCGGACCGATGCCGGACGCCGAACGGACCTGCCCGAAACCGGACCGACACCGGACGACCGGCGAACCGTCGGGCGCCACCTGCACCGGCACCTGTACCTGCAGCTGAAACGCCCCCTCCGGACCGACTCGAGGCACCGCCCGCGAGCCGTTCGAGGTTCGAGGCTCGAGTGGTGACGAGAGCGGGGCGCTCGGAGGGAGGCTCGTCTCGAGCAATCGGTACAATAAATGTCACCGCCCGCAGAGTGCCGGTATGCCGATCGAAGACCGCGGTGACGCCTACCTCGTCACCCACGCGCTGGCGAAGGACACGCTCTCGCGCCTGCGGGACATCGAAACCGAGCAGGTGAGCTTCCGCAAGGGACTCGTGAAACTCGGGCGAATCTGTGGCTACGAGATCATCGACGGGCGCATGGAGACCGAGTACGTCGAGATCGAGACGCCCCTCGAGGCGACCATGGGCGAGCGGGTCAAGGGCCTCGACGACGTGGTCATCATCAACGTCCTCCGGGCCGCGACGCCCTTCGTCGAGGGATTGCTCAAGGCCTTCCCGCGCGCCCGTCAAGGCGTCATCAGCGCCAGTCGCGACGAGGAGGCCGGGCGCGACGAGAACGGCACCTTCCCGATCACCATCGACTACGTCAAACTTCCCGAGATTACCGAAGACGATACCGTGATCGTCGCGGATCCAATGCTCGCGACGGGCAGCACCATGAACGCCGTCCTGGAACACGTGATCGCGAACTCGACCGATCCGGAGCATCTGATCGTCCTCTCGGCAGTTTCGGCGCCGGAGGGACTCCTCCGCGTGAGCGAGGCCGTCCCCGAGGCCGACCTCCTGACGGTGGCTATCGACGACCACCTCGACGAGAACGGGTTCATCGTCCCCGGCCTGGGTGACGCGGGCGACCGGGCGTTCCGGACGACCTGAGCGGTCGACGAGCCGCCTTTCTGTGGGCGTGTTTCCACGACGGGGTGTCGCTCGAGCGAGAGTCAGTGACCGAACCGATGACTCGGAGAGAGCGACGCCTCACTCGAGCGTCTCGGCGAAAAACTCGCCAATCTCCGTCGCGACCGACTCGTGCTGGCCGACGAAGAAATGGTCGGCCGAGAACTCAAGCACGCGGTCGCCCCGTTCCGTCGCCGCCTCGACGACCGGTTCCCAGTCGACGGTCGAATCCCGGGTCCCGTACCCGACCTGGACCGGAGTCTCGAGCGACGCGAGCGCCGGCACCACCTCGAGATCCGAACCGAGGCTAGAAGGCGGTGCCAGCGCCGAGACCGCGTCGGCGGCGGGGTCGTCGGCGCTCGCGAGCAGGGCCAGGCCGGAGCCGAAACTGAAGCCGAAGACGCCGACGTGATCGTATCGTGGGCTCGCCCAGCGAATCGCGTTCCGGACGTCCTCGCGCTCGCCGTGGCCCTCGTCCCACTCCCCGTAGTCGATCCGCAGGCAGGCGATTCCCCGCTCGAGGAGGGCGTCGCTGACGGCGACCAGGCGGCGGTCTCCCCGGTTCCCGCCATGCTGGGGGTGAGGCGGACAGGCGACGACGATCGCGGTCGGTTCCGACGACGGTTCCTCGAGCGTGGCCCGGACGTCTCGCGCTCCGGGGACGACGATCGGCTGTGACACGGCCGGCGGTTCGACCTCGAGGGGCTTGAAGCCACCATATCGACCGCTGGCGAGGGTGCGAAACCGGTGAGACGTGACGTATTTCCAAGTATTGAAGAGCCCCCCGAGTCACGGTGTCGTATGGCACAATCTACCGACGCCGACGTTCTCGAGGAGCTGGCGAGTCTGCCGACGATGGCCCATCCGACGGTGAGTCCGGACGGCGACGAAGTGGCACTCTACTACGACGTGACGGGCCGAAACGAGCTCCACGTCCTCGACGTCGAGAGCGGCGACCTCGAGCAGTGGTCCGACGGCGAGGTCCCTCGAAACGCCCGCTGGTTCGTCACCTGGGGCGACGGTGATCGAGTGTTCTTCCACCTCGACGACGACGGTAACGAGCAGAACGACATCTACGCGCTCACCCGCGATGGCGAGGTCGAGTCCGTCCTCGAGATGGACGGCCAGGTCACGATCCAGGACGTGAGCGACAACGGCGAGACGCTGGTCGTCGGCTCCACGCGAGACGGGCAGATGAACCTTTACCGCCACGGTCGCTCGAGCGGCGAGACGACCAAGATCACCGACTACGAGCGGGCTGCTGGCGGAGCGACGCTCTCGCCGGACGGCGAGCGAGTGGCGTTCTCGACGAACGAATCCGACGATCACAACAACAAGGACGTCTACGTGATGGACGTCGACGGCTCGAATCCCCGAAATCTCGAACTGGGTGAGGACGGCGCAGAGTCGATGCCCAACGACTGGAGCCCCGATGGCGAGCGCTTGCTCGTCAGCGACAACTCCGCTGACCTGGGGCGGATCGGCGTCTACGACCTCGAGTCGGACTCCGTCGAGTGGTACGGCGAGGACGAGTACGAGGAACACGGCACCACCTTCCTCCCCGACGGCGAGCGGGTACTCGCGATGCGGAGCCGTGACGCCGTCGCTGTCCCTATCGTCTACGACCTCGAGACCGGCGAGAGCCGCGAGTTCGACGTCCCCGAGGGCGTCGCCTCCCTGGGCGGCTATGGTCCCGGCAGCGTCGTCATCGACGACGACCGGGTGCTCGTCCAGCACACGACGCCCACCCGGCGCCCCGAGCTGCTGGTCTACGACCTGTCCGAAGACAGCTACGAGACGCTGCTCGAGGCCGAGTACGGGCCGTTCGATCCCGAGGACTTCGCGGACGCGGAGTACCTCCGCGTGGACTCCGACGGCATCCCGGAGACGCCCCAGCGCGCCGTCGAGCACGAGCCTTACGACGAACTCGAGATCGGCGCGCTCTTCTACGATTCGGGCGAGCGACCGTCGCCGCTGATCGTCAACCCCCACGGTGGCCCCCGCGCTCGAGACACGAAGTCGTTCGACCTCTACACCCAGGTGCTGGTCTCCCAGGGCTTCTCGGTGTTGCAAATCAACTACCGCGGATCCACCGGACGAGGACGAAAGTTCGTTCGCGAACTCTACGACGACTGGGCGGGTGCCGAGCAGGGCGACGTCGCCACCGCGGCCGAGCACGTTCTCGAGACCTACGACTTCCTCGATTCGGACCGCGTCGTCGTCTTCGGCGGCTCCTACGGCGGCTACTCCGCCTACTGGCAGATGGTCCAGTACCCCGACCTCTACGCGGCGGGGGTCGCCTGGATCGGCCTCACCGACCTCGAGGACATGTTCGAGAACACGATGCCCCACTTCCGGACCGAGTTGATGGAGACCTACCTCGGGACGCCCGAGGAGAACCCCGACCTCTACCGGGAGCGTAGCCCCGTGACCCACGTCGAGAACGTCGAGGACCCGATCTTCCTCGTTCACGGCGTCAACGACCGCCGCGTCCCCGTTTCGCAGGCCCGGATCTTCCGGGACGCCCTGCTCGAGAGCGGCTACGAGGAGGGCGAGGACTTCGAGTACGAGGAACTCGGCGAGGAGGGTCACGCCTCTTCGGACCAGGCACAGAAACTGCGGATGTTCGAACTGCTGGCTGACTTCCTCGAGCGGCGGGTGGAGTGAGGTCGGCTCGATATGGGCAACCAAAGTATCGGCGTCAAATCGCGTCTCGAGGTTACTTCTCGGGCGCTCGAGCGATCGTCGTGATCGCCACCTCGGGCTCGTAGGACGGTCCCTGGAACAGGTGCTGGACCTCTTCGAAGCCCGCCTCCTTGAACATGCGATCGGCCTCGTACTCGTCGTAGAAGAGCATCATCGCGTCGGCCAGCACCTGGGCGATCCGGTTGTCCGGGTAGTTCGGCCCGACGACGAGCACCTGGCCGCCCGGTTTGAGCACGCGGTTGAACTCCCGAAGGGCGAGGACGGGTTCGGGCCAGTATTCGATCGATCCCGAGGACCAGACGACGTCGAACGTGTCAGTCTTGAACGGCAGTCGCTCGGCGTCGCCCCGGTGAAAGTCGACGCGGCCGCCCGTCTTCCCGAACTTGGCGTAGGCCTTCTCGAGCTGGTGTTCACTCTGGTCGAGCGCGTAGACGGTGTCGACGTGCTCGAGCAGACCCTCGGTCGCGAAGCCGGTACCACAGCCCACGTCGAGCACCATTTCAGCGTCCTCGAAGTCCAGCAGCGAGAGCGCCTCGGTTCGCATCTCTTCGTTCCAGATGAAGGGGTTGATCCGGTCGTAAATCGTCGAGAGGTACTTGTAGAACAGCCGCGCCCGCGCCTTGTTCTCGAGGATTCCCATTTGGCGCCGATTGGTCGCCTGGCGTGATAGGTCTGTCCATCCAGCGTGATTCGGCGCTCCCGTCCGTCGGCAGGGCGGCTGTTGACACCGCTGGGGCGATTCGAGAGAGGCGCTCGTCGGCAGTTCGTTCGTGACCGGAGCGAAACGCGAGGCCGCACGCCAGCCACTTTCGCAACTACCTTATACGCGCTCAAGCAAACGTCGGGTGCTTAGAGTATGCCGAGGCCACAGGTTCTACAAGAGATCAAGTCGGCAGAAGAGGAGGCCGACGAAATCGTCGCACAGGCGGAGAACGACCGCGACGAGCGCATCGCCGAGGCCCGGAAACGCGCCGAGGAGATACGCTCGGAAGCGGAAGCGGAGGCTCGAGACCTCAAGGAGCGCCGGCTCGAGGACGCTCGCGAGGAGATCGACGCCGAGTGTGAGCGCGTGCTCCGGGAGGGAACCGAAGATCGCGAGGCGCTCGAGAAACGCGCCACGACACGGGTCGACGAGGTGGCATCCCACGTCGTCGACCTGTTCCAGGAGGACGTCAATGCTCAGACCTGAACGGATGAGCAAGGTCTCGGTGACCGGTTCGAAGGGCGTCATGCCCACGGTCATCGAGGCAGTCTACGACCTGAACCTGGTACACCTCTCGGACTACGACGGCTCCTGGGCGGGCTTCGATAACGGCAACCCCATCGCGGGCGCCGACGAGGCCTCCGAGAAGCTCGTCACGGTCCGGGCCCTCGAGAGCACGCTCGACCTCGAGGACGACGACGTCGACGTCCAGTCCGGACGGCTCGGCAAGGACTGGGAGTCCCGCCTCGAATCCATCCGGACGCGGGTCAACGACCTCGACGACCGACGTACCGAGGTTCGCGACCAGTTGCGCCGCGTCAGGGAGCGACTCGACCGGATCGAACCGTTCGCGGACCTCGGGATCGACCTCGACTTGCTGTCGGGGTACGACTCCGTCGAAGTCGTCGTCGGCGAGGGGTCGCTGACTGAGGTCGAGGCCGTCCTCGACGCGTCCGACGACGTCCGTGCCTACGAGACGTTCACCGGCGACGGAGTCGTCGCGATCGTCGCAGCACCCGCCGCCGGAGCCGACGAAGGGTTCGTCGACGACGCCCTCGTCGGCGTCGACTTCAGTCGCTACCAGGTGCCCGAGACGGAGAAGGACCCCGAGTCCTACGTGTCCGATCTCGAGCGCGAGGAACACGAACTCGAGGCCAAACTCGAGGAAATCGACGCCGACCTCGAGACGATCAAGACCGAGGAGGGCGCGTTCCTGTTGCTCGCCGAGGAAAAACTCACGGTCGAGGTCCAGCGCGCCGAAGCGCCGCTCCAATTCGCGACGAGCGACCGGGCGTTCATCGCCGAGGGCTGGATCCCGACGACCGAGTACGACCGCCTCGTCGCCGCGCTGAACGACGCCGTCGGCGACAGCGTCGAGATCGAAGAACTCGAGCGCGCCGACTACGACCGTCACGGCGCCCACACGCACACCGAAGACGTCCAGAAGGGGACGCCCGCCGCACAGGACGACGACGGGCCGACCGCCAGTGAGGACGAAGAAGAGCGGGCTGAACAGAAAGCCGTCACCGACGGTGGCTCGGCCGTCACGATGGACGACGAACCGCCGGTCATCCAGGACAACCCCGGCGTCGCGAAACCATTCGAGGCCCTGGTCAACGCGGTCAACAAACCGAAGTACAGCGAACTCGACCCAACGGTCTTCCTGTTCCTGACGTTCCCGGTCTTCTTCGGCTTCATGATCGGTGACGTCGGCTACGGGATCCTGTACGTCGCCATCGGCTACTACATGGCAACCAACTTCGAGAGCGACGGCGTCTCGAGCCTGGGCGGCGTGGCCATTTGGGCCGGTGCGTTCACGATCATCTTCGGGTTCATCTACGGCGAAATCTTCGGCCTACACGTTCTCGGATCTATCGTCTGGGGCGACCTGCTCAACGTCGAACTGTTGCCGCTGAACAAGGGTCTCGAACCCGGTGCGTCCGACTTCGCCATCGGCTGGATGGTCGTGAGCGTGCTCGCCGGCATCGTGCACCTGAACATCGGCTACCTGATCGACTTCGTCGAGAACCTGAGCCACGGCCTCAAGGATGCGCTCTTCCACAGCGGGTCGTGGATCCTGATGCTCAACGGCATTTGGATCTGGATCTTCTCGGCACAGGCCGAAGCGTCGAAGCCAGAGTTCCTCTTCACGACGTTTGCTAGCGACGGGCCGTTTCCCATCGGGTTCACCGGCTTCCCCGAGTGGGGGCTGGTGACCATCCCACTCCCTGCCGTCGGCGACTTCCTGTTGACGGCACCCTTGCTCGTCTTCCTAATCGGCCTCGTCATGCTGATCAGCAGCGAACCCGTCGAGGCCGTCGAAGCCCTCGACGTCGTCGTCAACGTCTTCTCGTACACCCGGATGGGCGCAGTGTTGCTCGCGAAGGCCGGCATGGCGTTCGTGGTCAACCTGCTGTTCTTCGGGGCCTACGAGGACCCCGATGGCGCGTTCCACTTCCTGGGCTCGGCCGGACACGACCCCAGCTACGTCGCCGAACACTACGACAGCGGGGCCACCGTAATCTTCGACGGCCTCATGCACATGGGCGGCATCGCTGGACTCATCGGCGGGTTCGTCATTCTAGTCGTCGGACACGTCGTCGTGTTAGTCCTTGGCGTGACAAGCGCCGGCTTACAGGGAGTTCGACTCGAGTACGTCGAATTCTTTAACAAGTTTTATGAAGGCGGTGGAGCCAACTACGAACCGTTCGGACACGATCGAACCTACAGTCAGGAGTAATCAAAAATGATGGAATCCCTCGAAGCCTCGAACGTTGCACTGCAGACGCTGAACGACCCCGGCGCGGCCGCCGCGATCGCGGTCGGTCTCGCGGCGCTCGCCTCGGGATACGCCGAGCGAGGTATCGGTGCGGCTGCCGTCGGCGCGATGGCCGAGGACGACGACATGTTCGTGCCGGGCCTGATCATGACCGTCCTCCCAGAGACGCTCGTGATCCTGGCACTGGTCGTCGTCTTCATCGCCTGAGCACCCCGTTCGCTTTTCCACAATGAGTTTGGATACAGTCGTCACAGACATTCGAGAAGAGGCCCACGCGCGTGCGGAGGAGATCCGCGCGGAAGGCGAGGCTCGCGCCGAGGAGATCGAGTCGGCGGCCGAGGACGACGCCGAGGAAACCCTCGAGCGTGCCGAGACCGAGGTCGAACGCGAGATTGAGCAGTTGCGCGAACAGCGACTCTCCAGTGCGAAACTGGAGGCGAAACAGGAGCGCCTGGAGGCCCGACGGAACGTCCTCGGCGACGTTCGCGAGCAGGTCGAAGCCGAACTGGTCGGCCTCGAGAGCGAGACCCGCGAGGACCTAACGCGGACGCTCATCGACGCCGCCGGCGAGGAGTTCGACGAGGGCGACGACGTCAGCGTCTACGGTCGTGCCGACGACCAGGCACTGATCGAGTCGATCCTCGCGGACTACGACGGCTACGCGTACGCCGGCGAGCGCGACTGCCTCGGCGGCGTCGTCGTCGAGAGCGAGCAGTCTCGCGTCCGGGTGAACAACACCTTCGACTCGGTGCTCGAGGACGTCTGGGAAGAGAACCTCCGGGAGATCAGTAACCGACTCTTCGAGCAATGAGCACGGGCGCCTCGAATCCGGAATACGTGAACGCTCGCGTGCGGTCGCGTCGGGCCTCGCTGTTCGCGGACGAAGACTATCGGAAGCTGGTCCGGATGGGGCCGAGCGAGATCGCACGGTTCATGGAGGAGACGGAGTACGAACGCGAGATCAACGCCCTCGGCACCCGCTTTTCCGGCGTCGACCTGATCGAGTACGCGCTGAACCAGAACCTCGCCAGGCACTTCCACGACTTGCTGGACTGGTCGGACGGTCGCCTCTACGACCTGATCGCCCGATACCTCCGGAAGTTCGACGTCTGGAACCTGAAGACGATCCTCCGAGGCATCTACACCGACTCCAACGCCGAGGAGGTTCGGACGGACCTGATCCGTGCCGGCGAACTCGACGAGCGAACCATCGACCGCCTGCTCGAGGTCGACACCATCGAGGACGCGATCGAAGTACTCAGCCGGACGATTTACCACGATCCGCTCGAGGTCGCCTACGAGGAGTACGAGGAGAGCCACGCGCTGGTCCCCCTCGAGAACGCGCTCGATCGGGCGTTCTACGAACGGCTGCTGGCTGACATTCGGGGCCTCGACACGCCCGGGTCGGCCGGTCCACAAGAGGGCCCACGAGCGCTCTACATCGAGTTCCTCCAGGCCGAGATCGACTTCCGGAACGCACGGAACGCCCTGCGACTCGCTCGCAGCGGCGCCGACCTCGACCCCGCGGCATACTACATCGACGGCGGCGTGCTCTTCACCGAGAGCGAACTCCGCCAGTTGGTCAACCGCTACGACGACCTGGTCGATCACATCGCCGCCAACCGACGCTACGGTGACCGCCTCTCGGGCGCGCTCGACCGACTGCGCGACGCCGACAGCCTGATCCAGTTCGAGCACGCCGTCGACGCCGCGTTGCTCGAGTACGCGGATACGCTCTCGAGCATCTACCCGGTGTCGGTGTCGGCCGTGCTGTCGTACATCCTCGCGAAGGAACGCGAGATCGAGAACATCCGCGCCATCGCCCGCGGTCGGGAGGTCGGCCTCTCGGAAAGTGAGATCGAAGAGGAGCTGGTGATCCTATGAGCCAGGAAATCGCGGTCGTCGGCAGTCCGGAGTTCACCACGGGCTTTCGGCTCGCCGGCGTCAGACGGTTCGAGAACGTCCCCGACGACGAAAAGGCCGACACCCTCGACGACGCCGCCACGGCCGTCCTCGAGGACGGCGACGTCGGTATCGTCATCATGCACGAGGGCGACCTCGAGTATCTCTCGCGAAACGTCCGCTCGGACGTCGAAACGAGCGTCGAACCGGTCGTCATCACCATCGGCGGCGGCGCCAGCGGTGGCGGCGGCCTTCGCGAGCAGATCAAACGCGCCATTGGGATCGACCTGATGGACGAGGACGAAGACCAAGACAGTGAGTAACCTATGAGCCAGGCACTAGAATCCGTCGACGAAGACGGTGTGATAGAAAGCGTGAGCGGTCCCGTCGTGACCGCCGCGGACCTCGACGCCCGAATGAACGACGTCGTCTACGTCGGCGACGAAGGGCTGATGGGCGAGGTCATCGAAATCGAAGGGAACCTGACCACGATTCAGGTCTACGAGGAAACCTCCGGCGTCGGCCCCGGCGAACCCGTCGAGAACACGGGCGAGCCACTGAGCGTCGACCTCGGACCCGGTCTGCTGGACACCATCTACGACGGCGTCCAGCGACCCCTCGACGAACTCGAGGAGAAGATGAACTCGGCGTTCCTCGACCGCGGGGTCGACGCGCCGGGCATCGACCTCGAGCGAACGTGGGAGTTTACGCCCACCGTCGAGGAGGGTGACGCGGTCGAACCCGGGGACGTCATCGGTGAGGTTCCCGAAACCGAGAGCATCACCCACAAAGTGATGGTCCCGCCGGACTACGAGGGCGGCGAGATCACCTCAATCGAGAGCGGCACGTTCACGGTCGACGAGGTCGTCGCCGAACTCGATTCCGACGAGGAGATCACGATGCACCAGGAGTGGCCGGTTCGGTCGGCCCGACCCGCCGAGGAGAAGCAGACGCCGACGATTCCGCTCATCAGCGGCCAGCGCATTCTGGACGGCCTCTTCCCGATCGCCAAGGGCGGCACCGCGGCGATTCCGGGCCCATTCGGCTCCGGAAAGACGGTCACCCAGCATCAGCTCGCGAAGTGGGCCGACGCGGACATCGTCGTCTACGTCGGCTGTGGCGAGCGTGGCAACGAGATGACCGAGGTCATCGAGGACTTCCCGGAACTGGAAGACCCCAAGACCGGGAAGCCGCTGATGTCCCGGACCTGCCTCATCGCGAACACCTCGAACATGCCCGTCGCGGCCCGCGAATCCTGCATTTACACGGGCATTACCATCGCGGAGTACTTCCGCGACATGGGCTACGACGTCGCGCTGATGGCCGACTCCACCTCGCGGTGGGCAGAGGCCATGCGAGAGATTTCGAGCCGACTCGAGGAGATGCCCGGTGAGGAGGGCTACCCTGCCTACCTCGCCGCGTCGCTCTCTGAGTTCTACGAGCGCGCCGGCCTATTCCAGAACGTCAACGGCACCCAGGGATCGGTGTCGGTCATCGGTGCAGTCTCGCCCCCGGGCGGCGACTTCTCCGAGCCCGTCACCCAGAACACCCTGCGTATCGTCAAAACGTTCTGGGCGCTGGACGCCGACCTCGCCGAGCGTCGGCACTTCCCCTCGATCAACTGGAACGAGTCGTACTCGCTGTATCGACAGCAACTCGACCCCTGGTACCGGGAGAACGTCGCAGAAGACTACCCCGAGATCCGCCAGTGGGCCGTCGACGTGCTCGACGAGGAAGACGAACTCCAGGAGATCGTCCAGCTCGTCGGCAAGGACGCCCTGCCGGAAGACCAGCAGATGACTCTCGAGGTCGCACGCTACCTCCGGGAGGCGTGGCTCCAGCAGAACGCGTTCCACGACGTGGACACCTACTGCGAGCCCGAGAAGACCTACCGGATGCTCCAGGCGATTCGAACGTTCAACGACGAGGCCTTCGAGGCGCTCGACGCCGGCGTCCCGGTCGACGAGATCCAGGACGTCGACGCCGCGCCCCGACTCAACCGGATGGGAACCGCCGAGGACTGGCACGAATTCATCGACGAACTCGAGTCGGACCTCGAGTCCCAGATTAAGGCCCTCTACTAGCCAATCATGAAAGAATATCAAACGATCACGGAAATCAGCGGTCCGCTGGTGTTTGCCGAGGTCGACGAACCCGTTGGCTACGACGAGATCGTCGAGATCGAAACGGAAGACGGCAAGACCCTTCGCGGACAGGTACTCGAATCGAGCGAAGGACTCGTCTCGATCCAGGTGTTCGAGGGGACGGGCGGCATCGACCGCAACGCCTCCGTTCGCTTCCTGGGCGAGACCATGAAGATGCCCGTCACGGAGGACCTGCTCGGTCGCGTGCTCGACGGGTCCGGGAACCCCATCGACGGCGGTCCCGAGATCGTTCCCGACGAGCGACTCGACATCGTCGGGGCGGCGATCAACCCCTACTCCCGGGAGTACCCCGAGGAGTTCATCCAGACGGGTGTCAGCTCCATCGACGGCATGAACACGCTCGTTCGCGGGCAGAAACTGCCGATCTTCTCCGGTTCCGGACTGCCGCACAACGATCTGGCGCTCCAGATTGCCCGGCAGGCAACGGTGCCGGAGGAGGAAGGAGAAAGCGACGAGGGCTCGGAGTTCGCCGTCATCTTCGGCGCGATGGGCATCACCCAGGAGGAGGCCAACGAGTTCATGCAGGACTTCGAACGCACCGGCGCGCTCGAGCGCTCGGTCGTCTTCATGAACCTGGCGGACGACCCCGCCGTCGAGCGGACGGTCACGCCGCGACTGGCCCTGACCACCGCGGAGTACCTCGCCTTCGAGAAGGACTACCACGTCCTCGTCATCCTCACGGACATCACGAACTACTGTGAGGCACTGCGCGAGATCGGCGCGGCCCGCGAGGAGGTTCCGGGCCGACGTGGCTACCCCGGGTACATGTACACCGACCTGGCCCAGCTCTACGAGCGGGCGGGTCGAATCGAGGGCCGCGAGGGCTCGGTCACTCAGATTCCGATCCTGACGATGCCTTCCGACGACATCACCCACCCGATTCCGGACCTGACGGGCTACATTACCGAGGGTCAGATCATCGTCGACCGATCCCTGAACAGCCAGGGGATCGAGCCGCCGATCAACGTCCTGCCCAGCCT
Organism: Natronosalvus rutilus; assembly: GCF_024204665.1. Taxonomy (NCBI): domain Archaea; kingdom Methanobacteriati; phylum Methanobacteriota; class Halobacteria; order Halobacteriales; family Natrialbaceae; genus Natronosalvus; species Natronosalvus rutilus. The sequence goes on along the minus strand of NZ_CP100355.1, from coordinate 932,027 downwards.
GTCGCGGCTGATGGACGACGGGATCGGCGAGGGGCTGACCCGTGGAGACCACGCGGACGTCTCCGACCAGCTCTACGCCGCGTACGCGGAGGGTGAGGACCTACGCGACCTCGTGAATATCGTCGGTCGCGAGGCGCTGACCGAACGGGACAACAAATTCCTCGACTTCGCCGACCGGTTCGAAAACGAGTTCGTCCAGCAGGGGTACGATACCGACCGGTCGATCGAGGACACCCTCGAGATTGGCTGGGACCTGCTCTCGACGCTGCCCAAGGAGGAACTCAACCGGATCGACGAGGACCTCATCGCGGAGCACTACCGCGAGTCCGAGGAGTCCGCGGAAGCCGTTCAGGCCGACTAACCTTCTCGCGTTTCGAACGACGCCGTTTTCCTGTATTCGCCCGCTCGAGCACCGATTTTTCGAAGGACGCTCGCCACGATGGGGGCTCCGATTTCACGGTGAGCCGCGCTTCCCTCGCCAGCGGCGGCCATAAATCCGCGGAAGTGGGTCGATCGCCGCGCCCCGAACGGCGGGCGGAACCGACGAATACCGCACGGAGGCGCTGTCCGGCAGCGGACCGCCCGGAAGCAGCGAGACGGCTGTCGGGTTTCGAGGCCCTTCTCGCCGTCTCTTGGAGGGCTTCGACCGATTCCCGGCGTACACCTCCTCGAGGGCCGCGTGCCCCTCGAGCACGCCGCGACGAGCTTGTTTCATCCGTTTCTTGGCCTGCTGCTGGAGCGCCACGTTGGGCGCCTCGGCCCGGATCTCGTCGCCGAACGCCTCGAGGTCGGCTGCGGCTCTCGAGTCGCCGTCCGAAGCCGCGGACATCCGATCGGGACCGACCACGTCCTCGATCTCTGCCTTGAGTCGGTGGCTCGCCTGTCGAAAGTCCACGAGGTCGACCGTATTCCAGAGTTCCCGCAACTTGATCGCGTGGCGGAGCTCGCTGAGATCGAGCACCTCGCTCGCGTCGCGATCCCGGATCGCTTTCGGGAGGTTCTCGACGTCGATCAGGTCGGGGAGGTCGTCGGCGTCGACGGCGTCGGGCAGCCGTTCGAGGTCCACCGTCTCGAGAAGGCCTTCGGCCGCGTCGGTGATCTCCCACAGCTCCTTCGCCAGGCTCGACACCCGCTCGTCGGACGCGTCCTGTTCGATCGCCTGAAACAATCCGGTCGTTCCCCCAAGGACGCGTTCGGAGAGCTGCTCAAGTCCGTTCGTCTCGCTCGACGTACTGTTCATACCGTACAGAGGCGCCGAACGGAGAAAACGAGGCGCCTTACCAGGGAAAGGTCACGAGGCAGGAATCGCGTTCGGGCTGCCGATTCGGTGACGAAGACGGGTTCGAGTCCTCGTTCAGACGCCTCGGCCCTGCATCCGCTCCTCTTCGGGCAGGTCGACGTTCGCGTCGCCCTTCATGCTCTTGCCTAGGTTCTTCGAGATTTCGGCGAGCGATTCGGGATCGTCCCAGTGGTTGACCGCTTCGACGATGGCCTCGGCCATCTCCGGCGGGTTCTCCGCGCCGAAGATGCCACTGCCGACGAAGATGCCGTCGCAGTCGTGGGTCATCATGAGCGCGGCGTCTGCCGGGGTGGCGATGCCGCCCGCGGCGAAGTTCACGACCGGGAGCCGCCCCATCTCCGCAGCCTCGTGGACCAGGTCGGCGTTCGCCTCGATCTCGCGGGCGTACGCCTCACGTTCCTCGTGGCTCATTCCCTCGAGTTTGCGGATCTCGCCTTTGATGGTTCGCTGGTGGTAGACCGCCTGGTTGACGTCGCCGGTGCCGGCCTCGCCCTTGGTGCGGATCATGGCCGCGCCCTCGTCGATCCGGCGCAGGGCCTCCCCGAGGTTACGCGCGCCGCAGACGAACGGCGCGGTGAACTCGCGCTTGTCGATGTGGTAGTCGTTGTCCGCGGGCGTGAGCACCTCGCTCTCGTCGATCATGTCGACGCCGACGGCCTCCAGGATCTGGGCCTCAGTGCGGTGGCCGATACGGGCCTTGCCCATGACGGGGATCGAGACGGAGTCGACGATCTCCTCGACGTCGGCGGGATCGGCCATTCGGGCGACGCCGCCGCGCTTTCTGATGTCGGCGGGGACGGCCTCGAGTGCCATCACGGCGACGGCGCCGGCCTCCTCCGCAATCCGGGCCTGTTCGGGGTTCACGACGTCCATGATGACGCCGCCTTTCTGCATACGGGCGAAGCCGCGCTTGACGAGATCGGTGCCGCGTCGGAGCTCCTCGAGATCGGTTGGCTCGGGCATGAGCGAGCGTTCGGAACCCCGGCACTTACGCGTGTCTGTTGGGCTTCCGGCTCGTCAGTCGACGACAGACTCGTCCAGTTCCGCCCTCGCGTCTACCTCCTCCGGACCCTCGACCGAGTCGACCGTCTCGCGAACGCGAGCGCGGACGAACGCGGCGATCGTCTCGCGGTCGGCCTCCGGGTGGATTTCGATCTCGGCCACGTCGTCGACCGCGTCCTCTGCCCCTACCTCTGCCTCGAGGACCTTCTCGGGCGGCGCCTCGAGCGGAATCGTTCCGCCCGCCATCGCGAACTGGTCGCCCGCGGGCCAGACCGCGAGGTGCGTTTCGGTGTCGATCCGGGCGTCGCCGGCGGGGTGGGCCGTCTCGAAGACGTACCACCGGCCGGCGGTACCGTCGCCGCGGTCGAACTCGGTGACTGAACGCTCGTCCTGGACGGTGATTCCCTCCTCGTCGAGTAGCGAGACGAACCGTTCTTTGGCCGGGTCCGCGGCCAGCGACATCACGTCCTCGACGGATTTTCCGAGCGCCGACAGCGACGGCGAGAGGTCGACGTCGATCCCGAGCAGCGACCGGGGCTGAATATCACAGTCGCCGATCGTCGGCGTCCCGGGGTGCTCGTAGACCGTCGTTTTGGCCGTGATCGACAGCAGCGAGATCGAAACGTCCTCGGTTCTCGAGCCGACGGGCTCCCAGTTCTCGCGAAACGATGACGGCAACTCGGCGGGCATACCCCCAGCTTCGACGGCCGCCCTTTTTGCCGTAGCGGTCTCCCGACTCAGTCGGCCTCGAGCGCCTCGAAGTAGATCGCCCGCTGTTCGGCAGCCGCGGGGGCGGTGAGCCACGAGACGCCCACGGTGAGCGCAAGTCCGAGGCCCATTCCGACGAGGCCAGCCGACCAGCCGCCGTAGCTACCGGGGACGAAGGAGAAAAAGACGCTCGCGAGGTAGAAGGCCTGGCTCCCCAGGATTCCTGCGATAATGCCGGATCGAGTCGTCCCGCGCCAGTAGAGCGCGACCATCACGGGCAAGGCGAGCTGGGCGAACCCGCTGAATGCGGCGTTGCCGAGGTCGAACAGCGTGGCCGCATTGTAGAGGCTCGCGAGGAAGGTCGAGACGGCGAAGACGACGACACCGAGGCGGGCGATCGTGTCCTCACGGCGGTCCGAGAGCGTCGCGTCGACGAACGGGCGGTAGAGGTCGCGCGTGAAGTACGACGACCCCGACAGCAACATGGAATCCGAGGAGGACATCATCGCCGCCATCGCGCCCGCGATGACGAGCGCGGCGAACCACGTCGGGGTGAACTCGGCGAGAATCAGCGGGAGAACGTTGCCACCGGCTTCGATTTCGGCGACCGCGATACCGGTCTCGAGCCCGCGCGCCCAGGCGCCGAGCATGAACGCGGGGACGAAGAGGAGCAGACAGAGGACGGGCCAGAGGGCGAACGACCGCTTGAGCACCGCTTTCGACCCTGCGGCGAAGAACCGCTGGTTGACCTGCGGGAACATGGCGACGCCGAAGCCGATCGTGATCGCCGTCGAGAGCATAAACTGCGGGGAGTAGTAGGCCCCGCCCAGTGCGAGGTGCTCGCTCGCGGTCGCCTCGAGTTCGGCCGTCGCCGCGGTCGGGCCGCCGACGGCAGCGAGCACCCAGAGCAGGGCGACCCAGGTCGTGACGAGCATGAACGCTCCCTGGAGCGTGTCGGTCCAGGCGATGCCCCGGAAGCCCGCGAGGACGACGTAGAGGATCATGAAGAGGGTGATGAGGCCCGCCCCGCCGGCGTAGGGGATCGCGCCGTCGGTCAGCGCCTCGAGGGCGGTCCCCGCGCCGACTTGCTGGAGCATCACGTACGGGAAGAGCCACATGAGGCTCACTCCAGCGACGAGGCCGCGGAGGCGCCTCGAGCCGAAACGGTCACCGAGCATCTCGCCGAGGGTGACGTAGCCGCGTTGCTGGCCCAGTAGCCACTGCTTGTAGCCGACGACGTACCAGAGGACGGCGAAGATGAGGCCGTCCATCACGCCCATGACGAGGATCCACTCAGGGCCGTGGAGGAAGGCGAGGTTCGGTCCGGCGAAGAAGGTGAACGCCGAGAGCAGGGTCGCGAAGGTGGTAAACAGCAGGACGACGGTTCCGAGCGTTCGGCTGGCGAGGTAGAAGTCCTCGGCCGTGCGCTCGGTGAGCCGGTAGGCGACGAGGCCGACGGCGAGCGCGAGCAGGAGATAGCCGACGATGATGCCGAGCTGGAGCGCGAGGATCACCGGCGATCACCCTCCGCTCGAGCGTCCGACCGCGGCGACCGTGACTGCGGTCGGTTCGGTTCGACGCCGACGCCCCAGGCGCGCTGTGCGAACGCCCAGAAGAGCGCGGAACACAGCGCCAACCAGCCGACGTGCCACCAGAGCCACAGCGGCAGACCAAGGGCGATCCTCGCGTTCCCCCAGAGGAACCACGGGATCCCGAGGAGACAGACGAGCACCGCCGCGAGGATCCAGCCGATCCGTTCGAGTCGATTCATACGCCCCGTCGTCACTCGGCCTGGGTAATTGTTTCTATTCGACTAGGGCCTTTGAAGACGATCGTTCATCAATGGCGTTTCAGGCAGTTTCGAGCGGGTCTCCGGAAGGTAAAACAGCTCTTTTACGTAGGGAAAGGGGTATGTATGTCGGTGAGAATACCAGAATAGAGACCGATGGCCCGGCTGTTTCCCCTTCGCTCCGAGACGCCCGCCCAGGAGGGCCAGCCTCGAGTCGTCGACCTCGAGGACGAGGACGCCGACGCGGTGTTCGGTGCCCTGTCGTCGACGACGGCCCGACGAATCTACAGTCACTTAAACGACGAACCCGGGACGCCGAGCGACGTCGCCGACGCCATCGACTCCTCGATCCAGAACGTCCGCTATCACCTCGAGAAACTCGAGGACGCGGGACTGGTCGAGGTCGTCGACACCTGGTACTCCTCGCGGGGCAACGAGATGAGCGTCTACGCGACGGCGGACGGGCCGCTGATCGTGACGAGCGACCGGTCGACGGCCGAGCGGTTGAAGACGGCGCTCTCGCGATTCATCGGGGGCGTTGCGGCCCTCGCCGGTGGGAGTTTGCTCGTCCAGTACGGACTCTCAAGATACGTGGGTCCGCAGGCGGGAACGGAAGGGACGGCGGGAACTGGTGGAACGACTGATGGTGGGGCTGCTGGAAACGGGAACGGGAATGGAAACGAGAACGGGGCCGGCGACGAAGCCGGCAACGGAAACGGAGCGGCATCCGACGATAGCACAGAGGGGACCGAAACCGAAGATAGCGAGGCGGCCGAAGAGGATACGGCCGATGGCGATGGGGCCGACGGAGCCGATAGCGGAGACGGTGGGACCGATGGCGGCGACGGCGGAGACATGGGTACCACCGACGTGGACGAAACCGACGACGCCCCGGAAGCCGACGACGACGCCTCGAGCGACGGCGGCGGTAGCGACTCGGCCGCGGGGGACGACGCCGCTGACGCGGACGGCGCCAACTACAGCGACAACAGCACCGACGGCACCGACGGCGACGTCGCCACCGACGGCGGCAACGAGTCGATCGTCCCGTCGGGCGACGACAACGGTACCGTCGACGGCGTCACGGACGGCGCTGCAGAGGCTGCCGACGCCATCTTCGCGACGATTCCCCCAGGGGCGCTCTTCTTCCTCGGCGGTCTGGTCGTGCTGATCGCCGTCACCGTGTACTGGTACTGGGCGACCTCCTACTGAGCCGGTGTGTCCCCGGCTGGACTCGAGGGAGACGTGGCGGGGTGCTTCGTTACAGGGCAATCGACGCGAAGATGACGGCGTTGTAGATGCCGTGGATGAGCGCCGGGACGACGAGGTTGTTCGTCACGAGATACACCGTTCCGAGCACGAGTGAGAGGCCGAAGACGATGGCCAGGCTGGCGATGAGCGCCTCCGGGCCTGCCGTTGCGTACGCAGCGGTGTGTATCGCCGTGAAGAGGACGCTCGAGACCAGGAGGGCCCCGACCGGGGAGAACACGTCGTACATCGACTTCTGGATAACGTTCCGGTACATCAGTTCCTCGAACGGGCCAGTGATGAGAATCGAGGCGGGGACCATTACGTAGAGGAGTTCGGGGTTTCGTTGTGCGGCCTGTGTCGCCGAGTGCTCGGCCCCTTCGATGCCACCCGAAGAGAACAGTACCGAGATGGCAATATTGACGAGAAAGATGAGAGCCACGCCCCCGGCGATCCAGGCGACGGCGCGGAGACTCGGTTTCTCGAGGTCGAAATACGAGCGGTCGCGCCCCGTGTTGTAGACGTAGGCGACGGCGATCGCTGCCGTGCCGATGGCGACGCCGATCTGCATGACTGCCTGTCGCTGGATTTCAGACAACCCGCCGACGACGAGCACGACGGGAATCTCGAGGAGGAGGCCGATCAACGGACTCACGATCCAGGCGACCAGTGCGAGCGCCGCGAGGCGTGCAGTCACGACGGTTCGCTGAAGCAGGCCGCTGGTCGGAACTGATCCGTACTCGGCGAGTGCGATGCCGATAGCCGTTCCGCCCGCGAGAAACGACACGAAGACGGTCGGGATCCGCACACCGAGGCCCGGAATATCTGCCCCGCCAGAGATGCCCTGCGTGAGGGCGTAACCGGCCAGCAAGACGACGAACAGGCTACCCAGCGCTCCGGCCAGGCTGTAGCGACGCTCGAGGAGGTCGTACCGGCGGCCGGCGAAGACGGCGAGAGTCCCGACGGCGAACAGGAGTCCGAACAGGACGGCGAGGTGGTCGACGCCGTCCCGGACGGGGACGGCGAGTCCGGTCGTCGCGAACGCCGCGACGACGAGACCAATGCCGGCGACTGCCCCGGTTTCGTCGCTCGATCGAGCGCGGTCCTCCCGCGCGGTCTCGTTCATATCTCTCCGTTCGCCCGAACGATAATAGGCGCTCTGCAATCGGGACCTGGTCGCGTCCGTCGAGGCCGTTCGAGTGGACTTCCGTCGTCGCGTCGTCACGCCCCACCGCCGTCGACTCGTTCTCGGATTACCGCTCGACGCGCAACGTCGTCTTCTCGGCGACCGCCTCAGCCTCCTCGAACTCGCCACCCCCGAGCAGCCCCCGGGTGGCGTTTTTGGCCCACTCGACGGCCGGCTGGGTGAACGTGCTCACCTCGTAGAGTTCGCCCGCGAGGACGCAGGCGGCTTCCATGCCGTAGAGGAGGCCACCGAGTTCGAAGGCGTCGACCGACTCGAGTTCGACCCGGACGTTGGGGCGACCGGCGGCGGCGAGGCTCGCCTCGGTGGCCTCGAACTCCGCCTCGAGCAACTCGCCGAGGGTGGCGTCGCCGAGGTAGGCGAGTTCGTCGACGTCGGTCCCGGGGATATCTCGGTCGGCGGTTTTTCGCGGTGTGACGAACGTCACCAGCTTGTCCCGCGGTCCGGCCCGATAGAGCTGAAGCTGTGAGTGCTGGTCGGTCACCCCCAGCGCGCGGACGGGCGTCTGGCCCAGGTCGTCCTTGCCAAGGCTCTCGGCCCACAGCTGGGCGAACCACTCGGCGTAGGTCTCGAGCGACTCGGCGTAGGGGACCATGGCGTTCATCGAGGCGCCCCGGGCGTCGAGCGCGTAGGCCGTCGCGCCGTAGGCGTAGGCCGGACACTCGAACAGCGATCCGGTCAGGGTGTCGGCCTCGGCCGCCGCTCCCTCAAGGATGGCCTCCAGGTCGTGCCCGCAGACGGCCGCGGCGACCAGGCCGACCGCCGAGAGCGCCGAGAATCGACCGGGGACGCCGTCGGGCACGGAGACGGCGGCGAGGTCGTGGCGATTTGCAAGTGACCGCAGGGGGCCGGACTCGCCGGTCGTCACGACCGTGCGCTCGGTCCAGTCGACACCGGCGTCCTCGAAGGCCTCGCGGACGACCAGGAAGTTCGCGAGCGTCTCGGCGGTCGTCCCCGAGCGGGAGACGACGTTGATCGCGGTCGACTCGAGGGGCAGAGCCTCGAGACGGCGGGTGATCCAGGCGGGGTCGATGTTGTCGAGGTAGACCGCCTCGGTGCCGTCGCCCGCGTCCGCAAGCGCGTCTGTGATCGTCGCCGCGCCGAGCGCGCTCCCGCCGATGCCGATGGTGACGAGCGCGTCCACGTCGGCCACCGGCTCGACCGCTGCGCGAATCGCGTCTGGATCCGTCCGCTCGGGGAGATTCAGGGCGGCGTAGCCGTGTTCGTCGTTCGCCCGTCCCGCCTCGATTCGCTCGTGCGCCGTCGCAACCCGTTCGTCCAGACGCTCGAGGCCCTCCCGCGAGATGCCGGGAGAAGCGACCGACGCGAGCGCGTTGCCGATGTCGACGTCCATATCGGAGAGGCGATAGCGACCGGTAAAGGCGTTCCGTCACGCCTCGAGGCGGCGTTCGCTCCGAGCGAGAACTGGGCGCTCGAGCATCGCATCCCTTATTCGCCCCGACTGCCAATCGCGGACAATGAGCGCGTCTGACGAGGCGGTCGACTCCGGAGCCACACCCGGCGACGAGACGACCGACTCGAGGACGTACGGCGGAGTGCTCGGGGCGTTCCCGTACGCGATTCGCCAGAGCAACTCGCGGCTGTTCAGGAGCTACGTCCTCGTCGGTGGAGCCGTCGCGGTGATCCTCGTGTTCGCATTCGCCCTCTCCTTGGTTCGCGTGATCGGGGAGACGGTCGGTACGACGGCGACGCTGTCGTTCTCCCGGTCGTTCGTCATCGTCGTCGGCATGGCCGTCGTCGCACCGATCCTCGCGCCCGTCTTGCTCGTCGCCCGTCGCCACCGGCGGCAGGTGGGTAACGACGTTCGGTACGACCGGCGACTCGCCGCCAGCGGCTACCTCTTTCTCGCCGCGCTGTACGTCGGCCTGATCCCGACGGTCCCCGCGGAGTTTCAGACCGAGGGCGGTCCGGTAGTGAGCTTTCTGTACGGCCTCCCGCCCGCCGTCGGGCTCGCCATCCCCACGCTCGCCGGGGCCGGAATCTACATCGTCCACCGGCTCTCCCGGTAGCCAAGAGGAGAGCAGCGCACTCGAGTCGACTCACGAGCACAAGCCCGCGACGAGTCGAAACCCCGAAAGCCATCGCGTGCCTCCCCTCGAGCATGACCGAGAAGACGGGCACCTTCGTCGTCACCCACGCCGAGGACGAGTCGGTCGTCCTCCGGGACGTCGACTCCGCGCAGGTGCACACGCTCGCCGCGAACGACGGCCTCGAGACACACGACGTGCTCGAGGCGACGATCGCCCCCGAACCACCCCTCGAGGTCTCCTGGACGCTGATCGACGTCGAGGATCGGCGCCGGGTCGAACTCGTCGACAGCGACCTCGAGCCGACCACCCACTCGAAAGAACTCGTTGCCGACGCCGACGTCGGCGACCTTCACCAGCACGAGCGGGCCGGAACGGGCGAGATTCACGTCTTTCGGGTTCCCGCAGCGCAGGTTGAGGAAGCGGCCCGCGACGTCCTCCAGGACGAGGAGACCATCGCGCGGGCGGCCCGCCTCGAGGCCGTGCGCGTCGAGGTTCGTCGAGCGGTGGACGACGAGGACGGCGTGTTGAGTGTCAGGTACCTGCCGGACTGACTCGAGTCTAACCCGCACGTCCGGCAGCCTTCGACGTTCGTCACCGGCCGGTTCCAGTCGTGCTCAGAACTCGCCGTACGGATCGCGCCGTTCGATCGACACCTCGCCGGTGGCCAGAACGCGAATCACCCCGCTCGCGCTCCGGTTCGGATCGACAGTCCACGTGCCGGCCGTCGTCGCCCCCTCGTCCGTCTCGATCGAGATCCCGTGATCCCCACGAACGGCGCTCACGTTTCGAACGTGGACGGCCGATCGAGGCTCGAGGTCGACGGTTTCCTCGTTCGCCGTGTCGCCCTCGTGGGTCATGGTGACAGTGACGTCGTGAGCGAGGTGGTCGAAGTTGGTGACGGCGAACCCCGACGCGCGTCCGTCCCCGTGGTCGGCCCCGAACGTGCGGTCGGCGACTCGGTGTTCGGTGGCGTCGTCGCCGATCCGAACGGCGTACCCCTCGCCGACGGCCCACTCGATGGGTGGCGGGCCGTAGTCGCGGTGCTCGGGTTCCGAACCCGCCCCACACCGCGAGTAGCCGGTCGCCACGGCGAACGCGTAGACGCCGTGATTGGTTTCCGCCTCGAGTACGGCGTCGGACGCGACGTCGATTTCCTGCAGATTGCGGCACTCGAGCGTGTTGTACGTGAGCGCGTGTTCGTATCCGGAGACGTACGCAGAGACGTGCTCGGCCGTCACCTCGGCAGGTCGTTCGGGTGGTTCTTCCGGACCTGGCGTGAGTGTGGGCGGGTCGGTCGGCGCGGGTGGGTGCGGATCGAACGTCGCCGAACTCGGCACGTTCCCGAGACGGCCCGTCGGCGAAATCGAAAGTGTACCCCCGATTCCGGTTGCCGCAAGGAAGTGGCGTCGATTCACGTCGCTTGAGAAGACAGTCACTCTATAAATAACTTCTCGCCGTTCGAGAGGTCTGGTACTACGAGCCGAAGATACCGTCTTCGGGCAAGGTACTTGGCCACGAAGGCGAATTACGGAGCATGGACGAAGAGCACGACACGGCAGCGAACGAGAACACCAGAGACGAAGCCGAACTGATAGCCTGGATCGAACAGCGACGCGGGCGCGAACTCACCGAGGAAGAGACGAGTCTGTCTCTCGCCCAGGCTCGCCTTATCGGCGAGCTATGAGGCGTACCAGTCGTTCGAAACGGAACGCAGGTCGGTTCGGTTTCAGAGACGCTGACGGCAGCCAGGACGACAGCGACTGACGAACGCGTCGCAGCGGTCGAGAGTCTGGTGGTTTTTATACTATCCGACCACCTCTACCGCGTATGCAAACCCACATCGTCCCGGTCGGCTTCGACTACGACCGGCTGATCGCACCACTGGTGCGCGATCAGTACGGCGTCGACCGCGTCATCCTCCTCGAGGGGGCCGTCGGGAGCGAAGCCAACGTCGAGTACTCCCGGCACCTCTCCCAGAAACTCGAGACCGACTTCCAGAACCTGCTAGGGGCGACAACCGAGCGGTTCGTCCTCGAGGACGTCTACGACTACGACGAGGCGTTCGAGCAGGCCTACGACCTGATCAACGACGAACTCGACGAAGGCAACGAGGTCTGGGTCAACATCGCTGCCATGCCCCGGACGGTGAGCTTCGCGTTCGCGACCGCCGCCCACTCGCTGATGGTCGAGCGCCAGGACGACCGCGAGCACATCCACACCTACTACACGGCTCCGGAGAAATACCTCGAGACGGAACTGGCCGAGGAGCTACGCGAACAGTCGGCCTTGCTCGAGGATCTGCTTGCGGGAGCGACCGACGGCCCCGACGAACCGGCGAGTGAAATCGAAACCGAACGCGTGGCCACCCGCCTCGACAGCGCTCGGCAACTCCTCGCGGAGTTCGACGAACGCGGGACGACCATCGGGGCGAAAGAGATCGACGGCGAGCACATCGTCGAGTTGCCCGTGGCCTCCTTCTCGAACGTCAAGCCGTTCGAGGAACTCATCCTCTACAAACTCGGCGAGGATGGCGAGTTCGAGTCCGTCTCGGAACTCGCAGAGGCCCTCTCGCGCGAACTCAACGAGGAGTACACCGACAGCTTCCGCTCGAAGGTGATCTACAACGTCGACCGACTGGGGCCGGGCGGCAAGGGCTACATCGAGCGCGAGGAACACGGGAAATCCTATCGGACGCGGCTGTCACGGATCGGCGAACTGTGGGTCCGCGCGCACTCGGATTCGGCTGCGATGCCCGACCGGTGAACGACTCAAAAGAGCGCCATGAGCGAGAAGAGACCCAGGAGGATGCCTACGCCGAGCGCTGCCACCCCTTTCGGAATGTTGGCTTCGCTGGCGAGTCCACCGGTGAGCAGGTACCACTGCCAGCCGATCGTCACCAGGGAAGCGACCAGTGACAACGGATCGATCGGCGCCATCGCCGCCTCCAGCGCGTCGACGCTCCGGTCGACGTCGGTGATGGTCACGTCCGAGAGCGCGACTCGAAGTCCAACGAGGCCGATTGCGAGTCGAACGAACTCCGGTAGCGCGGCCCACCCCGCGAGCGACAGTACACCGGTGAACGACGGCGTCCCGCCCGCGAGGCGTCCGACGGCGTAGAGAGTTCCCGTCCCGAGCGCCCAGAGGAGGAGCGGAGCGAAGACGGCGAAGCCGAGATAATCGTGGACCGCCTCCTGGACGAGTTCGCCCGCGTCGCGCTCGATCGTCTCGGGTTCGCTACAGCCTTCGGTGACGAGCGAGTCGGGATCGTCCCCGTACATGTCACAGACCATTTCGGGCGGTCGATCCGGATTGTCCATCGTGACGGTGGCGTCGATCGTGCCGGCGAGCATTGATCCGACGAGCGAGACGGCGAGGACGAGCGCGATCGTGTACAGAACCACCAACCGCGATCGGGAGGGTCGTCTTCGGCGGTCGTTCGTCGAAGAACGCAGCCGGCGACAGGAGGAGTTGTGCGAGCGAGCGGAGGGCAGGGATCATTGCGTTCTCGAATAATTAGATAAACAACAAATAAATCCCCCTTCGAGCTATCCGTCTATCGAAGGAGACGGACTCGAGGGAGACGGTCAACGCCTCCGGTCGCCCCGTTCCCGGTCGCCCTCGTCGTCGCCATCGGAGGACGACTCACCAGGGCCTGCGTGGTCCGGCGGGCCTCCACTGCTGGGCGTTCCTGCGTGCGGCGGCGGGCCGTTGCCGGACGGGTCCCCATTGCCTCGTCGATCTCCCCCGCCGCTCCGTCCCTCGTTCGATCGAGCGCGTTCGTCCCGGTCCGAGTTCGCGGCCGACCGACGCTCACCGCGGGTCTCGCGGCGTTCGTCGTCCGCAGTTTCGGATCCGTGGCGTTCGTCGTCGCTCGAGGGGGAGGCATCGTCGGTTCCACGCTCGCGTCCAGTTGGATCGTCAGATTCGTCCGGGTCGTCGTGGTCGTCTGAGCCATCCGGGTCGTCAGATTCGTCCGAATCGGCCGAACTACCGTTCGGATCAGGTCCCGCGTCGGTACCATCGTCGACCAACGGCGACGTCGTCCACGAAAACGGGTCCGGGGTGGGACTGTCGTCGGAAGCGTCGTCGCTCGAGTCGATCGCGTTCGGCTCGAGGGCCGGGACGAGCAGGAGGGCGAGTCCGACGAAGGTGACGGCGGCGAGCACGATCGGGACGGCGAGACCGAGCGTCGACGTCGAAAATTCGTCGTCACGTTCCGGGCGGTCGTCGGGCATCGGTAGTCGTCGAGAGGCGGCGAACGACCTTCGTTACGCACACCGAACTGGCGCAGGGTTTTAGGCGAAGGAGAGGGTGCTCAGCCCCTGCCTCAAGGAACGAACGGCGGTAGCCGTGGGTGAGTAGGCGGGGGTAGTTCACGCAAAGCGCTCGAGCACCCGTTCCCGAACGACGAGCAACGACGGGAGAACCGTCAGGCAGGCGACGAACGCGAACACGATCGCCAGCCCGGTCACCAACCCGAACCGTTGGAGCGGCGGCGCGAGCGCGAGGGCGAGCACCCCGAACCCGGCGGCAGTCGTCGCCGCACTGCCGAGCAGGGCGCCGCCCGTCCCGGTCACCGTCGCCGAGAGAGCGCTCTCGAGAGTCGGGTGCTCGCGCCGCTCGGCGACGAAGCGCTCCCCGAGGTGGATGCTGTAGTCGACTCCGAGACCGATCGCGAGGCTCGTGATGACGGCCGTCTCGCTGTTGAACGGAATCTCGAGGAGCGCCATCGCGCCGAGCAGCCACGCCAGCGCGGCGACGACGGGTGCGAGCGTCACGAGGCCGAGCGAGACCGTGCGATAGCGGACCCAGTAGAGGACGGTGAGGAAGACGAAGATCACGACGAGGGTCACCGCGAACGCCCGGACGAGCGTCTCGAGCAGGGCGTCCTGGATCACCGCGGTCGTGACGGGGCCGCCGGTGGCGACGGCCGTGACCGATCCGCCGCGGTCGGCCGTCCCGTCCTCGACCGCGGTCGCGAACGCGCGTGCATCGTCGGCGACGTCCTGGGCGGACTCGTCGCCGCGCACGGAGACGACGAGGCGGGCGGACTCGTAGGCACCGTCGTCGGTTCGCTCGAGCACCGTCCCGGCGGCCTCGGCGTCGGCTTCGAACAGCAGGTCGTACAGGCCAGCCAGGTCCTCGTCCGGAACGCCGTCGCCGTCCGTGTCGCGCTCCTCGAGGGCGGTCGCGACGGTGTCGTTGTCGTCCGCGACTGCCCGAAGGGTCGACAGCGGGCCATCGACGGCGGAGGTGCCGTCGGAGCGGACGACGACGGTGCCGTTGGGATCGACGCCAGTTCGGGCGTCCTCGATCGCCTCGAGGAGTGCGGGATCGGTGATGGCGTTGCCGTCGCCGCTACCGTCACTGGCGCCACCGCCGTCACCCCCACGTATCAGCACCTGTGCCTTCCCGCCGTCGCCCCGTTGCTGGAAGTTCTCGCCGAGGTACTCGACGTCCTCCGCGATGGTGTACGTCCCGGGTGCCAGCGGACCGGGCAGGGACTTCGCCCACTCGGGAGCGTCCTGTGGCAAGAAGTCGGCCCGGTTGAACTCGGTGTCGATGCCGGTCGCGCCATAGACGCCGCCCGCGGCAACGAGGAAAGCGACGAGGACCACGGCCACTGGGGCGCGTTTCGCGAGCGTGACGCCGCTCGAGAGCGCGCGGTTGACCGGCCCCGGCGTGGAACCGAAGGCCGGTTTTGCGCGGTTTCGACCGAAGCGGTTCTCGAGCAGGCCGTCGACTTCGACCTTCAGCGCGGGGACGAAGAGGCCGAAGGCGACAAAGGCGGCGAAGATGCCGCCGGCGCTGAGGATCGCGAAGTTCTGGATCGCTGGGAGCGGACTGACGACGTTCGAGAGGAAGCCGACGCCGGTCGAGAACGTGGCCGCCGCGAGCGCGAGGACGACCCCGCTAACGGCGAGGACCATGCCGCGGCGGATGCCGGTCTCGATTCCATCGTCGGTGGTGGCTCCCGCACTGCCGCCACCGCCAGCCCCCTCGAGCGTCCCGTTCCTGGCCTCCCGGTAGCGCATCACGACGTGTAACGAGTAGTCGATCGAGAGCCCGATCAGGAGGAAGGGGACGGCGATCAACAGCTGGCTGGTCGGAATCTCGAACCAGCCGAGGAGGCCGCCGAGCCAGGCCATCACGACGGCGATGCCGGTCAATCCCAGGAGGACGTCGACCACGTCGCGGTAGGTGACGCCCAACACGAACAGGACGAGCACCAGCGCGACGGGGGTGATGATGGCGAAGCTGTCGCCGACGGCGCTCGAGGAGGCCTCGTCGGAGATGCCCTGGCCGAAGACGAAGCCGTCGTCGAAGCGCTGCTCGAACAGGGTCTCGAGTTCGACCTGGGCGTCGTAGGCGGCCTGTTCGGTGGTCTCGTCGGCGGCAGCGTCGTTGGCGGTTTCGTCGGTTCCGCTGCCATCGTTGCTCGCGTCCGAGGCTCCGTCACTCCCCTCCTGGAACACGAACGTGATCCGTGACTCGGCACTCGTCGACCCCGGTTCGTAGCTCGAGGGCAGGAACTCGTAGGGATCGCCCCCGTGCGTCTCGGCGTCCGGGTCGAGCACGTCCGCGAGGAGCGCCTCGACCTCCTCGTCGGAGTGCGACTCGAGGGCCGTAATCTGTTCCTCGAGGGTAGGCTGGCTGGTGTCTGGCGGGCCCTGCCCCTCGCTCGCCGCGGCCCGATCCTCGAAAACCGCGCCCGTCGCGACGACGTTCTCGAGGCCGACGAATCCCTCCTCGGCCAGCGTGGCGTTTCGGTCGGCGCCCTCGCGGAACTCCTGCTGGAGGCGTAAGCTCTCGAGCAGGGAATCGCGGGTGAGGACGTCGCCGCCCTCGTCGCGGACGACCACCTGGGCGACGATCCGGTCGTCGGTCTCGTAGCGTTCGTCGACGTACTCAAGGGCCGCGGTCTCCTCGGAGTCGGTCTCGAACTCGCCGATGCCGGCGCTTTCGGTCTCGTTGACGGCCGCACCCACGGCGACGAGCGCCGTGAGGACGAGAACGGCGAGGACGACCCAGCGGCTGTGTTCGACCACGAACGCCGCGTATCGTTCGGCCAGGTCAGCCACGGTATCGTCCCCTCCGCGCGGACTGTGCTCCACCGGCTCCCGTCCCGACACTCGACATTGGCGGCTCTCTGACCCGAGTATTCATATAGGTTCGGTTGTTATCGGCCACGTATAATCGATAGTGGATTATGAACACCGACACCGACCGCGACCGGGGGCTGTTGAGTCCCGCCGACCGGGCGTACCTGCTCGGCGAGCGCGAGATGAGCCACGACCAGTCCAGGCGCAACGCCGAGGCGCGCATCCGAAACCGCGTCCACGACGGCGTGCTCGACTTCGACCTCCTCTTGCACGCCCTCTCGAGGAAGGACCGCGAACAGATCTTCGCGGACGTCCACACCGACGACGCCTTCCTCGACGGCCTCCGGGCGATGGTCGCGTTCGCCTACGTCGGCGCCTACGAACAAGGTCTCGCGTTCGAGGAGGTGCTCGTCCCCGCCGTCAGAAATTCCGAGGAGGCCATCGCGGCCAAACAAGCGGGCGAGAACGTCTCCGTCAATGTGACCTTCGACGTGGAAACCGAGGTAGAGAACACCCTCGAGGGCGTCGCCGCCCGCCTCGAGGCCGGCGACCCGGTGACGCCGCGACAGCTGCTCGCGCTGGTGATGGAAGGCAAGCACGACCCGACCGAGCACGACGAGGTCGTTCTCGTGCGAGCAGGAGGGGACTCACCCCACGACGACGGCGTCGACGACCAGTTCCTCGAGCGCCTCGCGGCATACCTTGAGGCCGACCTGGACCTCGAGACGGAGGGGCGAGCGGTGATCCGGCCCCGGTGAATTGGGGGCGAAGCCGCGTTCGCGAGGAGTACGAGAAGACGCGAAAAGGCTAACACGCTGTAGCGATCAGTACCCGTATGGACGAGTCCGTCAAATTTTGCGACGACGGTCCTCGAGCCGCCGTGTTCGTAGGGGCCTTCTAGCCCCATCTCCTTCCCGCGTTTCGACGGTTGTACTGTAGCCGACCAGCATTCACCGACCAACGACCAGTATGTCAGATAGACACACATCACGCGACGCGAACCACGCACCCACAGCGGGCGGTGACAATATGAGTATAGACAGCCCCAAACAAGAAGTGAGTCTCGAGGGCGACTACAACCCGTCCGGGATCGAACCGAAGTGGCAACGACGCTGGGTCGACGTGAAAACCTACGCCTACGAGAACGAATCGAGCGATTCGAACACGGCGTACGGCATCGATACACCCCCGCCGACTGTCTCCGGCGATATGCACATGGGGACCCTCTACGGGCATCTCCTGCAGGATTTCGCCGCACGATTCAACAGAATGGCAAACGGGGAGGTGTTATTCCCGTTCGGCTACGACGACAACGGCATCGCGAGCGAGCGCCTGACAGAAGAGGAACTCGGCATTCGCCACCAGGACTACGAGCGCCGCGAGTTCCAGCAGCTCTGTCGCGAGGTCTGCGCAAAGTACGAGGAACAATTCACCGAGAAGATGCAGTCGCTGGGATCCTCGATCGACTGGGACCACACCTACAAGACCATCGAGCCCCGCGTTCAGCGAATCTCCCAGCTCTCCTTTATCGACCTCTACGAGAAGGGGCGGGAGTACCGCAAAAAGGCGCCCGCGATCTGGTGTCCCGAGTGTGAGACAGCCATCTCCCAGGTCGAGACCGAAGACGACGAGCGGGACTCGTACTTCAACGACATCGCCTTCGAGATGCGTGGCGAGAATCCGCCGCGCGAGGAGTTCGTCATCTCGACGACGCGCCCCGAACTGCTGCCGGCGTGCGTCTCCGTGTTCGTCCACCCCGACGACGAGGAGAACCAGGATCTGGTTGGCGAAACCGCACGGGTGCCCATCTTCGGCCACGAGGTGCCGATCATCGCCGACGACCGCGTCGACATGGAGAAGGGCAGCGGCGTCGTCATGTGCTGTACGTTCGGTGACCAGAACGACATCGAGTGGTACCAGGTCCACGACCTCCCACTGCGAGTCGCCATCGACGAGACTGCGACGATGACCGACCTTGCGGACGATTACGAGGGAATGAGTACCGAGGAAGCTCGAGAAGCCATCGTCGAGGACCTCGAAGACGCTGGCTTCCTCCGGGATCGCCGCGAAATCGTCCACGACGTCGGCGTCCACGAACGCTGTGACACCCCCGTCGAGTACCGCGTCTCCAAACAGTGGTACGTCGAAATCCTCGATCACAAGGACGAGTACCTCGAGGCCGGCGAGGCCATGGACTGGTACCCCGAGAAGATGTTTACCAGGTACCAACACTGGATCGAGGGCCTCGAGTGGGACTGGCTCATCTCGCGTCAGCGCGACTCGGGCATCCCGTTCCCCGTCTGGTACTGCGGCGAGTGCGATCACCCGATCATCGCCGAAAAGGAAGACCTGCCGGTCGACCCCCTGAGCGACGACCCGCCGCTCGAGCGCTGCCCCGAGTGCAGTAGTGAGGAATTCGAGGCCGAAGAGGACGTCTTCGACACGTGGGCGACCTCCTCGTTGACGCCGCTGATCAATGCCGGCTGGGACTGGGACGAGGAAGCCGAAGAGTTCACCATGGCGAACCCCGAGCTCTACCCGTTCGACCTGCGCCCACAGGGCCACGACATCATCTCGTTCTGGCTGTTCCACACTATCGTCAAGTGCTACGAGCACACCGGCGAGGTGCCCTTCGACGCGACGCTCATCAACGGCCACGTCCTCGACGAGAATCGCGAGAAAATGTCCAAATCCCGCGGCAACGTCGTCGAACCTGCCGAAGTCCTCGACGAGTATCCCGTCGACGCCGTCCGGTTCTGGGCTGCCAGCGCCGCCGTCGGCGACGACTTCCCCTACCAGGACCAGGACATCGTCGCCGGCGAGAAACTCCTGCGCAAGCTCTGGAACGCCTCCAAACTGGTCGACCACCTCGCGCCCGCCGACCCCGAGGAGCCCGCCGACCTCGAGGCGATCGACCGCTGGCTGCTGGCGGAACTCGACGACACGGTCGAAACCCTCACCGAACACTTCGAGCACTACGAGTTCGCCAAAGCCCGCAACCACCTCCGGACGTTCTTCTGGAACACCTTCTGTGACGACTACCTCGAAATCGCCAAAACCCGCGCGGACAGCGCCTCGACGCAGTACACGTTGTGGGCGGCCCACCGAACCTTCCTCTTGCTCTGGGCGCCTATCCTCCCCTACGCCACCGAGGAAATCTGGCAGGCAATGTACAGCGATGACACGGCCGACTTCGAGGAAACCAGCATCCACACCGAAGCCTGGCCCGTTCCGCAAGGCCACGAGGCCAACCTCGAGGCCGGCGAAACCGCCATGGAAGTCATCTCTTCACTCCGGCGGTACAAGTCCGAGCGCCAGCTACCGCTGAACGCCAGTCTAGACAGCGTGGCCGTCTACGGCCCCATCGAGGGGTTCGCGGACGCGATCCAGGACGTGAGCCACGTCCGGAACCTCGAATCGCTCGAGGAACCACCGGAGATCACCACCGAAGTGGCGTCGATCGACCTCGATTACGCGACCCTCGGCCCGAAGTATGGGGCGAAAGTCGGCGAAATCGACGCGGCCATCGATGCGGGTGAGTACGAGATCGACGACGAGGAAGGTGTTCTCCGCGTCGCCGGTGAAGAACTCGAGGCCGACCTGTTCGATGTCAAGTACGAGCGAACCTACTCGGGCGACGGCGAGATGATCGAGACGGAGTCGGCGGTCGTCATCGTCCACAACGAGGAGTAGCCGACCCCCGGTTTTCCTTTCACTCGGCCGCGACCCGCCGAGCCGTTTCGCACAGTTTCGCCCGCGTCGCCAGCGCCAGAAACAGCGCCAGCAGCGTGCAGGTCACCTCGCCGGCGCCGATGACGCCCAGCGCGTCAGCACCGAGGTACATCGGTTCGGTTCGCTCGAGCGGGATGGCCGTGTGGTGGAGGTCGCCGACGATGGGGACGAAGTAATCCAGGACGAGGTTGACGCCGTAGTACGCGAGCGCGACGGCGACGGCCCAGACGGGAAAGTCAGAGATCCGGTGGAGGACGAACGCCTGGACGACCATCGCGAGGTGGCTCCAGAAGAGGAAGTGAAACATCAGCGGGTCGAGGTAGCCGTAGGCGTCCCAGAAGGCGAGCAGCGTGTAGGGCGTCCAGAGCCCGAGGATGATGTTTCCGAAGAAGGCGATGGCGGTGAGCCAGGGCTGTTCGTGACCGAGCTTCCAGGCGGCGATGGCCAGCGCGATGGCCAGCGTCGCCAGCGGGCTGTCGGGCACGAACGGCCACATCACGGGCGACGTCGACAGGAGCTGGGCCTGGTAGTACCAGAACCCGAAGACCGTTCCCGCGAGGTTGATCGTGACCACAAGCCACGCGAATCGGAGCCCCAAGTCCTCGAGCGCCTTCGGCACCGGCGCCAGGTATCGCGGGAGCGGCTGGCGGTCGGCCACTCGCGTGTGTGCTGTCATCGCTACCGACCACGAAGACGGGATGCAAAACGATAGCGGTCCGTCCTTTCGGTGTCCAAACTGACGGCTGCTCGCTTGAGTCGAGCGTTCGGCCGTCGAACAGGGTGTGGTTACGTCGGGACGGCGGTATGGTGGGACGATGGCAGAACGGTGGGCGGCGGAGACGGCGGTACCGCAGTACGGTGGGCGAGGTATGGTGGAGACGACAGGAGCGCGTGCGAGTCCTTTATGTGCCCGCCGTCTGAATATCAACCAATGAAATCCGATGGATCGTCAATGGCTGGCGAGGATCGAACGTTCACCCGCGAGATCATGTTCGTCATGCTCCTGTGGATCGCCGCCGTCGTCGCCGCTGGCATCGTCCTGATCCTCTTCCGGGACGTGCTGACCGGGCTGTTCTGAGGCGACTCGCGTCCGACGCGACGACCTCAAGGGCACCGGGTCGAGAGCCTCGCTACTGGCCCCCTCGTCGATTCAACCCTCGGAATCTGGTCCTCGAGATTCAGCCCTCGAGCGATCAAAGCATTCGATACCGGAACAACAGGTAGACGATCACGAAGACGAACGCGCTCGCAAAGAGGTACTCGCCGGTCGTGATCGCGTAGACGAGCGCCCCCGCGTTGAGCACGATGCCGAAGAGGTAGATCGGTCCCAGCCGATCGGTGTTCATACGGCTCTCACTCGACGGGGTGACTCGAGTCGGTCGGTCACCAGACTGTCGACGGTCATCGTCGCTCTCTCGAGGGGCCAGAAACCTCAATCCGTCGGTCGGCGGCCACTGAGAGCGCCGGACCCGGTGTAGTCGGGTCCGTCGTCGAACCGGATCCGAAACGAATAGCACCACCGCGCCCCAGAAACCGGTATGAACGAGCCAGGCGTGGGCGCTCTCCTGGACCAGGCGACTCTCGAGGCGCGCGTCGAATCGGGCGCGGTCCCCGACTGGGTCGGGGCGCACTACGAGAACTTCACCGACGGGCTCCTCGGGAGCCACGACGGCAGCCCCTTCCCCTGTTACTTCGGCGTCGAATCCGTCCAGAAGGGATGGCCGCTGTACACCACCGTCGAGTCGATGACCGACAGGGACGCCCTCTTCGAGCTGGGCGAAGCTATCCTCGAGTACCTCGAGGTGTACGAATGTCACAGCGAACTGGCCTCGCTGGTGACGTTCTTCAGGCCGCCCGAACG
This sequence comes from Natronosalvus rutilus, assembly GCF_024204665.1. Lineage (NCBI taxonomy): Archaea > Methanobacteriati > Methanobacteriota > Halobacteria > Halobacteriales > Natrialbaceae > Natronosalvus > Natronosalvus rutilus. Next base: position 910,029 of record NZ_CP100355.1, on the reverse strand, counting down.
CGAGTTGCGGGAGCGAGAGTACCACGAAGCCCTCTGGCACATTTTGCAAGTGCTCCACGCCCACGACCCCGAGCCCTGGCCCGAGGACATCCCGACCGATCCCGACACCAGTACCTGGGAGTTCTGCTTCGGCGGCGAGCCCATGTTCCCGACCTGCCGGGCCCCGTTCTACGATGTCCGGCGGAGTCGCTACTGTCCAATCGGCCTCGAGATCACCTTCCAGCCCCGCGCGCTGTTCGAGGGGATCACCGCCGACACGGCCGCCGGACAGCGCGCTCGAACGGTCATCCAGGGTCGCCTCGAGGACTACGACGGCGTCTGCCCCCACGCCGACCTCGGGGACTGGGGCGTCGAGGGCGACCGCGAGTGGGTGCAGTACATGCTCTCCTCGGAGGAGTCACAGTCGCCCGACGCCTGTCCTATGCAGGTGAGCCGCGACCACCCGAAGGGACCGGTCGTCATCGGCGAGTGAGCGGCGGGGCCCGCGGCCGCAGCGCTCGGGACAACGGCGAAACGGCGAACCAGAACAGCCTTGACCGTCAGTTGTCATCGATCGGCCGTTCGACTCGAGGCCAGGGGAATCTCGACGGTGCCGGCGATCACGCTCGCTAACCCCAGCAGAATCAGGCCAGCGACGCCGGTGACGACGACAGGTTCTCGTTGCGTCGTCGTCAAGAGAATCGAGATAGCGAGGAGCGTGGAGAGGGCACCCACGACAGCGAGAGCGCCGGCAACGCCGGGGCGCACCCACGCGAGGCCGGAATCGGGAACCCGTCCGCGAGCGAGGGACGCGATCGCTGCCCCGACGAGTCCGAGCACGAGGACGTAGGCGGCGAACAGGATCGAAGGATTTGCGTCCGCGAAACCGACTGCGACGGCCTCCTCGAGCACGCCGAATCCCACGACGAGGAGGTAGCCCGGGATCTGCAGGGGCTGGAACGACGTCGAGATGGCGAGGGCGTACAGGCCAGCGAGTACCACCGTCGTAACGAGAGCGTCCCGGACGAACGAACGACGGTGTGTATGCATCGGTCGTCTCTTCTATCCCCGACGAGATAGGTGTAATGCTCACCCGTCGCTCGAGGCGCGTCCCCACGGACGGTTCCGATCCGGCAGATTCGTCTGCCCAACCGATTCCTCTTTACTCCCGGAGTGATTCACCACGGGTATGAGCCGGTTCGAGGAGGTGGACGACCAGTACGATCCCCACGCGCTCGAGGAGCGCGTGTTCGACTACTGGGACGAGGTCGACGCCTACGAACGAACGAAGCAGCATCGCGCCGACGGCGAGTCGTTCTTCTTCGTCGACGGCCCGCCGTACACTTCCGGGGCGGCCCACATGGGTACGACCTGGAACAAGAGTCTGAAGGACCTCTACATCCGCTTCAAGCGGATGCAAGGCTACGACGTCACCGACCGACCGGGCTACGACATGCACGGCCTGCCCATCGAGACGAAAGTCGAGGAGGAACTCGGCTTCGAGAACAAGAAGGACATCGAGGCCTACGGCGAGGAGAAATTCATCCAGGCCTGCAAGGAGTACGCCGACGAGCAACTCGAGGGCCTGCAGTCGGACTTCAAGTCCTTCGGCGTCTGGATGGACTGGGACGACCCGTACAAGACGGTCAACCCAGAGTACATGGAGGCCGCGTGGTGGGGCTTCTCGAAGGCCACCGAGCGCGGGCTGGTCGAGCAGGGGCAGCGGAGCATCAGCCAGTGTCCCCGATGTGAAACCGGCCTCGCGAACAACGAGGTCGAGTACGAGGACGTCGAGGATCCCTCGATCTACGTGAAATTCGATCTCGTCGATCGCGAGGGCTCGATCGTCATCTGGACGACCACCCCGTGGACCATCCCCGCGAACGCCTTCACGGCGGTCGATCCGGACCTCGAGTACGTGGGCGTTCGCGCCGAACGAGAGGGCGAGAGCGAGGTACTCTACGTCGCCGAAGCCTGCCTCGAGGGCGTCCTGAAGAAGGGGCGCTACGAGGACTACGAGGTCCTCGAGGAACTCACCGGCGAGGAGATGATCGGCTGGGCGTACGAACACCCCCTCGCGGAGGAAGTTCCGGACCACGCGAGCCACGAGGGCGCCCACCAGGTGTACGCCGCGGACTACGTCGAGGCCGACCGCACGGGCCTCGTCCACTCCGCGCCCGGCCACGGTGAGGAGGACTTTACCCGAGGACGGGAACTCGGGTTCCCGATCTTCTGTCCCGTCGGCAGCGACGGCGTCTACACCGAGGAGGGCGGCAAGTACGAGGGGCAGTTCGTCAAGGAAGCCGACGAGGAGATCACCGCCGACCTCGAGGCAAACGGCGCCCTCCTCGCCTCGGAGACCGTCACCCACAGCTACGGCCACTGCTGGCGGTGTGACACCGGCATCATCCAGATCGTCACCGACCAGTGGTTCATCACGATCACGGACGTCAAGGAGGAACTGCTCGAGAACATCGAGGACAGCGAGTGGTTCCCCGACTGGGCCCGCGACAACCGGTTCCGTGACTTCGTCGAGGACGCCCCCGACTGGAACGTCTCCCGCCAGCGCTACTGGGGAATCCCCATCCCGATCTGGACGCCCGAGGGCCGGGACGACGGCGAGAACATGATCGTCGTCAGCACCCGCGAGGAGCTCGCCGAGCGCATCGACCAGGACGTCGATCCCGAAACCGTCGACATCCACAAGGACGTCGTCGACGACCTCACGATTACCGAGGACGGGACGACCTACACCCGCGTACCGGACGTCTTCGACGTCTGGCTCGACTCCTCGGTGGCGTCGTGGGGGACCCTCAACTTCCCCGGCGAGCAAGAGCAATTCGACGAACTCTGGCCCGCCGACTTCATCCTCGAGGCCCACGACCAGACCCGCGGCTGGTTCTGGTCCCAGCTGGGGATGGGCACCGCCGCAATGGGCGAGGTTCCCTACGACAAAGTGCTGATGCACGGTCACGCGCTGGACGAGGACGGCCGGAAGATGTCCAAGTCCGTTGGCAACGTCGTGGAGCCCCACGAGGCGATCGAGCGCCACGGCTCCGACGCCATGCGGATGTTCCTGCTCTCAGCGAACCCGCAGGGCGAGGATATGCGCTTCTCGTGGGATGGCATGCGGACGATGGAGAACCACCTCCGGACGCTCTGGAACGTGTTCCGATTCCCGCTTCCGTACATGCGGCTGGACGGGTTCGATCCGAGCGAGACGGGGCTCGAGTCGGTCGACGACGATCTGGAACTCGTGGACGAGTGGGTCCTCGCCCGCCTCCAGTCCACGAAGGACGAGATGACCGAACACCTCGAGCAGTTCCGCCAGGACCGGGCGCTCGAGGCGCTGCTCGAGTTCCTCGTCGAGGACGTCTCCCGGTTCTACGTCCAGGCGGTCCGCGAGCGCATGTGGGACGAATCGGACAGCCCCTCGAAGGCGGCCGCGTACGCGACGATCTACCGCGTCCTCCGCGAGGTCGTTGTGCTGCTCGCGCCCTACGCACCGTTCGTCACCGAGGAGATCTACGGCACCCTCACTGGCGACGACGGCCACCCGACGGTCCACATGGAAGACTGGCCCGCGGTCGAGGAGTACTGGGCCGATCCCGAACTCGAGACCGACGTGGCCTACGTCCGCGCCATCGAGGAGGCGGGGGCGAACGCCCGCCAGCAGGCCGGGCGAAAGCTCCGCTGGCCCGTCCCGCGCGTGGTCGTCGCCGCGGACGACGAACGCGCCGTCGAGGCTGTCGAGCGCCACGAGGACCTCGTGGCCGACCGACTCAACGCCCGCGCGGTCGAACTCGTCGGCCCCGGCCAGCAGTGGGGCGAACTCGCCTACAGCGCCGAGGCAGACATGAGCGAACTCGGCCCCGCCTTCGGCGGCCGCGCCGGCGAGGTCATGAACGCCCTCAACGAGGCCCGGATCGAAGAACCGAGTCTCGAGGCGCTCGAGGCAGCCGTCTCGGACGCGCTTGACGGCGAGGAACTGACCGAGGCAATGGTCTCGTTCGTCACCCAGACCCCTGACGACGTGGCCGGCACCGCGTTCGGCCTCGACGGCGACGACAGGGGTGTCGTCTACGTCGACGCCTCGCTCACCGACGACATCGAGAGCGAGGGCTATGCAAGGGAAGTCATCCGCCGCGTCCAGGAGATGCGCAAGGAACTCGACCTGGACGTCGAGGAGCGCATCGCGCTCGAGATCGAGATCAAGGACGACCGCGTGTCCGACCTCGTCCGCCAGCGCGAGGACCTGATCCGCGAGGAGGTCCGCGCCGAGGCGCTTCGAGCGGTCGACGCGGACGGCCCCGACGCCTACCGGAAGACGTGGGACGTCGAGGACGTGACGATGGAGTTGGCACTCGAGCCAGTTGCGGCGGCGGAAGCGTCCGATTGAGCGACTCGAGGTCGGCTAGCGACGTCGCAATTCGAACGTGATTTCGTACCGCAGTACTTCCTTTCGACAGTCGTCCGGGAAGTACTGGAAGTAGTCGGTGATTCGATATCTTCCGGGCTCGACGTCGACAGGGATCGGGAGGAGGTATTCCTTTCGTATGGTCTCCCCAACCAGGATTCGTCCCGGTCGACGGCGGTCCACGCCAGGATGTGCGTACAGAGAATCGAATCGCGACGCGCCGTATACATCGGTGTACAGGTCGTTCCAGAGCTGTATTCCCTCCTTTTCCTGGGGGAGCAGACGTGCAACCGGGACGCCGAACGGCCACGGACGGACATGGTCGAACATCATCGACTCGGCGTTCCGGTTGATCAGTGAGAACGAGATTTTCGCGGGGTCGTCCGACGTGATCCGGTCCCGAACGAGCGTGGCCTCCACGGCGAGGAGCGGCGGTCGCTCGAGATCGTTCTCGAACGCCTCGAATTCCACGACCACCGGCGTCCCGTTATACGTCGTTCGAACGTAATCGTACTCCTCGGCGATCCGGACGACGGCATCGGAAGGGGACTCGGTCCCGTAGGCCGGCGTGCCGATACCATCTGCTCCCCTCAACGGCGGTTTCGACGACCGACCGAACACGAGGCGAAAGGGTCGACGCGTCGATCACCGTCTCGTCCGCCGTGAGTCGAGACGCCGGCTTTCCCCCGAGAAGATCGACCTCGTAGGGATGACGTGGAAGCACTCGAACGCAGTCCGCAGAAAAGTCGGCGACGACGTACGATATCGGGCCAGTGCTTCCCATGGTGGTCGTACGCCGTCGAGACCAAAGAGGTTGTTTCCTCGGCGAGTTCCCACTCGACGAACAGTCTCGAGTCACCCAACCGAACGGTCCTGAGAACGACGCACATTGGACGTGGAACGGGCGGCCGAATTCGACGGGTAAGGAAAGGTGATAGTCGTGGCCGCCGAAGAACGAGGCATGTCCGCCCGACCGGCCGTGTTGCTGACGAACGACGACGGGATCGACGCGACTGGAATCCGGGCGCTTTACGACGCACTCGAGCCAGTCGCGGACGTGACGATGGTCGCACCCGCCGACGACCGGAGCGGCATCTCCCGGAGTGACTCCGGAACGTTCACCGTCGAGGAACGAACCGAGGGCTACGCCGTCCACGGAACGCCGGTCGACTGCGTCCACTTCGGACGGGGCAAACTCGAGCGAGAGTTCGACGTCGTCGTCTCCGGCTGTAACGACAGCCCCAACCTCGGCGCGCACAAGATCGAGCGCTCGGGGACGGTCTGTGCGGCCATCGAGGCCGGCTTCCTCGGCCTGCCGGGGATCGCCCTCTCGCTGTACGATTCCGTGACGGGGAGCCGCGAGTTCGGGCGGGACGAGTACGCTGACGCTGAGCGGATTACCCGATACCTGGTCCGGGAAACCCTCGAGCTCGGCGACCGACGGCCGTTCGACTACCTCAACGTCAACGTGCCCGCCGGCGAGTCCGACCCGCGGATCAGGATCACGGAACCCACCTACCACTTCGACGTGCGGATCGACGAGCGACCGGACGGCACCTACCGCGCCTGGGATCACTTCTACGACCCATTGGATCCCAGCGTGGACGTCGATCTGACCGATCCCGTCGGCACCGACCGTCGGGCCGTCGCCGACGGCGAGGTGTCGATCACGCCGCTGTTCGTCGACCACCGGACGCCCGAGCCCGACGCGCTCGAGTCGCTGGCGAGCGGGTACTCGAGCGACGGTGAGAGCCGTCGCTAGTGGCATTCCAGCCCGTTCGATCGGCTAATACAGCAATGCTATAGGGAATGTAGTAATATAGGAGAGCGTCCGGATTTCGAGTCTACCCGCCCTTGATCAACCGCAGGACGGTCATCGTCTCGCTGTCGATCGGCTGATCCTCAGGCACCGGACGACCGTCGACCAGGACGCTCACCTCGTGGGGGCTGAGGTCCACGGCGGCGAGGGCGTCGGTGTAGGTGGGAACGTCGCCGTCGTGCTCGAGGGCCGCGAACTCGAGTTCGCGAGTTCCCTCGCCTTTGACGTCGACGGTTACGCGGTCTGTCATTCGTATTCGGCTCGAAGTTGCCGGCGCGAGCACTTCAGCGCGTCGCTCACGTTCTCACGTGGCGGCGTCGCCGGGCTCCGGGCGACCGGCGTCGGTGGCCGACTGTCTGACCCGACGACGATGCGCGAGTAGCCCGCCGACGAGCGCTCCAAGGCCGAGGAGCGTGACCAGCAGGTTCAGGAACCAGCCGACGAACGGCACCAGCCCGATGAGGGCGCCGGCGACCAGGCCGACCACCAGTGCGAGCCAGCGGTTGTGGACGTCAGCGAACGAGAGCGCCCACGCGGCGACGGCGAATCGACCGTAGACCACCCCGACCCAGACGAGGAAGGCGAACGCCAGCGCTCCCACCAGCGAGAGCGGGATGCCGATCACGGTCAGCGCGACCGCGAACAGGAGGATCGGTACGCCGATCAGGACCGCGAGTCCGATCACCCCCGTTCTAACCGGATCCGACGCGACTCGAGCAGCGACCCCGTCCGAAAACCCGGGGAAGAGCGCGAGCAGGACCACACCCAGCAGCAGGTTCGCCGCGAGCGCATAGGCGGCCGCGATCCACGAGGCCAGCGGGAGGATCACGGGTGCGAGGTCGACGCCGAGCGACGAGTCCTGGGTAATCTCGCCCGCGACGGCGTCGGTGTTCCCCTGCAGGTCGCCGTCGTACCGGAGATTCCCCCCGATGGCCGCCGACTCCCCGAGGGTAATCGTATCAGCGCCGATCGTCGCATCGCCCGCGACCGTGCCGTCGATGGTTACCGTCCCGGCACCGGCCTCGAGCGCGCCGTCGACGGTACCGCCCTCGCCGACCTCGAGGGTTCCGGCGGCGGCCGCGACGTCGCCGGCGACGCGGCCGTCGATCTGGACCGTCCCGCCGACGGCGTTGACGTCCCCGCGAACCTCGCCGCCCTCGGCAACGATCACGTTTCCGGAGACGGCGTTCACGTCGCCGGTGACGGTCCCCTCGACGATCACGTTCCCCGAGACGGCGTTGACCTCGTCGACGGTTTCGCCCTCGCTGACGACGATGTTGCCGCCGACGCCGGTTCCCGACTGGGCCAGCGCTACGCCGGGAACGAGCGCGAGGACGAGCAGCGTCGCGACGGCGATTGCGACGATACGAGTCGAGAATTGTGATTCTGTTGACATTCTACCAGTGAATAGTACGCCGCGCTCGACGATAAAACGCCACGGTGGGGTTCGCCGGGGGCGGAACCGATGGGCGCTACCGTAGCCTTCGCCCTCGAGTGACGTGGTCCGTCGGTGGCACGATAAAGTCGGTGGCGTGGCCACGTCGGTAGTACAATTACGCTGATGGCACGAACGCCGCTTCGGTCGTTTTATTGCCGGCGCTCCCCTCGTCGGGAACATGAGCGAAGACGAGTCCGAGCCGTCGCCTGGCGACGCCGAGTCGACAGGCCAGGCGGAGTCGGTCGCCGGGCGAACCGAGGTCTGGATCGAGAAGTACCGGCCCGAGACGTTAGACGAGATCAAGGGCCACGAGAACATCGTCCCCCGACTGGTGAGCTACGTCGAGCAAAACGACCTGCCGAACCTCATGTTCTCGGGGCCGGCCGGCACCGGCAAGACCACCGCAGCACAGGCCGTCGCCCGCGAACTCTACGGCGAGGACTGGCGTGAGAACTTCCTCGAGCTGAACGCCTCCGACGAGCGCGGCATCGACGTCGTCAGAGACCGAATCAAGAACTTCGCTCGCTCGAGTTTCGGCGGCTACAACTACCGCATCATCTTCCTGGACGAGGCCGACGCGCTGACGAGCGACGCCCAGTCCGCCCTACGCCGGACCATGGAGCAGTTCTCCCACAACACGCGCTTCATCCTCTCGTGTAACTACTCGAGCCAGATCATCGATCCGATCCAGTCTCGCTGCGCCGTCTTCCGCTTCACGGAACTCTCTGACGACGCCGTCGAGGCACAGGTGCGCGAAATCGCCGACGCCGAGGGTATCGAGGTAACCGACGACGGCGTCGACGCGCTCGTCTACGCCGCCGCGGGCGACATGCGCAAGGCGATCAACGGCCTGCAGGCCGCGGCCGTCATGGGCGACGCCGTCGACGAGGAGGGCGTCTTCGCCATCACCGCGACTGCTCGCCCCGAGGAGGTCGAGGAGATGGTCGAGAAGGCCATCGCGGGCGACTTCACCGCCGCCAGGGCCACCCTCGATTCGCTGCTCACCGACCGCGGGCTGGCCGGCGGCGACGTAATCGATCAACTCCACCGGTCGGCCTGGGAGTTCGATCTCGAGGAACTGGCCACGGTGCGCCTGCTCGAGCGTCTGGGGGAAGTGGACTACCGGATCACGGAGGGGGCGAACGAGCGGCTGCAACTCGAGGCCATGCTGGCGTCGCTGGCGCTCGAGGAGTGATTACCGTTCCCCGGAACATCTTCGTCGGAGCCGACCTGCTCAGCGGAGGGAAGTTCAGAACGATGCTCTCAACGATCCGTGGGTGGAACGCCGTATCGACTGTCGGACTCGGTCGCTGGTCGGATGCAGGAGACAACGGCGAATTCGATTCGTGGATAAATTCACGAGAGGTGCTCTCCGCCATTTTATGCGTGGGTGAGGAGAAAGTACTTAAAGATGTTATTTCGAGTGGGAGTATGGATCGTAGACAGGTACTGGCGGTCTGTTGCAGCAGCGCATTAACGCCGGTCGTCGGTTGTCTCAATCGGGATACCAGTACCGCTAGCGACGATCCTCGAGAGACGGATACTAACACAGTGGGTGCTCTCGAGAGCGACCAGATGAGAGCAGTGTACGCGCTTCTCGTTACTGAGGTCCCATCTGAAGCAGACGTTACACGATCGACGCACGAAGCAATCGCAGACGATCCGGTGCTGGACGAGATCCTCTCACGGTCAGTGGAGTCGGGGAGGGACTTTCCAACCGAAAAGCGAGCGAGCGGCGAGTACGAAGTCGTGACGATCGATACCGATGAGATGGACCGAGAGAAACTGTACGAAGCCGCTGTCTCTCTCGAGAGACTTCCCACGTACGACGAGGATTCGACAGAACATCCGTTGGGAAGGTACGTCGAGCACGAAGGTCAGCTACTCGTGTTCGGGTACGGGGTCGACGATTAGGTCATTTCACGGAACATCTGGGTATTGGAACGTACAATGCTGGCGTCTCTGGCGCTCGAGGAGTGATTTCGCGGGAAAAGAGCACGAGCGAACGGGAACGCCACGAAACGATTTTGTCGACGACAGTTCTCGTCTCGAGCATGGTAGTCGATCCCGGCGCCGCAATCGTCGGCCTTGTCGGCGTCGGCTGTCTCGCCCTCGCCCTGGCGAGCCTGCGCCACGGCAGCTGGATCCGTCGCGCGTACGGAACGGGTCCCGTCGACGATACCAGCGCTCGAGCGAACGCGCTCGTGATGGGCGTCGCCGGGGCGTCGATGCTCGCGGTCGCGGTCGCGATTGACCTCGAACTCCCCGAACGCGCCGTTGGAACCGCCGCAATCCTCGGAACGAGCGCGCTCTGTATCGGGGTGGGGTGGGCAGTCCGGCGCTACGACCGCCGGGACCTGCTGACGACGCCGAACGTCGATCGCGAGACTGGAAAGCGACTCGGAACCGCTGCGATGCTCTGTGGCGTGCTGGTTCTTCCGCTCGCGGGAGCGCTCTGGCTCGAGGTCGACGCCGGACTCGTCGTTCTCCTGGCTACAGGCGCGGGACTCGCGTCGTTGCTGTCGATCGGGATTGCCTACCGGTAACTACGCCGACGGGTCACCGCCGTCGGCCGGTGGCTCGAGGTCGGGGTGGCGGTGGTCGGTACTGCCAGTGGACTCGGGAACCGGTTCCGACGCAGCGTCCTCGGGCGACCCTTCCCGGAACTCGAACCGCGCACCGCCCGCCTCGCTGTCGGTAACCTCGACGATCCACCCGTGAGCGCGGGCGATTTGGTCGACGATGTTCAGCCCGAAGCCGGTCCCGTCGCTGGCGGTCGTGTACCCCGTTTCGAACACCGACTGGCGCGCATCCGGCGGGATGCCGACGCCGTCGTCGGCGACGAAGAAGCCGTCCTCGAGGGCACCGACGGTGATAGTCAGGTCGTTCGCGTCGCCGTTTCGGTCCCCACCGGATCCGCTTGAGCCGTGTTCCACCGAATTTCGAAACAGGTTCTCGAGCGCTTCCCGAAGTCGCGCCCGGTCGGCCTCGAGCGGCTGGTTCTCGCCGAGTTGCAGCGTCGCCCTGGCGGTGTCGACTGCCGACCAGGCCTCCGTCGCCACCGCGTGAATCTCGAGGGGCTCGGTGTCGTCGATCACGTCGCCGCGTCGCGAGAGCGTGAGCAGTCGTTCGATGAGTTCGTCCATCCGATCGAGTGCGTCGTCGATCTCCCCGAGGTGGGACTGATCGCCAGTCTCGCCGAGCAACTCGAGGTAGCCCTGGGCGACGTTGAGCGGGTTCCGGAGGTCGTGGCTGACGATGCTGGCGAACTCGTCCAAGCGCTCGTTCTTCGCCGTGAGCGCGCGTTCGTGGCGCTTCTGGTCGGTGATGTCGGTGTAGATGGCGTACCCCTCGACGCTTCGTTCGCCGGCAGTGAGGGGGACGACGTTGACCAGGAAGTCCCGAACGTCGGTTGCGGTTCGCCGCCGCGTGACCACGCGCAGGGTTTCGCCGGCGAACAGCGCCTCGTTGAGTTGCTGTGCTTCGTCCTCGTACCCCGGCGGGATGATGTAGTCGTCGACGTCCTCGTGCAGAACGGTCTCGGTGTCGAACCCGAAGACCTCCTCGAATCGGTCGTTGACCGCCCGGACGGTCGGTTCGCCGTCCGAGAGGTGATACTGGACGGCAGGGTCGGGGACGTTGTCGAACAGCGCCGAGAGCCGATCCCGTTCCTCGACGAGGCTGGCTTCGGCCCGCGCCCTGCCGATGGCTTCGGTCACGTGGGCACACAGGAGTTCCGCCAGCTCGAGGTCGACGTCGTCGAAGGCGTGTGACTGCTCGGAGACTGCCTGGAAGACGCCGTACTCCCCGAGGGGCACGGTCATAGCCGACTTGAATCGTTCCAGGCCCTTGATTTCCGGGTCCTCGATCACGACTTCGTCGATGATCGACGGCTCGCCCTGCTGGTAGGTCTCGCCGACGATTCCGTGGTCGAGGGGGACGCGCCTGGCCAACCGCTCGTCCATCGTGTCCGAGTAGGCTTCGGGGACGAGCTCCTCTGACTCGAGGTCCGCCGAGAGGAAGACGCAGATGTCGAGTTCGAGCACCGTCTCCGTCGTCTCGAGCGCGCGCTCGTAGACCGTCGCCTCGTCGGTCGTGCCGACGATTTTGGTCGTCCCCTCGTGGAGCCTGGTCAGGCGCTCGCGCCGTTCGCGTAACGTCTCCGCGACGCGGAGGCGACTGAGCGTCTGGGCGACGTACGTCACGAGCAACTCGGCGAACTCGAGGTCGGACTCGTCGTAGGCGCGTTCGTCGGTCGAGATCGCCTGAAAGACGCCGAACTCCTCGATCGGGACGCTAATCGCCGATCGGTAGCCGTCCTCGTGTGGACGGGCGTCGGGGTGATCCGCCACCTCCTTGAGCAGGAACGAGCGTTGTTCCCGGTATGTCTTGCCGAGGATTCCCTCCGAGAGATCGTGTGCTCGTGAGATGTCGTCGAATTCGTCCGATCCAGCTCGAATCACCAGTTTCGTCTCGCCGTCTCGCTCTTCGGCGAGCGAGATCGACGACGCGTCGAATCCGAGGATGTCTTCGGCCGACTCGATGGCGAGGTCGAGGAGGCGTTCCTCGGAGCGACACGCGACGAGGCGAGTGGTCATCTGGTGGAGGCGAGCGACCTTCGGACGGTCGCCACTTTCGTCCGACGTGGCGATCGCCGTCGACTGTCGCGGCTGCCGTCCGCACTGCCAGGCGATCTCGTCGGCCAGGTGAACCGCCGAGTCGTCGGTCCGGCGAACGAACCCGTCGACGCCCTCGAAGGCGCGGATCGAGGTGGAATCGACGCGCGAGTCGGCCTCGATGGTGTGGTCGGGATCACCGTAATAGATGAGCGGCGTTCCAGTACAGGCAACGGCGACGGTTCCGATCGGCGGCGCGTCACCGGTCGCGTCCTCCTCGAAGACGACGCAGTCGGCAGCGGCGACGCGCTCGTCGAGGGCCTCGATCGATTCGACGCACTCGACGGACGACCGCGGGCCTACCCGCTCGAGTTCGCGTTCGAGTTCGAGAACGCCTTCGGACCTGGTCGTATCGGCCGACGGCCCGGCATCGGGAGCAGTTACGTAGAGGACGGTATCGGTCATAGCTGGTGAGGCGGAACGCTGGAAACGACGCTCGAGTTACCGTAGAATGGGCGATATCTAACATATATCTGTGGGTTGTTCAGTGCCGGAGTTCTTCGGATCCATCCAGGTGAGTTCAGTCGAGACCGCGCTCGCCGTCAGACCGACTCGCTCGAGCGAGCGCGATCCGCCGACAGCGACCACGCCCACCGTACCCAGTAGAATCCAAGGATCGCGGTAGCGACAATCCAGAGGCCGCCGAACGGGGCGTACCACTCGAGCACGTACGCCGGCGCGGCGGCGACGAACCGACCGACGCCCACGGCCGCCACAACCACGAGCGCCGTGACGAACAGGAGTCGGTCGACGTCGGTCTCGCTCGAGCGCCACACCCGAACCGAGCCGAGTCGCCGAACGTCGGCGGATACGAGCGCGACGGCGGCCGCGCTCGCGCCGACGGTCAACGCGAGCGCGATGTCCAGGTCGAGGACGTATCCGCCGGCGAGGAGGTCCCCGATGGTCACCGGTACGAGCGGCAGCGTGAACGAGAGCGCCGGGCCACCGTTCCAGGCCGCGTAACAGAGCGGAATCAGCAGAATCGTCGGGGCAACGAGCGCGATGGCGATCATTCTGACGGAGTCGAAACCGACCGTCAGCGAGTCGAGGACGACGTCGTCGATCCTCACGTGTCCACCGAAGTAGCCGATCAAAAACAGTGCGAGGAGGCCACACAGGTACACCCCCACAGCGACCGTCCGCCGGCGCTCGAGGCCGATCCAGGGGTGGTCCAGGAGTTCGAGGACGGGGCCGGGCGTCGCTCGCTCGGGGAGGGAGGGGACGTCGGTGCTCACGAGTCCTCCACGATGAGCGTCGCGCGTCCGTCGTGATCCGGGCCGGACTCGTTGGTCAGATCGATCGCCCCGGGAGAGACCCGCCAGCCAGCGGCGTCGAAGATCGCCTCGACGGTCTCTCGTCCCCGCCGGTAGGAGGCGATGCCGTGTTTCGGACGGGCGCCGGTGTCCTCGTGAGCCTGCATCGAGACGACGTTTTCGAACGACCAGCACCGGACGTGGCGCCGACCGCTGGCCCCCAGTAGGTCTGGGCGGCCGTCGCCTGCTGGCGGACGTACGAGTCGGTCGTTCGATCCCAGGCAAATCGCGTGTATTCCACCGGGTTGCGGACCCAGCCCTCCTCGTCCAGGACGGTCATGACACGCTCGAGGACCGCCTCACCGTCCGCAGCGGGTATCAGCACGACGTTGAACGGCGCCGTGGGGACGAACCCGTCGCGCGTCGGTGCGTAGTGGTGGCGGCCGACGGGCGTCTCGTCCTCGGTAGTGATTTCCGTGCCGATCCAGTCGGCGGCGGCCGCAGGCGGTTCGGCGCCCTCGACCGTGCCGTGGAGTGTAGTCGAGTGAGGGGGCGTCGGGAGGAGGGCGATGCCAGTGGCCGTGCCGATACCGGTCAGGCCGATTTTCCGCAGCAGGGACCGTCGCGTCGTCATCGTCGACGTTCGACCTCGTTTACTATTGCAGCCGTGACTGAGACTGCGACCGTCGCCACAGCCGTGGCCGCGACCGTCGTCGACGGACGGGGGAGGGTCGGCCCGTCGCGGCCTCGAGACGGACGTCGTCCGGGTCGAGACACACATTCGTTCGCTAACATTATAACGGAAATTCCAACCAGTAGTATTTATTAATTTCGTGATTTACGTGTCTCGCAATAGTCGATTCGAACGACACGCGGGTCGTGCAGACGGAAATGCCAGGCGTTCAGCAACGTGGCCGTGACACCCGTTGCGCAACTGTTTTACCGCCTGCAGGGCCAGTACGAGGTACGAATGAGTGAACTGGAGGAGGAGTACCGACTCGAGTATTTCGAGGAGGAGGGGTTCGTACGCAAGGAGTGTCCCTCCTGCGGGGCACATTTCTGGACGCGCGATCACGATCGCGAGACCTGCGGGGAACCGCCCTGTGAGCAATACGACTTCATCGACGAACCGGGATTCGCCGAGGAGTACACCCTCGAGGAGATGCGCGAGGCGTTCCTCTCGTTCTTCGAGGACCACGACCACGAGCGCATCGATCCGTACCCGGTAGCGGCCAATCGCTGGCGCGACGACGTTCTCCTTACGCAGGCGTCGATCTACGACTTCCAGCCGCTGGTCACCTCGGGGAAGACGCCGCCGCCGGCGAACCCGCTGACCGTCAGCCAGCCCTGCATCCGGATGCAGGACATCGACAACGTGGGCAAGACGGGCCGGCACACGATGGCCTTCGAGATGATGGCCCACCACGCGTTCAACGTTCGCGAGGACGCCGAGGAGGAGTACGCCTACGAGGGCGAGGTCTACTGGAAGGACCGCACCGTCGAACTCTGTGACGAACTGCTCGACTCCCTGGGCGCGGACATCACCGACGTCACCTACATCGAGGACCCGTGGGTCGGCGGCGGCAACGCCGGGCCCGCCATCGAGGTCATCTACAAGGGCCTCGAGCTGGCCACGCTGGTCTTCATGTGCATGGAGCAGGACCCCGACGGCGAGTACGAACTCAAGGACGGGAACACCTACTCCTTCATGGACACGTACATCGTCGACACGGGCTACGGCCTCGAGCGCTGGACCTGGATGAGCCAGGGAACGGCGACGGTCTACGAGGCGATCTACCCCGAGATGATCGACTTCCTCAAAGACAACGCGGGGCTCGAGTACACCGACGAAGAAGCCGACCTCGTCGCCAGGGCGGCGCGGCTCTCGGGCCAGCTCGACATCGACGACGTCGACGACGTCGAGGCCGCCCACAGCGACATCGCGGACGAACTCGGCGTCGACGTCGGCGACCTCCGCGACCTCGTGGAGCCCCTCGAGCGAATCTACGCCATCGCCGACCACTGCCGGACCCTCGCTTACATGTTCGGCGACGGCATCGTCCCCTCGAACGTCGGGACGGGCTACCTCGCGCGGATGGTGCTCCGTCGAACGAAGCGGCTGTGCGATACGGTCGGCGTCGACGCGCCCCTCGACGAACTCGTCGACATGCAGGCCGAGCGCCTCGGGTACGAGAACCGCGACACCGTTCGGGACATCGTCCGCACCGAGGTCGAGAAGTACCGCGAGACGCTCGAGCGCGGCGGTCGGCGGGTCGAAGCCCTCGCCGCGGAGTACGCGAAGAAGGGCGAGTCGATCCCCCTCGAGGAACTGATCGAACTCTACGACAGCCACGGCATCCAGCCCGACATGGTCGAAGAGATTGCCGCCGACGCCGGCGCCGACGTGGACGTGCCCGACGACTTCTACAGTCTCGTCGCCGACCGCCACGATACGACGACGGTCGAGGAAGTCACTGAGGAGGGCGACGAGCGATTCGCCGACCTCCCCGAGACGGAGAAACTGTACTACGACGACCAGCAGCGAACCCAGTTCGAGGCGGTCGTCCTCGACGTGTTCGACCGCGAGGAGGGCTTCGACGTCGTGCTCGACCAGACGATGTTCTACCCCGAGGGTGGCGGCCAGCCCGCGGATCGGGGCACGCTCTCGAGCGAGGAGAAGACCGTCGACGTACTCGACGTCCAGATCGAGGACGGCGTCGTCACCCACCGGACCGACGAGGATCCGGGGAAGGGCGAGTTCGTCAAGGGACAACTAGACGCCCCCCGTCGGCGCCAGTTGATGCGCCACCACACGGCGACGCACATCGTCATGCACGCCGCCCGGCAGGTGCTGGGCGAGCACGTTCGCCAGGCGGGCGCCCAGAAGGGCGTCGAGTCCTCGCGGGTCGACATCCGTCACTACAACCGGATCTCCCGGGAGGCCGTCAAACGCATCGAGCGCGTCGCCAACGGCATGGTGATGGACAACGTCTCCGTCGACCAGGAGTGGCCCCACCGGCACGAGGCCGAGGCCGAACACGGCTTCGACCTCTACCAGGGCGGGATTCCGCCGGGAACGAACATCCGACTCATCCACGTCGCCGAGGACGTCCAGGCCTGCGGCGGCACCCACGTCGCCCGCACGGGCGACATCGGCGCGATCAAGATCCTGACCACCGAGCGCGTCCAGGACGGCGTCGAGCGACTCGTCTTCGCCGCCGGCGACGCGGCCGTCAAGTCCACCCAGCGGACCGAGGACGCACTCTACGGGGCCGCCGAGGCCCTCGACGTCTCCCCCGAGAACGTCCCGGAGACCGCCGAGCGCTTCTTCGAGGAGTGGAAGGCTCGCGGCAAGGAGATCGAGGCCCTGAAAGAACAGCTCGCGACCGCCCGCGCCAGCGGTGGTGGCGGCGGCGAGGAGGTCGAGGTCGGCGAGACGACCGCCGTCGTCCAGCGGATCGACGCCGACATGGACGAACTCCGGGCGACGGCCAACGCCCTCGCGGACGAGGGCAAGATCGCCGTCATCGGCTCCGGCGAGAGTGGCGCGCAGTTCGTCGTCGCGGTCCCCGACGGCGCCGACGTCAACGCCGGCGAGGTCGTCGGCGAACTCGCCTCGCGAGTCGGCGGTGGCGGCGGCGGCCCGGCCGACTTCGCCCAGGGTGGCGGACCGAACGTCGACGCCCTCGACGAGGCGCTCGAGGACGCGCCCGACGTACTTCGACAGGTGCTGGACGCCTGAGTCGCGCTCGACGACATCTCTACGACTGCCAACGAAGCCGTCCCAGGGAGGCCAGGGGTTTTTACCACCGCTCGTCCCATGACAGACGACGATGGCGCTATTCGCGGAGTTTTCCGTCCCAACAGAGGCGTTCGCCCTCCACGAGACGCTCGAGGCCGAGTCGAACGCCATCGTCGAAATCGAACGCGTCGCCGCCACCGAGGAACTCATCACGCCGTACTTCCGGGTAAGCGGCGTCGATCTTGGCGCCTTCGAGGCCGCTGCCGCGGACGACCCGTCGGTCCAGGGACTCACGCGAATCGATCGGTTTCGGGAGGCGACCCTGTACCGGGCCGGCCTGGTCCGGGACGTCGACGCAATCGTCTACGCGTACACGTCGACGGACGCGACGATTCTCGAGGCCTCGGCCCAGCACGACCGCTGGGAGCTTCGGATGCGGTTTCCCGACGGCGACGCCCTCTCACAGTTCAGCGCCTACTGTGAGGACCGGGGGATCCCGTTCGGGCTCACGCGGCTGTACGACCGGGCCAACCCCCAGTCCAGGGCGAAGTTCGGCGTCACGGCCAAGCAACACGAGGCGCTGTTGACCGCGTGGAAACGCGGGTACTTCTCCTCGCCGGAGGTCACGCTCGAGGACGTCTCGAGCGAGATGGACATCACGCCGCAGGCGCTCTCGAATCGGTTGCGACGCGGCTACGAGGCATTGATCGAGCACACGGTCGCGGTGACGGGGCCCGACGAGGAGATGGAGGACTAAAGAAATTCGCGCACGTCGGAGTACCACATGTCGTGGTAGTCGACGTGGCCGACGCGACGGCCGATCGAGACGGCCAGGACGTGCCAGCACAGCGCCGTCGGGTCGTCGGCGTCGAGGTTGAACTCGCTGTCCTTGCAGGTACAGCCGCCGTCCTCGACGACGTACTCGTCCTCGTAGCCCACGACGACGGTGAAATCCCGGTAGACCTTGACCCGCCCCTCCGCGACGGCCTCGATGGCGCGCACCCCGCGGTCACCGTGCAGGCGGGAGATACGCTCGACGATCGAGGGGGAGAGTTCGCCGGCCTCCTCGAGGTCGGCCTGCCAGCGCTCGACGGGATCGGCGTTCGACTCGGGCACGTCCGGTACTCTCTGTCGGACCGTCATATCGGTTTGGGTGTCCGGGCGGGAACATGGAAATCACACCGCTTTTCGCCCCCCACCGTCGAGAACGGGTATGCGCGTGACGGAGGGTGGCGTCGAGTTCGAGGTTCCCGGCGAACAGACCGAAGGCGTCGAGGAGTCGGTGTTTTACAACCCCCGCCAGGAGCTGAATCGGGACCTGACGATTGCCGTCCTGCGAGCGTTTCGCGAGCGCCAGCCCCGGGCCCGGCGCTACCTGGACGCGATGACGGCGAGCGGCGTCCGCGGCCTCCGGGCGGCGGTCGACGGCTGGGACGTCACCTGCTGTGACCGCGAGCCGGAAGCCGTGGACCTCGCCAGCGAGAACCTCGAGCGCGCTGGCTTCGAACTCGGGGTCGACGCCGAGGTCGTCCACCGGAACGTCAACGCCCTGATGCACGACGCCGTCTTCGACGTGATCGACCTCGACCCCTACGGGACGCCGATGCCGTTCGCCGACGCGGCATTCGCCCGGTGTCGTCACCTCGTTTGCGTCACCGCGACCGACACCGCGCCGCTGTGTGGCGCACACTTCAGGAGCGGGATTCGCTCCTACGGCGCCGTGCCAAGAAATACCGAGTACCACACCGAAATGGGCGTCCGGACCCTGCTCTCGGGCCTCGCCCGGAGCGCCGCCCGGTTCGACGTCGGCGTCACCCCGCTCCTCACGCACGCGACCAGCCACTACGTCCGCACGTTCCTCGAACTCGACCGGAAGCCGACCGCCGCGGACGCCAACCTCGAGGAACTGGGCTTCCTGGTTCACTGCGAGGACTGCCTGTACCGCGAGTCCGCGCTCGGGCTGGCGCCCGCCGCCGACCTGTCATTCGAAATGTGCCCCAACTGTGCGGGAGGGCGAATGCTCGCCGCTGGCCCGCTCTGGCTAGGTCCGATGCGGGATCACGAGTTCGTCGTCGACGTTCGCGACCGAATCCCGGACGAGTTCGGGACCGCCGAGACGGGACGGGCGCTCCTCGAGACGCTCGAGGCCGAACTCGACGAACCGACCTACTACGACCAGCACAAGCTCTGCAAGAACTGGGGATTGCCCGCCAACGCGATGGCCGACTTCCTGGCCGATCTCGAGTCGGCGGGGTACGACACCTCGAAGACCCACTACGGCGGGACGACGTTCAAGACGGACGCCCACGTGGGCAAGATTCTCGAGGCGACGAGGGAGAACCTGGACTGAGGTCAGGCCGTCGGATCAGGGCAGCGCCGTGATCGCGTCAGGCCTCGAGATTCCCGTCCCCGTCTCCGTTCGCGTCCACGTCCGCGTACAGCCGAACGAGCCCACACTCCGGACAGCACACCGCCTCGAGTTTCGTCGTCGTCTCGAGGCCGAGTCTGCCGAGCACGCCGTCGTGCTTGCCGCCGTCGATCCGGAGCCCGTAGCCGCTGCCGGTCCGGACCGTCGTCTCCTCCATCGTCACGGTACAGTCGGGACATCGACGCTGGATCATGTCGCTTCCTTTTGGAGTTCGGACAATAGGTCTGGTGGATACCAACGGTGAATCGACCGCTCGAAAGAGCGGTGGGTTACGGCCCACTCGTCCGCAGGGCTATTACCCTCGCCGAGGAAGACCCACCCGTGATCGACCGTCGCCGCACGATTCAGCTCACCTATCGTATCCTCTCGCTCGCACGGACCGAACAACTGACGTTGCTGTCGGCCGCCGTCGCGTTCTACGCCTTCCTCTCCCTCGTGCCGCTGTCGCTGCTGTCGCTCAGCGTAGCGGCGTCGATTGGCGGCGAGCCACTGGCAACCCGGGTGGCCGAAATCTCCGAAGACGTACTAACGCCCACGGCCCGACAGATCCTCGCGGAGACACTCCTCGACGATACGGGCCGACAGGGGGCGACGGCCATCGGCGCCGTCGGCCTCATCTGGGGCGCCAGTCGCGTCCTTCACGGCCTCGACCAGATGTTCTCGGCCGTCTACGGCACCGTGCGATCGTCCTCGCTACTGAACACCCTCTGGGACTCGATGATCGTCCTGCTGGCCGCCACGCTCGGCTTCAGCGCGGTCACCGTCCTCGAGGTCGCCGTCGAGTTCGTTCCCGTGTTCTCCGTCGGCCCCTTCGGCCCGGTGTTTGTCCTGATCAGCCTCCTCGCCGCGTTCTTCCCGATGTACGTCGTCTTTCCGGACGTCCCGGTGAGCCTCCGGGAGGCCGCCCCGGGAGCGATCATCGCCACGGTTGGCTGGTTCGCGCTCGGACAGGTGTTCTCGCTCTACACGACCTTCGCGGGCGGGTACAGCGTCTACGGCGTCCTCGGTGCCGTCCTGCTCGTGCTCGTCTGGCTCTACGTCGGCGCCGCGATCGTCGTCTTCGGCGTCGTGGTCAACGCCGTCCTCGCCGGAATTGACGTGGATCGGCAGCTACAAAGTCACGGGCCACGACAGGTGTCCACAGAAGCGATGTCCGAGGACGCCACTGGAGCCGACGAGCGAGACGGGCCAGCACGGGGGGCGAGCGAGCCGCAATCACGATCACGCTCACGAGAGCGCGGGGAATCCAGGACCCGCGACCGAGCGGACGATCCCGCCGCCCTTCGCGAGGAACTCCGACAGTTCGAGGACCGGCTCGAGTCCTTCGAGACCTCCGTCGAGGACCGAACCGTCAGGCGCCAGTCCCTCGAGGCCGACCTCAAACGGTACGTCCGTCGCCGCGTTCGCCGGGGGCACGCCCACGGCTGGGGCCCGTACCTCGTCTTGCTGTACGGCACCGCGATGACCTTGGGCGCGTTCTACTTCCTCGAGGGGCCGTGGGCCGTCCTGGCGATGCTCGTCGTCTGGACGTCGACGCTGGGCGTCTACGTGCTGATGGTGCTGTTCGGCGCCAGCATCTCTGCGCTCGGCCTTCCGGGACGGCTCCGTAATCGGGTCTCGGAGTGGCGCTCCTGAGCGGGGTCGAGGGCTCGAGGAGGAACCGATTGGACGACCGTGCGCTCCTCTCGTCGGCACATCCGACAGCACGAAGAAGAACGAAACCAGCGAGCGACGCGGGCGGTGATCCAGTGAAGCGCTAGAACGTCTCGAGGTACCGATCGAGTTCCCACTCGGAGACGTCGACCAGGTACTCCTGGAACTCCTGGCGCTTCGCCTCGACGAACTTCGGTCCGACGTGCTCGCCGAGGGCGTCGTAGATGACGTCGTCTGCTTCGAGGGCGTCGACTGCCTCGCCGAGGTTCGTCGGGAGCGTTTCGATGCCGTACTCCTCGCGTTTTTTCCCGTCGAACTCGTAGATGTTCTCCCGGACCGGGTCGGGCGCCTCGAGGTCGTTCTCGATGCCGTCGAGACCCGCGTGGATCATGACCGCCAGCGCGAGGTAGGGGTTACACGAGGGGTCGGGCGAGCGCAGTTCGATGCGAGAGGCCGCCGGCACGCGAGCGGCCGGCTTGCGGATGAGTGCCGAGCGGTTGCG
Source organism: Natronosalvus rutilus (assembly GCF_024204665.1). NCBI lineage: Archaea > Methanobacteriati > Methanobacteriota > Halobacteria > Halobacteriales > Natrialbaceae > Natronosalvus > Natronosalvus rutilus. The sequence continues at coordinate 888,122 of NZ_CP100355.1, read as the reverse complement.
GTCGGACCAGGCCACGTAGACGGGCGCCTCGTAGCCAGGCACCAGCCGCTTGTAGCTGTTGACGATCGGGTTCGCGATCGCGGTGATCGCTGGGGCGTGCTCGAGGACGCCCGCGAGGAACGACTTCGCCGTACTTGAGAGGTTGAACTCGTCGTCGCCGTCGTGGAACGCGTTCTCGCCGTCCTCGGTGAACAGCGAGATGTGCGTGTGCATCCCGGAGCCGTTGATCCGCGGGATCGGCTTCGGCATGAACGTCGCGTGGTAGCCGTGCTGGGCCGCGATGGCGCGCACGACCGTCCGGAAGGTGCCGACGTTGTCGGCCGTGGTGAGCGCGTCGTCGTACTCGAAGTTGATCTCGTGTTGTCCCTCGGCGACCTCGTGGTGGCTCGCCTCGACCTCGAAGCCCATGTTCTCGAGGCCGTAGATGATGTCCCGGCGGACGTCGCTCGCGAGGTCCTTCGGCGCGAGGTCGAAGTAACCGCCGGCGTCGTTCGTCTCGGTCGTCGCGCCGCCCTCTTCGTCCTCCTCGAACAGGAAGAACTCGGGTTCGGGCGCGGCGTTGATAGAGTAGCCGAGGTCCTGGGCACGGTCGATTGCCTGCTTCAGAATGTAGCGCGGGTCGCCCTCGAAGGGGTCGCCAGTGGAGGTGTTGTAGACGTCACAGATCATCCGGGCCGAGGCGCTCTCGCCGCTCTGTCTCCACGGGAGGATGGCGAACGTGTCCGGGTCGGGCACGAGACGCATGTCCGACTCCTGGATCCGTACGAAACCTTCAATCGAGGAGCCGTCGAAGTAGATTCCCTCGGTGAACGCCTTCTCGGCCTGGCGGGCCGGAACGGCGACGTTTTTGACGACGCCGAGGATATCGGTGAACTGGAGCCGGAGGAAATCGACGCCTTTCTCCTCGATTTCGTCCAGCACCGCCTGTTCGGTCGGGGTGATGTTTCCGCTTGTCATCTTCTCGTCGTCCTCCTCAACGATGTCCACTACTAAAATCCTGCTGTTGTGAGCAATTCTCCCGTCTCTCGATCGAAATTGGATATTCGTAAAGTTCTAATGGTGGGAGTGAGTTGGTAGACGTGATGACGTACGAAAATCTCGACGCAAAGTTAGTGAATGCACTTCTGGGCGACGGACGGGCGAGCCTCCGCAGCCTCGCCGAGGATCTCGACGTCTCCGTGACCACCGTCTCGAACCATCTCTCGGCGCTCGAGGACGACGGCGTTATTCACGGCTACACCCCGAAGATTGACTACGATGCCCTCGACTACGACGTCACGGCCGTCATCCAGCTGAAAGTCGAGGGGAACGCCCTCCCCGACATCACCGAGACGCTGAAGGAGCACAAGCAGATGATCTCCGTCTACGAGGTCACCGGCGACTACGACGTCATCGCCGTCGGCAAGTTCACCGACACCGACGGGATGAACGACCAGATCAAGGCCCTCCTCACCGACCCCGATATCAAGGAGTCGAACACGAGCGTCGTCCTCAACGCCGTCTCCGAGAACGAGCAGTTCGAACTCGAGATCGAGGAGTAGCGCCTCGAGACGCTACCGCGAGTTGCGCTCTCGCGCCTCGATCACGTATTCTATCGTCAGAAACTGTCGACCGAAGAGCCACATCTCGTGGCTGGCGTGCAGTCGGTCCTGGCCGCCGCCCGCGACCGGCCAGACGCGAAACTGCTGCTCCATCGGCAGGCGGATCGCACCGAACGGCGTCACCAGAAAGAGGCCGCCGTCACCAGGGCCCCGCGTGGTGAAGGTCACCCCCTTTGCACCTGACTCGAGCGAACACTGCTCCGGCCGGAGCACCGTCGAGAGGTTGCTCGCCGGCAGGGGGACGGCGACGTTCGCGTACGTGACGACCGCTCGCTCGTGGGTCGCGTAGGTCGCGACGAACACCGCCTCGCCGGAGTCGGGATCGATTCGCGTCCAGACACGGGCGTCGCGCGGGTCCGCCGACGTCGGAACCCGTGCCAGTCGACTCTCGAGGCGACGCGTCCGCCCGTCACTCCGTCCGGGGAGGTTGAGCTGCTCCAGGCGAGCGGTCGCGAATGAGGCGAGCCACGCGCCGAGGCGGAAGCCGCGGTGCCAGCGCGTTTCGTAGACGAGGTCGTAGTCGCTCGTCCGTTCGTAGAAGCGGCGAACCGCGGGGTGGACGTCGTCGGGATCGAACGCGTCGACCGGGCCGGACTCGAGGTCAGTTCCTGGACGCTCGTAGACGTCGAAGTCCTCGAGTTCGCCCGCGACTGGTTCGGTCTCGAGTCCGTTCCGGGCCGCCCAGTCGGGGCCGACGTAGCGACCGCCGAACAGCGGAGAGAACGGCCGGTCGGCGACGAAACGCGCTCGAACGACGCGCCAGCAGCCGACGAGAGCGACGACTGCGAGCACGACGACCGCGAACGCGACGACGAGGAGCCAGCGTGCTCGGGATTGTAGTCGCGAGCAAGCACCTCCGCGACGCCACCTCGAGGGCCTCATCGGTGAGCCATCGGGTCGCGGGCGGCTTATACTGTCGGCCTCGTTCGCGAACCCCGCCCGAACGTTTCGCCGGTTTTTAAGTCACCCTGTCGAGTTGCCTCGCACATGAAGCGCATCATCAGCACGGACGACGCACCGGCAGCCGTCGGCGCCTACAGCCAGGGAACGACCAACGACTCGATCGTCTTTACCGCGGGTCAGATCCCGCTCACGCCCGACGGCGACCTGCTCGACGACGAGCCGATCGACGTCCAGACCGAGCAGGCTCTCGACAACGTCGAGGCCGTCCTCGAGGAAGCGGGCGCGGCCATGAGCGACGTGCTCAAGATGACCGTCCTCCTGGATGACATCGAGGAGTTCGGGGCGATGAACGAGGTCTACGCGAGCTACTTCGACGACGAGCCGCCGGCCCGGAGCGCCTTCGAGGTCGCGAACCTGCCGAAAGGCGTCGGGATCGAGATCGAAGCGATCGCCAGCCTCGAGTAGTCGAGTCGTGGTCGGAGCCGTAAACGTGGACGCACGCCTGAAATCCGCCGCCCTCTGGGGTGCCGTCGGCGCGATGACGTTCCTCGTGCTCGTCCAGGGGTACGCCCTTGCCGTCGAGCCGCTGGTGTCACTGACTCGAGCGGGACTGGTCGCGCTGGTGGTCGGCGTCGGGACTGCGACGGTGGCGTACCGCCTCGAGCCGCGAGTGGCGCGGTGGGCGGCAGGACGGGCCGGTGACGACGGCGCGGACGGAGAGCGGAAGTGACGCCCGTCGACTCCTTACGTAACAGTTAAACGACCCACCCGGCTATGCTCGAGTGAGCCAGGATGGCCGAACGGTAAGGCGCACGCCTGGAAAGCGTGTTCCCTTTCGGGATTCAGGGTTCAAATCCCTGTCCTGGCGTCTTTTGCTACGAACAATCCGCGAGTGGCGAATGTCCATACGAGGGAATGGCATCTATTGCCACGAGTAAACTTCCAAAAAATCGACTCGCTCCTTCCACGCTGCCCGAGGTGGGATCGATTGCGTCAAGCCTTACCCCCTCGAGCGCGTCTGTCGGAACATGACCGACTATCGCGCCCACCGTCTGGCGTTCGGACGCGCGGCGAACCGAGGAGTCGAGATTCGAGGTGGGGATTGATGGGACGAGGGAAAGACGACTACTACAATCGCGCAAAACAGCAGGGGTACCGCTCGAGAGCGGCCTACAAACTCAAACAGCTCGACGACCTCGAGTCGCTCATCGAGGGCGGCGACACCGTGGTCGACCTCGGGGCGGCCCCCGGTGGCTGGCTCCAAGTGGCTGCCGAGAAGGTCGGCCCCCGCGGACGTGTCATCGGCGTCGACCTCCAGCGGATCAAGGATCTCGAGGATGCCGAACTCGCCGATCGCACGGAGACGCTTCGGGGCGACATGACCCAGGAGAAGACCCTGAAGCGGGTCCTCGACGCTGCGGATGGCCCCGTCGACTGCGTCGTCTCGGACATGGCGCCGAACATGTCCGGAGAGTACTCGCTGGACCAGGCGCGCTCGCTCCACCTCGCCCGGATGGCCTTCGAGACGGCCCTCGAGTTGCTAGACACAGGGGGCAACTTCGCGGTAAAGGTGTTCGAGGGGCCGGACGTGGATGCCCTCCGGGCGGACATCGACGACGAGTTCCAGTACGTCAGAGCGACCAGTCCCGACGCCTCGCGGCAGTCCTCCTCGGAGATCTACCTCCTCGCCAAGGGACGCCTAACCGCCCCGGTCGAGGTGGGCGATGAACTCGAGGTCGAGATTATCGACACGGGATCTGAGGGCGACGGTATCGCGTCGGTAGAAGGCTACCGCCTGTTCGTCACTGGAACCGAGAAAGGAGAGACGGTCCGGGTTCGCGTCGAGGACGTGAAGCCGAACTTCGGGTTCGCGGAACTGCTCGAGTGACTGTACTCCAGAAGTGGTGAATCGCCCGACTCGAGCCTACTTCTGGACGCCGACGAGGTCGAACGGCGAGCCGTTCTCGTTGCTCGCGGCCTGTTCGTAGACGACGTGAGCGGCCGCGACGTCCTGGATCGCGAGGCCGGTCGAGTCGAAGACGGTGACGCCGGTGTCGGCGTCGCGGCCGGTCTTCTCGCCGACGACGAGCTGGCCGATCTCGCCGTAGATGTCGTCGTCGGTGAGGACGCCCTCGTTGTAGGGGACGTTGATCTCGCCGGAGTGGGTGCACTGCTTGTGGTCGTCGATGACGATGCGAGCGCCCCGGAGGAGGTCGTCGGCCAGTTCGTGCTTGCCCTCGGCGTCGGCCCCCATCGCGTTGACGTGGGTATTCTCCCCAACGTCGTCGGGGCCGACGATGGGTGTCTCGACGGGCGTCACCGTCGAGAGCACGTCGCAGTGGCCGGCCTCGCTGATCGAGCCCTCGCGGACGTCGAAGTCGTCACCGTAGGTGTCGACAAATCGCCGGACGCGCTCGTCGTCCAGGTCGCTGACGACGACCTCCTCGATGGGTCGAATCTGGGCGATGGCGTCGAGTTGCGTGTACGACTGGACGCCAGCCCCGACGATGCCCAGGCTCGTAGCGTCCTCGACGGCCAGGTAGTCCGTGGCGACGGCGGCCGCCGCGCCGGTGCGCTTCATCGTGAGTTCGGTGCCGTCCATCACCGCGAGCGGGAACGCGGTCTCGGGGTCGGAGTAGATCATCGTCCCCATCACGGTCGGTAAGTCGTGGTCGGCGGGGTTGTCGGGGTGGACGTTGACCCACTTCAGCCCGGCGGCGTCCCAGTCCCCAGCGTCGAGGTAGGCGGGCATCGACCGGAAGTCCCCGTTGTACTGGGGGAGGTCGATGTAGGACTTCGCCGGCATCTGTGCGTCCCCGCGCTCGTAGGCGGCGAAGGCGTCCTCGACCGCGCCGATGACGTCCGCCATCATCGCGTTCTCGTCGACGTCCTCGCTGTCCAGCAGGAGCGTTTGCATACCCGCGAATTTTGCGGGCCCGTACTTAATACATGAGAATTCCTCGTCTCCGCTCGAGGCGACCACCTGATCGGCTGTCACCCGAACGCAGGCCTTAACCCGCCAGCTACCCAACCTGAGGACATGACCGACCGCCAGGAGGATTCAGACCGCAGGCACCGCTTCTCGGAGGGGGCCGGCTTCGACGAGTCCTACGAGGAGTTCGACCTCGACCCGCCCGAACTCGACGTCGACCCCTCGCGGGTCGACCCCATCGACTCGCGGGCACTCGCCGACATGCTCGACGAGCGACAGATCGGGAGCGAGGACGTCGACGCCCAGGAACTAATCGACGTCGGCCTCAGCTACACGCAGATCAACCGCTACGAGCAGGCAACCGAGGCCTTCGAGCGCGCCGCACAGTTCACCGACGACCCCGCCACAGAGCAGGAGGCCTGGGTCAACAAGGGGGTCGCCCACGCCGAACTCGAGGAGTACGACGAGGCCATCGGCGCCCACCGCGAGGCCCTCCGCATCGCCCGCGAGGCCGAAGAGGACGCCGGGGAGTACGACCGCGCCTCGCCCGAGCACACTGCGACCGCTCACACCAACCTCGCCTACGCCCTCTGGGAGTTCGGCGAGACGGCCGAAGCCCTCGACCACGCCGAGCGGGCCGTCGAGGTCGACGACCGCTTCGCCGAGGGCTGGTACAACCGGGCGTTCTTCCTGGCCGACCGGGGGCTCACCGAGGACGCGCTCCACTCCATCGACAACGCGATCAGGCTGGGACTCCGCAACGCACCGGTTCTCGAGGAGAAAGCCCGGATTCTCGAGGAACTGGGCGAGGACGAGCAGGCCGAGGCACTCGCCGAAGAGGCGAACGAACTGCGCGAACAGGCCGAACAGCAACTGGTCGAAGAGCGCGAGCAGATGCGTGAGTGATCGTGACGTCGACGAACGCCGACGCGGACGATGAGTTCGAATCGGACGAGGATACGCTCAAGGAGAGCGTCAACTCGAGTTCGAACGCCGAGGCTGGGACCAGTGAGGACGTCGGCAAGGTAAATGCGGATGCTGACGCTTCGACTGGCGAGAACGTCGACGGAGCGAACGCGGATGCCGACGCTGGGGCTGTCAAAGGCGCCGACGATGGCCCGATGTTACTCGTCGAGCGCCAAACGCCCAAAGGTCTGCTCGTCTCAGTCTGCGATCGGAACGTCCTCGGAGAGTCCTTCGAGGCCCCGGACGGTCGTGCCTCCATCACCGTCACCGAGGACTTCTATGGCGAAGGGGCCGACGCGGTCGACGAGGAAGCGGTCATCGACAGCCTCTCGCGGGCGAGCGTTGCCAACCTGGTCGGAACGGAAACGGTCGAGGTGGCGATCGACTCCGGGTTCGTCGACGCCGAACACGTCCTCGAACTCGAGGGGACGCGACACGCCCAGTTCTTGCGGATGTAAGTGCTGCAGAATGCGGATGTGAGCGCTGCAGAAGCTGACGTCTCGCAACCGCCGCCTTACTCGTGAGCCGCCGAGTTGTCCCGCGGCTCGTACCCGAGCACCTCACGAGCGCGCTCGAGCGAGTAGTACTTGCGGTCGTTGTCGGAGATACCGTAGACGATCTCGTAGCCGTAGTCGGCCTCGATCGCCCGGTCGAAGAGGTGGGCGCAGTCCCGGTAGGAGAGCCACATCGCCTGCCCGCGCTCGTAGTCGACGGGCGGGTGGTCCTTCGTGAGGTTCCCAATCCGGACGCAACACACCGAGAGGCCGTACTCGTCGTGGTAGTACCGGCCGAGAGTCTCCCCGGCGGCCTTCGAAACGCCGTAGAGGTTGCCGGGGCGGGGGAGTTCCGTCCCGTCGAGGCGGAACTCGTCGTGCACGCGGTAGAGGTCCGGGGTCCGCTCGTCGGTCTCGAAGGCGCCGACGGCGTGGTTCGAGGAGGCGAAGACGACCTTCTCGACGTCGGCGTCGACGGCAGCCTCCAGGACCGTCTGGGTGCCGTCGATGTTGTTTCGCAATACGCTGTCCCACGGAGCTTCCGGACGCGGGTCGCCCGCGAGGTGGATGACGACGTCGACGCCCTCTATAGCCTCGCGGACGGCCGTCTCGTCGACGATGTCGGCGACGACGGAGTCGTGGGTCTCGGCGTACTCGCCGGTCAGCGGCTCGCGGTCGAGCAGCCGCCAGTCGTAGTCTTCTGCGAGGTCGTCGAGGATCGCGGTCCCGACGCGGCCTCCAGCCCCCGTGAGCAGGACTGACTGTTCCATTCGTTCGGGTGGTAGTGCAGGGGTGATAAGAAACGTGCGGTTCGTGATTCAGATTCGTTATTCGTTATTCGGGGTTCGTTATTCGGGGTTCGTTATTCGGGATTTCTGGCTGACCTCGCCGCCGACTCGAGGTCGCCCCGAGATCGTCTCTTATCGTCGCCGAATGCGATACCGGTCGCCGTCGAGGGCCTCGAGCACGCCCGGCTCGCGTAGGCTGACGACTCGGCCCGTCGGCGTGTCCTCGAGTTCGGCGCGTGCGTCTACGGCCTCGAGCGTTCCGAGCAACTGAGCTGAGGGCGGTTTCTGGGCTGCCCCGCAGTCGTAGATCGTGAGCAACCCGCGTTTGCCGGAGCTCCGCTCGTAGACGACGACGTGGGCGTGGTTCGGCAGGTGCCAGCGGTTCTCGGCGCCGGTGGCGGGTGCGAGGTGGTTCATACGTGCCACTTCAGGCGCTTCCGTGATAGACCTCCCGGCGTTCGATGTCCCGACCGTTGGACTCGTGTACGGGTCCGTGTGTCCGCTCGCGGGAAACTGCCGCTTGAGCGTCATACCCGCTCACATACTATAGATTTTATAGTTTGAATGCTGGCCACGTGTCTCGACCTCATCGTCGAATAGCAAACCTGTGAGTCTCGAGTCAGAAATCCTGCACGATCGATTTCACCCGTGACCCGGTCGCTGTGGCCTACTCCGGGATCGATTCCACGCCGGTTGTGGCCCGTTCGTCCTCGAGCAGCGGCGTCCCGTCGGCCTTCGGCCCTAGTCGTGGTCCGAACGGCGGATCGTCGGGGTCGATCACGCGCCGCTCCCGGTAGTCCGTCGAGCGTTCGACCGGCACGCGACCGATCGAGGTGATGAGGTCGACGTAGTCCTCGAAGGATCGGAACTCGCCGTGTTCGCCGCCGGCGCGAGTCGTGATCTCCTCGGAGAGGATCGTCCCCATGAAGTCGTCGGCACCGCAGGCGAGCATCTTCAGGCCGCCCTCGTCGCCGTACTTGACCCACGAGGACTGGACGTGGTCGATGTTGTCGAGAAAGAGCCTCGAGACGGCGATCATGAGTTCGTCCTCGTCGCGGCTGGCCCCGCCCGAGACGACGCCGTGTTCATACAGCGGCGTGTTCTGGTGGACGAACGAGAGGGGCACGAACTCGGTGATGGCGCCGTCGACGCGCTCCTGGAGGTCCCTGACTTCCTGCAGGTGCATCGCCCGATGAGCCTCGTTCTCCACGTGGCCGTACATGATCGTCGCTGTCAGACCGAGACCGACGTTCGCGGCGGCCTCCATGGCCTCGAGCCAGTCGTCAGTTCGAATCTTCCCGGGACAGATGACGTCGCGAACCTCGTCGACGAGGATCTCGGCGGCGGTTCCCGGAACCGTGTCCAGCCCGGCGTCCTGCAGTCGGCCGTACACCTCCTCGTAGGACCAGTCGGTTCCCCGCCGGGCGTGGTATCCCTCCTCGGGGGTCATCGAGTGAACGTGGACGCCGTCGACGCTCATCGCCTCGAGCTGGTCGGCGTAGGTGCCGAGATCAGTTTCGTACGTGGCGGGCGGCTTGTAGTTGACCGCCTTCGGGTCCGGGTGGGCCTCGAGGATTTCGAGGTGCTCGTCGTCGAGGGCGAACCCGGGGTGGAGTCCCGAGACCGAGGTCACCTCGTAGATCCCGCGCTCGACGGCGTCGGCGACGATTTCGCGCGATTCGGCTGGCGTCTTGGTGAACCCGGCTGTCTCGAGGCCGTCGTAGTCGCGCTCGAAGGTGTGGGCGGCGTCCTTAAAGTTGCAGAAGAGGCAGCCGACGTTGCACGCGGTCGTGACGTTGTTGTTGAGGTTGGCGACGAAGGTGACCTCGTCGCCGACGACGGCCTGGCGGCGGTGGTCGGCCGCCTCGAGCACCCGCTCCTTGCGCTGGCGGTCGATCCCCTCGCGGTCGGTCCCCGTCGTGAACAACTCGACAGCGTCGTCGACCGTGAGCCGCGTCCCGTTCCGCGCCTTCTCGAGGGCGTTCTCAAACGACTGGTCCGTCTCGGGAACGTGCTCGAAGGCGAGGTCGGCGTCGGTGACGGGGGGTTCCATCGTCGGTACGATGGACGCAGAGCAGGAAAAACGTGGTGAAAGTGGCCGATTCCGCTGTCCACCGTCTTTCACTTCGGCTGCCACCGTCGACGTGCCTCGAAGGTCTGCCAACGCTTTTTGAGGTCGTCTCGTATAGACCGGATATGAGTCCGAACGAGCCCCTCGCGGGACCAGCGGAGACGGCGGAGGCGCGGTGATGGACGCGACGACGCACGTCGGCGTCGACGTCGGCGGCACGTTCACCGACGTCGTCCTGGCGACCGAGGACGGCCTGACGACCGCGAAGGTCCCCTCGACGGCCGATCAGAGCGAGGGCGTCCTCACAGGGATCGAGAAGGTCTGTGAGAAGGCGTCGCTCTCGCCCGAGTCCGTCGAGACGTTCACCCATGCGATGACGGTTTCAGTGAACGCGCTCCTCGAGGGCGACGGCGCGACGACCGCACTGGTCACGACGGAGGGGTTCCGCGACGTCCTCGAGATCGGTCGCCAGGACCGCCCGTCGCTGTACGACCTCTCGGTCGAGCGGGTCGACCCGCTCGTCCCTCGCCGCCGTCGGTTCGAACTCGCGGAACGGGCGACGACCGAGGGCGTCGTCGATCCGGTCGCCCTCGAGGACGTGAACGACCTGGTCGACTGCCTCGCCGAAGCCAGGACCGAGATCGAGAGCGTGGCCGTCTCGTTTCTCCACGCGTACGCGGATCCCGCGAACGAGGCCGCCGTCGCGGACCGACTACGGGAGGGACTCGAGGTGCCCGTGTCGGCTTCCCACGAGGTGCTCCCCGCGTTCCGGGAGTACGAGCGGACCTCGACGACAGTCGCGAACGCCTACGTCTGCCCGGCGATCGACGCCTACCTCGGACGGCTCGTCGAACGGACTCGAGCCGCCGGTCTCCCGGAACCGCGGGTGATGCAGTCCAACGGCGGCATCGCAGACCTCGACGCCGTCCGTGAACGGGCGGTGACGACGGTGCTCTCGGGGCCGGCGGCGGGCGTCGTCGGGGCGGCCGCGACCGCCGAGACCGCAGTCGCGGACGCGGGTCTTGAGGGGCTCGTCACCTTCGACATGGGCGGTACCTCGAGCGACGTGAGCCTCGTCCGCGACGGCGAAGTCGCCAGAACTACGTCAGCTGAAATCGCCGGCCACCCCATCGCGACGCCGATGGTCGACGTGACGACCGTCGGCTCCGGCGGTGGCTCGATCACGTGGGTCGACGCCGGCGGCGCCCTTCGGGTGGGCCCCGAGTCGGCGGGCGCCGACCCCGGTCCGGCGTGCTACGGTCGCGGGGGGACCGAACCGACCGTCACCGACGCGGCCGTCGTCCTCGGCTACCTCGGCCAAGACGCGACCCTCGGCGGCGAGGTTTCCCTCGACGTCGGCGCCGCCCAGAACGCGCTCGTGGAACTGGCAAAGGAGGCGGGGCTCGAGTCAGCCCGCGAGGCCGCCGCCGGGGTCTACCGCGTCGCGAACGCGACGATGACTCGCGCCATCCGATCGGTGACCGTCGAGCGCGGCCACGACCCTCGCGAGTTCGGCCTCGTGGCCTTCGGCGGCGCCGGACCGATGCACGCCGCCGCCGTGGCAGACCGGCTCGGGATGGATCGCGTCGTGATCCCCCTCGCCGGCGGGGTGCTCTCGGCATACGGCCTGCTCGACGCCGACGAGAAACACGACCGGGTGCGAACCCACCGAACGCCGCTCGAGGCGGCCGACCGCGAGGTCCTGGAGGAAATCTACGCCGACCTGACAGCCGACGCGCTCCAGGACGTCGACTCCAGCGGCGACCCAGTCGTCGAGCGACGCGCCGACCTCCGGTACGCCGGCCAGAGCTTCGAACTCGAGGTGCGCGTCGACGACCCGGTCGACATCGCGACCGTCCGCGAGCGCTTCGGCGCGGCCCACGAGCGCGCCTACGGCTACCGGATGGACGAGCCAATCGAACTGGTCGCGCTCGGGGTGACGGTCCGCGCGAGCCGCGAGGCACCGTCGATCCGTTACGAGGGACGGGGGGAGGGAGAGGACGAGGACGCACTCGGGTCTCGAACGGTCTTCTTCGACGGCGAGGCCCACGAAGCGGCGATTCTGGTCAGAGACGCCGTCGTTCCCGGCACGACGCTCGAGGGGCCGGCCGTCCTCGAGGACGAGGAGAGCACGACGGTCGTCCCGCCGGGGTGGTCCGGTTCGGTGGGTGAGAACGGGGAACTCGTCCTCGAGCGCGAACGGATGAACGAGCCCGGCCAGAAAACCGGGACCAACGGAGGTGAGCGCCCGTGACCCTCGACGCCGTGACCCTCGAGGTGCTCCGAAACCGGCTCGAGGGAATCGCCGAGGAGATGGGGCACGTGTTGATCCACGGGGCCTACTCCCCGAATATCAAGGAGCGGCGGGACTGCTCGACGGCGCTGTTCGACGCCGAGGGCCGGATGGTCGCCCAGGCCGAGCACATCCCGGTCCACCTTGGGGCGATGCCGGAGGCGGTGCGGGCGGTACGCGAACGCGACCCTGAACCAGGTGAGGCGTACGTCCTGAACGATCCGTTTACCGGGGGAACGCACCTCCCTGACGTGACGATCGTCGCACCGATCGACGTCGACGGCGATATCGTCGGCTACGGGGTCACACGAGCCCACCACGGCGACGTCGGCGGGATGACCCCGGGGAGCATGCCCGCGGGAGCGACCGAGATCTACCAGGAGGGGCTGCGATTGCCGCCGACGCGGCTCGTCGTCGACGGCGAGGTCGACACGAACGTGCTGTCGCTCGCGCTGGCGAACGTCCGCAACCCCGCCGAACGCCGGGCGGACCTCCGTGCCCAGCTCGCCGCGACCGACCGGGCCCGCGACCGGGTGCGCGAACTCGTCGCCGAACGCGGTCGGGCGTCCCTCGAGGCGGCGTTCGACGGCGTCATCGAGTACTCTCGAGAGCGGATCGAGACCGAACTCGAGGCGATTCCCGACGGTACCTATCGGGGACGCGACTGGCTCGAGGGCGACGGCATCGATGAGTCGAAGATTCCGCTCGAGGTGGCGGTCACGGTCGACGGGGCGACGGTGGACGTCGACTTTGCGGGGACGGCCAACCAGGTGGCCGGCAACATGAACGCGCCGCTGGCGGTCGCCAGGAGCGCGGTGTACTTCGTCCTCAGGGCCGTGACGGACCCGGACATTCCGCCGAACGACGGCTGTTACCAGCCGGTGACCGTGCGTGCACCAGCGGGATCCGTTCTGAACCCGAACCGGCCAGCGGCCGTCGTCGGCGGAAACGTCGAAACGAGCCAGCGGATGACGGACGTTGTGCTCTCGGCGTTCGCCGAAGCCGTCCCCGGGCGTGTGCCCGCCCAGAGCCAGGGCACGATGAACAACCTGATTATCGGCAGTCGCGACGCCGAGGGCTTCACCTACTACGAGACCATCGGCGGCGGGTTCGGCGCCCGCCCCGACCGCGACGGCGTCGACGGCGTCCAGGTCGGGATGACCAACACCCTGAACACGCCGATCGAAGCCCTCGAGGCGGCCTACCCAATGCGCGTCGAGCGCTACGCCCTCCGAGCGGGAAGCGGCGGCGACGGGCGCTATCGCGGCGGCCTTGGCCTCGAGCGCTCTATTACTGTCGAGGTCGACGCGACGGTCTCCCTGCTCACGGAGCGACGGCGACTCGCTCCTCGCGGCGCGAGCGGCGGCGCGGACGGCGCCACGGGAGAAAACCGAATCGACGGAAGGGTCGTCCCCGCGAAGACGACGGTCGACGTTGAGGCCGGCACCACCGTCACCGTCGAGACGCCGGGCGGCGGCGGATACGGCGACCCGGTCGAGCGCGACTCGAGTGCGCGCGAACGCGACGCCCTCGACGGAAAGTCGGTCGCCGGGAAGTCAGCGGAGTCGGGAGAGCCAGGAAAGCAGAGAAGTCGATGACGGCCGAGGCGACCCAACTCGACGACTAAACTCGAACCGATACTGAAACCTTTTAGGCGCCCGTACTGGCATCTCGAGTATGCACGGCGGCCTAGTGGCTCTCTCCGGACCCACGCGCACATTCGCGACGACGGCACCGACGAGCACCCGAGAATCCAACCCGACGAACCGGCCCACGGTTCGGGGGTGGCACGCGTGACGAGCGTCAAGGAGTTCCGCATCGACGAGGAAGCGACCGCCGACAAACTGGGGTCGGGCGCGTTCGTCTTCACCGACGACTACTCCGTTTTCGACTGGGGGAAGATGCCCAATCAGATCCCCGACAAGGGCGCGAGCCTCTGTACGATGGGCGCGTACAACTTCGAACTGCTCCAGGACGCCGGTGTCCCGACGCACTACCAGGGCGTCGTCGAGGACGGCTCGGTGATCCCCCTCGAGGCGGCCACTCGTCCGCCGTTCGAGATGGCGATCGACCTCACCCAGGTCCCCGACCTGCCTCACGAGGGTCGTACCTACGACTACGACGCCTACCACGCTGCGGCCGGCAAGAACTACCTAATTCCTCTCGAGATCGTCTTCCGCAACGAGGTGCCGATCGGCTCGAGTCTGCGCCGACGAACCGACCCCGAAGACCACGGCCTCGAGTTCGACACCTGGCCCGAGGGCGCGGTCGACCTCGAGACGCCGATCGTCGAATTTTCGACGAAGTACGAGGAGGGCGATCGCTACCTCTCCCGGGAGGAGGCCGACGTCATCGCTGGTAAAGCGGACATCGAGGTACTCGAGGCGGTCGCCCGCGAAGTCAATCACGCAATCACCGAACAGGCCGAGAAGGCCGGACTCGTCCACCAGGACGGCAAGATCGAGTGTCTCTACTACCGGGGCGAGATTCGCGTCGCCGACGTCGTCGGCACGTTCGACGAGAACCGCTTCAGCTACGAGGGGGTACAACTCTCGAAGGAGGTCATCCGCCAGCACCACAAGCGAACCCAGCCCGACTGGGTCGACGCCGTCACCGACGCGAAAGAACGCGCCAGGGCCGAAGACGTCGCCGACTGGAAGTCCCTCTGCGAACGGGAGCCCCAGCCACTCGACGAAGACGTAATCGACATCGCTCGAGCAATCTACTGTGCCGGGACGAACGCCTACGTCGGCCGCGAAATATTCGAAGCGCCGTCGCTGTCGGCGGCGATTGGGGCCGTCCAGCGGCTGTAGGCCTAGTTGGGCCGTCCAGCAGCTATAGGTCCGCGCTCGACGCCTTTCAGCAGTTAGGATATAACCAGCACCGTCCAGCGTCGTAGGCTGCGATCGGGCTGGAATCGATTCCCCCTCGAGTCATCTTCCCACGGCGCCCGATACCGTTCCACAATCACAATTATTAACGATAATTTTCGGACAAAGTAACGCTCATATGGGTCGATTCCGTACGATCGATCGATACCCAATCACCATGTTGGCCTTCCTGTCCGCCGATCCGACGACCGCAATCGCCATCGTCGCGAGCATCGCACTCGTCTCGCTCGTGTCCATCGTCACGTTCTTCGCACTGGCCCCAACCGTCTCCCCGACGTGGGCCGAGCGACTCGACGCCGGCTCGAGCGCGCGTTCGTTCGAACACGAACCGCAACACGGCGACTGATCGACGACGACCGGTTTTCCCTTTTACCGCACTCGGCTCGAGTTCACTGACCCTCGCTCGAGTGCGCGCCATTTTTCACCCGTGACCTCCTCGAACGTGGTATGACCGAGGCACGCGAGGCGTTTCTCGCCGGCGAACGACCGGAGGACGTGGCGCTCTTTCTCGCCGACTCCTACGTCTCCGACGACCGACTCGCCGAGTACGGCGACGCCGTCGAGGGTGGCGTCCTGATCGTCATCGACGGCGAGCGCGGCCGAAACGCGTTCAAAGCGGCGACCGGCACCGGCGCGATGGAGTTCGCCAGGCTGGCGATGGAACACGAGGGGATCATCGACGACGATCTCGCTGGTGGGACCTGCCCGGACGAACTCGAGGACGGCGACCACGACACCCAGTTCGTCTTCGCGTTCGCCGAGGAACAGAACGAGGAGGTCGGCGGCATCTACGCCGAGGGCGACGTCGTCCACGCCTACGCCCAGTGCACGTGCGGGACGGCGTACTCCGATCGCTGGGCGGTCCAGGACTGAGGCGGGGCGCGATTCGCCGCCAGAACAGGTACAGGCGCTCGAATCCACCTACACCCTCGAGTGTTCCAGACGCAACGTTTTCCGTACAGACGACGTAGGCGCACCCATGAGCGTCGATTCGCCGTACGAAACCGACACCGGAACCGGTTTCTCGAGCAGAGAACTGCAGGTCATCGGTGGAGCTTCGATTCTAATGGCGATCAACGTCGCGCTGATGTACGCCGTCGTCCTCACCCCGCTCCAGGAGGCCAACGCGTACCTCTTCCAGTTCCCCATCGTCGGCGTCCTCGTCTACGGGGCCGCGATCACGGGCGGCGAGATCGTCGCCGAACGCGGCGTCTCCGGGGGCAACCTTGGCATCGCCTTCGTCGGCATGGTGATCCTGCAACTCGCTTTCGGCGTCTTCGGCGCCGGCGTACTGGGATTCGTGCCTCGAGCCCAGCAACCACAGATTCTCGCTGTCACGGCGGTCGTCGTCGCCGTCGTGACCGCCGTGATCGCCACCTACGTATACGCCCGCTCGAAGACGTTCGAGTCCTGGGGTCGCTTCGCCACGTACGCCTTCATCGGCGGCGTGGTGGCCATCCTGATCGGGACGTTCGTCGAACCCGTCTTGCTGGCAGGCTTCGTCCTGATCTTCCTCGGCTTCTTGCTCCGACTCGGCTACGAGATCTGGCAGGTTCGGGACAAACGCAACGCCTCGGTCGCCCTCCAGACCATCGGCGTCTACATCGCCGTCGCCGGGGTCTTCGTCCACGTGCTCCAGCTCGTGATTCGACTCGTGGCCTCGAGGGGATAATGGACGATTTTCGTACGTGCTCGGAGATTCCCACCGATCGTTTTCTCTCGCATATCGATCGGAGTCGATGCTCTGCCGAGGGCCGAGCGACCGCCGCCCGTCAGACGCGTCTGACGGGTGACTGACTGACCTTTTTGGCAAGGTGTGTGGTAGCAGGAGACCCAATGGCTGTCACGTTCCGTGAGCTCAAAGCGGACGGGTCGAAAGCAGGTGACGAGGAGCCGGCGAGAGGGACCGACACCGAAACTAAAGCTGAAACTGAAACCGAAACCAGCGTCAACGTCGAGGCGGCGTTTACGCGCCAGGGCACCGACGGCGACGCGTTGGGCGATCAGGCCTCTGACCGACGGGAACTCGACGAGCGCACCCTCCGACAGCAGGTCGCGATTCTCGAGCGTCTAGTGCGCGCCGAACGACGGCGAAACCAGGTCGTGATCGACCACTACGAGCGGGTACTCGAGGAGCGGGAAGCGGGCGGCGAGCGAGCGGTCCGGGAGTCTAAAACGGAGACGAAGGCAGAGACGGAGACGGAGTCACTACTCGAACGCGTGCTCTCGAGGCTCGGGTGAGAACGGCAGTTTCGAGAGGCAACGACAGCGACCGGCGCCGCTACAAGTCGAACTCGAGTCCCGTGATTTCGAACCGAGCACCGCCGTCCTCGCCGTCGGCGACCCGGATCGACCAGTCGTGGCCGGTGACGATCTGTTCGACGATGTAGAGACCGTATCCGGTGCCGTCGACTGACCCGGTGTACCCGAGGTCGAACACCTCGTCCTTTCGGCTGTCGGGAATCCCTGGCCCGTCGTCCTCGACGGCGAAGCCGCGGGGGATTCGCTCGACCCTGATTCGACCTCCTCCTGCCGTTCGCTCGAGACCGTGCTCCCCAGCATTTCGAAACAGATTCTCGAGGGCCTGGACGCGTTCCGAATCGCCGTAGGTCACGCCCTCGAGATCGTGCTTGAGGACGGCATCGTCGATCGGCACGTTTCGCCAGGCTCGATCCACGACGGCGGCGAGGTCGACCGGTTCGACCGAATCGACGATCCGCCCGTGACGGGCGAGTTCGAGCATCTCGCCGGTGAGCCGTTCCATCCGGTCGAGGGCATGTTCGACCTCGTCGGCGTGAGCGGGGTCGCCGCTGTCGCGATAGGCCTCGAGGTAGCCCCGCGCGGTGCTCATCGGGTTTCGGAGGTCGTGGCTGACGATGCTCGCGAACTGCTCGAGTCGTTCGTTCTGGGACTGAAGTCGGGCCTCGCGTTCGGCTCGATCGAGGGCGACCTCGACGTTTGCCGCGAGGATCTGCGCGAGGTCGACGCTGAACGGCTCGAGCGTTCCGCTTGTCGTTTCGAAACCCAGCACGCCGTGAGAACCGAGCGGGAGCACCGCGACGACGGCGCCGTCTTCGAGGCTGCCGAAGCGGGCGACCCGCACGCAATCGTCACCGGACGCGGTCCCTCGGGACCGATGCACCTGGGTCACGTCCTCCCGTTTTACCTCGCGCGGACAATCCAGCGCGAGACCGGCGCCACGGTGTACCTGTCGGTCTCTGACGACGAGAAGTTCCTCGCGAAGGGTCAGTCCTTCGCGTCCATCGGCCAGGCTACGCGCGAGAACCTGCGCGATCTGCTGGCGGTGGGCTTCGATCCCGAGCGGACTCGAATCGTGATCGACACGGCCGACGCCGACGTGGTCTACCCGATTGCCGTTCGCCTGTCGAAACACCTCACTCCGGCGACCGTCGAGGCCGTCTACGGCGAGCAAGACACCGTTGGCCTGCAGTTCTACCCCGCCGTCCAGGCGACTCACCTCCTGCTCCCGCAACTCGTCTCGGGTCGCCAACCGACCCTCGTCCCCATCGCCGTCGACCAGGATCCCCACGTCCGGGTCTGCCGGGACGTCGCCGCCAGAGAGGCGCTGCCGGTCGAGAAGCCGGGCGCCCTGCTCGGTCGATTCCTCCCCGGTCTCGAGGGGCCCGGAAAGATGAGTTCCTCGGGCGCGGCACCGTTGATCGAGCTGACCGATAGTCCAGAAATCGTCGCCGATACGATCCGCGAGCACGCTTACAGCGGCGGCCGCTCGAGCCTCGCGGCCCATCGCGAACACGGCGGCGATCCCACGGTCGACGTGGCCTTCCAGTACCTGCGCTACGGGTTCGAACCGGACGACGACCGCCTCGCTGACGTCGCGGCCGACTATCACGACGGGTGCCTCCTCAGCGGCGAACTCAAGGAACTCGCCGCCGACCGAATTTCGGAATTCCTGGCCGACCACCAGCGTCGCCGGGCGGCCCTCGGCGACCTCGAGGACGAACTCGAGCCGTATAGATTGACGACTGCGGAGCGGCGGGCGGCGCTCGAGGCGGCGGGCGTGCCGCAGCTGGGGTAGCTCGTCCTCGAGATTCTTACTCGAGCGAAGAACTCTGCAATCCGGCCACTACCGGCTCGACGCGCTCACTCGAGCCGTCTGCATCGCGTCGCTGTTGTACGCCGCGCCGATCCCTCCACGGGAGTCGATGGCGATCACGCCAGCGCTCGAGCCAGTCAACTCGCCGAACTCCTCGATGGCGAGGTCCGTGGCCGCCTGCGCGTCGAGACCGCGCTCGACGTGGCGGGCGACGCGCCGCGAGAGGGTGACCCGGGCGATGTCTTCGCCGGCACCCGTCGCGCTCACGCCGGCGGCGGGGCAGGCGTAAAAGCCCGAACCAACCTGCGGGACGTCGCCAACGCGACCGGCGAGGGCGAGCCAGCGCCCGCCCGTGGAGGTGGCCGCCGCGATCCGCTCGCCGTCGAAGGCGACCGCGCCGACGGTGTCGTGATCCTTCGGATCGTCCCGGCCGTCGGGGTCGGATTGCCCGTACTGGTCGCGAATCCACTCGAGCTGGGCTTTCGGGCCGCCGTCAGGGGCCTCGAGGTCGGCCCACTTCTCCCGGGTGCGTTTCGAGCGGAGGTCCACGCCCGTCTCGATCCCGTACGCCTCCGCGAGCGCGACCGCGTGCTCGCTCGAGACGAACCCGTGGGGCGTCTCGTCCATGACCAGGCGGGCGACGCTGACGGCGTGCTCGACGCCGGGCATCGAGCAGGCCGCGCCCACGCGTCGGTCGTCGGTCATGATCCCCGCATCGGTTCGGACGACACCGTCGCTCTGGATGGCGCCGCCGACGCCCGCGTTGAATCGGGGCGAGGACTCCAGGACGTGAATCGCGTTCTCGACGGCGTCGACTGGCGTCTCGCTTTCGGCGCCCGCGTTCGCGGCCGTCTCGAGGACAGTTTGTCTAGATTCGGGCTCTTTGGGAACGGTTCCAGCGCCGCCGTGGACGATGACCTGCAGTTGAGAGGACATACTGTGAGGCGGTTTCGGAACCCAGATGATTCTTGCCATCCCGTTGGCGGTCCTGTGGCAACGAACTCCCGATCCGAGACAATCCCACACACTTAGGAGGACACCGCTTGTACGGACCGGCGATGAGCCCGGTCGCGTTTCTTATCCTCTTCTGTGCGGCGATGACCGCCATCGCCGCCAGTCGCATCGACTGGGGTGCCAGCGACGAGTTCGGCGAACCGGAGGGGACGACCGGCGTCATCCTCGGGTTTACGATCCTCGCCGTCAGCTGGTTCGGCCTCGAGGAGGGGTGGCTCTCCTCGCGGTGGCTCTCGCTCGCGCTCGCACTCCTCGGGGCGGTCGCCGTCGTCCTGGGGCTGGTCGTGCTGGCCGGGGGCTCGAACGCGGACGAGTCGCAAGACGCGAACGTGCTCGAGAAGTGAAGCGCTAGCCAGCCCAAATGGGAGGTCTTTTACCCCCGAGCAAACCACCTACGAACGATCATGAGCTACGAGCAAGTCGAGGTCCCCGAGGACGGGGAGAAAATTACGCTCGCCGACGAGGAAACCGGCGAACTCGACGTACCGGAAAACCCGATTATCCCGATTATTCACGGCGACGGCATCGGCACCGACGTCGGTCCCGCCGCCCAGAAAGTACTCGACGCCGCCGCGGAAGCGACCGGCCGATCGATCTCCTGGATGCGCGTCTACGCCGGCGAGAGCGCCCGCGAGCGCTACGACGAGAACCTCCCCGAGGACACCGTCAGCGCGATCCGCGAACACCGCGTTGCGATCAAGGGTCCGCTAACGACCCCCGTGGGAGCTGGCTTCCGCTCGCTCAACGTCGCCCTGCGCCAGACGCTCGACATGTACGCGAACGTCCGTCCGACCTACCACATCGACGGCGTCCCCTCGCCCGTCAAAGAACCTGAGAAGATGGACATGATCACCTTCCGGGAGAACACCGAGGACGTCTACGCCGGCGTCGAGTGGGAAGCCGGCACTGACGAAGTCGAGCAGGTTCGTACGTTCCTCGAGGAAGACATGGAGATCGCGGACGTCATCCACGACGGCCCGGTCGGCATCGGCGTTAAGCCGATCTCGGAGTTCGGGTCGAAGCGCCTGATCCGCGAGGCCATCGACTACGCCATCGCCAACGAGCGCGACTCGGTCACCCTGGTCCACAAGGGCAACATCATGAAGTTCACCGAGGGTGCCTTCCGTGACTGGGGCTACGAACTCGTCGAGGAGGAGTACGGCGACGACGTTATCACCGAGGACGAACTTTGGGACGAACACGACGGCGACCAGCCCGAGGGCACCGTGGTCGTCAAGGACCGCATCGCCGACAACATGCTCCAGCAGCTGCTGACCCGCACCGACGAGTACTCGGTCATCGCCACGATGAATCTCAACGGCGACTACATGTCCGACGCCGCCGGCGCCCAGATCGGCGGCCTCGGCATCGCCCCTGGTGCCAACTTCGGTCACGGCCGCTGTCTCGCCGAACCCGTCCACGGCTCCGCGCCGAAGTACGCCGGCAAGGACAAGGTCAACCCGACCGCGATGATCCTCTCGGGCCGCGAGATGCTCGACTACCTCGGCTGGAAAGACGCCGCCGACCTCGTGCGCGACGCCGTCGAGGAGACCATCTCTTCAGGAACCGTGACCTACGACCTCCACCGCCAGATCGAGGGTGGCGAGAAGGTCGCTACGAGCGAGTTCGCCGACGCCGTCGTCGAGAATATCGAGAAACTCGCGTAGGCTCGTTTCTCGAACTCTGGCGGCAAAGCCGCCAGAACATCGAAAAACTGTCGTAGACACCCTCTCGAGCGCGGAACCCGGCTCTATCTATCGGTTTTTATAGTCGAACTCGAGCGCAGGTACGGCTTTCGAAGGGGATCGCTCGAGTCGCCGCTCATCCGCTCTCGATCCGGCCCAGCGAGTCCCCGCGGCGGAACTCCTCGTTCTCGCCGACGCGAATCTCCGCGAGCGTCCCCGAAGCGGGTGACGACACGTCGATACTGACCTTCTCGATCTGGATCTCACAGAGGGTGTCGCCTTCCGCGATGGACGCTCCCTCGCGGACGAACCACGTCGCGACGACAGCCTCGTCCACGTCCTCGGCGTCGTCCGGCCAGATCGACTCGGAATCGAGGTCGACGCTCATTCTCGAACCGACTCGACGGCCGCAACGATGTCAGCCGCGCTCGGCTGGAACTCCTCCTCGAGCGGGCGCGCGTACGGCACTGGCGTGTCGGGCGCGGTTACCCGTTCGACCGCCTCGAGGTCCTCGAGCGCGCCTTCGGTTGCCCTGGCGATCAGTTCGCCGCTGACGCCGTAGGAGCGATAGTCCTCGTCGACGACGACCAGCCGTCCGGTCTTTTGGACGGACTCGAGGACAGTTTCGGTATCGAGGGGAACGAGTGTCCGGAGGTCGATCACCTCCGCGTCGATCCCATCGTCGGCGAGGTCCGCGGCGGCCTCGAGCGCCCGGTGGACGTGCAGGCCGAGGGTGACGATGGTGGTGTCGTCGCCTTCGCGCTTGACGTCGGCCTCGCCGAAGGGGATTTCGTATGGTTCTTCGGGAACACCGGTTTTCGGCCCTTCGGGGGCGGGCATCCACGCCAGTCCCATCAGCCGCTTGTGGAACATGTAGACCACGGGGTCGTCGTCGCGGATCGCGGCGTGCATGAGCCCCTTGGCGTCGTAAGCGGTGGACGGCACGACGACTTTCATCCCCGGCAGGTGCGCGAAGGTGCCGTACAGCGTCTGGGAGTGCTGGGCGGCGTCGTTGTAGGTGCCGCCGACGGCTGTCATGAGGACCATCGGGGCCGATACCGAGCCCCCCGACATGTAGGCCGTCTTCGCCATGTTGTTGTAGATCTGGTCCATCGCGACGCCGAAGAAGTCGGCGAACATCAGTTCGACAATGGGGCGCATCCCCTGCATGGCCGCGCCGAGGCCCGCGCCGATGAACCCCGTCTCGGAGATCGGGACGTCCATGACCCGGTCGTGCCCGAACTCCTCGAGGAGCCCCTGGGTCGAGTCGAAGATGCCGCCGTAGTCGGCGACGTCCTCGCCCATGACGAAGACGTCCCTGCTCTCGTTCATCTCGTGGGCGATAGCCTCGACCATCGCTCGGCTCATCGTCAGTTCGCGCCCGGCTGCGTCGGGGTCGGGTACGTCGGCTTGCGCCATCACCGCTCACCTCCGTCGGTCGCTGCGAGTTCCCGCTCCGGGCGCTCAGGCCACCCCTCGAGCGCGTCCGTGAAGACGTCCTCGTAAGCGTCCTCGGGGTCCGGCTGGGGCTGCTCTTTCGCCCACTCGATCGCCTCGTCCACCCGGTCGTGTGCCCGCTCGCGAATTTCCTCGAGGTCGTCTCCCTCGACGCCGTGCTCGCGGAGTCGGTCCGCGAGCCGTTCGATCGAGTCGCGCTCTTGTGCTGCCTCCACGTCCGCGTCGGATCGGTAGGCCTCGGGGTCGCCCATGAAGTGGCCCATCCGGCGGTGGACCTGCACCTCGAGGAGCGTCGGCCCGTTGCCGTCTCGCGCACGACCGACCGCCGTCTCCGCGGCCTCGTAGACGGCGACGGCGTCGTCGCTGTCGATGCGTTCGCCACGGACGTCGAAGCCTCCGGCCCGCCTCGAGCCGTCCTCGACGTCGGTGACACGCGCTTTGGGCATGCTGATCGCCCAGTCGTTGTCCTCGATGACGAACACGACTGGGAGGTCCTGGACGGCCGCGAGGTTGAGCGACTCCAGGAAGCCGCCCTGGCTGATCGCGCCCTCGCCGAGGAAGGCAACGGCCACGTCGTCGGTGTTGCGCTTTTTCGCCGCGAGGGCGGCTCCGACCGCCGGCGGACAGCCCTGGGCGATGATGCCGCTGCAGGCGAAGTTCATGTCGGGATCGTACAGGTGCATGTGTCCGCCTTTTCCCTTCGACAGCCCCGTCTCCCGGCCGAAAATCTCGGCGGTCATGCGCTTCAGGTCGACGCCTTTCGAGATCGCCACGTGGTGGGGTCTGTGCGGAGCCGTCACCGTGTCTGTGTCCCGGAGGTGGGCACAGACGCCCGCAGCCGACGCCTCCTGACCCGCCGCGAGGTGTAGTTCGCCTGGAATCGGCCCCGCGGAGATGTCGAAGGCAGGTTGTTTCCCCTCGAGGTACTCCTCCTGTAAGCGTTCCTCGTAGTATCTCGCAGTTACCATCTCCTCGTACATCTGTCGGAGCGTGGGTGTTCCTGGCATGCTCAGGTGACACACACCACGAGCAAGCGCTTAAACGTAGAGAGACGCCCGTGAAGTGAACAGTCCGGAAGACGGATACTTCATCTAGGGGTACTCGAGCGGAAATCGTCGCGCGAGTGATTCCAGATCGCTCGATTGTGACGCTAGGGGCCGTCTGGTTCGTCTGGTTCGTGCGACTCGGCTGATTCGTCCGAGCCGTACGTCTCGAGCGATTTTCACTCCAGGCGAAGCAGTTCGCGGATGCCGTGTTCGAGAATCGCCTCGCCCATCCCGCTTGCCCGGTAATACGAGTGGAGGCCGCGGCTGTCGGGTGTCTTCCGCTTCCGGTTCTCGACCAGCCCTACGTCGACCAGTTCGTCGAGGTGGTAGTGCAAGGTGTTCCCGCGCAGGTCGAGGGCCTCCCGGAGCTCGGTCGCGCTCATGGCACCAGCCTCGACGAGGGTGTTGAGGATGCGAAAATCGGTACTCGTTCCCGATCGCCCGCTGCATGTCGAGGTACGCCTCGAGCGGGAGGACGCTGTACTCGGGAAGGATCCCCTCGTCGTCCAATAGTCCGACGTCGCCGCGGGGTTCGTCTGCCATTAACGAAACGCAGTCCAGCCACCGTCTTAACCGTTCTCGGCTCCATGATCGCGACTCGAGCGACGGCTGAGCCGCTACTCCTGCCAGGTCGGATTCTCCCGCGGCGGGTCGAAGATGTCCACGCCGCGAACCGTCTCCTCGCCACGGTTCTCGGCGGCGTGGGGCTGGCCTCCGGGGATGCCGTAGGCGTCGCCCGGTTCGCAGACGACCTCCTCGCCGTCGGTCAGGAACGTCAACTCGCCCTCGTAGATGAACCCCGTCTGCTCGTGGGGGTGGCTGTGCTCTTCGACGGCCGCGCCGGGTTCGATTTCGAAGTGCTGGACGTTCATCGAGTCGGTCCCGGCCATGATCGCGAGGTGGACGCCGTCGGCGGCTTCCATCGTCTCGAGGTCGGACAGCGATACGTGATCCATGCGTCCGAATGGACGGCCACCACCGTAACGATTTGCGCCGCGGCAGCGCGTTCACTTTCGCCGCGGTTCCCGAACGTTCAACCGGACTCGACCCGAACGAGAGCGCATGTACGCCGTCGTCGGGTGCAGCGAGTGTTCTCACCTCTGGTTGCTCGAGGGGCGATCCGAGACCACGAAGTGCCCCCGCTGTGGCTCTCGCAAGCCCTACGAGCGCCGCAAGAAGTTCGTCGAGACCGACGACCCCGACCACGCCCGCGAGGTGCGCGCCTCGATGCTCGCCAACCGGCAGGGCCAGGGCGAAGCGTTCGCCCGCGTCGACTCCTTCGCCGACCTCGAGAGCCGGGTCGCAGACGGCGTCGTCAGCGACGAGGATTACCTCGAGGAGTCGGGTCTCGACGTCGAGGAGGTCGCCGCCGCGGGTGAACGCGACCCGCGCCAGCCGACGAGAAGCGGGAGCAAGAAGGACGTCGTCGAGCAGGCGTTGGCGGACCTCGAGGAGCCGACCGAAGACGAGGTGATCGCCTACGCGGGCGACCGGGGGGTCGACGCAGGATACGTCCAAAAGGCCCTCGAGAAACTCGTTCGCGCCGGCGAGGTCAGCGAGAGCCGCGGGCGATATCGATCGCTATGAGCGAGTCGCTCGAGGTCCAGCGGACGATCATCGGGCTCGGACTCCTCCTGGCGGTGCTCGTGCTCGGCTACGGCACGGTCATCTCCGAAACGGTGCTCGGCGTCGACGCGACGACGGCCGCGATGTGGGTCCTGGCCGGAACGTTCGCCGTCAGTTCGATCGTTCACGCCTGGATCGGTCAGTACGGCTTCGCGCTGGGTCACGCCGGTGGCGCCTTCGGCTGGGGAGCCGTCTTGCTCGGCTCGAGCGCCGCAGAGGTCGGCATCGGTCTGGTTTTGCTCGTCCTGTCGGGAGTCTACCTCGCCCTGATGGGGCGGCGTGGGGCGCGGACCGATGCGGCGTCGACCTAGCGCTCGACCTCGTGGTCGACCTCGCATTCGTCCTCGTATTCGATCCCCGCTCATCTCGTCCTCACCTCGCGGACGGGCCTCAGAGGAGGCCGACCGCGGTAGCGATCGACACCGCGAGGACGACGATCGTCAACATCAGTTCGACCAGTAGCAGGTACTGGTAGAAGCGATACCGCTGCAGACAGGGGGATGGGCAGTCTCGAGTCATGGGGTGGAGCGCCCGCCGGTGCTCGCCGAACGGACGCACTCATAGCTACCGGACGACGTGAAAAGTATCGTCGCCTTGGCCCCACAGTGAAAGTAAAAGTGGATTACCGCGATTAAAACGCCGCGGAGATGGCTCGTCGCGCAGTCTACGGATAGATGTGGGGTCAGTACTCGAGTCGACGACGAGTGAAAGTGGTTCGGGTTCGACCGCGGTACCGGTTACGGTTTTGGTTCGCGTTTCCATCCCGGCTCCGGTTTCCAACCTCGTTTCCGTCCCGATTTCGGCCCTCATTCCTGGCCCCAGTCCAGGTCCCGCCCCCGTCCCCGCTTCGGGCGCCGCTCACGCCTCCGTCTTGAGTTCCCATCCACGTTCGGTTCGCTGGACGACGCCCTCGTCAGCCAACCGCTCGAGTAAATCCGCGATGACTTCCCGCGGCGCCCCGACCTCGTGTCCGAGTTCGTCGATCCCTTTGGGCTCCTGGCGAACGCTCGAGAGTACGTCGGCGTGGATGCGACTGTCCTGGCCGACGCCGACCTCCTCCGAGAGACGGTCGAGCGTCTCGCTGAGTCGCCCCTGCACCCACCGCTGGGCGAGCGAGAGTTCGTTCTCCAGGACTTCGAGGTCCTCGAGCGTCGAGAGGAGGTCGTCGAGTCCGTCTGAGGACGCCCCGGAGACGTCGAGAGAGAGGTGCCGGCAAGTCGTGATGTCGAAGGTGTTGTTCTCGGGATAGGCGCTCTTGCTGGCGAAGCCGTACGGCGAGACGTTCACCTCGAGGCGAACGTTGCGGGCGATGTGGAAGTACTTCCGTCGCTGGTCGTCGACGCGGCTCTCGACGAGGCCGGCCTCCTCGAGTTTTCTGAGGTGGTCGATGACGGCCTTCGGACTGACGCTGAGGTACTCGGAGATCTCGGTCACGTAGCAGGGTTTTCGCGAGAGGAGTCGCAGAATCCGTCGCCGGTTCTCGTTCCCGAGCAGATCCAGCAACGCAGCAGAGTCCATCTATCCGGTGTTGGCGATGGGTACTGAAAAGCGTGTCTCTCGTTTTGGAGCGGTTCGAAGTGAGGCTCGAGAACGAATCTACTCAAGCGACGGAAATTCGAGACAGAGAGTGGTGTGCGACCTGGAGTCACGACGAGCTGGTCGACTAGTCGTCGGTTTCGCTGGTGTCCTGGTTCTCGCTGGAGTCGTCGGTCGTCGATTCGTCGTCATCGGCGCGTTCGTCGTCGGCGCGTTTGTCGGGCGTATCGGGCGGCGACTCGTCACCGGAACCGGCGCCTGGATCGTCCGGAGCGCCGTTATCCTGTCCCTTCTCCTCGCCGCTGCGTTCGTTCCCGTCTCCACCCGGCCCAGCGCCCTGGCCGGCATCATTTCCCTTCTCCTGACCGTTTCCCGGCGAACCGTTCTGTCCGCCAGCGTGGTCGGGCGGCCCCCGCGGCGGGTCGATACCCGCTATTTGCTTCGCTCGCTCGGCGACCTCGGGACCGGCCAGTTCGGACGCGTTCCCCCGCAACGTCTGAATGGCCGTCGTGTTGACGCCGGCGTCCGCCGCTCGCCGTTCAGTGTGGTTGATCGAGTCGTCGACACTCGCGAGTTCGACGGTCAGTCGCGCCATCCGGACGTTGTACTCGCCCGGGTGGAGTTCGTCCTTCTGCTCCTGAAGGGTCCGATACTCCTCCTTCAGGTCGGCGAGCGTCGAGTTGTGCTCGTCGGTTCGTTCAGCGATCAATGCGGCGCGCTGCTCCTCGCTGGCGTTCTGGAAGGCTGCCTCGAACATGCCATCGTCGACGGCGTGAGTAGTACTCACCGAGCTGGCTTGCATGAACGTCGACACTTCCTCCCCCATCGTCGAGCTATTCTCGGCCGTGGTCGACTCGCTCTCGCTGGCGAGCGACACGAGCCCCCCGGTGGCGGCCACGGCTGGGGCGACGAGGAGACCGACGACGGCCACAGCGACGAGACACACCACGGTACGGGTCGCAGTCATTACTCGAGGTATCCCCAAACACGACTAAAAAGACGGAGTTTCGTTCGGACCGTTTTTGCGTTCACCAGAACCGTTCGAACCGTTTCGAGCGTTCAAATCGCCCGTGGGCACCGTCGTCCGCCGACTGGTAATTCGGATACCGCTCCCAGAGCAGTCGCCTACCGTTCGTCGCACTTGAACGGCGTCGGGCCATTCGAAAGGACGCTGAAAGCGCTCACTGATAAGGTATTCGCAGAATAGTTATACGACAGCGTTCCATGGTACCAGATAGCATGTTCGAAATTTTCTCTCGAAGCTACTACCTCGGTCGGCTCTACGTGACGCCCGTGAGCGGCGACCACGCCATCATGGAACGAACGCAACACGAACGGATCAACGAGGCCGTCTACACGACAGGCGAGGGAGTCGAACGCCTCGACGCTCCGCTCGTGATGAAACTCGAGTCGGGCCACTTCGCCGTCCATGGCGACGACTCGGTCCCGACGAATACCCTTGCCGTCCCCGAATCGATGCTCGAGGGGACACAAATTCGAAACCCGCCGAGCCTCCGGGAGGTATTCCTGGCGCGACGCGACCGGGCAGAACAGTTGCTCGGACTCGGCCTGGGCGACTACCAGAGCGACTACGCGCTGGCGAGTGAGGACGTCGACGACGGGTCCGGGACTGAACGAGGGTCGGAATCGGGTCCAGGATCGGGGTCGGGACCTGGTTCAGGACCAGGAACCGGGACCTAAAAGTAATCTCCATACACGTATCCGGTCGATGATCGACGAGTTGCTCGGGCGGGCGACGCTCAAGGACCGCATCGCCGACCTCGAGGAGGAGAACGAGCGACTGCGTCGTCGGTACGAGGCCGAGTCCGATCGCCGGTCGAAGGCCGTCACGGCACGGCAGACGGCCGAACGCGAGCAAAATCAGCTCGAGGATCGGATCGCACAACTCGAAGGCGAACTCGAGCGGCTTTGGGCCGACCAGGCGGACGCGGACGGCGGCGACGGAATCGACCCACGGCGACGCGACTACATCCGCGGCGCGGAACTATCGTCGGTCCTCGAACGCCTCGAGTCGTTTCGAACGGGGCCGGAGGGGGCGCTGACGGCGGTGGTACCGGCAGACGACGGGCTCGATTCCGCACCCGATGCTCTCACGGAGGTACTCGACGAGCGGATCGCGCTGCTCGAAACGCTCGACCCCGCCGTCGTGTGCGTCGACGACGCCGAACTGGTCGCGGTCGCCCTCTCGCCACCCGTCAATCCTCGGAACGCCGAACTCGACGCGCGACGCTCGAGCGACGGCACCGCCGCTGGCCCGCACCTCGAGTGGGACGATCGGTTCCGGTTCGACCGCTCGTGGTTTCTCCCGCACGGACGGTTCACGCTCGCACTCGTCCGCGCGGATCTGTTCTCCCTTGGCGTCTACGACGGCGACGACCGCCTCGACTATCGCGGGTTCGAGAGCGACGTCAAGGGGAGCCACTCGAAAGGGGGCTTCTCGCAGGGACGCTTCGAGCGCATCCGCGACGGCCAGATCGCCGACCACCTCGAGCGCTGTCGGGAGGCGATTGCGGACCGACGGGACGGCCCACTGTACCTCGTCGGCCAGGACGAGGTCGTCTCACGGCTGGTCGAACACGGCCTCGAACCGACGGCGACGGCCACCGTCGACGCGACGGGGAAGCCGAAGGCGGCGCTCGAGGATGCATTTCGGTCGTTCTTCACGACGGAACTGGTCGTCCTGTAACTATAATTTAGATAGTGTGGATTAAGCGGGTGAAAAACGAAATTACCGGGCGGGTAGAACGGTTTCGTAACGCGAAATCGGCAGCGGACTCGAGGTCGTGATTCTACCCGTATCTGCGGACGCGTGTCTGGGTTGCCTCGAACGTCCACGGCACGGAGAACGCCCCTAGCGGGAGCGCGTCCAAACCGTCATCGAGCACTCGCGTACCGACGCTGGCCGGGTCGCCGGTGACGACAGAATAAGGTTCCCCCTCACCGTATACTCCCGCATGCGCGTCGCTATCCTCGCTCACGAAAAGTTTCCCGACCACGCCAAGACGGCCCTCGGCGTGCTCCGCTACGCGGACTACGACGTCGTCGGCATTCTCGACCGAGAGACGGCCGGCAACCGCGTCAGCGACTTCGTCCCGGACGTCCAGGACGCCCCCATCGTCTCGAGCATGGCCGACCTCGAGGCCGGGAGCGTCGACGCCTTGCTCATCGGCATCGCGCCAGTCGGCGGCGGGTTCGACCCCAGCTGGCGCGAGGACGTGCGCACGGGCCTCGAGTACGGCTGCGACCTCATCTCGGGACTGCACTACTTCCTCGAGGACGACGAGGAGTTCGCCACACTTGCCGACGAGTACGACGCCGACGTCTGGGACGTCCGAAAGCCTCACGACGAGCTAACGGTCGCCGAAGGCGTCGCCGACGAGGTCGACGCGGAGGTGATCCTGACTGTCGGCACTGACTGCTCGGTCGGCAAGATGACGGCGACGATGGAACTCGCCCGCGACGCCCGCGAGGCGGGCCACGACGCCGCCGTCGTTCCCACGGGCCAGACGGGAATCATGATCGAGGGGTGGGGCAACCCCGTCGACCGGGTCGTCAGCGACTTCACGGCCGGATCGGTCGAAGAGATGATCCTCGAGAAAGGCGACGACCACGACTACCTGTTCGTCGAGGGACAGGGGAGCATCATCCACCCTGCCTACTCCGCCGTGACCTGTGGCATCCTCCACGGCGCGATGGCCGACAAACTGGTCCTCTGTCACGCGGCCGAACGGGAGATGCTCGCGTACGACTACGGCGTGGCGGTCCCGTCCATGCAAACCTACGTCGATCTCTACGAAAGTCTCGCCGAGCCAGTCCATCCAACCTCGGTCGTCACCGGCGCGCTCAACACCTACGGGCTCGAGGACGACGACGCCCGCGAGGCCGTCGACGCTTTCGAGACCGAACTCGAGAAACCCGCCACGGACGTCATCCGGTACGGGACTGACCACCTGCTGGAGGTGCTGCTGTGAGCCTCGAGACCGAGTTCGAGCAGGTGACGATGCCGCTCGAGTTCCCGTTCACCATCACCCGCGGGACGCAGACGACCGCCGAGAACGTGATCGTCCGGATCGAGGACGAGGACGGAACCGCCGGTATTGGCGGGGCGGCGCCGTCGTCGCACTACGGCGAGACGGCGGCGACGGTCGAGGCGGTCCTGCCAGACCTGCTGGCGGTCGTCGAGGACGTCGGCGATCCCCACCAGCTCGAGCGAATCGAACGTCGGCTGCGCGAGACGATCGAACGCAATCCCGCCGCCCGGTGTGCCGTCAGCATCGCTCTCCACGACCTCGTGACGAAGCGCCTCGACGTCCCGCTCTATCGCTACTGGGGACTCGATCCGACCGAGACGGTCGAGAGTTCCTACACCATCGGCATCGACGACACCGAACGGATGCGCGAGAAAACCGAGACCGCCCTCGAGCGCGGCTTCGGGACGCTGAAGGTCAAACTCGGCACCGACCGCGACCTCGAGATCATCGAGGCGATTCGCGACGTCGCCCCCGACGTTCGCCTCTACGTCGACGCGAACGAGGCCTGGACGCCCCGCGAGGCGGTCTCGCGGATCGAGGCGCTGGCCGAGTACGACCTCGAGTTCGTCGAACAGCCCGTTGCGGCGACGAACCCGGAGGGGCTCCGGTACGTCTACGAGCGAGCGGCGCTGCCGATCGCCGCCGACGAGTCCTGTCTCACCGCAGCCGACGTGCCGCAGATCGCCGAGCGGTGTGACGTGGCCAACTTGAAACTGATGAAGTGCGGGAGTCTTCGCGAGGCGCGCCGTATCGTACACGCCGCGCGCGCACACGGCCTCCAGGTGATGTGTGGCTGCATGACCGAATCCAACGCCTCGATCGCTGCAGCCTGTCACCTCGCGCCACTACTCGATTACGCCGACCTGGACGGGTCGCTGTTGCTCGCGGACGACCCCTACGATGGCGTGTCGATGCCGGGCGGTCGCATCAACCTCGAGGGTCTCGAGCGGCCCGGGACCGGCGTCGTTCGGTCCTGAGGTTCGATACCGGTGTCCTCCGTTCCCGAAACCCGGGACCGGCGACGTTCTCGAACGCAGTCGGGACGAACCGATGAATCGCGTTGTGTGTCAACAATCCACAACCTATTTATGCCAGCAGGTAGAAACAACGAGACCATGGCATTCGAGCGGCCTCGCACCGAAACACGGGTCGTCGAGCGGTGGAATCGAGTATTCGAGGCACTTTCGGCGGCATCGAGGCGTCAGCTCGTGGCGTCGCTGCTCGAGGCCGGGCCAGCCGAGTCCGTGGCCCTTCCGGAGGCCGCCCAGTGTCCCGGGGACGGCGAGGACCAGCGCGCCGTCACGGTCCGGCTTCACCACCGGGACTTGCCGTTACTCAGCGACGGGGACTACGTCGACTGGAGTCGCGAGCCGTTCTGTGCGAGCCGCGGCGACAACTTCGACGAACTCGCGGCCGTAATCGAGGCGATCGAGACGGCAGCTCCTACCTTCCCGGAGCAGCTCGCCGAGGGTGGGGACGGGGACGGACATGGAGACGGTGACCGATTCGAGTTCAAACGCGCTCCAGTCGACCAGTAACGGTCTCACCGGGAGTCCGGGTCGGGTGCACGTCGATCCGGCGTCGATTCCGACTCGGACTCGAGAACCAGCGGTCCGATAGAGACCGTCCGCCGCGTGATCGTCGCCGTCCGTAGGATGTAGGTCGTCAACAGCGCGAGCGGTACGAAGACCACAGCGAGGAGGCCGCTCACTACCCACGGTAGCGCCGGCAACACGATGACCGCGCCCGTCCGACCGGCGTACAGAAACCCGATCAGCAACGCCGACGTGATCGCCGGAACCCCCGTCAGGATCGTGAGCTGGGAAAAGCGGGTCAGCTCCCGCTGGAGGTACACCGTTTTGATGTGTTCGCGGGCGACCGTGAACAACTCGAGATCCGCGACAATTCGGTCGAGAGCCTCGCGGGCCGATTGCGAGAACGCACCCTCGTGACGTTGCCCGAGTCGCCTGGCGGTGTAGAGGTGCCTCGAGGCGTCGTACTTTACGGCGACCGACACCGCGCCGAACGTTTCGGTACCCGATCCCGAGAGGATCTCCTGGGTGCGTTCCATGTCCGATTCGACGGCGCGGACGTACTGCCGAACGTCCTCCCGGACGTCGCCCTCGAGGGTGTCCGTCTCGTCTTCGAGGGCAGTCGCTCCCTCGTGGATTGACACGAACAGTTCCTCGAGAATGCGAGCCGGCGACGCCGGGGCGACCGGATCACCGATCGTCTCCGCGACCTCGGATCGGAAGGATTCGACGCCCTCGAGTCGATCCTCTGCCGCTCCGGCGGACGTGAATTCTTGTGAGAGGATGAGCTGGTTGATCGAGACGACGAGCGTGACCAGCGAGAACGTCCCGGCGACCATCCCGCTGGCCATCCGAGTGATCGAGTTGGCGTTGGCGAACGAGATGACGCCGAGCCACTCCAGCCCCAGGAAGAACAGGAACGTGCCGACCGAAATACACGCGGCGACGACCAGCCGGTCGCCATCCACGAGCACCCACCGCTGGAAGCGAGCGAGCGCGTTCGGTCGTCGTCTCGAGGCCGATGCCTCGTCGGCTGTACTCGTCTCGTCACCGACCATAGTCGGCGTTCACCGGCCACGAGCAAAAACGTCGTCGTTGCAAACGGATGTCGTGATCGATCGACACCCGCAAACGCGGTTTCGGGGGACTGGCGACACCCATCCAGAATCCACTCTGAGACGACCAGCGGGGCTGCCACTTCCTGGCCACACCCGTTCAGGTGCATGCCACAGACTAAACCCCGTTGGCATCGACGTGAAAAGTGCGATGGCAACCAGCGACCAGGACGGCGAGTATACGGACTCGAAATCGGCGAGGAGCACGTGTAGCACGTACAGCACGGCCGACGAGCGATCGGATCGGCCGGATCCACCGACCAACCAGAGCGAGTGCCCCGAACCCTCGACGTCACGGCGTGGGGCCCTCGCTGCCGCCGGATCGGTCGCCGGACTGTCGATCGCTGGTTGCCTCGGAACGGGAACGACCCCGTCGTACGGCGGGACGGACGACGAGCAGGGAGCAGAGACGGAGCGCGTCCCCGTCGACGTCGACGGCGAGAGCCGAACGGCCGAGGAGATGACCGCCGCCACGGCGCTGGCGGACGACGGCCCCGCCGAGGGCGTTTCGCCGCTCGACGCAATCACCTTCATCGATCACGAGTTCGTCCTGGAGGACAACTACCTGGGTTCGACCGTCCAGGGGACCCTCGAGAACGAAGGCGACGATCGGCTGTCACTCGTCGAGATCCGCGTCCGCGTCTACGACGACGCCGACGACATGCTCGGCGTCTACTTTTCGCACGTGAACGACCTCGACAGCGGCCAGACGTGGGCATTTTCCGTGATCGTCCTTCAGTCGCCTGCCGACATCGCGGCGTACGATATCGCTGCGCTCGGGACGCCAACCTAGCGAGCGAAGCCGCCAGACGGTCTCGACCAGTGTGCTCTCGGCACGGTCCAGATTTCCCGGTCGAGAACGCCTCCTCGCTCGCCGCGCGAGCGGCTATCTACGACTCTTGCTCGAAATGACGTTCACCGTCTGCTACGACTCGATCGTAGCCAGCCGACGTGACCGGGTGACTCGAGGAACGGCGCTCGCGATCAGTTCTCCTCTTCTTCTTTGAGTTCGGCCAGTTCCGATTCGACCTCGGCGTCGCTCACGTCGGCCTCGGCGTCGGTTTCAGTTTCGACCTCCGCCTCGAGACCCTCTTCGTCCGCCTCGGACTCCGTTGCCTCCTCGCCGCCCATCTCGGCCTTGAGCGTCTCGAGTTCGGCGTCGACGCCGCTGTCGGTCGACATGGACTCGAGTTCGCGGTCGATGCTGTCCTTATCGGAGAGGACGTCCTCGAATGCGCCCGACTCGTGGAGTTCGTCCATCGCGGCGGCGCGAGCCTCCATGTCCTCGGTCTTCTCCTCGGCGCGCTCGATCGCCCGGCCGACGTCCTCGAACTCCTCCCCCGTGGCAGTCATCGCCTCCGACACCGTGGAACTCGCTTCCGCGGCCTCGTACCGGGCTTTCATCGTCTCCTTCTTCGTGCGGAACTCCTCGATGCGCCCCTGGAGTTCGTCTTTCTGCTCGATCAGTCGGTCCTGCTGGTTCTGCAGGTCCGAGACCTGGCGCTCGAGTTCCTCGATCTGGTTCATCTTGGCCTTCTTTTTCTCGAGGGCCTTCCGAGCGAGGTCCTCGCGGCCCTGCTGGACCGCCGTTCGAGCCTGCCCGTTGTGTTTCTCGACGTTCTCCTCGAGACGGCGTTTCTGCATCTCGAGGCGCTTTTTCTGTGTCGTCAGGTCGGCGATGCCGCGTTTGACCTGCTGGAGCTGGTCGCGCATCTGTTCGTAGGAGTAATCGAGCGTCTGCGTCGGATCCTCCGAGCGGTCGAGGATCGCGTTGAGCTTCGACCGGATGATGTACGACGTCCGAGAGAGGATACCCATACGTACTACGTGTCGCTCCCGACTCTTAAAAACTTCACATCGGTTACTCTTCGTGCAGATCTCGAGAGAGTCGCCAATTCCGGCGCTCCGCTCGTCGTCGCGGACCGCAACGACCACGAGTCCGGAGGCGAAAGTGAACCTATGTCCACCGACGATTCCGACGGCTCGAGTCAGGTCCCAACGGACGCCCAGCAGGCCTGCTTCGAGGCCGGCATCAAGTTCGGCTCGCTCTACCACCAGTTCGCCGGCACCCCCATCAGCCTCGAGAGCGCCGACAGCCTCGCCCGGGCAATGGAGGAGGCGATCGAGAACCAGCCCCACTGCACGGACGTGAGCGTCGACGTTCGGACGGACGTCCTCGAAGCCGCGCTCGAGGAGGGTGCCGCCGAATACACGGAACTCACGGGTCGGTTCCTCGAGGTCGAAATCGACGTCGCCTACGAGGGCGTCAAGGTCGTCACCAGGATGGCGATGGAGGACGGCTACCCGTTGATGGCCCTCGAGTCGGTGCGTCGGTGAGCCTCGAGTCGGTGAACCGATAGCACGTTCGATCGCTATAGACCCGTTAAATCCCGTGAACGGTCCCAAACGGAGGAGAACAGTCGCGAACCCCGCGGACGATGGTCGGCGTTTTTTACCCCCTCCGTGGTCGCCATCGACTGCAGTCATGTACTCAGACGAATCCGGTCGTTCGACGCTCGACCCGCGAATGGTGCAGCGAGTGACGAAGCTGGGACTCGCCTCGGCCGCGGTGGTCGTCGTGCTGTGGGTGGCGACGCTGTTGCCAGGTGCGGGCTGGCTCGTCCCCGGGACCCCGCTCACCGTCGCCGCCCTCATGAGCGCCGTCGCGACGCTCGCCGTCGTCGGCCTCCTCCTGTTGCTCGCTCCAGCGCTGGCCGACCTCGTGAAGACGGGACTGCGAGACGCTCCCGAGGTCGCCGAGCGCGTCGCATCCGTGACCCGGGTCGCGACCGTCCTCGCGGCCGTCCTCGTCGCCCATCGAGGACTGGCCGCGGCGGTCACGCCGTTGCTGGGTGGGTTCGGGTGGCTGTACGACGTGGTCTTCCTACTCCTGGCGCTGCCACTGCTCGTCGCCCTCGCGGTCGTCCTCTACGGTTCGCTCGAGCCGACGGCCGACCTCTTCGCGACGAAACTGGTCGGTTCGCACAACGAGCGGTCGGGCCTCGAGTCATCGTAGCGTCTCGAGCCTACTCCTATTGCTAGGACGGCCAACCGCACGAACCACTCCGGCCAACCGTACGAGCCGTCACCGAAATCGACGCCCGTGTCAACCGTTTCGAATCTGGGACGCCATTTTCCCTCGAGAGCCCTCGTTCACCGCATGTTCACTTTCACTTTCGGGCTATCTTTTAACCCCGGTGCCCGTGAAGTGGGCGCCATGAGTCAAGCCTCACTGGACGACGACGAACTGTTCGGGGAAGCCGCCTCCGAGATGCGCTCGGACGTCGAATCCTCCCTCGCAGACGCCTGGGACGCCCTCCCCGACGCCGACGACATCTGGGAGACCGACGCAGAGAACGTCCTCGGCGTGCTCAACGGCCTCAAGTCCGCCCTCGACGTCGGCGACGCCGAGGACCACCTGCGTGACGCCAAGAAGTGGTACACGATGGGCGAACGCGCCGACGCGTTCGAGGACGCCGACGACCTCGAGGAAGAGATCGCCGACCTGGAGGAGGCCCTCGAGAACATCACCGACGCGGGCGAGCAGGTCGGCGAACTCACGGCGACGATTCCCGCGCTTCGGGGGACGCTCGAGGATGCGGGGAGCGAGGAGGC
This sequence comes from Natronosalvus rutilus, assembly GCF_024204665.1. NCBI lineage: Archaea > Methanobacteriati > Methanobacteriota > Halobacteria > Halobacteriales > Natrialbaceae > Natronosalvus > Natronosalvus rutilus. The sequence goes on along the minus strand of NZ_CP100355.1, from coordinate 850,429 downwards.
TGACGACGAAGACGAGAACGAAGCAGAAGCGGAAGAAGACGACGAATAACACGACACCAGCCCACGTCCGAAACCCGAACCTCGAAACGCGACAGCCACCGCCGGCGCTACCGTCGCTCGGGACCCGACACGTCCCGCTCCGCGACTGCCTCGAGCAACCGCTCGAGGCCCGCCGAAGCTAACTCGAGCAGCTCCGCGCCCAGTTTCTCGTCGCCCGCCGTCGGATCGCCGACAACCCCGTTTTCGGTGAACTCGGCCGAATCGACCGCCAGGTTCGCGTAACTGACCCACTCGCCCCAGCGCTCGGCGGCACCTGCCCTCGCGTCCTCGAGTCGGTCCTCGCGGACGAGGCCGGGACAGCACTGGCGCAAGAGCGCCGTCTCCAGAGGCCCGCCGTGTCCCATCTCGCTCGCGTGCTCACCCACGGCCTCGAACCAGGTGAACGGGACCGCGTACGCGTCGTCGTGGCGGGTGATCGTCGCCGCGACCTCCCGCAGTGCGTCGACATTCCCGCCGTGGCCGTTGACGATCACGACGCGGTCGAACCCGTGGTGGGCGAGGCTGTCGATCGATTCGCGAACGTACGCCCGGAAGGTGTCGGGCGAGACCCACATCGTCCCCGGAAAGTGGCGGTGCTCCTCCGCGACGCTGACCGGGATCGCCGGGGCGCGGATCACCTCGCGGTCGATTCGCTCGAGGGCGGCGTCCGCGACGGCTTCGGCAGTGAATACGTCCGTCCCGAGCGGCGCGTGGGGGCCGTGCTGTTCGGTGCTTCCGAGCGGGAGGACGGCGAGGTCGGTCTCGCAATCGGCGACGTCGGTCCAGGTGGCCTCCTCGAGGTGCATAGTCGCCACGAGGGGCGGTCGGGCCTTGTAGCCACCGCAACGCACGCATCGCGCTCTCCCACCGGCCCTTCAACGAACCACGCGATGGCAGGGAAAACTGGTTTCCCGCACGGTGGTGGACAGTCACCCATGAGCGAAGATTCCCGCGAACTCGGCATCGAATTGGGGGCGCTCCAGGACGAACTCAAGGACTACGACTACCCCGTTTCACAGGACGAACTGCTCGAGAATCACGGCGACATCGAACTCGAGATGGGCGAGGAGACCGCGACGCTCGAGGAACTCATCGAGCCGCTGAACGAGGACGAGTACCAGTCCTACGAAGAGGTCGAACAGGCCGTCATGAACATGGTCGGCGACGAGGCAATCGGACGGAAGAACTACAGCGATCGGACGCCGCCCGCACCCGGCGAGGAGCGACAGAAGGACAACCCCTCTGGTGAGGACGTCCAGTCCGAAGACGAGTCCTTCTAACGCTCAATCCCCGCCGCGACGCGCCTGCGTCCGCGCCGTCCGTTTCTGGGCACGCTCGATGAACTCCTGGGGGAGTTCGTCGATCTCGCCCGCTTGCACGCCCCACAGGTGGGCATAGAGGCCGTCATTTTCGATCAACTCGTCGTGGGAACCCCGTTCGACGATTTCGCCGCCCTCGAGGACGATGATCTGATCGGCGTCCTTGATCGTCGAGAGGCGGTGAGCGATGGCGAACGTCGTCCGCTCTTCCGTGAGGTGATCGATCGACCGCTGGATGAGCATCTCGGTCTCGGTGTCGACGTCGCTCGTCGCCTCGTCCAGGATGAGGATCTCGGGATCTTTGAGGATCGCTCGCGCGATACACAGCCGCTGGCGCTGCCCGCCGGAGAGTTTGACGCCGCGCTCGCCGACCATCGTATCGTAGCCGTCGGGCAGGTTCTGGATGAAGTCGTGTGCCTCGGCGGCTTTCGCGGCCTCGACGATCTCCTCCTCGCTGGCGTCGAAGGTCCCGTAGGTGACGTTCTCCTTGACGGTTCCGTAGAAGAGGTACGACTGCTGGCCGACGTACCCCATCGACTGGCGCAGGCTCGGAAGGGAGACCTCGCGAATGTCCTGGTCGTCGATCCGGATGGCCCCGTCGTCGACGTCGTGGAGGCGCAACAGGAGCTTGAGGACGGTCGACTTCCCGGCCCCGGTCGGACCGACGAGAGCGATCGTCTCGCCGCCAGGGACGTCGAACGAGATGTCGTCGACGATGACCTCCTCCTCGTCGTAGCTGAACGTCACGTCGTCGTACTCGACGCGACCCTCGTCGACCTCAAGGTCGGGCGCGTCGACGTCGGTCTCGATGCGCCCCTGTTCGTCCATCAGACCGAAGATACGCTCGGCGGAAGCCTCCGCTCGTTGGTACATATTGATGATCTGTCCGAACTGGGCCATCGGCCAAACGAGTTGTTGGGTGAGCAGGATGAACGTCGCGAACTCGCCGACACCGAGTTCTCCGGAGAAGGGCCCCGGCGCGCCGTTGAACACCCAGTAGCCGCCCACGAGGAACGTCAGAACGAACCCAATACCCGAGATGATCTGGAGACCGGGGAAGAACTTGATCCGGATGGTAATCGCCCCCCAGTTCGTGTCATAGTACTTCCGGGAGACGTCCTCGACGCGCCCAGATTCGTAGTTTTCGGTATTGTCGGCCTTGATCACCTGGATGCCCCCGAGGTTGTTCTCGAGGCGGGAGTTGACCTCCCCGACGCTCGAGCGCACCGCGGCGTACTTCGGCTGGATCTTCTTGACGAAGATGTACGTGAAGACGGCGATCAGGGGCACGGGGGCCATCGAGACGAGGGCCAGTTGCGGATTGATCGTCAGCAGCACCGCAGCGATCCCGAGGACCATCACCCCGAGCCGGAACGCCGAGTTGAGCCCGTCGTTGAGAAATCGCTCGAGTTGGTTGACGTCGTTCGAGAGAATAGACATCATTTCGCCGGTTTGCTTGTCGGCGAAGAACTCCATGTCGAGGCGCTGCATCTTGTCGTAGGTGTCCGTTCGCACGTCGTGCTGGATGTCCTGTGCGAACGCGTTGAACCCCCAGTTGCGAAGCCAGTGAAACGCCGCGCCGATCGTAAACGAGAGCGCAATAATGACGACCGTCAGGGTGAACTGATCGGCCTGTTCGGTCGGCAACCACTCGCTCGGAACGAACCGTAGGTTGAAGGGGCGGTCCTGCAGAAATATCGCGTCGATCGCCAGTCCGAGCAAAATCGGCGGAATCAGATCGAGCAAACGGGCGAAAACGCTCGCGGTAATCCCGGACGTAACTGAGAACCAGTACGGCCGGCCATACTCGAACACCAGGCGTTGCATGGGATTGTCGATCTTCTCCCGTTGTTCCTCGAACGGGTCGTCTTCATCCCAATCAGCACTACTCATTGCACTGGCTGAGTGGACGGTCAGCAATAAACGTTGCCTACGAATCGAAATATATCTCGACCACAACCGGTTAGCTCCGGAACGTGTTGCCGGAAGACAGCGTTCGCGTTCGAGACAATCGTTCGTTACCGCCGATTTTGCGTGTCGAAAACGCGAGCGCGTCAGTCTTCGAGGTCGATCTCGACCTCGTCACCGACCTCGAGATTCGACTCGTTGGCCGTTCCTCGTGGAACCTCGAGGACCCACTTCGCCTCGCCGGAGTACCGGAGGTCCTCGCCGTCCTCGCCGGCCTCTGGCGCTCGTGCGTGGTGGATTGCAGTGATCTCGCGGTCGGCCCCGATGAAGATGATGTCGATGTCGAAGTCCATCTCGCGCATGACGTAGGTGCGATCGTCCTCGTCGCTGTAGACGAACAGCATTCCCGTGCCGTTCTCGAGGGAGTCGTGGTCGCTGAGACCGGTGTAGCGCTCCTCCCAGGTATCGGCGACCTCGACGTCGACGGCGAGTTTGGTGGTCCCGCCCTCGTCGACGACCCGGACGTCCCCTGCGTCGGTGGTCCATGGCGCGGGGAGAATCGAGAGTTGGACGAGCCCGTAGCCGACGACGACCACGACGACCACGACGACGAGCGCAGACCAGACGCGCCTGTAGGACTGTCGCATCCAGGTTCGTCTTCGACCCGAGAAAGTAAAGGTTATTCGCACGGGCCCGCTCTGGTCGGATACGGGCTCGTGGTCTAGCTGGTTATGACGCGGCCTTTACAAGGCCGAGGTCGGTGGTTCGAACCCGCCCGAGCCCATTCCTGGGACGAACGACAGTGAGTCACAGGAATGTACGCGAGTGGTGGGTTCCAACGAGAGAAGTCCCAGCGCTCGAGCGAACGCGAGAGCGACCGTCTTCGCGTTGTTCGAACCCGCTCGAGCCCATCTTAGTGACCACCAATACCGCGAGCCACAGAACAACCTTCGTGCGGCGGTACGAACGACACATCCCGTGAGAACCCACACCTCGAGCAACGGCAAAAGCCAACACGTGAACGATCTCCGTTACCGTCCAGGAGTTGCTCGAGTAGAGGACGGATGTCGAGACCACGCACGAGAAAGGCGACGAACGGACCGAAGCAAATCGAGTTCGATCGATTCGTCTCCAGGCCCAGGAGAATCACCCAAGCGACGCGAGAAAGAACGTCCCACTACAGAACTCACCTCGAGACGATGCGTTGAACGTCGGAACCCGTGCAGTCAGGACTTGAGCCGCTGGCGAAGCGACCCGAGCAACCCGTCGCCGCGTTCGACCTCGAGCGCATCGTGGAGCCGCGAGTTCTCGGGTTCGTCCTTGATCACCACCCTGAGATACGGCTCGAGCTGTTCGAAGTTCTCGGCGAGGATGACCGTGTGGTTGTCCTCGTCGTGGTCGACCACGCCGGCGTCGGCGAGCTTCGGAACGTGACACTGGACCGATGAAACGTACACGCTCTTGTACTCGTTTTTCGCGACCTCGTCGGGGTGCACGTCGTGCTCCCAGCCAGCGACTTCTTCGGCCAGTTTCGATAACTCGATGGGCACCGTGCGGCCGCGAAGCGCGTAGAGGAGGTACCGACGACGGCGGTTGGCGAGCAACTCCAGAATTACGTCCGCCGTGAGTTGCTCGTCTGCCTCACTCGAGGGAAGCGCTTCCATACCATATCATAGGCGAGCGGCGCTGAAAAGGGTGTCTTGAATATCCGAAATTCCAACATACGCCGGCGTAATGGTCGACTATCGGAATCGATGCGTCTACCGACGCTCGAGGGATCGAACGCTCGAGCGATCGGACGGTCGAACAGTCTGGCCAACGAAGCGGGAGAGCACGGACCCCCGACGGTCGTGGCCCGAATCCTGCTGGATGGGGCGGTGGCCCCGAGTCGCCCAACAGTGGCGAGCAGTGGGTGGCGAATCGGGCAGTCCACCGCTCCCGGATGGGTCGCTACAGTAGCGACCGGAGTAATCGCAACGGAAACGTGATTATCGCGATGACGAGGCTAATCGCTTCCTGGGCGAACGCTCGAAGTGTACCAAGCATTACCGTTACACGTACTACAGCCCTCAACCTACGAACGGGGGTTGTGTGTGCAAGGTGTTGAGGTCCCTTCGACCGCCCTCACATCGTCGATTCTCTCGAGACAAACGGGCGTCGTCGGTCCATTACCAATCGTCGGATACCATGATGAACACCGGCGCAGTGGTAGGGTTCGACCTCCAGTTACCGTGATTCGCCATCATCGTCGACGGATCCGTCGTCGGTGGTAATCGCTTCTTGGAGTCGGTCGATGTCCGTGACCTTCTCGAGGTCGCCCATGGTGACCGGGGTTGGGTCGCTGGCGGATTCACCGGTGGCGACGCCGCTCGTGAGGATGCTCCGGACGCCCTCCTCGATCGTCATGTCGACGTCCATGACGCGGCTTTTCGGGACGTGCGTCAGGAACCCGCCGGTAACCGGGTTCGGCGCGAGCGGGATGAACAGCGTGACCATCTCGTCGTGGCCGGTCACGTCCGCGATCGTCTCTGGCGACGTACTCGTCTCGAAGCCGATCACGTAGATGTCGTCATCGAAACACTGGACGAGTTTGATCTCCTGGAAGTTCTCCGCCTCGTTGTCGAGCATGACGTCGCCCATGCGACGAAAGCTCTTGTAGACGGTTCCGAACCCGGGAATAGCGGCGATTGCGAGGTCGACCATTTCGATGGCTCGCTCACCGTAGCGGTGGCGGCCAATCGATCCGACGACGATGACGATCCCTAACAGGAGTGCGAGAGTTATGAGTTCCGTGAGAAAGCCGATAATGTAGGGGTAGAGCCCCATCTGGACGAGAGCGCCGACGAGTTCCGTGCGTCGGAACCAGTCGATGATCCCGAACCACTGCAGGAGTTCGATGAACGGAACCAGCGCGTTGGTGATGAAATCGAGGACGATCTGCAACACGTAGAGGGTGATGACGAGCGGAACGATGATCGCGATGCCGGTCATCAATACGTCGAGCGTTCCTTCGTAGAGGGACTTGCCAGCTTCTCTGGGAGAGGCCGGTGCCCCGTCGGGCGAGTCTGGAATCGCCATTGCGTTTCGAAAGAATACCTCGGTGAAAGATGTTATCGTTCGTAGCGGCTATCCAACTCACTCCTCCGCCGTCGCTCGAGCGGCATTCGAAATCCTTTTTTATATCATCGCCGGAGGTAGGAGTGAGCCGCCTTAGCTCAGACTGGGAGAGCACTCGACTGAAGATCGAGCTGTCCCCGGTTCAAATCCGGGAGGCGGCATCCTTGTTTCGGGTCGAACCACAATCACCGGACAGCGTTGCGATTGACCCGATTTCGACGGGAAATCGTCGGGAGATTTGAACCCGTCACAGCACGCGACCTCGCGCTTGCTTGCGTTTCACGTCATTCGACGTCCGAGAGTGTACTAAATGAAGTTGGATGAGTGAAAGTGGACGACTCGCGCGCGCGACACCCGTTCCACGTTGATAATCGAGACGACGCAAGAGCAGGCGATCTCAGCGGTGTTTCAATGTAATGCCCTACAATGTATCCTATTGACCCTAGATCGTGAGAGACGCGAATGTGCTGTCGTCTCCGCAATGAGTACCTTGAATGATTTGACGATTATTCCGAAGAGGTTTCCCGTTCAATAATTGGGGGGGGAGTTGTGATTCTAATTTTTGAAGATTCTCTGTCGGATCAATGATACCGCGTGATTGGTCGTACTCAATAATATTGGTTTCTGCCAATTTCGGAATGTGTACATGATAAAGCGAAATATGGATGTCCATGATTTTGTCCCCCGAGATTTCCGTGATTTCATCGTCATATTCTCGCACGGCAATTTCATTCGTGAGATCCGATAACGTCAACTTCTGCTCATGGGCCAAGAGCAACTCAAGAATCGTGCGCCGGCGGTGATGGGATAGGAGATTATATAACGCGTCCGCCGATAGACGTTCAGGATCACCCATGGTTGTGCCGAAGTACGAACCGCACCGACTTAGTTTTGTGTGATAATTAGGGTTGATTCGTCAATTTCCGATGGATGACTGAGGCGTACTTTACTGACGTCTCTTATGCGCAATTTGCAACGCTCACCATTCTAAACAACAAATCGGAACTCTTGAATTCGATCCCCCCACTATTCCGGCGCACCGAATCACGCTCAATAGTATACTCTCCTTCTTACTGCGGGACCTACATTTTTCAAATCCCGGTTTTTGTCTCCATTCTCCTTCGAGGGCGCGTTAGCAGCAGGCGACGTAAGCAGTTGGAGGTGCTGGTGCCATGTCATCCATCGGAATGACTCTCCCCCCGCTTAGACGTCAAGCATCTTCTTCTCCCCCCATTTAACCTATTTAGGAACGTCTGGGGTAGACACATGTCAAGTGTGCTGTTGCGTACCATGTCAACTCTTCGACCCAGAGAACACCCCTATTTTCTGTCGAGTGATACAGGCGGGTCTAATTCGTATAATGTTATACAATGGATCGAACAACCATTGCGCTCGGAGCAAAAACGCGTGACGAACTTCGAGCGTTGAAGACCGGCGGACAAACATACGACGATGTGCTTCACGATCTAATGAAGCAATATCGAGAGGAACGCCTGGAGGAATAGATAATGGTGAAAACCGGAATTCCATGCGACACTTCGCGTTCACTTCACCTAGGCCTTGTCATCCAAAAGCAGGTGCCAACATGACTTGGGGTCTAGCGGATGATAGAACGGGAACCACGAACCAGCACACCAACGTCAATATCGAGGACTACAACGTTCGCGGTGATGTTCTCGAAAACTTTGACGAGCGGATGTGGCACGTAACTGAGGCAGTGATGTCCGTTCATGCAACATTGTTCATCAATGGCATCGAGAGTTGTTTCGGGTTGATTGTCGAAGGACCATCGGGAGCAGGCAAAACCACTGCGCTGAAACCGTTCGAAGGTCTGCACTCGCAGTTTTACCGCTCGGACGAGGTTACACCAGCATCGTTCGTCAGTCACGACGCCTCAAGAGACAAGGACGAGTTGGCAGATGACGATCTCATTCCTCGAATCAAACACAAAACACTACTGAATCCAGAGATGGCGAACTGGTTCGGTGGCGATTGGGGGGTTAGAAAGGAAAAGATGGCACGTTTAGTCCGCGTGATGGACGGAACCGGTTTCACGAGTGACTCAGGAACCCACGGTCGTCGTGGGTACCAGGGTGATTATCGGTTCAATTTCATCGGTGCGACCACACCGCTAAAGCAGCAGGATTGGGAGATGATGGGGCATACGGGTAACCGATTCCTATTTGTCGAGATGCCAAGTCGAGACGAGGAGGACGTTTACCGTAATATCGTCTTTGGTGAAAGTGAGTACGGGCAAAAAGTGAGCGAAATGACACAGTCTATTCAGCATTATCTCGATGATCTTTGGTCAGATCATGGCGGTCCAAATAGTGTTGACTGGAAGAAGACGCCCAACGAGAATGTTGGTGAGGGATTGATGTATCTCTCGAGGTTAGTCGTTCACGCTCGAGCGCCTATGGGCGGAGAGTGCGAAGATCCAGGACGGATAACAGACATGATGAAAAATATCGCGCGAGGTCATGCCCTTCTATATAATCGTCGTCAAATCACGATCGACGATCTCGAGATTTGTGGCCGTGTCGCGTTGAGTACAGTCCCGAAAAAGCGTCGTGACCTCCTGCGTGAGTTGTTACAACTGGATCTCGGTGAGCGTCTCAAAACGCGTAATGTGATTGACCGGCTTGGGGTTGCTCACGAGACAGCAACAGACCGAATGAATACGCTTGATTCTCTCGGTCTGGCATATCACGATACTGAAACAGTTCAAGGTGGTCAAACGAATGTTATCGAACTAAACCCCGAGTTCGCTTGGCCAAAGGGATTACCCTTCCCGGATTCGTAATCCAAAGTGTCGTTTGTCAAAAGTTTCGAGTGGTAACGGGTACGGGCGTTCACATCGAATCAAACGTGTGGCATAGATGAAACCTATAAACAACTAAACGCATGAATGCGTCGGGTTCATCTCTTTTAATAAAGGTTTGGAATACGTTGGGGAACGCGTCCCCACGATTGGTCTAAACTTCATCAATATGATACATATGGGTGCTCAGAGGCGAAGATTAACTGCTACAGTCACATATCATTGACTCCAATAAAAACTCATGGAAGAACCCGAGCGCCCCGATCCCGACGCCGATGCCAGCAAAATTCAGGAGTGGATGGACGAATCATTTTCCCGATCGGTTGCCGAGGGAATGGAATCGGCACACAACGATACCGTGACGGTCGAGATAATCGATTACGAACAAGACGAGGTCGTCGGGACTATTGACACGGATGGAAACCTTGAAACAGAGAGCGAGGCGCTCAGAAACGTCTCCCAGGCGTATATCGACCAGGGTATTCCCTTACTCGTCCCAACGGTTTACGAAAACAATGAAGGGGAGACGATACACGCAGATGCGGAGGTGTTTATCGAACCGGAAACGGAAGGGTTCGTGCGAGCATTTGTTGACGAGCTCCCGAGTCCTTATGATTGTGAGATGAAAATCCTCAGCAGTTTGCCCACATTCTCACTGGAAGAATCTACAGAAAACCACCAATCCTGAAAAGAGTGAAATTGGGTAACGGTTCTACCCATGAGCATATTTTATGTAGATTTAGTTCAAATTTCGATGAGAATGATCGAGCAGGACGAAGACCCGCACACAGTCGCCATCAGGTGTGTAATCCCATTCACTCCAAGGGTTGAAGATTCTATTTCTAATGAAGAAAATGCATACAATATTAATATCGATGGGATAACAGCACAGTTGCGATTTAAAAGGATACCTAATCAAGCGGGAGGGGCAAAGATCGCTGGAACAGTAGAAGCAGATAGACTTGGCAAAATATCATATGCCGAGGTCCAAGTTTGGTTCGGCGAAGAATTCATCAGCACGACACCCAATAATTTTGAAGCATCAACTGTGGTAGACAAAATGGAACATGCTTGGGGGTCTAATATCGCCTCAATGGATCCAGAGGCGGAATATTATATAACCAGTGCTGTCAAATACATCAACAGATTTCTTGAAGTGTACAAATCTGCGTCTCACGCATACTGGATTCGACCACTGAGTGTTGAAGAGATAATGGAATTTGGGATTCGTATTTTTGAGGATGATGAAAATTATCGAGAAATATCTAGGACGATAACCCCCTCAGAATTTCAAGGATTTGGCGGTACAATATCGAATGATTTGGATGAGAAATTGAGGGTGAAATTAATTAATGAATCACCAGTCAACCCTTACCAAAAACTGGATTTGGATGCATTAGATAAACTGAGTACTCAAGAATACGATTTAGCCGTGATTGCATCATACCGATTTTTAGAATTTTGGGTGAAATCCGCTGTTGAGACAATTTTAGATGCTAATGGATGGTCGCAGAGCAAGATAGACGATAAAATCAAAACTGATGGCGAGTATGATAAATTCAACAACATTTGCTACAATCATATACCCGATCACATTGGATTTGATTATGTTGGCACAAGCGAATTCCAACAATTCAAACAAGAGGCCTATGAGTTGAGACACGAAATTATTCACGAAGGAAAAAGCGCGACACCACAAGAAGCAAGTGATGCCTACGCTGCATGCTCACATGCCCGCCAACCATTACTTGATGAGTTCGAGAACCAACTTCGTGATACCAATTTGTACTCAATTCCTGTGTCTGATTTAGATGAATCCGATTAAACGTTTTCAAGATACGCACGTCGTTGCTCCATCTTCACTTGTTCCGACCGTTTGTCGTAGTGGATATCCAAAACATCCATGCCCACGTTCATCCGATCGCTCACGACCTTCTCGGGGATGTCGTTCGACAAGTGGTGCGTGATTGATCCACGGCGAACATCGTGAGGACTCACATTCGAGGGACACTTGCTGTAATGCCCGTAGTTCGTCGCTTCGCATTCACCCGGGTCACGACCAACAGGACAGTCAACACCGTAGAAGCAGGGGCGAGTGACAAAATACACTTCATCACGAACCGACGAGCCCAGTATCCGGCCGTTCTCCGTCGTTAGCAACGGTTTACGTCCGTATTCATCGGTAACGTCGTGGCGATTGTGGTCGATCCAGTCATCGAGGACACGACACAACTCCGAGGTCAATGCAACGAGACGTTCCCCTTCCTCACCGTTCTTCAACGGCGTATCGGAGTTAGGTCGGTGTTCGAGGAGGATCGATCTGTTTTCGGGATCGTAGTCGGTAACATCGATCGAGCGTAGTGCCCCGAGACGCATTCCCGTTTGCCAGAACAATTCGATAACGACGTGGCGACGTGAGGCGTATTTGAAACGCCGTAAGTACGACAGCAGTTCGTCGGCATCGTCACCGTCGAGGATACCGTCTGCTTGTTCATCGTGCTTCTTCAGGACGGGCATCACGATTTTATCGTGTAGTCCTTCGGTGACGGCATCGATCGACTCACACCAACGGATGAATACACGGAGCGCATCGAGGTTGCCTTCTAACGTGATGGGTTTCAAACTCCCATCGTCCCGCCGCCACGTTTTGAATTGTTGCAACTTCCGTCCGGTGAGGTCGTTCATATTATCGAGTCCTTCGACGTTATCACACCAACGGATGAAGTGTTTGAGACGGTAATGATACCCGTCGAGGGTGCTTTGCGACACCTCGTGTTTCCTCGCGTTGAGGTACATTTCCTTCGCTTCAATAGGCGAGATGGGTTCGAGCGTTTCGTTCATAGTTGAGTCCGAAACGCAGGCAGAGACGCGGGGTCGTCGCGTGTTCGAGCTGTCCCCGGTCCCCGCGAGCGCAGCGAGCGGGGAAGCGAGACGCCAGTCTCGCGTTTTTCAAATCCGGGAGGCGGCATGTTTCTACGGTCGACAACGCGAACGAGCGCTGCGAGTGAGCCGTCGGCCGTGAAACTGCACCCGACTGGATTTGAACCCTAGAAGTCGCAGCGCTCGAGCGAAGCGAGAGCGACCATCTTCCTTCGGTTCAAATCCGGGAGGCGACATCCCTTTTTCACTCGTATCAGAAGCGATTCTCACTCGAGCAGCCCCCAAGTTCGATAGGTCGTGGCACGACCTCGGCGCTGAGAACACGGCAAATGACCGCCCAACGGTTATCCCGCCGTGGACCGGAGACACCGACGTGAGTAGTGACTCGATCACAAACGAGAGCGATACGTTCGAGATCGGCGACACGACCGTCCACCGCCTCGGGTTCGGGGCGATGCGTCTCTGCGGCGACAACATCATTGGTCCGCCGGAGGACGAGGAGGCCGCCCAACAGGTCGTTCAACGCGCCGTCGACTGCGGCGTCGACTTCGTCGACACGGCGGACTCCTACGGCCCCGGCGTCAGCGAGCGACTCGTCGGTGAGGCGCTCGGCGACCGTGACGACGTACTCGTCGCGACCAAGGCGGGGCTGCTCCGCAACCGCGAAGGCGACTGGATCGCTCACGGTGACCCGGACTACATTCGCAACCAGGTGCTCACGTCGCTCGATCGACTGAGGACCGACGCCATCGACCTCTACCAGTTCCATCGACCGGACGACGACACGCTGTTCGCGGATTCCGTGGCGGCCTTCGCCGAACTCAAAGACGAGGGGCTCGTTCGCGAGGTTGGCCTCAGCAACGTCTCTCCGGAACAACTCGACGAAGCGCGCGAACAGGTCGAGGTCGCCACCGTCCAGAACCGGTACAACGTGAACGACCGTTCGTCGGCGGACGTTCTGGAGGTCTGTGTCGAGAACGACATCGGGTTCATCCCGTGGGCACCGATCGACGGCGACGACCTCGAGGCACACGGCGACCTCCTCGACGAAATCGCAGCTGAACACGATGCGACGCAGCGCCAGGTCGCACTGGCGTGGTTGCTCAAGCGAGCCGACGTCCTCCTCCCGATCCCCGGCACGTCGGATCCGGATCACGTCGAGTCGAACGTCGCGGCGTCGCAGCTCTCGCTCGCGGACGACGAAATCCAGCGGCTGACCGAGGCGGCCGGCTAATTGACCTGACGAGTTCCGGCGGGGAGCGGCCGCCGGCGAGCGTCGTCTCGTTCCCTTAACGTGCTCGCCGACAGTGCGACGTGAACGTCGAGCACTCGAAGGTCTCGAGTAGCGATGCGAGCGACGAGCGTTCGACTAAATCAGGGCTGGCGCGCCCCTGGATACCGAAATCTGCCACCGAGGTGACGTGTCGCCGATCGTCGAAGACGACGATATCTGATACGCGGGTAAATCGCGAGACGGAGGACGGGGTCGCCGGCCAGGATGGCAACGACAAGGACAGCGACCGATCCAGCACGACTCGAACGGACGAAAATCGAAGAGAAACCAAAGAATACACCCCGTCACCGCTATCGGTGAGGGAGGCGACGAACCCAAGCCTCCTGGACTCGAACGACGACGAACGTTGCTCACCAGCGTTGTGACGGACGTACGGAGGTCGCTACCTGAACGTCATCCACGGTTCGAGAGTCATCTCACTCGACGCTCGAGAATCTCGCCCGTTAGGGAGGAGTGGATGCAAACTCCGTTCTGCGTCGAGAAGGAAGTAATCACCAAAGGTGGCTCTCGACACTCGGTTGAGGCAGACGACGTTCGACACGCGATCACGTCGATACTCGCGGTTAATCGGCCCCGACAACGACTGTCTTGGCTGCGAGATCGCCGATACGCTGGTGGTCGCCCGTCGCGTACGCCGAAATCACGCCGACGACGTAAAACACTGGCAGGACGTCGATAATTCGCAGAAGGTTTCGCAGTATCGCCGACATCCACGTACACCGCGTGCCGTCTTTTCTGACGACGACGATGCCCCGAGCGCGCTTGCCGACCGTCTGTCCGAAGTACCCCTCGAACGAGGTTTGATAGAGCACCAGTGCGACCGGGGCGCCGAACTGTAAGGAGACCAGGAGGCCGCCGAAGCCACCGAGCGGCCCGTCGAGAAATACCGTTCCGGCGACGTAGCCGAGGATTCCGACGATCACCGCCACGAGAATCCCATCGATGAGAAGCGCCTCGAACCGTCTGTCTAACACGCCGACCCGCTCGTTCATATCAGGTGATGGATACCTATCCATACTGTACCGATCTTACGTATATTATTTAAATATTATGGCAGCATCCAATTTCAAGAATGCAGACGAACCGGTACGGAGTGCCCGATCAGCGTCGCTCGGTTCCGAGAGATGGCGTTCGCACCAAGTTCACTCCCCGGCGGAATACGGTCGGTTCACATCGATAGCGCTGGGCCGTTCTGGTCAGTTCGTATTTTCAACGGGGTTACGTCGTTTCCACCGTCCTCTCGTTTCGTTCCACCGTTCACCCCTCGTCGCGAGTCCTGCGAAAAGCGCTGAGAGGGACGGAAGGAAGACACTTATCGACGCTCAGACGAAACGGGTACCATGGCAGAGCCACACGGCCAGCTCGCTCGCGCTCTCGCCGGGTTCGTTCTCCTCGCCCTCCTGGTCGGCTGTTTGCTCGTAGCGGGTACGACATCTGACGAACTCCTGGAAAGTGAGTCCCCCGACCAGATGGACGTGCGGCAAGACCGGGCGGCCTACGTCGGCGAGCAGGTCGTCATTGGCGGCTTCGTCGTCGAAACCGACCCCGTCGTCGTCGCGACGCTCGCCAGCGGTCACGGTCGCTTCACGCTCGTCGACGTCGACGAGCGGATCCTGGACGCTGACGAGCCGCTCGAGGTGAACGACCGCGTGAACGCGTTCGGATACCTCGAGGACGAGTCCACCCTCGTGGTCGAGCGAGCGGTAACGCGTGAACCCGCCGATGCCGGCTACCTGTACGGCGTTTCGATGGTTGGCGGGCTCTGGATCGTCGGCCGACTTATTCGGCAGTGGCGTCTCGATCCGGCGGCGATCGCGTTCGTACCGCGAGGGGCCTCGGAGCGAGCAAGCGCGTCCGACGATTGCCCGTCCGACAGCGATCAGCAACACGAGCAAACTGCCCGACCCGCTGAGGACGACGGTGATCATCGTGGCTGATCTATTCACGCACCTGCTGGTCGGGTACAGCGTCGGAACGCTCCTCTCGTTTCGATACGAGCGGCTGCGTCCGGCACACGTCTCGCTCGTCATGGCCGGCGCGGCGAGCCCGGATCTGAACCGAATCGAACTGGCCGTTTCGGACGGGTTCGTCGCGGGCGTGTTCGGACTCCCGTTTTCGTGGGAGCCGTTGCACACCCTCGTCGGATCCGCGCTCGTAACCGGCCTTCTCGTCCTGCTAGTGGCGTCGGAGCAGCGCAAATGGGCCGTCGCGCTGGTGGCCATCGGCGTCGTTTCACACCACGTTCTCGACCTGCTGTTGATCACCCCGACGGGCCGGTCCTACGCCGTCTTCTGGCCAATTCTCGAGTACCGGGTTCCGTCTGGGGACCTCTATCAGAGCATCGATCGGTGGCCGGTCCTCGCGTCCGGGTCGTGTGCTGCGCTCCTGTGGGCGGTTCGTCGGCGCCGCGACACTGCCACTTCGGAATCGGAGACACCACCCGGCTGAGAGATACGGACTCGAATCGTGCTGACGACGCTCCTCGAGAAGCGAGGAGGCGAACGACTCACGAGAAAACAACAGTCGAGACTCGAGTGCGTTCCAGTCGAAATCGGAGACGACGGTCGGTCAGGGGCTACGTTCCACGGGTCGATGCGCGTGCGGTTAACGGCGTGACCGCTCTCCTCGAGCGGATTCGGACGGAGGCTCGAGGCGGCGAGAACCGAAGAAACCGGCAGGAGCCGATCACCCGGCCGAGACGATCCGAAAGAGTCCACCTCCTTCGGATCCCGTCCCCAGCACGTATACCTCGCCGTCCTCGTCACGGCCGAACGAGAGCGCTCGCGTGAGTTTCTCCGCGTCGGCGATCTCGAGGGCGGCGGTCGGCCACAGTCCGTCAGTGTCGGCGTCGTCGGGAAGACCGGCGACGAACAACCGGCCCTCGGGGATGAAATCGCCGAAGACGTAGCGCCCGTCGAGTTCTGGCAGCGTCGACCCGCGGTAGACGTAGCCGCCGACGACCGAGACACCGCTGATCGGGTCGCCTTCGTGTGGGTACTCGACGATGGGATCGCGAAGCGGTTCGCCGCCCCGAACGTCATCCGGCGTTCGGTCCGGACAGTCGTCCGTTTTGTAGCAGTGGGTCCCCTCTTTGACGTTCCAGCCGTAGTTGCCCCCCTTCTCGACGAGGTTCACCTCCTCGAAACGGTTCTGGCCGACGTCCGCGACGTAGAGGTCCTCCCCGTCGAACGACAGGCGCCAGGGGTTCCGGAATCCCCACGCGTAGTGCTCGTCGAGCCCATCTTGTCCGACGAGCGGATTGTCTTCCGGGACGACGTAGCCCTGATCGTCCGTCCGGGAATCGACGTCGAGACGCAGTACGCTCCCCAGCAAGTTCTCGGTCACGTCCTGCCCATTCCCGCCACCTGGACCGTCGTACCAGACATCCTCGGGGGATTCGCCGCTGTCACCAACCGAGACGTAGAGGTGCCCGTCGGGGCCGAACGCGAGGTCTCCGCCGTTGTGGAGGTCTCTCGGTTGCGGAATCTCGAGAATCGATCGTTCCGAGTCGCGTCGCGCTCGCGTCCCGTCCTCGGTCACCTCGAACGCGGCCAGGACGAACGTGTGACTGTAGTCCTCGGGCATCCCCTCCCGAAGCGGCGCGCTGTACCGGACGAACAGCCGACGGTCGTCCGGGAAGTCCGGGTGTAGCGCAATCCCGAGCAACCCTTTCTCTCCCTCTGTCTCGACCGTGTCGCGGAGGTCGAGAAAGAGCTCGTCCTGCAAACCGTTCGGCCCGTGACGCAGAACGCGACCGTCGCGCTCGGCGATGTACCGCTGGTCGGTGCCGGGGACGAACGCGACGGCGAGCGGCGCGTCCAGTCCACCGACCGTCGTCTGGAGACCGATCGCGTCCGGTAACTGGGCGGTCGTGTCGAGTGTCGTGCTCGATTCGGGCGATTCGGTGGCGGACGGTGATGCACATCCGGCGATTCCGGTCGCCGCACAGATGGCCGCACCCGCGAGGAACTCGCGTCTGGCAGTGAGGGGACCCATAGGACGTTCGTACGGTTTCGAGGGAGAAATACGCCTATTCGAGAAACGATGAACTAAATTGCCACTCGACTGTTAACAAATCCGACTGGTGGCGACTTCGATCAGATAAGTCGGAGCGAGACAGCCGGGCCATTCCGGTCGGTCCGATTAGCCTTCCGTTTTCCGCCCCGCGTCACCTGACTCCAGACGGTCGGCGAGTCGAGAGGAGAGGTCGGTGAGGTACACCCACCCCCAGGCGGCGACGAGGACGGCACCGACGAGGTCGTAGAACAGGTCCCCCACTGTGTCGGTGATCCCGTGCTGGGCGAGGATCACCTCGTAGCCCGACCACCGACCGATCAGGCCGAGGGCGAACTCCATGAGTTCCCAGACGACGCCGAACGCCAGGACGAAGATGAGGATGAAGACGAACAGCATCCGGTTGGGCAGGTAGACCGAGTCGGTGTGCAGGTCGATCGCTCGAACGACGGCGTAGCCCGCGCCGGCGACGATGGACGCCGAGAGGGCGTGGGTCAGGCTGTCCCACTGCCCGAGAAGCCCGTAGAGCCCCGCCGATCCGAGCGCGTGGAGCAAGACTGCTCCCGTGATCCAGACCACGAGTTCCGGCTCAAGCGGCGTGCGGTAGTTTCGCTCGAGAATCGCCGGGAGGGCGGTGATCGCGAGGGCGATGCTCGCGTTGGCGATGGTCGTCACGTCCCGTGCGGAGAGACCGTAGAGGAGGACGACGACCAGGGCCGCCTGGAGGAGCCAGGCCACGCTACTGATCGTCCGTTCGGGGACGTCGAATCGACCTCGAATCAGCGACGGCGTGCTGTCGGATTCCTCGCCACAATCTGGAGCCGAGCGGTCGTCAGGGGCACCGGAGGGGTCCCCATCGCCAGACATCGGCGACGGCTGTACCGGGTATCGATTGAAGAGGACTCCGGCGAGCAGTCCGGCGACCGCGGCGTAAACGAAGTCCATCATCATCGCATGGTTGGCCGCGTCCTCGGAACGGCCGGTGAGAATGTACGACGTCTCGAGCACCACGTCGGAGAGCCAGAGGACGACGTTCCAGGTCGCAGCGACCGCGAGCGTCGTGAGGACGACCAGTGCGATTGCGAACGAGCGAGTCATCCGAACCGCCGTGAACCGATCGATCTCGGCGACGAGCACGAGCGCGACGGCAGCGACGGCGACGTACGTGGCGATCGACGTCAGGAACGTCTCGCCGAGGACTGTCGCGTCGACGACGGGAATCGCGACGAGCACCATCAGTTCCCAGGACGGCATCGCGAACGGGTTCCGGCGCGAGGCGGCAGGCAGGAGGACGATCACGATTGCGAGTCCGGTGAAGACGAACCACCGGTACGACGACTCGAGGGCGTGAACGGTGGCGAGTACGGCGAGGAGGCCCACGACGAGCCAGCCGATCGCTGCGTTTCGACGAGAAGCCTCGAAGGGATCGCCGGATCGATTCTCCTGCATAGAACTTCGTACGTAACCGACTGACAAAACGTCGCATCCGGAATAGTATGCATGGCTATCTGGCGACTCGGTACGCCTACGCTGTTTGTACCGATTCAGTACGCCTGCGGACGTCTGGACCGAATCAATACGGTCTACCGACATCGCCGGGCACGCTGACTTCGTCATTCTTCTGAGTGAAGGGAGTGAGCGTTCGACCGCTCGAGGGACACCGTCGGTGGATCACCTCGATTGAAGTAAAATCCGAACGAGTCTCGAGCGGCGCCCACCCTGGCAGAAGACGACGGCATCCTCGTACCCTCGTCTCTGCGGTACAGGTCGACCACCTTCCGGAGTCAAAATTGTCACTGTAAGGGTCTTCCGCCATCCGTCTCGGGCCCCAATAGGGAGCATGAAGCTCGCACACGTCACGCTTTTCGAGGACTTCGGCACCCGTTCGGTCACGATTCACGGACTCATGGTCGTCGCGTTCGTCAACGCGATCCTGGCCGGCCTATTCCTCGAGGGACAGGTGGGCCTCGTTTCGTTCGTCGCGCTCCTCAACGTCACCGCCGGATTGTGGGTCGCACACTCGATTCACTCGCTCGGCAACGTCGCTGCCGGCGACGAGTACAACGGCGTCCTGAACGAGCTTTTCGACGTCGGCGACGGCGACTCCAGTCGCGGATTCGACACCGGCCGGTTCGGTCGGCTACTCGGACTGATCGCGGTGGTGACGGCCGTATCCTTGCTGACCTCGGCGCAGGCTCTCTCGGGAACGGTGCTCTCGATTGCCGTCGTCGCCCTCGGCGGGATTGCGCTCGTGACCGCAATCATCGGCTTCCTCATCGCGCTCGGAGCGTCCTACGACGGCGCCCAGCGGGAGACGGCCGCGAACGTGGAGCGGTACACTGAAGCGACTGACGTCGACGGTGGGCACACCACCGACCAGTAAGACCCACCGTGTCGCGTGATCGGGCACCACAGATGCACAGTTGAGACGAGCGCGCTCCATTATTCTCGCCCGTGCACGGCACTCCAGGCGACTGCCTTCGGTGAAGGTACTCGTCGTCCAGAAAACACTCTTGTCCGTACCCCGTCATTCGCGTTCGTATGGGCAACGAGCCGCCGACGTTCTGTCACTACTGCGGTGGGGGACTGACGCCAGTCGACCCACCGACGGTCCATCGCTGTAACGCCTGCGGAGAGCACGTCTTCTACAACCCGAGCCCCTGCTCGCGGGTGGCGGTCGTCAACGGAGAGTCGATCCTGCTCGTGAAGGTCGACCTCCCGGAGCGCAACATGTGGGGGACGCCAGGCGGTATGGTCGAAGCGGGCGAGGATCCGAACGAAGCAGGCGCTCGAGAACTGGCGGAGGAGACGACGCTCACCGTCGATCCGAACGACCTCGTGCTGTTCGACGTTCGGACGTTCGCGAAGTTCGAAACGATCCACAAGACGTACCTCGTCTACGCAGTCGACGTCGCGGACGTCCACGGAACGCCGCGAGCCGACGACGAGGTGGCCGCTGCCCGGTTCTGGACGCCGGACGAACTCAAGGCCGCTCGAGACGAACTCCTCACCAGCTGGCCAGCCGAGTACCGGGATCTGCGGTGGTGGATCGACGGTGCGCAGGCGGCCCTTGGTCGGAACCGTGACAGGGATCGGTCGTAGATGTAGAGGGCGGACGACGAGACTGGGTGGCGAGACAGAACGGCGAGGCAAGGTCGCGAGACAGAACGACGAAACAGGACGGCGAGCACTCAATTACCCGTGCCGAGAGAGAAACACCCGTAGCTCCGCGAGTGCCGCCTCGTACTCGTCGCGAAAGACGCAGTGTCCGGCGCCGGAAACGTGGACGAGTCGCCCATTCGACAGGGCCGCCGCTGCCTCGAGGTCTCGCACTCGACGGGACGTCTCGGCGTCGGCCTTCAGCACCAGCGTCGGACAGGTGATCTCCGCGAACGCGTCCTCGAGGAGTGGGTACCCGGACCGCGCGATTTCGGCGCTGTGAGGGTGAAACTCCTCGCGAGCAACGGCGAGGCGTCGGGCGAGGGATTCGTCGCGATCGTCGAACGCCGCCATTCGTTCCTCGAGGGACTGGCTCGCCCATTCGGCACACCGTTTCTCGACGACGGCGGCCCGTTCCTGGGGGCCGAGATCGGGGTCACCGTACATCCCGGCCGGATCCTCGAGGACGATCGCTCGCGCCAGGTCGGGGTGGGTCGCGGCCGTCCACGCGACGGTCGAGCCGCCCATAGAGTGGCCGAGCAAGATCGGCCGCTCGAGGCCGAGTTCGTCGACGAGACCGCGAAGGTCGGCCACGCGGTCCTCGATCCCGTACCCGGTTTCGGGCGCGTCGGATCGACCGTGACCGCGCGCGTCGTACGCGATCACCTCGTTCCCCTCCGCGGCGAGCGCCGCCGCGAGCCGTTCCCAGCAGCGGCCGGTGTCGTAGAAGCCGTGAGCTAGCACTATCGGCTCGCCTTCGCCGGTGCGATAGTACTGGAGATCGACGCCGTTCGTTCGAACGGCCCCCGTCGACCAGCCGTGCAGAAGCTCCATAGAAGCCCCAATAGGTGGCAACGAGAAAAACGGTCCGACCGGCGGCACGCGAACAGGTGTCTCGGCACTACTGAAGGTCGCCCGTCAGATCGATACCGCTCGAGATTCGCCCCAGTCGAACGGCCTCACCAGGGACCGTTCCGGGACCGAACGTCGGTTCCACGCGAAGAAGGGGTATCGGCGATCGATTTGGACGAAAAATTGATCCGAACTGGTCGCTCGAGATTGAGCGAGTTCGACATCACGGAGCACCGGCCGAGACAAAACCGGCCCAAATAGTCCTGTATGGCCCGAAAAGAGCAGGAAGAGATTTTAGTCACGTGTCGGTCGACGAGACAGAAAGTGCCACGCCGAGGAACGTCACCTGGATTGAAGGGAAGCGTTTATTAGGGATGTATTCCTTTGGTTCGTTTGCATCAACTGGACGCCGGAGAACACGCGCTGTACTCAAATCGCCACTTGATCGGGGATATATGCCATCTACAGGCCGTTTTGGGTCGAGCGCTCCACACGAAATGAGGGGGTACGCGTACGACGAATGTCAGACGAAAAATCAGATACCACGGATTCGGGCCGTTCGGGCGATCGAGAGTTGCCGGCTGGCTTCATGGCAGACCTCGAGAGTGCCACCGAGGGCGAGGAGTCGAATCAGGGGCTGTTCGACGATTTGCTCAGTGGCGAACCGATTTTCGAGAACAAGGAAGTGCTGCGACCGTCGTACACACCACACGAACTGCCCCATCGAAGCGACCAGATCAACAAGATGGCGACGATTCTCGTCGCGGCCCTTCGAGGGGAGACGCCATCGAACATCCTGATCTACGGCAAGACCGGGACCGGCAAGACCGCGAGCGCGAAGTTCGTCAGCAAGGAACTCGAGAGCACCTCCCAGAAGTACAGCGTCCCCTGTGACGTCGAGTACATCAACTGCGAGGTCACCGACACGCAGTACCGCGTGCTCGCCCAGCTCGCCAACAAGTTCATCGAGGAGAACGAGGCGCGAATCGACGAGCGAATCGAGGAACTCGAGTCGATTCGAGAGGCCCTCGAGGAGACGAACGACGGGACGGACGAAGACGACGTCGACTGGACGAACGAGAACTCGAGCGAGACGGAAGCCGAAGCGTCGCCAGTCCTCGAGGACGAGTCGTTCGACTCCATCGCGGACGTAAACGAGGAGATCGCCTCGCTGGAAGCCGACCGAGAGGAGTTCGAGGAGGTTCCGATGACCGGGTGGCCGACCGACCGGGTCTACAGCGTCTTCTTCGACGCCGTCGACTACTCCGAACGCGTCGTCGTCATCATGCTAGACGAGATCGACAAGCTGGTCGAGAAGTCGGGCGACGACACGCTCTACAACCTCTCTCGGATGAACTCCGAACTCGTCAACTCGCGGGTGTCGATCATCGGCATCTCGAACGACCTGAAGTTCACGGACTTCCTCGACCCCCGCGTCAAGTCCAGTCTCGGGGAAGAGGAAATCGTCTTCCCGCCCTACGACGCCAACCAGCTCCGGGACATCCTCCAGCACCGTTCGGAGGTCGCGTTCAAGGGAGACGCCCTGTCGACGGACGTCATCCCGCTGTGTGCGGCCTTCGCCGCCCAGGAACACGGCGACGCCCGACGCGCGCTCGACTTGCTCCGGACCGCGGGCGAACTCGCCGAGCGCTCCCAGGCCGAAACCATCGTCGAGGAACACGTCCGCCAGGCCCAAGACAAGATCGAACTCGACCGCGTCGTCGAGGTCGTCCGCACCCTCCCGACCCAGAGCAAACTCGTCCTCTTCGCGATCATCTCGCTCGAGAAAAACGGCGTCCACAGCATCAACACCGGCGAGGTGTTCAACATCTACAAGCGACTGTGCGACGAGATCGACGCCGACATCTTGACCCAGCGACGGGTGACCGACCTCATCAGCGAACTCGACATGCTGGGCATCGTCAACGCCGTCGTCGTCTCGAAGGGGCGGTACGGCCGAACGAAGGAGATCAGCCTCTCAGTTCCGCTCGAGGAGACCGAGGCAGTCCTCATTTCGGACTCGCGTCTCTCCGACATCGACGACGTCCAGCCGTTCGTCCAGGCGCGCTTCGAAAACTAGCTCACCGTTCCTGGACCGGTTCTTTTCCCTCGATACGCGCCCAGCCGATCGCGTCTAGGACGATCACACGGTCGCCGTGTTTGACGTAGACGCCGTTGTACTCCCCGTCGCGCCCGTCGTAGTACGGAAGCGAGCGCCGAATCGCATCGACGATTTCCCAGGAACCGTCGCGCTCGAGCGTGACGTGTTCCCACTCCTCGCGGGCGTCGTTACGGACCGCGCGACGAATCGCTCGCGAGACGCCGGGCAGGCGACGAAGTCGGCGGCTCGAGCTATCGACGACGGTCGCGTTGCGGGGAACGTCATCGACGATTCGCGCTCCGACGTCGGCCTTCGACCGGGCCTCGGGATCGCGTCTCCCGGCGGATCGAAGGAGATAGCCAGCCGCGGCCGCGGAGCCAACGAAGAGAAGCGACACGGCCACGTCCTTTCCTCTAATCATTATGAAGCTACCTAACAGTAACCGACTAAGTATCTTTCGCAAGAATGCATGGCATTGACATTTTCAAAAGGAGCCGTATCGGGGATAGACGGCAGCAGACGGCGCTACAGGACGTAGACAGCGCCCGAGGTGATGACACCGCCGATGACGAGCAAGACCAGTCCCACGACCGCTCCAGCCCGGAACAGCGGGAGCGCACGCTGAGCCGGTTCGCGGAGCTTCTTGCCGTTGAGCCCCGATTCGAGACGCTTCGAACCGATCTCGACCAGCGCGGCGAGGAGCAGCCAGCAGACGACCATGAGCACGACGAGCCGCCCGTTCGGCGAGGAGAACAGGCTCGGTTTGCCGACGCCGTCGAACGAGTAGCCGGTCCCGGCGAGGTGCCCGCCAGTGAGCAAGAGTGCGACCGCGCTCACGCGCGAAATCGTGGTGAGTCGGGTCGTAATTCCCTCGAGGGGCTTCGTCGTGTTGAACGCGCCGTCTCGGGCCAGCGGCAACACCACGAACGCGACGTAGAAGACGCTCCCGGCCCAGATTGCGGCGAACAGCAGGTGGGCGATCCGGGAGGCGATGTCCACGAGCATGTTCGCTCGGTCGGCGACCGAGCGTATCAGCGTTGCGACTCGTCGGCGTCGAGAACAGTCACTCGATCCAGTCCGGGACCCACTCGACCAGCCGCCGTCTGAAGAGCGCGTACGCCAGGGAGACACCGACGCCGGCGGCGATCAGCCACCGAACCGGCCCCGAGAAGGCGACGAGCGCGGGAACGGCCAGCACCGTTGCGAGGAGGGCGTCCTCCGGTGCGCCGTCGTACCGGATCAGCCGTCGCGGCCGGATCCACGCCCCTCGAACGTGGTCGTAGACGGCGCGGTCGCTCGGATTCCGCCAGGGGTCCATCTCCGGACCCCCACCCAGGGCGTCGCTGGCGGCGTGGACCCAGGCGCTGACGACGCAGGCAGCGATACCCGCCGTCATCGCGGAAGGCGCGACCGCCGCGAGTCCGACGGCCAAACCGGCGGCGAGGAGTCCGAAGACGGGGAAGTGAAACGTTTTCCGGTGGGTCAACACGAGGTCGACGTCCGGGAGGAGGCCGCCGACGACTGCGCCGAGAGCGAGCGGCGTCGCGAGTTCCGGGACGGCGACGGCCGCAGGGGCCACGAGGGCGAGTCCGACGAAGACGTGCGTCGTGGCCATCATGCTCGGACGGAAGGGGTCGGTGCGTAAAAAGGGCGGCCACCGTCGACCCGCTCGTTCGCCCGGAACGGAGACCATACGCTCACCTGACGATAGAGTAGCGTGTCGATAATTATCACTGGGAAGAAAGTATCGCCGGAACATGAGCCTCATTGGAGACGGACAGTTCGTCGTTCGAGACTTCACGTTCGATGCGTACGAACGACTGCCCCAAACCCTGAACGAACGGGGGTACGAGACGTACTCCGTAGCGTCGTTTCTCGAGACAGAGACGGTCCCTGAACGGTACGCAATCGTTCGCCACGACGTCGACCGGCGGCCGAGAATCGCGCGCTCGATGGCTCACCTCGAGTCCGAACACGGCATCGAGGCGACCTACTACCTCCGTACGTCGACGTTCAGTCCCGAGTTCGCGCGAACCCTCGTCGACCTTGGCCACGAGGTCGGCTACCACTACGAGGACCTCGCACGAGCGAGGGGAAATCGGGAGCTCGCCTACGAGGAGTTCGAGCGAAACCTCGAGCAATTTCGCGCCCACGTCGACGTGACGACGGCGTGTTCTCACGGCAGTCCGCTCTCGCCCCATCTCAACACCGACATGTGGGACGACGCGCGGCCACCCGAACGGTACGGCCTCAACGGGACCGCCTACGGCTCGATCGAAACGGACGACACGGATCCGCGGAAGCCGACGTACGTCTCGGATACCGGTCGCCACTGGGGCGTCGTCGACTCGACTATGGGCCGCATCGACACTACCGAGGACCTCATCGACCTGCTCGAGTCGGGTGTCTGTCCGCGGCTGTACGTCCTCGCGCACCCGAGCCGGTGGGCGCGCTCGCGCGGCGAGTTCGTCGAGCGAGTGAGCTGGGACGTCGCCGCCGAGGCCGGAAAACGAGCCGTGGTGCCGCTCCACCGGGCACAGGGGCGCGTTCGCTCGGCCGCCGACGAAGCAGTTCGAGCGATGAGTCGGCCGGTGGCGATGTCGAGAAACGCGCTCGGAATGACGACCAGGAAACGGTAGCAGCGTGCGCGCGAAATCGGCTCGTGTGTTGGGGAACTCAGCGACTGGTACCGAGAACGCCCAGAATCAGAGATGTTCCCCCTGGTAGCTCCCGTCGTACGTCTCGGCGTGATCGGCCTGCGCGAAGACGAGCTGGGCGATCCGCGCCCCGCGCTCGAGTTCGACGTCGTGGTGGACCTGCAAGAGCCCCTCGCCGCGACCCTCGTAGCCCGCGTCCCAGACGGCCGTGTTGAGCATACACGAGTTTCGCATGAGCGACGAGCGCGGGTAAACGAACCCGACATGTCCCTCCGGGATCCGAATCCGCTCACCATATCGGACGATGTAGGAACCGACCGGTAGGTAGTACTTATCTGGGTCCTTGCGCTCGAGTTCCTCGAGGGGGCGGGCGACCCGATCACCGATCTCCTTGTCGTCACGGGTGATCCGGCCCGGCTCGAGCTGGTCGAAGACGACGTCGACGGTGAGGTCCACGCCGTTGGGCTGTACCTGTTCGTCGATCGCCGGCGAAACGTGCTCGGCGACGAACGCACCAGAACGGAACATAGTATCGAAGAGGCGGTGGCGGTGAGAAAAACGTGTCGCGTCGCGATGGCCGGTCGCTCGGCTCCCATCGGCGTTCGAGCCGACTGGTCGTCAACCGGCCGTCCCGCCTCGAGGCGTCGGCGGACGACGCACCCCTCGAGTGCGACTACGAGTGCTCGACCGGGAACGCGATCTCCGTCGTCGCCTTGTACTCCACGATTTCGCCGTCCTCGACGTTGGCCGTCCAGTTTTCGACGTTGATACCGGAGATGTCGTCGACCGTCTGACTCGCCTCGCGAAACGCTTCTCGAGC
Source organism: Natronosalvus rutilus (assembly GCF_024204665.1). Lineage (NCBI taxonomy): Archaea > Methanobacteriati > Methanobacteriota > Halobacteria > Halobacteriales > Natrialbaceae > Natronosalvus > Natronosalvus rutilus. The sequence continues at coordinate 823,448 of NZ_CP100355.1, read as the reverse complement.
GGCTTCTTCCCACGACTCCTCTGACGTACCCATCACGCGGATAACTTTGACTGCCGTCATGGCACTCGTCGTACCACCGTCGCACTGATAATCCCTACTCGCCCTTGCGATGACGTTCACGCCAGGTGACTCGTCTGCGGAACGTGATGGCGCGGGCAGTGAACGGCACTGCGTGGCTGGGTGAAGGGTTCAACACGCTCGCGGGAGTACCCCGTCTATGCCAGTCGAAACTGATTCTCGACCGCGGGCGGACGGGGGTTCAGATTCCGGCGACAGCGACGACAGCCCGGTCACCCCACAGGCGATTGTCGATTCGATCCGAGCCGCACCCGTGCCCGTCGTCAACACGCAGTACCTGGCCGGCCAGTACTCGACTTCGGTCGAGGAGATGCACGAACAGCTATCGGCCATGGTCGAGGATGGAACGCTCGAGCACCTGTACGTGGAGGAGCGGTGGCACCTCTGGTGGCTCTCGCTCGAGGACGAGCTAACGGAGTGACGCGACTCGTCCTCGGCACAGGAGTTGCACAGGGGGCGCCACCTGGTGATGATCGTCGCATCAGTCCACGATCGATTGCGTTGTAGTCCGGTGAAGGGAGAACTCGCACTAGCGGGTTGAGGACAGGACCACCCATCAGGAATTACGGCCGGGTCGGACGTTCTCCTTCCTTCAAATTCGGACTCATTACGCCGCGTCGTTCGCGGGTTTGTTCGCGACGAGACCAAATAAGGAGGGTCACTCACTCCTCAGTAGTGTCACCCGTATGCGTTACCAGGACCGATTTGAGAGCAGTGGTGAGTTCTTCGAACCGATCCATCGACATTGAGTCAGTCGTCACCCAGGCACCATAGCGGTCGTGAATAACGCGTGTCAGATACCCGTATTCGAACATTCGAACAGTAGCTTGGTACTCACCCAACTGCGTATCTCGGTATAGCTCGTCCGCTCGAAAGCCGTTCCGTTCCAACTCGGCGAACCCAATGAGATCAGCCGTCCGATCGAGATCAGACCGGAGGTAGATTTGCTCAACCTGATCCTCGGTGAAATACGTGATACTTCGTAATTCATCCCCGACTGCCGTCCGACATACGCTGAGTATTGCATCTGCGAACGCTGACTCAAGTCCGTCGCCCATGGTAATATATAACACGACATCTCGCGCTATAAGTGCTAGTGGTAGAGAGTACAACTTCGAGGTCATCTCCGGGTTAGCCTGGCGAAGCATCCGCTGGGCTCGCTGGGCGCCACGAGTTTGACGGAAAGGGCCACCAATACCGCCCCGGTCGGTTGAGGGCCGACGCTGGTGGAGGTGAAAGTGGGAGTGTGATGACTCGATCCAAATTAAGAGGTGGGACCGCCCGGATTGTGAACCACGGTCGGAGCGGAGTTCCTCCCTAGTTCAAATCCGGCTTTTCACGTTGGCGTCGCTCGCGGGATTGCTCGCGACGACAGAAGTGGGACCGCCCGGATTTGAACCGGGGTCACGGGCACCCAAGGCCCGAAGTATACCAGGCTAACCCACGGTCCCGTGTCCGTACTTCTGGGCGTGGTGCGTAAAGGCTTTCGTTTGTGAATGGACGCGCTTTTCACCTCCGGCGGTGTGTCAGCCGACATGGTCACCGGCCTCGAGATCCTAATCCTCGTCGTCGCTCTCGCGTTCGTCTTCGGCGCGTCGCGACTCATCGACACCGTTCGGCCGCTCTTCGCCAACGCGGTTGCCGGGTTGCTCGTCCTCCTGGCCGTGCAGTGGCTGTTCGTCTTCGAGATTACCATCACCCCGATCGTCCTCGTGATCGTCGCCCTCGGCGGGGTCCCCGGAGCGCTACTAATCGTGTTGCTGTCGATTACCGGCGGCGCGTTCGTCTAGGGCGCCTCGAGACGACGTAGTCGCCGCTCGAGTGTTGCTTCGAGCGACGAACCGGATAGGAAAAATCAGTTCTCGAGCACGCGAGCGACGTCGTCGTCGGTCGCTTCGTCGAAGTCGGCCGGGTTGACCGTCGGCCAGGTCTCGTACTCGTCATCGTCCTCTTCGTCCGCGTCATCGTTGTCCCAGTTCGACAGCAACGCCGCAACGTCCTCGTCGGTCGCTTCCGGCAGGTCGTCCTGGACGCTCTCGTCGACGACCACCTCGTCGAAAATCGAACCGAACGTCGCGACGATGCGGTCCTCGTGTGCCGTCGGGTCGAGGTGGAAGTGAGCGATCGCGTCGACGCTCGAGAGTCGTTCGGTGAGGACGTAGACGAAGTGAAACACCTGCTTCGGCGGGGCGTAGCGCAGGAGCATGTCCAGGGAGTGAAAGCAGATCCGGACGTGGTACTGCTCGCACCACTGCTCGCAGAATTCGCTGATCGTGACGCCGAGGGCCGACAGATCGGTCGGGTCGTCGATCGCATCGACGACGAACGGGGCGGAGTAATCCGGCCCCGTGGTAGCCTCGGCTGCTCGTAGGACGTCGCCCACGGAGATGATGCCGAGTTTTGCCGGACCGTCGCTGGCCGTCGGCCGACAGTCCGTCTGGGCCCCGGCGAACGAGACGCGCAACTCGGCGACCTCCGAACACGACTGACAGAGGTCGTGGCAGGCGTCTACTGGCTGGTTCGTTTCGTGAACGAGGAGCACGTTCGACGGTGCCTCGATCGATTCGGGGATACTCGGTTCCATGGTGGCGTCGAGTCGACGTTACACGAAGGGTCACGGGCCCCGCTCATTACTGTTCTGGCCATTGACACCCGCGACATAACCGTTGTGGCTGGTTTCGTCCAGAACGTTCGCTCGCCCGCACATACATGTATCTCACGTCAATAGTGACAGCTATGCGGATTGGACTTTGCTCTGATGTGCACGGGAACCTCCCGGCGCTCGAGGCCGTCCTCGCGGACCTCCCCGACGTCGACGCGCTGGTCTGTGCGGGCGACGTCGTGGGCTACAATCCCTGGCCGGCCGAGTGCGTCGACCGGCTGCGGGACCTCAAGGTGCCGACGGTGATGGGGAACCACGACCGGGCGGTCGCCCGAGAGACGACGTTTCGGTTCAACGCGATGGCCGCGGCGGGCGTCGAACTCGCCCGCGAACGCCTGACCGACGACCAGCGGGAGTGGCTCGCCTCGTTGCCCGACGAGCGCCTAGCGTTCGACGACCAGGTGAAAATCGTCCACGGCCACCCTGCGGATCCCGACCGGTACACCTACCCGCGAGACTTCTCGCCGCGGTTGCTCGAGGACGAGTCGGTGCTGGTGCTCGGTCACACCCACGTCCAGCACGTCGAACGCTACGCCGAGGGCGTGGTCGTGAATCCGGGTAGCGTCGGTCAGCCGCGCGACGGCGACCCCCGGGCAGCGTACGCCGTCCTGGACCTCGACGCGCTCGAGGTAGAAACGCGTCGCGTCGCCTACGACGTCGAGCGCGTCCAGCAGGCCGTGGCCGAGGCGGGGCTTCCCGAAAAGATCGGGACGCGGTTGGCTCGAGGCGAGTGAGGGCGAACCCAGCGTGAATTGAGCGCGAACGGTGCGCGAATGGTGCGGTAGAGGTCACTCGGGACAAGAGGTCGGTCTATCTGGCCCGAGACGACCGACCGTTTCGGATAACTCGAGGAGAGCCCTGGCCCCTCCAGCGACGACGGCTCGTCGCTCACCCGCGCTGGGACTCGTCGACCGTCCCGTCGGTGCCCGCCGGACTGTCGTGCTTGTCCTCGACGTCGTCGTCCTCCGCCGTCGTGGTCGCGGTCGACTCGGTCGCGCTCTCGTCCGAGGACGGTGGTTCCTCGGTGTAGCCCAGTTCGAACCACAGCTTCGCCGTACAGTCCGTCCCCTCCGAATCGCCCTCGGAGTGGCGAGCGAGGAACCCGTTACACCGGTTGTGCTCGATGACGTTCGAGAGCGACGCCATCGATCCACACTCCGGGCAGTCGATCGCGTAGACGCCGTCGTGCTGGTGCCAGCTATCTGGCGTCAACTCCATGTAGGCCGCGTCTTCGGTGTCGTGTTTCGCCATAGCGGATGAACGGGTTCTCGAGGGATAATCGTCGGCCCGGCGAGAGCAACCCCGGGCTCGAGACGCTCACTCCTTTTCCTTCTTTACGCCCCAGGCCAGCGTCAGATCGATCTCTTCGCGGCGGCCGCCGAGCATCGGGGAACGCTCCTCAACCTCGAGGTCGTAGGTGACCTGGGCGTCCGGCGAGAGCGTCACCACCTTATTCCCGACGGAGATGTTGGCGTCGCCACCGCTTCGGATTTCTCGGGCGAGTTCCTGCAGCCGGTCAGCTACTTCCTCTCTCGTGAGTTCGTCCTTGTAGGTCGTCGTGTCGGCCATGGGCTACGGGCCACGACTGGTCGCAAAAACCTTGGCCCCGAATCGCGTCGTAAGGGGACGGTTACCGGGGGAAGAGAACGATTACCGAAGGAGAGAGGACGTTCGCGCACCGCTTCAGACGAGCGGCTCGAGCAACTCCTCACCTGCCTCGAGCAGATCTTGGACGCGCTCGTCGCGCTCGGCCTCGGCGTAGACGCGCAGGACCGGTTCGGTCCCGCTCGGGCGGACGAGTACCCAGGAGCCGTCCTCGAGGGTCAGTTTGAACCCGTCGGCCGTGTTGACGGTCACGACCGGCGTCCCCGCGACCGCGTCGGGGATTTCGTCCTCGAGCGCCGCCAGAACGGCGGCCTTCTCGTCGTCGGGACAGGCGACGCTGATCTTTCCTTGGGTGACGTCGCCGTGGGTCTCGAGCAGGCGGTCGACTCGGTCGTCGATCGGTTCCGCAGCATGCACGACGGCCGCGAGCAGGCCCATCAGCACACCGTCTTTCTCGCGGACGTGGCCGCGGACGGTGAACCCGCCCGACTCCTCGCCGCCGACGAAGGCGTCGTGATCGGCCATCGCCTCGGCGACCCACTTGAAGCCGACGGGCACCTCATGGACCGACTCGCCGTGGGCCTCGGCGATCCGGTCGATCAGGAAGGTCGTCGACACCGTCCGAATCGCCGGCCCGTCGTTCGACTCGAGCAGGAAGTCGTAGAGCGCGGCGAAGAAGAGGTTCTCGTCGAGGAGGCCGCGGTCGGGCGTAACGACCGCCACGCGGTCGGCGTCGCCGTCGTTGGCGATCCCGAGTGCCGACTCGCCGTTCGCGACCGCTTCGACCAGTTCCTCGAGGTTCTCCGCTGAGGGTTCCGGCGAGCCACCGCCGAACTCGGGGTCGCGAGTACACCGAAGGCGCTCGACGCTCGCTCCGACGCGCTCGAGGAGGGCGTCGGTCGTCCCCCGGCCGCTGCCGTGCATCGCGTCGTAGGCGATGGGCAGTCCCTCGAGTGCGTCTTCGGGGTCGAGACCTCCGGTGACCGAGCGAACGACCTCGAGACAGGCCTCGGCATGTGCGTCGACGAAGTCGACCTCGCGAACCGAACCGTGTTCCGCCTCGAGCAGTGGATCGGGGACGGCGAGCGAGTCCGCGATGGCGTCCATAACCGGGGGGAGCGCCGGAGCGCCGTCGTCGGGAATGAACTTGATGCCGTTGTACGACGGCGGGTTATGCGAGGCCGTGATCACGACCGCCGCCGAGAGGTTCCGGTCGACGACCGCGTGGGCACACAGCGGCGTCGGCCGGTCGCGGTCGCTCAACAGGACGTCGAAACCGTTGGCACACAGGACGCGGCTGACCTCCTCGGCGAACCCGCGGGAGGTCTCGCGGGCGTCGTATCCGACGACGACCGGCGCCGTCTTCCCCTCCTCGCGGAGCGTCGTCGCGATGGCCTGGGCGACCATCCGCACGCGCGGTGAGGTGAACTCCTCGAGCGTGGCTCGCCAGCCGTCGGTGCCGAAGGAAATCGCTGCCCTGTCGTCAGCCGCCGTCGCGTCCGTTTCCGTCTCCGGAGCCATACGCGGACCGTCGTCGCCCTGGTCGAAAAAACCGACGCACGCACACGAGGGCGACGGTGACGCCGCGGTGTCCGGGTAGTCCAGGACTGACGGGCTCGAGCATCGAACCGCAGTCGTTTTGAGACACCGTCGAACCACGGTCATTCCAGGACGCGTTCGAACCGCGATCGATCCGAGACACGGCCGGAAGAAGTAACAACTGGCTGTATCGAGGCCGTTTTACCGCGCGGCCCGGTAGAGCGCGTATGGATGCCGCTCCACACGTCGTCGCCGTCTCGGGGAGTCTCCGCGAGGAAAGTACGACTCGGACGGCCCTCCAGTACGTCCTCCAGGCGGCGGCCGACGCCGGCGCTGAAACGACGCTGCTCGACCTCCGCGAGTACGACCTCCCCGTCTACGACCCCGATATCGACGGCCAGGGAGACGGGGCCGCCGCGAAGCGGATCGTCCGCGACGCAGACGCGGTCGTCCTCGGGACCCCCGTCTACCACGGATCGTACTCCGGGGCCCTGAAGAACTTCCACGACTACTGCGGCTGGGACGAGTACGAGGACACCACCGTCGGCCTGCTGGCGACCGCCGGCGGCGGAACCTACGGGTCGACCCTGGACCACCTCCGGATCACCGTCCGGGGCGTTCACGGCTGGGTCCTCCCACACCAGGTCGGCATCCGGAACGCGTCCAGTCAGTTCGAAGCCGACCCGGACGCCATCGACGGCCGGGCGTTCGTCGACCCCGACCTCGAAGAGCGCGTCGAGAAACTCGGCCGGTTGCTGGTTGAGTACGCGTTCATCTCACCCGAGGTGACGACGCCACGGGCGTCGGACTCGAGTTCGGGTTCGGGTGCAGGTGCAGAGTCGAGTTCGGGCTCGAGTACCAGCGACTGATCAAAAAACCGAATCGCCGGGCGGCACTCAGACCGATTGCAAGTATTCGGTCTGCAGTTCCTCGTCCGTGTAGTCCTTCCCGTGGACCTCTTTCATGTGATTTTTCGCCAGTTCGATCGCTTCTCCCTCGTCTTCGGACTGGACGACGAATCGGCAGTCGTTTGCCGCCGATTCGCAGTCGAGTTTGTGTGCTGTTGCCATGTGTGTTTGTTCGTTGCCGTCAGTCGCCTCCGTCAGTCGTCGCCAGCCGCCCCTTCCTGGACGTGGGCGGCGATTTGCTCGGCCTCCCCGTAGAAGGTCTCGAGATCGTAGTCCTGTGCCTGGATCATCGCGCTGTATCGCGGCGTGTAACTCGCGAGGAACGACAGTTCCGCGAGTTCTGCCTCGGTCGCGCCGTGAAGCTGTGCCACCCCCCGGTGGAAGTGCCGGCAGTACTCACAGCCGATGGCGGCCGCCACCGCGAGGCCGACCAGTTCGCGCGTCTTCGGGTCGAGTGCCGTCTCGCCGAAGAGGAAACGCTTCATGGTGGGCCACTCGTTGTCGAGGGCCTCCTCCGGGAGCGTATCGAGAAAGCCCGGAACGATGCCGAGCGTCTCCTCGATGTCGCTCCTCGTGTCGTCGTGTGCGTGTGTTTCTGTTGCCATGGTCCCCCTCTCGCTCGTGTGGTTCGAGCGGTAACTGGCGTCTGGAATCGTGTTGACTGTTACCAGACACCATTGTTTGTACCCTGGCGAGTGAGTTAACGGTTTTCGACGGAAATTCTGTACACGCACACCGGAGCGTCCAGGACGGAAACCAGTCGTTCGGTCAGAAACGGATTGCTTTTCGACGCCGTTCTCGCCCTATTTGCCCTACTCGCTTTACTCGATATACTCACCCTACTCGACTTGTTCACCCTCGAGGCCGACCAACCGCTCCTTTCGCGAGCGGGCGAACTGCTTGATTTCGTACTCCCTGCTCATCGCGGTCGACTTCGAGGTGTAGCGTTCCACGTGGACGACCTCGACGGGGCCGCGACCGCGGGTGTACTTCGCGCCCGTTCCCGCGTTGTGCTCGTCGACGCGTCGCTCGAGGTCGGTCGTGTAGCCGGTGTAGAGGCTGCCGTCAGAGCACTCGAGGACGTACACCGTATGTCGCTCGGTCATCGAACTCGCCGATCAGTAAGGTGGGCGATATCAAAAAGCCTCGCTACGGCGTGGGGTCCGCCGGTGTTCGTCTGGGCTTGCCGCTCAGGAACTGGTGGCGCGCTCTCTCGCCGCTTCCGCGATCCCAGCGTTGGCCGAACAGCTGATACACGCGTGGATCTTCCCGTCTTCGTCGGCGAAGACGCGTGCGAAGCGCTCGGAGACGTGCGCGCCGCAGTGGGTACACGTTGGCATGGTATGCCGGGACGATGCCGGCATCTCGAATTAGTGCCCGATCGATAAATAGCCTTTGCCAAACGCTGCCAAGTTTTTACAGAAAGAAATGTTATCTTTCGTTACTGCGACTTACGACCCGCTGGTTCGGGCGCCGTCGATCGCTCGAGCGATCAGCGTCGCCTGAGCGCCGGCGACGAAGCCGGCGTCGACGTTCACGACTGAGAGGACGGTACACGACTGGAGCATCCCCGCCAGGGCGGCCTCGCCGTCGCCGCCGTGGCCGTAACCGCTCGAGACCGGCACGCCGATTACGGGAGTGTCGATGAGGCCTGCAACGACGGTCGGGAGTGCCCCCTCGCGGCCGGCCGCGACAATCGCCACGTCGGCCGCGCGTAGTCGCTCGACCTGGTCTATCAGTCGGGTGAGTGCGGCGACGCCCACGTCGTCGATCCGGTCGACCGCGAGGCCGGCGTCGACACAGATCAGGGCGGCTTCGTCGGCGACCGGGCCGTCGACCGTGCCCGCGGTGACGATGGCCACGGTCGCCTCGAGGGCCGGCCGGTCGTGGTCCGCCGCGGTCGCGAGGAGGGTCGCTCCCCGACGGTCGACCGCGGCATCCGGGACGGTTTCCTCCAGGCGTTCCTCAAGCGCGGCGAAGTGAGTGTCCTCGAGTCGGGTCACGAGCGCCCGCCCCGTGGTCTCGAGGGCGGTCGTCGCCAGGCTCGCGACCTGTTCCGGCGTCTTTCCCTCCGCAAGGATCGCCTCGGGGATCCCCCGTCGGGTGTCTCTAGCGGCGTCGAAGCGGCCCGCCTCTTCCGTGACGTACCCATTGAGCTTGGCCTCGGCCTCAGCGGGCGAACACTCCCCCGCGGCCACGGCCTCGAGTAACTCGCGCATACGACCCGTTCGGGCTCGAGCGTACACGAATGCGTCGTTCTCGAGCGTACACGGATGCGGCAACTCGAGCGTCCCGAAGGAAAAACCGATCAGGCGCGCTCTTTCGCCTCGACCAGCGCCTCGTGCATCCCGGTGACGAGCGCCTCGGCCCGCTCTCGCTCGCGTGCCTCGGCGTAAATCCGGACGAGCGGCTCGGTCCCCGAGGGCCGGGCGAGCACCCAGGCGTCTCCATAATCCAGCCGGTAGCCGTCGCGCGTGTTGAGTTCGGCGTCGGACGACTGGGCCTGGTTGGCCGCCGCGTCGAGCATCGCGTCGCGCTCAGCAGTCGACTCGTAGGCGACGTTCCGGCGAACGTTCGCGTAGCCGTCGTAGGGCGCGACGATCTCGCTCACCGGGCGGTCGGCGACGAGTTCGAGGAACCGGGCGGCGGTGTAGCCGCCGTCCCTAGCGAGCCGGAAGTCGGGGAAGAAGATCCCGCCGTTGCCCTCGCCCGCGATCGGGACGTGGCGGTCGTTCAACTCGAGTTCCTCGATCCGGGTGATGATGTTCGTCGAGCCGATTGGCGTCAACTCGACGTCGGCGCCGATCTCGTTGGCCACATCGACCAGCCGCTGAGAGACGTTGACCGCGGAGACGGTGACGTCGTCTGGCTCGAGTTCCGCGGCGGCGAGGGCAGCCAGGGTGGCGTCGCCCTCGACGTAGGTACCGGTCTCGTCGAAGAAGATGGCCCGGTCGGCGTCCCCGTCGTGGGCGATCCCGAGATCCGCGTCGGTCGCGCGGACGAGTCGACCCAGGTCGGTGAGGTTCTGGCTGACTGGTTCCGGGTCCCGACCGGGGAAGCGGCCGTCGGGCTGGGCGTTGACCGTGACAACGCGACAGCCGAGCGTCCGGAAGAAGTCGGGGCTCGTGAGCGAGCCGGCGCCGTGGCCGGGATCGAGTGCGACTGTCAGCCCGGCGTCAGCGATCTTCTCGCGGTCGACGTTCGCCAGAAGTTCGTCGACGTAGTCCTCGCGCACGCCGTCGACCTCGCGAACCCGGCCCGTCTCGCTCCAGGCCGCCACCGAGAACGTCTCTCCCAGCAGGGTCTGTTCAATCTCCTCGAGATCGGACACCGCGAGTTCGACCCCGTCGGCACCCACGAGTTTGACGCCGTTGTACTGGGGCGGGTTGTGCGAGGCCGTGATGACGATGGTCGGCACTCCCTCACGCTCGGCGTAGAACTGCGCGCCGGGCGTGGGGACGATTCCGAGGCGGTCGACGTCCGTCCCCGTGCTCGCCAGCCCGCTTGTGGCCGCGTCGGCCAGCATTCGACCCGTGTATCGGGTGTCTCGAGCGACTGCGACCCGGTCGACCCCCCAGGCGGTCCCCGCCGCTTTGGCGACCCGGAGCACGAACGCCGGCGTCAGTTCCTCGTTGGCGACGCCGCGGGTCCCGCTCGATCCGAATACCTTCATTGCCGGGAACTCTAGCGGGCGAGGTCAAAGTGGTTCCGAAGCGGTCTGGTCGGCTTCGGGCCCGCTCGAGCGCTCCGGACGGCCGCGCGGTCGCCGAGCTGTCCTCAGTCCGCCGGCTATCCACCCCTCCCCCGTCACTTACTATTAATTCTATAGTAATAGGACACCCTCGGAGAACGACAGTAGACAGCAAGCCTTTCGGCGCACGCCGCCCGACTCGAGATATGGTCTCGATCGACGAAAAACGCGTCTACGGCGCTCGCGAGGGAGCGACGGCGGCCTACGTCGCGGCCGAGATGGGCGTCGTCCGCGTGCTGATTTCGGGGGACGCCGTCGGCGAGTTCTCGCTGCTCGAGCGCTGCACCGCCCACGACCTCGCGGCGGGCGTCGGCTGGCTGGCCGTCGCGACCGACGAAGACGTCCTGGTCTCCGACCTGTCGAGCGAGTCCGAGGAACACGCGTTCGTCCGAACCGACTTCGGTCCCGCCGTCGCCGTCGGAATCCGCGACGGGACGCTGCTGGCTGCGGACGCAGCCGGGCGGGCGGGCACTCTGGGCCTCGAGACACTCGCGGCGGACGACTGGCACGACCTCGCGTTTCCCGACGCGAAAGCGCCCGAGCAACCGACCGTCCGGGCCGCAGACGGCGACCTCCTCGCGACGGACGCGGGCGTCTACCGGCGTTCGGGAACCAGACTCGTACACGCCGGTCTCTCGGCGGTCCGCGACGTCTCCGCCGCTGGCGTCCCCCTGGCAGCGACCGCGGACGGCCTCTACCGCCTCGGTAACGGCTGGATGCGCGACCTCGAGGGACCGTTCGATCGGGTCGCGGCTGATCCGCTGAGCGACCCCGGATCGCTCGGTCGCGCCCACGCGCTGGGCGACGCAGTATACGAACACGGCACAGGCGGGGCGGACCCCGAAACGGCGAGCGAAAACGGCTGGCGGCGTCTCGAAGCGCTGGATACCGACCTCGTGGACGTCGCGTACGGCGACGGCATCTACGCGGTAACCGAGGACGGAACCGTCCTGGTGGCCGACCCCGGCCGGGGACCGGGAACCGAGTCCCGCTGGCGGCCCCATCCGATCGGCGTCCGCGGCGTCGCCGCGATGGTCGTTCCGCTCGAGCGCGCCTGAGTCGCCAACGAGCGGCGTCAGACGAGCGTCTGACGGGGAGTTATCAATAGGGCACCCCATTCGCTCGAATATGACCGAATTGACACGCAGACGGGTGCTCGCGGCATCAGGGGTCGCCGGTGCAATGGCGACCGCTGGCTGTCTGGGATCGGCCGACGAAGGTGACGGGAACGGAAACGGGGACGGGCCGGACGGCGGCGAAGAACCAGCACCGACCGGAACGCGCCTCGGCGAAATCACCGTCGAGAACCTCGACGACGCAGATCACACGGTCGACGTCCTCGTCGAGTACGACGGCGAAATCGTCCACTGGTCGACCCACGAGTTCGACGACGAAACCGGCGGCGCCACGCTCGAGGCCGACTGGCCCGACGAACGGGGCGACTTCCGGGTAACCGCCCGCATCGACGGCGGGGACTTCACGCAGGTGACGCCGGCGAACTGGAGCGAGCCCGACTGCCTCAACCTCATCGTCCTGGTCCGCCGGGACGGCACGGTCCGCATCGCCGGCGTCACCGAGGGCGGCCCCTGCGGGTCGGGAGACGTGGACATCGAGGCCGCTCAGAACGCCGAGGAAGCGAACGAGAGCGACGAGTAGGGATCCGACGGTCGACGGCCGCTGGGTTAAGCGAAGACGATGGAAGCGGCGAAACGGAGACGTAGACGGTGGGTGCGGTGTAGCGAGCACGAGAACAACGAGAGCGACGAACGAAAACGGGTTTTACCACGGGGACGCTTTCCACGCGTATGACCACCATCGTCAGCGCCTCGAGTTCCCAGTCGCTCGCGGCCGCCCTGGCCCGCGAACGCGACGCGACGCTCGCCAGCGTCGCCTACGACCGCTTCCCCGACGGCGAACTGTTCGTCAGCCTCGAGGGCGAGTCGGCTGACCTCGAGGGCGAGCGCGTCGTCGTCGTCGCCGCGACGGCCTCGAGTGACGCCCACGTCGAGCTGCTCTGTCTGCAAGACGCCGCCCGGGAGGCCGGCGCGTCCGAGGTCGTCACCGTCGTCCCGTACATGGGCTACGGCCGCCAGGACAGGGCGTTCGAGCCCGGCCAGCCAATCTCGGCGCGCGCCGTCGCCCGGTCGATCTCGACCGGTGCCGACGCCGTTTTCGTCGTCACTCCGCACGAGGAAACCGTCTGTACGTTCTTCGACCCAACGGCGACTCCCGTCGACGCCGCGAGCGTCCTCGCCGACCCGCTTCCGACCGATCTCGAGGAACCGGTCTTTCTCTCCCCCGATTCGGGCGCGATCGAGCTAGCCGAAACCGTCCGCGACGCCTACGGTCGCGGCGAAACGGACTACTTCGAGAAGACCCGCCGTTCCGGCACTGAGGTCGAGATCTCCCCGAGCGACGTCGACGTCGCGAATCGAGACGTCGTCGTCGTCGACGACATCATCGCCACCGGGGGCACGATGAGCGAGGCCGTTGCCGTCCTCGGCGATCGCGGCGTCGGGCGCGTCTTCGTGACCTGCGTCCACCCGCTGCTCGTCCGGAACGCCTACACGCGGCTCTCGAACGCCGGGGTCGAGGCCGTCTACGGCACCGACACACTCGAGCGACCGGCGAGTGCCGTCTCCGTCGCGCCAGTCGTCGCGGACGAGCTCGAGAGCGCGGGCTACCTCGACTGATCTCGGATCACCGGGAAAATTGCCGCGAGCGGACGGCCGAATACCCATGAGTCGAACGACATATTACGGTTGGGTCGAATCATCGATCCGAACGGGGGACTCATCGGAGGTTCACCAGAAACACGCCGGGATGCCGCCGGATCATCGACCACGCGCCACACACTCGCCCCAGATGCACGGACTCGTCCACCAGACGCTGAAGACCTACGTCGTCGAGAAGACCGACGAAGCGAGCTGGGCGGTCGTCCTCGAGCGCTCGGGGATCGACCCCCAGCTCTACCTGCCGGTCTCGCACTACCCCGACGAGGAAATCGTGACGATTCTCGAGACCGTCGCCGAGCTGTCGGGTCACGAGGCGGCTGCCGTCGAGCGCGACTTCGGCCGGACGCTCGCTCCCGCGTTGCTCCAGAACTTTCGCGCACACTGGCGAGACGACTGGGCGCTCGTCGACCTCCTCGAGGCGCTCGAAGAGATCGCCGCTGCGCTCGCAGCCAAGTCGGCCGAGAACCGACCGCCGACGGTGACCTGCGAGTCGACCGAATCCGATCTCCATGTCACGTACCGCTCACACCGCGACCACCCGGCGATGGCCCACGGCATTCTCGAAGGGCTGGCCCGCGAGTTCGAGGCGGAAGCGACGGTAACCCGGGTCGAGAGCGAGCGGACCGACGAGGAGACGCGGGCCGTGTTTCGGCTGGACGGCGACGGACTCGAGTGATCAGCGGTGAGAAATCGGCCTGGGCATCACCACGTTAGGCACTGTCAAACCAAACGGAGAGTGTCCGCAGCCGCGCCGAAACAGTGGTTAACAGGAGACTAACCAATAGGGACGGGGTGGAGCGCTCGAGTACCTATGAGCGACTACCCCAGGGACGAACCGGACGCCTCGGACGTCTTCGACGACGTCACGCCCGATCCGGACGCCGTACTCGACGCCTTCGACGTCGATTCGCCCGACGACCTGATCGCCGACGCCGCCATCGGTGACGGCGCTCACGACCCCACGACCGACGACGCCATCGACGCCGACGACACCATCGCGAGCGACCTCTTCGACGAACTCGGGCGCGTTGCCCGCGAACTCGAGGCGACCGATACGGTCGAACGCGAACCCGAAGGGGCGCTCACGACGGAACTCACGGTGGAACGCACGACCGAACGAACGCAACTGGGCTACGAGGAAGCCGACGACGTCGGGAAAACGACCGTCGAAAAACGCGTGCGCGAACTGCCGTCGTCCTGGCAGGCGGCCTTCGGCCGCGAGTCAGATCGGAGCGACGGCCGAACCGAACGCCGACAGCGGCGAACCGGGAGACGGCTTCGAGTCCGAACCGAGTCCGACCTCACTCTATCTGGGCCGACGCCGTCGCCGGTGCGCATCTCGAACGAGACGTTCGGGCGAGTTTGAGTCTAAGAGCGATACAACACGGCCACACGAACCGAGACGGCACGCGAGTCGGCCGGTCAGCACCGGGACGATCAGCGCCGCCTTGAGCGCGGTGGATACGCGAATCCAATTGCGCCGACCATCCCGAGAAGCGTCGGTGACAGGAGGGTGAGGGTGCTCGAGACGTCCGGAATCACTGCGAACGGGAAGAGTTTCTCGAAGCTCAGCCGAACGTGCCCGAGCCACGGGATACGGAACATGCCCTTGCCAGTGGTCCACTCGGGCTTGACGACCGACGTGTCGGCGCCGACGTTCGCCGTCTGGTCGTAGCCGCTGTTGGCGTCGCCCTTCGTGACGAACCCGTCATGGGGGGCCGGGCAGGCCCGAACGCGCTCGCAACTGGCGCCGTTGACGAACTCCGGATTCGCTTGCCCGTCAACCCAGTTCTCGTCGGCTTCGACCCAGAAGTGGGCGCGGTGGATCACGGGCGTCTCGCGTGCGTTGCCGTTCGGCCGGAAGATGATCACGTCGCCGGCCCCGCCGAACTTCTCGTGGCCGTTCTCGAGACCAGCCTCGCGTGTGACGATTCCGGTTCCGTCGACCGGATCGTCGCCGGCGAACCGATCCTCGGCGACGACGAAGATCATGTCCCCGCGTTCCATGTTGGGTTCCATGCTCCCGCTCTCGACGGCGACCAGCGGCGGCCAGATGCCGCTGATGCCAAAGAGCACCAGGCCGATGACGGCCACGAGCGCAACGCTACTCAGCACGTCGCGTACCGCGACGACGGTGCCGTTGTTGGTCCGGAGGAACCAGCGAATCGGGCCGTCGTCTTCGATAGTCACCCGGTCGTCGTCCGGCCGCGCCCGTTGTGGCGGTGGCGGTGTCCGGTCGCGCTCCCGGGTCGTCTGGGTGGCGAGCGTCGACTGGCGTCTCGAGCCGTCGGTACCGCTGTCGCCGCGACCGCTACCGCTACCGATGTCGCCGTCACCGCTACCACCGCTACCGCCGCTACCAACGTTGTCACCACCGCTACCGACACCGTCTCCATCGCCACCATCGCCGGACGCCTGCGGCGGCGGAGGTTCGCTTCGGCCCGCACTCGAGTCGGTTCCCTCCGCAGGTGGTCGACTCGAGTCGGCCCGTTCGGTACCATCGTCCCCCGACTGATCGCCGTCCGCCCGGTCGTTCGGGCGTTCCGGCCCGGTGCGGTCGGCGCGCTCACTCGAGTTCTCGCGTTCGTCGTCGCCGCCGTCACCGCTCATCGAGTCCCGGTTTGGGAGACGCGGCAATCAATTTTCTGTTCGAGGGTGAGTCGCGTTCCCACGCCGACAGTTCGTCGCTCAAGCGGACGGTCGTATCCGCCATCCTTTTATTGTCACTCGCGAATACGCAGGACGTGCCACTCGAGGGGCCGGCCCGGATCGTCAGCGAGCTCACGAGCCGCGGCTACAACGCCGACCGCGAAGCCGTGACGCTCATCGCCACCGCAGACGACCCCGCCGGCGTCCTCGAACGCGCTATCGACGCCGCCCCCGAGAATGCGCTCGTCCTCCGGACCGAGGACGTCAGGACGGTGCTCGACGCGCAAACGGACACCCAGCCCGCTGCGACCGAGCCGACGTCCGCTCGCCAGGACCCCCCTGTTTCGACTGGAACCAGCCCCGACGCATCGCCACAGGGCGAGGGGAGCACTCCAGTTGAAACGGGGGGGAGTCCCGCTCCGAGAACGCCCCTCGACCCGAGCCGCCAGTCGATCGACGTCGCCAACGACATGACAGGCCAGAGTACCGGCACCGGCGAGTACGAGGACTTCGTGGCGGTCTTTCGCGACCGCCTCGAGCGCCTCGGCGGCAAACTCCGGGGCCGGGTCAACCACCGCCCGGCGACCGCCATCCAGGCGATGCCCGGCGGCGGCGAGGTCGGGATGGTCGGGCTGGTCAACGACATTCGCTCGACGGCCAGCGGGCACTGGCTGATCGAACTCGAGGACGCCACCGGGACCTTCCCGTGGCTGGTGATGAAAGACCGCGACTACGCCGACCTGGTTGACGAGTTGCTCTGTGACGAGGTACTCGCGATGGAAGGAACGCTCTCGGACGACGCAGGTATCGCCTTCGTCGACTCGATGTACTTCCCGGACGTACCCCGTACGCACCAGCCCTCGACGGCCGACCGCCACGTCCAGGCGGCGCTCATCAGCGACGTCCACGTCGGCAGCCAGGAGTTCATGCACGACGCCTGGAACCGCTTTACCGACTGGCTCCACACCGAGGACGCCCAGCACGTCGAGTACCTGCTCATCGCCGGCGACATGGTCGAGGGCGTCGGGATTTACCCGAACCAGGACGAGGAACTCGACATCATCGACATCTACGACCAGTACGAGCGCTTCAGCGAGTACCTCAAGCAGGTCCCGGGCGACCTCGAGATCGTGATGATCCCGGGCAACCACGATGCGGTTCGTCTGGCCGAGCCCCAGCCCGGTTTCGACGAGAACCTGCGCGAGATCATGACCGCCCACGACGCACAGATCGTGAGCAACCCCGCGATGGTCACCGTCGAGGGCGTCTCCGTCCTGATGTACCACGGCGTCAGCCTGGACGAGGTCATCGCCGAGCTTCCTGCGGAGAAAGCGAGCTACGACGACCCACACAAGGCGATGTACCACCTCCTCAAGAAGCGCCACGTCGCGCCCCAGTTCGGGGGCCACACCCGCCTCGCCCCGGAGGAGAAGGACCACCTGATCATCGACGAGGTGCCCGACATCTTCCACACCGGTCACGTCCACAAACTCGGGTTCGGGAAGTACCACAACGTGCTCGCGATCAACTCCGGGTGCTGGCAGGCCCAGACGGACTTCCAGAAGAGCGTCAACATCGATCCCGACTCTGGCTACGCGCCCATCGTGGACCTGGACACGCTCGAGGTCACCGTGCAGAAATTTGCGTAGGTGTGCTACCCGTCGTGGACGTCACTGGTCGTCATCAAAGGTATCCCTCGATAGCCACCGAAACCGACTCGAGGGCGTCGTCTCGTTCGTCAGTGACCCTGACGAGCAGCGAGTGGATTCCCAGGTCGTCGTTCACGCCCCGCCACCACGGATGTTCGACGGTTACGTCGAGGTGAATCCCGTCGCCGGTGCGAGAGATTTCCTCGAGTGCGAGCTTGGGCTCTGTTTGCATTCCCGTCTGGACGAGTACGAGAGACGAGGCGTCGAAGTCGGTTTCCTCGACAAATGTGATCGCAGAATCGTCGAAGGTGATCTTGTCTGCCCCTGTTTCCCCATCTCGGATAATCCTGTATCGCTCTTCTCTCCAGTCAAGGTCGCGGTCAGGCGGCACTGGCTCGCCGAATACGTCTCCGCTAACGTACAGCGTTTCGACGTCCATTCCGTCCGGCAGGGACGGCGCTTGATACCAGTTCCACGCGACGTATACACCCGGAACACTGGCGCTCGCTCCGACGAGAGCGAGTACGCACCTTCTGTTCATTGGAAACGTGTCGTATTCAAAAAACATAACTCTTCGGGAGGCACCCAGAGCATGACTGGTCGATAGAGAGATCGTACTACGCCCTCTTGCTACGTTTCCTGTGCATTTCGTCGGTCGGTCTCGTACGCCCATACTGCACTCACCCCCGCACCGACGACGATACCCGCACCGAGTCCGAGAATTCCACCGACCGTGCTCCCGAGAACGCCGCCCAATAAGGCAGACGCGGTCACGACCAGATCCTTGTAGTCCATGCAATTAATCAGCCATCGAATGCAATAATTGTAGCGGTGGCCGAAGACACAGTCTGGACGACGAACTAGCGGGGAGAACCGTCGATACCCGTAACCCCGGTAATACGCTCGAGGACGTCCCGCACCGACTCGAACGATTCGAGCGACGAGAACCGGAGTTCGTCGGGGCGGGGCTCCCCGATGAGACCGATCGTTTTCTCGAGGACGTTCCCGAGAACGTCCGCCGACGGCTCGTGCCAGGAGAGCGCGATCACGCACCGATCGCAATCGGGTTCCATCCCGGCCAGCATCTGCACGCCGAAGCACGTATTCCCGATACAGAGCGACGGCGGCGCGATGCGGTACGACGTCTCGCCGTGCTCCCACTCGACGAACGATTCCGTCGAGAACACGCCCGCCGGATGAGGCTCGAGTGCCGCGCGAATGGCCGAAATTACGGCGGGGTTCGCGTCTTCGTCGAGGGTGAACGACGTGTGTTCCGGAACGTACTCGAGGCAGCACCGACCGTCGTGGAAGAGCCGAATCGACCTGAGCGCGTGCACTCGCTGCCAGGAGTCGATCGTGAGCAGTGCTGTCAGTTCGTCGCCAATCTCGCGGTCGGTGGCTACCTCGTAGACGATCTCGTCACCGTCAGACCGTGCGCCGAATCGGTCCTCGAGCAGCGAAATTACGTCGACGTAGTCGTCTTCGAAGTGTGTCCGCTCGAGACGAATCGCTATCGACTCCGAGACCGCCGCTGTCGCGACGATGGCGTCGACCAGGAGTCGATCGTGTGCGTCGGTGCAGATTACGGGGTCGCCGACGAGAACGGCGTGACTCGACTGGTGCTGCACTGTATACGCCACCAAGCGCGGGATAAATGAGCGTTTCTGACAACTCGAGCGACGACGGCCGAAAACGAATCCGAATCAGCCAAACGGGCTACTACCCGTTCAGCGTGATGTACCGAACCCTGATGATTCGCTCGTCGGCCTCGAGTTCCTCCCTCGCCTCGTCGGGCACCTCGCCGTCGACGTTGTAGACGGTCAGCGCCTCCCCGCCGTGGGCCTCACGAGCGTTGAACATCCCTGCGATGTTGACGCCGTGGGCACCCATCACGGTCCCGATGAGACCGATGACGCCGGGTTCGTCCGTGTTCCGGGTGACGACCATCTTCCCGTGGGGGATGGCGTCGACGCGGTAGTCGTCGATGCGGACGATCCGCGGGTCGTTGCCCGCGAACAGGGTACCGTCGACCGTGATCGCGTCGTCGCCGCTCGAGACCGTCACCGAGATCAGGCTCTGGAAGTCCTCGCTCTGGCGGCTCTTGGACTCGGTCACGTCGACGCCGCGGTCCTCGGCGATCTGGGGGGCGTTGACAGCGTTGACCTGCCACTCGAGCGGTTCGAAGACGCCCTTCAGCGCCGAGGCGGTGACGAACTCGACGTCCTCCTCGGCGATGTCGCCCTCGTAGCGCACTTCGATGGACTCGATGCGGGCGTCGAGCACCTGGGCGGCGATCTTGCCCGCCGTCTCGGCGATGTTGATGTAGGGCTCGAGGCGCGGGAACGCGCTCTCGTCGATCGACGGCGCGTTGAGCGCGTTCGCGACTGGCTCCTCCGCGAGGGCGGCGACGACCTGTTCGGCCGTCGAGGTCGCGACGTTCTCCTGGGCGGCCTCGGTCGAGGCCCCGAGGTGGGGCGTGACGATGACGTCCTCGACGAACAGCAGCGGCGAGTCTTCGGGAAGCGGTTCCTCGCGGAAGACGTCGAGCGCCGCACCCGCCACCACTCCCTGTTCGACCTTCGCCGCGAGCGCGTCCTCGTCGACGATGCCCCCGCGACCGACGTTCACGAGGTAGCCGTGGCCGAAACGCTCGAGTTCGGCGTCGCCGATCAACCCTTCCGTCTCCGGGGTCAGCGGCGTGTGGATCGTCAGGAAGTCGCCGCGCTCGAGGCAGGTCTCGAGGTCGACGAGTTCGGCACCGAGGCGGTCGGCGCGTTCCTCGGAGATGTAGGGGTCGTAGGCGACGAGGTCCATGCCGAGCGCGTCGAGTTTCTTCGCGACCTCCTGGCCGACCCGGCCAAGACCGACGATGCCGAGGGTCTTGCCGTTGAGTTCGGTCCCCAGGAACTCGCTCTTGGCCCACTCGCCGTCCTTCAGGCGGGCGTGAGCTTGTGGGATCGAGCGGGCGGCGGCGAACGTCATTGCGACCGTGTGCTCGGCGGCCGCGCGAACGTTCCCCTCCGGCGCGTTGGCGACGATGACCCCCTCGTCGGTGGCCGCCTCGATGTCGATGTTGTCGACCCCGATACCGGCCCGCCCGACGATCACGAGGTTCTCGCCCGCCTCGAGGACCCCGCGCGTGACCTCCGTCCCCGAGCGCACGATCAGTCCGTGTGCCGTCGAAACCGCCTCGAGGAGCGCCTCGCCCTCGAGTTCGTAGGCCGTCTCGACCTCGTGGCCGGCGTCGCGAAGTACGTCCAGACCCGCGTCGTCGATGGGGTCTGTGACCAGAATCTTCATGCGCGAGTCAATCGCGTGCAACGGGTAAACCCTTCCGAAGGCTGCAGATGTTGGGCCGCCGTGTGAGGAGGACACACACCTGGAGACGCGAAGGCGAGCGCCGACTGGACGACGAGGAGGAGGACTCGAGTCAGCCGAGCGAGATGGTGAGCATCATCCGAGACGAGGCGACGAGCCTCTCCTGACGGCGAAGCGTCATCTTCTCGACGACGCCGATTGTCTGGCGAGCCGACTGTCGGAGCGGCCGCATTTACAATCGTAAACCATTGACTCGAAATTGCCCGTAAAGCCGCTCAGGCGCAATTTGAGTGCCAATACCACACATCACGATATCAGGCAAGTGGTTTCTATACAGGCAAAAATCGGCCACGTTCTTTAGTACATTATGATTTTTTATTGTATAATTTACGATTATATATGAAAATAATTTAATCTTTCTCTCGTGCGTGGGGAAGGTGATGCGTTCGGTCGTGACCCCCCTCCCCCCCCCCCCCCCCCTCCCCCTCCAGGTGTTCGAAAATGCGTGAGCAAAACCCCAGCACGAAGTCCGTCCTCGAGCAGTTCTCGAGCGCGGCGACTGCGACAGGGCAGTCAGCACAGTACGATTTGACCTCCTCCACGCCCTAAAGGACGTGGAATCCGCCCATCGGATTTCCGCCGGGCGTGGCGTTGGAGGTTCCAACCCTTACTCAAGGGGAACCGGCAGCATACCGGAGGAACTCTCGTTTCCTCCCCTGTATAGGGCTGTGGCCCGGTCAAACAGGCCCCGTCGAATCCCATGTCATCGCCGTGCGAACCACCGCTGGTTCGCTACCCTTTGTGGTTCGGGGACGGCATCTCACGGTATTCGTAGCACCCTATGGGACGTCAGGCCACAGCAAAACGGTTACGATGGCAATCCAGACCAACCATCGATACCGGACGATGCTCCGGGCCTACCGCTCGACCCGCGCCTGAAGGCGCGGTATGCGCTTGTGGGTCATATCACAATCGGGACGACCAAAGAAGACAGCCGCGCCGTCAAGCGCGAACTCGACGAACTCATGGCGGAGGTCACGAGTGCGCTCCCGACCGACGACGTCCAGTTCGACGACGCCATCATCAAGGAGAACCTCGACGAGATTCTCCTGATGCTCATCTCGCTTCACGGTGAAACTCACGGGAAGAACTCCTCTCGGACCTGACGCACCTCTTCGGTGCCCAGCTCAGCCCCGGGACGGTCTACCCGAGCCTCCACGCGCTCGAGGACGAGGGCGTACTCTCGATGCACGCGAAGGTCCGTACGAAGGAGTACGCCATCGCCGACGAGGACTACGTCCGAGCGACCGTCGAGCAAACGATGCTCCAGCACCTCGCGTTCGGGTTGCTGTTGTACGCGTTCTTGCCGCGGCTGTAGGTATAGGCGATTTTCTCGGCGGCCCGTTCGACGGCAGCCAATACTCGTGCGATTCTCTCTGGCGAAATAACTCGAGCAGTGATTACGAACAGTGACTACGAGCGGTGGCTACGAACAGTGACTACGCTCGAGGATCGGAGTCCGGGTCGTGGCTGGAGTCGGGATCGACGTCGGCGTCAGCGTCAGCGTCGGGTCCTGGTCCGGGCTCGATGACGTCTTCTCCAAACTCGTCGGCGCGAGTTCGTTTCGCACCCGGATCTCGATTTCGGTCCTGATCCTGGCTCTGAACTCCATTTCGGCCTCGGTCACGGTCGCGGTCGCGGTCGCGGTCCTCAGGCCGACCGGACTCGATTTCGATCGTCGTCCCTCGAGTCTCTTCCTCGCGCCGTTTGCCGATCAGTTGCTCGATACCGCGTTCCGTCTCTTCGTTGATCGCCCACAGCACTCGCCCGAGTCGGTCGGCGTCGCCCGCGAGTCGCTCGAGGTTCTCGTCGGGCGCGAACTCCTGGATACTCCGGGCGCCGTCCGGGTGGAGATACTGTAGCGGGTGGTCCGGCGGTACGTCGTTGAGGTCGACGTCGAACCCCCAGAGGTACGGGAGCGCCTGTACGGCGTACCCGTGCGGTTTCGGCGCTCGGCGGCCCGCCGCAGTGAGCGCGAGGGTGACCGCCGTCGATTCGGCGTCGGTGTCGTAGTAGATGCCCGGCATCCCCGGTATCGAGACGCGCATACTCGAGTCAGGGGCGGCTGGAGAAAGAAGTACTCGCCCGGCATACACAGGGTCGCTCACGGCGCCCGTTCGAAACCGGGCCGATCCAGCGCTAGAGCCCGTACAGCGCCCGGAACTTCTCGTCGACGTACTCGAGGAAGTACTCGGCGGTGAGCGGTTCGCCCGTCGCCACCTCGATCAACTCCTCGGTCGGATACCGCTGGCCGTGGCGGTGGACGTGCTCGGTCATCCACTCGCGCAGCGGGTCGAACTCCCCCTCCCGGACGAGCGCGTCTACCTCGAGGTCCTCGCGCATCGCGGCGTCGAGCTGGGCTGCGAGCACGCTCCCGATGGTGTACCCCTGGAAGCCGGCGAAGCCGTACGACCAGTGGGTGTCCTGGAGACAGCCCTCGGCGTCGGTCTTCGGTCGGACCCCGAGGTAGTCATCCATCTTGTCGTTCCAGACCTCTGGGATGTCGACGATGTCGAGATCTCCCTCGACGAACGCCCGATCGATCTCACACCGGAGGATGACGTGCAGGTGGTAGGTGAGTTCGTCCGCCTCGACCCGGATCAGGTTGTCGGGGTAGATCCGGTTGACCGCCGCGTAGGCCTCGTCGACGGTCACGTCCTCGAGGTGCGGGAAGTGCTCCTTGACGGTGGGGAGAATCAGCTCCCAGAACGCCCTCGTCCGGCCCACGTGGTTCTCCCAGAAGCGAGACTGGGACTCGTGGACGCCCGAGGAGAGCGAGGAGCCGAGCGGAGTTCCGTACTGATCCTTCGGGAGGCCGAGCTGGTACGTCGCGTGGCCGAACTCGTGGATCGTCGCCGTCAGCGCGTCGAGCGGGTCGTCCTCCCGAAAGCGAGTCGTGATCCGAGCGTCGAACTGGTTGCCCGACATGAACGGGTGGGGGGCCGTGTCGAGACGGCCGTGCGTGCGGTCGTAGCCGAGCACGTCCAGGACGGCCTCCGAGAGCGCCATCTGGGTCTCCTCGTCGTAGGTGTGGCCCGCGAACGGCGTCGGCAGCTCGCGGCCCCGGTCCTGGATCTCGTCGATCAGTGGAACGAGATGCTCGCGCAACTCGTCGAAGATGCGCTCGACCGTCTCGAGCGGCAGGTACGGCAAACTATCCTCGTAGAGCACCCGGTAGGGGTTCTCTGCAGGGTCGATCGCCGCCGCGCGCTCGCGATGGAGGGCGATCAGTTCCTCGAGCGCCGGCGCGAATCGCTCGAAGTCGTCGGCCGCCTTCGCCTCCTGCCAGACCTGCTGGGTCTCGGCCTGGTGGGCCGTCAACCGCTCGATCAGGTCGGCTGGGACGTCGACCGCCCGGTCGTGTTCCCGGCGGAGTTCGCGGACGACCGCCGCCTGCTCGTCGGTGAGGCCGTCCGCAGATTCGGCGTTACCCGTATCCCGCGTCACCCCATCGGACTCGAGCGCCTCGAGCCACGTCGCCACCTCGTCGGCGGTCAGGAGTTCGTGTCCGAGCGACGAGAGCGTCGACAGTTGCCCCGCTCGCGCCGGCGTTCCCCCTTCGGGCATCATCACCCGTTGATCCCACCCCAGCGCCATCGACGCCATCCGGAGGTTCGTCAGCTTCTCGGATCGCTCGAGAAGCCGATCGTAGGCATCCGACGGGTCGATGGCAGTCTCGTCAACAGTTGCCATATTTCGTCTCGAAATGTTCGAGTGAGTGATAGTAAATCCTCGGGTCGACTCGACGCGCCAGGCGACGCGTCAGATGCGATTCATCGATGCGCCGCTCGCTATGAAAAGAGTAGTGTCCCCCTCCCCTGGTGGACGCCTCCCGAAGGCGCCACCTCCGACGTGCGTTTGTCCGGCGAGTGGGCACCGAGCGCGGGCCACATCGAACCAGACGGACGCGACGGGAGACGTTACAGTTCTTCGATGCTCCCGTCGCTCGAGCGCTCGCGGAAGACCTGTCCCTCGAAGAGGGTGACGACGACGTCGTCGTCCTGCCAGGCCGTCGGGGGGAGTCCGGCCTTGCGGCACGTTCGGTCGAGGTACTCGCGGGCGCTCCAGCCGTTCTCAACTGGAATCGTCGGGTAGAGCCACCCCGCGTTGCCGCCGCCGTCGATGGCGACGCCGTGGGTTCCGAGTTCGAGGTCCTCGAGCGGGTCGTCGGTGAGCAGGATGTTCCGAACCGTACAGACCGAGACGGTCAGGTTCGAGAGTTCCGAGGGCGTCACCTCCGAGCCACAGGAGTCGTCGCTCGCGGCTTCGATCGCCGCGTCGACGATGACGTGACCGAGCTGTTCACCCGAGCGATAGCCGCCGGCACAGCCCCGGAGGCTGCCCCGACCGCGGGTTGATTCGAGCCGGACGAACGCGCCGGTGCGCTCGTAGAAGGTCTCGCGCATGCTTCCCGGGTGTTCTCGTTGGCCGTGCCGTACGTAGGATTCGACGGATTCGCGTGCGAGTTCGACTGCACGCGCCCCGTCCTCGTAGGAGAGGTCTGCGCCCTGTCGCTGGGACATACAGACGGACAAGGAGTTACGTCCCCTAAAGCGCTTCTATTGGAAAAGGGGTATAGTAGCCCCGGCTTACGAGGACGAAAAATCGCCTTGCGTCGGGCACAATACGGGATTACTGGCGCCCGTTCGGCCGGCCTCGAGGTCGGTTCAGCCTCAGTAGTTCTCGAGATCGTACAGGTCGCCGTACTTGTGCTTCGCGTACTCGAGGAAGTAATCGGCTGTGTAGGCCTCGCCGGTGGCTTCCTCGACCAGGTCGGGCGTGGTGTAGCGCTTTCCGTGGGCGTGAATCTCCTCGCGAAGCCAGCCGTTGAGGTCGGCGAAGTCGCCCTCGCGGACGCGGTCGTCGAGCTCTCTGAGGTCATCCTCGGCGGCGGCGTACAGTTGCGCGGCGAGCACCGACCCCAGCGAGTACGTCGGGAAATACCCGAACGAACCGTGGCTCCAGTGGATGTCCTGCAGACAGCCTTCGGTGTCGGTTTCGGGGCGGACGCCGAGGTACTCCTCGTACTTGTCGTTCCAGGCCTCGGGCACGTCCGACACCTCGAGGTCGCCCGAGATCAGGTCGCGTTCGATCTCGAAGCGGACGACGATGTGGAGGTGATAGGTGAGTTCGTCTGCCTCAACCCGGATTAGGTTGTCGTCGTAGACCTGGTTGGCCGCCTCGTAGGCCGCCTCCGGGGAGACGTCCTCGAGTTCGGGGAAGCGCTCGCGGGCGATCGGCAGGAAGTGCTCCCAGAACGGGCGGGAACGACCGACGTGGTTCTCCCAGAGTCGGGACTGGGACTCGTGGACGGTCAGGTCCCGCGCTTCACCGAGCGGGGTCCCGTACCCCTCGTCGGGAAGCCCGAGGGTGTAATTGGCGTGGCCGAACTCGTGGATGGTCGACGTGATCGAGCCCAGTAGGTCGTTCTCGTCGAAGCGAGTCGTCACGCGCGCGTCGAACTGGGTGCCCGTCGAGAACGGGTGCGGCGCGGTGTCGAGGCGACCGCGGTCCCAGTCGTAGCCCAGCGAGTCCAGGACGTCGCGCGCCAGCGCCTCCTGATCGTCGTCGTCGAACGTCCCCGCGAACGCGTCGGTTTCGACGTCGGCCTCGGAGTCGTCGATGGCCTCGAGCAGAGGCACGAGTTCGTCGCGCAAGCGCTCGAGGACGCGTTCGGCCGTTTCGAGGTCGAGGTAGGGTTCGTAGTCGGCAAAGAGGACCTCGTAGGGATCGGCGTCCGGATCGATGTGGTTCGCGTACTCCTTTTGCAGGTCGACCAGTTTCTCGAGCGTCGGTTCGAAAATCGAGAAGTCGTCTTCTTCTTTGGCCTCGACCCACGTCGGGTGGGCGTTCGCGGTCGTCTCCGAGATCTCTTCGACGAGGTCCTGGGGAACGCTCGTCGCCCGGTCGTACCGCCGTCGGATTTCGCGGACGACGGCTTTTTTTTCCCCGTCGAGTTCGGTATCCTCGAGTGCCTCGAGCAACTCGCCGGTTCGCTCGTCGGTCAGCAGTTCGTGGCCGAGCGCCGAGAGCGTCGAGAGCTGTTTCGCCCGGGCGGGCGTGCCGCCTTCGGGCATCACGACCTCCTGGTCCCACCGGAGGACGCCGGCGGCGTTTCCGACGTTCGTGATGCGCTCGATGCGCGTGAGAAGTTCGTCGTACGCGTCCGTTTCCGTCTCCGAGACTGTCGCCATGTCGCTGCAATACTTGCGGCGGGCTATCAACCTCGTGGTTTCGGTGAACGCTTCGAGATAGTGGCTGTCGATGCCTCGATTGGAGCGAGACGAATACCACATGCTGGGAATTGTTCCCCCTGTTTAATGGTTCAGCAGACGACTGTTCAACTATGGCAACAGAAGAAGTACAACTGCAAAGCACAGTTGCAGGATACACGGCGACTGGAAAGCTTCACACCCTCAGCGTCTGGTTCATCCTCGCGCTGCGACTGATGATGGGACTCGCGTTCCTCCAGAGTGGGGTCGACAAGGTCCTCTCCGGAGAATTTGGCGCGGCGGGCTACCTCGGCAGCCGAGAGGCGGGGCCTGCCGCGGACCTGTTCGTTTCGATGGCCGAAACCGGCTGGTTCGTCGACTTCGTGAACATCGCCGTCCCGTGGGGCGAGGTCCTCATCGGTCTCGGGCTCATCTTCGGCGTCCTGACGCGCCTGGCGGCCTTCTGGGGCGCGTTCATGATGCTCATGTTCTACCTGGGCAACTGGGAGATCTCCCACGGCTACATCAACGGCGACTTCGCGTACATGCTCGTCTTCCTGTCGGTCGCCGCCTTCGGTGCCGGCCGCATCCTCGGGCTCGACGCCTACATCGAGCAGTACGAGATCGCCGGTCAGCCACTCGTCGAGCGCTATCCGTGGACGCGGTACTTCCTCGGATAGGCGGACGACGATTCGAACGGGATCGCTCTCGCGGCATCTGTCGTGACCAACACAGAACCCGGGCGCTAGGTCTCCGCAGACGCGAGTCGCCGGTACGTCTCGAGACAGCGCTCGAGCACCCGAATCGAGACGCTCTCTGTGGCGGTATGGGCCTCGCCGGGTTCGGACGGGCCGTAGACGACGCACTCGGTGCCGGCCTGGGCGAGCCAGCCGGCGTCGGTGGCGTGGGGTTTCGTCACGAGTTCCGGCGGGTTCGACACGTCCGACTGGACTGCTCGAGCCACCTCGAGCACCCGCTCGGCGAATCTGTCGTCCCCACAGCGCATCGGCGGCAGGTCCTGGTCGACCCTCCACTCGACCCCTGGCAGGTCCGCGACGGTCTCGAGGTCGACCCGCTCGCCCGGGACGGTTCGTTCGTCGACCGTCAGCGTACACGACTCGGGAACGACGTTGATCCCCGACCCGCCGTCGATTTCGGTGACGGTGACCTGGCCCTCGAGTGGTTCGCCCGCGACCGTTACTCGGGGCGCCTCGAGGTCGCGAATCGCCTCGACGGCGTCGGTCGCGAGGTAGATGGCGTTCTCGCCCGCGTCGGGTTCGCTGGCGTGAGCCGCCGTCCCGCGGGCGGTGATCGTGCTCCCGCGGCGACCCCGGTGGGCCACGGCGACGTCGGTCACGTCCGGGCCGGAGTAGTTCGTCGACCCCTCCCCGACGACCGCGTAGTCGGGTGCGAAGCCGTGTTCGATAGCGTGGCGGGCGCCGACCCCGCCGACCTCCTCGCCGACGAAACTCGCGAAGACGAGTTCGCCAGCGGGGTCGGCGTCTCGAAACGCGAGCATTGCCGCCGCGACGGCTCCCTTCATGTCGGCCGCGCCGCGACCGTAGAGGCGCCCCTCTCGTTCGTCAACGACGTACCCGCCGCCGGCGTCAAGCTGTGACGCCGCCGGGTCAACGACGTCGTGGTGACCGACGAGTGCCAGTGACTCCCCGCCTGTCCCTCGTCGGGCGATCACGTTCCCCACCTCGTCTCGCGTGACGTCGGCATCGGTTTCGCGTCGCAGCCAGTCCTCGACGTAGTCACCCGCGGCCGTCTCGTCCTGGTGGCTGGGAATCGAGACGAGGTCGCGGGTCAGTTCGCGAACGCTCATGGCGGCGAGTACGACGGCGGAGGTGTTGGGTCCACCGGGTTCGGCTCTCAAGAGCGGACCCGATCACATCCAGCTCGAGCGCTCAATCCCCGAACAGGAGGTACCCAATGACGAGCGACCCGATCACCGCACCGGGCGACCACCAGAACAGAGTGTAGGACTCGAATAGCTGGTGGACGGCCCAGCCGGCGGCGAACGCGAGCATCGCGACGTTGACCTCGCGGTACTCGATTGCCCCGGCGACGACGCTACCGACGACGAGGCCGAGGTACGCGAGGCCGCCGACCAGTCCGAACCGGGCGAACACCGAGAGGTACGAGTTGTGCGGCGACGCGGACAGCCCGCCGTCGAGGTAGGGTTCGATGACGTGTCCCGCCGGAGCGCCGTACCCGAACAGGAGCGGCCCGTCCCGGATCGCCGCCAGGCTCCCGGCCCAGAGGTCGAAGCGGTTCGAGTCGGAGATGTCGATGACGTCGACGTACATTCCGAGGAGAAATCCAGTAATCGTGAGCGCGGTCGCGACGAGTACCGCAGGAACGGCGCGTCGACCGAAGACGACGTACCCGGCGTAGATCACGACGGCGGCCGCCGCGGCGAGCATCGACGCCCGGGCGTTCGACAGGAACAACCCGAGGCCGCAGATTCCGACGAGAGCGGCGGTAATAGTCCCACCGAGGGGACGTCGGGTAGCGACCGCCCGGTGAAATTCCACCGCGGCAGCGACGAACCCGGCGAAGGTGACCACGCCGAGGGAGTTCGGGTTCACAAAGATCGATCGCATGATCGTGACGTCGGTCTCGATTCCCGGGAGCGACGGGGAGCCAGACCACTGGCGAACCTCGAAGATCCACAGCGAGTAGTCGCCGACGAGGTACGTGAACAGGCCCAGCAGGACGACGGCCGCGGCCAGGCGAGCGAGGATCCAGAGGAACACCCGTTCGGGAACGAGGCGCGGAATCACGACGAGGCTGCTCCCCATCACGACCAGAGCCCACACAGGCCAGCGCGACTGCGAACTCGAGGGGACGAACGCCAGCGTGTGTGTGAGTGAGACGGCGGCGAGTGCCGCGAAACAACCCACCGCGACCCACTCGCCGACCGAGTACTGCCTCGCGTCGGTGACGAGGAGGAAGAACGAGACGATGGCGACGAAGACGACGACGACCGAGAGCGGTCGGATCGACCCGAGTCCGAATCCCGGCGATCGGCTGCGGTAGACGACGGCGAGGATGGCGGTGGCCGCGGCGAGAATGATGACGAGACCGAGTCCACGGCGGACGGCCTCTCGAGACGAGGCCACGGTGAGTCGACAGCCGAGGACTGCCCCGGGGACGACCGCGACGGCGGCGAGGTGCCACGCATGTACCGAGTCGGTCGCGTTTGCGACGACGACCAGTCCCAGGTAGCACGCGAACAGGAGGCCGGTCGCGCCAGTCACGAACCAGCCGTCGCTCCGGTCGAAGACGAGCGACGACGCCGGTTGCTGGTCGATCGTAGCCACAGTCGTGGCAATCACAACGAGTGATAAATAGCTGTTCCAATCGACAATCTGCCAGGTACGGATCGAACGACCACCTCATGGCGCGTCCCGTCTCGCCGGCCGTTCGCGACCGGACGGTTTTTGCGTACTCACCCGTCCGGCAACCGGCACGCGTACGGGAGCCGGCACACCTGGTACCGCCGGTGGACACGCTTATACGCCTCCGTCGAGCAATTATCGTATGAACGTCGTGCCGGACACGAGCGTGGTCATCGACGGCCGCGTCTCCGCTGCAATCGAAGACGGGCAGTTCGAGGGAGCGACGGTCTCGGTACCGGAAGCCGTGGTCGCCGAACTCGAGGCGCAGGCCAACGACGGCCTCGACAGCGGCTGGGACGGCCTCGGCGAACTCAAGCGACTGGCCGAGTTCGCCGACGAGGGCCGCATCGACCTCGAGTACGTCGGCGAACGTCCCTCCGCCATCGAGCGCGGCCACGCTGCCGAGGGCGAGATCGACGCCGTCATCCGCGACCTGGCCGAGGACCTCGAGGCCACCTTCGTCACGAGCGACATCGTCCAGGCCGAGGTAGCCCAGGCGAAGGGCCTCGAGGTGGATTATCTCTCCCCCGAAGTGCGTCGAGTCGGGACCCTGGCCATCGAGGAGTACTTCGACGACCAGACGATGAGCGTCCACCTCAAGACGGACGTAGTGCCGATGGCCAAACGCGGGGAGATCGGCGACATGCACTACCAGGAGATCGCCGACGAACCCCTCGACGAAGACACGATGGACGAGTACGCCCGCGAGGTCGTCGACGGCGCCCGTGAGGCTACCGGTGGCTTCATCGAGCTCTCGGAACCGGGAATGAAGATCGTCCAGTTCCGGGACTACCGAATCGCCATCGCCCGACCCCCCTTTGCCGACGGCATCGAGATCACCGCCGTCAGGCCGATCGTCCAGACCGACATCGAGGACTACGAACACGCCGACGAACTGAAGGAGCGTCTGCTCGAGCACCAGCGCGGCGTCCTCATCTCCGGATCGCCCGGAGCCGGGAAGTCGACGTTCGCCCAGTCGGTTGCCCGCTACCTGAACGACCACGACTACGCGGTCAAGACGATGGAGAAGCCACGGGACCTCCAGGTCGGCCCCGAAATCACCCAGTACACCGAACTCGGCGGGCGGATGGACAAGACCGCGGACGCCCTGTTGATGGTCCGGCCCGACTACACCATCTACGACGAGGTCCGAAAGACCGACGACTTCGAGGTCTTTGCGGACATGCGCCTGGCCGGTGTCGGCATGATCGGCGTCGTTCACGCCACTCGCCCGATCGACGCCCTCCAGCGGCTGGTCGGCCGGGTCGAACTCGGCATGATCCCGCAAGTCGTCGACACCGTCGTCTACATCGACGCCGGCGAGGTCTCGACCGTCTACGACGTCAAGACGGAGGTGAAGGTCCCCGCGGGGCTCACCGAGGAGGACCTCGCTCGCCCCGTGATCCAGGTGACGGACTTCCAGACGGGCAAACCCGCCTACGAGATTTATACGTTCAATCGTCAGGTCGTCACGGTCCCACTCGAGGACGGCGGCGAAACTACGGAGAGCGGCGTCGATCGGATCGCCAAGTCCGAGATCGAACGCGAGATTCGCTCGATCGCCCGCGGCTACGTCGACGTCCAGTTGAAGAGCCAGAACCGCGCCGTCGTCTACGTCGAGGAGGACGATATCTCGACGGTGATCGGCAAGGGCGGCGGGCGGATAACCGACGTCGAGAACCGGCTTGGGATCGACATCGACGTCAGGACCCACGATGAAAATCCCCACAAGTCGGGCTCGAACGGCGGTGGCGGTGGTGGCCGCAGCGGCCACGGCAATGCGGGCGGAAGCGCCAGCAACGCACAGCCAGCCGGCCAGATCGTCACCCCCGAGATCACCTCGAGACACGTCATCATCCCCGTCGACAGCAACCACGGCGAAACGGTCGAGGTGCAAGCCGGCGGCGAGTACCTCTTCACGGCGACGGTGAGCCGCGGGGGCGAAATCCAGGTCTCGAGAGGAAGCGCGATTGCCGACGATCTCGAGGACGCGATCGATCGAAAGCGGCCGATTACGGTCGTCCCCTCGTAGTCGCCGTCCCTATTGCACCGCGACGAACACAGTGAGGAACGGAATGGAGGATCGGACACGGTAGCGACCGTCCGTCCCCAAAGGGTGCCTTTTTGTACCGACCGTCCGTAGCCCGATCCATATGTTCAAGGCCATCGTGAGCGCGGAAACGCTCACCAGCGCGCTCGATTCCGTGAGCGTGCTGGTCGACGAGTGCAAGATCCACCTCGAGGAGGAGGGGCTCTCAATCCGGGCCGTCGATCCCGCCAACGTCGGCATGGTCGACCTCTCGCTCGAGGCGGCCGCGTTCGAATCCTACGAGGCCGACGGCGGCCTGATCGGCGTCGACCTCTCCCGACTCGAGGACATCGCCGGCATGGCTGAATCCGGCCAGCTGATCCAGCTCGAACTCGACGAAGAGACCCGCAAACTCCACATCCAGATCGACGGCCTGGAGTACACCCTCGCGCTGATCGACCCAGACTCGATCCGCCAGGAGCCGGACATTCCGGATCTGGACCTGCCCGCCCGCGTCGTCCTCGAGGGCAAGGACGTCAACCGATCGGTCAAGGCGGCGGACATGGTCTCCGATCACATTGCGCTGGGCGTCGACGACGCCGAGGAGTTCTTCTACGTCAACGCGGAGGGCGACACCGACGACGTCCACCTCGAGTTGACCCAGGACGACCTCATCGACCTCCAGGTCGGGCCGGCGCACTCGCTGTTCTCGCTGGATTACCTCAAAGACATGAACAAGGCGATCCCGAGAGACACCGAGGTCACGCTGGACCTGGGCGAAGAGTTCCCCATCAAGTGTTACTTCGGCTTTGCGGAGGGGCAGGGCCAGGTCACGTACATGCTGGCGCCGCGCATCCAGAGCGACTGATCGACTCGAACCCACCTGCTCACTTTTCTCGCTCGTTCGCTTCCTGTCGCTCGAGGTGCTCCAGTCCCCCGGCGTTCCGGGCCTCGAGGCGCTCGCGAATCGCCCCGCTCACGTCCCCGAGGTAGGCCCCACCCCAGATGGCGACGATCAACGCGCCGATCGAGTTGAAGACGATGTCGAGCATCGTGTCCTCGAGACCGTACTGGGTGAGCACGCGGGGCATGCCCAGGCGTTCGGCCGCGAGGGCGATAACGAACTCGAGGATCTCCCAGAGGACGCCGAACGCGAGGACGAACAGCAGGATGAACAGCGCGATGAACCGGCCGGGGAAGCGGATCCCCTCGGCGTGCTCGTCCAGGGCGCGAACGGTGGCGTAGCCCGCCGCGGCGACGACCGACGCCGAGAGCGCGTGGGTCATGTGGTCCCACCACCAGACCTGGCTATAGAGCGTGCTCGTGGCACCAGGCAGCCCGACGGTGCCGAAGGCATGGAGGAAGACGGCGGTCGTGATCCACAGCGTGAGCCGCGGGTCCATCGGGATTCCGTAGTCGCGCTCGAGGATCGGCGGCAACTGGGTCACGGCGAGGGCTACTGCGGTGTTGATGACGATGCCGCCGTTGCCACGGTCGACGCCCACGAAGAGCATGCCGACGAGCGACAGTTCCATCAGGTACGAGAGCTGTCGCTGGCGTTTGGTCGAGAGTTTGAACGCAGCGAGGTCAATCATCGTCCACCCCCGGCAGGAGGTCCTCGAGGTCGGGAAGCGGGTCGATGCGGCCAAGGCGCCTGAAGTACAGTTCGAAGACGACCCCCGCGCCAAGTCCGGCGAGCGCGGAGAAGACGAACTCCCACATGACGGCGTCGTGGCCGGCCTCGAACGGGACGCCGAAGACGGTGGCGACGCCCCAGCGGAACACTGCCCAGAGGGCGGCAGCGGCCATCGTCGTGACGACGACGAAGACGACGGCGAAGGAGGCGGTCATACGGACGGCCGTGAACGTCTGGAGTTCGACCGCGAGCACGAGCGCGACCGCGGCTACCGAGAGGTAGGAGGCGACGTGACCCGTCAGGAGGTCGGCCCCAAGGACGATGCCGAGTGCCGGGGCCGCGGCGAGCAACAGCACCTCCCAGGGGAGCATGACCAGCGGTGAGCGAAAGGCGATCGGCGGGAGGACGGCCAGCCCGACCAGGACCAGCGCGAACGTCGCCCACAGGATCTCGCGGGTCGCCAGCCCGCCGACCCCGATTCCCACGAGGGTGACCACGATCGCCCAGCCGGCGACGGCGTTCGTTCGGTCGTCGCCGATCAGTTGCTCAAGTCGCGTTTGAGACACGGTCATTGATACCGATGGAATCGTTAAAAAGGGGAGGGCTCTCCGGAGGGAGTTCGATTCGATTTCGTCGCGATAGATCTACAGCGGGCCCACGAGCGCGTACACTGCCACGTAGGCCAAGAGCGCGATGGTCACGCCGGTCAGCGCCGTCACCGCGATATCGAACACGCCGCTCGAGGTGCGCCAGCGCCGCGGAATCAGGCCGTGAATCCCCGGCACGGTCCCCTCCCGGACGACGCCACAGAGGAACCCGGCGCCCAGGATCGAGAAGACGAAGTGGTAGGACATGTCGAGCGTTGGTGGCGTACTAACCAAGGCGACGACACCGTAGGCGGCCCCGGCGGCGGCGCGACGGTCCAGCGCCGCGAGGGGGTCTCGATCAGCCAGGCGCGCGTAGGTGAGCAGGGCGAGCCAGATGACGCCGAGTTCGATCGCGAACGCGCCGAGCAGATTCAGGGTCGGATCCGGGTGAAGCAGGACGCGAGACTCGAGGGCGGGTGTGGCGAACGGGAACAGCCACGCCGGCGGTTCGCCGGTGAACAGGTCGCCCCACGGATGCGAGAGCAGGCCCCAGAGCGCTGCGAGAGCGACCGTCGCCGGCGAGAATGTGGTCGTCCGGGCAGTTCCGAGCGCGACGACGGCGCCGGCAATCGCGAAGAGGGCCATCACGAACGCCGCGACCGGACCGGATGCGGCGAATGCGACGACCATGAGCGCGGCGAGCAACCCGGCGCCGGCGGTGTGTGCGAGGTGGGCGCGAACGGAGCCAGGTCTCGAGCGACGAATCGCGAGCAGGCCGAACGCGGACGCGGCGACGATGCCGACGATCAGCGAGTGGGTGGCCGTGCGGTGGACGGTTCGGCTGGCGTCCCAGAACGCAGTCGAGGCGCCGAGGGCACCGTCGCCGAGATTCCACTTGGCGAGGCCGACGAGCGCGTAGGCAACGTCGACGTCGGGGATCGCGGCGAAGAGGCCGGCGACGACCCCGATCGCCAGCGCGCGGCGTGACTCCCAGCCTCGCCACTCGGCGACGAGCGCCGCGACGGCGAATGCGAAGAGCGCGTGACCGACGAACACGATACATCGGGTAGGGAACGCGTCGGCTTAAGCGACTCGCGTAATCTCGGTGGTCGAAAGTGCTCGAGGGAAGGGTGACGGCGGTGGCAGGCAGCTCGAGGGTAGCGCGACGGCGGTGGCAAGCGACTCGAGGGCGAGAAATCCGGGCCGACGCGGTATCAGGCCCTCGTGTCCTCGTTGTTCTCGACTGGTGCGTCGTCGTCCCCGTTCTCGTCCCCTCCCTCGTTCGAATCGCCACCACTCTCGTTCGTGTCGCTTCCACCCTCGCTCGCATCGCCCTCCTGGCCCGCCGTGAGCCCCTCGTTCGGGCCGCGCTCAAGCGCCGGCGACGCGTCGGTGAAGTCGCTGTAGCCGTCGAACCAGCGGACGATCCGCTCGAGGCGGTCGACGACGTGGGCCGGTTCGCCCGAGCGGGAGAGTTCGTGGCCCTCCCGCGGGTAGCGAACCATCCGGGTGTCGACGCCGTGTTTCTTCAGGCCGAGGTAGAACAGTTCGGCCGTGTTCGCTGGCGTGCGGTAGTCCTGATCGGCGTGGATCAGGAGCGTCGGCGTGGTCACGTCCGGGACGTGAGCGACCGGGGAGTGCTCCCAGAGGTGCTCGGGGTCCTCCCAGGGCGTGACGCCGTAGTCGCCCTCAACGAGTTTGAACGCGTCCGTCGAACCGTAGAAGCTCGTGAAGTCGTAGACACCGCGCTGGCTGACGGCGGCCCGGAAGCGGTCGGTATGTCCGACCGTCCAGGCGGTCATGAACCCGCCGAAGCTGCCGCCGGTGACGTACTGCTCGTCGGCGTCGACGTACGCGCGCTCGCAGGCGAGATCGACCCCGGCCAGCACATCGGTGAGCGTCACGTCGCCCCAGTCGCGCTCGATGGCGGCCGCGTGGGCCTCGCCGTAGCCGGTCGAGCCGCGCGGATTTGACCAGAAGACGACGTACCCGGCGGCGGCGAGGCTCTGGAACTCGTGCCACATCGTCCCGCTGGTAGTCCACCGGGCGTGGGGGCCGCCGTGGATTTCGACGACGAGCGGATAGGTCTCCTCGGGGTCGAAGTCAGGCGGCGTCAGGAGCCAGCCCTGCACTGGCCCCTGGTCGCTCTCGTAGCGCAATTCTTCGGGCTGAGCGACGGCCCGGTCCTCGAGGTAGTCGGCGTTGACACGGGTCAGCCGGGTGACCTCGTTGCCCCCGCGCGTGGACGCGAAGACGTCCCCCGGGTGGTCCCACTCGCTCTGGGCGTAGGCGATGGCGTCGTCGCCGACGGAAAAGCCCTCGAGAGTGACGCCCTCGCCGTAGACGGTGGTTGGCGCCTCGCTCCCGTCGCCGGGGGCCGACCAGAGCGCGCTCGCCCCCTCGTCCGGCGTGGAGAAGTAGAGAGTCTCCTCGTCGGGTCCCCACTCGACCCCGCCCTCGTGGCCGAGGGTGCGATCGATCGATTCGGTGACGGTCGTCTCCGTTTCGGCCGTCCGGTCGTACACCTTCAGTTCGGTCTGGCGAAGGGTAAACCCGTCTTTCGGAATCCACGGGTAGGCGACCCGGCCGTCGGTCGTCGCCGCGAGCATCGTCGCCCAGCCGATCGTTTCGGTTACCTGCTCGACCTCGCCCGTCTCGAGATCGTGTGCGAGAATCTCGGACTCGATGGAGTCGTCGGGCTCCTCGCCGAGCTTTCGAGCGTAGTAGACCGTTTCGTCGTCGCCCCAGGTCGCCCCCGTGTGGTCGGCGTCGCCGTCGGTGAGTCGCTCGAGGGCGTCGTTGTCGCCCTCGGTAACGGTCCCTTGCTCGAGGGCCGACTCGACCTCGAGCGTGTAGACGTGGTTCCGCCGCCCGTCCGCGTAGCGCTGGTGGGCCCGGTAGACGAGTCGGTCGATCACCCGCGGGTCGGGCGTCTCCGGTTCGTAGTCGGATTCAACGGCGAAGTCGCGTCCCTCCTCGCGGTCGTCGGCTGTCGAGGCCTGCGTGAAGAGAACGCGAGAGCCGTCGGGACTCCACGCGAGGCCGGAGACGCCACCGACGACGCTCGTGATCTGGCGGGCCTCGCCGCCGTCGGTCGGGAGGAGCCAGAGCTGTGGCCGGTCGTCGTCGGCGCCGCGGGTGCTGACGAACGCGAGGTGCGATCCGTCGGGGCTCCAGCGCGGCTGGCTGTCGACGCCCTCGCTGACGGTGAACTGGGTCGGCTCGTCGCCGCCGAGCGGAACGACGTAGATGGTCGCCTCGTAGGATTCATCGTCTTTCGGTCCCTTCCGGACGAACGCGACGCGCTCGCCATCGGGCGAGAGTTGGGGATCGGCTACCTGGACGATGTCGTGATAGTCGGCGGGGTCGACCGTGTGCATAGTTCTCACTCCGGGCGGTCGGGAGTATACGTTTCGATTCGTAGGAACCGCGGGCGTCAACGACGTGTGTCACAGGCTCATTACTGGACGTTCAGCGTGTCGTGAGTGAACGGAAATCAGTATTTTCAGTGAATGCAATCAGTTATGCTCGGCATAGTAATCAGCCGAAAACGCATAGACTGCCATCATGGCGCGAAAGTTCAATCGACGCGACTTCATCGCAGTAACTGGTGCAACGGGAATTGCAGGCATTGCAGGGTGCATCGGCGAGGACGCCGAAGATCCCGGAAACGGCAATGGGAACGGCAATGGCAACGAAACTGGGAACGGTAACGGGAACGAAACTGGCAACGGCGACGACAACGAAACCGAAGACGGGAACGAAACCGGCAACGGCGACGGCGAAGAGGAAATCGGCGAGGCCGAACCGGACGAGGGCGGAGAAGTCCTCTCCTGGCACGCCGGCGGCACTGGCGGCACGTACTACCCGCTCTCTGGCGAGGTCAAGTCCATCGTCGAGGAGAACACGCCCCACGGCCTCCAGGTCCAGTCGACCGGCGCCAGCGTCGAGAACGTCGGCAGCCTCGCCCGAGAGGAAGCCGAGTTCGCGCTGATCCAGAACGACGTCGCCTACTTCGCGTTCAACGGGACTGGCATCGAGGACTTCGAAGGCTCTCCCGTCGAGACCATTCGCGGGGTCGCAACGCTCTACCCCGAAACGATCCACATCATCACCCAGGCCGACTCCGGCATCGAGTCCGTCGAGGACCTCGAAGGTGCGACGATCAACACCGGCGACGCCGGCAGCGGGACGCAGGTTAACGCGAACCAGATCCTCGAGTCGGCGGGCATCTCGGACTTCGAGGAACAGAACACCGACTTCGCGACGGCGACCGACCAGATCCGAGACGGCGACGTCGATGCGGCGTTCATCGTCGGCGGGTGGCCCGTCGGCTCGGTCGAGGAACTCGCCTCCTCGAGCGACGTCTCGTTCGTGGCCGTCGACGGCGACGTGCGCGAACAGGTCAAAAGCGACGCCGAGTGGATGGCCGACGACACCATCCCCGGGGGCACCTACGACGGCGTCGATGAAGACACCGAGACTGTCTCCGTCCAGGCGATGATCGCGACCCATGAAGGAGTCGACGAGGGAATCGTCGAAGAGGTAACAACCGCTATCTTCGACAATACGGACTCCTTTACGATCAAGGCCGACTTCATCAGCGCCGACAGCGCCCAGGACGGGATGCCGATCGACCTCCATCCCGGCGCGTCCGCGTACTTCGGCGAGTAACCTTCCACGACGCCCCTCACCGTGTTTACCGGTCATCGTCGCCGAACGCTCGTCGTTACCGCCGTCGTCGTCGCCCTCGTCGTCGGGAGCGTCGCGGCCGCCTCGAGTCTCGATCCGGATCCCGAACGAACCCTCGTCGTCCAGAACGCCGACTCGGGTGAGACGCTCCTCGAGCGGCCGGTCGAAAACGACGAGCAGGTTACGCTGGCGTACACCCACAGCGTCGAGAAGACGCCGGTCGAGGACGTCTACGTCGTCGACGGCGATCAGTTGCGGATGACGGAGATGCGGTTCCAGTCTCACGGCGCCGGACTCCCCGCCGACGAGTCGATGGAGCGAACGGGCGACTGGTTCGTCGTCGAGCGAAACTCGACGTACAGCCAGCTGCGAGTCGCACCCGGTTCCATCGCCGGTCACGAACTGGTCGTCGGTGAGGATCGGTACGACCTCGTAGCGATGTCGGACGGGCCGGTCGTCATCGTCGTCGACGAGGACGAGCCGGGAGCGCTTGAGGAACTGCTGGCGCTGTCGGCACCGGTAGAAGTGACACAGGACAGACTATTGGGCGACGAGGACCGTTCGAGCGGTTCTGTCGCGACCCACACACATATGGAACTCACCCACTGATACCGTACCAATGAG
This sequence comes from Natronosalvus rutilus, assembly GCF_024204665.1. Classification (NCBI taxonomy): domain Archaea; kingdom Methanobacteriati; phylum Methanobacteriota; class Halobacteria; order Halobacteriales; family Natrialbaceae; genus Natronosalvus; species Natronosalvus rutilus. The sequence continues at coordinate 783,307 of NZ_CP100355.1, read as the reverse complement.
CGTCGACACCGGCGGGTCGGATGAATTGTCCGAAGCCGAACAGGAACAGATCCTCCAGGAGGTCGAGCGACGCCGGACGCTCCAGGGCGGGGCCGCCGTTCTCGTCTCACTGATCGGGATCACCTTCTCGGCCTTCCAGATGTGGATCGCCGCGAGATCCTACATCTTCGAGATTACCCTGCCGCTCTACGGCACGATCGATATCGGGTCCCTGCAACTCCTGCAGGTCGGTGCAATCCACGTCACGTTCGCGCTGGTACTCGCGTTCCTGCTCTTTCCGGCCAGTCGAGGTGACGGCTTCGTCGCCCGACAACTCGGTCGTCTCGAGCCGGCCGCGAGAGGACAACTCGGCGACGAGCACCCGGTCACTCGAGGGGTCTCCCGGGCGGGTGGATTCGTCCGCTGGGCCGCTCTCGACCGGCAGATGAACCGCGTGACGCCACTCGACGTCCTCATGATCGTCCTCTCGGTGCTCCCCGCACACTACATCGTCACTAACTACGACGAGATCCGGTCGATCGCCGTCAGGCGGTTCGAGGGCACCCAGGGCGTCGGGGACGTGCTCTGGTTCCTCGAGCCAGTCGTCACCGGGATGGCGGCGCTCGGCATCCCCATCGACGAGGCCTCCTACGCGTTCTGGATGGGCGTCCTCGGACTCTTGCTCGTGCTGGAGGCGACCCGGCGCACGCTCGGATTCATCCTGATGAGCCTCGTCGGATCGTTCATCGTCTACGCACGCTGGGGCTATCTCGTCCCCCGAGATTCCGTAATCGGGCCCCTCGCGATCCAGCCCGAGAATTGGGCGAACATCGTCTACAACCTGTGGTACACCGTCCAGGCGGGCGTCTTCAGCACGCCCGTCATCGTGAGCGTCCGGTACATCTACATCTTCATCCTCTTCGGCGCCTTCCTCGAGATGAGCGGTGCCGGCAAGTGGTTCATCGACCTCGCCTACGCATTGACCGGGACCCGCCGAGGCGGTCCCGCGAAGGCGAGCGTCGTCTCGAGTGGGTTCATGGGGATGCTCTCGGGATCGTCCATCGCGAACACGGTCACCACGGGCGCATTCACGATTCCGCTGATGAAACGGTCGGGCTACTCCCCCGAGTTCGCCGGCGCCGTCGAGTCCTCCTCGTCCTCGGGTGGCCAGATTCTCCCGCCCGTCATGGGCGCCGCGGCGTTCCTCATCGTCGAGTACACCGGCATCCCCTACGCGACCGTGATCATCGCCGCGACCCTACCCGCCATCGCCTTCTTCTTTGGGATGTGGGTCATGGTCCACTTCGAGGCCGTCCAGCACAACATCGGCGGGCTGCCTCGAGACGAGTTGCCGGAGATCCGCTCGCGCTTTCGTTCCGGCTGGTTCTACCTGGTCCCCATCGTCCTCCTGCTGTACTTCCTCATCATCGCCCGCTTCTCGATCCCCCGTGCGGGCTGGTTCACCATCGTCTCGGTGATCGCCCTCATCGCGTTCGTCGCGGCCTACGACGAGCGCTCGCGCATTCCCCTGGTCGGCACCATCGCCGCCCTCTTCGTCCTGCAACTGCTCAGTTACGCCACCGTCGGCGGGAGCTTCGTCGACGCCGTATTGGTGCTGGCGGGACTCGAGGCCGCCGGGACGGGACTGGGACTCGAGGCGGCCGCGTACGCCGCGGTGAGTGGACTGGGAACCATAGTAATCCTGGTGAGTGTCGCCGTCATGCTCGCCAGGCCGGGAACGGTCCCGACGCTGCTCGAACTCGACGACGCCGTCGACGAGTCGGCGGAGCGGGCGGCCTCGAAGGTCGGTCGACCGCAACTCGCCCGGAGCCGGGCCTACCGATTCGGTGCGTTCGTCCTCAAGTCGATGGACTCTGGGGCACGAACGGCGACGACGGTCGTGATCGCGGTCGCGGCCGCGGGCGTCATCCCGGGGGTCATCAGCGTCTCCGGCCTCGGCCCGAACCTGGCCGCGTTGATCGACGCCGTCAGCGGCGGATCGTTATTAATCTTGCTCGTCCTGACGGGCGTCGCCTCGATCATCTTCGGGATGGGGATGCCGACGACGGCGATGTACATCATCCTGATCGCGATGCTCGGCGGGCCGATGGAACAGGCGGGTACCGCCCTGCTGGCCGCCCACCTGTTCGTACTCTACTTCGGCCTGATGGCAGACGTCACGCCCCCGGTTGCCGTCGCCGCTTTCGCCGGGGCCGGCGTCGCGAAAGCCGACGAACTCGGGACGGCGTTGATCGCCTTCCTGCTCTCGCTCAACAAGATCCTGGTGCCCTTCGCGTTCGTCTTCTCGCCGGGCATCCTCCTCCTGCGAGAACGCGGGAACGAGTGGACGATCCTCACCGCCGCCGACGTCGCCGATCTCGGCTTCTTCGTCCCCGACGTCGTCATCCCCATCCTCGGCATGTTCCTCGGTGTCTACGCCCTCGGGGTCACCATCATCGGCTACCAGTACACCAGCGTCGGCCAGCTTTTACGCGGGGCCTACGCCATCGCCTCCATCTTCCTGATGGTACCCGAGATTCCGCTCCTCATCCTCGAGGGCACCCTCGAAGCGTTCGGCATCCCGGCGTACCTGGCCATCTTCGAGTTGACCGCCTCCCTGCGACTCATCGGCCTCGTTACGCTGGTGGCGCTATCGACTCGAAACCGAACCCGCGGACGAACGACGGAGGCAGCGGAGACAGCGGAGACGGCCTGATCGCCGGACCGTCGTTACATTCATATCTCCCTGTGGAGAATCGAGCGACGTGTTATCGAATCAACACCAGTGTGCGCCCCGCCTCGAGCCCGCCGGCCTCGAGGTCCCCGATATCGGCTTCCGGTTCGGTTTCGGCGCGTACGTCGCCGCGGTACTCACCGCTACGGTGACGACGGCCGCCGTCCTCGCCGGCGTTACCGGCACGACCGTCCTCGCGCTCGCGCCCGCGACGCTTACCGTCGGCGTGATCGGCGGTGGCATTCTCGCCAGCCGATACCGGGGGTTAGCCGAACGACTCGGTCGCCGCCGCTGGCTCGGCGTGCAGTGTTCGCTTCCCGCCCTCCCGTTCGTCGGACTGGCGCTCGCCCCGTTCGTGACCGACTTCGGGACGAGCGTCGCCGCCGTCGCCATCCTGGGCGTGATCGGGATCGGCCTGGCGGGCCTTCTCGTCGCCGCGATGGCTACCAATCGCTACGTCGACGCGGTCACGAGCGACGAACCCGTCGTCACCTGGGCGTGGGTCAAGACTCGCCTCATTCGCCGTGAGCTGTTCATCGGCGTCGGATTCTTGCTCGTCGGCCTCGGGTCGTTCTACAGCGGGGACTTTACATTCGCCGTCCTCTGGGGCGGCTACGGCCTGTTCCGGCTCGTCGCCGGTTACTCGAGTTCGTTCTTCGACGTCGAGACGGCGTCGACGCCCACCCTCGCGGCCCATGAGGCCGGCCTCGTCGTCGACCGCGGCCTCACGAAACAGCTGCTCCCCTGGGAGCCGGTGTCTGAAATCGAACTCACCGACGACGAACTAGTGGTCGAACGCGACTGGCGCTCGCTCCGGTGTCGCCGGAGCGCGATCGACGATTCCGAATCGGTCGCCGCGACGCTCGAGGAGCTACGGACGGAACGATAACCGCGCGACCACCGGACGTCTCACTCGAGCCGGGCTCGCCCGCTCGTCGCACTGCGAATTCGATCACGGAGGGCGTCGGCGTCGGCGATCGGGACCCGAACCTCGAACTGCACGTCCGCTTCGTACTCGGCCTCGAACTCGAGCGCCTTGCTCTCCAGAATGCCGCGAACGGTGCCCGAATCGTCGTACTCGAGGGTGATCGAGACCGTTTCGTGGGGCCGTTCCTCGATCACGCCCGCGGCGTCAACCGCCTCCTTGACCGCTCGGGAGTACGCTCGAACGAGGCCGCCGACACCGAGGTTCGTCCCGCCGTAGTAGCGCGTGACGACGACCGCGACGTTCTCGAGGTCGCGCTGGGTGAGCACGTTCAGCGCGGGTTTTCCCGCCGAGCCGCTCGGCTCGCCGTCGTCGCTCGAGTACTCTCGGAGCCGGCCATCGGCGTCGACTCTGACCCGGTAGGCCGGGACGTTGTGGGTCGCGTCGGCGTACTCCTCGCGTACGTTCTCAATGAACGCCTCGGCCGACTCGAGGTCGACGACGGGGCGAGCGTGCCCGAGAAACTCCGAGCCCTGGACGACGAAGCTCGCGGTCGCGGCCTCGGCGACGGTTCGGTAGGCCTCGGTGTCCATGATCGTTACCTCGGGCTGGCGTCGTCGTCGGGACGGTAGAGGGTCGGGTTACGCCACCAGAAGAGGGCCCAGCCGGTGAGAAAGCCCACGAGCATGGAGACCAGGTCCCGCAGGAACTGCGAGCCGATCAGGTCGATCGTGAGGGCGATGGCGATGCCGGCACCCACGGCCGTTCCCACGACCAGGAAGCCGACGTCGCCGAAAATCTTCGCCCGCGACTGCTCCCAGTAGTACTGCCTGTCCGGGTCGTACCAGACGCCGACGTAGACCAGGACCGGCGCCATCGCGGTGACGATGATGGCCATCCGCCAGTCGGTCGAGATCTGCAACACTACGCTGGCCAGGTTGGCGACGACCGCGGCAACCATCAACCCCAGAAACAGCCACGCCCACTCCGGCAGCGTCTCCTTGTCCATGTCTCGATTCGGTCACTCGAGGACGAATATTCTATCGACTCGCGACAGGTCACTCCGCACAGCAGGCGTCCTTGCTCGCCGGCTCGCCACTGCCGCCGTCGGCCGCGACCGGTTCGGCCTCCGTGATCCGGTAGAGGCTCTGGCGCGCGTCCGCGAAGTAGATGTTCTCGTCGACGGTGCCGATGTCGCTGAGGCGCTCGAGGGCGTACCTGACCGTCCGCGCAGACAGCATCGACTCCTCGACGATCTGTTTCTGGGTCAACGGGCCGTCGTACTCGAGAACTTTGTAGACCAGCTTCGCACTCGGTGGCAAATCCGTGATGTCCTCCCCGTCAGTCTCACTCATGTTACGAATCGAAATGCTCCAGGAGTATAAAAGTTGAGCCTTTCTGGATGACAGAATGGGTTATTCGTTCACGCGTATATCGGTGAAATCTGTCTCCAGAAACTCGAGAAACGGGACATTCGCGACAATTTGACCGGTCAGTCAGTCGGCGTGACAGACTCGGGTGGGGACATAAACGATCACACATGAGAGTACGCGACAGATTACAGGTATACGCGACCGATCACCGGTGTACGTGACAGATCACAGGTTGTTCCAGGCGTCGTCGTCCTCGGGGTCCGGCAAGTTCTCGAACGGCGGCTCCGTATCGCTTTCGGTCGGTCCGGCCGTTGATCCGTCGCCGTCACCGGGTGGGACCAGGTCTGCAGGGGCCGCCCGCTCCTCGAGGTCTAAGTCCGGCCACGCCGTCTCCTCCCAGAGCCCGCGGTCGCTGTAGTAGTAGACGACGCCGTCACTGACGACCGCGAACAGGCCGCGGCTCCGGTCGTGGATCACGCGCTCGTTTGTGTCGATGGCGACGTCGACGACGTCCTCGAGCGTGTCGAGCGAGACGTGTTCGTCGCCGATCCACATCGGGAGCGAGCCCCGCGAGATCCACTCCGCGTAGCGGTTCTCGTGAATCGCCTGCCGTGCTCGGTCGATATCGACGTCGGACCGGGAGTTAACGAACGCGGCCCCGCCGAACGACCCCACCGTGAGGATCAGGAGGGCGCCGATCAGCGCGGAACTGGGTGGATCCGTCGTCTCGACGGTCTGGGTGACCGGGTTCGGATCCGATTCTTCGGGGTGGTCCTCGAGGTAGTAGCTCCGCTCGGTGACGACGAACGGGGTGGACGGGGCGTGCTCGCCGACGTGCGTCCCCGTATCGTAGCTCGTGCGAACGATCAACGAGAGGTCGACCGTGCCGACCCCGTCGAGGCGGGTCCTGAGTTCCTCACGTCTGTCCTGGACCTCCCGGACGTCGACCGACGCTCTGGTGACGCCCTGTCCGTCCGTGATCGTCGGTTCCTCGGCCGCCAGCACCCGTTCTGACTCCCAGAACACCTCGTCGTTGCGCGAAGCCGCGTACCTGAGGACGATCTCGTGCTCGAGGCTCGTCTCGTCGCTCGGGACCGCCGTCTCGGCGACGACCTCGAGTTCCGGTGAGGCGTTGATCACGTACGCGGGGTTGTCCTCGAGCACCGTGCCCGCTTCCCAGAGACCGTCTTGGACGACCACGGCTTCCGTGTCGACCTGCGTCGAGACCGTCTGGCGATCGACTTCCTGGGTGGTCGTGGTCGTCGACGGATTCGCGACGACCCAGCCGGTCGCGAGCAGGGCGATCGTGCCGATCACGAGCAGGGCGATCAGGATCGGCCGGCCGGATCTGGCGATCAGCAGGTCGAGTCGTGGCGTGTTCGTCACGGCGTCTCCTCCCTCCCATCGATCCCGTCGGTCCCCGCCGCTTGCTGTGACTCGCCGTCGGCCAATCCCCCATCTAGCACAGTGCGGAAAGTCACGCGATACGATAGGTCGTCGTTCATCGACTATAACAGTAGTGGCCGTCGGTCCACCGATCTGGGTGGACGATGGGCGATCACAACCACTTCTCGAGCAGGCGCTCGAGTCGCCTCGAGAGCGGGACGTGCGAGCCGGGCGTCCGAATCCGGAGATCGCCGGTGCCGAAGAGGGCAAACACGAGACCGACGGCGACGGCGACGATCGCGACGTTGACCGCGCCGACGGCCACGAACGGGTGGACGTCGTGGAGCCAGACGAGCAGCGTCGGTGGCAAGACGAGGAGGTATCGACTCTCGACGACATCGCGAGTGTAGCTCCCCGTCGTCTCCGGTGCCGTCATCGACAGCGCGACCTCGGCGGTGTCGCGACTGCCGACCGTCGTCGCCCGCGGCTCGGCATCGACGGCGGGGTGTGGCGCGTCGAGCATGACGACGACTGGGACGTAGCCACTGTTGTCGATCGTTCGCGTGAGCGTCGTCGTCTCCCCCGGGGCGACGATCTGCGGGTCGTCGGTCGGCGAGTCGGTACTCACGAGTTCGTACGCGGTTCCGCCGGCCGGGATCACCATCGCCGCGGTCGCGAAGAGGGCGAGCACGACGACGACGGCCGACAGCGCCGACCAGAGGCCGATCACGTTCTGACGACTGGTTCGTCGCGCCGTTCGCCGGTCGGCAACGCCGACGCGCTCGAGCAACAAGCCGACCCCGAGCAGGCCGACCCCGAGGGCCACCAGCAAGGCACCGGTCCCCTCGGCGTCGAAGGCCGCCGTGATTCCGAGCGGCGCAGCCAGGAGACCGAAGACGGCCCCGACGAGCCCCTGGACGCTCATGATGACAGTTCCCAGGTGCGGAACCCGGACGACCGACCCCCCGACCTGCCAGGCCTCGGCGACGATCTTCCCCTCGGTGACCGGTGGCTCGCCCCCGTCCTGGTCGGTGAACGGGTTGGCGTCGCCCCGCGTCACGTACCCTTCGTCGGTCTCGGCGACGATTCGATGGGTCGTGAGCCCACCTCCGTGTAACGTCTCGGCCTCGAAGACGACGACGTCGCCGGGTTCGGGCGCGCCGGTTACCGCGCTGGGGACCGCGACGAATCCGTCGCCGGCGGAGAGCGACGGCTCCATGCTCCCCGTCGCGACGTAACCGAGCAGTATCGGCTGGCCTAGCACCTGGCCGAGCACCAGCAGTACCACGACGAGCCCCACCAGCCCCATCGCCGCCTGTTTGGCTATCGACGTCTCGTTCATCGTCGTCGCTCCCTCGAGTTCGCTCCTAACACGGTCGTGTTTTCCCTGTCTCGCATTCGAATCGTCTTAACTGCTCGTCTCACGCTCGCCGCCGCCGGACGACGAACCCGACGCCCAGCGTGACCGGGAGCGCGAGCGCCGCCGTCGAACGCGAGGGGAGCGCGGCCGTGACCGCCGCAATCGCCGGCAATCCGACGACCGTGACGGTACCCACCTCCTCGCCCTCGAGCGCCAGCGCGTAGCGTCCGGGGTCCGCGAACGATCGTTCGAACTCGACCTGTCGCGTCTCGCCGGGTGCGAGTTCGACCCGCTCCGTCTCGACGACGAATCCGCCGACGGCGAACTCGAGTGTGCGCTCACCCGTCGCGTTGCCCGCGTTCTCGACGGTCGCCGTGACCGAAATTGGCTCTCCAGGCGTCGTTTCGGGTCGATCGAGATCGACCCCCGTCACCGTCATATTCGGCGCCGGTTCGCCGGATGCAGGTTCGGTGACCGTCACCGTGTGCGTCCGGCCGTCGATGCCGACCTCGTACGTGCCGGGGGCGTCCATCGTCCGCTCGAAGGAGACGGACCGGTTCTCGCCGCCGAAGACGAAGACCCGTTTCTGGCTGACAACGATGTCGTCGACGGTCAACCCGACCATCGTCGCCATCGACTGCGATCCCCCCCGGTAGATACCCGTGACCGTGATCGTCTCGCCGACGGTCACCTCGGTGTCCGAGACGGTGACGCGCTCGAGCGTCGGCGGGTCGGGGTCGGTTTCGTCGTCCTCGTTATCGTCGTACCGCACGTGGATCGTGAACGACTCCGTTCCCTCCCCCGCCTCGTGGGTGTCGATAGAGACGCCAACCGTAATCGAGTGGCCGGTGGCGGGCTCGAGCGGCGATCTCGCGGTTACCTCGTCTCTAGGATCGCCGTTCCGGTAGAAGGTGACGCCGTCGGTGCCCGAGAGCCAGATGCGGTCGACGTCCTCGTCGATGGCACGTACGGTGAACGCCTCATCGACCGTCGTCACCGCGTCGGCGTTGAGTCGCTCGAAGTCGAGCTCGATCTGGCCATTTTCGATGGTGGCGTAGGGGCTCGAGGCATCGAGTTCGATGGAAGAGGTTGTGTCGGCTGGCTCGAGGGAGACGGCAGCAGTGGGCACGGCTAACGCAAGGGCGAGTACCGCACAGATCACGGAAAGATTGACGTTCATTAGATAATGTTTTTAATTTCTGTCGAATCTTGGCAGGACCCAAATCGTTGCAGATTTCTACAGGGAACACACGTGAAAAATTGAGGAGAATACATATGCCCGGTAGCGGATATGATCTAGGCGATTAGGTTGCCGTAGATGTCGCGTTGAACGTTATCGTTTCTTCGGCGGTGGGGATATCGTTATTATCAAGATCGACTTCAATCGAAAGGACGATATTACCGCCATTTTTGGTGAGTAATTGATCAGTCCCGGCAATATCATTGCCCTCGCTATCCTCAAAAGTCAACGCATTGGGGACATCGTCAGCTGAGATGCTAAAATTGACGTCCTCGCTGCCATTATTAGTAACAGTGAATGCATTATTGAATTTAGTTACTGCTTCATCGTTTATATCGTCGAACTGAATAACGATTGCATCGCCATCACCATCGCTAATCCCGTTGTATGATGTGTCAAGATCTAACGACAGCAACGCCGAAGCATCTCCAGTCGTATTTACTGTAACGTCACGCGTTGCTTCTACTTGGCTAAACGCACCCGTTGCGAGTGCACCGCCGCCGCCAGCTACGATCGCTCCCAGTCCGACAAGCACGTTGCGTCTGTTGAGTCTCATTGTATGGTCTCCGTTCGATCCCCGCCGGCACCGTAGGCGCCGGGTACCGACGTGATCATACCTCTCTCACTCGAGGCCACCCCCTTTGTATTAGGTCGCCAGAAGGGGCTCTGGCCGACCAATCGAAGCTTCAAGACGGGCTTGATCAGCCGAAATCAGCAGTCTGAGGGATCGGTATGTGAGGCAAAGACACACTTGTGTTAGATCTACCCGCGACGGCAACAAACGTTATGTAGCCTTAGTTCAGTAATTCTAGATAGATTTCGGGGGGCCAATGTCGACGATTACCGAACAGGTAGGCGAGAACGAAGCTGGGACGGCCGAGAGCGACGGAAACATAGCCGGCCCCACTCGAGGCGAGATTTTCGACCTCCTGAGCAATCACCGTCGACGGTACGCCATCCACCACCTCAAGCAGACCGACGAACCCGTCGAACTCGGTGCGCTGGCCGAACAGGTCGCCGCCTGGGAACTCGAGAAAGAGGTACAGGGACTCACCTCCGCCGAACGTAAGCGAGTGTACACGTCGCTGCAACAGACGCACCTGCCGGCGCTCGAGCGCGCGGGAATGGTCGAGTTCGACGCTCGAGCGATCGAACTCACTGAGGAAGCCGAACAGCTCGAGGTGTACCTGGACATCGTCCCCGGTGATTCGATCCCCTGGGGCGTCTACTACCTCGGCCTCTCGGCAGTCGCCGCCGCGGTGATGGCCGGACTCTGGTTCGAGGTCGTCCCCACAGAGACGGTGCCAACGCTAGGTTGGGCGACCGCCGTCGTCGGTCTGTTCGCCGTGTCGGCGGTGGTGCACGTCTTGGAGAACCGACGGAACCGCTTGGGTGAGGGGGAACGCCCGCAATAACCATGGATGGGATCGGAAAACTCGCGGTCGTCCTCGTGGTCATAGGCGCAGTATTACTGGCTGGACCGGTCTTCGGATTCACGACGATTAGCGCTGATCGCGGCGTCTCCGTGAACACAGCCTCAGACCCGAACGGGTTACTTGGTGTCATCGATAACTCGGCTGCGGGGAGCGCAGACGTTGTCCCCTCGAATAATCAGCGGGGCGAAGTCTTCCACATCGATGATAACGCTGGACTGTTCGACGTTAACGACGTGACTATTAATGAGGTTAGGTTCAACGGCCAGGAGACGAACCTTGATGCCCAGGTCGAGACCGACGGCACCAACGGTGACTACGCCGTCGTCGTGACGTGTGGAACGTCAAATCTCAAGGATCAGGGAACGCTCACCGTCGATCTGACGGCTTCGAGCAGCGTGACCGTCGACCTCGAGCGAACCACAGGCGCGGAAATCGACGTGAACTGTCGCGGCGGCGGTAACGGAAACAACGATCCGCCGGGGCTGGAGGTCACCAGCGTCGATTCCGTTCAGGGAGGCGTCGTCGAGTTTACGGTCAATAACACCGGCGGTAAAATCGACATCACAGAAGTCTCGGTTACGAGGACATCGACGGCGGCGACCGAGATTTCGCAAGGGAATCAAGCTGGAGAAGTAATCGTCAACGGCGGAGCCGGCAATACCGAAACGGCATCAGCTAGTCCCTGGGAGATTAGAGATCAGATCGTCGAGTTTGACAACGGAAACGGGAAACGAGTTACCCTCGAGACTGGGAATCTTGCCACCGTGACGATCGACGCGTTCGTCAACGAGAGCGGCGAGGAGGTTTCGATGGACGACGCAGAGATTGATATGACGTTTTACGGCAAGAACGGCGAGTCCGATAGCGTAACCGTCACTATCTCCTGTGACAGTGAATCGACGAACTGCGAGCCGTAATCTGGACTGACCGTCACTGTCGGAATAGAATTAAATCGGGTGTACGGTTGCGCTCGCCCATGCTAGGGCTTTCCGGACAATGCGAACGGCTTTTTAACGCCCAAAACAGACTCAGTAGTATGTCAACCGCAACGATGAGCGATCGACGCGAGCACATTCGCTCGATCGGCGTGACAGCCGTCGCCTGTCTCGCCGGGGTTGGCGCCGCCATCGGCTCCTCGATACTCACCGCCGGGGAAGCCGTCGACGCCGCGGCGACCGAACCGCTCACCTACCTCCTCGTCTTCGGGCTCATCGCCCTGCAGGTCATCGCCCTGCCCGCGACCGGCCTCTACGACACTGAGGAGTTCGGACCCAAACACGTCCTGTTCATCGGGCTGATGACCTTTTCGTTCTGGTTCATCACCTGGGGAATCATGCTGAGCACCGGCGCGAGCTTCTAACATGGCCAAAGACAGCATCGCCGTCGTCGACCTCGATCGGTGCCAGCCCGACCGGTGTAACTACGAGTGCAAGAACTACTGCCCACCAAACCGCACCGGCAAGGAGTGCATCACGCTCCGGGGCGAAGAGGCCGACGAGGGCCAACCCGAGCAGATCCGCATCTCCGAAGAGATCTGTCTGGGCGAAACCTGCGGCATCTGCGTCGAGAAGTGCCCATTCGACGCTATCGAGATTATCAACCTGCCACAGGAACTCCAGGACGACCCCGCCCACCGCTACGGCGAGAACGCCTTCTCGCTGTACGGCCTCCCCGCTCCACAGGAAGGCCGGGTGACCGGCATCCTCGGACCCAACGGCATCGGGAAGACCACCGCCGTCCGCATCCTGGCCGGCGAACTCGAGCCCAACCTCGGGCGCTTCGAGAATCCACCGGGCTGGGACGATGTGCTCGAGGCCTACCGCGGTACCGAGATCCAGGACTACCTCGAGGCCGTCCGCGACGGGGATCTCTCGGTCGCGCGCAAACCCCAGTACGTCGACCAGATCCCGAAACAGTTCGACGGCAACACCCGCGAACTGCTCGAGCGGACGAACGAGCGCGACGCCCTCGAGTACCTCGTCGAACGGCTGTCGATCGGTCCGGTGATGGACCAATCGATCGACGATCTCTCCGGCGGGGAACTCCAGCGCGTAGCGCTCGCGGCGACGCTCGCTCGCGACACGGACTTCTACTTCCTCGACGAGATCACGCCCTACCTCGACATTGGGCAGCGAGTCACCGCGGCCCGCCTGATCCGGGAACTCGCGGAGGACGAAGGGAAATCGATGCTCGTGGTCGAACACGACCTCGCCGTCCTCGACTTGCTCGCCGACACCCTCCACGTCGCCTACGGTGAGCCCGGCGCCTACGGTGTCATCACGACACCCAAGTCGGTCCGTAACGGCATCAACGAGTACCTCGCGGGCTACCTCGAGAACGAGAACATGCGGATCCGGCCGAATCCGATCGAGTTCGAGGAACACGCCCCCCGGAGCGCCACCCGCGGGGACACCCTCGTCGAGTACCCCGATCTCGTCAAGTCCTACGGCGACGGTGAGTTCTCGCTCAAGGTCGAGGGCGGCGAAATTCGGAAGAATGAGGTGCTCGGCGTCGTCGGGCCGAACGGCATCGGGAAGTCGACCTTCGCGAAGTTGTTGACCGGCGCGCTCGAACCCGACGAAGGTGAGGCCGAGTTGGACCTCGAGATATCCTACAAGCCCCAGTACGTCACCATCGACCAGCCGATGCGCGTCGACGCGTTTCTCGCTTCGATCACCGACCAGTTCGGCTCCTCGTATTGGAACACCGAAATCGCGGGGCCGCTCCAACTCGAGCGGATCATGGAACAGAGCCTCTCGGACCTCTCGGGCGGGGAGCGCCAGCGGGTTGCTATCGCGGCCTGCCTCTCCGACTCGGCTGACCTCTATCTACTCGACGAGCCCTCGGCTCACCTCGACGTCGAACAGCGAGTCCAGGCCACGCGAGCTATTCGGCGCTACGCCGAACAGCAAGACGCTACCGTCCTGGTCATCGACCACGACATCTACATGATCGACCTGCTGGCCGACCGCCTGATGGTCTTCGACGGCGAGCCGGCCGTCCACGGTCGCGCGGGGACCCCCCAGTCGATGCGCGGCGGCATGAACGAGTTCCTGGCGAACCTCGAGGTGACGTTCCGCCGGGACGAGCGGACTTCGCGCCCGCGGATCAACAAGCCGGACTCCCAGCTCGACAGGCAACAGAAGCGCGAGGGCGAGTACTACTACGCGCCCTGATCGACGCCGTCTGATTTCTTCGTGATTCGAATTTTACGCTCGAGGTCGAGACTCTCAGCAGGTGCTCTCGCGTTGACTGAAGATCTTTCAGCAGTCGCTATTGCGTTGACTCGAGAATAGAGAAACTGGAGAGCGAGGCTGTCCAAAAAACGTCTGGTTCTCGTGTTCGGCCGTGCGGCCGTCTCTCGTCTGTCTCGTTACTCCTCGACGTCGGTACCTCGAGACCGCAGTCCGCGAACGTTGGACCCACTGCCGGATTTCAGTTCGTCGAAGCGCGACTGGACGGTCGGACGATGTTCGCCGAAGGTCGCGCCGACCAGCGCGCCGAGGGCGGCCCCGGTGCTCGCGGTCTGTTTGCCCAGTAGTCCACCCAGGAAGGCGCCGACGGCGGCGCCCATCGCGGCGTAGCGTGCGCGGCTCATGGCACGGACGAGTCTATCTCTCACCATGAGTGAGTGTACGTTCGAGAGGAAGATAAGCCTGTTCCCGGCTATTGCCCTGCGGGTGCGCAGATTCGCGGATTACGCCGTGAACTCACCGAGGATGCCGAGGACGCACTCGCGAGCGAGGCCGAATCAACCGATCAACCGCTGACAGCTCCCACAGAGGTGTTCTTCCTTGATGTCGACCTCCCGGACCGTGGGCGAGAAGTTCATCACGCAGCGCTGGTTGTCACAGTGTTCGAGCCCGTAGGTGTGGCCGATTTCGTGGACAATCTCCTTGCGGATACGGTCCTGGAAGATGTCGCTCGCGCTCTTGTTCGAGAAGCCGCCGTCGCTCGAGGTCTGCAGGCGATAGGTCGAGACGACGCTGCCGCTTCCGTCGAGGTAGGCGAGGCCGAAGACGTAGTTGCGCCGGCGGTAGAAGAGGTCGTGGGGGGTGACGGCGATGTTCTTCTCGCCCCGGCCGACGCGCTCGGCCAGCTGGATGAACGTCTCGGCGCTGTACTGGTTGCGCCCGGAGTCGTACGCGCCGTTCGGGATCGACTGGGCATCGTTGACCGTGACGTCGCAGTCGTAGACCGACCGGAGCGCCGCGGAGGCCTCCCGCTTGACGTTCGCGGGAACGGACCCGACCGGCACGATGTCGACGAGCATGGCAACGTCTATGGCGCCCCCCAGCATAAACGTCCCGCCGTGGTACGCTTTCACCGGGACCGAGACAGAGACCGGCCCCAGAACCGGGACGCGCTCGTGGGAGAACTCGAGACTTACGAGCGACTGCTCGAGGTCGGAATCGGACGGCGCACGGCGATCGCCGAGGCGCTCCTCGAGACCGGGTGTGCGGTCGTCGCGACGGACGTTCACCTGCGCGAGACTCCCGAGGGAGTACGGTTCGTGATCGACGACGTCACCGATCCCGACCTCGAGACCTATGCTGACGCCGACGCCATCTACGCGCTGAACCTCCCACCGGAACTACACCGGCCGGTGCTCGAGGTCGCTCGCGCGGTTGATGCCGACTTACTGTTCACGACGCTGGGCGGCGACCCGCCGCTGGTACCCGTCGAGCGGGTGTCGCTGCCTCGAGAGACGTTGTTCGTCTCGCGGCGGGGAAAACACCGTCCCGGCGACAGCCACTGAGAATGAGCATCAGCGGGTGACGAACGACTTTTCACGAACTCCCGCGTTGACCACCGTATGCAGGCTGTCACCTTCACCGGCCACGGAGACACCGACGTGATCGAGTACGCCGAGGTTCCCGACCCCGACGTCGGCCCCGAGGACGTGCTCATCGACGTGAAGGCAGGCGCGCTCAACCACCTCGACGTCTGGACCCGTCGCGGGCTTCCCGGACTCGACCTCGAGCTGCCTCACGTCCCCGGCAGCGACGCGGCGGGGGTCGTCGTCGACACCGGCGAGGCCGTCACCCGGTTCGAGGAAGGCGACCGGGTCGCCCTCTCCGCGGGCGTCTCCTGTGGCGAGTGTGAGTTCTGTCGACGCGGGGAGTACCCGCTCTGTGTCTCCTACCACGTCATCGGGGAGCACGTCCCCGGCGTCCACGCCGAGTACGCCGCCGTCCCCCAGGACAACCTGATTCCCGTTCCCGAGGGCGTCGACTGGGTGACCGCGGGGTCGACCACCCTCGTCTTCCAGACCGCCTGGCGCATGCTGATCGACCGCGCGGATCTCTCGGCCGGCGAGTCCGTGCTCGTGCTGGGTGCCAGTGGCGGCGTCGGCCACGCCGCCCTCCAGATCGCCGCCCACGCGGGCGCGGAGGTGTACGCCACCGGAAGCAGCGAGGAGAAACTGCGATACGCCGAGGCCCACGGCGCCGACCACGTCGTCGACTACGAGGAGGAGAACTTCGCCGACTGGGTGCGCACAGAGACCGGCAAGCGCGGCGTCGACGTCGTCGTCGACTACATCGGCGCCGGTACCTGGCGCGACTCCATCCGGAGCCTCGCGAAGGGCGGGCGCCTCGTCACCTGCGGCGGCACCGCCGGGCCGAACCCCGAGACCGACATCCCCCGCATCTTCTGGAACCAGCTCACGATCCTGGGCTCGACGATGGCCACCCCCGGCCAGGTCGACGACGTGATGGAACTCGTCTGGGACGGCACGTTCGAGCCCGCCGTCCGCGAGGTGCTCCCGATGAGCGAGACTGACCGCGCCCACGCCCTCCTTGAAGGCCGCGAAGGGTTCGGGAAGGTCGTCGTTCGGCCGGATAGCGAACTCGAGTAGCCGAAGACAGGCCGTAATGGACAGACGAAAAGTCGAAGATCGGCCCTGACGTGCGAACGAGAACCGTGAGGGCTATGCGGACGCGCTTGTAACACTCGCACGTGACCTCGAGCGACGATGGCGGCTACGTCCACGATCCGAGCGCGTTCGACCGAGAGGGTCGGCGTACCGCGGACAACCAGAAGGGGAGCGCGGACGCCGACGACGACTCGAACGACGACGCCTGGCTCGAGCGACCGATTCATCCCGAGGCGGGCGACCGTGAGTTCGGCCGTCGTGGCTGGGTGCTCGTCGGAATGATCGTCCTCGCCTTCATCGTCGCCCCCGGCCTCATCCTGCTGACGCCGCCGGACATGGACTACTGGTTCGCGCTGTTGATCCTCCCACTCCTGCCGGCGACGATGCTGGCGCTGACGGCGGTGTGGGCGACGACGCGGCCCTGAACGGCCAAACGGGCCAGTTATTCGTCTCCTCGAGCTGCGTTTTTCGAAACTTTTGCTGCGAGGCTCGTTCCCCGACTCGTTTGGAGCGAACGTACTTCCTCCTCGAGATCTCGCCTCGAGTAGGACCATCATCACTCCTCGACGTCGACGAACGCATCGTAGAACTCGCGCGTGAGGTGGCGCCGTTCCCACCGCTCTCGAGCCTCGTCTCCAATCAGCGATGCCCAGGCCGTCAGGACGACGGTGCAGGCGGCCAGTCCCGGAAGAACCGCGATCCCGGTCGTGATCAGCGGCTCGAATACGAAGAAGCCGACGAACCTGGATCGGAGGCCGGAGACGTCGGGGCCGAACAGGAGCCACCGCGCCGGAAACGGCGCGAGGACGACGACCGCGACCGGGTACGGGAGCACGTTCAACACCGGCCCACCGTAGCCGCGGACGAACGCGAGCGAGAAGTACGTCCAGACGGCGACGCCCGCGACCGCGCCGCCCACCCGTTGTGCGCCGATATTCGACTCGAGCGTGAGCACCGAGAGGTCGCCGTAGACGGCGGCCACAGCCCCGAAGTACGCGAGGAGACAGACCGCGATCCCGCCGAGGACGGTCAGCGCGTGTGCACGTCGTGACTGGGTGGCAAATGGGTCTAGGCCGAGCGGACGGTTCATTCTCACCTCAAGTTTCTGAAGAGGACGGTTGAAGGTTGCGAGTGCGGCGGCGGGGTTCGAAGGTGGCGAGTCCAGCGACGGGGCCCCACAGACCGCCCAGCGACCGGAGACGCTTTGGGGGTCCCCTCACCTAGGTCGGGTATGGACGCGATCACGGCCGCAACGGCCGCCGTCGAGTCGAGGGGGTATCGACCGTGATCGAGGACGCCGAGGAAATCCTCGAGGAGGTCGGCTTCGACCCCGAGGCGAGCGTCCTCACCCACCGCCAGGCCCAGGTGCTGGCGCTCCGCGAGCGTGGCTTCTCCCAGGCGTCGATTGCCGACGCACTCGGGACCTCTCGCGCCAACGTCTCCTCGGTCGAGGGGAGCGCCCGCGACAACCTCGAGCGCGCGCGCGAGACCATCGCGTTCGCCGAGGCGTTGCGAGCGCCGGTTCGCGTGCAAGTCGAAGCGGGAACGGACCTCTACGACGTCCCCGAGGCGGTCTATGCAGCCTGTGATGAGGCGGGCGTCAAGGTCGAGTACACCGCGCCGGACCTGATGAAGGTGGTTTCGGACGCCGCGGGCGACGCGGTGACGGGTCGACAGGTAGCGACGGACCTCGTCGTTGGGGTTACGAGCGGTGGATCGGTTCGGGTTCGTCAGTCCGACTGAGCGAGCGCGCCGTCGAGCGATTCGAGACCCACGACGACCATGCTCGTGCGACGACCCTGTTCAACCACTATGAACGGCGAGGTTTTGCGCCTGTTCATCCCATAACCACGGTAAAGGTCCGGAAGATATGTGTAGAGGTGGCCTATGGACGAATCTAGGAAGAGGTCCCGGAGTTGGGTGGTTATCGCTCGAGATGGCTTCCAAAAGCAGCGGCAGGCGTGAGTAAGAGGAAGAGAAAGAATATGAGCGGCCCGAAAAGAGGGAAACCACGTTCTCAAAAAGTTCATAATCGGTTTCCGTCTTGCGTTTTCCGGGTTAGCGGTGACCAGGAAGAGAAACGTTACGAAGAGCGCCTCAGATTCATTCCATGAAATTAGATTCGGCGATTTAGAGCCTTCGCTACAGGGACCTCACGTTCCCACTCGAGTCGAGTTTGTGGTCTTCCAGCACACGGTTCAAAAGTTCATAATCGGTTCCCTGCTATCGGTTTTGAGGTCTTAGAAGCTACTGAACTTGCTGAAGAGATTGAGACAGCGTTGGAGAGAAATCGGGCTATAGAGGGCATCTCGAACCGGTCGTGCGCGTTTGACGCCTCGAGGCCGGGATTCACTCTGTAAGCCCTAATCACGAAACGAGGCTCGTTCGTCCACCAGCGTCGGCAATTATCAAAACATACGTGAATGACCACGAATCGCCTCGAGAGGACTCATACTCGTCGATTGTGAATTGAATCACACTCTTGAATGAAATCGCCATCGTATAATCTCCCCTAGACTATCTTCATAATCGGCCCTCAGAGCAGAGACCAGACCTACTCTTCCGGACAGAGAACCCGATTATGAACCATCTGAAGCGTAAGTAGAGGTACTCTCCGAGATTGAATCACGACCGGTCGCGAGCGATCCGAGTCCGTACCCGACTGCCGGCTTGCAAACCGACTTGCCACGGCCCCGAGAGATTTGTCCTCGGCGAGCGTAGTCGCCCCATGGACCTCGACGTCGACGGCAACGCGGCACTAGTAACGGCATCCTCGAGCGGCCTCGGCCTGGCGAGTGCGACGGTGCTCGCCCGACAGGGTGCGAACGTCGCCATCTGCGGGCGCAACGAGGAACGACTCGAGACGGCTCGCGAGCACGTCGATGCGCAGGGAGACGGCGAGGTACTCGCGAAGCAGACCGACCTCACGGACCCAGATCAGGTATCGGACCTGGTCGCGACCACCGCGGAGGCCTTCGGCGGCATCGACCACCTGGTCACCTCCGCGGGCGGCCCACCGAGCACGACCTTCCTGGAGACGAGCGAGCGCGAGTGGTACCAGGCCTACGACCTGCTGGTGATGAGCGTCGTCTGGACGATCGAGGAGGCCCACCCGCACCTGCTCGAGTCCGACGAGGGATCGATCGTCTGTGTCACCTCCCGGACGGTCCAGGAGGTCGCCGACGGCCTCTTGCTCTCGAACGCGGTCCGCCGGGCGGTCATCGGCCTCGTCAAGACCGTCTCGCGGGAGTTCGCGCCCGAGATCCGGGCGAATGCGGTTCTGCCGGGAACCATCGAAACGCCTCGCATCGAGGAACTGATCGAAGCCCGCGTCGAGAACGGCACCTACGAGGACTACGAGTCGGGTCTCGAGGCGATGGCCAACGACATCCCGATGGGACGGATTGGCGACCCCGAGGAACTTGGGGAGGTAGTAGCCTTCCTCTCGAGTCCGCACGCGAGTTTCGTTACCGGCGTCGAAGTGCCAATCGACGGTGGGCTGTTGCGGAGCTAGTGATCGATCAAGGAGCGCTCGAGTTCGACGGTCGACACCGGGGGCGACGATCGAGGAGCGTTCGACGCTTCCCCACCCCTCGCGATTCGTGAGGACGTCCCCACCAGCATTTGTGTCTCGTCGTGGTAGCCATCGAGGATGACGCGCGAGTCGAGACGAGACCGGACCCCCGGGCGCGACCGGACTCCGGGACGAGAGCAAGCCCCCGGACGGGCCACCCGTCCCGCCTACTCGAGCGAGCGCCGCACCTGGTACGGCCACGGCACGCTGGCTCGAGCCGAGAAGCCCCCGGTTCGGCGCTACCTCCACGACGTGACCACCGTCTTCGCGGAACTCGCCGTGCTGGGACTGCCGGCGATCACCCTGACTTTCCTCTCGCCCGACCCGCGCATCTACGGCGTCTCGAGCGCGATGCTCGTCGCCTGGCTGACGATGACGGCGGTCGCCGCCGGGATTCGTGGCGGCTGGGTCCGGCCACTCGGAACCGACGTTCGGGGCTGGCTCTCGCTCACGCCGTGGCTCGTCGTGTTCCGGTTCGTCTATTACAACCTCGTGTTCAGCGCGATTGCGTTCGGGAGCCCCGCCCTCGGTGAAGGGGTCGGGTTTCCGCCTATCTCGCTCGTCGTGGCCATCGGCTCGAGCACCCTCGCCGCCCTCGCGTTCCCGCGGCTGGGCGAGTGGGTATATGGGCGGCTCGAGAGCGACTAAAAGTGGGTATTCGAGCAGTCACCACGTCTCGATACGCCCCTCGTGGACGTCCTCGACACACCCCTCGCAGTCGGGGTGGTCCGCCTCGTAACACGCCGGCCGGAACTCCTCGTCCAGTTTCGCGGCTCGCTTCTCCGCAAGTCGGCGGCAGACGATCTTCGCCCGCCCCGCGTCGTCCGTCGGCAGGCTCCGCGCGTTTCGCGCCACGCGGTAGGCCTCCCGTGCCTCCTCGAGCTGCCCGTCCGCCGACCGACGAACCTCTGCGTACTGGGTCCCCGCCTGCTCGAGTTTCGAGCGCAGAAACCGCTCGAGTCGACGCCGATCTGCCATTGTGGATAGCGTTCGTGGGCCGGACACATATACTGTTGGCCAGAGCAGCTGCTCGAGTCTCTTTCTCGACCGGAGCAAGGACGAAGACGACTGACGCGACGCGTCGAACACGCTCGAGGACCACTTTCACTTCGGTAGCGGCAGTTTAAATACGATCGGGCACGAACACCGGTATGCCTCCCATGGATACACAAGAGGAGGCGTGATCCGATGAGCGACGTACGCCAACACGCAGAAGACATACACGCGCAGTTTTCAGACCACATCGACCTCGAGGTCGAAGACGTCGAGAAGCGACTCACCACGCTAGTCGACGAGTACAAAGTCCCGATGGACGAGGCTCGCCGATCCGTGACGACGCACTACCTCGACGAGGCCGGCCTCGAACGCGAGGACATCTCGAGCGGCGGCAGCGAGCGCGCCCAGGTCGAGGACGTCGACGAACCCGAAGAGTGGATCGACCTCACCGCCAAGGTCATCGAACTCTGGGAGCCCCGCAGCGACTCCGTCGCGCAGGTCGGCCTCCTGGGCGACCCGACGGGCACCATCAAGTTCACCAAGTGGGCCAAATCCGACCTTCCGAGCCTCGAGGAGGGCGGCGTCTACGACCTTCGTAACGTCGTCACCGACGAGTACCA
This sequence comes from Natronosalvus rutilus, assembly GCF_024204665.1. NCBI lineage: Archaea > Methanobacteriati > Methanobacteriota > Halobacteria > Halobacteriales > Natrialbaceae > Natronosalvus > Natronosalvus rutilus. The sequence continues at coordinate 761,806 of NZ_CP100355.1, read as the reverse complement.
GGGCCGGTACTCGGTCAAGCTCAACTCGACGACCATCGTCGAGGAACTCGAGGAGGACCTCGAGGTCGGCGACGACACCAGCGAAATCGAGGGTGCCCTCGTCGACATGCAGAGCGGCAGCGGCCTCATCAAGCGCTGCCCCGAGGAGGACTGCACCTACGTCCTCCAGAACGGGCGCTGTCCAGATCACGGCGAGGTCGAGGGTGACTTCGACCTCCGCATCAAGGGAGTCGTCGACGACGGCCTCGACGCCCACGAGGTCATCTTCGACGCCGAGTCCACCGAGGGGCTGACGGGGATCAGCCTCGAGGAGGCCAAGGACATGGCGATGGACGCCCTCGACACGACCGTCGTCGCCGACGAGATCCGGGATCGGATCGTCGGCACCTACTACCGAATCGAGGGGCCGACCTTCGGCCGCTACGTCCTGGCCGACGAGGTCGAGGAACTCGACGGGTCGGTCGACGCCGAGGAACTGCTGATCAAAGCGAGGTCGATGTAAATGTCTCAGACACAACTCACCCGCGAGGTCGCAAAGCGCGTCTTCGCCTCCGAATTCAACGACTCGACGTACGCGTTCAAGGAGTCCGACGACGAGCGTGCCCCGAACTACGCCCTGCTGCCAACCGGCGACCGCGCCAACCGCGTGTTCTTCGTCGGTACGCTCACCGAAACCGAGGACGTGGGCGACGAGAGCGAGTACTGGCGCGGGCGCGTCGTCGATCCCACGGGAACGTTCTTCGTCTACGCCGGGCAGTACCAGCCCGAGGCCGCCGCAGCCCTTCGGGACGCGGAACCGCCGGCGTACGTGGCCATCGTCGGCAAGCCGCGCACCTACGAGACCGACGACGGTACCGTGAACGTCTCCGTCCGACCCGAGTCCATCGCGGTCGTCGACGAGGCGACTCGCGACCGCTGGGTCGTCGAAACCGCCGAACGGACCATCGACCGCGTCGAGGCGTTCCAGGCGTGGGAAGCCGAGCAGGAAGCTCCCGAGAGCGGCTCGACGGTCCCAACCAACGAGTATGCCCAGATGGCCCGCGAGCAGTACGACTCGCCCGTCGAGAACTACCGCCGCGACGTCATCCAGGCCCTGGAGAGTCTCGAGGACCTCGAAGCCTCGGCCTGATTCGGGACCGAGTCGCACCACCCTGTCGTATTCCCTTTTTATGATCGCGGCCGTAATCATCGGCACGAATCAGCCCCGAGGTCACCGTAGCTCAAACGACCGTTTTACCTAGCCGAAGGTATTCAGTTTGTCCGCTCGACACAATCAGGTATGAGCTACAGTCGACGGTGGTTGTTACGAGGTGTCGGGGCATCCGCGTGTGGTGCAGTCGTTGCGGGCTGTCTCTCGGGGGACCCGAGTACTGGCAATGGGAACGGTACGGGCAACACTAACAACACCGACGGTACTAACGACACCGACGAGAACGGAGACGACCCAGGCGACACCGACGATCACTCCATCGATGGGCGATTGCACAACGAGAGCGACAGCGAACGCACGTTCGAGGTCACGATTCTGGAGGGGGAGGAGGTCGTCGCCGACGACGAAGCGACTGTCGAGGCGGGTGAGACGAAGACGCTCCCCGCGTTTGGGCGGCCCGGTCAGCCGCGAACGTTTGATGTGACAGTCGAGGAAACGACTGCGACGGAAACGCTCGCGTTCGACGTCGAGGCCACGCCGGAGAAAAAAGATGGGCACGTGGACATAACCTACACGGCCGAGGGAGCCCTCGAGATCGCGTTCACCCCGCGCAAGGACGAGTCCGAAAGCGGAGTCGTCGTCGACGAACCTCCGTACGAAGTTAGCGAACCCGCGTGTTCAGACGGCGAACGAGATCCGCTGTGGCTGTGTGCGAACATGGACGGCGAGCCCTCGCTTACGTTTTCGCAGGTCGAAACGCCGTCTTCGATCCTGCTCGAGGAAGGACTCGCCTACGAAAGCCGAAACGCCGAAATGGAGTTTTACGGCACCGTGTTGACGAGTGAGGACGACCTCGAGCGCGTGGACCGGGATCCGAACGACGACGTTGCCGACCTGATCGAGGAAACCGACCTCGAGAACGAGGCCATCCTCGTCGTCCAGACCGGCTGGGGTTCGGGAACCGTGACGCCGCACCTGAAACGGATCGAGGAGCGCGACAATGGCACCGACATCCACGCCTTCGGGTGCTACCGCCGCCCCTGTGAGGGAACAGACGACATAACGTTCCGAACGGTTCTCGCCCGCTTCGAGCGGCCGTCAGCCCTCAAGTCCGCGACCGTGAGCCTCACCGTCGACGCCGACACTCGAGCGACGTTCGACGCGAGCGGTGAAGTGGTCGGCGCGGCCCAGAACCGGTGAGCCGACCGTCGTCTGACAAATGGTTAAGTATCTCGCGTGAGGAGTGTCTGGCACCATGGGCAACAAGAACAAGACCATCTCGTTCCGGGTGAACGAGGACGCTTTCGCGGCCCTCCAAGAGATCGCCGAGGAACGCGACATCTCGTTGTCCGCCGTCTTCCGGGACTACGTCGACCTCTTGGTCGACCACGACGGACAGGTGGCCGTCGTCCCCGAGGACGAACTCGAGGCCCGAAGCGAGAACGAACAGTCGTTCCCGCCCACCGTCGAGGTGCCAAAGAGTTTCGTGCGCGAGCACGAACGACTCGAGCTCGAGGCCGAGCACCTGCGCGAGCAACTCGAAGAGCACAAGTCCTACGTCACCGACCTGCGCGACCGCCTCGAGGACGAAGAAGACGAGGTCATCCTGCTGGACGACCTCGACGACTCGGGCGACTCACCAACGGTTCGATAGCTCGTCGGACGAGCATCGAAGCCGGCGTCGAAGCCGACGAGCGGGCCGCGCAGTTATCGCGACAAATCGTTCTTCACACGTCGAATCTCTTCTTCGGCCTCGCCGTTCCCTTCGACTCGAGCCAGCCCCTCGGCGGCCTCGAGCGTGCGAACCCCGCTGTCGAGAAACGAGAGGACGTCCCCGGAGTAGGCGTAGACCATGTAGTCGTCGCTCATCACGTCCACGATGGCGTCAGGACCGAGCCCCTGAGCGCGCAACTCGAGCAGATAGCGGACGAACTTTCGCTCGGGACACCCGCAGTAGGGATTGTTGTCGCAGTCACAGTCCAAGAAGTCCGTCGCGAAGTCGAGCACCCGCTCGCGGGTGGCGTCGTCGAGTTTCTCGAGGCCCCGGCCCTGGAAGAGCACGTCCAGCGTCGCCCCCTTGAACGCCCCCTTCGGGATGTTCGTCTCGAGCTGGGAGCTGAGCTGGCGGTGGTTCTTGACGTAGATCTTGTCGGTGATGGCCACGCGTTACCGTCGATACTGGCGGCAGGGGCAAAAGCGACTCGGATGGCTCGTGGTGGGGACGACGATTCGAGCCAGGATCTATATGAGTGGTTCAGGTACGAAGTCAATGGACCGAGGGACCGTCAGCACACGCTAGCCACTCCCACACGGTCTCGAGAGTCGTAACGTATTTGAAGTTGACCAGGCTAAGAGTGCTTGCAAGCGCGTCCGGGTTGGGGTAGTGGTTATCCTTCAGCCTTGTGGAGGCTGAGACGCGGGTTCGATTCTCGCACCCGGACTATATCATAATTTTTACAATTTTCGGGAGGAGCCAAATCGTCTTCAGACGGTAGTTTATATAGGATTGCGAAACCAAAACGGGTGATGGTTAAGTGTCCGACGTGCGGGAATCACTTTGAAACGAGACGGGGTCTTGGCGTTCACCACAGCTCAGTTCACGATGAACGGCTACCTTTTAACAGCGAGAGAGTCCCGCCGTCCACGGCGGGCGTGAATCGTGTACACTCCGTTTCCGCTCCGTCACGTTACTGCCAGCCCGAGTCTCGCACCCACATCACCACTTTTCACTTTCAGCGCGGGTGGATCGTCTTTACAACAGCCGATGACGTCTGGTGGAATGAGCGATGAAGCGGGCCAACACGTTCGCCGTGCGACCGCTCTCCGATAGTGGAGAGCAACTGCTACGGGACCAGTTGGACGCTTCCGTCGCTCTCTGGAACGAAGTCAACTACGAACGCCTCATGCGGTACAACGATGAGGACGACTTCGATGGTGATGTTTGGGACGCCGATACAGGCCAACTCGAAGGCAAGTACAAAGGCATACTTGGTGCATCCACCGCCCAGCAAGTGATTCGCAAGAACAGCGAAGCGTGGCGCGGCTTCTTCGAGAACAAGAAAAAGTATCACGACAAGTCGGACACATCGGTCACTAAACACCCCGAACCACCGGGGTTTTGGGGTAACAAAGACGATGGACGCAAACTGCATACCGTCATTCGCAACACGTCGTACACCATCGAATGGGGCGACCGCTCCCGACTTGAGATCCTGGTAGGGTGTGAGTTGAAAACCCGATACAACCACACCGGGCGGCTCCGACTGGAAATTGTTGGCAACCCGAACTGGCCCGACTACGACAAACAGGGTCGGTTGGACTTGTGGTACGACGAGACTGATAGCACCTTCCGAGCTTCGCAACCCGTGACTGTTTCTGACGATGCACGGGACACTCCACTGGCTTCTGAGAAGGTCGCTCTGGATATTGGTGCAAACAATCTCGTCTCCTGTACCACAACGACCGGCGAGCAATACCTGTACGAAGGTCGGGACCTGTTCGACCGCTTCCGTGAGACGACACGAGAAATCGCCCGGTTGCAGTCCAAGCTACCGGAAAGTCGGTACAGCAGCAAGCGCATCCGGCGGCTGTACCGCAAACGAACTCGTCGCCGCGATCACGCTCAAGAAGCACTGTGCCGTGACCTGCTGGAGCGCCTGTACGAAGATGGTGTGGATACGATGTATATCGGTGGGTTGACCGACGTGCTGGACACGCACTGGTCGGTCGAAACCAACGCCAAGACGCACAGCTTCTGGGCGTTCAAACAGTTCACCGAGCGATTGACCTGTACCGCCGAAGAGTACGGGATTGCGATCGAAGTTCGGTCGGAAGCGTGGACGAGTCAAGAGTGCCCGCAGTGTGGCGGCACGGATCGAACGACACGGCATCGAGACACGCTCACCTGTCCGTGTGGGTTCGACGGTCACGCTGACCTTACGGCATCAGAAACGTTCCTAGAGCGGCACACAGACCAGGCAGTCAGGCCGATGGCACGGCCCGTGCGGTTCAAGTGGGACGACCACACCTGGTCGGAGCCACCATGCTCTCACGAAAGTCCCAAAGCGCAGCGCACAAACCCGAGTACCGTCCACCACAACGGGAATGTTGCCTCCGGGAAATCGGCATAGCCGAGACTCCCACGGAGGAAACCGCGCCCTTCAGGGCGCGGAGGATGTCATCGGTGCGTCCATTGCGGAACGACGAAGGATGAGCTCGGTCGCAACCCGGACGTTCACCATCTGATTCCGGTTCGAGCGTTCGCCGAGGCTGACGGCGTCAGTCGGGCCGATGCCCATGTCCTCGAGAACGTCGTCTCGCTCTGTCTGCCGTGTCACCGACGAGCGGAGTTCAGCCAGATTAGCGTCGAGACGCTCCGGGCGGACGCGGGACTCGGGACGGCTTGATTCGAGCGAAAAGCGGTGTCTGGGACCCGATCCCGATTCTGATCATTCCCGCCCGGTCCACTTGAGCAGGAGCAACGTCCCCTCGAAGAGGATGATCATGATGATCGCGACGATGATCGGCGCCATCAGCGTCGGGTCGATGGTGAACATGAACGACAGGCCGGCGAAGGCCGCCCAGAAGTACAGCCGTTTGTCGGCCAGCCACCGGCGCGTCGTCACGCCCATCAGGACTGCGAGGATGATCAGCAACGGAATCTGGAAGACGATCGCGAGGAAGCCGGTCAGCGTGATTATGAGGCCGAACGTCTCGCCGAGGGCGTAGGCGATGTCGGCGCTCCCCTCTGAATAGAACGTGAAGTACTCGAACAGGATCGGCAACACTACGATGAACGAGACGAACATCCCGATTCCGGCGAGGACGACGCTGGTCGGCACCGCTGCGAGGTAGTACTTGCGCTCGTGGGGGTACAACCCCGGTCGCATGAACAGGTAGCCCTGGTAGACGAGCATCGGAATCGCGACCATGATCCCCGCCAGCGCGGCGACCTTGATCCGGGTCAACCAGAGCTCGAGCGGGGCGTAGACGTGCGGCGGCGGCACCTCGGCGGCCGGTCCGGGGAAGACGTTCTCCCAGATGAGTCCGATGGCCTGTGAGGACCACAACAGTGCGATGGACGTCGCAGCCGCGCCGACGAGGAAGACGACGGCCAACCGGAGGACCATCTCCTCGATGTGGTCGGCCAGGGGCATCTCCTCGTCATCCGGCGGAGTCGAGATGCCGCCGATGTCGTCGTCGTCGGGATCCGGATAGCTCGGTTCCTGGCGGTCTCGTACCCCGTCGTGGTGGCCGTGGCCGTCGGTCTTCGCCTCAGGGCTGGCGGTCGCGTCGGTGTCGGTGTTGGTGTCAGTCTCGCCCGGCGGTTCGGGGGCGGGTTCCTCGAGGTGGCTGAGGTCGGGATTGGTGCCGACGCCGGCGGGGTCGTCTTCGTCATCGTCTTCGACGTCGAGGTCGTCTTCGACTTCGGCATCGTCGACATCGTCCTCAGATCCCTCGTCTCCCTCTTCGGACGATTCGAGACTGGGGCCGAATTCGAATTCGGTGTCGGTTTTGGCTTCGTACGCGGCCTTGACATCGCCACCGGTACTCGAATCCTCGTCGTTCGAACGGCTCCATCCCTCCGGACCGAGTTGTGGGCGTTCGTCGAGCGGAACGTCTTCGAACCCCCTGGGTGCGTCGTGGTCGGCCATCCGTTCGTGAGCCGTGAGTCTGGCCGATTCGTCGTCGGCCGCATCCGGGGTATCGGGTTCGTCGTCGCTCGACGTATTAGTGTCGTCGGCGTCGCTCGAGACTTCGCCGGCGTCGCCAGTGGTATCGTCGCCGCCGTCGGTATTGGCGTCAGTGCCATCGGCGTCGGTGTCGTCGCCGTCGTCGTTCGCATCCACGTCGCGGTCACTCGCGGCCGCGGTGACGTCGCTCTCGGAGCGGGAATCGGTGGAGTCCTCGTCGCTCGAGTCCCGCAGCTCCTCGGCCTCATCGGTGTCCGACCCAGCATCCGACTCGTCCGACATCTATCGGGATATAGATAGGCGCCCGGTTATAGGCCTTTTTCTTACGCCACGGAATTGAGAGTCGAGGAAGGTGACACAATTGGTCGCCGAAATGGCTCTCCGGTTACCACCGCCCAGCCGAGTTAGCCCACGGTATCGACCCTCTACGGTGCGTATTCGGTCGAAGAGCCCCGACTAGAACGGCTTTCAGGATACCGGAAACGGGCGTCCATCACGAGAGTTGACTCGAAAAGTTGATAACTGCATATAAGCTACCCTGGGACACCGAATGAGCGCTATCGACGAGGACACCGTCCGGACGATAAATGCCGGACGAGACACGCTCGGGGCGATGCTCTCGAGTGCCCAGGCGCACCTCCAGAAGGTCTTTATCATCTTCGTGATCGGCTTCATCGGATCGTTCTACGCGCTCCGACTGTACATCTGGGAGTTCCTCAAGGCGACGGCGAAAGCCGAAATGTCGCCGAACGTCGCCGACCAGGCGACGGTCATCACACGGACCCCGTTCGAAGTGATACTGCTTCAGGCGAAAATCGGCATGATCGTCGGCGTCATCGTTGCGATTCCGGCGCTACTGTATTTCTCGCGCGACAAACTCCGTGAGCGCGGCATCGAGAGCGTCGTCCCGATTTCGGCGGCCTCCCTCGCTACGTTCGTCCTCCTCTCACTCGTCCTCTTCGTCGTCGGACTGATCTACGCCTACGCGGTCTTCTTCCCCTACGCGTTCGGCTTCCTCGCAGGAAACGCCGTCGCGATGGGCGTCAATCCCAGTTTCGGGATTACTGAGTTCACCGAATTCATCGCCCTCCTCACGGTGTCGTTCGGCCTGGCTGCCCAGCTTCCGCTGTTCATGAGCGCCCTCTCGTACACCGAAATCGTCCCCTACGAGACGTTCCGGGACAAGTGGCGTCACGCCATCGTCGCTATCACGGTCTTCGGCGCACTCTTCTCGCCGCCCGACCCGTTCACCCTCGTCATGTGGGCGGCCCCGATGGTCATCCTCTACGTGTTCAGCCTCGGCCTCGCGAAACTCGTCGCCAACATCCGCCGAAAGGGGGCTGCCGAACTCGAGAGCGGAACTGGCCTCGTCAAGCGCCGGGTCCTCCAGTTCGGCCTCGGCATCCTCACGATTGCTGGCCTCTCGAGCCTCGCCATCAGCTACGGCGCCTTCGACTACCTCGAGGAGGAGGTCTACCCCGCCTTCCCCGCCCAAATTCGACCCGGCGGCGGGTCGATCCTCGAGACCCTGCCGGCCGAACACGGCCTCGCCGGAACGGTCGCGGCGGGGCTCGTCGTCGGCCTCGCGATCGCCCTGGTCGTCCTGGTCGGCTACACCATCCTGATCCTGCAGCGGCCGATCTACCCGCGCGATTCCGCGCTTCGAACGGCGACGGACCCCTCCGAGATCGACCTGCAGGTGCTCGACGCCGAGGCCATCGAGCGCGCTCCGCCACAGGTCTTCCTCAAGATGACCGAGGAGGAGGCCATGGAGGAGGCCCGCGAGGCGATGTACGACGACGACAAGGCGAAGGCACAGGCGATTCTCGACCGGTACGATTCGCTGAACGCGGCCGCTGACGCCGACGATGCAAACGTCGACGCGAGTGAGTCGGCGACGGCACCCGGCGAATCCGCCGGAGGCGAAAGCGGCGACGCAGGCGACGCCGACGACAGTGGCAGTCTTTTTTCGAGCACGGCCGCCGGCATGCTCGATCCGTTCACCGAAGACGAGACGACCGAGGAGGACATCGGCGGCTACGCCTACGACTTCGCGTTCATCCTCAACAGCCTGACCTCCAAGATGTTCCGGCTGGTCGGCCTGTTCATGCTCGTCATGGCCGGGACGTTCTTCTGGCTCTACCAGGGCGGCGTCGGCGACGTCCTGGAACTGTTCTTGAGCCGAATGCCCGAGTCCGTCCTCGAGGAGGTCGCCGTCGAGAGCGACGTTGATCCGAGCGGCATGGATCTGCAGACGTTCCTCGAGCAGACCGACCTCGTGGTCGCGATCCACCCCGTCGAGGTGCTGATCTTCGCCGTGAAGGTGAGCGTCATCGCGGGCTTCGTGGCCGTCCTGCCCCTGTTGCTGTACTACGCCTGGCCCGCAGCCAGAGAGCGTGGTCTGGTCCGGGGTGACCGACGCGTATTCCTCGTCTGGGGCGGGACGATCGCGCTCGGGTTCGCGGCCGGGACCTACCTCGGGTTCTTCTGGATCGCCCCCTCCGTGATCTCCTACCTGGTCGCGGACGCGCTCGCCAATCAGATGGAGGTCTCCTATCGGATCAAGAGCTTCTTCTGGCTCGTGATCTACACCACCGTCGGCATCGGCTTCCTGTTCAACATCATCGTCACGATGGCGCTGTTCCACGTCGGCGGCATCGTCAGCTACCGGACGATGCTCCGGCGCTGGCGGCCAGTCGTCGTCGGCATCTTCACCGTCGCCGCGTTCGCGAGTCCGAAGGGGATCTTGACGATGTTCCTGATGGCAATTCCGCTCGCGGTGACCTACATGCTGGGACTGGCCGTCCTCTACGTACTCACCGGCGGCGGACGGTTCTTCGGCGGCGGGGGGTCGACCTCGGCGCCCGAACCCGTCGAGCACGAAACCGGGTAGCGCGTTTCGGTTTCGCCCCCCTGTCCGCAGCACCCGTCAAACCGCTTAAGAACTACGCCTCCGAAGAGACGGCCATGCCCAAGATCAGCGTCGAGATTCCCCAGGAACTCCTCGAGGACCTCGACGAACACGTCGGCGACGACGGGAAGTTCGTCAACCGCAGCGACGCGATTCGCGCCTCGATCCGCAAGACGCTCGACATCCTGGACGAGATCGACGAGCGACACGATCGGCTCGAGGAGGAGACCTAGGGCGCCGTCGCCTTCGCTTCCAATTTCGTTGCGTCGATTCGGTGGCCGATGACTCACCGGACCGGTTTTCGCGCCTCGATGGTCGCGGAGACGACGTACTCGCTCAGATCGCGCTCGTCGTCCCACTCGCGGATGAACGACCCGCTATCCGCCTTTGGTTCGATGGAAATCGCCTCGAATCCGGCCTCGATCAGCATCGACTCGAGGTCGGGGATCGATGACGCGCCGGCGACGCAGGCGGCGACCGAAGACGGGTCCGCTCGTACCGGGTCCGGAAGCCGAGCGGTGAGCACCACGTCCGAGATGGCAAGGCGTCCGCCCGGTCGAAGCACGCGAAACGCGTCGGCGAACACCTGCGGTTTGTCCGGCGAGAGGTTCACGACGCAGTTCGAAATAATCACGTCGACCGATCCGTCGGCGACCGGAAGGTGCTCGATTTCGCCGAGGCGGAATTCCACGTTCGACGCGTCGTTTTCTCGCGCGTTCTCGCGAGCCGTCTCGACCATCTCCGGCGTCATGTCGACGCCAATAACGCGGCCGTCTGGCCCGACTTCCCGGGCGGCGAGGAAACAGTCGAAGCCGGCCCCGGAGCCGAGGTCGAGAACTGCGTCGCCAGCTTCCAGGCTCGCGATTGCGGTCGGGTTCCCGCAGCCGAGGCCCAGGTTCGCGCCCGCGGCGACGCTCTCGAGGGCTTCCTCGGAGTAGCCCATCGAGCGCGATCGATCGTCGAGTTCACCATCCGTCGTTCCGCTCCCGCAGGACGCCTCGTCGTCACAGCAGGACGCCGAGTCGGTGACGATTTCGGCGTACCGCTCTCGTACCGCTTCGCGCTGCTCGGCGGCCGTGGTCCCGGTCTCGCTCGAGCCGGGTTCCGTCGAAGGTGCGTCGTCACTCATTCTCGAGCCTCCGGGTTTCGTCGAGGACATCGAGCAGTCTGTCTGCCCGCGGCGTGGCGCCGTAGTACCGCCATCGGCCGTCCTTGCGTCGCGTCACGAGGCCGGCGGCGTACAGCCGCGAGAGGGCCTGACTGACCGCCCCCTGGCTCACGCCGAGGGCAGGTTCCAGTTCGCAGACGCAGATGTCTTCGTCACGGTCGGCGATGAGGCGTAGTGCCTCGTACCGGGTGTCGCTTCCGACGGCCGACAGCGTTCGTACGTCGGCGGCCAGTTCCTGTTCGCTCAGGGCGTGTTCGGCCGTGGGACAGCAGTCCGCATCTCGATTCGACCGAGTGGATTCGTTCGCCGGGTGGTGCGCAGCCATTTTAGCTATCCCTAATATTAGCATGTTCTAATATAGGTGTTTCGACGGTGATGGCTCGTATCGACGTCTACCTGAGAACAGACTACACGCGCTCGTTCGAACGACCTACGTGAGAAGCACCGCTCGAGCCTCAAAAACCGTTCGTGGACAGCCCTCGAGACCGACGCTACCGACGAACCTCGACCGTCCGCCGGTCCTCGAGCGGGCACAGCGGCTCTTCGGGGAACGCGACACTGACGGTGTACTCGAGTTCGTCCGCGTCAGCGCCGAAGACGCCGACGGGGACGGTTTCCGAGTCGCGAAGGTACGTGCTGGTGCTGGTCATCTCGACGCCGTTAACGGTGACACGGACGCCGGCCCTGGCCGGTTCGCCTACATTTCGAATGCGGACCTCCTGAACGGTGTTCTCGCCTGCACCGATGGTCTCGGGAAAGTCTCCCCACTCGAGTTCGACCGCGGGGAGCGTCTGTGCGCCCTCGTAGATGCGCTCGGCGATGCTCTCGCCCAGTCCCGCGTCCTCGAGTTCCGAGACGCCGGCCGCGACGACGTCGCCGGGCGTCGAGAGCCCCTCCTTCGAGAGCTTGCTCGCCCGACCGGCGGCGACGCCGTCGATGGCCGTCAGGCCGACCGCGTCGTCGGCGACGCCATTCTCGATCCGGGCCTCGAGGCGCCGAGCGAGGTTGGCGTCGTGGGGCGTCGCGAACCGGTCGAGGAACGCGCGCAGGGCGGCGAGCAGGCGGAGCGCGTTCTGCCGAATCACCCAGGCGTCGCTCCGGAGGTCCGGTGGAGTCTTGCCGTTGTCGGCGGCGCTTCGCAGGATGGCCAGTACCTTGCGCTGACCGGCGTCGAGGTCGCCAGTGTCCTGGCCGACGAGCGCAGCGTTGATCGCATCGCGCTCGGACTGGCGGGCGGAGACGGAGTCGAACTCGCCAGCCGTGGCGACGGCTTCGAGGACGTCGTCGGCCTCGAGTGTCGTTCCCGGTGCCGGTGTACTGGTGGCGTCGTCGTCTCCCTCCGTTCCCACGGCCTGGTCACACAGTTCCGCGAAGCCAACGGCCGTTTCGAGGCGCAGGTAGTACGTGGAGGCGAGCACGCCCCGGGCCGTCGCCTCGACCGAGAGGTCCTCGCCGGTCTCGACGAAGCCCTGCTCGACCAGTTCCTCGAGGCAGTCTCGAACGCGCCGTCGGAGGTTCTGGAAGTCGTAGGACTCCGGGCGCGACTGGCCGCGAACGTAGTAGAAGGTGGTCTCGAGCCAGTCCATCACGTCCTCGAGGTCGGCGATGGTGCCCATCGCGATCTCGGCGTTGAGGTGGGTCTGGAGGCTGTCGGCCAGCCGGGATTCGATCTCTTTCCCCTCTCGAAGGAGTCGGCGGTAGTCGTCCGCCTCGGCGCCGTCGCAGATGACCCAGCCGTAGCCGACGTCGTCGTAACCGGGTCGGCCCGCACGCCCGAGCATCTGGAGGATGTCGAGCGGACTCATGTCCACCTCGCCCTCGAGCGGGTCGTGGTACTTCGTATCCCGGATGACGACGCAGCGGGCCGGGAGGTTGACCCCCCAGGCGAGCGTCGACGTCGAGAAGAGCAATTCGATCTTGCCCTCCTTGAACCACTCCTCGATCAGGTCTTTGTCGTTCTTCGAGAGGCCCGCGTGGTGAAATCCCACGCCGTCGAGCGCCGAGTTTCGCAGGGTGTCGTTCTCGAGGCGCTTGGTCTCGGTATGAAAGTCGTAGTCGCCGCGAGCCCCCATCGGCACGTCGCGCTCGCTGATTTCGTCTCTGGCCTTCTTGGCTGCCTGGACGGTGTCCTGGCGAGAGGCGACGAACACCAGCGCCTGGCCGTCCTCCCGGAGGTGGGGTTCGGCGAGGTCGAGCGCCCGGTAGAGGCGGCGGTACTTGTCGGCGAAGGAGTTTTCGCCGTGGGTGTAGGTCTTGACGCCCGCGTTGAGGTCGACCGGGCGGTACTCGTCGCCGAACTCGAACGTGCACGCCGGCGGGGCGTCGAGCCAGGCCGCTACGTCGTCGACGTTCGGCATCGTCGCCGAGAGCGCGACGACGCGTGGGTCACAGAGCCGACGCAGCCGCGAGACGGTCACCTCGAGGACCGAGCCACGCCGGTCGGCGTCGAGCAGGTGGACCTCGTCGATCACGCAGACGTCGACGTCCGTCACGAAGTCGTATCGCGGCGAGTCGTGTTTTCGAGTCGCGGAATCGAGCTTCTCGGGCGTCATCACGAGGATGTCCGCGCGCTTCGCCCGGCGCGGATTCAGGTCGCGTTCGCCGGTGACGACGTACACAGAGTAGTCCATGGACTCGAAGCGGTCCCAGTCCGCCTCCTTCTCGTTGGTCAGCGCCCGTAGCGGGGCGATAAAAAGCGCGGTGCCCCCATCGGCCAGTGCGTTACAGATCGCGAGTTCGGCCAGGGCTGTCTTCCCCGATGCCGTCGGCGCGCTCGCGACCACGTTCTCCTCACGCTCGAGTAACGCGGGCAGGGCCTCGCGTTGCATCTCGTTGAACGCCTCGAACGCGAACGCGTCGGCAAAGTCGGGCAGAACCTCGGCGACCTCCATCACTCGGACAGGGGGTGTGCCCGGTGAAAGGCGTTTCTGTCCCGGCCAGTGAGGGTGTGAGATCATCTCGTCCCGCACCCACTCACCCTCGGCCGGACGCTCGTTCCGCACCCGCTTACGTCGGCTGAATACCTGAATCGCCCTCGAGTTCGGCGCTCAACCGGCCGGCCGCCCGCTCGGGATTCGGCACGTGGGTGAACGTGAGTTCGGGATCGGCCGAGCCCGCCGTGTAGACCGTCAGCTGGCCGTACCCCAGAACTCGCTCGAGGACGCCCTGCTCGAGGGTCGTGTTCTGAACGCGCTCGAGGCGAAACTGGGTGACGTCGCGAGAGAGGATGCCGCGTTTCCGGTACAATTGGCTCGTGGTGAGGACGTAGCGTGTGCTCGTCCAGCGGAGGTAGGTCGCGGTGACGACGACGAGGCCAACGGCCCCGACGGCCAGCCCGATCGCCCTCGCGAGGCCGTACTCGGTCCCGGCTGCCAGGCCGAGGACGATGATCCCGAAGAGCATCAACCCGAGACCCATCGGCAGTTTCCACCCCATGTCGATCGGATGCGGCCGGCTCTCCCAGACGACGGCCTCCCCGTCGGCGAGGTGGAGCCAGTCCGCCTCGTACGTCTCCCCCATACCAACCGGTATCACGACCGGGGTCAAAAAGTCTCGTCTCGGTCACATCGAACGCGAAGACGGACCGGACACGAACATGAACACGAAGGTGTGCGCGAATCGAAGCGGGCCGTTCGCCAGGCGTCGAGGAGAGACGCTAGAACCGGAATACACCGCCTCGAGAGTTTATGGGATGAACAGGCGCAAAACCTCACCGATTATGGCGGGGATACGCGCCGTCACTGAATGACGCCAACCACCGATGGATACACTGCTGGATATTCTACGTCCAATCACTATCATTAATACGAAACAATCCATAAATGCTTATGAACACAGCCGATGCTGGAGACAACCCGGACCTATCGAGCGAAACTCGTCAACCACCCCCAGGTGAGTGACGACCTCGATGACTGCGGGCACTCAGCATCCAAACTGTGGAACGTCGCCCGCTACCACATCCAACAGGAATGGGATGATACCGGAAAGGTTCCGTCGGAAGCCGACCTCAAACGCGAATTAAAAGACCACGAACGCTATAGTGACCTGCATTCTCAGTCAAGTCAGCGCGTTCTCGAAGAACTCGCTGAGGCGTTCACCGGCTGATTTAAACAGCACAACAACGGCGACACCGACGCGAACCCACCCGGCTACCGCAAGCGAGGAGATAACCACCCACGCTCCACGGTGACGTGGAAGCAAAACGGCATCAAACACGATTCCAAACACAACAAACTTCGCCTGAGCAAGGGCTTCAATCTGAAGACCCACCACTCGGACTTCATCCTCGCAGAGTACGAGACACGACCGGACCTGACCGTGGAGAACATCCAACAGGTACGGGCCGTCTGGAACGGCGACCGCTGGGAACTCCACCTCATCTGCAAGATCGAGATTCCCGTCGAGGATGCCCCCGGCGATAACACGGCAGGGATTGACCTAGGAATCAAGAACTACCTCACCATCGCCTACGACGACGGTGACGCCGAGTTGTATCCGGGGAACGTGCTGAAACAAGACAAGCACTACTTCACTCGCAACGAGTATGACACCGAAGGCAAGAACGGCCCGTCACACGGTGCCCTTCGTGCTCGACAGAAACTGTCTCGGCGGAAAGACCACTTCTTGCACGCCCTCGCTAAGCACGTCGTCGAGCAGTGTATCGACCACAATGTTGGTCGCATCGCTGTTGGCGACCTGAGCGAGATTCGGGAGAACGAGAACGGCGAGCCTCGGAACTGGGGCAAGCGTGGGAATAAGAAGCTCCACGGGTGGGAGTTCGACCGCTTCACGAACCTGCTCGAATACAAAGCGGAGGAGCATAGCATCCTCGTTGACCGTGTTTCGGAGCGAGATACGTCGAAGACGTGTTCGTGTTGTGGGCGGAAGCGTGACGCGAACCGTGTAGAGCGTGGGTTGTACGTCTGTGATTCGTGTGACGTGGCCATGAACGCGGACGTGAACGGTGCAATGAACATTCGCAGAAAGATAACTCAGAATCCTCCGACAGAGGATATGAGTAACGGTCGTTTGGCACGGCCTGTAGCCTACCTGTTCAATCAAACCTCGGGGCGTTTCGCACCGAGCGAACAGGTGGGTTGCAAATCTTAATATCCCAACGCTCGGGAATCCTCGCGCTTCAGCGCGGAGAGGATGTCAAATACCATCGCGCGGCCAGACCACCCATGTCCGACGACAGCATTCGTGTCCTCGCCGGTGACTGCACCGTGATCGCCGACGGAACCGATCGCGAGGAGTACCGCGGCCGCGTCACGACCATCGTCAAGCCCGACAACACCGTCTTCGTCCACGACGTCGACGGCTACCAGCCCGTCGCCTGGCTCACCCGCGCCGACAACGTCTCGAGCGACCGCGAGGACGGGTTCACCCTCGTCGCGAAGAAAGACACCCAGACGCTCCGGGTCGCCGCCCACGTCGAGGACGGCTTCGCCACCTATCCGGCCTCGAGCACCGGCACCCCCGTGGGTGAGTGTCCAGGCGACGGCTGCACCGGCGTCCTCGTCCGCTCGAACGGCATCCACTGCGTCGGCTGTAGCGACCGCTATTCCATCCCACGGGATACAACCCTCCGCGACGACCGCTGTGACTGTGGTCTCCCTCGCATGCGCGTCGAGCGCGGCCTCGCGTTCCACGTCTGTCTCGACCGCGGCTGTGAGTCGCTCGACGACGCCGTCCGCGAGGCGTTCGACCGCGAGTGGGACTGTCCGAACTGCGAGGGTGACCTGCTGATCCTCCGGCGGGGCGGCCTGATCGCCGGCTGTGAACACTATCCCGACTGCGACACCGGGTTCGTCATCCCGACGGGCGTCGCCGACGGCGAGTGTGCCTGCGGCCTCCCCACGTTCGACACCACGACCGGGACTCGCTGCCTGGACGCGACCTGCGACCGCGCTCGAGCGAAAGCGCTCGAGTCCGAGGCGACAGCCCAAGAGGGGTCGGTGACGGCCGACCACTGACGACTCGCTGCACAGACGCCTGCCCGGCGACGTGACCCACCAGCCCGATGACGGGATTCGCAGGGGCTTTGTGGCCCGCCCGACACCTCCGGGTATGGAACTCGAGGGACGGTTCGACGGCGACGTCGTCCGCGTCGGCAACGACGCCCGCCAGCGGTTTCACGACTCGCGCGGCTACGGCTACCCGCTCGGGGGCAACGAGATCGCCCTCGCGCCGGTCGAGGCCGCCCACCTGCTGTACCGGGGCGACCTGGCTGCCGTCCGCGACGGCGACGAGCGACTGTCGTTTCGCTCGTTCCTCGCCCGCGAACCGGGGCCGGAACCCGACTTCGGCGTTCGGTTCCTCGTCTACGCCGACCTCCGCTCGCGCGGGTTCTACCTCGCCCCCGCTCGCGAACCGTGGGTGACGGAGCCGCCTCGAGCCGAGTTCGCCGTCTTCCCCCGCGGGAAGGGGCCGGGAGACGGGGAGATCGAGTACGCACTGAGCGTGGTCGGCGAGCGAACCGACGTGGCCGCGAGCGACCTCGAGAGCGGCGCCCTCGCCGTCGTCGATGAAGAAAGCGAGATCACCTACTTCGACGTCGGCCGGCCCGAGATTTCGGGAACGAGCGAGACGGCCATTCCCCAGGGCGTGGAAGCCGACCTGCTCGCCGATCGGGTCGTCATCTGGAATCCCCCACACGAGCTGTACGAGCGGACGTTCTACGGCCAGCCGCTCGAGGGCCGGGAGTACGACCGACCGACCCTGCAGTGTTCGTTGCTCGAGGCCGCCCACCTCGCGACGGCGGGCGCGATCGATCTCGACCCGGCGGCGGTGCTCGAGCGCGGTCGCGACGTCGAGGGCGAACGGTTCGACCGGCGACTGGCCGTCTACACCACGCTCCGCGAGGCCGGCGTCGTTCCCAAGACGGGCTACAAGTTCGGTGCGGACTTCCGGACGTACGCGAACGTCGAGTCGGTCGACGACCTCGGCCACTCGGAACTCCTGGTCCGCGTACTGCCGGCAGAGCACGTCTTCGAGCCGCGGGACCTCTCGCTCGACGTACGGCTGGCTCACGGCGTCCGGAAGACGATGGTGTTTGCGCTGGTCAGCGAAGCCGGTCCAGGAGGCGACGCCGACATCGAGTGGCGGTCGCTCGAACGGCTGACCCCCTGACCGAACCGGATTCGAATTCGGTTTCGAGGCCCGTTTCAGCGGTCGATTCCACGCCAACGTATTTGCCGTCTCGATGCCACGTGAGAATATGATAGTGGATGGGGGACGCCCACCGAGCGTTCTCATCGTCGGCGACGGTCTCGAGACAGTCGCGACGACGCTCGAGTCCCGACTATCCACGCCGGTCGCGCACGAGCGTCGGTTCTCGTCCGCGCTCGACCGCCTCGAGTCGGGAACCGTCGGTTGCGTCGTCGTCGGAGACGTGGCCGGCGACGAAGGGCTTCGGCGCGAGCTGCTCGAGCGAGTTCGAGCGCAAGCGACGCGGTGTTCGATCGTTCGCTGCGTCGATACCAGCGACACGCAGATGTGGCTAGAGGACGGGTCCTACCAGCCTGCCGCCGTTGCGGTGGACGCGACCGAGACGCTGGTCGACTACGTCAGAGAACGGGTCGACCGACACCGTCAGATGCGGATTTTGCGCGCTCTGCAGTCGGCGACGCCGAGACTCTTTCGAGCGGCGACGGCCGACGAAATCGCCGAAACGACCGTCGAGACGGCGAGTACCGTCCTCGAGCAGCCACTGACGGCCGTCTTCGCCGCCGACGATGGGACGGGCCGGTTCGACCTCGTGGCCACAACGGACGAACGGAAGGGTCACGGCGCAGTCCCGGAACACCTCCCGTTCGAGAATTCGATGGCCGGTGTGGCCTTTCGGGAGGGACAAACGACCGTGTTCGCCGAAACCGAAGACGACCCGCTGGCCGATGTCGAGAACGCCAGCTTTCGGTTGATCGACGAGAGCGACATCCTGGGCGACCCGGACCACCCGATGACCGCCGGCGTGATCGTTCCGCTCGGTTCCTACGGCGTGATGAGCGTCGTCACGCCGGAGTCGGGAACTATCTCCGTCGACGACTGCCAGTTCGTCGAATTTCTGGCGGAACACGCCGCCGCGGCGTTTCGGCGAACCGAGCGCGAGTACGACCTCGAGCGCGCCAACGACCGACTGGGGGCCTTCGCCGCCATCGTCTCCCACGACCTGCGAAATCCACTGACCGTCGCGACGGGTCACCTCGACCTCCTTGCTGACGACTGCTCGAGCGACCACCTCGAACCGATCGGCGAATCGCTCGGGCGGATGGACGACCTGATCGACGACGTCCTGACGCTCGTCCGTTCGGACGTCAACGAGGAGGACCTCGAGTGGGTGTCCGTCGGCGTCGTCGCCGGGCGTGCCTGGGAGACCGTCGACACCGGGCAGGCGACCCTCGAACTCGAGGCGGCAGCCGACCTGAAGCCGGTCGAGGCGACCCCGGGAGCGCTTCGAGAACTGTTCGAGAACGTCTTCGGCAACGCCGTCACCCACGGCGGTGAGGGCGTGACGGTACGGCTCGGATCGCTCCCTAGCGGCGGCTTTTACGTCGAGGACGATGGCATCGGCGTCGACGTCGGCGAGGACGACCTCGAGGTGCTCTTCGAGTACGGTCACTCGGGCACTCAGAACGGGACGGGACTCGGCCTGTCGATCGTCCGGCGAATCGCGGACGCCCACGGCTGGACGGTCGAGGCGGGTACGAGCCAGCACGCCGAGAGCGGCTTTCGCCTGGAGTTTCGGACGGGGTCCTCGGCGGACGATGTGGACGAACTGGACGAATCGTCCTGACCGGCGACCGACGGCACTCGAGTCGAGACGGTGTGGAAGCGAAGGTTTTTGCGCGCTGGGCGGCGAATCCGGGACAATGACCGGTACGGGCACGGATACGATCGAGGACGCCGAGGACGCCGAGGACGCCGAGGAACCACTGACCGACGGAGGGGCCGCTGGCGCCGACGAGGTCGCTCTCGACCCCTGGGGCTCCTCGAGCGTCTCCGACTACCGCAAACTCTTCGAGGAGTTCGGCATCGAGGAGTTCGACGAACTCCTCGCGGACCTGCCCCACCCCCACTACCTGATGCGCCGGGGCGTCATCTTCGGTCACCGCGACTACCGGCCGGTGCTCGAGGCCATGCGCGAGGGCGACCCCTTCGCCGTCCTTTCGGGGTTCATGCCGACCGGCGACCCCCACATCGGGCACAAACTCGTCTTCGACGAGATCATCTGGCACCAGGAACAGGGCGGAGACGCCTACGCGCTGATCGCTGACCTCGAGGCCCACGCCGCGCGCGGACTCACCTGGGACGAAATCGACGAACACGCCCGGGACTACCTGCTCTCCCTGCTGGCGCTGGGGTTCGACCTCGAGGACGGAACCGTCTACCGCCAGTCGACCGAGCGCGAGGTGCAGGACCTCGCGTTCGAACTGGGGATCGAGGCCAACTTCTCCGAACTCGGGGCCATCTACGGCTTCGACGGCGAGACCGACGTCTCGCACATGCAGTCGGTCGTCACGCAGATGGCCGACATCCTCTACCCCCAGCTAGAGGGGCCAAAGCCCACGGTGATCCCCGTCGGCCCCGACCAGGACCCTCACGTCAGGCTCGCCCGGGACCTGGCCTCCCGGATGCGCTACTTCGGCGTGACGACGGCCTACGCGAGTTTCGAGGCGACGGAGGACGAACTCTCGGTCATCGGCGCTGCCTACGACGCCCGGGAGTCGTACGCGGACGACCCCGACCAGCCGCGGTGCGTGGAGGCTGCCCAGTGGCTCGAGTCCGGGGGCACCGGCGTTACCGAGGTCGAAACAGTCGAGGAGGACGCCCGCGATCGCGCCATCTCGAAACTCGAGAACGCTGGTATGGAACCCCTCCGTCCCCGAACACGGTTCCTGAATCGCCGGGCGACCGAGGAAGCCTTCGAAGCGCTGATCGACACCGTCGAGGGCGAGAAACGGGTCTTCGACGAACACGTCGACGCCTTCGACCTGGATCACGACGAGGCCGCCGAGATCGCCCGCACGATCGAACTTGCTCACGACGGCTACGGCTTCCAGCCGCCGTCGTCCATCTACCACCGGTTTATGACCGGGCTCACGGGCGGGAAGATGTCCTCCTCGATTCCGGCCAGCCACATCTCGCTGCTCGACGACCCCGAGGACGGCTACGACAAGGTGAAGGCGGCGACGACGGGCGGGCGCGAGACGGCCGAACTCCAGCGCGAGTTAGGCGGCAGAGCCGACGAGTGTCCCGTCTACGAACTCTACGCCTACCTGCTCGCCGGCGACGACGACGAGTTCGCGAAACGCGTCTACGACGAGTGCGTCGGTGGCGAGCGCCTCTGTGGCGACTGCAAGGAGCAGGCCGCCCATCTCATGAAGGAGTTTTTGCGAGAGCACCAGGAGAAACGCGAGGAGGTGGCCGACCTGCTCGAGGCTGCGGACATCGAACTCGAGTCGCCGCGGAGAGGGTGATCGCGGCGCGACGGAGGAATTGGGGCAGAACGCTCTTTCTCTCACGGCGATAGCAATGTGAAACGCGAGAGTCGTCTCTGCTCGGAATACCGGACGTCGCTCCGTGAGTCGAAATCGAAGTCGAACACGGCTCTCGAGAAGAAGTGGCGTGAGTGAGTCCCGTGACGAGCGGGCAGCGAACCGCTTCGAGCTAGAGACGACCGAACACGTCGCCGAACTCCGCGTTCAGGTACGCGCCGACCCAGCCGCCGAACCCGCCGGCGAACGTGCTGTAGAACACCATGAAGAGGATCAGGCCCCCGTCGACAAACTCGAGCCCGCCGACCAGTTCACCGACGCCGACGACTGGCCCCAGTCCGAGCACGAGCGGCAGGACGATCAACGCGGCGTAAACGAAACCCGCGTACAGGCCCGCGATGATCCCCTCCTCCTGGTCGGCCCCCTCGAGGTAGCCGGCGACGATGCCGCCGAGGAGCACCGAGAACGTGAGAAAGGAAGCGAAGACGGCGACGAGGCCGCCGAGGAGACCGTTCATCGTGGCTGGACGGGCGTCCGGCGCGTCCGGCTCGCTCGAGGGGTCTGGTTCGGCCGGTTCGACCGCGTGTTCCGTTCCGTCCGGCCCGTCCGGGGAAGAGGTTTCGGGGGACGACATGGCCGTCACTCTCGGGCCGACCGACGAGAATGTTCGTATTCGTGTTTAGTTCGCAGTCGAAGGAAGTCCGTCAGATCAGGACCGCCGGTGCTCGAGAACGAATCGGCCCTGGCAGCACGGATCGGCCTCAAGCACGAACCGTCCTCGTCAGCGCGAATCGACCCTGAGCGCCATCGTGGTCCTCAGTATGGGGACGCGATCAGTCGGCGGCCAGTTTGTCCAGGCCCGCCGAGCGGATGTCCTCACCGTCGACCGACGATCGAAGCGAGTCCATGCCGTCCTCGCGGTCGATGTCGAAGTCGTTCTCGTAGAGATCGGCGACGCGAGCCAGTTCCTCGTCGCTCAGTTTCGGCACGTCGCTGGCGGCCGCCCACTCGTCGATGTCGCCGGCGGTGCGGAACGTCGGCGTGACGCTGGCGACCGACTCGTGGCTCAGGAGCCAGGCGATGGCGGCCTGGCCCATCGTCCGCTCGCCGTCGCGCTCCAGGAAACGCAACGCCTCGAGTTTCTCCCAGCCCGTCTCGTACCAGGCGTCGGGGCGGAAGCCGCGGTGGTCGCCCGCGTCGAGTTCCGTCTCGGGCGTGACCTGTTCGTTCAGGATGCCCGAGGAGTGGGGCACCCGGGGAATCAGGCTCGTCGAGGAACCGGTGCGCTCGATGGTCTCGAGGAAATGGTTGCCGACCTCCTGCTCTAAGACGTTCCAGACCAGCTGGAGGGAGTCGAACTCCTCTTCGATGGCGAGGTCGCCCTCGGCCAGCCAGCCGATAGAGGGTCCCAGTGCGAGGCCACGGGCATGGATCAGCCCCTCCTCCTCGAGTTCGTCGAGGAGTTCGAGGACGTCCGGGGTAATCTCGTCGACGTTCGCGTTGTGCAACTGGAGGACGTCCAGGTAGTCGGTGTCGAGTCGCTCGAGGCTCTGCTCGACGGCCTCCCGGAGGTAGTCGGGGTCCATCGATTTCGGCAACTCGCCGTGGCCCGCCTGCGGGTTGTTGTAGAAGTCGTAACCGACCTTGGTGGCGATGGTGACGTCCTCGCGCACGTCCGCGAGAGCCTTCCCGACGAGTTCCTCGCTTCGCCCGTGGCCGTAGACGTCGCCCGTGTCGAAGTAGGTGATCCCCCGGTCGAGGGCGTGGTCGATCATCTCGATCGCGTCGGTTTCCGAGCGGTCGCCCCACCAGTCGGTGCCGACGACCCAGGCACCGAAGCCGACTTCGCTGACCTCGACATCGGCGGTTCCGAGCGTCTGATACTGCATATCTCGGGCTTGGGAGCGAGGGGACTTAGGGTGTACGGAACGTCGCTCGTTCGTCCCGAACCTGCCGGCGTGACGGGGGATGGCCGACGGTCGTTCGAAGTCGAGGATGATAGCGTCTAGTTCGGGTTCTGAACAGTATCGCTGACATTCATTTCACGACCGTTGATCGACCACCTATCTGTTTTGGAACGAGGCTTAACCGACTATGGTAGTAAGCAGCGGTTGTATGAGCCAGACGGACTCTGCGGCACGTAATCTGTCGATTGATTCGACGTTTAACGCCATTACCAGCCGACGGCGACGGCGTATTCTGGCGTTCGTCGGCGAACGGCGCGAGGGCGGGATTGATTCGGTCACACTCAACGAGTTAGCCCGGGAACTCGCCGCCGAGGAGCTCGGAAAACCAGCCGTGTCGGTCACCACGAACGAGTTCGAGGAACGGCGAACCGCGCTCGTTCACGTCGAGTTGCCCCTACTCGAGGACGCCGGGTTGCTCGCATGGGACCGCGAGGCGGGCGCCGTCTCGCTGCCCGACGACCTCGTCCTCGACGGGGCGACCATCCGAAAGACGACCGAGCGCAACGACACGAACTGGGACGCCGTCTTCGAGGCGCTCGCGAACGAGCGGCGTCGAACCGCCCTCGCGGTGCTCGATGACGCGTCCGAGCCGCTCTCCGTCGCCGTCCTCGCCTCGGAAGTCGCAGCCGAGGTCGGTGCCAGTGAAGCGGACGTGCGGACCACCCTGACCCACCAGCACCTGCCTGCCCTCGAGGCAGCCGGGTTGGTCACTGTCGGCGAGAAGGGCGTCATGTACGCCGACGACCACCTCGAGGACGGAATCGTCGACACCGATTTCGCCACGCGCTCGCGTCCGCTCGTCGCTGGAACGTCGCTCTGATCGGTCCCTAGACCGAGTCACGACAGCCGCTTTCCGTCTTCTCGCCGCACTCGTCCGTCGTTCGGGTGATCGCCACGCTCCAGCCCCGTTCGGATGATCGTCGCACTCGAGCGTCGTTCGGATGATCACCGAGCGCGCCTCCATCGAAGAACGTCCCGACGGCCGGGGCTGAAGGGAACCTATTCGCGAGCGGAGAAACCCGTTCTCGAGTGTGAGAGCCCGTTCTCGAGTTCGGGGAATCGCTACCGACGAATCCTCAGTACGGATCGAACGGTAGCGTCGGACTACTTCGATACCGATCGCTCTCGAGAGGGAGAGAAAATCGAGAACCGAACGTCTATGACCTTCGCCACAGTACACCGCCACATGACCAAGCGGTACGTCTCGCTGCCGGACGAGGCGGAGGCGGGGATGCGGGAGTTCGTGACGGCCGTCGACGAGCGTCTCTCGAGCGACGAGAGCACCTGCTCGGTCGTCGAGGACGTGCTCATCGACCTTTCGGGGGACCGGGACGCCTACGAGCGCTGGCAAGCCGGTGGCGACGTCTCGCCGGCCGAACTCGTCAGACTCCAGAGTTACGACCCCTGTAACACGACCCTCGAGAGCGAGTACTACGCCGAGAAGGACGAAGAGAAGTTCAAGCGCTCGAAGCACCTCCAGTGGCTCTGGCGACAGTTCGACAGTCTGCCACTCGCTGACAACGTCGAGTTCGCCCTCCGGTTCAGGCGGATGCTCGCCGATCACCTCTTCGAGGACTGTGGGGAGAACTGCCGCTTCTTCAAGGGGATCACGTTCACGTACGGCCACAACATCACGGTCGGCGACAACACGGTCATCCACGACAACGTTCACCTCGACGACCGCGGTAAGCTCACGATTGGCGACCGGGTCTCCATCTCCGACGGCGCGCACCTCTACAGCCACGACCACGACGTCGTCGACCAGACCGAGGTCCGAAACTTTCACACCACTATCGAGGACGACGTCCGCCTGACCTACGACTCGATGGTTCGCGCGGGGAACAGAGTCGGCGAGAACGCCATCGTCGGCGCCCGCGCTATCGTCCAGAACGACGTGCCGGCCCACCACATTGCCGTCGGTATGCCCGCGAAGAGCATCAAGATCAAACCCGGCTGGGAGGACGTCGCGACCCCGCTCGAGGACGCCGGCGAGAACCGACAGGCCGAACGCGAGATCGAGTACGACCTGGACGACGGCCTCGAGCAGTTCGACGAGTTCCAGCGCGACCTGACGCCGCCCGGCCACCGAACGAACTGACGGCGCGCGTTTTTTCGAATCCGTGACTGTCGCGAGAGGCGATAGTTCGGGCAATAACCAAGTAGGTTGAGAACGTATAGCACACCAATGAGCCTCTGGGTCTGGCTCGTCGGGTACGTGCTGTTGTTCGCCTTACTCCACCTGGTGCTCTACTACGCGTACGTGCGCCGCGACGGCGAGACCAGCCTGCCCGCGTCCGTCACCGACGGCGAGCACGCCGGCCTGCAGTCGGCGCCGCGATTGGATCGGGCCCGCGCTCACCACGACGGTGCCGACTCACTCAACGCCGATCTCGAGGTCGACGGCGAGACGACGGCCTGTCCACACTGCGGCGCGCCGAACGAACGAGAGCCGACGTTCACGTACTGCCGGGTGTGCGTCTCGCCACTCAGGCGGTAGCCACGAAGAATCCGTTTTCTCGGTGCAGGTCGGTTCGTCGGGTTCGTCGTCACCGGAGCCGCCGTTACCGGAGTCGTCGTCACCGCATACCTTCGATATCGCGAGCCGTCGTCACCGCGGGCACTCGTCACCGCGAGCCGTCATCGCTGCGAGCTGTCGTCACTGTCACTATCAACCAGCGCCGTCTCGAGCGCCCGCAGGTGATCGATGCCGACGACGGCGACGACCAACCCCTCCGCCCGGAGCGACTCGAGGTGGTCGATCATACACGACTCCCGTGTCTCGTCGCGATACGTCGTCGCGTCCGCCCCGTCGTCCTGGAGCCGGAGGAGCGTTCTGACGCCAGAGACGTGTCGTCGCTCGTGTTCGGCCTGCGTCGCGGGCGAATCGTCCGCCGAACAGGCGTACTCGATCGGGTCGCCGCAGGCGATGGTCACCGACGTCGCGTTCGAGACGGTGGCGGCGACGCGACAGGTCAGCGCCGTTCGTGTCACCCCACTCAGACTCGAGAGGACCCGTCGGGCGGTCGACGCCGGGACGCGGTCGGCGAGCAAGCGAGTGAAGAGGCGGCGGAGAAACGACCAGTTGGGAGCGTCGATGCCCACGACGTCCGCTTCCGGCGCGGCGCGAATCGCGGCCGCCATCTCGCCACCGAACTCGGGCGAGGGCGTCCCCTCGCTGTCGCGAGCGTAGGTTCGGTACAGCGGAACGGCCGCTCCCGGGAGTTCCAGAGCCAGCGTGTCGGGTTCCAGGTACTCGAGGACGGTTTCGACGCGGGCGATGCTTGCAGGGTGATCGTGAACGACGCCGAGGAGCGTCACGTCCGTCTCGCCAGAGAGTGGGCGGCAGAACTGCGTCGTAATCCGTGGATCGTCGAAGCGGTCGACGAACGACGGGTCGTCAGTCATGAATCGAGTAGTAATATGCGACTACCGTCATAACCCTTCTGGCATCGAGTCGCATGCGCGCCGTTCGGATGCAACGTTCGCTGGAGCCGGCTTCTCGCCCATCGTCGTCTTGGTGGCGTGTAACCGTCGCTTACCCGTGTATGGAGCGACGTAACCGATCGTTGTCGGCGTCGCTCTCGAGTATCGTAGTAGATGTACGCCCGACAGCGACGAAATACACCAGCGACTAAGCGCGTCAACGCAGAGTGCATAGAGAACGTCGATACCGCATCGAGAAGGCATCTCGAACGACGAAGCAACGTCAAACGGTCGTGAATCCAGCAACCCGGGTACAGTCTGGCACCGTCGGAGCAGGGACGTACCCCCTGGCGACGTCCATGGCCGTTCCACCACCTCTGCTGTTGCTGGCCACCGTCGCCACCCGAACCATGGGAAACGACCGTCTTGAGCGTTGTGGCCGTCAGACAGAGTCGGCCGCTGAACGTACCACCGGGCGTGAAAACGTGCTTTTCTCCCCGTAACGCATATCAACGCGTATGGACACCAGACAACGCCACACTCGTCGCGGGGTCCCCGGCCGGAAACCGGCGGGGCGGGACGCTGCCGCGCGACGAACGGACCAGCGACTCGAGGCCGTGATCGCTCGACTCGAGGCCACGGAGCGGCGCCAGCGGTTGCTCGAGGGCACCGTGAGCGGCCTGGCTCGAGAGCTGGGGGCCTCCATCGCCGGGTCGTGCGGTCGCTGCGAGCAGAGCTACTTCCTCGTTCGTTCAGACGCGCTGTACTGTCCGGCGTGTGGATACAGACGCGCCCTGTGAAGACGGTGATGGCAACCGTCACCTACTTTTGAGGGCCGTCCTAAGCCCTGTCAATGGAACTGCTGGAGCACCGTCGAGCACTCCTCGAGGAGCGACTCATCGAGGTCGTCGACGGCGTCGAGCCGAAGGCGCTCAACGACGGCGTTCGTCACGCGACCCTTGCCGGGGGAAAACGCGTCCGCCCGACGGTGACCGTGCTCGCCTGTGAGACCGTCGGCGGGGAGGCGAGCGAGGCCGTCGACTTCGGCGTCGGCATCGAACTCGTCCACACGGCGTCGCTCGTCGTCGACGACATCATCGACCGCTCGGAACTCCGGCGAGGCACCACCAGTGCCTGGTCGGAACTCGGCTACGGCCCCGCGATCATCACCAGCGACGGCCTCCTCGGGGAAGCCTTCGCGCTGTTCTCGAGCGACCCCGCCGCGATGCAGGTCGTCTCCGAGGCGATGGTCGAACTCGGCGTCGGCGAGGCCACCGAACTCGAGGCGAAACCCAAGACGGAAGCCGAGTACATGACCCTCGCCCGGCGCAAGACCGGCGCGCTGTTCCGGGCGGCCGCCGAACTCGGCGCTATCGCGGCCGACGCGGACACGTTCACGGTCGAAGCCCTCGGCGAGTACGCCGAGCGAGTCGGCGTCGCCTTCCAGATCCGCGACGACGTCCTGGACGCCGTCGCCGACCCCGAGGCGCTCGGCAAGCCGACCGGACACGACGCCATGATGGAACGCCCGTCGCTCGTGCAGATCACGGACATGACGCCGGCCGAGGCGAACGGCCGGGCCCGAGCGGAGGCCGACCGGGCCATCGACGCGCTCGGCACTGTCGACGTCGCGAACGCCGAGGCGCGAGACTACCTGCTCGAGCTGGCGGAGTTCGTCGTCGAGCGAGAACGCTAGTACCGATCGTCAGGCCGTCTCGACGCCGTGGAACTCGAAGCGAGCGCCGCCATCTTCGCTGTCCGTTATCGAAATTTCCCAGCCGTGAGCCTGGGCGATGTCGCGAACGACTGCGAGCCCGATACCGGTGCCGCTGCCCGACGTGTAGCCGTACTGGAGCACCTCGTCCCGTTTTTCTGCTGGGATTCCCGGTCCCGTGTCCTCGACGGCGAACCCGTCCTCAAGCGAGCGGAGGCGGACCGTAACCGCCTCGCCACCGTACTCCACGGCGTTTCGAAACAGGTTCTCGAGGAGCGAGTGGAGCTGGTCTTCGTCGACGAGCACCCGCTCGAGGTCGTCGTCCACCTCGAGCGTCGCCTCGCCCGTCTCGACGTTCTGCCAGGCCTCAGTCGTGGTCGCAGCAAGCGAAACGGGGTCCGGATCGGAGACCGTCCGGCCCTCGCGCGAGGTGGTCAACAGGTTCTCGATGATCGTCTCCATGCGGTCGAGAGACTGCTCGATCTGGTCGAAGTCCTCGGGGTTCCCCTCCCGTCGCGCCATGTCGGTGTAGATCTGGGCGATGCCCAGCGGATTGCGCAGGCCGTGGGAGACGACGCTCGCGAACTGTTCGAGCTTCTGGATGCGTTCGTTTCGCTCGGTGATGTCCTGGGCCATCGCCATCCCGGCCGTCGAACCGCCCTGGACATCGGTGATCGGCGCGGTGTGGATCGACCACTGTCGACCCGCGTACTCGACTTCGATCGACTGCTCGGTTCCGTCGAGTGCCTCCTGGAAGGCCGACTCGAGCGCTCGACCGGCGCTTTCGTCGACCATCTCCGCCGGCACCCGCCCCTCGAGTTCGTCCGCGGAAATGGGCAGATTCTCGAACGCCTGTCCCGCCGCGAGCGTACACCGGAGGTCCTCGTCGAACAACATTACGACCCCGTTCGGGAAGTGCTCGGCGAGGGTGCGGTAGCGTCGCTCGGATTCCGCTAGCTGCTGTTCGCGCTCGATTCGCTCGGTGACGTCCCTGAAGTAGACGGAGACGCCGGTTTCGGAGGGGTAGATATTCGCCTCGACCCAGAAGTCGAGAAGATCGAAGTAGAGTTCGTAACTGGTCTGCTCCTGGGTTTCCATCGCCGTGTGAAACGCGTCCCAGACCTCGTCGACCTCGGCCGCCTCCGGAAACATCTCCCAGAGGGATTCGCCGAGCAGTTCGTCCTCGTTGGCCTGGAGTAGTTCCTCGGCACGTTCGTTCACGTGTGTAAACCGGTACTCCTCGTCGAGTGCGTAGAACGCGTCGGAGATGCGCCCGAGCAACTCCCCGAGTTCCGACTCGAGTTGTCGTTCGCGTTCTTTGACCCCGGTGATGTCCTCGGCCGTGGTGATGATTCGCTGGAGGTCGCCGCCGTCGTCAAACACGGGGGCGGCGCTCACGGAGAGCCATATCCGGTCTCCGGAGGGGCGTTCGACGACGACTTTCTGGTCGAGAACCTGATTACCGGTTTCGAGAACGCGAACGGCGGGCCGATCCGACGGCGAAAACGACGTGCCGTCAGCGTGCGAAATCGTCCACTCCTCGAGGTTCTCGGAGCCCTCGGCAAGTTTCGGCTCCGTGAGGCCGAACAGCTCTCTCGCGCGGTGGTTCGCCAGAAGGAGCGAGCCGTCCGCGTCCCGGACCGAGATTGCGATCGGCGAGGTCCGCAGGAGTTGTTCGGTCAGGTCGCGCTCGCGACGGAGTTGCTCCTCGTACTCTCGCCGTTCGGTCATGTCTCGCGTGACCTTCGCATACCCAACCAGGTCGCCGTCGTCCCTGATCGCGGTGATGACGACGTTCGCCCAGAACCGCGAGCCATCCTTCCGGACGCGCCACCCCTCGTCCTCGACCTGTCCCTCCTCGCGCGCCGTCGACAGGAGACGCTCCGGTTTCCCGTCCGCGGCGTCCTTCTCCGGATAGAACGTCGAGAAGTGCTCGCCGACGACGTCGTCAGTAGTGTAACCCTTGATCTCCCGGGCACCCGTGTTCCACGTGACGACCGTCCCGTCGGTATCGAGCATGAAGATTGCGTACTCGTCGACCGCCTCGACCAGCGTCCGCAACTGCTCTTCCCGTTCGTACAGCGCGACTTCGGATCGCTTCCGGTCCGTGACGTCGTAGTAGAGTTCGATTCGCCCGCCCGCGTACTGACCGGCCGTGATCGGATTGCTCCGGTGTTCGAGCCACCGTTCCTCGGCTCCGTCCACCGATCGGAGGCGGCACTCGAATCGCTCGGCGGCGGTGTTGTCCTCGTAGCTCGAGCGGACGACGTCGACGAACGATTTCGGTTCGGCCACCCGATCCGCAATTGTCTCCTCGAGCACGTCGCGTTTGTCGCGGCTGACGACGGCCTCCCGGTCGAGGTCGAAGAACCGCTCGATCGTCCGGTCGGCCCACACGATCTCGAAGTCCGAATCGAGCAGGAAGACGCCGACGTCGGCCTCGTCGAGGACCGAGGCCATCGACTCGAACGCGTCCTGGACGCTCTCGAGTTCGGCGTCTCGTCGCACTCGGTCGGACACGTCGCGGACGACGCAGACTGCCCCTCGGGGCGGGCCGCCCGCCAACACGACGTTGAGCCGGAGTTCACAGGGAATCGATTCGCCGGATGCGGTCCGGATCGCGAGCTCGAGCGTCGAGACGTTGGCCGTGTCAGTCGTCAACCGCGATCGAAATTCGGCGTCCAGTCGATCCGCGTCGTCGTCCGCGAGGAACGCAGCGGGGTGAGCGCCCACCAGCATCTCTCGGTCGTATCCCGTCAGTTCGACGAGGACGTCGTCGACAGCGACGAGGCGACCGTCCGCATCGAGTTGACAGACCCCACCGGGGACAGCGTCGACGAGCGTTCGATAGAGTTCCGAGAAGGAGGCGTCTGCGCCGGGTGGTGGAGACGCAACCCCGTCGTTTTCCGGACGTTCACCCATATACCCGTTTGCCACTCACTGGACGCATAAATACTCTGTTACCCGCCATTACGGCCCGTCGACGCGTTCTCGTCGGCGGAATCGTCCGGGCGTCCGACCGCCGGCAACGGCCGTCTTCGTTCGGGCACCACCACCAGCAATCGCCCTCGTCTTAGGCACCCTCGGCGCGTCGGCTTTCCTCCGCCAGGCGCGACTCCGCGACCGCGAACGTGAGCGTGCTCACGATTCCCAGAAGCGTCCCGCCCGTCAACGCCGTCGCGAGGTACGGGATGCCGGCCCGATCGAGGAAGAAGGCGCTCACGGCGTGGAGGACGATCGCCATCGCGATCACGTAGAACGGGGCGTTGAGGTAGCGCAACTCGAGGCTCCCGGCGATGTACTCGTCGGTGATCTGGCCCAGACTGGTCGTGATGCCGGCGGCGGCAATCCACTGGATCGAACCGTAGACGAACGCCGCGAGCGCGACCGGAACGCTCCCGCCGGTCTCGCCCTGGACGGTCTCGATCGTATCGAGGCCGCTGACACCCCCGAGAACCATCAGCGTGGCGGCGACGACGTACGCGATGAGGGTCATCCGCCCGGCGTACAGCGAGAGCCTGACTCGCTCGACGGTCTCGTCGAGGTGCTCGCCGAGGCCGAGGCCGCGCGAGATCAGGTACAGGCCGAGCAGCGCCGAGGTCACCCCGAGCATGAGCCCCGGCAGATTGAACAGGCTCCCGAGGAGTGCGAGGGGGTACACCAGGAGCAAGATCCCGATCGGGATCAGGACCGTCCCCCGGGTCTCGGGGTCGGCCAGCACCTGCTTCATCGTGTAGTACATCGACTCGAGGTTCTGGGCCTGGCGGACGACCACCCGGCGGACGCCGTCGATGGGCACCCGCGAGCGGATGATCGGGACGACCGACTCGTCCTGGGCGCCGTCGGTGACGAGCAACGCGGTGACGTCCTCGCCCGTCGTCAGGCTGGCCAGCACGGTGTCGACTTCGTCGCCGACCTTACGGTTGGCTTTGACGTCGGATCCCTCGAGGCCGGTGACGACGGCGACCTCGACGCTCTCGTCGCGAGCGTCGAGGTCGTCGTAAATGTGTAGCCCCTGGAAGACGACGTTGACGTCGGAGTCCTCCGGGTCCGCGGTCGCGAGAGCGACGGCCGCCTCCTCGACGTCTTCGCGGCCGATGACGGGCGTCGAGAATCCGGTCTTCCGACCGAGGTCGTCGTCGAGGTCGACGCAGAGGACCAGCAGCATCGTGGGGACGTTGGGTTGCCCGGTATTTCCCTCTTCTGGGAGTGAGAAGGCGTAGCACACCCTTCCGAGAGCAATCGGGCGAACGACCACGGGAAACCGCCTCAAGCGGCCGGTCGAAGCGTTCAACGCGCTCGAGCCCCACCCACCAGCATGAACGGACTCGAGACCCCGCTCCCCGCGAACGCGACGTTGCTCCTGATTGACGTCCAGCGAGGCTTCGACGACCCCGTCTGGGGCGAGCGCAACAATCCCGATGCCGAGGCGCGAATCGCTGACCTCCTGGCGGCCTGGCGCGAGACCGGGCGGCCGGTCGTCCACGCGAAACACTGCTCGACCGAGGCGGGCTCACCGCTGCGACCGGATCGGCCGGGAAACGCGTTCAAGACTATCGGGGAACCCGAGGGGGGAGAGCCCGTTCTCGAGAAGCGAGTCAACGGCGCGTTCGTCGACACGGACCTCGAGGAACGCCTGCGTGAACGGGACGTGGAGACGGTCGTCCTCTGTGGCTTCACCACCGACCACTGCGTGTCGACGACGACCCGAATGGCCGAGAACCGCGGATTCGATCCGATCGTCGTCGCAGACGCCACGGCGACGTTCGATCGCGAGAGCCACGACGGCACGACCTACGACGCCGAGACGAGTCACCGACTCGCGCTCGCCCACCTCAATCGAGAGTTCGCGACGATCGCGGAGACGGGGGCGGTGGTGGACGCGACTCGAGCGTGATCAGGGCGGTACACTCACGATATGCCTTCCATAGTCTTAAATATATATTTTATAGTTATAGGACCGCCGCGGCCGCCACCACCATCTTTCAAGCCCGCACGCGCCGTAGTGCCGCTATGCGACTGTTCGTCAGCGTCGACCTCCCGGAATCGCTCGCCGACGCCGTCGCCGCAGTCCAGGAACCGCTCGCTGACGCCGCCGGAATCCGAATGACCGACCCGACGCAGGCACACGTCACGCTCGTCTTCCTCGGCGACGTCGATCCCGACCGCGTACCCGATCTCGAGCGAGAACTCGAGGCCGCCGTCGACGACGCCAGAGTCGACCCGTTCGAGGCTCGCTTCGCCGGTCTAGGCGTTTTCCCGAGTCTCGAGTACATCCGCGTGATCTGGCTCGGCGTCGAGGACGGGCACGAGGAACTGACGCGCCTCCAAGCGGCGGTCGAGGATCGGATGACAGCGATGGGGTTCGAAGCCGACGACCACGAGTTCACGCCTCACGTCACCGTCGCGCGAATGGACCACGCCGGCGGCAAAGAGCGCGTCCAGTCGGTCGTCCGCGAGCGCTCGCCGACCGTCGGTACGACCACGGTCGAGGAGATTCGACTCACCGAGAGCCGGCTCACCGACGACGGGCCCGTCTACGAGACGCGCGAGCGCTTCCCGCTCGAGTAACCAGTTCGCCGCGATTTCCGCTCGAATAGCCAGTTCGCCGCGGCTTTCGCTCGAGCCGGATTCGACATTCTGTGTGCCATCAGCGAACCACCTGTTCTCTCCGCTCACTATCCGTCGTTCGTGACAGTCCGACGCCCGCGTCAGTATCGCTCGAGCGACCGTCATCAGAAATAGACTTTTTTGTGATACGTACGCGAATATCTCGGTACGAGTAGAGTCATCGAACAACCAGTAGAGATTCTGTAACTCGAGTTATCGACGAAATACAGCGAGAAGAGTAATACCACGTTCTGTTGTAACAGAACAGGTATGATCGAGGGGACAGAGACGGTCGACGTCGGTCGCGGCCTGACTGTCGTGAACGCAAATACATCCGTGAGCGCGACCGCCACCGCAGTGGTCAGAGCGGGCACCGGTCGACCGACACCATGACCGAAGCCGACGGATCCCGCGATTCCGGAGATGATGGGTCGGCAGTCGGTACGACAGCCGGAACGGCGGACGACGCGACGAGTGACGCCACGGACAACGCGTTCGTCGACGGCATCACGACCCGACGAGAGGTGCTGGCCGCCCTCGGCGGCGCGGCCGTCTTCTCTTCGACCACCGAGACGACGACCACGTCGGTCACCGAAGGTCCGGTCCACCTCCGCGTCTACCCGGGCGCCCTCCCGACGACCGGCTGGGCCCGCTACGGCTGGCAGGGCGTCTCGAGCGGCTGGCCGCCGCCGTACGAGGACGCCCTCGAGGCCATCAGGGACGCGTTCGACCAGGTGACGGCGTACGCCGCGGACCAGGGACGGCTCCAGGACGTCGAGGTGATCGTCGAACGTGGCGGCCAGGTCGACCTCTCGCTCGCGTCCGGGTCCTCCCCGCGTGACGCCGTCGCGCCGACCCAGCAGGGCGTCCTCGATGCCTTCAGCGAGGTGCTCGAGCAGCGAGGGGCCGTCACGGGGCGGTGTAGCCACCTCCTGTGCTGGTGGGGTCCGGTTCACTACGCAATCGGGTACGGCGGCACCCGGCAGCCGAATCGCCACGTCGATGCAGTCGAGGACGAGGATGCACAGGTCATCGCCAACCTTGGCGCTACGGAGACGTGGGACTCACGCGACGTGACGAAGAACATCGCCATCCACGAAGCCTTTCATACCTTTCTCACCGGCGACGTCGTCGAGACGGTGATCGACAGCCGGTGTGAACACGACCTCGGGACCGCCGTCCGCGTCGACGAGGACACCCTCGAGGTGTCGCCGATGGCGACCGCCTACGCCGGCCCGGACGAGGTCGGCGGCGGGACGCGATTCCACGGCACGGCCTGTTACGATCACGACTCGTTCTACCGCCACGACGGCTACGACGGGGTCGAGAATTGGCGGTACACGACGAGCGTCAGCGAGGCGACACTCGAGGCCGTCACGACCTACGTCGAGCGCTACCTGCTCGAGGAAGGGTGACTTTAGGCGTGTCGCCCGGGTGCGCCTCGACGTACCGTCACACGCGACCGTCCACCGACGCAACACCTTTGAGCGGACGGACCCTACGAACGTTCGAATGGAGCGCGACCTGACCCGCCGACAGTTGCTGGCCGGCCTCGCCGGCGGCGGCGCCGTCCTCGGCGGCGGCCGAGCGGTCGACAACGTCCTCCTGGGGTACGATCGATTCACGGGAACGAACCTCGTTCGGCAGGACCTCGACCCCCTCGTGTCCGCGGAACTCCGTCCGTCGGGGACCGACGTCGCGACCGTCGACGGCTACCGGATCGAACACCGCGACGGTCGGTTTTCGCTCGTCGGTGGCGATGGCAGGGACGACGCCA
Source organism: Natronosalvus rutilus (assembly GCF_024204665.1). Classification (NCBI taxonomy): domain Archaea; kingdom Methanobacteriati; phylum Methanobacteriota; class Halobacteria; order Halobacteriales; family Natrialbaceae; genus Natronosalvus; species Natronosalvus rutilus. The sequence continues at coordinate 725,897 of NZ_CP100355.1, read as the reverse complement.
GCGACGGCGACGACAGCAGTGGCGACGGTAGTGATGACGAAGCGGACGAGGGCAGAGGCGACGACGTCCTCGCCACCGTTTCCTCCACCGACGACCCGACTGCCGCGGCCGACGTCGACCGTGAGTACGACCTCGAGGACGGCCCCCTCGAGCAACTCGTCGCCGACATCGGTGCGCTCGAGTCCGGCGACGTCAGGTTCGTCTACGACAGCTATCCCGCGTTCTTCGAATTCGTTCGCGAGCACGAATCCCGACCCTACACCGTCGCCGCCCTGCGTGGGTACCGGACGGCCGACCCGGACCGCATCGAAGCCTTCAGCGGCGCAGACCCAGCGGATCCCGAAGCCGTCGCGGAGGGGCTCGTCGACGGCTTTCGCGAGTACTCGAGCTACGACATTCCGCGCTACGTCGCGGGGTCGGTCGAGGACAACGTCATCCTCGGCGCGTACGACCTCCGCCAGCACTTCGAATCCGACACCGACTACGAAGCCATCGTCGCCGGGGAGAACACCGGGCTCTTCTGTTACGAACTCACCCGCCGCTCGGTCGACGCCCTCCAGGCCGTCCACCCGCTCGAGCAGACGGTTCCCGTCGTCGGTGGCTACGTCAAGGACACGCGACACAAGCACGTATACACGATTCTCACGAGCGTCGTCGACGTCGACGGCGAGACGGTGATTCCCGTCACTTTCCTCGATTACACCCACTCGACGGCGTACGACGACCTGCGGGTTCGCTGGGTGATGGGCGAGGGGCTCGATGCCTACGACCGGCGCCACCGCGCGACGAGCATCGACTGGTATCAGTTCGCATAGCGAGACGGCGGAGCGCTCACCCGGTCCGCCGACGGCCAGATGGACAAGATTTTAAGCCAGCGTCGGTTACCTGCGTCCACTATGGGCAAAAAATCGAAGGGCAAGAAGAAGCGGCTTGCCAAACTCGAGAACCAGAACAGCCGCGTCCCCGCGTGGGTCATGCTCAAGACCGACATGGACGTGCAGCGAAACCCCAAGCGACGCAACTGGCGTCGAAACGACACTGACGAGTAACCATGAGTGCAAGTGATTTCGACGAACGCGTCGTCACCGTCCCGCTGCGTGACGTGAAGAAAGGACCCAACCACGAGGCCGCCAACTACGCGATGTCGGTCGTCCGCGAACACCTGGCGAAGCACTTCGCCGTCGACGAGGACGCCATCCGCCTCGACCCCTCGATCAACGAGGAGGTCTGGGCCAACGGCCGCGCGAACCCGCCACGGAAACTCCGCGTTCGCGCCGCCCGGTTCGAAGACGCCGGCGAGGCGATCGTCGAGGCCGAGGTCGCCGAGTAACTTGCTTCGCGCCGCGTTCGGCGGGTCGTCGTACATCGGCGTCTTCGCCCGTGCGACCGACTCGCACCTGTTCGTCCGCCCCGACGCCGACGACGACCTCGTCGCGGACCTCGCCGAGGAACTCGAGGTCGAGGCCGTCCAGACGACCGTCGGCGGCTCCTCGACCGTCGGTGCGCTAGCGATGGGTAACGAGAACGGACTGCTCGTCAGTTCGCGCGTCCTCGAGTACGAGCGTGAACGCCTCGAGGAGACCCTCGACGTGCCCGTTACCGAGTTGCCCGGACAGATCAACGCCGCCGGAAACGTCGTCCTCGCAAACGACTACGGCGCGTACGTCCACCCCGACCTCCCCCGGGAGGCCGTCCAGGTCGTCGGGGACGCCCTCGAGGTGCCCGTCGAACGCGGCGACCTCGCCGGCGTTCGAACGGTCGGGACCGCAGCCGTGGCGACGAACGACGGCGTCCTCTGTCATCCCAAGGTGACCGACGGGGAGTTAGACGCCCTCGAGGACGCCCTCGACGTCCGCGCGGACGTGGGGACGATTAACTACGGCGCGCCGCTGGTTGGCTCGGGCCTGTTAGCCAACGCCCAGGGATATGTCGTCGGCAGAGATACGACGGGGCCGGAACTGGGTCGGATCGAGGACGCGCTCGGGTACATCGACTGAAGGTGTTTCTTGCCCGCGCTGGCCGGTCGGCCAGCGAGTTCTTCTGTACACGCGTGAGCGCTGGCGACCTCGAGCGGCGGCCACGCGTCACTGCTTTCATCACCTCCTCTCGGCGCTCGAACTTCTCACTACCTCCGAAGTTCGAACTCCTCACTACTCCCGACGCTCGAACCGATGGCGAACGACCTCACTCTCGTCGTCCCACTCGAAGTTCTCGTGAGCGCGCTCGAGTAGGTCGCGGTACGCCTCGAGGTCCTCGACACCCTCCTTTCTGGCGTCCGCGTCCGTCAGGTCCCCGAGTGTTCGCTCCGTGACGTCGACGACCTCGAACGTCGCGTCGTCGACGACGAACGTATCGCCCACTTCGGCGTAGGCTCGTCCGCGGTGAATCTGGGTGATTTCGCCGTCGGAGGCCTGCGATTGCATTCGAGGCGAGGGGAGCAGGGTATCCGGCTCGAGTTCGGTCATACCCGTCGGTTCGGTCCGCGTGGAAAAAACGCTTGAGTCTACGGAATGTGGTTCCGAGCGTGCCTGCCATCTCGGAGTCCGGTTTCACCGATCCAAATTGGTCAGGTCGGTAGGGAAGGGAACATTCTTCCGACTGCCTGACGGACCAATAGCCATGCGAACAATCGAAAGCCGCGAGGCGACACACGCGCGAACCGACGACGCAACCGAGGTGTCCTGCTGATGGGCGCCAGCCAGCAGCAACTCCAGGAACTCTCCCAGCAGCTCCAGGAGATCGAAGAGCAGATTCAGGTCCTCCGGAGCGAGGTCGAGCAGGTCCGCGACGAACAGGACGCCGTCGACGAGGCGACTGACGCGATCGAACAGCTCGAGACCGGCTCGACGGTCCAGGTTCCCCTGGGCGGCGGCGCCTACGTTCGGGCGACGATCGACGACATCGACGAGATCATCGTCGAACTCGGTGCCGACTACGCCATCGAACGGGACCAAGAGGGCGCTGCCGAGACGCTCGAGCACAAGAAGGACCGCCTCGGCGACCGGATCGACGATCTCGAGGAGGAGATCACCGATCTCGAGAGCGAGAGCGGCCAGCTCGAACAGCAGGCCCAGCAGCTCCAGCAGCAGGCGATGCAACAGCAGATGCAGCAGATGCAGGGTCAGGGCCAGGGTCCGGGATCGGATCAGGGTCTCGACGAGTAACGTAGGCGACGCCCATGTTCGACAACCTGAAGGAGAAACTCGGCAGTTTCCGCAAGGACGCCGAAGAAGCCGCGGAAGCGAACGTCGAAGACGTCGACGAGGACGAACTCGAGGACGGCGACCTCGAGGAGCCGGTTGACGCGCCCGAGTCGGATCTCGAGGAACCGGACGCCGAGGACGAACCAGCAGCGACGGCGGCAGCTACTGCGACCGACTCGCGCTCAGGTGTCGAGTCCGACTTCGAGGACAAAACGGCCGCTGATTCGGGTACCGAATCCGAACGCGAAGTCACGGAGACAACCGACGTTAGCGCCGACCCTCGAGACGACGCCACCGTTGCAGAGACCGACGCCGCCCCCGTCGAAGACGGAGCGTTCGAGGAGGACGCTACGACCGACGAGGGGGTCGTCGGGAGCGGTTTGCTGGGCGAAGACGGAGACGGAGACGGAGACGAAGCCGAAGACGAGGAGGACCTCGAGGTCGAAGCTGACGCTGAAGCCGAAACCGACGCAGACGACAGCGGCGGCATCGGCTTCGGCCGCAAGGCCAAGTCACTCGTCCGCGGCAAGTTCGTCATCGAAGAAGACGACCTCGAGGGACCGCTTCAGGAACTCGAACTGGCCCTGCTCTCGAGCGACGTCGAGATGGGCGTCGTCGACGAGATTGTCGACAACATCCGCGAGGAACTCGTCGGCGAGACGCGCACGTTCACCACTTCGACGGGCGCGGTCGTCGAGGAGGCCCTGAAGGACGCCATCTACGACGTGATCAGCGTCGGCCAGTTCGACTTCGACGAGCGGATCGCCATCGAGGACAAGCCGGTCGTCATCGTCTTCACGGGCGTCAACGGCGTCGGCAAGACGACCTCCATCGCGAAACTGGACCGCTACTTCGAAGAACGCGGCTACTCGACGGTGATGGCCAACGGCGACACCTACCGCGCCGGCGCGAACGAACAGATCGCCGAGCACGCCAGAGCCCGGGACACCAAGCTCATCGCCCACGACCAGGGCGGCGACCCCGCGGCCGTGCTCTACGACGCCGTCGAGTACGCCGAGGCTAACGACGTCGACGTCGTCCTCGGCGACACTGCCGGGCGCCTTCACACCAACGAGGGGCTGATGGACCAGCTTGAGAAGATCGGGCGCGTCGTCGGCCCCGACATGACCCTGTTCGTCGATGAGGCCGTCGCCGGCCAGGACGCCGTCAACCGCGCTCGAGAATTCAACGCGGCCGCCGAAATCGACGGTACAATCCTCACGAAAGCCGACGCCGACTCGAACGGCGGGGCGGCCATTTCGGTGGCTCACGTCACCGGCAAGCCGATCCTCTTCCTGGGCGTCGGCCAGGGCTACGAGGACCTCGAGCGATTCGACCCCGACGAGATGGTCGAGCGGTTGCTCGAGGAGTAGTTGCTGGCGTTCTCACTTCTCACAGCGGACGACGGTTTTCGAGGGCGTCGAGCAAATCAGCGATCCTCATCCACGCCGTTAGACGCGACGCCGAGCGTCGCGGTCATCCGCACGGCCTCCTCGACGCTGACGTCGACGTCGGAGACGGCTTCGTCGGGAACGTGGACGATGAACCCGTTCGTCATCGGATTCGGACCGAGCGGGATCATGACCGTCTGCATGTCCCCTGCATCCGCGCTCTCCTCGATCGCCGTCGGAGTGTCGGCGGTCAGAAAGCCGAGAACGTGCGCGCCCCGGTGGGGGAATTCGACGAGTTTGACGTCCTCGAACTGGTCGACCTCGTCGTCGACCAGGACGTTGCTCGCCTGGCGAACGCTCGTGTAGACCGTTCCCACGCCCGGAATCGTCTCGAATGTGCGATGGAACCGCCGAGAGAGGTACGTCCCGGGGGTGTACTCCGCGGCGAGCCCGACGAGGAGGAAGAAGACGAGCAAGGCGAGGATCGTCAGCGCTTGCATGACCGCCGTCGACGGCTCGTCGTCCCAGAGGTAGTCGACGCCGGCAATCGCCGGCGAGAGGAGGCCGAGGAGGAACCTGAGGACGACGACGAGGACGATGAGCGTGACGATGATCGGGATCGTGATCACGACCCCGTTGACGAACCACCGCCTCAGCCGCGACGACAGCGCGTTCATACGTCCGGTATACGATACGAATCCCTGAAATTCGTTCGGCCTGCAGTGATCACGAACCTGGTCGTATCGACGCGTCGGTTTCTATCGGTCACGATCATTGCAGCGCTCGAGGACGGCCAGTGATACGGTCACACCGGTGCTCGAGGAAGAACGGCGACCGACGACTGAAACCAGCGAGGGACAGACCTTTCGGTCGCCCGGCCGTCAATGGAGACATGACGAAGACGCCGCCACCGCGACTCGTCTACGACGACGACTGTGGCTTCTGTACCTGGTGTGCCGAGTACGCCGACGCTCGTGGCGCGTTCGAACTCGTCGGCTTCGAGGAACTCTCGCCGGATCAACTCGCCCGGCTACCCGACGACTACGAAACCTGCGCCCACCTCCTTACCCAGGACCGGGTCTACTCCTGCGGCGAAGCCCTCGAGGAGGCCGTGGCCCGTCTCGAGACGCCCGATCGGTTCGTGGCTCGAGCGTTCAGGAGACTCCCCGGACATGGCCGGCTGCGAGAGTGGGGGTACCGCGCGGTCGCGGACAACCGGGTCCTGTTCGGCAAGGTCGCGAGCCGGGATCCACCGGCGAGACAGCAGTGACAGCAGCCGTCACCTCATACGAACGAGATTGAGCCTCGCTATAACATCTATACCATTTCCGAACAACGAGTCTCGAAAGTCTCGAGTGGTCGAATTGCTCGAGGAATAAGAGAGTCAGGCTGACCACTTTCAGCCGGCTATACGACCATTTATACCCCATGCCGACCCTAGACGATTTCAATGGCGCAAGCGGGCAACTCTGAACTCGTCGACGCGTTCGAGCAGTTCTTCCGTAACTACTACGACAACGAGATCAAGCAGCTCGCCCAGCGTTACCCCAACGAACAGCGCTCGCTGTCGGTCGACTGGCAGGACCTCTACCGATTCGACCCGGACCTGGCCGACGACTTCCTGAACCAGCCAGAACAGCTCCAGCGCTACGCCGAGGAAGCCCTCCGTCTCTACGACCTGCCGATCGACGTCAGCCTCGGACAGGCCCACGTCCGCATTCACACCCTCCCGGACACCGAGTCCCCCGAGATCCGCGAGATTCGCGCCCGTCACATGAACACCCTCGTCCAGGTGCGCGGCATCGTCCGGAAGGCCACCGACGTCCGTCCGAAGATCGAGGAGGCCGCCTTCGAGTGCCAGCTCTGTGGCACCCTCTCGCGGATCCCCCAGTCAACCGGTGACTTCCAGGAACCCCACGAGTGCCAGGGCTGTGAGCGTCAGGGGCCCTTCCGCGTGAACTTCGACCAGTCCGAGTTCGTCGATTCCCAGAAACTCCGCATCCAGGAGAGTCCCGAGGGACTGCGCGGCGGCGAGACGCCCCAGGCCATCGACGTCAACATCGAGGACGACATCACCGGCGAAGTCACCCCCGGCGACCACGTGTCGGCGGTGGGCGTCCTGCGCCTCGAGCAACAGGGCAACCAGCAGGAGAAGTCGCCCATCTTCGACTTCTACATGGAGGGGATGTCCGTCCAGGTCGACGAAGAGCAGTTCGAGGACATGGACATCACCGACGAGGACAAGAAACAGATCTACGAGATTTCCCAGCGCGAGGACGTCTACGAGGACATGGTCGGCTCCATCGCGCCCGCCATCTACGGCTACGAAGAAGAGAAGCTCGCGATGATGCTCCAGCTGTTCTCGGGCGTGACGAAGCAGTTGCCCGACGGCTCGAGGATTCGCGGAGACCTGCACATGCTGCTCATCGGAGATCCCGGTACAGGAAAATCTCAGATGCTCGGATATATTCAAAATATTGCACCCCGTTCGGTCTACACCTCGGGCAAGGGGTCGTCCTCGGCAGGGCTTACCGCAGCTGCGGTTCGCGACGACTTCGGCGACGGCCAACAGTGGACCCTCGAGGCTGGCGCCCTCGTGCTCGCCGACCAAGGAATTGCGGCGGTCGACGAACTCGACAAGATGCGCCCGGAAGATCGCAGCGCCATGCACGAAGCCCTCGAGCAACAGCGGATCTCGGTCTCGAAGGCGGGTATCAATGCCACCCTCAAGTCCCGGTGTTCGCTGCTCGGCGCGGCCAACCCCAAGTACGGTCGCTTCGACCACTACGAACCTATCAGCGAGCAGATCGACCTCGAGCCGGCGCTCATCTCGCGGTTCGACCTGATCTTCACCGTCACGGACCAGCCCGACGAGGAGAAAGACCGCAATCTGGCAGAACACATCCTGACGACGAACTACGCCGGCGAGTTGACGACCCAGCAACGGGAGATGCCCCAGCTCGACGTCTCCACCGAGGAGATCGAGTCGATGACCGAGGAGGTCGACCCGGTGATCGACGCTGACCTGTTGCGCAAGTACATCGCGTACTCCAAGCAGAACTGCCACCCGCGGATGACTCAGGAGGCCCGGGAAGCCATCCGGGACTTCTACGTCGACCTCCGCTCGAAGGGGACCGACGAGGACGCCGCGGTGCCGGTGACGGCCCGAAAGCTCGAGGGCCTGGTCCGGTTATCGGAGGCCAGCGCGCGGATTCGCCTCTCCGATACGGTCGAGGAAGAAGACGCCACGCGCGTGATCGAGATCGTTCGCTCGTGTCTCCAGGACATCGGCGTCGATCCCGAAACCGGCGAGTTTGACGCGGACATCGTCGAGGCGGGGACCTCGAAGTCCCAGCGCGACCGGATCAAAAACATCAAGCAGCTCATCAGCGACGTCGAGGAAGAGTACGACGAGGGCGCACCGATCGACGTCGTCCTCGAGCGGGCGAACGAGATCGGCATGGACCAGTCGAAAGCCGAGCACGAGATCGAGAAGCTCAAGCAGAAGGGCGAGGTCTACGAGCCGAGTACGAACAACTTGCGGACGACGTAGGCGTCGCTCGCGCTCGGCGTCGTCACAATGCGAACCTGATCGCTCCGAGTCCTCACTCCACCTGGTCGACCAGTTCGACCGCCGATCGGATCGTGACCGGCGAGACGTCGGCGACGGTGGCGGCCTTCTGGGTGATGGCCTCACAGCCGAGCACGAGCGAGGCGTGATACAGACAGCCGGCGGCGACGCCGCCTGGATTGCGGCCACCGATCAGACCCCGTTCGAGGAGAGCGTCGACGCGTTCCTGGGCGTACCGCTCGACGTCGGCGCCGAGATCGGTCCTGGTCGTCGTAGGATCGCCACTCCGGTCCGGGATCGATCGCGTGCTCTCGACAGACGAGTCCACACTGGCTACAGATCTGTTCCGTTGCCGTCGATCGGATGGTCCCCTCGCACTCGGGACACCGGTCCTGATGTGCACCTTGTTCCACCATACATTCGTTGGGCCGTTGATAGTATTTAAATTATCCTATTGGTGTTGATCTTCAATTTTATCGATTGCTTTCTAAAATACAGTTGAACACGATAGCGAAATGCCACTGTGTCAGGCTCGAGTTGGGTCCGGTTCGGGCTGGGTAACGAACTCGAGAACCTCGTCGTCGGTTACCTCGAGGCCCTGTCGTCGGAAGAATGAGGCGACGTTGTGGCAGTCGCGTTCGAGAAAGCCCCGACTGTTGGGGTGGTGGACGGTGACGGCTTGCCCGAGGTCGATGACGATGAGCTGGTTCTCGTGGACGATGACGTTGTACTCGCTCAGGTCGCCGTGGATCAGGCCGGCCGAGTAGAGTCGACGCATGTACTCCCGAATCACCTCGTAGGCCGTCTGCGGGTTCTCGACGTGAACCTCGCCGAGGCGCTTCGCTCGACCGTCCGCGTCGTTCCCGAGATACTCCATCACGAGGACGTTTCGTTCGGCCGCGATTGGCTCCGGGACCCGAACGCCCGCGGCACGGGCGCGTTCGAGGTTGGCCAGCTCCTTGCGGACCCAGGCGAGGACGACGTCCTTCTTCTTGCCGCCAAGTCCCTCGAACCGGGGGTCGCCCTCGAGGTAATCGCGCATCTGGCGGAAATTCGAGGCGTTGATCCGGTAGATCTTCACGGCGACCTCCCGGTCGTCGCCGAGGGCGTGGTAGACGTTGGCCTCCTTGCCGGTCGAGATGGGGCCGCCGAAAGCCTCGACGTGGCCGTCCTGGACGAGTTTGTACAGCGCGGCGAAGGTGGCGTCATCGAACACCGACTGTTCTACCTTGAACTGGTCGGCGTCCTTGATGCGTTCCTCGAACTGTTCGAACTCGCGGTCGCGCTTGCGGGCGATGCGGTCGGCTTCCGTGTCGGTGACGTCGATCTCCTCCCACTCGTCACCGGGGGTGTCCGCTTCCTCGAGGTCGACCAGTTCAAACGCGGCTGTCATCTATGGTGACGTAGGGGGCGAAACGGGTAAAGGGTAGGCATGAGCAACTGGTCGGATTCGACGGCGGGGCGATCGGGGACGAAAGTAAACGATATCTGTAGCCATTGTACACGAAAAACTTTTAATATTCCTGGTGGACCACCACTGTAGGGTCTGTTACCATGTCTCGAGACGTCTTCGACGAACGCGAGTACGAGCGTCGGGTCGAGCGAGCGAAGACACGGTTGCGCGAGGAGGAACTCGACGCGATCGTCGTCACCGATCCGGCCAACATGAACTATCTTACCGGCTACGACGGCTGGTCGTTTTACGTCCACCAGGCCGTCGTCGTCACGGTCGACCGCGACGAACCGGTCTGGGTCGGTCGCGAGATGGACGCTAACGGTGCCCGGGCGACGACCACCCTCTCCCAGGAGAGCATCCGGGCGTACAGCGACGACCACGTCCACTCACCGTACGACCTCCACCCGATGGACTACGTCGCGGGCGTCCTCGAGGACCTCGAGGTCGCTGACGGCCGAATCGGCCTCGAGATGGACGCATCCTACTTCACCGCGAAGTCCTACACGCGACTCCAGGAAAACCTCCCGGAAGCCGAATTCGAGGACGCAACGCTCCTGGTCGGCTGGGTCCGGGTCAAGAAATCAGAGCAGGAACTCGAGTACATGCGCGAGGCCGCTCGCATCTCGGAGAACGCGATGCAGGCGGGCCTCGACGCGATCGCGGAAGGCGTCCCCGAGTACGAGGCGGCGGCCGCGATTTACGACGCGCTGATCACCGGCACCGACGATTACGGCGGCGACTACCCAGCGATCGTCCCGTTGATGCCCTCGGGCGACCACACCGGAACCCCACACCTCACGTGGACCGACCGCCCGTTCGAGGACGGTGACCCCGTCATCATCGAACTGTCGGGGTGTCGCCACCGATACCACTCGCCGCTGGCCCGGACGACGTTCGTTGGCGACCCGCCCGCGGAACTCGAGCGAACTGCGGACATCGTGGTCGAGGGCATCGAGGCAGCCCTCGACGCCGTCGAGCCGGGAGTTACCTGCGAGGCCGTCGAGAAGGCCTGGCGCGACACGATCGCCCAGTACGGCCTCGAAAAGGAGGACCGAATCGGCTACTCGATGGGGCTCGGCTACCCGCCGGACTGGGGAGAACACACCGCGAGCATTCGCCCAGGCGACGAGACCGTCCTCGAGGAGGACATGACGTTCCACATGATCCCCGGCATCTGGACGGAGGAAATTGGGATGGAGATCAGTGAGACGTTCCACGTGACGGGAACTGGCGCGGAGACGTTAGCCGACTTCCCACGGCGACTGTTTACCGCCTGATTGCACTCCGACCCGTTGCACATTCGAGCCGCGAACGTCGCTCTCGAGACGACGGTGAGGACTCGTACCCGAACGAGGAACGGCCAATAGGGATCGCGACAGAGAAGGCACCTCACGGACTCTGGCCGTGAGTCTCCCGTGGCTATCGGCTGATCAGTCTCTCGACGTTCCGGAACGGATCGACGTCACTGACGTTCGCTTCGTCTCCGTATTCGGACGTTTCGTTGCTCGGCAGACGCCATCACCCCCACGAAGGGAAATTCGATCGGAGTCGGTGGTCAGCGCTGCTCGAGACCGATGTACGAACCGAGCTGTCTGACGACCTCGTCGACGAGCTTCTCATCGAGCGTCCCCGAGAAAGGTGGTGCGACCGTCCCGATTGTGGAGTTCGACGGCGGTCGGCCACCAGTGGCCGCTCGAGCGAGGGTCTGATCCGCTCGCGGCCAGAAAATCGAAGACCGACGACTGACCTCACGATCGCTCCGCGAGCGCCGCCGCAACCGCCTCGATCGGGTGGGGCGGATCCGAACACCCGTCGTAATCCGATAGCTGCGTTCGACAGGACGCACCCGGCGCGACGACCACCTCCCCGTCGCTCGCGTCGACCTGGTCGAACAGGATGTCGCCGATGGCCCGGCTGAGCGAGTAGTGTTCGGCCTCGTAGCCGAAGGAGCCGGCCATCCCGCAACAGCCCGAGTCCAGCATGTCGACCTCGTAGCCGACTGTCTCGAGGACGGCCGCGGCGTGGCCGTCCTTCTTCGTCGCCTTCTGGTGGCAGTGGCCGTGGTAGGTCAGACGACGGCCGGCCCCGTCGGCCGGCAGTTCGCTAGCCAGGTCGGATCGATCGAGGTACTCACAGACGCCGTAGGCGTTCCTCACGAGTCGTTCCACGTCGGGACCCGACAGCAGGTCCAGGTAATCCGACTGGAGCATGACCGCGTCGGAGGGTTCGACCAGGACGACCTCCCACCCGTCCTCGAGGAACGGCGTCAGCGCGTCGACGTTGGTCCGGGCGCGTTCGCGGGACAGGTCGAGGAAGCCCTTCGAGTGGGCCGGGCGTCCGGTCGAGGTCACGCCGTCGGGAAGTCGGACGTGAACGCCGGCCGTCTCGAGGACCTGGACGGCTGCCTTGCCCGCCCGCGGATGGTTGTAGTTCGTGTACGTATCCGGGAAGAGGAGCACCTTCCGGTCCGCCGCCTCGAGCGAGACCCGGGGGCCGCGCGCGGCGAACCAGTCCTCGAAGCTCCGGCTCGCGAACGTCGGAAGGTCGCGCTCGCGAGCGATTCCGATCGTTTTCTCGGCGACCGTCCCCGATCCCGGTAGCGACGCTGCCCAGTTAGACAGCGGCGCGAGCGCGGAGCCGACGGCGTTGAGCCGGTCGACGTTCGCGAAGAGGCGGTCCCGGAGGGACGCCCCGTTTCGCTGGTGGGCGGCGTGTTCCACCTCGGCTTTGAGCTTCGCCATATCCACCTCGCTCGGGCAGTCGCGCGCACAGCCCTTGCAGCCGATACAGAGGTCCACGATTTCGGCCAGGAACTCCTCGTCGACCGCGTCGGCGTCGAGTTCGCCGCTTATCGCCCCCCGGAGCGCGTTCGCCCGGCCGCGGGTGCTGAGGCTCTCTTCCTCGGCCGCGCGGTACGTCGGGCACATCACGCCGCCGGTCGTCTCCTGGCCGCTCCGACAGCCGGCACAGCCGTGACAGAGGTCGACCATCCCCTGGAAGCCGTTCTCGTTGTCCCAGTTCAGGGCCGGCTCGAGCCCCGGGTCGAACGCGTAGTCGGGGTCGAACCGGAGGTGCTCGGTCATATCGTGGTCGCCACAGACGTTCCCGGGGTTGAGCAGCCAGTCGGGGTCGAAGGCCGTCTTCAGGTCGCGAAAGAGGTCCCACACGTCGTCGCCGTAGAGCTTGTGATTCCACTGCGTGCGGGCGCGGCCGTCCCCGTGCTCGCCCGACACCGAGCCGCCGTACTCGACGACGAGGTCGGTGACGTCGTCCGCGAGCGACTCGAACGCCTCGAGTCCGGCCGGGCTCTTGGTATCGACCAGCGGCCGCATATGCATACAGCCCGGCCCCGCGTGGGCGTAGAAACTGGCGAACGTATCGTACTCCTCGAGGACGTCCTGAAAGTCCGCGACGTAGGCCGCCAGGTTCTCGGTCGGGACGGCCGTGTCCTCGATGAACGAGATGTGCTTCGCGTCGGAAGTTCGCGAGAGGAGGATCGGGGCCGCGCTCTTGCGGAGCTTCCAGAGTTCGGCGATGCCTTGCGGATCGTGGGCCTCGAGGGCGTCGAAGGCCCGGATGGGGTCGTGTTCCAGGTTGGCCGCGGTGTCCTCGTCTTCCGAATCCGCTTCATCGGCCCCCGGATCCGGGACGTCCGCGTCCGGCAGCCGGTCGGCCAGCAGGTCCGCGACCTGCTCGCGGCCGTGGCCGTCGGTCTTGGCGTAGAACTCGACGAGTAAGGCGGTCTCGGTGCCCGCGGGGAGTCGTTCGGCGACGGCCGCGAACTCCTCGGTTCGTTCGGCGAGGTCGATCAGCACGTCGTCGATCGCCTCGATTGCCGCCGGATCGTGGTTGCGGACGATCGTATCGACGTCGGCCATCGCCTCGAGCAGGTCGTGGTAGGTCAACAGCGCCACGGACGTGGTCTCGGGCACGGGCTCGAGCGAGACCGTCGCTTCCGTTACGACGCCGAGCGTCCCCTCGCTGCCGGCGAACACCCGGGCGAGGTTGACCGTCGCGTCGGGGTCGGGTTCGCCGTCGAGTTCGAGCGGGCCGTCGCCACGCTCGTCGAACGCGTCAGGCCGTCCGTAGGCCTCCGCGACCAGGCGGTCCAGGTTGTACCCCGAGACGTTGCGCTTCAGTTGCGGGAAGGCCTCGCCGATAGCGCCTGCCTCCTCGTCGATCACGCGGCCCAACGCCTCGTAGATGCGCTCGAGGAGGTCGCCGTCCGGATCGGCCGTACTTCGGAGGTCGGCGACCGTCACCTCACCGAAGTGCTCGACGGAGCCGTCGGCGAGGACGACCTCGCACGCCTCGACGTAGGCGTCGGTCTTGCCGTACTGCAGCGAGTGGGCGCCCGTCGAGTTGTTCCCGATGGCGCCGCCGACCGTGCTGCGGTTGCCGGCGGCGGGGTCGGGCGCGAACTTCAGGTCGTAGGGCTCGAGGGCCGCGTTCAGGTCGGCGAGAACGGCCCCCGCCTGGACGGTCGCCCGTCGTTCGTCGGGGTCGATCGTGCCGACTGCGTCCATGTGCGCCGTGAAGTCGAGGACGACGGCCTCGTTGACCGCCTGGCCGGCGAGGCTCGTGCCGGCGCCGCGCGGCAAGACGGGGATGTCGTTGTCGGCGCAGTAGCCGACGACGCTCGAAACGTCCGCCGTCGACCGCGGCAGAACCACGCCAACGGGCGTCCGTTCGTACGCGCTCGCGTCGGTCGCGTACAGTTGGCGGGTGTACTCGTCGAATCGCACCTCGCCGTCGATTCGGGCGTCCAGATCTGAGACCAGAGCCGGTCGATCGATGGTCCCGCCGACGTAGTCGTAATTCGCCCGGGAATCCGCCGCGGGGTCGGCTCCCCGGTCCGCGGACGAATCGGACCGGTTCGGGTCCGGCGCTTCTATCGAGTCCGGCTCCCCCGTCCGGTCGGCCCGATCGGTCGTGGAGGCGGTGTCGTCGGTGGCCATCGCTCGGTCACCCCGACGTCGGCTCGAGGACGGCGTTCTCGAGGGCGTCGCCCGCCTCCAGCGCGCGGACGTTGTGCGCGACGATGTCGGCCAGCCGGTCCCAGTGTTTCGGTGTATGGCCGCCCGTGTGAGGCGTGATGAGGCAGTTCTCGAGGTCCCACAGCGGATGGTCGCCGGGCAGTGGCTCGGGGTCGGTGACGTCGAGGGCGGCCCCCCGGATGCCGTTGAACTGCAGCGCCGAAACGAGCGCGTCGGTGTCGACGAGCCCCCCTCGAGCGGCGTTGACGACGACGGCGTTCGGTGGGAGCGTCGCCAGTTCCGCTTCGCCGACGAGGCCGTGGGTCGTGTCGTTGAGCGGGCACGCCAGGACGACGTAGTCGCTGCGCGAGAACGCCTCGTGCACGTCGTCCACCTCGAAACCGAGGACCTCGTCGGTCGGGCCGTCCTTCGACGGCGTGTACCGGATACCGATCGTCTCGACGTCGAACCCCTCGAGCCGTGTGACGATCTGCTGACCGATCGAGCCGAGGCCGACGACCGTCACAGTGCTGTCGGTGAACTCGTGTGACTGGAAGTGACGCCACTCGCCATTTTGCTTGCGGCGCCACCCCTCGTGGAGGTTTCGCGCGAAGACGAGCATGTTAGCGATGGACTGCTCCGCGATGCCGGGTGCGTGGATGCCGCCAGCGTTGGTCACGGCGACGCCGTGGTCGGCCAGCGCGTCCATCGGGACGTGGTCGGTCCCGGCGAACGTACACGCGAACAACTCGAGGCGCTCGGCGTGCTCGAGCATGGCCTCCTCGATCGTGATTCCGGTCACCACTCGCGCCTGCGAAACGAGTTCGCGCTCGGCCGCCGGCGTACGAGCGAGTTCGACGGTGCGTTCGGGGAGGCGCTCGCGAAGCGTCTCGGCGTACGATTCCATCGACAGGCCTTCCGTCCCCTCCCGGAGAACGATGACGTCTGGGTTCGTGCTCATGTGAAGATTCCTCCGTCACAGCGACGGCCCACCGTCCCTGAAACGTTCGTACGCTACGGTTGTCACCAGTTCCCTTATCCTTTTTGTGTACCCGTCGTTAACACTGATTGTGTATAATTAAGTGCGTGGGTCGCGTCAGCGTCTCGCATGAGCGAGCCGATACGGGACCGACTCGTCCCCCTCCGTCGCAGTTTTCACCGGCATCCAGAACCGGCCTGGCGCGAGTTCCGGACGACCGCCTGCGTCGTCGAGGAACTCGAATCCCTCGACGTCGACGAACTCGCCGTCGGAGCAGACGCGTACGATCCCGCCGACCGAATGGCCGTCCCCGACGACGAGGAACTGAAGCCCTGGCTCGAAGGGGCGCGTGAAGCCGGTGTTCGCGAGGACCTCCTCGAGCGAATGACGGGGGGCACCACCGGTGCCGTCGCGGTCCTCGATCGAGGCGACGGGCCGACCATCGGGCTTCGAGTCGACATCGACGGCCTGTTCATCGAGGAATCGACCGACGCGGATCACGAACCGGCCACCGAGGGCTTTCGGTCGGCGGTCGACGGCACGATGCACGCCTGCGGCCACGACGCCCACATGACCTGGGGGCTGGCCACGCTCGAGGCAATCGTAGAGAGCGACTTCGCCGGGCGACTGGTCGTCTTCTTCCAGCCAGCCGAGGAGACCGGCGGCGGCGGGTGTCCGATGGCGAAGAGCGAGTTCGCGGCGGATCTCGACTACCTGCTGGCGATCCACGTCGGGCTCGACCACCCGACGGGAGAGGTCGTCGCGGGCATCGAGAAACCCCTGGCGATGTGCCACGTCGACGCGACGATCGAGGGGACCTCCGCACACGCGGGAAAGGCGCCCAACGAGGGGGATAACGCCTTACACGCCATGGCCACGGCGATCGAGAACGCCTACGGCATCCCCCGCCACAGCGACGGAATGACCCGCGTGAACGTCGGTCGTGCGGAGGCGGGAACCGCGAGCAACGTCATCGCCGAACGGGCCCACATCGTCGCTGAAGCCCGCGGCGAGACCACGGCGCTGATGGAGTACGTGAAGGAGCGACTCGAGCGAACGATAAAGTCGGCGGCGACGCTTCACGGCTGTCGAGCGGACGTCGACATCGTCAGCGAGTCGCCGCGGGCCGACAGCGACCCCGAACTACAGGCGCTCGTGAGCGAGGTCGCAGCCGACGTGGCGGGCGTCGAGCACGTGCTCCCCTCGGCTGACTTCGGCGCGAGCGAGGACGCGACCTTCCTGATGGAACGCGTCCAGGAGGAAGGGGGACTCGCGTCGTACCTCATCGTCGGCACCGATCATCCGACGAGCCACCACACGCCGACGTTCGACGTCGACGAGCGGAGTCTCGCACACGGCGTCGACGTGCTCGTCGAGACGATTCGCGAACTCGAGCGACGACACCCGGTGTCTCGTCGCGACGAAAACGGGGCATGAGCGACAGCCGCGTTACCCTCGAGGACGTCGAAGCAGCCCAGGAGCGTATCAACGACGTCGTCCACCGCACACCGCTGGATACGTCGCGCACCTTCGCCGAGATGAGCGGCGCGGCGTCGGTCGGGCTCAAACTCGAGAACGCCCAGCGAACGGGCTCGTTCAAGATTCGCGGAGCGTACAACGAGATGACCCAGCTCTCCGGCGCGGAGCGAGAAGCGGGGGTCGTCTCCTCGAGTGCGGGAAATCACGCCCAGGGCGTGGCTCTAGCCGGCCAGTTGCTCGGCATCGAGACGACCATCGTCGTCCCCGAGGTGACCCCCGCGGCGAAGATCGAGGCCACGCGCGGCTACGGAGCCGAGGTGGTCGTCGAGGGCGACATCTACGAGCGATCGTACGAGTACGCTCTCGAGCGAGCAGACGAGACCGGCGAGACGTTCGTCCACCCCTTCGACGACGAGGAGATTGTCGCCGGCCAGGGAACGATCGGCCTCGAGTTGCTCGAGCAGTACCCCGAGATCGACACCGTCCTCGTCGCCATCGGCGGCGGCGGGCTGATTTCGGGTATCGCGACGGTGCTGAAGGCCCACGATCCAGTGACCCGCGTGATCGGGGTTCAACCGGAGGGAGCCGCTCACGCGAAACCCTCGCTCGAGGCGGGCGAAATTCGGGAACTCGAGACCATCGACACCGTCGCGGAGGGGATCGCCGACACCCGGATGCTGGAGACCACCTTCGCGATCGCCCGCGAGGTCGTCGACGACGTGGTCAGCGTCACCGACCGAGAGATCGCCACCGCGGTGGCGTTGCTGGCTGAACGCGCAAAGACCGTTGTCGAGAGCGCGGGCGCGACGCCGCTGGCGGCTGCCATTTCCGAGGAAACGGCAGTGGACCTCGAGGGAGCACACGTCGGCGTGATCGTCTCCGGGGGCAACGTCGGCCTCACCGAACACGCCGAACTGACGCGGACCGGCCTCCACGAACTCGGACGCTACGTCGAGGCGCGACTGGCCGTCGACGGGTGGCCCTCGACCGTTGGTGACGTCGCGGAGACCGTCGAGACCGAGGGCGCCGAACTGGACGTCCTCGAGCGCACACGACGCGGTTCCGTCGACGAGCCGAATCGGGTTCCGGTGACCGTGGGCCTCGAGGGCAGCGGACGGGAGCACCTCGAGGGCGTGCTCGACTCGCTAGACGGCCTCGAGGGTGTGTCGGTACTCGAGCGCTCGCTCGAGTAACTCGCTCGAATAGCTCCCTGGAGCCACTGTTGGCGCGCTGAACCGCGACTCTGTCGCGGTTCGAATGGCGCGAGGGATGAGTGAGCGAGCGAAGCGAGTGAGCGAATCGGCTGGGGAGGGTGTGGAAATTAGTGTCCACGATCGAGGAGTGGTGACGGCACGATACGGCCGTCGTGACGGAGCAGTGCGTCCTCACACTGGCAACTAGGGATTCCACGTCCTCCCCGGCCGATTCGTTCGCTCCGTACAGTCGCTCACCACGTCCCATCGCGTGCCATCGCACGTGGACGGTCCGACCAGTATGTGCAGCAGCCCGAATACCGAGTCTCGAGTCGCAGAGTCAGGAATTAGATTCAGAGACTGATTACGCCACTTTCGCGTTCGGTCCGACCGCCTCGATCGCCTCGAGGAAGATGCCGATTCCCAGTTCGATCTCACGCTCGCTCGAGTCGAGCGGCGGGAGCAGCCGGATCGTCTTCTTGCCACAGCCGAGGGTCAGGAGGCCGCGCTCGAGGGCGGCCTCGACCACGGCGGTCCGGCGATCGGGGGTGTCGAACTCCACGGCCAGCATCAGCCCCTTGCCGCGGACGTCCTCGACGTACTCCGGGGCGTCGTCGCGCAGGAGTTCTTTCGCCTGCTCGCCGCGCTCGCGGGCGTTCGCGAGCAGGTCGTGCTCCTGGATGGCCTCGAGCGTGAACGCGCCCATCATCGAGCCGAGCAGGTCGCCGCCGCCGAAGGTCGAGCCAAGCCGGTTCTTCTCGTCGGGGAAGAGCTCCGAGCGCGAGATCGTCGCACCCACGCGAAGCCCCTTCGCGCTCGCGATGACGTCGGGTTCGATCGGGTAGTGATCCGAGGCCCAGATCTCGCCGGTGCGGCCGACGCCGGCCTGGATCTCGTCGACGACCAGCGGGATGTCGTACTCGTCGGTGACGTCCGCGACCTCCTGCATGAACGCCTCGCTGGGGAAGCGGTAACCGCCGACGCCCTGGATGGGCTCGAGCGCGAGGAAGGCGATTTCGTCGGGGTCGATGTGGCCGCCTTCGGGCGCGAGCAGGCGGCGCAACTGCGAGTCGCTGCCAGCGAAGAATCCGCAGTCACAACTGTCGGCGTCACAGCCGCGGTCGGCACAGAACGGTACCGTCTCGATTCCGCTGATCTGGGGGTAGTGACGCGTGTAGACCTCCTTGGACTTTGTGATCGAGAGGGTCCCCAGGGTCCGGCCGTGAAAGCTGCCGGCGAAGGCGACGCCGTACTTTGCCGGGGCGCGGTGATCGTTCGTGATCTTCATCGCGTTCTCCATCGCCTCCGCGCCGGAGTTCGAGAGGAACACCGTGTCCATCCCGTACTGGCTCGAGATGTCGACCAACTTCTCCATGAGGTGACTCGAGCCCGGCACTGCCGACTCCTCGGGGGTCGGTCCGGCGCCGAAGTACAGGTCCTGGCCGGCGATCTTCATCGGCTCGACGAGGTCGAACGCCTCGAGTTTGTCGAGGATCTTCTCGTTGTTGTAGCCGAGGGGCGCAGCACCGATGTGGCAGGTGAAATCGAGCAGGACGTTCCCGTCGACGTCCGTGACGAACGGGCCGTCGGCCTCGCGCGTGATGTCCCAGACGAAGTCGTGGGAGTACTCGCTGGGCGCGGAGTACGCCTGATGGAAGTCGACCCACCGCTGGGCGTTCGGGCCCGGAAGCGCGTCCGCGTCGGGTTCCGTGGTGTCCCTATCCATACACAGATTATGTGTACCTCGTACATTAAAACTTGTTATAGGATGGCAGGGAACGGGTCGATGACTGCGACCGTCGATATAGTGTGGGAGAAAATCGACACGGGAGCCGAACGAGATGGCAGCCAGCGGGGTAGGGAGAGGCTGGCAGCTCAGTCGTCGTCGGATTCGACGGGCCCTCCGGGACCGGTCGGCGGTGAATCAGTTTCCGTTTTCCTGCTCGAGCCGATAAGAACGGTCTCGTCCTGCAGTAACACGCGGCCGTGCTTCGACGCGAAGTCCTTAATCAGCGAGAGCATCGCGGCGAAACAGACGAACGCGAACGGTGCCCCGGTGATGATGACTGCGTTCTGAAGCGCGCCCGTCCCGTCGCTGCCGCCGATGATCATGAGGATTGCGGCGGTCAGACCAAGGACGACGCCCCAGAAAATCCGATTGATCGTCGAGGGTCTCGCTTTCCCGCCGGTCGTCATCATCGAGACGGCGAGCGTCGATGAGTCCGCCGAGGTGATGAAGAACGTCGTCACCAGGATCATGAAGGCGATCATGAACACGGTCCCCAGGGGGAACGCCTCGAAGAGGATGAAGCCCGAGATCTCCGGCGTGTTGTTGGCAATCACGTTGCTGAAGTCTGCCGTTCCAGTGTGGTGGTATCGCAGCGCGGTACCGCCGACGAACGTGAACCACGGGATAGTCGCGGCCGAGGTCGCGCCGATCCCGGTAAAGGCGACTTCGCGGACGGTACGGCCTTTAGAGATACGGGCGATGAACAGTCCCGCGAACGGCGACCACGAGAGTGCCCACGCCCAGTAGAAGACGGTCCAGGAGTTCATCCAGCCCGTCCCGTCCTCGGAGCCGGTGCCGGTGTAGAGACTCATTGACGTGAAGTCGGCGATCATGCCGCCCATTGCCTGCGAACCGAGCAGGAGCAAGAACAGCGTCGGCCCCAGAATGAACGTCGCGAGCATGAGTACGACGAACAGGATCATGTTGAAGTTCGACAGCCGGCGGATCCCTCTGTCGACCCCGAGTACCATCGAGATGGTGAACAGGAGCGTCATCGTGGTCACCACGAGGAGGATGCCGACGTTCCCCAGATCGATTCCCCACTGGTAATCGAGGCCGGCGATGAACTGGCTCCCGATGAAGCCGAGCGACGTCGCCACGCCACCGATCGTAGCGAAGACGGCGAGAATGTCGACGACCTTCGCGGCCGGGCCGTCGAGATTCTCCTTCCCGAGAATCGGCGTCAACGCCGACGAGACCCGCAACGGGACGTCCTCGTAGTTGTACGCGAAGTAACCGATCGCGAGCCCCATGATCGTGAATACGGCCAACTGGGGCAGCGCCCAGTGGAATAGCGTCTGCTGGATCGCGATCGGTATCGCCTCGGCCGTCCCCCCTTCGACGCCGAACAGCGGCGATGGGTTGTCGTAGTAAAATAGCGCTTCGGTCGGCCCCCAGAACACGACCCCCGCGGCGAACCCGGCGGAGTACAACATCGCGAAGAACGACAGGAAGCTGTACTCCGGATCCTCGTCCCCCATCTTGATCTTGCCCCACGGCCCGACGATCAGGAACAAGAGGAAGAGGACGATCAGGAACACGATTACCAACAGTGCCCAGTTCAGGTACTCGACCACCCAGCTGTAAACGTCGTTGATCGTTTTTGTGACGGCACTCTGGTTGATGAAGAACGCCGCGATCACGCCGACGGTCAACAGCGCCCCGAAGGCGAAGACGACTGGATCGATTTCCTCGAAGAACGTCTCGACCGCCCCCTTCTCGGCGTCACTCATCCCGACTCACCCCCCCCCCCCCCCCCGAACCGAGCGACAGCTCACTGATTGACTGAGCCTCCACCCACATTTTGCCATGCTTCGTGTTGGCATACCGCTACCATTTACGTCGTAAACAATAAGTGTTTCTCACTCTCGTAAACTATCTACAGATTGCGTTTATTTGACGGTCGCTCGAGCGGCCCTCGACTCGAGGATGTTTTCGCCACGGGTCTCTCAGAAATGTTGCTCAGATCATGAATTGCCTATTCACAGATAGCAGCGCTCTGAGAAACAATGAACCGAATACGCGACTGTTCGTCGATTGGGTGTGGGTAGAGTGGGATCTGGACTAGCCAGCGGCCGCTGTCGGCCGTCAGTTCGCCAATTCGTCAATTCGCCAGTTCGTCAGTTCGTCAGTTCCTCGAGCGTCCGCTCTCGAGCCTCGGCACTCTCGGCCACTCGCTCGGCGAACTCGTCGACGCGATCTTTGATCTCCTCGCGGGCCGTCTCAGGCGAGAATCCTTCGGACATCGTCAACAGCCGAACGAACGCGCGAAGTTCCTCGTCGGTGAGTTGAGCGAACTCCTCGTTCTCGAGTTTCTCGATCACCGCGTCGACGTCGATCTGCCCGACTGGCTCGACGTTGAACTCGACGTTGACCATTCGGTAGTTCGATCCGGCCAATCGCTGTTCGGCCTTGCCGACGCCCTCCGAGAGCATGTCCTTGAACGGCGTGTGATAGCCCATCGTTCCCAGATGCAGAAAGGCGAGCACGTCGGTGATTCCCTGGGTGTAGGCGTCGCGGTCCTCGGCGTCGGGATCGAACACCGTCTCGCGGTCGCGTTCTTCCATGTAGGCAAAGAGTATACTGAAGTCGAGAATCGCGTTCCGCACCCGGCGCCGGATCCGATTGCGCTTCTGTTTCTTCGAGTGATCGGTGTAGTCGGTCTTCCGGCCGAGCAGGAAGTCGCGATCGGAGGGGGTGAGAATGCCCCGCGGCCGATCCGAGTCCGCTGCCGTCTGGAGGGACGCCGGCACGTCGTCCTGGCTCATAACCAATACACAGGGAGCCCGGGGATTAATCCTTCTGATCGAACGAACATGACGAGACGAGAAGACGTCCAGGTGGGCGCGGTTCTGGCCGTATCTGGCCGCACCAGGCCCTACTTGGCCGTACTACGGCCGTTGACTCGAACACGCCCGAATCGCATTCGACAGGACCGCCACGCCAATCTCGAGGCTCTCGTCGTCGACGTCGAACGTCGGCGTGTGGTGGTTCGTCGGGTGGTCCGTCCCAACGAGGACGTACGACGCCAGACCGCCGCCGGCCTGGACGCGCTCCATCAGGTAGGTGACGTCTTCGCTGACGCCGAAGTCGGTCGTCTCGGTCACCTGGTGAACCCCCTGGACGTTCCGCGCGACCGAGCCGACGAGTTCGCGCAGTGCAGGGTCGCTGTCCGCCCGGGGCGACTCGCTGATGACTCGCGGGGTTACGTCGCAGTCGTGCATCTCCGCGGCTGCGTAGCAGACGCGCTCGAGTTCCGTTCGCATGTACTCCATCAGCCCCGTAGTCTCGCCGCGGACCTCCGCCTCGATCGTGATCTCCTCGGCGATGACGTTGCTCGCGGTGCCACCCTTGATTCGGCCGACGTTCACGCGGGTCATCCCGTCGCTGTGGCGAGGGATGCCGTAGGCGTTCTGAATCGCCGTCGCCGCCGCCTGCATCGCATTGCCGCCCTCGTTTGGCGCCTTCCCGGCGTGGGCGCTCGCCCCCTCGAACGTGGCCGTCAGGTGGGCCATGGCCAGGGGTTTCTCGATGCCCGCGACGATTTCCCCTGTCGGGTGGTCGAGGCCAATGTGGAGCGCGAACAGGTACTCGAGGTCGTCGGCGTACCCGCCCTCAGCCATCGCCTTCCCGCCGCCCGAGATTTCCTCGGCCGGCTGGAAGAACACCTTCAGCGTCCCCGAAAAGTCGCTGTTCCGTACCGCGTCGATCGTCCCCAGGGCGATCGCGATGTGGGCGTCGTGGCCGCAGGCGTGCATGTAGCCCTCGTGTTCCGATTGGAACCCCTCGGCAGTCGGCCGGTGGTCGTCGTCGCTCGACTCCGCCATCGAGATGCCGTCGAGGTCAACCCGCAGCCCGACCGTCGGCCCTGGCCCCTGCTCGAGCACCGCGACGACCCCCGTGTAACCCCCCTCCATCCGATCGAGGAGGTCGGATCGGACGCCAGCCCCACGGGCCTGCTCGAGCCAGGGCTCGAGCTCGGCGGCCGACGGGACGGCCATCCGTTTGTCGGGTGCGAGCGCCTCTCGTCCGATTGCGATGTCGTCGACGTCGAGGGACTCGAGTTCCTCGACGACGCGGGCGGTCGTCCGGAACTCGCGCCAGCCGGGTTCCGGATGCCGGTGAAACGCCCGACGGAGGTCGGCCACGCTCGTGTGTGCGTCGTAGGGCATACCTGGTGCTGATAGGACTGGCGGATATTTAACTATGGGTAACAGGTGACACCCTGTTTCTGTGTCGAGGCGGCGGTGAACCGATCGACCGGACCGCACCTCTACGAAGTCGCGGACCGACCCCGACCATCGTCCCCCCGTGAGGACGCAAACTGATCCGACTGCCCGACTGCCCAACTACCCCAGAAACGCGATCGCGTCCATCTCGATTCGAACGTCGTCGGGTAATCTCGAGACCTCGACGCAAACGCGTGCTGGCGGTTCTTCGCCGAACCGTGCGCCGTAGGCCTCGTTGACCCGGTCGTAGTCCTCGAGGTCGGTGAGGTAGACGGTCACCTTGACGACGTCGGCGAGACCGTCGCCGCCGGCTGCCTCGACCACGGCAGCGACGTTCTCGAGGACGCGCTCGGTCTGGGCTTCGACGTCGCCGTTCACGACCTCGCCGGTATCCGGATCGACCGGGCCGTAGCCGGAGACGTAGCACGTGTCGCCGGCGAGAACCCCCTGTGAGTAGGGATTGTCGTTGCTCGGTGCGCCGTCGGTCTCGAGTGGGGTGGTGTCGGACATCGTTTCGTTCGAGCGGCGGCTCAGGCCGTCCGTTTCGCCTCCTCAGTCACGTGTTCGATCGCCTCCACGACGACGTCGAGGGCCGTCTCGGCCAGGTCGCGGGTGAGGACGAGCGGTGGGAGCAACCGAAGGACGTTCCCGTGGCGACCGGCCGTCCAGACGAGGACCCCGCGTTCGAAACAGTAGGTCTGGATCGCGTCGACGAGATCGCCGTCCGGCGTCCCGTCCGAGTCGACGAACTCGGCGCCGATGAACAGTCCCTTCCCGCGGACGTCGGCCAGACGGTCCGTTTCCTCGGCCGCCTCCAGGAGTCGACCCTGGATGTACTCACCGAGGTCTCGAGCGTGGGTCAGGAGATCGTGTTCCTGAATGTACTCGATGGCGCGGGTCCCGGCGCGCATTCCCACGACGTGGCCGCGGTAGGTGCCGGCGTGGTCGCCCGATCCCCAGGTGTCGAGGTCCTCGTGGTAGATGGTTGCCGACAGCGGGAATCCCACCCCGCCGAGGGCCTTCGCGGAGGTCATCGCGTCTGGGGTAACGCCCTCCCAGTCGCAGGCCCACCACTGACCGGTACGGCCGAGCCCGCTCTGAATCTCGTCGAAGACGAGCACGACGCCGTTGTCGTCGGCAATATCGCGTACCCCCTGCAGGAACCCAGCCGGCGGCGTGACGATGCCGCCCTCGCCCTGGATCGGCTCGACGATGATCCCGGCCGGGTTGGCCAATCCCCCGTAGGGATCCTCGACGATCGCCTGCACCTCCTCGAGCGCGTGATCGACCGCCTCGTCGGGCGTCTTGTCCTGGCGAAACGGATGGGGATATGGCGCGTGAACGACGTCTGCGAGCAGGGGCGTGTAGTGGCCCTTGAACTTCTTGTTCGAGGTGACGCTCATCGCCCCCGTCGTCGCGCCGTGGTACGCCCCACGGAAGGCGATAAGGCCGTCGCCGCCGGTGTTGTACTTCGAGAGTTTGATCGACGCCTCGATAGCGTCGCTCCCCGTCGGACCGCCGAAGACGACCTTGTTCTGGCCCTGTAGGCCGTCCGGGGCGATCTCGTCGAGCTTTTCGATCAGCTCGAGTCGCGCCTCAGTCGGAAAGTCGACGGTGTGGACGAACTTGTCGGCCTGCTCGTGGACAGCCTCGAGGACGTAGGGATTGGCGTGGCCGACGTTGAGCACGCCGATCCCCGCGAAGAGATCGATGTACGTGTTGCCGTCGGCGTCGCGGACCGTCGCCCCCTTGCCCTCCTCGAACGCGATCGGAATGTCGTTCGGGTACGCAACCGCACTGCTGTCGATTTCTCGCTGTTTCTCGAGCAGCGACCGGGTTTTCGGCCCGGGAACGGAATCAACGTCCGGTGCGTCGTCGAAGTGAAGGTCGGCGATCGGCGGTCCTGCCGTCATACGTGACTCGTTGTGAAACAGCTACTAATAATTTGTCCACAATATCTATTCAAGTCGTACACAATTACTGAATAGGTTACGAGCACCACGTTCGTCGCGCCGTCGCTGGCGTCCGCCAGCGTGTCGACGATGGCTTCGGCGTCGAGCGCTCGAGTTCGGTATCACTCTCTACCCGGTTGACAGCGGTACACTCCCGTCGAGCCGGTCGAAACGGCCAAACGATGGATGATCGCACTGAAACGGCCGACCCTCGACAACCGGAGCCGTCTCGAGACCGGGCGATACTTGACGAATCGGCTGTTATTTCGAGTATGCAACTTCGCCGTCCTCGTCGGCCGCCCCAGTTCCGGGTAGCCGACTCCGCCCAGCAACTCGTCGGCGGATTCCTGCTGGCGGGGCCGTTCGTCGTCACCGAGGAGGTGTGGGTCCTCGCGTCGAATATGCATTTCTGGCAAGCGCTCGCGACAGTCGGTCTCGTCTTCGCAATCGGGTACGCGGCACTGTACGCCGCCGATTCGAGTCGCGATCCCGACCTGGAGAAGGAAGTCGGCGGCATCCCGTTGCGATTCATCTCCCTCATGCTCGTCTCGTTCGGCTCGGTCACCATCCTGGCGTTGCTCTTCGACGCACCCGATACGTTTATCGAGGAAGCCGAAACCACGACCAGGGTTGCAGCAATTACTGCGAAGGCGATCAGCGTCGGATCGATCTTCAGCGTCGTCGGGGCGGCGACGGCCGACAGCGTCTTTGCGAAGTGACAGGGTCCGTGATCCACAAACCTACGTTTTAATCGGAACGGGACGAACGCTCGAGTAATGTCCACACCGACGACGGAGAATCCCTACCTTCGGGATCCGCCGGTCGAGTTCGATCCGGTCCAGGACCTCGAGCTCGAGGCGGCCGAAGAACAGGTCGAGCGCCTACGCGAGGCCATCCGCGAACACGACCGTCGGTACTACGCCGAGAACGACCCGATCATCGCCGACCGGACCTACGACGCGCTGTTCGCTCGTTTGCAGGAACTCGAGGACGCCTTCGACCTCGCTCATCCCGACAGCCCCACCCGAGCGGTGGGGGGCGAACCGCTCGAGGCCTTCGAGACGGTCGAACACGTCGCACCGATGCTCTCGATCGACGCCAGCGGCGAGGCCGACGACGTCCGGGAGTTCGACGAGCGTGTGCGCCGAGAGCTTCGCGATGCGGGCTACGATGGCGACAGTGACGACGGAGACGGCAACGGCGAGGTCGCCTACGTCTGTGAACCCAAGTTCGACGGCGTCTCCATGGAGTTCGTCTACGAGGACGGCTCGCTCGAGCGGGCGGTAACCCGCGGCGACGGCCACGAGGGAGACGACGTGACGCGAAACGCCCGAACGATCGGCTCCGTCCCCCAGCGATTGCACGACGATCCGCCGGAATCCTTCGCCGTCCGCGGGGAAGTGTACATGCCCAAAGACGCCTTCCAGGCACACAACCGCGAGCGCATCGAGCGCGGCGAGGATCCCTTCGCCAATCCCCGGAACGCGACCGCAGGAACGATTCGCCAGCTCGATCCCGCTGTCGTCGCCGAACGCCCCCTCGAGGTGTTCTACTTCGACGTGCTCGCAGCGAGCGACCTCGCGGACAGTCACCGCGAGGAACTCGAGGACTTCCCCCGATATGGGCTCCGGACTAACGACCGCGTCGAAATCGTCTCGGATATCGAGGCAGCCATCGACTACCGCGACCGCCTGCTCGAGGCCCGCGACGACCTCCCCTACGAGATCGACGGCGTCGTGATCAAGGTCGACTACCGCGAGGCCCGCGAGGAACTCGGGCAGACGGCCCGCCACGACCGCTGGGCCTACGCCTACAAGTTCCCCGCCCGCGCGGAGGTGACGCCCATCGTCGACGTCGCCGTCCAGGTTGGGCGAACCGGGCGGGTGACTCCGGTCGCGCTGCTCGAGCCGGTCGACGTCGGCGGCGTCACGGTCTCGCGGGCAAGCCTGCACAACCCCGAGGAGATCGCCGCGAAGAACGTCAACGTCGGCGACACCGTCCGAGTCCAGCGCGCCGGCGACGTCATCCCCTACGTCGAGGAGGTCGTCGAGAAGGGGAGCGAGGGCCACTACGAACTGCCCGACGTCTGCCCCGTCTGTGGGAGCACGATCGAACGCAATGGGCCACTGGCGTTCTGTACGGGCGGACTGGCCTGCGACGCCCAGCGTCGGCGCTCGATCGAGTACTACGCGAGCGACGACGGCCTGGACCTCGAGGGCCTCGGCGAGAAGACGGTCCGACAGCTGGTCGATGCGGGGTTGCTCGAGAGCGTTGCGGACCTCTACAAGCTACCGCAAAAGCGAGACGCACTCCGTGACCTCGAGGGCTGGGGTGAGACGAGCGTCGAGAACCTGGTAGCCGAAATCGAGGCGAGCCGTGAGCCTCCGCTGGCGGAGTTCCTCTCGGCACTCGGCATCCCCCACGTGGGGCCGACGACCGCCCGCGAGCTTGCCCGCGAGTTCGGCTCCTTCGAGGCCTTCCGAGAGGTTGCCGAGGACGACCCCGCGAAACTCGAGGGCGTCGACGACGTGGGCGAAACCGTCGCCGAGACGATCCACGAGTTCTTCGCGAGCGAGGCGAACGCGGCCGTCGTCGATGCCGTGCTCGAGCACGTCTCCCCGCAAGAAGGCGATCTCGAAGACGGTGGCGACGAACTCGCGGGCCTGACGTTCGTCTTTACGGGGAGTCTTGAGGGAATGACCCGCGGGGACGCCCAGGAACTCGTCGAAGCCCACGGTGCGAACGCGACGGGGAGCGTCTCCGGCAACACCGACTACCTCGTCACTGGCGAGAATCCAGGGGCGACGAAGCTCGCAGACGCCGAGGAGGAGGGCGTGGACGTGCTCGAGGAGGACGCGTTTCGGGCGGTGCTCGAGGAACGGGGTATCGAAGCCTGATCCGACCGGGGACTCGCGGTGAGGATTCGAGAGGTGGAAAGGCAAAGACGGTCGACGAATGCCGAGTGACGCGCTACAGATCGATCTTTTCGAACCGGGCGTACCCGATCGCGAGCGGGACCGCGATCCAGAGCGCGAGGATCACGAACGCGAACCAGTGCTGGAGGTAGAACGGTTGAGAGGCAGCTTCGACCGCCCCTGGGTTGCCGTTCATCGCCTGGTTAAGACCACCGGCGACGATCGAGTTGCTCGGGATGTCGTGCTGGATCGAGAGCAGCGCCATTAGCGAGTCCAGAAAGACGGCGAACAGATCGAAGCGCTGGATGAAGAGCAACAGATCTCCCGAGAACAACTCGAGTCGGCCGTTGACGTACCCGAACAGGCCTTGCCAGAAGTACAGCAGGAAGAACGCGCCGACGCCACCGATGGTGGCACGGGTCTCGGTGCTGGTAAACGCCGACACGCTGAGGCCGATGGCGACGAAGACGACGCCGAAGCAGACCGTCACGAACACGAGCGCGACGTACTCGAACAGCGGCAACTCGCCGGTCTGGGCGAACATGATGATCGCCGCGGGGACGAACCCGGCGAGAATCGCAACCGTCAGCAGGCCAGCGCGACCGATGAACTTGCCGACGACGACTTCCTGTCGGGTGTGGGGCAGCGAGAGGAGAATGCGGATGCTTCCGAGTTCCCGCTCGCGGACGATCGATTTGATGCTCACCACGAGGCCGGTCAGCGGTACGAGGAAAACGATTGCGAGGACCACGGAGAGTCCGAGCAACCCGAACAGTGCGACGCCCGAATCACCCGACTGTCCCTGGAACCCGCGGGTGGCGACGTAAGTGAATCCGCCCATCGAGAGCAAGAACAGTGCCATCAGCGCCCACAGCAGGCGCGAGCGGATGCCGTCCCGGAAATCCTTCCGGACGATGGCGGTGACGCTCATGCCGTCACCCCCGTGTACCGCTGGAAGACGTCCTCGAGCGACGCCTCCGCCGTCGAGAAGTCCTCCACGACGATACCGGCGTCCTCGAGCGCGCCGAGCACCGCCGTCTTCGAGCCCGTCGTCTCGACGGCGACGACCGCCCCGTCCGACCCGGACTCGAGGACCTCGGCGCGTTCGACCCCCTCGAGCGCGCGGACGGCCTCGAGGGCGGGTTCGGTGATCCGGTCGGTCTCGATTCGCAACTGGCTGGCCGTCGAGACAGAGTCTCGTAGTCCCTCGACGCTGTCGACGGCGACCATCTCGCCGTTTCGGATGATTCCGACGCGGTCACAGACCGCCTCGACCTGCTCTAAGATGTGACTCGAGAAGAAGATGGTCGTCCCGCGGTCGTTCTCCTCGCGGATGAGCTGGCGCATTTCGCGGGCGCCGTTGGGGTCGAGGCCGGTGGAGGGCTCGTCGAGGATCAGCATGTCCGGGTCACCGACGAGGGCCATCGCGAACAGAAGCCGCTGGGACATCCCCTTCGAGTAGCCGCCGGCCTTACGGTCGCCTTCCTCCGGCGAGAGGCCAACTCGTTCGAACAACATGTCCGGCTCCTCGGTCGCGTCCTTGGACTCGATGGCGAACTCGAGGTGCTGACGACCGGTGAGGCGGTCGTAGGTTGTGAACCCCTCGGGGAGGACGCCGAGGCGCTGTCTGATCGCCTTGCTGTCCTCCTGGGCGTCCATCCCGAGTACGGAGACGGTGCCATCGGTTGGGCGGATGAAGTCAAGGAGGAGGTTGATCGTCGTCGACTTGCCGGCCCCGTTCGGTCCCAGGAAACCGAAGATTTCGCCGTCTTCGACGGTCAGAGAGAGGTCGTTCAGGGCGGTGACGTCACCGAATCGCTTCGTGACGTTCGTGACCTCGATTGCGTTCATACGGCCCGCTACTGAATCCAGAGATAAATACCCACCGATAGTATAGGATTTTCAACAGAACGATGCGAACCGTCTCGACGAAAGCGACCATTACGGAACATGGGCCCGAGACACAGCCCTTATGCACTCGTCGCCTGTACTCGCATCCGATGTACGTTATCGGAACCGTCGGACTCCCGGGAAGCGGCAAGGGCGAGGCCGCGACGGTCGCCCGCGAGCGAGGAATCCCGGTCGTCACGATGGGCGACGTGGTTCGACAGGAGACCACCGACAGGGAACTCGACCCCAGCAAGGACCACGGGACGGTCGCTCAGGCGCTTCGGGAGGAAAACGGCCCCGCCGCCATCGCCGAACGGTCGCTCCCGATGCTCGAGGACCGCCTCGAGGACCACGAGGGCGTCCTCGTCGACGGCATTCGGTCCGGCACCGAGGTCGACGTCTTCGAGGAGCGCTTCGGCGAGGACTTCACGCTCGTGAGCATCGAGGCCCCCTTCGACCTCCGTCGCGAACGCGTCGTCGACCGCGGCCGAGACGCCGACGAGGACGACGGCGGCGAGGGGCTCGAGACCCGGGACGAGCGCGAACGCGGCTTCGGGATGGACGACGCGATGGCACGCGCGGACGTCGTCGTCGAGAACACCGAGAGCCTCGAGGCGTTTCGGTCGCAGGTCAGCGAGGTGCTCGAGGCGGCCGAGGGGACTGACGACGAGGCCGTCGAAGAATCCCGAGGTGTCGAACCTGTGGGAGAGGTCGAAGATGCTGAAGACGTCGAAGATACCGAACCAACCCTCGAATCCGAACCCTGATATGACGACACTCTACCGCGTCGACGTCGAAATCACTGCCCCCGTCAACGACACGGAGGTCACGAGCCGGGTCGAAGACGCCATCAGGAACCTGTTTCCGAACGCCGAGCCCGACGAACGGTTCGGCGAGGTGACGGCGACGGTCCACTCCATGGAGCACTTCTCGAAACAACTACACCGCCAGGAGATTCTGGATACGGCCCGTGGCGAGTTCTTCTCGAGCCGCGAGGGCGACACGTTTCACTTCGCGCTGAAGAAGCAGGCGGCGTTCGAGGGACGCGTGAACTTCTCGGTTGGCGAGCCCGACGAACTCGGCGAGATCGCCGTTCGCGTCCGCGTCGAGGAACCATCGCTCGAGGCCTACGTCGATCACGTCGCCCCGCGAACCGAGGACGGGCGGCCGGTCGACTCGTCGTAGTCGGTTTCGTTATACGCGGAGCAGGCGCAATACCACGCCGTTCACGGCGTGGATACGCGCCGTCACTGGGGAATCCCTCCACACACTTCAACAGACTCGAGGTTTTAACGTGGACATTCAAGTGGGCAGGCCGCATACTGGTGAAACAGGAATCAGGCTGGGAACGGAGCGATTCCCGCTTAGTCCGACGATGGCGGCCTGCCCGCCCCAAGCAACCAAGCAATAATCGGAACCAGTCACTGACCGGCGTATCCTCACAGGGTACGACTGGAGTTGACTGCTGTACGCAGACGCAACGTAACTCCGAGTCCGTCGACGCTGGCCCAACCCTCGCCGGGCAAAAACAACCACGAGGGTCGAACGCAGTGGAGGATAGGAGTACCGGGGGCTTGGCACTCCCAGCAGTCCCACCCGCCACAGTCCGTGAACCCCACACGGATTCTCACCGTGTCGGGGTTCGGTGGAACTGCAAACCTGAAATCTCCAACGCTCAGGATTCCTCCGCGTTTACGTGGAGGAGGATGTCAATCGCGAATCGTCGTTCGTACCGGTGTCCACGACTCGCCGTAGTTCGTTCCGACGTTCGCAAGTCGTCGTAGTCGGTCTCGGCGTTCGCTTTCCTTACGTCCCACACGCTTCCGCTAGCTCGAGTTGTTCTTCCGCGTCGGCCTCGCGTTCTTCGGCCGTGCTTCGGTCCCCGTCGTCGGCCGCTTTCGCCGCCTCGTTGAACGCGATCGCCGCCTGCTCGAGGTGGCCGACCTGACACAGCGCCGTCTCGAAGTACGCCACCAGCCCCTCGGGAGCGTCCGCGTGACCGTCCTCGAGCGACGCTGCGGCATCTGCGTAAATCGTCGCCGCGTCGTCGAAAGCCGTACACGCCTCGTCGAACGCTTCTTCGTCGGCCAGGTTACCGCCCTCCTCGAGGGCCTCATGGCCGTCGACGAGAGACACGAGCGACGTCGAGAGGACGACCAGGGAGTCGACGACCGACGCGAGCGTCCGGACGCCGTCCTCGACGGCCTCGAGGTCCGTGATTTCGAGGTCGGCGAGTTGGTCGGCATCGAGGGATTCGACGCCCTCGAGTGCGGGTTCAAGGGTTTCCTGTGCGGGGGCGAAGGTGTCGACCAGCGACTCGGCGACCGAACGGGCCGTCAGGAGGTCCTCGTCGACGATGGCGTCGTTGACCCGGTCGACCTCCTCCTCGAGACCGTCGTCGGTGACGACGGCCGTCACCTCGATGGCGGGGCCGAGGACGGCCGCGTAGGCGTTCAGTTCCTCGATGTCGGCGTGCTGTGCTTCGGTCGGGTCGTCGTCTTCGGCCGCCTCGAGCGATTCGAGGGCTTCGTCGAGAAACGCCTGGGGCTCCTCGGGGTCGTAGTCGGCCGATTCGGGGTCCTCGAGGGAGTCGCGGGATTCTCGAAGCGAGGCGCCGGCGCGGTTCAGTCGCCCGGCAGCCAGTCGAATCTCGCGGTCGGCTTCGTCGCGGCCGGCGCTGCCGTCGGTCGTGGAGTCGTCGGTGCTGCCGGTGCCGTCGTCGCCGTCGTCCGTCACCCCGTCACCGTTCCCGGCCGTCCGATCGGCGTCGCTCCTGGATGTCGCCTGGAGGTCGTCGAGACAGCCGGCCAGACCGCCCACGGCGAGGCCGGCGGCGAGCGTCTCGAGATAGCGACGTCTGTTCATGTATTCGTTAGTGACGCTCACGACGTTTGAACGTACTGGCCGCAGAGGGTGTCGTTACCAGGGGGCACAGAGAGTGTCAGTACCAGAGGTCACAACGGGTCGCGTCAACGGAACACAGCAGGTCGCGTCAACGAGGGGCACCCTGAACCCGCTCGAGGACCGCATCGCGCAACTCGAGTGGGCTGTCGACAACCGCGTCGGCAGGCGAGTAATCGACGTCGTCGTGAGCCTCGATTTCGTAGGCGATGCAGGTCGTCCCCGCACGGGCTGCCGCGCGGATTCCGTGCTCGGAGTCCTCGAGGACGACGCACTCCCCGGGTTCGACGCCGAGTTCGGCCGCAGCGTACTCGAAGACGTCAGGTTCCGGCTTGCCCGGCCCGTCGATTTCTTCGGCGCTGACGACCGCGTCGAACCGATCCGCGAGGTCGAAGCGCTTCAGGACGATGTCGATCCAGTCGTGGGGCGACGAGGAGACGATGGCTCGCGGGACGCCCCGCTCCTCGAGTTCGTCGAGCAGATCGTGAGTACCCTCGAGGAGGGCGACGCGGTCGCGGTAGAGGGTTTCGGCGGCGGTTTCGAACAGGTCCAGGAACTCCTCGCGGGAGACCGCAGTCTCGTACTCCGCATCGAGGTAGTCGTAGATCTCGCGGTAGTTCATCCCGGTGATTTCGGCGACAGCGACGTCCTGGTCGGGGACGACCTGCGGGAGAAGTTCTTCGCGCTCGAGGGTGACCCAGTAGTCCTCGGAGTCGACGAGGACCCCGTCCATGTCGAAGAGTACGGCGCGCATGTGACCCGACGGTTTCGGGCGATGGCGCATAGGCGTTCGGCTGGCAGCCGGGGGCCGGGGCCGGCGCGGAGGTGGCAGGTCACTCCTGGCCGTCGTAGACGCCCTCTCGCTCGAGTTCGCCCCGCTTTCCGAGCACTGACGGCGTGCGACAGATTCCCGGCGCACCCGTCACCTGCGGGATTGTACAGTTGTTGCAATTTTCACAGAGGACGCGCGTCTCCGGGGCAGGTTTGCGGTCGGTCGCTCCCGGGGACGGAGACGGAGACTCGAGCAAACGCGCTCCCAGTCGCGGTTCGGCGTAGAAGGGACGGGCCATGCCGACTGCGTCGCAGGCAGGTGTCTCGTTCATGACCGACTCAACGTCGGTTTCGCCAGCCGCACCCAGTAACCGATCCATCTGCCCACGCTCTCGAATCCCGCCCTCTGCGAGCACCGGAATCGACACCTGCTCGCGGACGCGACGACAGAAGTCCTCGTTCCAGGCCGGTTCGAAGTCGTAGACCAGCGACTCGAGTCGATTGCCCAGCGCGACGAGACGTC
This sequence comes from Natronosalvus rutilus, assembly GCF_024204665.1. Lineage (NCBI taxonomy): Archaea > Methanobacteriati > Methanobacteriota > Halobacteria > Halobacteriales > Natrialbaceae > Natronosalvus > Natronosalvus rutilus. The sequence continues at coordinate 690,679 of NZ_CP100355.1, read as the reverse complement.
GGCGCCGCGACCCGCCGAAGGCCTCATCGTACCCCTCGCGAAGCGCCTCGTTCCCCCAGGCCCGATCCGGATACCGCCCGCGGACGATGCTCATGTCCCAGGCCACGGAGGTCTGGACCGGAACGACGCCGTCGTACCCGATCCGCTCGAGGCGACGCGCGATCTCGACGCCGTCCTGGAGGGAGAGCTTCCGGCGGACGACCGGCCAGGGTGGTGCCGGTGTCTCGGCGGGGACTTTGGTGATCAGCGGGACGTCACCAGCCCGGTCGCGGATCTCGTCGTGGACGACCTGCAGGAAGGCGAGTCGGTTCTCGGGCGAGCCACCGAACTCGTCGTCCCGGCGGTTGTAAAACGGCGAGAGGAACTGCTGGACGATGCCCATGTTCGCCCCCGAGAGGTGGACGCCGTCGTATCCGGCGTCGACGCAATACGCCGCCGAACGGCCGAAGTCGGCGGCCAGTTCGTACACCTCCTCGGTCGTCAGGACGTGCGGGTCGTAAGCCAGAAAGCCGGCCCGGCCGAGCGCGCGAAGCGGTGACGGGAGGGGCGAGACGGCGAGTTGCTCGAGGTCCGGGTGCTCGCGCCGGTAGCCGGCGTGCCAGGTCTCCATGCTCCGGAGGCCCCCGTGCTCGAGTTGCACGAAGATCCGGCTCCCGTGGTCGTGGATCCGGTCGGTGAGCCGCGAGAGATGGGACACGAACTCGGGGTCGTGGACGCGGGTCATCCCCGGAGCAGCACAGCCGCCCTCGCCGCGGATGATCGTCGCCCCCTGGCAGAGCAATCCGACGCCGGATTCGGCAGCCGGTTCGAGGTCATCGATCAGTGCGTCGACGGCGTTGGGTCCGTTCCCCGCGCACTCGAGGACCGGTGCTCGGTAGAGGCGGTTCGGAATCTCGACGCCGCCGATCTCGATCGGATCCTCGAGGCGTGCCATGGTTTTCGTTCGGGGGCGTGGACAAAGAGCGTGGCGACGGGCTCGAACGCTTGCTATAGAAAGTATAGTAATATTCAGGAGCGGAAGGGGTGGGATTCGAACGCCACGAGGCCAGACGGCCGCCGCGGGTCAGAGACGCCGCGGTGCTCTTCCGCTGAGCGACCCTTCCGTACACCGTTCGACGACAGTGGTCCGAATTGTAATCGGGAACCTAACTCCGTCGTAAGCCGAACGTTCCCGTACGCCTCGAGGAGTCTTCACCGCCGTCTCGAGACCACCCCCGGTCACTGCCATCGCTTCGAGCCCATACCAGTCGCTGCCGTCGCTTCGAGCACCCCAATCGCCGCCGACGTCCCTCGTTCCAGGACGCGCGAGACTCCGCAGCCTTTAGGACCACGCCCGCCGGTGACTCGAGTGGTGAATCCCGACCGGATCTTCGAGGCGTTCCCCGCGCCGAGCTACCGGGGCAACCAGGAGCAGGCCCTCCGCGACATTCGCGACGCCTTCGAGGCGGGCAACGATGTCGTCCTCGTCCGTGCGCCGACGGGTAGTGGCAAGTCCCTGCTGGCCCGTGCGGTCGCCGGCTGTGCCCGTACTGTCGACGAGGCCGAACCAGTGGAGGCGACCGGCGCCTACTACACGACCCCGCAGGTCTCCCAGCTCGACGACGTGGCCGGCGACGAGCTGCTTCAGGACCTGAACATCATTCGCGGAAAATCGAACTACACCTGCATCCTCCCCGGCGAACTCGACACGCCGGTCAACCAGGCCCCCTGCGTTCGCGAGCGGGGGTACGACTGCTCGGTCCAGCACCGTTGTCCGTACTTTTCCGACCGAGCCATCGCCTCCAACCGCTCCATCGCGGCGATGACGCTCGCGTACTTCATGCAGACCGCGGGCAGCGAGGTGTTCCGCAAGCGCGACGTCGTCGTGATCGACGAGGCCCACGGCCTCTCCGAGTGGGCTGAGATGTACGCGACGATCCAGCTCGGCCCCCGGACGGTCCCGTTCTGGGACGACCTCCGCGTTCCGGAGGTCGACTCCGTCGAGGGGGCGGTCCGCTACGCGGAGGCGCTCGCTCGACGATGTACCAGCCGCAAGGACGAGTTGCTCGGCCAAGAGTCGCTGTCACCAGGCGAGGTCAGAGAACGGGACCGCCTCCAGGAACTCATCGGCGAACTCGACTTCTTCGTCGAGGACTACCGCGACCGGCAGAGTCCGACGACGTGGCTGGTCGACCAGGACGAGGCGGCGGACTCGAGTCGCGATGGAAGGTCGGCCTCGAGCAGCGGGGACGAAACCGAGAACCCGAACGGCGGCCCCCTCACCATCAAACCGATGGACCCGGAGCGTTACCTCCGGTACACCGTCTGGGACCGGGGCAACAAGTTCGCGCTCCTCTCGGCCACGATTCTCAACAAGGATGCCTTCTGCCGACACGTCGGCCTTGAGCCCTCCCGCGTCGCTCTCGTCGACGTTGGCCACACCTTCCCCGTCGAGAACCGCCCGCTCTACGACGTCACCCAGGGGAAGATGACCTACGAACACCGCGAGGAGACTCTGCCGAAGATCGCCCGTACCATCGTCCGCATCATGCAGGCCCACCCCGACGAGAAGGGGCTGATCCACGCCCACTCCTACGCGATCCAAGAGCAACTCGAGTCGCTCCTTACCGATTTCGGCGTCGGCGACCGCGTTCGAGCCCACTCCAGGGATGACCGGGACGCCGACCTCGAGTCCTGGAAGGCGTCCTCCGAACCGGACGTCTTCCTCTCGGTGAAGATGGAGGAAGCCCTCGACCTGAAGGGCGACCTCTGTCGCTGGCAGGTGCTCTGCAAGGCACCCTTCCTCAACACGAGCGACTCGCGAGTGGCTCACCGACTCGAGGAAGGGCAGTGGGCGTGGTACTACCGGGCGGCGCTCCGGACCGTGATCCAGGCCTGTGGCCGGGTGATCCGCGCCCCTGACGACCATGGAGCGACCTACGTCGCGGACTCGAGCCTGCTCGACTTATTCGAGCGCGCCCGGACGGACATGCCCGACTGGTTCGAAGAACAGGTTGACCGCCTCTCGGAGCCCACGTTGCCCGAGTTCGAGCCGCGAGCGGCGCTCGAGGCGACGAACGGGGGCGGGGGCGGCGGGTACTCGAGAACATCCTCGCACAGTGTGTCGAGTTCCGGGCCGAAAGAGGGGGCAGACTCAGGCGGGAGCCCGAACGAGAGCGATGCTCGAGGCCGATCACAGTCACGGTCGCGATCACGACGCGGCCGACGCTCCTCGAAACGAAGCCCGCTCGCGGACGTCTGGGATACCGACGGCTAAGTTAGAAGATAAATGTCGCGCCCCAGGCGACCATCGACGAAATCATCAACAGGGCGAACAGCGCCGCGATGATCTGGTTCAGGTTCATACCGAGATGGTTCGAACCCAGGTCGTATCAACTTCACGACCGAGCGTCATCAGGTTCACTCCACGCGAGCGTCCACGACCACGTGCTCGACCCCCGCACTGTGCGTCTTCACCCGCCGCTTCTCGAGCACCTCAAGGGTCCGCTCTGCGCGTTCGGCCGCGGCCTCGAGCCGACCGATCGGTCGCGCCCACAGCTCTGGCTTGGGCGTCGCCTCGTGGTAGTGGACGACGCCACCTGGCTCAAGGGCCTCGAGGGCCGCCGGCAGGAACGAGACAGCCTCGTCGACGCGACTCCCGTGTCCCGCCTCGTCTTTGCCGTCGGCGACACCGTAGTAGCCCATGACGACTCGGTCCGCGCGAAGGTCGGCGGCCAGGTCGCGACAGTCGCTGTGGTAGGCGTCGACCCGACTCGAGACGTCGTTGGCCATCGCGTTCTCGAGCAGGTAGCGAAACGCCGTCGGATTCAATTCGGTGGCCGTCATCCGCGCTCCCGCTCGTGCCATCGGGAGCGTGAAGTAGCCGATGCCGGCGAACATGTCGAACACGCGCTCGTCCGGGTCGACGACCTCGGCCATCCGCCGGCGCTCGGCCTGGTTCCCCGGCGAGAACATGACGCGGGCGGGATCGAGTCCGTACCGCGTCCCGTCCTCGACGTGGACCGTCTCGGTGTCGCTCGAGCCCGCGAGCAGTCGCGTTCGGGGTTCGCGGTAGGTGCCACCGTTGCCCTCGCCCTCGTTCGAGATTCCCTCGTCGGCGAGCACGCTGTCAGCCTCGCCGTGGAGCGCGAGTAAGGCCTCCCCGAGTTCGGTCTCGTCGGGGCAGTCGTCGGGAACGCGAACGAGGATCACCGAACCAATAACGGCCCAGGAGCCGGGCGCCATCTCGAGGTCGGCGTCGCTCCATCCCCGTTCGCGGAGGTGATCGGCCAGGTCACGGGTGCGGTAGGCGGGGTCGATTTGACGAACGACCTCCAGGACGGCCGTTTCTGTGGGTGGTTCGAGCACCGGCAGCGCCACCGTCTCGGAGCCGTACTCTCGCACTCGGCGGTCGTCGTCGTAGACGCCCTCGGCCCGCAAGGATTCGATCGCCGTCTCCGAGCGCGGTTTCTCGACGACGACCGCGAGTGGGTCGTCTCGAGGCCCGAGCGCGGTTGAATCCGATACTATAGAATTCGTCGTATTGTCAGTACTCGAGTTTAACTCGTCGTCCAAGTTCGAGGCGTCGTCTCGAGGCCGACCCTCGCCTCGAGACCGGTCGTCCTCCCCAGAGCCCTCACTCATCGTTCTCCGGTAGAATGTGCAAGCCAGCGCGGCTCTTCAGCGCCGGCACTTCCTCTGCATCGGCGTCGACGTACTCGGGTCGGGAAATCGTCTTCGCCTGGTAGGTTTCGGGGTCGAGCACCTGAATTGAGCGCTCGTCCTCGACCGTGACGACGGTCGCCTCGACGGCGTCCTCGCGCTCCCCGAGTTTGCGGGCCTCGGGGGAGTTCCCCTCCTCGTAACTCGCCTCGTAGCGCTCGCCTGTCCGCAACCGGATCCCTTTGAGGTTGCCGTGGGCGCTGCTGACCAGGACGGGCCCCTCGTCGTCGTCCGCGAGGTCGATCACGTCGCCGGGGACGTACGGCGGGAGACGGACCGCGAACGTCACGCGGTAGACGCCGTTACCGTCCTCGTCCTCGGTCACCAGGGTTTCGGCGTCGTTGACGGTACCGCCGAACTCCTCGACCATCTTGTTCGCGATCTTCTTGCCGATCTTGTTGGTCGAAACCCGCATGTTGAGGCCGTCGTCGGTCTCCGTGGTCTCGGTGATGAAGGCGTTCCGGTCCCCGGTCGCCTCCATGTCCGCGACGATGTTCTCGGCGATTTCTCTCGCCCGCTCGAGTTCCTCCGTCGTGGGCGACCGGCCCTCGGCCCGGATCTGGACGATGCTGGCGTAGTAGTCCCCGGCGATGCGACCACACCGGGTACAGGTCTGGCGAGCGATTTTTACCGGAATCATCACCTGCTCTTCGACGGGCGTTCCACGAACCGTCCCGGTGAAGTAACAGTGCATCCGGATCGTGTTCGGCCCGACCTCCTCGGGTTCGACCTGCCAGGCGACGTCCTCGACGTCGACGTGAACGGCCAGGGCCTCGCTCACCTCCTCGATGGCGACGTCGGTGTAATCCTGTGCACCGACGTCGACCCAGCGGCGGCCCCGATGAACGGCCCCACACTGGGCGCAGACGCGCACGTCGATCCGGTCGGGCGCGTCGATGAATTCGAAGTCGTCGAAGTAACAGCTGTCACAGAGGTCGACGTCGGTCCCCGGTCGCAGGGGGTCCGTCGCGTCGCCTTCGCTCCGCTCCGGCACCGGATCGCCACAGCGGGGACAGAACGCACGCGAATCGGTCATGTCCCGTGGTTGGGGATTGGGGGAGTTAAGCGACGCGTTCGTCACCGACGCCGGTCCGTTTCCAGCGAGGTATCTCCACCGGAAATAGAGGGGTTCGACGGGCCGTTCGGTCACAGCGTGTGGGAACTCCACCCGAAACCAGGGGGTTGCGAATCGTGTTATCAAGGCACACTGAATTCGTCTCCAGTGAGTGCGCGTTTCGAGCGATACGTCGGATCTCCCCAACTGGTGTCGGTCTCGATCGTGGTGTTATCGATCGTCAAACATATAGAACGACCTATTTCACGCTCGTCTGACGTTTCCAGTGGAACGCAAAGAACGCTCGTCTGACGTTTCCGGTGGAACGCAAAGAACGCTCGTCTGACCCGTGGCGTACGCTCGAGCGTCGACACCGGTGGTCGTCCCCTCGTGTTCGACTTTCCAGGGGAAATAGAGGGGTTTTGGGAACGCTCATTCGGTACTTCGACGTACACGCTTGAGCACTCACAACTCAATTGAAAGGTGGTGTATTGGGGTGGCAGACCGTATCGAGGGAACGATACCGTTGGCGGTCTGCGTCGTCGCTGGAGGTCGATAGGGGTCGCACACGAGGCGTGACTCGAGGACGAGCGAGCACGGAGCGTCCGGTCGGGCCACCCGCTCGAGGCACGTTCGCGGCGGATTTATCCGCCCTCGGTCCGTTGTTCGCGTATGGACTGGAAACCGGACTGGGGATTGCGGTTTCGGATGTTCCTCACGATGTTCCTGCTGTTTGCCCTGTACATCGTCTTCGCCGGCGTGATCACTGCCTATATGGGTGGTGGGATCGCCATTTTCGCCCTGCTCTTCGGCGGGATGTCGCTGGTGCAGTACTACTTCAGCGACACCCTCACTCTCAAGACGATGGGTGCGAAGACGGTCTCCGCCGAGGAGTACCCACAGCTTCACAGCGCCGTCGAGCGCCTCTCCCAGCAGGCCGACCTCCCGAAGCCGAAAGTCGCCGTCATCGACTCGAAGGTGCCGAACGCGTTCGCGACGGGGCGAAACCAGAAGAACGCCGCCGTCGCCGTCACCACGGGACTGATGCGAACGCTCGACCAGGACGAACTCGACGGCGTTCTCGCCCACGAACTCGCCCACGTCAAGAATCGGGACATGATGGTGATGACTATCGCCTCGTTCCTCTCGACCATCGCGTTCATGATCGTCCGCTGGGGCGCCTTCTTCGGCGGTGGCCACGGTCGCGGTCGCGGCGGCGGTGGCGGCGTGATCGTCGCCATCGTCGTCTCGCTGGTCGTCTGGATCGTGAGTTACCTGCTGATTCGGGCGCTCTCGCGGTACCGCGAGTTCGCCGCCGACCGGGGTGCTGCGACGATCACCGGCAAGCCCTCTGCGCTCGCCTCCGCGTTGCTGAAGATTTCGGGCGAGATCGACAAGGTTCCCGACAGAGACATGCGCGAAGAGGCCGAAATGAACGCCTTCTTCATCATTCCGCTGAAGTCCGGCGTCGTCGGGAGACTGTTCTCGACGCACCCCTCGACCGAGCGGCGGGTCGAGAGCTTGCGCCAGCTCGAGCACGAGATGGAGACGGTGTAGGATCCGCTGCGCCGAAGTCGACGTGACGTCGACGACCGCTCGAGCGAGAAAACGCGAGCTTTCAAACCCTGGCCGTCCAACGAAGGGTATGGGACTGCTCGACGGACTGCGATCCGTGCTCGGCATCCGCGCCGAATCGGACGCCAGCCGGGACGCCAACCCCGAGGACCTCTTCGGGATGAGCACCGCGTATCTGACGATGGAAGCCGACCTCGGCTACGACTCCGCCGACGCGGGCGCGCTCTGTTTCGCCGGCGTCGACTCGAGCAGCTTTCGTGACGCCGTCGAGAACGTCGAAGCCATCCTCGAGGCCGGCAGCGAAGACACCGGCACCGACTTTCGCGTCACCGAGGACGACCACGGCTACCACTGGGTCGTCCTCGAGGACTCCGACCCCGAGGACCTGATCACCAGCCTCCACTTCGCGGCGGACACGTTCATCGAGGAAGGCTACGGCTCGCGGCTGCTCGCGGCCGTCTTCGGCTACCGGAACGACAGTGGGCCGGCCTACTGGATCTACTCCTTCCGGCGCGGTGCGTACTACCCCTTCGCGCCACGGGCCGGCCGCGAGCGCGATTCGGGAACCGAGTTCAAACTCGAATCAGTGCTGGATGGCGAACTCGAGATCGAACCCGACAAGGAGTACTGGTATCCCCTGTGGCCGAGCACGAGCGGGCGTCACCCCTGGGAGTAGCGCACTCGCCGGGTGCCCATGCGATCAGCGACTCGAGACTCGAGACTCGGGCCGAGAACGGGGCGGGACCTTTTTCTCGTCTCGGCGGGACGTGGCGGTCGATGGCAATGGACCTCGAGTCGATCCCGGGCGTCGGCGCGAAGACCGCCCGTGCACTGGACGAACTCGACGACCCCGAGCAGGCCCTCGAGAACGGCGACGTGGCCGCACTCGCCAGAGCGCCCGGCGTCACCGTCGGCCGGGCCGCTCGCATCGCCCGCGGGGCGATCCGACGCGAACACGACGACCCCGGCGGCTTCCTCGCGACCGACCGCGCACGCGAGATCTACCGACAGGTGCTCTCCCTGTGTCAGGACCGGACGGTGACCGACTACGCGGCCCACCGCCTCGAGACGCTGTACCCCAGCCCCAGGCGCTCGCGCATCGAGGAGGTGCAGGACTTCTCTCGTCGGGCGATCGAACGCGATCCCCACCCCGACGTGCTCGAAGCCTTCGAGGGCGTCGAACCGCTCGAGCGGCCCGGCGACGTTCGCGTCCGGGACCGCTGTCTGGCGACGACCGACGCCGAGCGCTACGCCGAAGCCCGCGAGGCGATTCCCGAGATTTCCGTCGAAATCGTCGAGGACGCCCAGGGGCTGGCCGAACTGGCGAGAGGCTATTCGACGGTGGTCGCGATCGACGAGTCCTTCGCCGGCGTCGAGGTCGAGGGCGACGTGCAAGTTCGCCCGGACGCGCTCGCAGATCCCGCCGACGTGGTTCCGGAGCGCCCGCTCGCGTTCTTCGCCCGCAACCGAGAGCGACTGCGGGCAGCAGTCGCGGTTCATCGTGCGGTCGGCCGTGGTGGTGACACCGATTCGCAACTGAACGCGACGGTCGACCTCGACGCCCTCGAGCACGGCCTCGAGCGCCTCGACGACGACGGCACCGTCGCCGGCGACCCCGAACTCGATCGGCTGACGGTCGCCGTCGACGACCTCGACGCGGTCGCGGGCGTCGCCGAGAGCGTCGCCAACGACCGACTCCGCGAGGCGATCGAGGAACGGGACGTGACCATCGAGGGCGCCGACCTACTCTCACTCGTCGAGCGCGGCGCCGGCGTCGACTCGCTGCTCTCCCGGGAACTCGCCGACGAATTCGCCGCGGCGGTCGAGGCCGCCCGCAAGCACCTGATCGACGCCCTCGACCTGGACGTCGGCGAGGCCGAACTCGCCCGCCATGTCTTCGACGACGAACCGACCTTCCCCGTCGAGCGCGACGAGAACGCCACGGCACGCCTGCGCGAGGAACTCACCGTCGCCCGGGACCGGCGGGCGGCCCAGCTCAAACGCGACCTGGCGGCCGACCTCGCCGCCCAGCGCGAGGGCGCCCACGACCTGGTTCGCTCGGCGCTCGAGCTCGACGTCGAACTCGCCGTCGCCCGCTTCGCCCGCGACTTCGAGTGCACGATGCCCGAGTTCGTCTGGGACGGCGACGACGGCGACGAAGAAACCGGGTTCGCCATCGAGGGCGGCCGCTCGCCAGTCCTCGAGGAGCCACTCGAGGAAATCGAACCCGTCGACTACGCGGTGTCAGGCACCACCCTGCTCTCGGGAGTCAACAGCGGCGGGAAGACCTCGACGCTTGACCTGGTCGCGAGCGTCGTCGTGCTTGCACACATGGGTTTGCCCGTTCCCGCCAAAGAGGTCCGGCTACGTCGCTTCGACGACGTACACTACCACGCCAAGACCCAAGGGACCCTGGACGCCGGGGCGTTCGAGTCCACCGTCCGGGAGTTCGCGGACCTCGCCACCGGCGGCGAGGGATCGCTCGTTCTCGTCGACGAACTCGAGAGCATCACCGAACCCGGGGCGAGCGCGAAGATTATCGCCGGCATCCTCGAGGCACTCGCGGAGAACGGTGCGACGGCCGTGTTCGTCTCCCACCTGGCCGGCGAAATCCGGGAGATGGCCGCCATCGACGTGGCTGTCGACGGCATCGAGGCCGTCGGCCTGGTCGACGGCGAACTCGAGGTCAACCGATCGCCGGTTAAGGATCACCTCGCTCGCTCGACCCCCGAGTTGATCGTCGAGAAGCTTGCCCAGGAGGGGAACGCCGCCTTCTACGACCGGTTGCTCGAGAAGTTCGAGTGAACGCGGTCAGGGGCGACTACGAGGTCGGGTCATTCGCGGGGCTCGCTCGCGGCTGAAGTCGCTGTCTCGGGTACGGCGGCCACTCGCATCCCCCGGTAGCCCGCGACGGCGACGAGCACGCTGGCGAGGGCGGCGACGTAGAGGCCCGGTTCTGGCGAGACGGTAACGTAGTGGGCGGGGTAGTCGACGGCGAAGACGTTCTCGAGGGAGGTGTAGATCACGCCTAACGAGAGGAGCGTCAGGACGCCCACGGCCGCAGTCAGCTTGGCTTCGAATGCGTTCCACTCACGCAGGGTCACCAGTCCGAGGGCGACGAAGCCGGCAACCGGGACAGCGTAGCCCATGCCGGTGAATCCGTTCGTTGTCGTCGCCGTGTCGAACACGTTGATACTGGCCCAGGGGGAGGAACGCGCTGACGACGAGGAATGCACCGCCGAGGGCGGTCAGACGCTCGTTTCCGTCCGCAGGTACGTCGATCATCGATCCGTTCTGGCCCCGGCTTCGTATATAAAGACGTGGACGCTGTGCCGGTGATTGAGTACCAATATCCCGTTTCGACGGTCTCGAGCGGTGAGAACCCGGCTTCACGCCGAAAACGACCGCAAACAACTAAGTAGCTTCGAGGGCGTGGTGAAAGTGATGACTGGCGACCCCGAGGAGGGGATGTTGTCGTGGGACGAATCCGTGTTCAGGAACGAGCACGTCTTCGAGATCGATTACGTCCCCGAGACGTTCCGCCACCGCGATTCGCAGATGCAGAGTCTCACGTACGCGCTGCGACCCGCGGTCCGGGGCTCGCGCCCGCTGAACGTGATGGTCCGCGGACCGCCGGGAACGGGGAAAACGACGGCAATTCAGAAGCTGTACGACGAGATCGGCGCCCAGACCCGGGACGTCCAGACGATCCGGGTCAACTGCCAGGTCAACTCGACGCGATACTCCGTCTTCTCGCGGCTGTTCGAGGGCTGCTTCGACTACGAACCCCCATCGTCGGGCATCTCCTTCAAGAAGCTCTTCGGCCAGATTGCCGAGAAACTCGTCGAGGACGACCGCGTGCTCGTCGTCGCGCTCGACGACGTCAACTACCTCTTCTACGAGAACGAGGCGTCGGATACGCTCTACTCGTTGCTGCGCGCCCACGAGGAACACCCGGGAGCGAAAATCGGCGTCATCGTCGTCTCCTCGGACCCGGCGCTCGAAGTGATCGACGCCCTCGACACCCGCGTGCAGAGCGTCTTCCGGCCCGAGGACGTCTACTTCCCGGTGTACGACCAGCCGGAAATCGTCGACATCCTCCACGAGCGCGTCACGCGCGGCTTCCACGACGGCGTCGTCGCCACGGACGTCCTGGAGCGGGTCGGCTCGCTCACGGCCAAGAGCGGCGACCTCCGGGTGGGAATCGACCTCCTCAGGCGGGCCGGACTCAACGCCGAGATGCGTGCGAGTCGAACTGTCGAACTTGAGGACGTCGAGAAGGCCTACGAGACGTCGAAGTACATCAACCTCTCCCGGAGCCTCAACAGCCTGAGCGAGAACGAGCGGGCGCTCCTCGAGGTGCTCGTCGACCACGACGGCGCACAGGCCGGCGAGGTATACGAGCGGTTCAGCGAGGAGACCGACCTCGGCTACACCCGCTATTCGGAAATCGTCAACAAGCTCGACCAGCTCGGCCTGATCGACGCCGAGTACGCCGAGATCGACGGCCGCGGGCGCTCGCGGTCGCTGACGCTCTCGTACGAACCCGAGGCGATTCGGGAGCGACTCGAGTGAGTTACCGGTCGCCGATTCGTCCACCCGCCGCCAGCGTGTGCCACCCACCACCACGTCCACCCGAACGGTGAGCCACCCGCTCGGTGCCGATCGATCGTCAAACGCCGAGAGCGACGCCTCGGCGTCAGTTCGTCCGTCCGCGCTGGTCTTCGAGGGGCTCGAGGTCGGCCCTCGCCGGCTTCGACGCAGGCTCTTGCTCGGCGAGCGCTGGCGATCCGACGGCCGGCGACGATTCGTCGGCTTCACCGCCCGCTCGAACGGCGCTGAGTTGCTCGTTGGCAGCCGAACGGACGAAGTTCCAGCCGTCCTGGACGAACGGAACGGGGTCGTCCGCGACGGCGTAGTCGAACCGGGGCTCTCGAACCATCGACGTGGCGACGTCGCTGACGGCGGACAGAAACGAGGGGCGTTCGACCAGCGGGTAGTCCTCGGCCAGGATGCTGTGGAGGTGACAGAGTTCGCCCCGGAGCAGGTGGCCGCCGATGCCGACCTCGTAGTCGGGCTGGTTGATCGGTTCGCCGCGTGCGAGCTGCCAGTAGTAGTAGGGGAAGTCGGCCCCCGCACGGACGGAGAACGGGAGCGACGACCAGAACCGCGGGTTGATCTCCATCAGTTCGAACGACCCCGTCTCGGGATTGCGCAGGAACTCGACCATCGCCAGGCCGTGCCACTCAAGTTCGTCCAGTAGCGCGAGGCCGGCGGCCTCGAGTTCGGGGATGTCGGTCGACTCGCGGTAGGCACTCGGCCCGCCGCTGTACTTGTAGCCCCGTTTCTGGCAGTGCTGGAAGGTGGCGACCGCCTCCCCCTCGTCGTACAGCGCGAAGAAGCCGTACTCCCGGGAGTCGGGGACGTACTCCTGGACGATGGGGACGTGGCCCCACTCGTTGAGCGACGATTCGACGGCGGGCGGGGTGCCGGGTTCGTGGTAGACGGTCGAGCCGATGTCGCTGAGCCCGGCGTCGTGACCGAGGTACTCGGGGGCGGCGACAGTGTAGCGAGGCTTGATGATCGTCTCGCGCGACCAGTCGTCCCACTCGTCGAGCAGGGTCGTCTCGGGCGTCTCGACGCCAGCGCGGTCGGCAGCCGCGAAGAGTTCGACCCGGTCTTGCACCTGTCGCAGGGTCTCGAAGTCCGGCCATGGCGTCGCGACGTGCTCGGCGAAGGCGTCTCTGTTCGCCGCGAGCATGTAGATATCCTCCTCGCGGACGGGGATGATCGTCTCGACGCCGGGTCGCGCCGCGAGCGAGAGGAGGACGTCCCCGTAGGCCTCGAGGTCCGACCGCGGATTGGGGAGCGTGACGAATCGATCGCAGTACCTCGAGACGGAGCCGGGCGTCGTTCGGTCCTCGGAGCCGACGACGGTGTAGATCCCGCGCGGACCGAGCGACCGCAGGCAGGCGACGGTGCTGGGGGCCGTGATACCGGGGACGATGACGCGTTCCCGCGCCCCGCGTGGATGGTCGTGCGCAGCCGATTGCATACGCGTTGGAGGGGGCCACGAGGGTATTGTTATGGGTCCGTTACCCTCGTATGGCTGCCCTACCGTTTCAAAAACCGATTCTCGAGGATCGATTCTCGAGAGGGCTCACGCCTGCTCGAGGCTCTGGCGATAGCTCTCGGCGTGTTCGATGGCGTCCTTGAGTCGGTCCGCCGTCTCGGCGTCGGACTCGCGTCGTGCCTGCCTGAGCGCGTTGAGGTGCTCGTCGAAGACGGCGTGGTCGGCCTCGCTCTCGCTGGCGGCGATTTCGGCGAAGGCGGCCGCCGTGTCTCGAATAACGTCCCGCACGTCGTCGCCGGCGGTCTCGGTCGCCAGCTCGAGGTCGGCTCGAGCCTGCTGTAAGTCGGCGTCTTCGCTGGAATTGGACATACGTTCTCGACGACGACCGGCGTCAAAGACGTGGGGGCGGCATATGCGCGGCCTCGGGGACTGCTGGCCGCGTGGATTTGTGCTTCGTGTAATGGTAGGTCGTGACTATGCTCGCAACAAGACCGTGTCAGCGTTCACGTTTCCGCCCGCGCTAGCTGTTAAGAATTACAAATAGTATATAATTAGAATTGTAGTTGATATTATGAGATTTGATTCTCTACAACGGCTCGTAATTTTCCTCGTTCTGTACGGCGGACTTCTCACCGTCCACTGGTCGGGAACGGCGGAGGCTATCGGCCATGCGTTGATACACGCCTCCGCGGTACTGATGGTGTCTGCGACGCTCGCGGAGACTGCGAAAGCCGGACGCTGAGCCAGGACGCACAAATTCAGACACGAAAGCGCGGCTCTTACGTGCCTCGCCCACTAGATACTGCTACGATGAGCGACACTCGAGGCCCCCTCCAGCCGGATCGACCCGAGGCCGCGAAACCGTTCGCGGTCGACGCCCCGTTCGAACCCGCGGGCGACCAGCCCGAGGCGATCGAGCAGCTGGCGGCGGGCTTCGCCGACGGCATGGACCGCCAGACGCTGCTCGGCGTGACGGGGTCGGGCAAGACCAACACCGTCTCGTGGGTGATGGAAGAGGTCCAGGAGCCGACGCTGGTCATCGCCCACAACAAGACCCTGGCCGCCCAGCTCTACGAGGAGTTCCGGAACCTGTTCCCCGACAACGCCGTCGAGTACTTCGTCTCCTACTACGACTACTACCAGCCCGAGGCCTACGTCGAGCAGACCGACACCTACATCGACAAGGACGCCTCGATCAACGACGAGATCGACCGCCTTCGTCACTCGGCGACCCGGTCCCTGCTCACGCGAGACGACGTAATCGTCGTCGCCTCGGTCTCGGCTATCTACGGACTCGGTGACCCGCGAAACTACGTCGAGATGGCAATGCGCCTCGAGACGGGCGAGGAGATTGGTCGCGACGACCTCCTCAAGCGCCTGGTCGACCTGAACTACGAGCGCAACGACGTCGACTTCTCCCAGGGGACGTTCCGGGTTCGCGGGGACACCATCGAGATCTTCCCGATGTACGGCCGCTACGCCGTCCGCGTCGAGTTCTGGGGCGACGAGATCGACCGCATGCTGAAGGTCGACCCGCTCGAGGGCGAGGTCAAGAGCACCGAACCCGCCGTCCTCGTCCACCCTGCCGAGCATTACTCGATGCCCGAGACGCGCCTCGAGCAGGCCGTCGAGGAGATTCGGGACGACCTCGATTCGCGAATCTCGTACTTCGAGCGCAAGGGCGATCTACTCGCCGCCCAGCGCATCGAGGAACGCACCACGTTCGACCTCGAGATGATGGAGGAGACCGGCTACTGTTCGGGCATCGAGAACTACTCGGTGTACCTCGACGACCGCGACCCCGGTGATACGCCCTACACCCTGCTGGATTACTTCCCGGACGACTTCCTCACCGTGGTCGACGAGTCCCACGTCACTCTGCCCCAGGTTCGGGGCCAGTACGCCGGCGACAAGTCCCGGAAGGACTCGCTGGTCGAGAACGGCTTTCGACTCCCGACCGCCTACGACAACCGTCCGCTGACATTCGAGGAGTTCGAGGAGCGAACCGACAAAACGCTGTACGTCTCCGCGACGCCGGGCGACTACGAGCGCGAGGAGAGCGACCAGATCGTCGAACAGATCGTTCGCCCCACCCACCTCGTCGACCCCGAGGTCGAGGTCGCCCCCGCGACCGGCCAGGTCGACGACCTCATGGACCGCATCGACGCACGTATTGACCGCGACGAGCGCACCCTCGTGACGACGCTGACCAAACGGATGGCCGAGGACCTGACCGAGTACCTCGAGGAGGCCGGCGTCGATGTCGCCTATATGCACGACGAGACGGACACCCTCGAGCGCCACGAGATCGTGCGCTCCCTCCGCCTCGGAGAGATCGACGTCCTCGTCGGCATCAACCTCCTGCGAGAGGGGCTGGACATTCCCGAGGTCTCCCTCGTGGCGATCCTAGACGCCGACCAGGAGGGATTCCTCCGCTCGGAGACCACGCTCGTCCAGACGATGGGGCGGGCGGCCCGGAACGTCAACGGCGAGGTCGTGCTGTACGCTGACGAGGTCTCGAACGCGATGGAGTCGGCCATTGAGGAGACGCGGCGCCGCCGCGAGATTCAACGCGAGTTCAACGAGGAACACGGCCACGAACCGATGACCATCGAGAAAGAAGTTGGGGAGACGAACCTCCCGGGGAGCAAGACCGACACCTCGAGCGTCGCCGGTACGGACCTCGAGGACGAGGAGGACGCCGCCCGATACGTCGCCGAACTCGAGGACCGGATGCAGGAGGCAGCGAGCAATCTCGAGTTCGAACTCGCGGCGGATATCCGGGACCGGTTGCGAGAAGTGCGCGAGGAATTCGAACTCGAGGGGAAGGACGAGGGGGTCGCCCCGCCGGCCGAGGAGTTTTAGCAATCTAGTCCCGGCTGCCGCTCACTCGATGACGTCGAACTCCTCGTATCCACACTCACAGCCCGTTCGCCGGCCAATCGGCTGGATCGTCCCGTCGGGCCACAACTGGGCGGCGTAGACGTTCGAACAGGATCGGCAGGCGGCAGCGACCTTTCGTTTTCCGTTGTCTTCGACGTTGCTTTCGTTATCGACTCCATCCGGCCGCGGCCCGGCCCGCGAGGAGGGATCGACGTTCGTCTTCGCCCGTGGCGGCTTGGCCATAGTATTCCCCATCACAGGAATGAAGAAAGCCAGACTGCTTTGAGTTAGAAGCCACTTATATAGCCGAGGATAGAATCATGACCGTTCGAGGCCTTCGGCTCGCTCCGAAGAGACGGTGAGCGTATTTCTGGTGAGGTTGTTCGTCGCCCGGCGGAGCCGCTGTGAGACGGCGTTGGTCGAGATGTCGAGAGCATCCGCCAGTTCGGCGATCTGCGTCTCGCGCGGAACCGCGAAGTAGCCCATCTCGAGTGCGATGACCATCGCCTCCCGTTGCTGGGGCGTCAGGTCGTACTCGCGCTCCTTCGGATCCGTTGACTCGTAGAGCCGCTGGAGTTCGAAGGAGTAACCCTGTTCGTCGAAATAGTGCTGGAACGACTCGAGTCGCCCCTGGCCGACGAACTGGAGTTTGAGATACCAGGTTCCGTTCGTCGCTGCTGCCTCCTGGACAATGCCGTGTTGGTCGACGACCTGGTCGATCAGTTCCTGGACGCGTTCGGTCCAGTGGACGTTGAAGTAGCCGACGTTACCGGTACGATCGATCGTCTTCAGTTTTGTAACCGAAGAATCGGCCTGTATCGCCGCTTCCGCCGCGTCGAGGTCGTCCGCGGTCACCCACAGGAACGGCATGACCCACTCGCGGCTGTGGGTGGCGAGGCGTTCGACCTCGAGTGTGAGGTCCGGGACCGTCTCGAGTGCCTCCTCGAGGGCGAACGCCTCGGCTGGGAGCGTGAACTCGGTTACGATGCTCATGCGGCGACTGATGGGTCCGACCCGTATAAGGAGTCGCCAGGAATCCGCCACTGACCCGTCGAGACCGCCGGATCGGCGGCCTCATTCTCCTGACCCGACACTCGAGCGCGTCTCACTCGAACCCGCTCACCAGCGTCGCGAGCCACTGGGCCGGATCGGCGCGGCGACGGACCTCGACTCGCTCGATCCACTTCACCCACTGGAAGCCGCGGCGACCGGGCGCCACGAGTCGCATCGGCGCTCCGTGCCCGTGGCTCAGCGGTTCGTCGCCGACGTGCGTCGCGAGCAGCGCCGCTCGCGCCTCCTCGATCGGGAGTGACCACCGGTAGCCGGTCACCGAGACGAACCGGACGTATCGGGCGTCTGCCCGGGCAGCAGCCGTCTCGAGCAGGTCGCCGACGCGAACGCCACCCCAGTGCTGGACGGTGTACCAGCCGCTCGTGCAGTCGAGGAGTACTTCTTCGGAACTGTCCGGGGCCAGCTCGTCGACACCGTACTCGAGGGGCGTTTCGACCTCACCCTGAACGGATAGCGTCCACTCAGCGAGGTCGATCGGGTCTGGATCGTCCGCGACCCACGAGGTGACCGGGAAGCTCGCGTTCCCGTCGCCGCGTCGCGGCTGTGAGCCAGTGAACCGCCGATCGGCGCCGCGGGTCTCGAGGAGTCGGTTGGTGGTCTCCTGGACTCGGTAGGCGGCAGCTCCACCGAGAAGCAGCGCCCCGTAAGCGAGCGTCGTCCGCCGACGGTCGAAGTCGCCCCGCTGCGGGAGTCGAAACCGGGTCGCGAGGTGCCACGCCATCAGGGGGACGAGCGTGAGGCCGAACCCGACGTGAACGCTCAGCAGGGTCCAGTACGCGATGCGGGCGTCCGCGCCGAATACCCAGACGACGCCCGTGCCAACTGCGCCCGTTGCCGCGACCAGCGTGAGCACCGACAGAACGGTGGAACGACGCCACAGCCGGCGATCGGTCAGTCGGTGGCGAACCCTGGCGAGTTTGAACCCCAGGAAGACGACGAGCGTCAGGCCGAGGATCCGGTGGAGCCAGAAGAACGGCCACCCCTCTGGCCTGCCGACGGTGAACGACGCCAGCCCCGAGACCACCTCGAGTACGACGATGGTGAAGATCGACCAGTCGACGAGGCGCGGCGGTGGCCTGAGGGCGTCGACAGCACTTCGACCGAGAGTCACAGGGCTGCGCTTCATACGCTGTGTTACGGGCTCGCACGGCAAGAAGGGGTACGCCCGATCCGAAATACCGGGTTATCGAAGACGAACGAATCGGAAACGTGCGGCTCGAGCAACCTGAAGTCAGTCGTCGCTGGAGGCTTCCCGGCGCTGGGTGCCGGCGAACGGCTTGGCAGAGATGTTCTTGCGCCCGGCGTCGAGTTCCGAGAGGGCGTACACCAGCCCGACGAGCAGGACCGCCCCGAGGGGCACCAGGACGAACGGCGAGAGGCCGAACAGACCGTACGTCAGGTAGACGATCATGGCGACGAAGATCACCGTGACCGCGTAGTATAGCTGGGTTCGGACGTGGTCGATGTGGTCGGCACCGGCGAACGTCGATGAGAGGATCGTCGTGTCAGAGATGGGCGAACAGTGGTCGCCGAAGATGGCCCCCGAGAACACGGTTCCGACGGCGAGCGCCAACATTTCCGGAGAACCGTTGCCGACCTCGTAGGCCAGCGGGATGGCGACCGGCGTCACGATCCCCATCGTCCCCCACGAGGTGCCGATCGAGAAGGCGATCACGGCGGTCGTCAGCAACACGACGACCGGCAGCAGCGTCGGCGTGATGAAGCCGGCGGCGATGTCGGTGACATACTGGCCGGTCTGGAGTTCGCTCGCAACGGTGCCAATCGACCACGCCAGGACGAGAATGCTCACGGCAGTGAGCATGATTCCGAACCCGTCGAGGACGGTCTCCATCGACTCCTCGAGGTCCATCACGCCGTAGTACAGCGACATTGCGACGGCGGTCGCGACCATGGCGAACGAGCCCCAAACGAGCGCGCCCGTGAAGTTCACGTTGTCCACGAGGGTGATGAGCGCGTCGCCGCCCGAGACAGCCTCGGCGGGCGTGACCCCAGCGGCCTGGAAGCCGGTGATCGTCGCCCCGCCCATGACCACAATTACCAGGGCCGCGACCGGCACGACGAACGTTCGCACCAGCGGATCGTCGACGACCGGTTCGCCGAGATCCTCCTTCATGCTCTGGAGTGGCGTGGCGTCCTCGCGTGTCACGTTACCCGTCTCCCTGGCGCGCGTTTCCGCGGTGAGCATCTCCCCGAAGTCGCGACGGGTGAGGACGACGATCAGGACCATCAGGAGCGCCAGTAGACAGTAGACGTTGAAGGGGATCGACCAGAGAAACGTCGCCACGGCCGAGGGCGTTTCGCCATCGATCTGTTCGTATTCGGTCTGGATGAGGCTGATCTGGAACGCGACCCAACTCGAGATGCCGAACGTCGCCACCGGCGCGGCCGTCGAGTCGAGGATGTAGGCCAGTTTCTCGCGAGACATCCGCATCTCGTCAGCGATGTCCTTGACTGCCGAGCCGACGATGGCCGTGTTTGCGTAGTCGTCGAAGAACCACACCAGCCCGAGCAGCCACGCGGCCAGGCCGACCCGCCGGTGGGAGTCGACGCGATCCGTTGCGGCGCGGGCGATGGCGATCGAGCCGCCCATTCGCCAGACCAACGCGATACCGGCACCCAGCAGGAACGTGAACGTGATGATCTCGGCGTGGAACGTGTCGTCCCCGAACGAGGCGACGATCCAGCCGAACGCCTCGATCACGCCGACGAGCGGGACGGCGGCGATATCGAGGGCGCTCTCTGCATTATCCCAGGCGACGATCATGCCTCCGGACCAGACGCCGAGAAACAGCGAGAGCATGGCTCGACGGGTGAGGATGGCGAGCAGAATCGCCAGCAATGGCGGCAGGAGCGACCACGCGCCGAACGGGTGTGGCTGTACCATGTACACACGGACCACGCTAATCGTATTTAAGCGATACGTAATCGTGATCTTCGTGTCACTGACAAACTAACTGCACTGCTCCGTAGAGAAGAACGCTCGAGCGCGCTTACTCGAGCAACAGGAGTTCGGGGTTCTCGAGGTACCTCATGACCTCGTTGGTGAACGCCGCGCCCTCGGCGCCGTCGATGAGGCGGTGGTCGAACGAGAGCGAGAGCGTCATGACCGAGCGGGGTTCAATCGACTCGTTCCCCTCGTCGTCGGTGACGACGCGTGGCTTGCGCTTGATCTCGCCGACGGCGAGGATCCCCGCCTCGGGGTAGTTGAGGATCGGCGTGGCGTACTCACCGCCGATGCCGCCGATGTTCGTGATAGTGAACGTCGAGCCCCGGAGTTCGTCCGGGCTAATGGTGCGCTCGCGGGCCTTCGTCACCAGTTCGTCCGTCTCCGAGGAGAGCTGGAGCATCCCTTTGTGGTCGGCGTCCTCGACGACCGGTACCATCAACCCGGCGTCGGTCGCGGCCGCGACGCCGATGTTGTAGTAGTTGCGGTGGACGATTTCCTGGTTCTCGTCGTCGATCATCGCGTTCATCTCCGGGAACTCCTTGAGCGCCGCGACGACCGCTTTCATGATGAACGGCATGTATGTCAGCCGGATGCCCTGCTCTTCGGCGGTTGGCTTGAGCCGCTCACGGGTTTCGACCAGCTTCGTTACATCGACCTCGTCGTGGTGGGTGACGTGCGGTGCCGTGTACTTCGAGCGCTCCATCGCGTTCGCGATGGTCTTGCGAACGCCCTTGAACGGCTCGCGGGTCTCCCGCGGGCCGGTCTCGCCGGTCGCGACCTCGGCGGCGTCGGCCTCCTGCGCGCGCTGCTGGGCCTCGGCGTACTCCATCACGGCCTCGGGCGTGACGAACGCCTCGCCGTCGCGCTCTTCGGTCGCGGGGACGGCGTTGATATCGACGCCCTGTTCCTCCGCGACGCGGCGAGTGGCGGGAGCGGCCAGCGTGCGGTCGCGGTCGGCCGATTCGACCGGGGAGGCGCTCGAGGCACTCGCCCCAGTTCCCGCTCCCGGCTCAGTCTCGCCGTGGGAACCCGCAGCGGCGTCGACCCCGCCGGTGCCCTCGGTCGGCTCCGCCGGAGCGGTCTCTGCGGCCTCGGCGCCACCGTCACTCGAGCCACCTGCACTCGCGGCCGCCTCGACGTCACCCTCGGTGATCCGGCCACCCGGGCCGCTGCCCTGGACCGTCGAGATGTCGACGCCCTGCTCGCGGGCGAGTTTGCGAACCCGCGGCGGGGCGAAGATGCGGCCCTCGGGGACGTCGACCGATTCGGGGTCGGCCGCTGCGTCCGCGGAGTCGGTCGAACTCGAGTCGGCCGTCTCGGCCTGGTCGGCGTCTGCTTCGGTTTCCGTTTCGGCGCTCGCCTCCTCCGCCGCGTCCGCCTCGCCCTCGACGTTGAACGTGATAATTACGTCGCCGACCGGGACCATTTCACCCTCCTCGGCACGAAGTTCCGCGACCGTGCCGTTGTACGGCGAGGGAACCTCGACCAGCGCTTTGTCGGTCTCGACCTCGGCGACTGGCTGGTCCTCGCTGACCGTATCGCCGGGTTCGACGAGCCACGAGACCAGTTCACCTTCGGCCACGCCCTCGCCGACGTCGGGAAGTTTGAACTCTCGAGCCATGTTAGAACTCCATCGTGTCCCGAATTCCCGTCTCGATACGGGCCGGTTCGGGCAGGTAGTAGTCCTCGAGCGCGTACAGCGGAAACGGCGTGTCGAACCCGCTGATACGCTGAATCGGCGCCTCCTGGTACATCAGGGCCTCCTCCTGGATGGTGGCGGCAATCTCGGCGCCCATGCCGTTCGTCTTCGGCGCCTCGTGGACGACCGCACCGCGGCCGGTCTTCTTGAACGACTCGACGATGGTGTCGATGTCCAGCGGGGAGACCGTGCGGAGGTCGACGACCTCCACGTCGATTTCGCCCTCGAGGTTTTCGGCGGCCTCGAGCGTCGGGCGGGTCATCGCGCCGTAGGTGAAGACAGAGATGTCCGATCCCTCGCGGCGGACGGCCGCCTCGCCGATCGGCACCTCGTAGGACTCGTTTGGCACTTCTTCGCGGAACGCCCGGTAGATGAGTTTCGGCTCGAGGAAGATGACCGGATCGGGTGAGCGAATCGCGCTCGTGAGCAGTCCCTTCGTGTCGTATGGCGTCGACGGGATGACGACCTTGAGACCGGGCTGGTGGACGAACATCGCCTCGCTCGACTCGGAGTGGTGCTCGGGCGCCCGGATCCCGCCGCCGTAGGGCGCGCGAATGACCATCGGGCAGGTGAAGCGACCTCGCGAGCGCGTTCGAAGGCGCGCGGCGTGGGAGACGATCTGGTCGAAGGCGGGGTAGATGAACCCGAGGAACTGCATCTCGGGGACGGGTCGGAGCCCGTAGGCGGCCATCCCGATGGCCGTCCCGACGATGCCCGACTCGGCGAGCGGCGTGTCGATGACGCGGTCCTCGCCGAACTCGTCGTAGAGGCCTTCCGTCGCGCGGAAGACCCCGCCGTTCTTCCCGACGTCCTCGCCCATGACGACGACGTCTTCGTCCCGTTCCATCTCCTGACGCAGTCCGTCGCGGACCGCCTGTACCAGCGTGAGGTTTTCAGATTCTGCTGCCATGTTAGTCCTCCAGTAGCGCGTCGTCTCCGTACTGTTCGCGAATCCGTTCGAACCACTCGCGTTGTTCCGCGAGCCGGCGCGGCATCTCGGCGTAGACCTGCGAGAAGATCTCCTCGGGGTCCGGCCGCTCGACGGCTTCGGCGGCGTCGATCGCGTCCGCGACCGCGTCGGTGACGCGGCCCTCGATGGCGTCAGCACGCTCGTCGTCGAGCATCCCGTGCTCGCGCAGGAAGGTCTCCATGCGCGGGATCGGATCCTTCTGTTTCCAGCGTTCGACCTCCTCGTCGTCGCGGTAGACCGAGGGGTCGTCCGCGGTGGTGTGGGCCCCGAAGCGGTACTGGACCGCCTCGATGAGCGTCGGGCGAAGTTCGCCCTCGCCCGGGTTCTTGGCCTTCTGGACGGCCTCGCGGGTGACCTTGTAGACGGCCAGCGGGTCCATCCCGTCGACCTGGACGCCCTCGAACCCGTAGGCGCTGGCCTTCTGGGCGATGGTGTCGCTCGCGGTCTGACGCTCTCGAGGCACCGAGATGGCCCACTGGTTGTTGTTACAGAAGAAGACGGCCGGCGCGTCGAAGACGCCCGCGAAGTTCAGGCCCTCGTGGAAGTCGCCCTCGCTCGTGGCGCCGTCGCCAAAGTAACAGAGGAACGCCTTCTCTTCGCCTCGCAGTCGGGAGGCCCAGGCGGCCCCGGTGGCGTGGGGAATCTGGGTCGCGATGGGCACGGCAACCGTGAAGATGTTCTGCTCCTCCGGGACGGCGTTGCCCTCCTCGTGGCCCATCCAGTAGAGCAGCGTCTGTTTCAACGAGAGTCCGCGGACGAGCGCCGCCCCATGCTCGCGGTAACTCGGGAAGAGCCAGTCTTCGTCGTCCAGGGCGTGGGCGCTTCCGATCTGGGCGCCCTCCTGGCCCGACAGCGGCGGGTACGTCCCCATGCGACCCTGTCGCTGGAGACTCACCGCCCGCTGGTCGAAGTGGCGGGCGAGTTTCATCTGCTCGTAGAGCTCGAGGAACTCGGATTCGTCGAGATCCGGTACCTCGACGCCCTCGAGGACGCGACCGTCGTCGTCGAGTACCTGTACTCGATCACTGGGGTCGTGCTGTAGCGTGCTCACGGGTATACCCACCTTCGCATACCCTAATGGTCTATCGCTCACGTTAAAGGAGTTTCGTAAATAATTTACTATCAGCACGATTCTTGCCATTGATTACCAAAGTTCGCCGTTGTTTTCGGGTAAGGGCGACCGAGCGTCCAAATAAACCCGAGCATTCGCGAGAATAGTTTGGAGTATCACGGATTATGTCCACGTTACTGGACGGATGTTGGTCACTCGAGCGGGTTCCAGGAGCGAACCGCTCGTGCGGCGGCCCGGTACGATATCGAAACGCGTCTGAAAGATGATGGAATCGCGGGCGAAAGACCGCTCAATTCGACGCGGGGCTCTGACGAGCGCTCGCTCGAGCGTCCTCGACGCTCCTTCCCTCCCGAAGCACTGCATCGACGAACAGTTCGCCGGCCTTGTACGACGAGCGAACCATCGGCCCGCTGGCACAGTACAGGAAGCCGAGTTCCTCCTCGGCGACGCGGCGCCAGGTCTCGTACTTGTCCGGGTGGTCGTAGCGTTTAACCTCGAGGTGACTCAGTGACGGTTGGAGGTACTGACCCAGCGTGACGATGTCGACCCCGCGCTCGCGGAGGTCGGCCAGCGTCTGGTAGACCTCGTGGTCGTACTCGCCGTGGCCGAGCATGATCGACGTCTTCGTGTAGATGTCCGACTCGCGTTCGACCTGCTCGAGCACGCCCAAGCTCTGTTCGTAGCCGGCCCGACGGTCCCGGACGGGGAACTGCAGACGCTCGACTGTCTCGACGTTGTGGGCGATGACGTCCGGCTGGGCGTCGATTATCTTTCGGACGAGGCGTTCCTCGCCCTGAAAGTCGGGGATGAGGACCTCGACGAGGACGCCCGGGTGGCGCTTTTTGATTTCGCGAATCGTCCTGGCAAAGTGACCGGCGCCCTGGTCGGGGAGGTCGTCGCGGTCGACGCTCGTCAGGACGACGTAGTCGAGGCCGATCTCGGCGATGGCCTTCCCCACGTTTTCGGGTTCGTCCGGATCGAGCGGTTCCATGCCGCCCGTTTCGACGTCACAGAAGTTACACCCGCGCGAGCAGCGATGACCCATCAGCATGAACGTCGCCGTGCCGCCGCTGTCCGATTCGCTCGTTCCGTTTCGCCCGCTCCAGCACTCGCCCAGGTTCGGGCAGTTTGCCTCCTCACAGACCGTGTTGAGGTCGTGCTCGCGCAACGTCTCCTTGATACCGGTGAACTCCCGGCCCGACGGCGGCCGCATCTTCAGCCAGTCGGGCTTTCGCGAGCGACTCATACTCTGATCCTGGACGGCGATGGTGAAAAGTCGTGGTGGTTCTGGTCGATATTCGCCCGTCTCTCCCTTGAGACAATACACCAACGTGAATGAACAGTTATATTACGTTCCGTGTGCCAATGTAACAGGTCACTGACGATGCTATCCGCTTCGCGTGAGGAAATTTCGAGCGGCTCCCTCCCGAAAGTCCTCCTCGTACTCGCTGCACCGCTGCTCGTCCAGAACCTCGTTCACGTCGCTAACCAGGTGATCGACGTCTTCTGGCTCGGTCGGATGGACCTTGGCGGCGACGCCATCGCGGCCGTCGGGTTGAACTTCCCGATCATCGCCCTGCTGTTCACCGTCGCCATCGGCATCTCGGTGGGTACGCAGGTCGTCGTCGCCCAGCGCGTCGGCGCCGAGAATCTCGAGGGGGCCCGTCGCGTCGCCGTCACCGGCACCGTCGTCGGTCTGATCGGCGGAACGATCCTTGGCATCGTCGCGTTCGTCTTCGCGCGTGACGTCATGGGGCTGTTCGCGGCCGAGCCCCAGGTCATCGAGGCCGCCGCCGCCTACCTCGCAGTTATTGCGCTCGGCATTCCGCTCGCGACCGCCAGCGACGCCCTCGAGTCGGGCTTCGTCGGCTGGGGCGACGCGCGGGCAGCGCTGTACATCAACGTCGCCACCGTGGTCGTGAACATCGTCCTCGATCCGTTCCTCATCTTCGGCTGGTGGGTGTTCCCAGAACTGGGCGTCGAGGGAGCGGCTTCTGCGACCGCCATCGGGTACGCAGCAGGCTTTTTCTTCGCGGTCGGCCTTGTCGTCTACGGCCGGGACGGCTTCCAGATTGGGCTCCGCGACCTCGGCTTCGACCTCGAGGACGCCCGCGAGATTGTCGACGTCGGCTGGCCGAACGCCGGCCAGTACGTCGCGAGCCAGTCCGTTCGCGTGTTGATGGTCGCCATCGTCGCCGTCGCGGGCGGGTCGGCCGCCGTCGCCGCCTACACCATTGGCGCCCGGGTCGCCTCCATCGCCTTCATCCCCGCCCAGGGCCTCCAGCAGGCCGCCCAGAGCGTCATCGGGCAGAACCTCGGTGCCGAGAATCCAGGACGGGCGACCAGGACGACCTGGGTTGGCGTCGCCATCGCCGCGGGTGCCCTCACCGTCGTCGGCGCCGTCCAGTGGCTCGTTCCCGAGACGCTGACGACGGTCTTCGTACCCGACGCGACGCCCGAGGAGGTCGCCCACACCGTCGCATACCTCGAGATCCTCGCCTACGGCTACTGGGCCATCGGTGCGAACTACCTGCTGATGGCCGGGTTCAACGGCGCCCGCCGAACGCGGACGAGTTTCGTCGCCACGCTCTGTCAGTACTGGACCGTTCGCCTCCCGGTCGCCGCTCTCGGGATTTACGTCCTCGGCATGGACGCGACCGCCGCCTTCTGGGCCGTAACGATCTCGAACGTCGTCGTCGCCGTCGGACTGGGACTGTACTACTGGTACGAGACCGGCTCCGGGATGAACCAGCGTGCGGTCGACGTCGCGGCCTCGAGCACCGATTGACCGGCTTTCATTTTCCAGCGTTTGCTCGATGTTGGTCCCTCGAGTGGGCGCTCAGGCCGTCCAACCGCCCCGACCCCGTTCAACGAGCGACCACCTCACCCCGGCGCTCGTGTTCCATCTCTTCCGCGACCGCCGCCGCGACCGCCTTGCCGAACTCCCGCTCGAGAAACCACAGTGCCAGGTCGATCCCCGACGTGACGCCGCCTGCGGTCAAGATATCGCCGTCGTCGACGACCCGCGCCGAGCGCACGTCCGCGACCGACTCGAGGGCCTCGAGGGCGACCTGATGGGTGACGGCGGGCCGACCGTCCAGGAGACCCGTGTCGGCGAGCACCATCGCGCCCGTACAGATCGACGCGACGACGGTTCCGTTCGCGTGACGATCGGCGACCGCCTCCGGAAGGCGACCCTCGTCGATCACACGACTGACGCCCCCGTCGTCGTTCGTCCAGCCCCCGCCCGGGACGACGAGCACGTCCGGGTCGCCCAGGGCGCCGTTGGGTTCGACGCGAAGGCCGTGACTCGCTCGAACCCGATCGACGGGGTCGAGGGTGACGAGTTTCGTCTCGAGGGACGCACCGGCTCGAGCGCCGTTCTGGAAGACCTCGTAGGGACCGATGGCGTCGAGTTCGTCGAAACCAGGGAAGAGGACGATTTCGACAGTGGTCGTGGATGCGGCGTCGGACATGTGCTCGAGGAGGGTCCTCGAGATGAAGCGTGTTTCGCGTTCGTCGGCGAGGTTGCGGTGTCGGCTCTCGCTCATCACTGGCCGGAGCGTTCGTCGCTGGCCGGAGCATCACCCCGACAAAAATGAGATCGTAGTCGTCTCAAACCTCGTGGATCAGCCCCTGGACGTCGTCTCGAGAGACGGACTTGTTGTGGGTCCGCTCGGCGTGTTGCTGGACGAGGTCGACCATTTCGTCCTCGTTTTCGTCCTGGATGATGAAGTCACAGTCCTCGAACCCCGCGTCTTTGCATTGTACCTCTTTGACCATAGGAATCACTCGCCACGTACGGGCAGCGGTTTCCACACCATCGACCAGTATAACGGTTATCGGACGGTGCGGTGACAGTCACACAGAGTGAAGACTTCGGGACCTTCCGGCAACGTGGCGGTACCGCCGTCCGGGGACGGTACACTGAAACCCCTCGCCCGACTAGGGGCGTCGATAGCGATGGACGTCGAGACGCTTCGCGAGCGAGCCAGCGACCTCCCTCGAGAGCCCGGCGTCTACCAGTTTCGAAACGGCGAGGCAACGCTGTACGTCGGCAAGGCCGTCGACCTCCGCTCGCGGGTACGCTCGTATGCGGACCCGCGGAGCGCCCGCATCAGGCGAATGGTCGACCGCGTCGACGACCTCGAGATCGCCGTCACCGACACCGAGACCCAGGCGCTGTTGCTCGAGGCGAACCTGATCAAGCGCCACCAGCCCCGGTACAACGTCCGGCTGAAGGACGACAAGTCCTACCCGATGGTCCAGCTGACGGCTCACGAGGCGCCGCGGATCGAGATCACCCGCGACCCGGCAGAGGCCGCGACTGTCTTCGGCCCGTTCACGAACAAGGGGCGGCTCGAGACCGTCGTGAAGGCCCTGCGGGAGACCTACGGCCTGCGCGGCTGCTCGGACAACAAGTACGCGGGCCGCGACCGCCCCTGCCTCGACTACGAGATGGGGCTCTGCAGCGCCCCCTGCACCCGCGAGATCGGCCTCGAGAGCTACCGCGAGGACGTGCAGTCGGCCGTCCGCTTCTTCGAGGGCGAGACGGGCGTGCTCACGGACCCCCTCCGGCGGGGGATGGAGACCGCCGCCGAGAGCCAGCAGTTCGAGCGCGCCGCTCACCTCCGGGACCGCCTCGAGACTGTCGAGGCGTTCCACGGGGACGCCGACGACGCCGTCCAGTCGATGGGCGAGAGTCAGGAACACCTCGTGGACGTCGTCGGCGTCGCAATTCGCGGCGAGGACGCGACCGTCGCCCGCCTGCGCTCCGACCGCGGCAAACTCGTCGACCGCGACCGCCACACCCTCGAAGCACCCGCGACCGACGACGAGGCGGAGAGCGCCGTCCCCGCCGTCCTCGCGGCCTTCCTGGTCCAGTACTACGCCGAGCGACAGCTGCCGGACGCGCTGTTGCTCCCCGAGCGCCACGGCGACCCGGAAGTGGCCGCCTGGCTCGAGGCCGAGGGCGTGGCCGTCCGCGTCCCGGGCGCCGGCCGCGAGGCGAAACTCGTCGAACTGGCGCTGAAGAACGCCCGCCAGAACGTCGGCCGACGGGACGAGTGCGGCATGCTCGCCGATGCGCTAGGTCTCGAGCGGGCAAGGCGCCTCGAGGGCTTCGACGTGAGCCACGCCCAGGGCTCGTCGGCGGTCGGCAGCAACGTCGCGTTCGACGACGGGAGCGCCGACAAGTCGGGCTACCGCCGAAAGAAGCTCACCGACGAGAACGACGACTACGCCAATATGCGCCGACTCGTCACCTGGCGCGCCGAGCGAGCCCTCGACGGGCGGGACGACCGGCCCGATCCGGACCTGCTGGTGATCGATGGGGGTCGAGGACAGCTGGAGGCGGCGCTCGAGGCCCTGGATGAGGTGGGCTGGGACGTGCCCGCCATCGGACTGGCAAAAGCCGAGGAGCGCGTCGTCACGCCCGACCGGGAGTACGACTGGCCGCGGGATGCCCCACACCTCCACCTGCTCCAGCGGGTACGCGACGAGGCCCACCGCTTCGCCGTCCAGTACCACCAGACCCTGCGAGACGAGGTCTCGACGGTGCTCGACGACGTCCCGGGAATCGGACCGGAGACGCGAAAGCGGCTGCTGGGGCGGTTCGGAAGCGTCGAGAACGTCCGGGCAGCGAGCCTCGAGGACCTGCAGAGCGTTCCCGGCGTGGGCGAGCGAACGGCGCAGACGGTCAAGGAGCGGCTGTGAGCGGTAGTCACTGTGAACGGTCGGCCAGCGGGCCGATTCCAACCGTCGTCTCGAACCCCCGACCACCTCTTTGGTACTCGATGACGTGGGTCGCGTATGGACACCGACATTCGCCCGGCCACGGCAGACGACCGCGAGTCCATTCGCGAACTCGCCCGCGAAACCTGGTACGACACGTACGTGGAACTCGAGCGCGACGTGATCGACGAGACCGTCGACGCCTGGTACAGCGACGAGGAACTCGAGCGCGCGCTCTCGACGCCCGGTACGACGATGCTAGTCTCCGAAGCGGGTGAAGGTAGAATCGTGGGGGTCGCCCACGGCGTCGTCCAGGAGGACGAGGGCGACGTCCTCCGACTGTACGTCCACCCCGACCACCAGCGCGAAGGTATCGGCACGGCCCTCCACGAGCGACTCCGCGAGAACCTCGAGGACTTCAACATGCGTCGCATGCGAGCGATCGACCTCGCGTCGAACGCCGAAGGGCGGACGTTCTACGAAGATCTGGGGTTCGAGAAAACCGGCGAGGGAACGGTCGACATCGGTGGCGAGTCCCGTCAGGAGGTCGTCTACACGCTCGACCTCGAGTGACAGTCAATTCGGGCGAGAGACAACACTTTGGTACTCGAAAACGTAGCATACGTACCGTGTCAAACGACGACCTCGACGACCTGCTCGACGAACTCGACTCCCACGACGACCTCACCGTCGCCGAACAAGTGCTCACGATCCGCCTCGAGAAGCGCCGGTACGGGAAACCCGTCACGATTCTCGAGGGGTTCGACCTCTCGACGGCGGACCTGAAATCGACCGCCTCCGAACTCAAACAGGCGCTCGGGACGGGTGGCACCGTCGAGGAGGGTCGAATCGAGCTTCAGGGGGATCACCGCAGTCGACTCCCGCCGCTCCTTCGCGAGCGCGGATTCCAGGTCCAGGAGTAGCGCTCACACATTTTTGTCGTCGAGCACGGGTCGCTCGACTGCCGCAACCGACGCGTTCTTTGGGACACCGACTCGAGAATTACACGACACTCGAGCGCGTCGGGTTGCCACGGAGAGAACGGCAGCCAGCCGCCCACAGCCTCGAGGCGAAACTGACGACGAACGACGAAACCGACGACGATGGATCTGCTGAATCGATGGCGCTACCGGGAGACCGTCCTTGCGCTCTGTACGCTCGCCTTCTTCGCGACGATGGTCGCCCGCCTGGTGATCAGCCCGGTCGTCCCCGACGTCACCGACGCCTTCGGCGTCTCGAACTTTGTCGTCGGCATCGCGCTCACCGGTCTCTGGATGACCTACTTCCTCGCGCAGTTCCCCAGCGGCATCCTGGCCGACCGCTTCGGCGAGCGACCCGTCATCCTGGTCGCCGTCGGCGGCACGGCGGTCACGAGCCTCCTCATCGCTGTCTCTCCCGCGTTTCCAATCTTCCTGCTCGCGACGCTCGTGCTCGGCGCCGTCGCGGGCCTCCACTACAGCGTCGCGACGACGCTCTTGACCCGGACCTACGACAACATCGGCTCCGCCATCGGCATCCACAACGGCGGCGGCCCGCTCGCCGGCCTCGTCGCCCCGGCCCTGGCCGCCTGGGTCGCCGTCGTCCTCGGCTGGCGCTACGCCATCGCCCTCGGCGTCGTCGCCGCCGTCCCCATCTACGTCCTGTTCTCCCGCTACGTCGAACCGACCGAGCCGCGCCGCCCCGACCAGCCGATGCGCGACCGGTTCGAACTCGAGCCCCTGCTCGAGGTGCTCTCGCGCCCGCCCATCGCGTTCACCGTCTGCCTCGCGATCCTCTCGGCGTTCGTCTGGCAGGCGCTGTCGTCGTTCCTGCCCACCTTCCTGATCGAACACCGGAATCACTCCCAGACCCTCGCCGGCATCGTCTTCTCGGCGTACTTCGTCGTGCAGGCGATCACCCAGGTCGGCGTCGGCGCCATCTCCGACCGCTACGGCCGCGACCTCGCCGCCGCCGGCTGCATGGTGCTCGGCTCGAGCGGTCTCCTGCTGTTCGTCTTCGGCCCCGGTTTTCCATCGATCGTCCTCGCCGTTCTGCTCGTCGGAACGGGCCTGGGCTGGGGTGCCGCCCTCCTCCCGCGGATCATGGACAACCTCAACGACGAAGAGCGCGGGGCCGGCTTCGGCCTCGTCCGGACAGTCTACGGCGTCGTCGGCTCGCTCGGTTCGGTCGCGACCGGCCTCTTCGCCGACGTCCTCGGCTGGGGCGTCGCCTTCACGATCCTGGCCGGTCTCCTGGTCGTCGTCCTCCTCGCGCTCGTCACGAATCGAGCCCTGGGACTGGGGTACTGACCTGACTGGTCCCTCGAGAGGGGGCTCTCCAGGGCATCTATAAGTTCGGTTTGTTTGCTATAGAAAATATAGTTTTGTCGAGCTACGGAACCGAAGCGACGGAATCAGTGTTCCTCGCTCAGTTCGCGCTCCTTCGTCACCGTCTTGTCGCCTTCCGGCGGAGCGTCCTCGATGTCCGCTGGACGAGACGCACCCGAATCCTCGGTTTTCGCCGTATCGGTCTCGGCGCCCTCGCGTTCGGTGTCGTCCGTCTCCCGCTCGTCCCAGGATGGCCCCTCGCTCGAGGGGAACGCCTCGAGTCGGATCGTCTCGTCGACCGTCTGGACGTCGCTCTCGTGGAGCGGGACGGCGTCCTGGGGGTCGGACGACCAGCCGAGGGCCGCCCTGAGCGAGTCCACGACGCCCGGTTCTGGTTCGACGAACGCGGTGTCGTCCTCGACCGAAACGACGACGCCGACCGCCGCTCCCTCGTCGTTTTCGACCGTCTTGCCGACGTCGTCAGTCGTGAAGGTGGCGCACATACACTGGGCTAGCCCCGCCTCGAGCGAATAGTGTGGTGCCTGCATCGGCTGGCAGGCCCGAGGGTCGTCCGAACGTGGACGCCGTCCCATCGTCGGCGCCGGCGTCAGTACCCCATTGTCGGAGTCGACCCACCACCCGGCACACACGCGGCAATGGCTTTTCGAGGTGGCCGTCGACCGTTCCCTATGGACTGGAATGCCCTTCGCGACGCGTGTAGAAGCCTCGAGCCTGGAAGCGAACTTGTGACGCCGGTCTCCGAGCGCGCGTTCCGGATCGAGGACGCGCTCGAGGATCGACTCGTGATTCAGTTCGTCGACAGCGGCGAGGAGCGCCCGCTCCACCGCGAACAGTTCGACGTGCTGGCCGAGCAACTCGAGGGCGGCCCGATCCCGCTCGCGGAACTCCCGCCCGGCGTCGAGCCGTACGCGAGCGTCCTGAGTCTCTCGGCCGAGCACGTCTCCGACGGCGAGACCCTCGAGCGCGCGCCGGAGGAGGCCGTCGCCGGCGAGAGCCCGCATATCGTCTCGCCCGAGGACGCCCGGACGAGTCTCGAACGGGTACACGACGACGCCACCCTGCTCGCCGATCAGCTCGAGCGCCTCGAGCGCGACGGGCGCGACGAGCCGTCGACGCTCGACACGGAGACCCTGACCGACCTGTACGTCCTGCTCTCGGACGTCCAGCGGGGGTCCGACCGGGTACGGCGAACCGCCGGCGAGACGCTGCTCGAGCGACTCGGCCCCGACCAACAGCTTCACGGTCGCTTCGGGACGGTCCGGCGAACGACCCGCGACCGGCGCCAGCCGAGAGACGAGGACGTCGTCCTGGACGCCCTCGACGAGCACGGCATCCCCCACGAGTGGGTGCTCGGGATCGACTCCGACAAGCTTGACGTCGTCCTGGCGGTCACCGACCTCGAGCCTGACGCCGTCTACAACGTCGAGCAGCAGGTGTACGTCCAGAAGACCGGCGTCGACGAGGGCGAGAAGTACTCCCGGCTGCAGGGGCTAGCCGAGCGCCTCGAGAACGTCGATGCGGAAGCCGCCGGCCAGATCGACGAGTCGCTCTACGACGACCTCAGCGACCTCGAGCAACGGCTCGAGGAGGCGCTCTCGGCGGGGTGATCGGGTGGAGACCGTGTGATCGATCCATTCTGCCCGAGTCGGTGAGTCGACTCCGGTTTCGTGACGGGTACTCTCTACCGCTGCGGTCGGTCCTCGCCCCGGTCCTCCGCTCTCGAAATCGAGAACGAGAACGTCGTTCCCTCGCCGGGCGTCGAGCGAACCCAAATGTCTCCGCCGTGACGATCGACGATCCGCTGACAGAGCGCGAGCCCGATGCCCGCCCCGTCGTGCTCCTCGCGGCTGTGCAGCCGGTTGAAGATCGTGAAGATTCGATCCTGGTCATCGGGAGCGATGCCGATGCCGTTATCTTCGATCGAAATCACCGGCTTCGCCCCCTGCCGATCGGCTTCGATTCGAATCCGGGGCGGATCGTCCCCGCTGTACGTGATCGCGTTGTCCAGGAGGTTCTGGAAGACCTGCTGTAACTGGGTCGCGTCCCCGTCGACCCGTGGCAGGTCGTCCCTCGTAATGTCGGCGCCAGCTTCGTCGATCTGGATTCGAAGGTTATCGAGCGCGTCGTCGAGGATGGCGTCGAGGTCGACCGGTTCGAGCGAACCGCTCTCCGTGTCGACGCGGGAATACGCGAGCAGCCCGTCGATCATCTCCCGCATGCGGTCGGCGCCGTCGACGGCGAACGCGAGGAATTCCTCGCCGTCCTCGTCGAGCTCGTCGTCGTAGCGCTGCTCGAGCAGTCGCAGGTAACTCGAGACCATCCGCAGGGGCTCCTGAAGGTCGTGGGAGGCGGCGTAGGCGAACTGCTCGAGCCGTTCGTTCGACTCCTCGAGGCGCTCGACCGTATCCTCGAGTTTTCGCTCGTACTCCTTGCGCTCCGTGATATCCTGGGCCATCGTCATTCCGGCGAAGACATCGCCCCGTTCGTCGGTGATCGGAACCGCGTGGAGCACCCACTCCCGGTCGGCGTAGGAGAGTTCGACCGACCGCTCCTCCCCCTCGATCGCGGCCCGGAAGGCGGGCTCGAGCGCGCTCCACGTTTCGTCCGACCAGACGTCGCAGGCCCTGTTCTCCTCCAGATCGGCCGGGTCCACCGGAATTCGGTCGAAGCCCTGCCCGGCCGCCAGCGTGTACGTGAGGTCGTCGTCGAAGAGCGTCACCAGCCCGTTCGGAAAGTACTCCGCGAGCGTCCGGTGACGCTGCTCGGACTTCTCGAGCTTACGTTCGCGCTCCCTGTGCTCGGTGACGTCCCGGAAGTAGATCGAAATCCCCGTCTCGGAGGGATAGACGTGTTCCTCGAACCAGGCGTCGTGCGGCTCGAAGTAATCTACCAGCGAGACGGGCTCCTGCGTCGTCATCGCCTCGCGGTACCGGCGCTCGAACTCGGTGTTGACGAGTTCCGGGAACGCGTCCCAGATCACCCGGCCGAGGAGTTCGTCCTCGGCGGCGTCGAGGACCACTTCGGCATTCTCGTTGACGTGGGTGAACTCCCAGTCGTCGTTCAGCGCGATGACGCCGTCGGTGATGCGGCCGTAGATCTCGTCCAGTTCGGCCGTGAGCTCGCGTTGTCGACGCTCGAGCGCGCGTTCGCGCTCTTTGAGGTCGGTGATGTCTTCGCCGGTCGTCACGACACGTTCGATGGCCCCCGCGTCGTCGAAGAGGGGCGCGGCGTTGATCGAGAGCCAGCGACGGTCGCCGCTGGGGAGGTCGACCCGGAGGTGCCGGTCGTACACCGGCTCCCCCGTCTCCAGCGTGATCGCGAACGGATGGTTCGCGGTCGAAATTCGCGCTCCGGTCTCGTCGTAGACCGATCGGTTCGACGGGTCGTACGTGTGCTCCTCGCGCTCTGGAATCTCGAGCATCTCCCTGAGACGATCGTTCATTCGCGTGACCTCGCCGTCCGAGTCGAGCACCTGAATGCCGATCGGACTCGTCTCGAGAATTTGATCGGTCAGGTCCCGTTCAAGCCGGAGTTGTCGGTCGCGGTCCAGGAGCCGCTGTTCTGTGTGGTTCCGGTCGGAGACCTCGCGGACGGTCCCCACGGTCCCTTCGAACGTACCGTCTTCGAGAAGGACGCTCAGTCGAATCTCGCAGTGAATCGTCTCGCCGTCCGCTGTTCTGACGGCGAGGTCGAACGTCCGGTTCAGTCGACCGTCGGCCGAACGGTGCTCCTCGATGGCCCGTCGGACTCGGTCGACGTCGTCGTCCTCGAGGACGAAGGAGACGTGTTCGCCGAGGAGTTCGGCCCGTTCGTAACCGGTCATTTCGACGATGACGTCGTTGACCGCGGTGAAGCGGCCGGCGGGATCGAGCTGGTAGATGCCGTCGCTAACGGCGTTGACGAGCGTGCGGAATCGCTCGAGCGCCACGTCAGCGTCGGAATCGGCCCAGAACCCCCCATCTGTCGCGTCCGCTCGTCGATTCATGACTGCGTGCACAATGCTGGTGGTGATAAACACTCCCCGTCGCTGGCTGCATCGATGGATGGATTCGGCGCGTCCTCGGGGGTCGAGGGAGCCGGCGGATAGGCGGTAGAGCGTTCGCTGCAATCGGTGTCGGAAAAGAAGCGGAGGGAATGTGAACGAAGGTAGCGCCGACGGGGCGAGACCTCTATCGGGTCGATTCGCCGTCCCGCTCGTCGGACCGCTCCTCGTCACCGCTTTCCGTTCGGCGTGTCTCATCGTCGTCGCTTTCCGCTCGGCGTTCCGCCTCGTCGCCGTCGGAGCCCGAACGCCCCGAGCCTTCGAGCCCCTCGCGAACCGCATCCGGTTCGACCGCCGCGT
Organism: Natronosalvus rutilus; assembly: GCF_024204665.1. Taxonomy (NCBI): domain Archaea; kingdom Methanobacteriati; phylum Methanobacteriota; class Halobacteria; order Halobacteriales; family Natrialbaceae; genus Natronosalvus; species Natronosalvus rutilus. The sequence continues at coordinate 654,211 of NZ_CP100355.1, read as the reverse complement.
CGGTCCGCTGGCCGACGTCCTCGCCTGGACGAACCTCGGCTTCCGGGTCGCGGTCCGTGAGTTCCGTCGGATCCACCTCGAGTTCCCGGCGCTGGGCTTCTTCGATCTCCTCGAGTTCCTCGAGGTCTGCGGCCGGGTCGACCGACCCGCTCGAGTCGCCCTCTGCGAGCGGATCTGTCTCGTCTGCGGCGTCGATTTCGCCGATGGGGTCCGTGACGTTCGCCGGGTTGCCGGCTGGTTCCCCCCGTCGCTCCTCGTCGCCGTCGATTCGCTCGCCCGCGCCCGCCCCCGGGTCCGGATCGTCCTCCCCGGACGGCGCCGATGGTTCCTCCTGGTCGGTCGTGACCGGTTGCCCCGGCGTGTACTCCTCGTCCGGAGCGGGGGTGTTCTTCCCCGAGACTTCCGACAATGGCAACTCCGAGTCGGCCGGGCTCGCGTCGCTCGTCAGGTCCTCCCCGGGGAACGACGGGGAGAGCAGTACCGCGTCGTCGGTAACCCGGTCGACGACGTCGTCTGCGAGGGGAACGGCGTCCTCCCGGCCGCCCCACCCGAGCGCGGCCCTGGTGGAGGCCGTCATCTCCGGGTCCGGTTCGACGTAGGCCGTTCCGGGGTCGACGGCGGTGACGAGGCCGACCATATCTCCCGAGGCGGTCTCGACCGACTTGCCGACGTCGTCCGCGGTGAATACTGGACTCATACGTGTCGATCTATCACAGCCCGTTCGAAGTGATTCGTGCCTGCATGGTCCTGCCTCAGCCGGTCCTCTCGATTCGTGCTGCAATTGCTCTTCACGAACCGCTCTCAACGCCCTCACGACTGCTCGAGCACTCGGTCGGTGTTGCTCATGGGTTGATCGACACGCTTCGGCGACAAACAGGTGATCGCTGCTCACGCAACCCGCGGACCGAAGTCCTTCAACTCGAGTCGCGTCGGTCTGATTCGATGTCTTCGGGCGCCGGCTCGTATCGCAGGACGGGAGCGGCGTCGGCGCCCTCGGTTTCGCCGACCCGCGAAACGCCGGGAATCTCGAGGAGGAGGGACGAAAGCGCCTCGACTGAGCCGTCGCTCGACTCGTGTTCCGTCGAGTGCCCGTCCTCGATCGCTTCGAGGAGGTCGTCGACCGTTGCCCGTCCGCGCTCGGCGAGCACGACGAACGCCGCCCGAGCAGTCGCTCGCTCCGCTGGCGAGGGTTCGAGGCTCTCGAGGGCGTGTCGGGCGCTCCCGATCGAGTGGCGAACCGAGGGCGGGTCCGGAACGTCTCGCCCGTCGCCGTCTTCCGGACTGTCGATAGCCGGAGTCCCCTCGTAGCGCCACTGTTCACCGAGGTCCTCGTCGCCCGATTGCGTGACGGTCGGCAGGGCCTCGAGGTGATCGCGAACGCACCCGGACCACCACCGCTCGGCCGACTCGTAGCCCACGGGGACCTCGCTGTAGGCCGCGTCGATTACCTCCGCGGCCGTGGCCTCTCCCCAGTACCGGAGGAACGAGAACGCCGCACGGACGGCCGACGCCTCGTCCGGTCGCAAGTCGCGCGACTCGAGTGCCCGTTCGACCTCGTCGGGGGTGTCGATCCGGTAATCACGCCCGTCGACGGGGGTCGCTTCGAGGACGCGCCGGCCGTTGTCGGTGAGCGCGTACCCGTCGTCGCCGCGGTTCACGAGTCCGTTGTCCGCGAGCCGAGAGAGACGTTCCTCGAGGGCGTCCCGGTTCGCCTCGAGCGTCGACGCGAGGCGTTCGATGTCGGACGTGCCGTCCCGGAGCGCCTCGAGGACGGCCCGGTCCCGACCATCGAGCGTGTTCGACGCCATACGGTCGCGTCCACCGCCGAGTATCCTAAGTCGGATGCTGGCCATCGAAAGGCGATCGCGGAGCGCGACGCGGAAGCGGTCGGCCCGTTTATAACGATCCGGTGACGAGACAGGGGTATATGTCTCAGGCGAAGGGCGACCGCCGGGAACGCGAACTCGTCAACCTGCTCGACGAAGCCGGGTTCGCCGTCATGCGAGCGCCCGCCAGCGGCTCCGCGACCGAACGCGAACTGCCCGACGTGCTCGCCGGCGACGGCGAGACGTTCTACGCGATCGAGGCCAAATCGAGCGCCGGCAACCCCATCTACCTCACCGGCGAGGAGGTCGAAGCGCTCATCTACTTCGCGCAGAACTTCGGCGCGAAACCCCGTATCGGCGTCCGGTTCGACCGCGAGGACTGGTACTTCTTCCACCCCGGCGACCTCCACGTCACCGACGGCGGGAACTACCGCGTGAAAAAGGAGACCGCCGTCGCCGAGGGCACCGACTTCGACGAGTTCGTCGGCCGCTCACAGAAGGTCACCCTCGGGGAGGTCGGAGACGCCACTGACCCGGGACCGGATCCCGAAATCATGCGCGTCCTCCAGGCGGTCGAGCAGGGCGTGATGGACGTCGAGGAAGCGGCGACGATGCTCGAGTAAGGCATGGACGGCGACGCTCGAGCCCGGTCTCGAGACGCCGAATCGACGGTGGCAGACTCGATGGAATCCGAGTAGGAGAGAGCGGGTCCCGATCAGGTCGAGCGAGACTACGTGGCGATTTCTATACGTGAAACAATTGATAGTAGGGATGGATCGCTCGATTAGAGTGCGTTCTCGAGCGGTGTCGTGGTCGCCGCGTTCTCTAGTGACTGTCGATCCGGTTCGAGAATTCGACTACGGCTGCTATCAACTTTGCTAGCCGCGGTTCTGGCCCGCCGTTACTGGGTTTCCGGTCGATCGAGGGTCGCCGGATCGACCGGTTCGTAGCCAACTACGGCGTCGAAGTGCTCGAGCGCGAACCGGTCGCCGCTCGTGAGCCCGCGGGCTGCCCGAGTGCCGAACTGTCGGTCGACGAATCGCCGAGCGACGAGTGCGAGGCGGGCGTCGGGCTCGCCGCCGTCGCATCCATCACGCTGGCCCTCGAGCGCACGCTGAGCCTCCCCGAGCAACAGCGCCGCGGTGAAGACGTCGAAGACGTAGTGAGTCAGTTCTTTGGCCTGGAGCTGGGCGTACTCGCCATCCTTCGTCGCCAGCGTGGCGAGGGCGGTTCCGAGGTCCTGAAACTCCCTCTCGATCGCCTCGGCGGAATCAGCGATGAGCGGGTGCGAAACGGCCTCGAGCCGCGCCTCCACGACCTCGAGGAACGGTTCGTGAGCGGCCTCGCGATCGAGCGCGCGGAGCACGTCGAGCGAGAGGACGTTCTCGGTCCCCTCCCAGATGGGGAGCACCTGGGCGTCGCGTAGCAGGCGGTTGGTCACGAAGTCGTTCACGTAACCGTTGCCGCCCTGGATCTCCATCGCGTAGGAGGCGGTGCCGACGGCCATCCGGCCCGTCCGGGCTTTCGCGATGGGGATCAGGAGTCGCATGAGTCGGTAGGCGTGTTCCCCTTCGGTTTCGAGTTCCTCGAGGCGGTCGTCCGGAATTTCGAGGTCCCCACGCGCCGCTCGCTCGGCCCGCTCCCGAATCGAGAACAGCCGCGCGGCCTCCATCGTGAACGCCGTCGCCGCCTCGTGGTCGACGGCCATATCGACCAGGTCCTGGCGCATCAGCGGGTGCTGGTCGATCGGTTTCCCGAAGGCTTCCCGATTCCCCGCCCTGACCTTGCTCTCGAGCAGCGCCCGGCCAATGAGCCCGCACGACGCCGCGGCGTTCGAGAGGCGCTCGAGGTTGAGCATCTCGGCCATCTGCCGGAACCCATTCTCTGGTTCGCCGACGAGAAATGCCTTCGCACCCCGGAACTCGACTTCGCCCGTTGGAACCGCGATGGTTCCCAGTTTGTCCTTCAGGCGGCGATACAGCTGATCGTTTAGCTCCCCCTCGAGTTCGTGTGGAACGAGAAACAGCGAGAGCCCGCTCGTGCCGTCGGGGGCGCCTTCGATTCGGGCGAGCACGAGCGTCCCCTGGGCGTCGACGTTCGAGCAGAACCATTTCTCGCCGGTGAGGCGGTAGCACTCAGCGTCATCGTCCCACTCAGCGCGGGTTTCGGTGGCACCGACGTCGCTGCCGCCCTGCTTCTCCGTAAGGAACATCGCCCCCTCGATCAAGTCGTCGTATGTGCGACTCGTCAGGCCGTCGTAGTAAGACTCGAGGCTTCCGTCGTCGAACTTCTCGAGGACCAGCGCGGCGCCGGCGGTCATCGCGACTGGGCAGTCGAAACCGACGTCGGCGTAACAGAGCAGGTACTGCATCGCGAGGTTGTACGCTAGAGGCATCGGCTCGTCGCGACCAGGCGGGGCCTCGAACGCGTCGGCGACGATTCCCGACTCGTAGACCAGTCGCTCGTTCTCGAGCTGTTCGGGTGGGTAGCGAACCCGGTTCTGAATCTCCCCGTGTTTGTCGTAGGGCTCGAGTTCCGGGCCGTGATCGTCGATCACGTCCGCGTTGTCGGCGACCGTGTGCCCGACGAGGTCGCCGAAGGACTCGAGGCGCGGGCGGGCCCACTCGAGTTCGTCCTCGGTGTAGATGCGGGCGACCTCGCGCTGGAGCGTTCGGTCGAGGGTCCAGTAGTTGACGTGACGGCCCTCCTCGAGGGCGCCGTAATCGATTCGGTCGTCCGTGATCGTCATACTCGACTACTCGGATTCGGATGACGATAAAACGAGGCGGAACCAACGGGTATGGCGTTTCGCCTGGTTGTCGAAGTAGCTGGCGTCCTGACGGAGCGCAGGATGGAGGTCAGACCTTCTCGAGGCGCGTCCGCGGGAAGACGTACACCCGCAGCGACTCGGGAACGGGACCGTTTCGGGCGACCGTGGCGTGGGGGTACACCGCGCCGACGACCGGCACGTCGGGGTCGTAGCGCCTGTTGGTGACGTAGTCGGCGACGGAGGTGTCGGCGGCACTGATGTGGACGGCGTCGGCCCGGAGATCCGAGACGTCGACGACCGTCAGGCGGTCGCCGGTTTCCCGATCGCGGACGCGATCGCCTGGGTAGACGGCGTGCTCGTCGCAGTAGGCCGGACCGTCGGCTTCCGGGCCGTCCTCGTCGACGAACGTCGGGTCGCCACAGTCGAAACAGGGGACAGCGAGCTGGCCCGGCGGTGGCGTCCGTCCCTCGGTGATCTCGATAGCGATTCGGCGAACGTGCTTACAGCGGGCGTCCCGGAAGACGTGGTCGGGACAGGTACACCGGCCGGCCTCGAGGTCGACCAGGTAGGTTGCGCCGCTGCCGGCTTCGACCTCGTAGAGGCCGTCGCCGAGCGAGAGCACGGACATGCGGTCGGTTCGCGCCCGGACCGACCGGTCGTCGAGGTGTCGGCGGGGCGGGAGGGGAAGCGATGCTTTCGGTGACGCGACTGTGTTCATGGATGCGTCGATAGTGGTGGGTGCGGTCGTCGGGCTATTCGACAGTAATAGGGGCTCGAGTAGCCTAAACCCTCGGTCAGCCGATACTGACTGTTCAGGGAAATTCGGTGCGCGGGCCGTCTCGAATCGACGCCGACGCGGAGAGCGTGAGTCGAGCAGAGGGCATGCAAACCAGTACAGAATCCGAGGGGAAAAACGTCGAACGTCCGTCAGGCGTCCACGACGCCGCTCGTCAACTCGCCGAGGGTCGCCTCGAGCGCGTAGTCCGGTGCCTCGAGCGACAGGACGGTCTCCTCGTCGACGTCAGCAAAGCGGACGAGGAGTTCGTAGGAGCCGTCGGCCTCGACCTGCGAGATCTCCTGCTGGGATTCGTCGAGCGTCGAGAGCCAGACGTACTCGCCCTCGTGGTCCGGCGAGGACCGACCGACGATCTCGAAAGTCGGGATGGACTCGGCGCTCTCACCCACGGTCGGATAGCCCGCGTCGGTCCACCCGTTGTACCCCTCGTCGAGCGCGTAGACGTTCTCGAAGCCGTTCGCGAGCAGTTCACTCGCCCGGAGGACGGCCAGCGAGTGCGGACACCCGCAGTAGGTGACGATCCGGGTGTCCTCGCTCCACTCCTTCGTCGGGTCGTCCTCGACGCCGTCGGGCGCCGTGCTCAGGTGCGCCCCTTCGATGTGCGAGGCGCCGTACTGTCCCGCCCCGCGCGTGTCGAGGAACTCCGCCTCGTCGGCCTCGTACCACTCGTAGGCGTCCTCGAGCGGGACCAGGGGGACAGTCTGACCGCCCTGCGATTCCGTGTCGTAGCCCTCGTCGTTCGTCGCGTCTCCGCCAGGCGAGTCCTCGTCCTCGAGGATCGATCCGAGACAGCCCGATAGACCCGATATCGAAGCGATCCCGACCGCACCGAGAACCGTACGTCGTCGCATACGGGTTTTCAGGTCGTGCCACCGTCTAAACCTTCTGGTGCGAACCTCGATCTCGCCGGTAATTTCGATGAGAGAACCCCTTCATTTCGAGTGGAAACCGCTAGCAAGGGCTACGGTCGAGCTCGAGTCGAAGTACGAGAAGTAGACCCACCAGGATTCGAACCTGGGTCGAAGCCCCCAGAAGGCTTCAGGATTGGCCGCTACCCCATGGGTCTGCGAGCGCAGAACGAGATTCGCGCGGCCACTACTTATGGCTGTCGTCTCGGGTTGGGCGGGACGACCATCGCTCGGAAAGTGGCGGTTCCTCGAGCGTCTCCTCACAGCCTCGACAGCGAACGACCGCCGACTCGATGCTGCCGTCGGTATCCGCCCCTCGAGCGAACGCGAGGTCCTCGCCCCCACAGCCTGGGCAGGGGTCGGGGTCAAACGTACTGCCGCAGTTCGGACACTCGAAGGCGACCTCCTTCCCGTCGGTTCGCAGTCGCAGGGGTTCGTCGCCGCAATCCGGACAGGAAGCTGGCACCCGGACGTCCTCGGTTTCCCGTGGTGCGCCGAGTGCAAGTACCACCAGTTCCGCGTCGCCACCGTTTTTGCCGGATTGAAAGGTTCCGCGACCGAATCGCATCGCCTCGTGTTCCGCAACGGTGACCGTGCCTGACAGCGTCTCGAACGTCGCGACGCCCGACAGAACCACGAACACCTCCTCCTGGTCGAGGTGTGCGTGCAAATCCCCTGGAAACTCGCCGTCCGGCGGGATCCGGTACTCGTTGATTGCGAGGTCCGTCGTTCCCAGCACGCTCGAGAGTTCCCGCCGTCGACCACCGTCGGCGAACTCGACGGGATCGAGGGCATCGAGCTCGACGGGTTGCATACGCGAACGTTTCGCCCCAGGACGATAAAATCGGGGTCAGAACGATCGACAGCCGGTGGGAGCGCCCGACCGACATCGATGGTGGCGCCGAACCAGGACGGTCGTGCATACATCGACACCTATTTTCCCTCGAGATGCACACGAACGCGTATGTACGTCGGACGATTCGTCGTCGTCGGCCCGGACGCGGGCGCCTACCGCGTCTCCTCTCGCTCGTTCCCCAATCGCCAGATTACCGCCCGCGAGGACGCGCTCACCGTCGGCCCCACCCCCGACGCGCCCGAGACGGACAACCCCTACGTCGCCTACAACTGCCTGCGCATCGTGGAGACGCCGACCGGCGAAACGGTCGCGTTCGGTAACGGCTCCCACGTCGACCCCATCGCGGAGAAACTCGAGCTGGGCTATCCCGCTCGAGACGCGCTCGCCACGGCGTTGCTCGCGCTCGACTTCGAGAAGGACGACTACGACACGCCCCGCATTGCGGCGACCATCGACGCCGACGGCGAGGCCTTGGTCGCCACCATCCGTCGGGACGCCCTGCTCGTCAAAGCTGTCGAGGATCCGACACTCGTGGCCACCTACGAGAAAGCCACCCCCGAAACGTACGACTTCGAGCCAACGGACGCCCTGGACGCGGCGAGCGAGGCGCTCGAGGCCGAGTTCGAACACGCCGTCTGTGCCGCTGGCGTCGTCCGAACCGACGAGGGGTTCGAGACGGCCATCGACAACAGCGAGAACTGAATAGAACGGTCGCAGTCTGCTCGAGTCCAGGACCGAATACGGAAACGCGAGTCCGGAACTCGAGCGATTCGAGAGCGCCTTACTCGTCCGTGTCGATCAGCGACCCAAACAGTGACGTCGCGTCGTCTGGCACGTCGAAGTCGTGATAGTGCTCACCCTTCTCCTTCGTCAGGATGTTGAGCGCCGCCGCCGCACCGTCGCCCGCCGAGATGACCGCCTGCCACTCCTCGGCACGGCCCATCGCCCCCGTGGCGTAGGCGTTCTCGAGGCTGGTCTCCATCGTGATGTCGACGTCGACGACGTCATCGTCCGTGAAGTCACAGCCCAGGTCCTCCGCGAGGTCGCGGTTGGCACCCGTCGCGAGAACGAGGTACGGAGCCGTCTCCTCGCCGTCTTCGGTCGTGACACGGTAGCCGTCGCCCGTCGACTCGACGCCCGTGACCTCAACGCCCTGCTGGCGGTCGACGCCGAAGTCGTCGACCTGCTCGCGGAGGGTTTCTAGGTATCGGGAGCCGTCCATCGACTGGACGCCGGGGTAGTTGAACAGGTGGGCCTTGTGCATCCACGTCGCGTCCGTGTCGTAGACGGTCGTCTCGAGGCCGTTCTTTCCGGTGAACATGGCCGCGCTCAATCCAGCTGGACCGCCGCCGACGATCAGTACGTCCGTCATAGAACGTGCTACCACAGGGACGCGAATAAGCGTGTGGAAGGCGGCGAGCTGGTCTCGGGATCAGTGCCCGGCAATCGATCGGGTCATAGGTCGGATTCCCGCAACTCGATGTCAGCGATCAGGTCGTAGGGGTGGGCGTCCTTGCGGATGCCGTCGACGATGGCGAACGCCTCCCCGGGCGAGAGGAAGTGTTCCGTTACCACTCGCCCCAGCGGCGTCGGCGAGAAGCCGTCGATGAAGTCGTACTCGAGCAACTTGCCGATGGCGTGAGTCGTCGGCACCTCGCCGAGCATCCGGTCGTTGAGCGCCTTCGCCGCCTTCCCACCGACCGTGATGTTCGCCAGGGTCTCCTCGATGGCGCCGTCCTCGTCGTAATGGGTCATCACCGGCTCCATCTCCCCCTTGAGGAGCTTGAAGGCCACCTCGTCCTCGGTCATCTCCATCGAGTTGTGGTAGCTGCAGTCGGGTTCGACGAGGACGTAGACGGTCCCCTGGTCGTGGTAGTCCGGTCGTCCCGCCCGCCCGAGCATCTGGTGGAACTCCTGGACCGAGAGCCACTCGATGCCCATCGCCAGCGAGTCGAAGATCACCTGCGAGGCCGGGAAGTCGACGCCGGCGGCCAGCGCCGCGGTGGTGACGACCGCCGCGAGGTCCTGGTCGGCGAACATCTTCTCGACGCGCTTTCGCCGCCGGTAATCGAGCCCCGCATGATAGGGCGCCGCGTTGTACTCGAGCTTTCGCGAGATTTCGTGACACCGTCTACGCGAATTGGTAAAGATGATCGTCTGACCCCGATACCCCTTTGAGGACTCGGTGTCGAACTCCCGCCTGACGAGTTTGTTCTCGACGTTGACCTTCTCCTGGCCGTCGGCAAATGTGACGTGGCGCTCGATGGGAACCGGACGCTCCTCGAACTCGATGAGGGTGGCCTCGAGCGCCTGGCCCAGCTGTTCGGCGTTGCCGACGGTCGCCGAGAGGTAGATCCACTGGGCGCCGTCGTAGTTCTCGCGGGCCGCCGCGCGCTTCTCGGTCGTGTACTTTAGCCTCGAGATGAGGCCGTCGAGGCGGTGACCCCGTTCTTCTTCCTTTAGCGTGTGGACCTCGTCGATGACGACGGTGCCGATGTCGCCCATGTCCTTGCCCGTCCGGAGTGCGTGATCGATGCCCTCGTAGGTGCCGACGATGACGTCCGCGTTCGGGTCGAACTGGTTGCCCGAGTCGGCGATTCGGCTCGCGCCGACGCGGATGGAGACGTCCACGAGGTGGCCGTACTCGTCCTGGAAGTCCTCGTACTTCTGGTTGGCCAGCGCGACGAGGGGCACGAGAAAGAGTAGTTTGCCCTTGCCGTTGAGTACGCGGTTGAGCCCCGCGAGCTCCCCCACGAGCGTCTTCCCCGTCGCCGTGGCGCTGACGACCAGTTGGTCGTCCCCATCGAAGAGACCGTTCTCGACCGAGAGGCTCTGGACCGGAAGCAAGGTATCGAACCGGTCCTCGAGCAGATCCTGCAGGCCCGGATGCAGATTGAGGGTATCGACGCCCACCGGATCGACCTCGTCGGTCGTCGCCGAGATGGTGTCGAACTTCGTGAGATCCGGATCCAGTCGCCCCTTCAGCAGATTCGTGATGCGCTGGAGGTCCTGCACCTCGAGCATGAGGTCCTCCAGGCGGTCCTTCGCCGCCCCCGTCACGTTCCCGACGTAGGAGAGTTCACGCTCGAGTTCGCGAGCGGCGCAGTCGGTACAGATCCAGTCCTCGTCGTCCTTGATCGCCGTCTTGGTCGTAATCGGGGAGTATCGACCCGAAGACGCACAGTACCGACAGGTCCGAACGACCTTCGTCTTCTCCTCTAGCTGGTAGCCCGCGAACATATCCTCGAGTTCCCGACGACCCTCTCGGGAGGTCTGTTCGGAGATGCGGATGCGGCCAGCGCGGCGAGCGAGGTCGACGAACTCGTCGGGCTGACGGGGCTCTTCGCTCGAGTTGCGCTTGACGCGAAACTTCGCGGGCCGTGGTCCTGCCGAGGTCTCCGAGACGCCGAGTTTTGCCCGGAACAGCCGCTTTCCGTCCCGGGTGACCACCACGAGGTAGTCGTTCCCGGTCTCGTGACAAAAGAGCGTCTCGACCTCGGGGACCTGTTTTGACACGCCCGTCAGTAACAGCGTAGCGTACTTGAGCGGTTCGGACTCGGTCGATCCCCAGTGCGTCTATACTATAAAAATTATAGATTTAGGTGCGCTTTGCGGTGACCGTTCTGGCAGAGAGCACGATCCTCCACTCGAAGCCGGAACGAGAATCGACTTCAAACGTCGGTGCCGATGCTGAATCGCACCGTCGGCGGCCTCTCGAGGTCACTGTCCATTCGACGACTCCGCGAGATCACTGTCTGTTCGACGACTCCGCGAGATCACTGTCTGTTCGACGAGAACACAAGATCACCGTCCGTTCGACGATCCCTCGTCATCGCTCCCGTTTCCGCGATCTCCGGGGGTCTCGTTCCCGCGGTCTCGAGCCGTTTCATTCCCGCCGTCGGGCCGATCGTCCGTCGGCTGGCCGACCCCCTCACCGGCAATCGACTGTGCCGTCGCTGCGACGTCGGGACCACCACGCTCGCCGGCTCGCTCCCGGAGCGTCCGAATCTCGTCGACGTCGACGCCCTGTGCCGAGAGAACGTCGGTCGGCAACTCACCGGCGGCGGTCGCGCCGATGGCAGCACGTCGCTCGACGCTCCCCATCTCGACGACGACCTTCGCGACTTCCGAGCGATAGTGCCCTTCGCTGATCTCGCCCGCCTCGCGGGATTCGTTGAGTGTTTCGAGTCTCCCCTCGAGTTTCTCGAGGCGCGCTTCGTCTTCTCCGTGGCGTTCGGCGATGATCGCCGCCTTCGCCTCGTCGGACTCGGCGTTCGCCAGTTCGAGACCGAACGCTCGTTCGGAGACCTCGCCGTCGAGTTCGGCGTCCTGGACGCCGACGGCGGCCGAGAGCTGTTCGCCGGGAGCGATCGATTCGTTCTCGGCGTCGGATCCCTCCTGGACGGCGCCGTTCGGGACGACGCTCGCCGCCGCGAGCGGAACCGCTACCGCCACGACGAGGAGGGCGATCGTCAGTGCCATCGATGTGCGTCGATTCATTGGTGGGTATTGTACTGGTTCGATGATATACGTTGGAGTCGATGGCCCCGGGTCAACGACCATCAACGTGATTCAACGCCATTTTCGATCCGGTTCCGTCTATCGATTTCGTCGATTTTGGTGATTCTGACGATCCCGGGTCGCGGGCTCGAGACTGATGACCGAGCGGATCACGGTCCCCCGTCACCTCCAGCATCTCTGTCCCCTCCGTTACCACCGTCACCTCCGGTTTCTGACGAGTCATCATCCCCGGAATTCACATCTCCTGGATCTTCCGCCTCCGGAAGCGAGAGCACGTTTTCCCGACCCAGCCGGAACGACTCGAGTTTACCCTCCTCTCGGAGGCCGGTGACGACTTTGCTGGTTTTCGCGTCGGTCCAGTCGAGTTCCTCGACGACCGACTGCTGTTTCATCCGGCCGCCGCGGGACTCGAGGAGGTGGATGACCTGCTCTTCGTTGCTCAGAAGTTCCATGTCTGGAGTCCCGGCGGCGGGCGACGTCGTTTGACCGGGCGACGATGTTGGCTGGTCAGCCGACGACGACTGATCGGCCGACGACGACTGATCGACCGGCGGTTCAGACGCTGGTCCGCCTCGAGTTCCCGTTTCATCCCCAGAGTCGGCGAGGTGAGCGCCGGTTTCGTCGGACCGATCCGTCGTTTGCGTACCTGGATGGGTGACTGTATCTCCTCCGGCGCCGTCCCGGCCGGCTGGCTGGTCGCGATTTCGATACCACCAGGCCCCACCGGCGGCGAGTGCGACGACGGCGAGCGCAGCGGCGACTACGGTCGTCGTGCTCGGACCGCCACTGGCGGCGAGGACCACTCGAGGCTCTCCGGAGACGAAATCGGTCTCACCGCCGCGCCAGATCACCGCGCGATCGCGTTCGTCGTCCGGGTCGGGTGCGACCGTGGTGCGTTCGTAGCCCTCCGGCCATTCGACGAGCAATCGCGTCCCCTCGTCGAGATAAATTCCCTCGATGGCGTCGCCGACGCTGATCTCGCCGTCTTCGACGGCGGCGAAGCCGTGCCAGTCGAACGTGTACCTGACGACACCGTACTCGCGCGCGAGTGACTGCCGCTGGCTCTCCACATCGAACCCGTCGACGGTCATCTCCCGACCCGTCGCTTCGCTCGCCGTCGCGGCCGTTTCGGTCATCCGGTCGGCGAACGATTGCGTGTAATTGTCGGGGTCGTCGCGGATATCCTGGCGCAGCGATTCGAACGCCGCCTCGCTCTCGTTGTCGTCGAGACGGATCCAGAACTCGAGGGTCCACTCGGCGGTCCCGTTGGACTGAATAGCGACGTCCATCCGGACCTCGTCAGCGTCGATCCGGTCCTGCTGGAACGCGTTCGATTCGGGTTGTGTCGCCCCGGCCGCGGTCACCCCGAATACGCCGGCCGTCGGTCCGACGCCAGAGAAGCAGAGCAAGACCACCAGGACAATTACGCCGACGCGACGGTTCATACGAGTCGATGCTTGCCACATCGCTTAAAATACACGAAAGTGGGAACGAGAGAGGTGGCTGGTAACGGAGTTCGTATCGCAGGTATCGAGTCGAACGACGATTGAAAAGGAGCTGTCAGCCGGTTCGAGTCGATTCGGTTACGTATAGATTTTGTAAAACAGCCGGTCGAAACGGTATCGAACAGCCTCGAAGGGTGGAAGAACGTCTCAGGTTGGACGTGATTCAGGATCCGTTACGTCCACCTCGAGAGTCGATGACTCCGTGGAGTGGGCGAAGGCTCGGTCTTATTCGTCGGTGTCGTTCGACTCCTCGACGTCGTCGTCAGTGTCTTCCGTGTCTTCGCGTCCTTCGGCGTTATCGTCAGTTTCGTCGTCACTATCGTCGCTATCGTCGCGTTCGTCGGCTTCCTTCTCGTCGGCCACCTCTTCATCGTCCGGCGTCACGTCGTTTTCGTCAGTATCGTCAGTTTCGTCGGCTTCCTGCTCGTCGCCTTCGTCGGTGTCGTCGTCGGCCTCGTTACGTTCGTCGCGTTCGCCGGACTCCTGCTCGTCCGTCTCCTCCTCATCGTCCGGCGTCACGTCACGGATCGCCTCGCCGAGCGTCCCCTCGAGGCTGCCGTCCAGGAAGGCCGCAATTCGGTCGTGAATCGCGGAAACGTGATCGGGAACCTGCGCGGGGAGGTCGGCGTTCGGGCCCTGTCGGGTGTCAGCGCCGCGGTCGGCGCCAGAGGCGTTCCCGCGTCGGTCGTCGGTGCGGTCAGCGTTGCGGTCGTCAGCAGCTTCGGCGCGATCGGCCGCATTCTTGGCACGATCATCCGCCGGAACGTCGGAGCTGTTGTCGTCCGCACCCACGGACGTGGGCGCGTTTCCGGGCATTGCGGCGGCGAAGCCGGTCGTTACCACGAGCACTGCCAGCACGGCTGCGATCAGCGTTGTTCGGTTCATGACTGCACTCGGCTCTGGTCGCCAGACCCACTTCAAGCAGTAATTCGGTGGAAGCGGTTTTCCGGGGTTTGACGCCATTTGGTGGACGTTTTCCCCGGTTTGTCCCCATTCAACGCCGCTCGAGCGAGCGTTGCGCGGCCGAGACGTCGAGCGACAAATAGTCCGGTCCCGATGACCCTCGAGCGCGCTCGTGTGTCGTCAGCGGTCGACCGGATGGTGGGGCTGGATGATCGGGCCCTCTTCACCGTAGCCGACAGTCGCAACGACGCCAAAGACCTCCTCGAGCAGGACATCGGTGACCACTTCGGCCGGCGGCCCCCAGTCGTAGACGCTGCCATCTTTGAGCGCCACCAGGTTGTCCGCGTAGCGAGCCGCCTGGCCGATGTCGTGCAGGACGACGCCGACCGTCACGTTGCGTTCGGTCGTTAGCGCGTCGACGACCTCGAGCACACGGAGCTGGTGGTGTAAATCGAGGTAGGTCGTCGGTTCGTCGAGCAAGAGGACGTCGGTCTCCTGGGCTAAGCTCATCGCGATCCAGACCAGTTGCTTCTGGCCGCCGCTGAGGCTCACGACGTCCGCCTCGCGGAGGTGGTCGACCCCTGCCAGGTCGATGGCGCGGTCGACGGCTTCCGCGTCCGCCTCGTCGACTGCGTCGAAGAACCCGCGGTAGGGATAGCGGCCGTGATAGACCAGTTCCTCGACGGTGATGCTCCCCGGCGAGTCGTGCTCCTGAGAAAGGAGGCCGACCTGCCGGGCGAAGGCCTTCTTGCCGAACTCGTCGGTGTCGTCTCCGTCCAGGAGGACGGCTCCCCGGTCGGGTGCCAACTGACGAGCGAGCGACTTCAGGAGCGTCGACTTCCCACTTCCGTTCGGGCCGACCAGCGCTGTCACCTCACCCGCAGGCAGGTCTATCCGTTCGCACTCGACGACCGGTTCGTCGGTGTCGGGGTAGCCGATCTCGAGGTCCGTGCCGACGAGTTCGCTTCCCGTTCGCGCGGGTCGGACAGTGTTCGAGGACGCCTGCGTCGTGTCTGGGACGTTCGAGCCGTTCGAGCCCACAGTACCTGGTTTCGAGTCACCATCATCGGTCGTCGAGATGGAGTCGGGGCTCGATGTTCGTTCGTGACTCGAGTATACGGGTTCATCGGAGGCCGCCGAATCGTCGTCGGTATCCGACTCCGGTGGTTCTGACGGGTCCGACGATTCCGACGATTCCGTCTCCTCTTCTCGAGCGCTCCCGCGGAGGTCTGGCAGGCGTTTCATGGCTAGAGATCACCCAGGTGCTTGCGTCTGCGCATGAGATACAGGAAGTACGGCCCGCCAATCAGGCCGGTCAGGATGCCGACTGGAAGCTGATTCGTGCTGCCGAAGAGGACAGCCATGCCCAGTCGCGCACCGACGTCGGCGGCGACCAGCAACGCCGGACCGACGAACAGACAGCCCACGATCAGGCGCTTGTAATCCGAGCCCACGAGCGTTCGTACGGCGTGAGGGACAATGAGTCCGACGAAACCGACGATGCCCGCCGCGGCGATCGACGATGACGCCGCCACGATTGCAATTCCCGAGAGGCCGAATCGGACGCGTTCGACGGACATTCCGAGTGCACCTGCGGTTCGTTCTCCCAGCAGGAGGACGTTCAACTGTCTCGCGCCCGCCAGCGCGAGGATCGACGTGAGGATCGTCCAGGGGAGGACGAGACGGACCTCGTCCCAGTCCGCGCCAGTGAGAGTCCCGGTCGTCCAGGAGATCGCCGTCTGTACGGTCGCCATGTCCTGGGCGAACAGGAGGAGGGCCGTCTGGAGCGAGTTGAAGACGGTGCCGACGATCACGCCCGCGAGCACGAGTCGAACGGGGTTGGTTCCGCCCTTCCAGGCGATGGCGTAGACGAGGACGAACGCGAGTGCGCCGCCGAGAGCCGCGCTAATCGGGAGCAACGCAGCCATTCCCGAGAAGATCACGAGCGTGAGCAAGATCGCCAGTCCGGCGCCCGAGGAGACCCCGAGAATGTACGGACTCGCGAGTTCGTTTCGGGTCACCGCCTGAAAGATCGCCCCAGAAATCGCGAGGTTCGAGCCGACCAGCACCGCGGCGAGTACCCGCGGCAGGCGACCGCTCCAGACGATCGTCGTGTTTCTCGCCAGGTCGGGGAGTTCGTAGCTCTCGGGCACGAACAGTACGGTTCGCATCAGATCCTCGCCGAGGAGGAACGACAGCAACACTCGCTCGTCGTACCAGACGTCGGCGTCGAGGACGGCGTACCACGCCTCCGTGATTGACATCGAGTACACCCCGAAGCTCACCTGGACGAACAGCGAGACGAGCACGACGACGACGCTCGCGATGGCGACCCCGACAAGTCGAGCGTCTATCCACCCGTAGCTCTCGAGTCGCACGGAAAATCCCTGTGTCGCGCTCGAGTCGTCCATTCAGGACCCGTCGGTGACGATTTCGGCGACTCGTTCGCGATCGAACAGGTCGCCCTCGAACCGGTCGGGGAACAGTTCCAGCGCAGCGCGCTCCATCGTGAACAGGTTGATGATCGGACCCTGGTAGAGCGGACCGCCACGGAAGACGCGCTCGTCCTGGACGGCGGTGAGGTCGCTCGCCATGGGGTGATCCTGCATGAACGCGAGCACGGAGTCTTCGAATTCTTCGGCGGACTTGGCTTCGTGTCCGCGCACGAGGAGCACGTCGGGGTCGACCTCGAGCATCGTCTCGTAGTCGATCTGGCCGCGGTCGTCCGTGCTCAGTCCATCGACGCCGGTTCCCTCCAGGGCGTCCCCGATGCCGAGGTCACGCCACTGTTTCTTGCTCGTCCCCTCACCGAGCCGGTACGGCGAGAACGCTTCGGGCTCCTCGCCGCCCCAGACGAGCAGGGCGTTCGGGCGCTCGGATTCGGGCGGTAGCTCCGCCTGGACGTCCGAGATGAACTCGTCGTGGAGCGACGCGAACGCCTCGTAGCGCTCCTCGCGCTGGAAGATCTGGGCGACGATCTCGAAGGCCTCGTACAGCGAGTAGTACCGGTAGTCGTGCCACGGGTCGGTCTGTCGGAAGATGACGTTCCCCATGAACGGCGCGATTTCCGTCGAAATCTCGTCCACGTCGGACTGCTCGAGGTTGAATGCGCCGTTTTTGACCAGCCAGTTCGGATCCATCAGGTGGAGGTCGGCCTCGAGTTCGTAGAACACCTCTTTGTCGATGCCGCCCTCGCCGATCAGCTGGACGAGGTCGTCCTTCTCGACGGAGACGCCCTCGAGTTCGTCGTAGTACTGGGTGTGATACCGGGGCGCGTTGCCGACCGAGAGGAGGCCGTCGCCGACGCCGAGGGCGACGCCCATGTCCGCGTACCCGGAGAAGTACGTCGCCCACCGCTCGGGTGGCTGGTCGAACTCGAGGGTGCCGACGGGTTCCATCGTGACCGAATAGGAGCCATTTCCTTCGTTTCCATTGCTGTCGCTCGAGTTCTCGCTCTCTGTCCCGTCGTCGGTGCCGTTCCCGTCGTTCGAATCTGGGTCTCCCTCACCCTCCCGATCGGTGCCGCTCACGCACCCTGCGAGGCCGGCGAGTGCCGCCGTTCCAGCCGTCAGAACCGCCCGTCGCGTCCGGTTCGATTTCATACGTTTTAGGCTAGCCTAACAGCGTAAAAGTGCGTTGATTTAGGCCGACCGAAACGAGTCGGTTCGCTTACTCGAGGAGTTCGATCTCGTCGTCGCCGTTGGGAACGGCACAGAGGAACGCACCCGCAGCGTCGGTTTCGTTGCGATACCAGTGGACGGTTCCGGCCGGAATCAGGAGGGAGTCGCCCGCTTCGACGTCGTACTCCTCGTCGCCGATCCCGACGACGTACTCGCCCTCCAGGACGTACTGCTCGTGCTCGACGGCGTTCGTGTGCGGCGGAACCTCGGCGCCGGCCTCGAGGGTGAACCGGCGAATCGCGAAGTTCGGGGCCCCGTGTTCGGCAGCGATGAGGACACCTTTGGCGAGTCCGTCTGCGGCCTCGACGGGTTCGTACTCGACGTCGTCGGTACGGCGAATCGTCGGCTCGAGGTCTGGATTCGGTTCGGCGGATTCCGTGTCGTCCATACCTGTCGTGCGCGCGTGAGCGACAAAACGGTTCGGACTCAGTGAACCGGACCAATTCGGGGAGTGTCTGACCAGGTTGACGAGTATTCTCGTCGATGAAGACATTCGATGACGTAGGTTCTCGTCGATGAGGGCACCATTTCGTGTCGAGCGAGATTCGTCCGGCGCAAGGGTCGTACCTGTGGCTCGAAGACTGCACCTGTGGGCCTCGAGATCGTATCCGAGGCTCGAGCGTGAATCAGGGACTGGTGACTGGGTAGTGTCGAACCGCGAGCCCGAACGTGAACGCGAACGGTAGCGTCGTCACTCGCGGTCGAAAAATATAGTTCAAAAGCGATACCTCAGTGAATTCCCGATTTACAGGCGCTCGACGTTCGTCGCGCGTGGGCCCTTGGGGGCCTGCTCGATGTCGAACTCGATTTCCTGGCCTTCTTCCAGGTCAGGGCCGCCAACGTCTTCCATGTGGAAGAAAACGTCGTCGTCCGCGTCCTCAGTCTCGATGAATCCGTAGCCGCCAGTGTCGTTGAAGAAATCAACGGTTCCTTTCGCCATTGCTTCTAAAGAGAGTCGGGGAAGACGGATAACCGTTCCGATGTAGCCTCCAACCGGAATAGGTGGCTAAAAGAACTCGAGAGTCGCTCTGGAGGCGTCTCGACTCGTATTTACTCCTGGCCCTCGAGTCGCTGGGCGAAAATCGAGATGAAAAAGACCAGCATGAACATGGAGAACCCTGCGACGATTCCGAGGAAGCCGCCCTGGGTGAGGTCTACCGAGCTGATCAGCGAGACGGCGACGAACGCGGCGACGAAGATGGCGATCGTGAGGAACCCGATTGCGTAGTAGAAGTTCGTGTCGTTCTCGAGGAAACCCCACAGCGAGTCCCAGATCGGGGGTTGTGGCATACTCGAACGTTCGAACGCGAGGACGAATAACGTTCGGTCCGCGGTTCACTTCGCCTCGAGACGAAACCTGCCGCGTGATCACATCACTTCCGAGTACGGAATCGTTCGATAGCCGTCGAAATGTGAGTGAAAAGGATCGTCGTCCGCATCGACGGCGGCTATCGTGGTCAGTAGAGCAGACTCGAGACGCTATCGGCGTACGCGTCGGGGAGGTCCATGGCGATGGCCCGCGGGTCGGTTTCGCCGTCAAGGTTGACCAGGTAGGCTCGCCCCGGTTCGGACCCGTAGGTTTCGTGAAAGTCGTAGACGAAGCCGTAGCAGGAGACTGAGGACGGAACCGATTCCGCCATTCGAAGGTAAGAGACCTGTCGGTGGACGTTGTACTCGACGAGCTGGTCGATAATTGCGGTGTCGGCGTCAGATCCGATACCAGTATCGACCAGTTCGCTCTCGAGACCCGACTCGACGACGGGAACGAGCGCCTCGACCCACTTGGTGACCCCGCGCGGGCCCGGGGCTTCTTCATCGCCCGACGCAACCTCGTAGGCAGCCGTGACGGCACCACAGCCGGTGTGACCGACGACGACTACCGCCTCCGTGTTGGTGTAGTGAATCGGGTACAGAACGCTTCCGTCGACGAACCGCTCGCCGTCCTCGACGTCCCAAATCTGGTTTCCGATCGTACTCGGCGTGAAGATGGCTCCAGGACGGTCGATCGACCACATGCCTTCCTGTGAAACCCGCGAATCCGAACAGCACATGGTGACGACGTCGGGGTGTTGTTCGTCTCGAACGGCGTCGAAGTAGCCGTCGGCGAGGGAATCGACGTGTCGTTCGTTCCCTTCGAGGAGATCGAAGAGGACGGTTGCGTGATCGTCTTGAGCGTCCGTTGAGTCGGAGTCGGAGTCGGATGTCATGGGAATCGTCCTGAGTTTCACGTAAACGAACGACGAGAACTGTATAATTGTGTTGGGGATTCCGGTCATGGAGCGATCGGCCGTCGTCGCCTCGAGCGGTTCGTGACGGCTGTCTGTCGCTTCAAGCGGTTAGTGAAGGTCTCGATATTGAACGCAGAGGGCAGGACAAGTCAAGAGACGGAGGGTGAGAGGAGTCAAGGACAGGAGTAGGAGAAGGATTGAAAAGAACGGGGATGTGGTTGACGACGAAGGTTTGGCAGAAAGAACCGGGCGATGTTGGGAGTCCAACGGGATTGGAGATTGGAGACTGGAAGAGAGGTTTGTGAGTGGAAGGCGAGTGGAAGCCTCGTACCATGAGGTACGATAACGCGACCTCTCGGGAGAGGGATTTGGAGGGGACCCCCCACCCCTTCGTTTCAGGTGGAGAGCGAAAAGGAGGGGTGGGGGTGGGAGGGGTTTCTAGGACGGGAAGGTTTAAGATACCTCCCGAGAAATTAGTCCGCAGCACTAGCAAATAACGCATCTTACTAGGTGAGTTGGTTTTTGTTACTAGACTCTACTAGAAACGCCGTCCTAGACGGCTTGAGTTACTAGACCGCTGCTTCTCCCCGAATTCACGACTCTCACGGCTTCTCCTGCCGCCTCGAGCAGAAATCGTCCCCACTCAATCACCGATCCGGCTCTCCCGGCCCACGAAACCCGCCACCGCTTCGACCGTCTCCACCCGAAACGAAGGGGTGGGGGTGTTCTAACCCCGGCAAACCCATCAGAATAATTTACTTTTCTCACCTCCTCGATAACCTCAAACATCTAATATTAACCAGCGTAGGACCGAACACCCCTTCGTTTCAACTCGAGAATCACTGCGCTTTCAGGCACGGTCCAACCACTGACACACCAACCCCCGATCTCGACAGAATCAGACCTCGGTACATCTTTGCCGTCCGCGACCAAAGCGCCGACCATACCATGAACGACGAACGCTCACGCGCGCTGTACGACCGGGCGCTGTCCGTCATGCCCGGCGGCGTCAACTCCGCCGTCCGGGCGGCCATCGAGCCGTATCCCTTTTTCGTTCGAAAGGGGGACGGCGGCCACGTCGTCGACGCCGACGGCAATCGACTCGTCGACTGGGTCATGGGACTCGGGCCCCTGCTCCTCGGGCACGACCTTCCCGAACCCGTCCAGGCAGCGATCCAGCGAGCGGCCAGCGAGGGTCCGATGTACGGTACGCCGACCGAACTCGAGGTCGACCTCGCCGAGTTCGTCGTTCGGCACGTCCCGAGCGTCGAGAAGATCCGGTTCGTCAACTCCGGGACGGAAGCGACCGTCTCGGCCGTCCGCCTCGCCCGTGGAACGACCGGCCGAAACAAGATCGTCATCATGCAGGGTGGCTACCACGGCGCCCAGGAGTCGACGCTGGTCGAGGGCGACGCCGACCATCCCGCTCCCTCCTCAGCCGGGATCCCGCAGGCGTTCGCCGAGCACACCCTTCCCGTCCCGTTCAACGACGAAGCGGCCGTTCGCGAGGTCTTCCAGGAGCACGGCGACGACATCGCTGGGGTCCTCGTCGAACCGATCCTCGCCAACTACGGCATCGTCCACCCCGTCGACGGCTACCTCGAGACCCTTCGCGAACTCACCGACGATCACGACTCGCTACTGATCTTCGACGAGGTCATCACCGGCTTTCGCGTCGGCGGGCTGGGCTGTGCGCAGAGTCACTTCGGCATCACGCCTGACCTCACCACCTTCGGCAAGATCATCGGCGGTGGATTTCCCGTCGGTGCCATCGGTGGCCGCGCCGAGTTGATCGAGGGATTCGCACCTACCGGTGACGTCTTCCAGGCCGGTACCTTCTCCGGCCATCCCGTGACGATGGCCGCTGGACTCGAGACACTCACGTTCGCGGCCGAAAACGACGTCTACGACCACGTCAACGGGCTCGGGGAGATGCTCCGGGCCGGTCTCACCGACGTTCTCGCGGACCAGGCACCGAACTACACCGTCGTCGGAACCGACAGCATGTTCAAAGTAATCTTTACGCGCGAGGGCCCCTCCCGAGACGAACTCGAGGGCCAGTGTGAAGCCGGCTGCCGCCAGGATCCCGAGTGTCCGCGCTACGAATACTGTCCGAAGAACGCGGCCGACGTCAAGCGGGCGGAAACCGAACGCTGGCGGCGGATCTTCTGGGGCGAGATGCGCGAGCAGGGAATCTTCCTCTCCCAGAACCAGTTCGAGAGTCAGTTCGTCAGTTACGGCCACACCGAGGAGGACGTCGAGCGGACGCTCGAGGCGTACAAGCACGCGCTCTGATCGCTCCTCGAGTCGCTGGCTGTTCGTCGTTTTACTGTGTGAACGTGGACGCCAGTCGTTTCACTGTGTGAAAGGTATCCAAAGATTTACGTTTCGAGCCATCGCCTCTTCGAGTGGCCACTGGGGGGTGGCCACCTGGGAATACAGGGTCGCGGCTGGTCGTTCCGATGGCCGGCCCGTGTCTTTTGTGGTGCGTTACAGTGGTGGGTTTCCGAATCATCAGGTGGTGTTCTAGCGAGCCTCGCGTTCCAGTCGAGACGACAGTCCACCGGGCTCGACCGACGAGTCAATTCGACTGCAAACTCGAGTGACGACAATTTATCTCGTCGCTACCGACCGACGATTCGTTTTTCGACTTCAAACGTCGCTGCCGATCCTTTATATACGATGCCGCGGCCAGATCAGTCCGTCAACCCTATGCACGACCGACGATGAGTACGGAGGAGATGACGGACTGGCGCCCAGTGTTCGGCCACGACGAACCCTACGACGAGCAAGTCGACGGGATCGAGACGGCCATCGAAACTGCTACCGAGGGCGGGTACACGGTCATCGAAGGAGCCTGTGGGACCGGCAAGACGATGATCGCGCTCACTGCGGGCATCGATCTCGTTCGTGACCCCGACAGCCAGTACGAACGGGTGTTCGTCCTCACGAGCGTCAAACAGCAACTGCGCCAGTTCGAGACGGACCTCGAGACGATCAACGAGAACCTGCCCACCGACTGGAACCCGATTTCGGGACTCACGCTCGTCGGCAAGGCCGACGTCTGCCCGTACAACCGTGAAAACGCAGGCGGAATCAGCGACGACAACGTCTACGACCGATGCGAAACCCTTCGCGATCGCACGCGCGATCTCACTGGTGAGGGTGGCTCGACGACGGCCGGTGCGCTCGCTGCCCAGGCCCGAAGCCAGCAGATTGGGCTGGCCGATAGTGGAGTCCGGAGCGGGGGACGTTCCAGTGGAACCGAAGGGGGTGTCGGTGGCGATAACGGTAACACAGGAACGGGCGGATCGACCATTAGCCGCGCCGGTGCGCGCTATCTCGAGACGGCCGGCGAACCGACGCCGTACCCACCGGAGATGCCGGAGTACAATACCGGCGGCCCCGCCGGAAGCGAGGTCGAGTACTGTCCGTTCTACGCCCAGTATCTTGAGGACCTGCCGGAGGAGGGAAGCGACGCCGATCCAGTCGAAGCGGCTCCCTTCGACGTGACCGAAACCGGCCTGCTCACACCTGAAGACCTCGTCGCTGGGTCGGTTCGACACGGCACTTGCCCACACTCGGTGATGGGGGCCGTGCTGGGCCACGTGGAGGTCGTCATCGGCAACTACTACCACGCTTTCGACCCGACGACGACCGCCGCGTTCACCGGCGCTCTGCTCGACGAGTCGACGTTCGTCGTCTGTGACGAAGCTCACATGCTCGAGCCCCGAGTTCGCGATCTAGTGAGCGACAGGGTCGCAGACACCACGCTTCGCGACGCCGAAACGGAACTCTCGCGGGTGCTCCAGCCAGTCCGATTCGACCAGGAGGGTCGCCAGGCCCAGGGTGGCTCGAAGACTGCCGACGCAGACCTCGTTCGCGCCGAACTGAACGACACTGACGTCTCGGTCGAGGGACTCGAGCGCACCCTCGAATTCGTCCAGGACCTCCGTGGGGAACTCGACCGTCGAGTTCGCGCCCACCTGGAGCGGACAAATCGGGCCTGGCAGACCGATCTGACGTCGCTCGAGGACGACGAAATCCCGCTTCGCGATCCGACGATGCCGGCCGAGGACGAAATTTCCGAGTGGGCAGCCGAGGCGGGGTACAGCGACGCGACCTGGGTGCGAGCCGAGTCGGTCGGGGCGGTCGCCGAGCGGATTCTCAATGAGGCCGAGGACGAGGAGAAGACCCGGGCTTCGCCCGCCGTCGGCCGCTTGCTCGGGGAGTGGTACCGTCGCGATCACACGACGAACTTCCGAGAGATCGAACTCGAGCGAACCTGGGATGAGATGGAGCCGGCCGACTCCTGGCGGCGAGCGTACACGGCTCGACTCGCCCTGCACAGCTGCGTTCCCAGCGACGCCATCGGTTCGCGACTGTCAGCGTTCGGCGGCGGCATTTTGATGAGCGCGACCCTCGAGCCGATGGGCGCCTTCCGGGAGGTCACGGGTCTCGAGTACCTCGCGCGCGAGGAAGGGCGTCCGGTCGTCGAACGGCAGTACGGCTTGCACTTCCCTGAGGCCAATCGCGAGAGCTTCGCGGTTTCGGTGCCGAAGTTCACCTACGACAACCGGGGGCCGCCTAGCGAGGAGACGTCGACGCGAACCGCGTACGCGGACGCGCTGGCGCAGGTCGCCCGACTTCCGGGGAACGTCCTCGTCGGAATGCCGAGCTACGGCGAGGCCGAGTGGGCCGCGTCGGTCCTCGAGGCGCATCCGGGAGTCGACAAGCCCGTCTTGCTCGACGCCTCGAGCAGCGACGACGCCACGGAATCCCTGAAAGATGAGTTCTTTGCGGGCGGGGGGAAGGTACTCGTCACGAGCCTTCGCGGGACCCTGACGGAGGGCGTCGACTACAGCGGGGACCGCCTCGCGGCGGCGGTCATCTGCGGTGTTCCGATCGTCAACACGGCGAGTCCGCGGACGAAGGCGATTCGGCGGGCCTACGACGACGCGTTCGGCGACGGGTTCACCTACGCGCTGACGGTCCCGGCGGTTCGGAAGGCCAGACAGGCGATTGGTCGGGTAATCCGATCGCCCGAGGACGTCGGCGTCCGCATCCTTCTCGACGAACGGTACGCTCGCGACAGCTGGGATTCGGTCCGTCAGTTCCTTCCGGACGACGACGAGTTTCAGCCGGTCAGTCCCGACATGCTCGAGTTCGGCCTCGAGCGATTTCGCGAGCGACTCGACTCGAGCCGGTAAGGCATCACCATCTTCGCAGCAAGATGTACCCCGACTTCTCGCCGAGACACCCTGACCTCCCGCCCCGACGCCCCGACTTCTCGTCGAGACGCCTCAAACTTCTCGCTGCAGGAAATTCCGGCAACGCCCGCTTCAACGCCCGCTCGCGGCGTTCTCAGTAGCCGAACTCCTCCTCCCAGGCACCGCGCCACGCTGGGAGGTCGTCCCGGCGGGTTTCGTACGAAAACGTCACGACGGACGGCGGGTCCTCGGCGTGGTCGGCGTAGACGCCGAACTCCTCGGGAAACTCGAGTTCGGCGATGGGGTGCACCGGGTACTGCCCGAGGCGTGGAGCGAGTCCGGCCTGAATCTCCGGTGAGAGCGCGAACTCGAGGAACGTGTAGGCCAGGTCGACGTTGATCGCGTTTTCGAAGATGGCCATCTGGAGGGGTTCGGCGTAGGCCTCCCCGTCGAGGTATGTGACCTGGTACTGATCGGGGTCGCCGCCGATGTCGGTCGCTTCGTCGGCCGATTCATCGTCCGGGTCGTCCGCGTTCGAGTCGTCCCCCGAGTCGTCGTCTGCGCTCGAGTCCTCGCCGTTGGAACCGCCGCCGTCCGCATCCGACCCGTCGTCTGCACCCGATTCGTTGGCGTCGTCGTCCGTGCCCGAATCGGTGGCACCCTGGCCGTCAGCCCCGGTTTCGTCGGTCGCATTGTCCGGGCCGTCAGTTTCGTTTTGCTCGCTCCCCCGTGTTTCGTCGGTATCTGACGTCACTGCCCGGTCGATCGCCGCGAGCGCATCCGCCGCGTAGGCGACGGTCATCGGTCGAGTGCGCTCGGCGTACGCCAGTAACGTCTCGACCCAGGTGTCGTAGACGTCGAGTCCGTTGTCCTCGAGTTCGGCCCAGAGGGCCAGTGTGTCGTCGGGACCGACGGACTCGAACAGCCAGTCGAGGAAGGCGCCGCCCCGACCGCGGGACGGCGTCGGGGTGAGCAGCGAGTCGGCGTAGGCCGGTTCGCCGAGTTCCTCGAGTTGGGTGGGTGGGTCGATACGGGTCTCGTCGACCATCAGGCAGGAGTACTGCGTGCTGACCGGGACGATTCGCCCGTCGGGATCCTCGATGTCGAGGCCGTCGAGGACACCGTCGAGCGTCTCGATTCGATCCCGGTTGAGTTCGCGAAACAGGCCGCCCTCCTCGAGGTTGTGGTCGACGGTCGCGAGGTCAGCGGCCGAGAGGCCGACGTAGGCGTCGACGTCCGGGAGAAATCCGCGCTGCTCGCGTTCGACGTAGTGACCGATGCCCGATTCGGGAATAACCCAGTTGACTTCGACGTTGTCAAACGTCTCCTCGAACTGGGTTTTGAGCCAGGCTGAGGCGGGATTCTCGCCGTGGGCGAACGCGTCCGTCGTCGCGACTCGAAGGACGCCTTCGTCCTTGGGTTCGTCGGGTTCGTCGTCGCCGTCTGGCTCCTGTGGCTCTGGTTCCGATTCGCGGGTGGCACAACCCGCGAGCGTCGTCAGGGCGAGCGTCGTGGATCCGGTTGCGACGCGAAGGTACGACCGTCGATCCAGTCCCATCGTGCGAGATATCGTCGCGCTGGTGCATAAGTCCGATGTCAACGCGTTCAAAGGTTGTTGCTCGAGATTGCGTCTCTTCTCGGTCCCCTGATATCGTGTCGTTTCTCGACACTTCGAGACTGCGTCGCTCCTTGAACTTTCGAGACTGCATTGTTTCTCGATTCCCTGGAAACACATCACATCTCGAGGATCGACTCTCACACTCTCCACGAGTGTCGGATCTACGATACCTCTCTCGAGGGTACGGTGTTTTTCCAACTCGGCGTCATACGTTCGCGTATGGTCCGCTCGTCGACGCCAGTTCACGCGGTCATCGGAGCGATCGTCGGGGTCGTTCTCTCGTTTCTCCCGTTTTCGACCGTCCTGGGCGGTGCAGCGTCCGGATTCCTCGAGGGCCGCGACGCTCGTAGGGGGACCGTTTCGGGTGCGCTCGCGGGGGCGATCATGACCGTGCCGATCGCCGGCGTACTCTTCCTGTTCCTTGGACTGTTCGGCTTCGGTGCAGCCCTTAGTGGATTCCCCGTGGAGGGGTTCGCTCTCGTGCTGTTCTTCGTCCTCGCGTTCGGCGTCGCCACCTGTCTCTACACCATTGGCGGCGCGGCCGTCGGAGGCTTCGTTGGATCGATGCTCGCTGCCGAATACCCGGACGAACGGCGTCGGCTCCAGCGATCACTCGGGCTCACGCCGACGAGCAGCGCGGACGACACTTCTCGCGGACCGGATCGTCGAGAACTCGATTCAGGATACGATTCAGAACGCAATTCAGAATACGAATCGGAACGTCGACGAGCGGATCTCGAACCCGAATCGGAACGCCGACAAACGGATCTCGAACCCGAATCGGAACGCCGACAAACGGATCTAGAGCCAGAATCGAATCGGCGACACGAGCGAGACCGCCGATAGTTCCGACCCAATCGACCGCGACCGACGCTCACTCGTATCGAAGTGCGTCGATCGGATCCGTCCTCGCGGCACGCCAGGCCGGATACAACCCGGACACGACGCCGACCAGGATGCCGGCAACGATGGCGAGGGCGACGTACTCGAGTGGGTACACCAGCGGGATGTCAATGTACCTGGCGCCGATGGCTGCGACGGCCAGTCCGAGGGCGGTTCCCAGAACCGCTCCGATGACGCCGAGGATCACGGCCTCGGTGAGGAACAGTCCGAGGACGTCTCGGTTCTGCGCGCCGACGGCTTTCATGATCCCGATTTCGCGGGTTCGCTCGGTCACGCTGACCAGCATGATGTTCGCGATACCGATCGAACCGACGACGAGCGAGATGGCGGCGATGCCGACGATGAAACTCTGAAGGATGTCCAGGATGTCCTCGAGTTGCTGGAGCAACTGGGTGCTGGTCTGGAGGGTGACGGCGACGTCCTCGCCGAGGAACTCGCTCGCGTCGGACTCATCGCTCTCGAAGTACGCAGTGGCGGCGTCTCGAGCGGCGTCGACGTCGTCCTCGTCGGCGCTGGGAGCCTCGACGATGATGGCGAGGTAGCGGACGTCGGTTTCCGAACTGGTCTCGTCGTTTTCAGATTCGCTATCGTCGTTCCCCTCACCCGAGTCACCACCCCCGCCCGCAGGACCGACCGCCTGCTCGAGGTAGAACGGATCCGTCGGGACGTACATTCGTGGCGCCGCGTCGAACCCCTCGAACGGGCTCAGCCCCTCCGAGGTGTCGGTGATCCCGACGACGGTAACCGTCTCGGTTCCGCCGGTGGCGATCCGGACCTCGAGTTCGTCGCCAACGCTGACGTTCTCCTCGAACTGCTCGGCGGCTGCGGGGTTGATGACGGCCTCGCGCTCGCCCATCTCGAACTGGCGTCCCTCGCGCAGGGAGGACTCGCGAACGTAGGACGGGCCAGCGGCGATCAGACCGTTGCTCTGTAACCGGGTCTCACCCGCGTGGGTTACCGACTGGGCGTCGATGGTGGCATAGCCGTAAGCGGCGTCGACGGCCTCGAGTTCCTCGACGGCCTCGAGGTCGTCCTGGCTGAAGACGAACTGGGCGCCAGCGAGCGGTCCGCCCTCGGTGTCCGGGTCGGCCGCCCAGCCGTAGAGGTTCCGCTGGTCGTCGGGGCTGATGTCGCCGATGATGCCGGCTTGCAGGCTGGCACCGAGGGCGACGAAGGCGATGACGGCGGCGACGCCGATGATCACTCCAAGTGTCGTCAGCGCCGACCGAAGTCGGTGACCGCGAATCGACCGCCAGGAGAGCCGGAGCGACTCGAGTGGGTTCATCAGCGCTCCTCCTCGCTCGTGGTGGGGTCGTCTTGGCTCGCGGTGGGGTCATGATCACTCACGGTGGGATCGTTATCGTCCGAAGACACACCATTAATCGAGGTTCGACCAGCAGTTCCTTCGTCCACCATTTCGCTCCGAACCCCCTCGCTAGACCCCTTCGTTTCCACTCGAGAATCGCCACCGGAGGACGCCTTCTCACTCCCACCTTCAAGCGACTCGATTCGTTCGACGTTCCCGTCCAGCAGGTGGACGATGCGATCGGCGCGTTCGGCGACGTGGCGCTCGTGCGTGACGACGATGAGCGTCGTCCCGGCGTCGTGGAACTCCTCGAAGAGGTCGAGCACGTCCGCCTCCGTTTTGGTGTCCAGGTTGCCGGAGGGTTCGTCGGCGAGCACGATCGCCGGATCGTTCACCAGCGCGCGGGCGAGGGCGACCCGCTGGCGCTGGCCGCCCGATAACTCGTTCGGGAGGTGATCGAGTCGGTCGCCGAGTCCGACGCGCTCGAGCAGGTTTCGCGCACGGTCGTGGCGCTCCGTCCGGCCGACACTGCGAAACAACTGGGGGAGGGCCACGTTCTCGAGGGCGTTCAACCGCGGCATCAGGTTGAACGTCTGGAAGACGAATCCGACCCTAGTTCCCC
Organism: Natronosalvus rutilus; assembly: GCF_024204665.1. Classification (NCBI taxonomy): domain Archaea; kingdom Methanobacteriati; phylum Methanobacteriota; class Halobacteria; order Halobacteriales; family Natrialbaceae; genus Natronosalvus; species Natronosalvus rutilus. The sequence goes on along the minus strand of NZ_CP100355.1, from coordinate 624,559 downwards.
GCAGGCGGGTGCGCTCGCGTTCCGAGAGCGTCGAAATGTCTTCCCCGTCGACGGCGACGGTGCCCGACGTCGGGGTGTCGAGACAGCCGACGAGGTTCATCAGCGTCGACTTCCCCGATCCGCTCGGGCCCATGATGGCCGTGTAGGACCCGCGCGGGATCGACAGCGTGACGCCGTCGAGGGCGTGTACCGGTTCGCCGACGCGGTACGTCTTTCGCACGTCGGTCATCGTCACCGCGTCGTCGCTCGGTCCCATCGTCCCTCTACAAGGCTCGCTCGAGCCAAAAACTTTGGCGGGGTGGGGTCGACTCGCCGCGATCGCCGACCGAGTTGGTCTCGACTCGTCTCGATCAGCCGACCGAGGGTCGACCTCGAGGGCTACGTTTTTCCCGCCGCCGCCCGCTCGTGACGGTATGAGCGCGAAATCGTCGGGCGGTGCCGACGCCCACAAGCGCCGTGCGGGGGAACGAGCAGCCGAGGAGGTCGAGGACGGGATGGTCGTCGGCCTCGGCACCGGGTCGACGACCGCCTACGCCATCGAGGCACTCGGCCGTGCAGTCGCGGACGGCCTCGAGATACGAGGGATTGCGACCTCCTTCCAGTCCAGGCGACTGGCCCTCGACGTCGGTATCCCGCTGACCGACCTCGACGCCGTTGACGGGATCGATCTGGCCATCGACGGAGCTGATCAGGTCGTCGACGACCCCGACTCCCCTGCCCACAGGGCGCTGATCAAGGGTGGCGGCGCGGCCCACGCCCGCGAAAAGCTCGTCGCCGCCGCGGCCGACCGGTTCGTCGTCGTCGCGGATTCCTCGAAACTCGTCCCTGTGCTCGAGGCGCCGGTTCCAGTCGAAGTGCTCCCCGCGGCACACACCGTCGTCGCGGACCGCATTGAAGACCTGGGCGGCGATCCGACCCTCCGCATGGCGACGCACAAGGACGGCCCCGTGGTCACGGACAACGGGAACCTCGTTCTCGACTGCGCATTCGGTTCGATCGACGACCCGGCCGCCCTCGCCCGCGACCTTTCGTCGATTCCCGCCGTCCTCGAGCACGGCCTGTTCGTCGATTTCGCGGACACGACGTACGTCGGAACCGACGACGGACTCGAGGTTCGGTCGTACTAGCTCGAAGCCGGGTACGTCGAGACGCGTGTTTTGCGTTTTACGTCCTGTTTATCGCGTCCCACCTATCGTCGACGGGAAAGACGCTACTCCAGGCGAGTATTCTCCTCCGATCGCGAGTCCTCGGCGGGTGCCGACACGCGACCGGCGACGGTGCCGAGGACGACGTAGCAGAGACCGATCGCTCGAGTCAACGGAACCACCCACGGTTTCAACTCGAGATCGTCCGGGTTCCGGTAGGCGAGTTCGAGCGCCGTTCGAACGAACCGCTTCGGGGCCAGGAGGGCTGGTACGCCGAGGACGGCGAGAACCGGCCCGATGGACGGCGCGCTTTCTCGTTCACGGAGGGCGAGCCACGCGAACAGCACGCCCTCGAGTCGGGCCATCGGCATGGTCCACGTGCGCAACTCGCCGGCGTTCGGATTCTCGAACGCCTGTCGTTCTCCCCACGCGATGATCCGGTCGGGGAACAGGGTTTCGACGACGCTGAACCCGAGGACGATTGCTCGCCACATGGAGTTGCCTTCGCCGGACAGCCACAAAAACCCTGGAACGGTCGGACGCCTTTCCGTGGAGTCGTCGAGATTCCGCCCCGTCTCGTCGTCGATCGAGTGGGTCGCGAACGGCTCGGAGCGGCCCTGAACGATTCCGACACCACGCGACCGGCCCACAGTTGGGCCACGTCACAACTGGTTCAGCGACGGTGGCGATTGTGTGGTACCCGGCGATAGCATCGGGTAGGCGACCGACCGTCGCGAATGGACACCTTTTCAATACCGCCGGCGAACGACACAGCAGAGACGAAGCGATGCCCGAGACATCCGACCGCAAAGACGACCACATCCGCATTATCGAAGAAGAAGACGTCGAGACCTCGGGGACCGGGTTCGAGGATATCGAACTCGTTCACGAGGCACTGCCGGAGATCCACCGGGACGAAATCGATACGAGCGTGGACCTCTTCGGCCACGAACTCGCGGCCCCCATCGTCATCGAGAGCATGACCGGCGGCCACCCCAACACCACGAAGATCAACCGATCGCTCGCCGCCGCGGCCCAGGAGACGGGCGTCGCGATGGGCGTCGGCAGCCAGCGCGCCGGGATCGAACTCGACGATCCGGACCTCCTCGAGTCCTACACCGTGGTCAGGGAGGCCGGCCCCGACGCCTTCCTCTACGGCAACGTCGGCGTCGCCCAGTTGCTCGAGTACGACGTGAGCGACGTCGAGCGCGCCGTGGAGATGATCGATGCGGACGCGATGGCGATCCACCTCAACTTCCTCCAGGAGGCGGTCCAGCCCGAGGGCGACGTCGACGCGCGCGGCTGTCTCGAGGCCATCGAAACGGTCGCAAGCGAACTCTCGGTGCCGGTGATCGTCAAGGAGACGGGCAATGGCATCGCCCGAGGCACCGCCGAGCGACTGACGGCGGCGGGCGTCGACGCCATCGACGTCGCCGGAAAGGGCGGGACGACGTGGTCGGGCATCGAGTCCTACCGGGCTGCCGCCGTCGGCGCGACCCGCCAGGAACACGTCGGGCGACGCTTCCGGGCCTGGGGCGTCCCGACCGCGGTGAGCACGCTCGAGGCCGCGAGCGTCCACGATACCGTGATCGCCAGCGGGGGCGTTCGCTCGGGTCTGGACGTGGCGAAGGCCATCGCCCTCGGTGCGCAGGCTGGCGGTCTCGCCAAGCCGTTCCTCTCGCCAGCCGGGCAGGGAACCGAGGCGGTCGTCGACCTCCTCGAGACCCTCCGCGTCGAACTCGAGACGGCGATGTTCGTCACGGGGTCGGAATCGGTGGCGGATCTCCAGCGGGCCGAGTACGTCGTGCTCGGGCGAACGAAGGAGTACCTCGAGGGTCAAGGGCGCGGGCACTGAGGTCTTCGGACCGGCAACGACGCTGAGGTCCCCTGGCCGGAATGACGCCGGCGGCCCGCTTCGGTCCGTTTCGACCCGCTTCGGTCCGTTTTGGCCTGATCCGGCCATCGAGGGCCCGACGAGTTACTTTCGACGATAATCCCCCAGATCCATCGACCAGTCGTACTCGTCGTACTGGAGCGTCGGCGTCACGCCGGGCGGAATCACGTCGTAGCGCTCGAGGAACGACCGAATCCCGCTCGAGCCACCGAAATCGCCGCGGTACCAGAGGAAGACGCGCGGCACGCGGGCGACGCGCTCTCGTGGCTGGTAGCTCACGTTCTCCTCGAGGAACCAGTCGGTCGCGGTCTCGAGTTCTGTCTCGACGTCTGACGGGCTATAGACGGCCACCGGGGGACAGCTTTCGGTGCCGCAGTTCAGCGCGAAGTGGATCCTGGGATCGACCGACTCGAGTCGAAACCGGCGCTCGAAGGCCGTCGGGAACGGTCGCGGCAGGTATCCCATCCCCCAGGGATGGCTCGACCCACGAAGGAGTCCGTGCTGAATGTCGTTGAGACTCAGCCAGACGCCGGCGATCGGAACGCGATCCCTGGCGAAGAACTTCCAACGGTCGAGCACACCACCCTCGAGCAACGAGGGGTCGTCCTCGAGGAGGATCTGTACGTAGGCATTGTAGCAGTTGAGCCAGAAGGCGAGTTTCTCCGCGCGGCCGCCGATCGCTCGGTCGAGTCGCGCTCGCTCGAGCGTGGCGAGATGGTCGCGGAGAGCGCCCCGCTCCCCGTCCGTCTTGACCGTGTAGAGGAGGTCGGCCGAGAGCGAGAGCGGGTCGAGCTGGGTCGACATACGTGATTCTCTCGTGAACCACGGCCTTGAACCCGTGTGACGAGCGACGAGACAGTCGAGACGTACGAACCGTTTACGCCGGTCAATCCCGTGTTTCCCCGATTTCCCAGCAGTAATCGGATCTTCATGCAGGCACCTTCGGCGGCGTCCAGGCCGTCGCTCTCGACCGTACACCGCCGTCGGCCTGTACCTGCCGCCACCGCTTTTAACCCCCTCCCCGTTGAGTTCGAGGTGTGAACCGATCGAGAGGGACGTTGCTCGTTCTCATCACCGTCCTCCTGCTGTTGTCGGCACAACTCGTCCTCCCGTACATCCAGTACGTGCTGGCCGCCGTCCTCCTCGCGTTCGTGCTGACGCCGGCCCAGCGTCGCCTGGAGCAACGAACCTCGCCCACTATCGCTGCGTTTTCGCTCGTCTTGCTGGCACTGCTCCTCGCCATCGTCCCCGTCGTGATCGTCGTGGCGTACGTCTTTCGCGACGCCCGTGCCCTCGTCGAAGGCGCCGACGCCGATTCGCTTCCGCTCGAGCCCTTCCAGTCGGTCGCCCAGCGATTTGGGGTCGACCTCGAGTCGACGGCCATGGAGTGGGCCCGTACCGCGGGACAGACGCTCCTGGAACGGAGTCCGGAACTACTGGCGGGGCTCACACACACGGCTATCGGCATCGGCGTGGCGCTCTTCTTGCTCTACTACCTCCTCCGGGACGGCGACTCCCTGCTCCGGTGGCTTCGGGAGGTGACGCCGCTTCCGGACGCCGTCCAGACCGACCTCTTCGACTCACTCGAGAACGTGACGTGGGCGGTGCTGGCCGGTCACGTCCTCATCGCGCTGGTTCAGGGCGGACTGGCGGGAATCGGCCTGTTCGTCGTCGGCATCCCGAACTCGCTGTTCTGGACGGTCATCATGATCGTCCTCTCGCTGATTCCGATCGTCGGTTCGTTCCTGGTCTGGGGCCCCGCTGTGGTCTACCTGCTCCTGATCAACCAGCCGGCGTTCGCGATTGGGCTGGCGATCTACAGTACCATCATCGTCGGTCTTTCGGACGACTACATGCGACCGATCGTCGTCGACCGCTACGCCGAACTCAACCCGGCCGTGATCATTATCGGCGTCCTCGGCGGCGTCACTGCCTTTGGGTTCATGGGGCTGTTCTACGGCCCCATCGTCCTCGGTGCGCTCGTCGCCACGCTCGAGATCTTCAGCGACGATTACGGGTCGCTCTAGCGTCGAGTCGAAAGTGGAGTTGGCCGACTGTGAACTCGAGTAATGGCCACCTTCGGCACGCTTTTCGGGGTTCGACTCCCACCAGCGGGTATGACAGCCGTCACGCTCGGCCCCGAAGGGACCTATTCGCATCGCGCGACGCGAGCGCTCGACGACGACGTGGTCTTCCGCCAGTCGGTTACCGACATCGTCGCCGCCGTCGCCGCCGGCGAGTTCGACCGCGGGGTAATTCCCATCGAGAACAGCATCGAGGGGAGCGTCACCGAGAGCCAGGACGCCCTCGCGGAGTACGACGTCGCCGTCGTCCGCGAAATCGTCACGCCGATCCGCCACGCCCTGCTCGCACAGGGACCGAACTTCGACACCATCGCCAGCCACTCCCAGGCGCTCGCCCAGTGTCGTTCCTACCTCGAGTCCGAGTACCCCGACGCAACCCTCGAGGCCGTCTCGAGCACGGCCCAGGGCGTCGAGTACGCTCGCGAGAACCCCTCCGTCGCGGGCATCGCTCACCCCGCCACGGCGGGCGACGACCTCGAAGTCCTCGCCGCTGACATCCAGGACCAGACGTCGAACGCGACGCGGTTCTTCGCGCTCGCACCCGCCTCCGAGCGTTCGGAGGCCGGCGGGAAGACCTCGCTCGTCGTCTATCCGAACGCGAACTACCCCGGACTGCTCCTCGAACTCCTCGAGCCGTTCGCCGACCGCGACATCAACCTGAGCCGGGTCGAGTCCCGCCCAAGCGGGGAGCGACTCGGCGATTACGTCTTCCACATGGACGTCGACGCTGGCCTCTACGAGGAGCGCACCCAGGAGGCTCTCGACGACCTGGAGGCCCTCGCCGAGAGGGGGTGGGTTCGCCGCCTGGGGTCGTACGACCTCGAGCACGTCGTCGACTGAGTGTATGCGAGACCCGCTCGGACCTACCAGTTCTGTCGTCCTCGCCGGGGCACAATTTATCCTCCTCGAGCGCTTATCGACTCGCATGCGACGCAATCCGTTCGACGACCTCGAGGAGATGCTCGACCGAGTCAGCAAGCAGTTCGAAACGGGCGTCGGCGGTAACGGCCTCTCGTTTCCGGGTTCGGTCGCCGTCGACGTGGCCGACCACCGCGACGAATACGTCGTGACGGCCGACCTCCCTGGCTTCGAGACCGAGGACATCGAGTTGACTCTCGTCGAGGGGACGCTCCGGCTCGAGGCCGAACAGGAGACCGACCGCACCGACGAGCACGACCGATACCTCCGCCGGGAGCGATCACGTCAGTCGGTCAGTCGACGGCTCCACCTCCCCGAACCGGTCGACGAGGAGTCGATAACGGCCAACTACAACAACGGCGTCCTCACCGTGACGCTGCCGAAACTCGAGCAGAGCGACGACTCGAAGCGAATCGACATCGACTAGCGAACTCGAGGCGTTCTCGAAGCGTTTTCATCCAAAAATACGTTCTCGAGCCGTCGGCCTCTCTCGAGCGGGGTGCTGGCGATTCGCGAGTACCGACGGAGGAATATTGACGTGGCGAGGATCGACACGGGCGTATCGACCGCAAATCCAGAGAGGATCCGGCGACCGGGGTCCGGCCACCGATTCAGACGAGGACTGCATCAAACGCCTCCAGCCGTTCGATCCGGAAGGCCGCTTCGCTCGTACGAATGGCGAACACTCGAGGGCGTTTACCGTGTTCCTCCTGGTAGGGCCGATACGCGAGATCGCGAACGTCGCTCAGAAGGGTCTGAAAGGCGGATCCACCGGTCTGGGTGCACGCTTCGGCCCCGTCGTTGTGGATCGCGAAGCGGACGAGTTGCTTCGATTCCTCGGTGAGGAACTCGTACGCGACGGTAGCGGTACCGTACCTCGACTCGGTGTCCGTTCTCGAGAGTTCTAGCGCTCCCCACGCCCACTCGTCTTCACAGCGGCCACGCTCTCGAAGCCACTCGGGCGGATCCTCAACCGTCGCCGGCTCGTTCTCGGCCTCGTCGGCACTCGAGAGGCAGCCGGGTCCGAGCGAGAGACAGGCGAGAATTCCGCCGAGAACGAGCCGGCGTTGCATGGACGTCTGTTTTCTCGGTACTCGAGAAAAACGTTCGGATCAAACGACACGTTTGGTCGGGTCGAACGACGCGCTTGGCCGGGTTGGGTGACACTCGAGCGGACGACGCGTTTCGACGAGGGGACGGGAAATCGCTCCGGACGGCTCAGATCGGCACGCCGAACGCGCCGACGCCGAGACCCAGAATCGCGTTGAGCACAAACAGAATCACCAGCGCCGACAGCCAGGCGATCACGCCGATGGCTGCGGCGGTCACCCAGCCGCCGGGGTAGCGCCAGTTGATCACGCCGATCCAGACGATCAGGGCGATGATTGGCCCCAGGAGCGGGATCCACGAGGTGAGCGCCCAACCGATGGCGCCGACGATGGCCGTCACGATTGCGTGCTCGTAACTGTGAGCGTCGACGACGACGCCCGCGGCGAGGTAGATCGCCAGGCCGCCGACCAGCAGTGCGACGATGAACGCAACCAGTGCGCCGATGAGTGGTGCCATTGTGGTCCGTGATTCCATCGGCGAACGTATATAAATCCGCGACGGTTGCATCGGGTTTTGCTCGTTCCATCTTGTTCCCGTCTTCCTGTCGCCGTATAGCGGTTTCATTCTCGAGAACGGTCCCACTTCGTCCCCTCGAGCTGGTTCGAACCCGAACCGGAACGAAACAGTCAATTTGAGCACCCGTCTCGAGACGAGCAGGATTCGTCCGTTTGCCCGCCAATGGAAAGGTATAGAACCTCGCCTCCGCCACACGTATATAAGCAAATGAGCGACTCGGGATACGACCACGCGACGGTCGAACGACGCTGGCAGGAGGCGTGGGACGACGCGAACGTGTACCGAACGCCCGACGACGTCCAGGATCCGACGTACGTCCTGGGGATGTACCCGTACCCCTCGGGCAAACTGCACATGGGTCACGTTCGAAACTACACGATCACCGACGCCTACGCCCGCTACCGACGGATGCGCGGCGACGACGTGCTCCACCCGATGGGGTGGGACGCCTTCGGCCTCCCCGCCGAGAACGCGGCCAAGGAACGCGACACCAACCCGCGCGACTGGACGTTCGACTGCATCGACACCATGCGCGGGCAGATGGAATCGATGGGATTCGGCTACGACTGGGACCGCGAGATCACCACCTGCACCCCCGAGTACTACCGCTGGAACCAGTGGCTATTCACCCGCTTCCACGAGGAAGGACTGGTCGAGCGCCGCGACGCCGAGGTCAACTGGTGCCCCCACTGCGAGACCGTCCTGGCCGACGAGCAGGTCGAGGGCGAGGCCGAACTCTGCTGGCGGTGTGACACCCCCGTCGAGACCCGCGAACTCGAGCAGTGGTTCCTCCGAATTACGGAGTACGCCGACGAGTTGCTCGAGGCCATCGACGACCTCGAGGGGTGGCCGAACTCGGTCCGCCAGATGCAGCGCAACTGGATCGGTCGCCAGCACGGGACCGAACTCGATTTCGAAATCGAAGGCCACGAGGACGTCCGGGCGTTCACGACCCGCGTCGACACGCTCTTCGGCGCGACCTTCTTCGCGCTCGCTCCGGACCACCCGATCAGCCAGGAACTGGCCGAGGAGGACGAGGAGGTCCGCCACTTCGTCGAACACGAGGCCGACCCCGAGGGCGACGAACCGAACGGCGTCGCTACCGATCTGTCCGCGACGAATCCCGCCACGGACGAGGAAATTCCGGTCTACGTCGCCGACTTCGTCCTCTCGGACGTCGGGACCGGTGCGCTGATGGCCGTCCCAGGCCACGACGAGCGCGACCACGCGTTCGCGACGAAGATGGGCGAAGACATCGTCCCCGTCGTCGCTCCCGAACCGGAGAACTGGGACGGCGAGACGGTCCCCGACGCGCCGGACGTCCAGGAGGCGGCTTACACCGACGACGGCGTTCTCGTCAATTCTGGAACCTACTCCGGCCTCGACAGCGAGACGGCTCGCGAACGCTTGACGGCGGACATCGAGAGCGCCGAGCACGCCACCCAGTACCAGCTCAGAGACTGGGGCATCTCGAGGCAGCGCTACTGGGGGACGCCGATTCCGGTCGTTCACTGCGAGGAGTGCGGTCCCGTGATGGTTCCCGAGGAGGACCTACCCGTCGAGTTGCCGGAGTTCATCAACACCACCGGGAACCCGCTGGACGCCGCCGAGGAGTGGAAGGAGACGACCTGTCCGGACTGCAGCGGTTCCGCACGACGCGAAACCGACACGATGGACACCTTCGTCGACTCCTCGTGGTACTTCCTGCGGTACGTCTCGCCCGACCTCGGGGACGCTCCCTTCGACCTGGAGCGGGCCAATGACTGGATGCCGGTCGACCAGTACGTCGGCGGCATCGAGCACGCCGTGATGCACCTGCTCTACTCGCGGTTCTTCACGAAGGTCCTCTCCGACCACGAGGGCCTTGAGCACCGCGAGCCGTTCACGAACCTGCTCGCCCAGGGGATGGTCCAGCTCGAGGGTGAGAAGATGTCCAAGTCGAAGGGGAACGTGGTCTCGCCCCAGCGAATCGTCGAGGAGTACGGCGCCGACACCGCCCGGCTGTTCATGATGCAGGCCGCCCAGCCCGAGCGCGATTTCGACTGGAGCGAGGAGGGCGTCCGGTCGACCTACGCGTTCCTCACGCGATTGCGGGGGATGGTCGAGGACTACGTCGCGGACGCGCCCGCGGGCGCAGACGACGCCGTCGCGAGCTACGTCGCGAGCGAAATCGACGCGACGCTCGCCATCGCCACCGAGAAGTACGACGACCTGACGTTCAACCGCGCGCTTCGCGAGACCCAGGACCTGGTCCGAACGCTCCGCCAGTACGCCGACTACGCCGAACCCCACGCCGAGACCTACGAGCGCGGGCTGTCGGCCGTCGTTCGGCTACTGGCGCCGGTCGCCCCACACCTCGCGGAGGATCTCTACGACCAACTCGAGGGCGATGGCTTCGCCGTCGAGGCCGACTGGCCGACCGCGACGGTCGACCGCGATCACGTCCAGAAGCGCCGCAAACTCGTCGAGAACACCCGCGAGGACGTCCGCCAGATTATCGACGTGGCCGGCATCGACGACCCGCAGGAGATCGACGTCGTCGTCGCCCCCGACTGGAAGTACGACGCCCTCGAGATCGCCATCCAGAGCGACGCGGACAACCTGATCGGCGAACTCATGCAGGAATCGCACATTCGCGAGCAGGGTGACGCCGCGGCCAGTTACGGGCAGGACCTGCAAATAGAACGGGAGGCGCTCTCGACGACGCTCGACCCGGACGAGGAGCACGCGACCCTCGAGTCGGCTGCCTGGCTGATCGAACGGGAGTTCGACGCGCCAGTCAGTGTGGTTCGGGCCGAAGACGCCGACGATTCGGTGCTCTCGAACGCGGAGCCGGGCCGACCAGCGATCGAGATCGAGGAGTAGCACTCGAGGTTCTGAACTACTGGAATTGATAACAGGTACGGCCTGTCACCACGCCAGTACTTTATCGTTCTCGCGAGTAGGATCGAGCATGAGACGACGGCTCGACGACGACTTCGACGCCCAGCGAACTCGAATCCGACCACCGAACGCGACCTCCTCCCGGGCCATCGACGGGCCGGTTATCGAGGGATCGGTGTGAATCGGGACGCTCGAGGGGCGGATTCTCGAGACACTACTTTGGAGGCGAGTGACGGTTACGAGCCACAGGCACTCGAGGCCCGATGGCGCAAGCGCTGGGCGGGGTCGGGTCGGTACGAGGCCGACCCCGACGGCCGTGACCCTGAGGACGCGACGTTCGTGACCGTCCCCTACCCGTATCCGAACGGCGGCATGCACATCGGGCACGCGCGCACGTACACCGTCCCCGACGTGTACGCCCGTTATCGTCGTCAGCGGGGCGACAACGTGCTGTTTCCCATCGCGTGGCACGTCACCGGCACGCCGATCGTCGGGGCCGTCGAGCGCCTGAAGCGCGGCGACGCCCACCAGCTCGACAGCCTGCAGAACGCCTTCGGGGTGCCCGAGTCCGACCTCCGGGAGCTCGAGACGCCGATGGGGTTCGCCCGGTACTTCGTCGAGAACCACTACGAGGCGGGAATGCGCCGCCTCGGGCTGTCGATCGACTGGCGCCGCGAGTTCACCACCGAAGACGAGCGCTACTCGAAGTTCATCGCCTGGCAGTACGAGACCTTGCTCGAGCGCGGCCTCCTCGAGAAAGGGCTGCACCCGGTGAACTACTGTACGAACGAGGAACAGCCGGTCACGACCCACGACATCTACGAGGGCGAGGACGCTGAGTTCCAGGAGTACTCGCTGATCACGTTCCGCGCCACGAGTGACGACTCGAGCGGAGCGGGCGACGAGGACCGTGAACCGAAACCGGAGAGCGAACGTACTGTTTACCCGATGGCGACCTTGCGCCCCGAGACCGTCCGCGGGGTCACGAACGCCTTCGTCGACCCCGACGCGACCTACGCTCGCGCGACCGTGGACGGTGAGGAGTGGGTCGTCTCCTTCGAGGCGACCGAGAAACTCGCATTGCAGGCCCGCGAGGTCGAGGTGCTCGAGACCGTTTTGGGAGCCGAGATCGCCGGAACCCGCATCCGGAATCCCGTCACCGACGAGGAGATCGTCGTCCTCCCGGCCGATTTCGTCGACACCGACAGCGCCACCGGCGTCGTCATGTCTGTCCCCGCCCACTCGCCCGACGACTGGGTCGCGCTCGAGACGGCGAAAGCCCGCACCGACGACCTGATCGAGTACGGAATCGACCCCGAAGAGGTTCGGGTCATCGAACCGCGGGCCGTCCTGACCGTCGAGGGCTACGGCGAGTTCCCCGCCGCGGACGCTGTCGCCGAGTACGGCATCGAGTCCACGAGTGACCCCGCCCTCGAGACGGCGACCGAGGAGCTGTACACCCGCGAGTTCCACCGGGGCGAACTGAACGAGGAATACGAGGAGTTCGCCGGTGCGGTAATCGAGGACGTCCGCGACGACATCCGGGATCACTATCGAGAGCAGGGCGTCGCCGACGCGATGTACGACTTCGCCGAGACGGTCGTCTGTCGCTGCGGAGGACGCGTCGAGGTCGCCGAACAGGACACCTGGTTCCTGCGGTACAACGACGCGGCCTGGCGCGAGAAAGCCCACCGGGCCGTCGCGAACCTGGACGCGATCCCCGAGAACACCCGTGAGCAGTACGACCACACGATCGAGTGGCTCGAGGAGTGGCCCTGCATCCGTAACTACGGACTCGGGACGAGACTGCCGTGGGACGATGCGTTCGTCATCGAACCGCTGTCGGACTCGACCATCTACACAGCCTACTACACCATCGCCCACCGAATCCGAGACGTCCCAGTCGAGGACCTGACGAGGGAGTTCTTCGACGCGCTCTTGCTGGGTCCGGAGTCCGTCGACGAGCCGGACGAGCACGCCCTGGAACTTCGCGAGGAGTTCGAGTACTGGTATCCGGTCGACTATCGGTGCTCGGGCAACGACCTGATCTCGAATCACCTGGCGTTCTTCCTCTCCCACCACGCCGAACTGTTCGAGCAGGCGAAGTGGCCCCGGGGAATCACCGTCATGGGCATGGGCCTGCTCGAGGGCGAGTCGATGAGTTCCTCGCGAGGGCACGTCGTCCTCCCTGGAGAAGCCATCGACCGCTACGGGGCCGACACCGTACGCTTCTTCCTGCTCAACAGCGCCGAACCGTGGCAGGACTACGACTGGCGGGCCGAGGCCGTCGCCGCGACGCGCGACCAACTCGAGCGCTTCTGGAACCGTGCCATGGACCTAATCGACGGACCCGCGGGCGAACGGGACCTTGAGCGGATCGACCGCTGGCTCCTCGCCCACCTCCAGGAGACGGTTCGTGAGGTCACCGACGCGATGGACCGCTTCGAGACCCGGAAAGCCAGCCAGAGTGCCTTCTACCGCTTCGAGGAGCACCTGAAGTGGTACCGCCGCCGAACGGACCTCGACCGCGCGGGCGCGCGGTGGACCCTGCGCACCGCCCTCGAGACGCGACTGCGCCTGCTCGCACCCGTCATCCCGTTCGCGTCGAACGAACTCCACGAGCGACTGACGGGCGAACCAGCCGAAGACGTGCCCTGGCCCGAGCCGGTACCCGCGCTCGAGGACTCGAGCGTGATCGCCGAGGAACGGCTGGTAAAGGCGCTGCTCGAGGACGTTCGCGACATCGTCGACGTGACCGACACCGATCCCGAGACGATCCGCGTCTACGTCGCGGCCGACTGGAAGCGCGAGGTGTTCGACACTGTCGTGGAAACCGGCCCGGACCAGGGAGCCGTGATGGGCCAGGTTATGCAAAATCCTGCCCATCGGGAGCGAGGAGACGCCGTCAACGACCTCGTGGCTGACCTCATCTCGTTCGTCCGCGAACGCGATGACGCTGCACTCGAGACGCTCGCCGGGATCGACGAGCGGCCCGTCTACGAGGCGTCAGCGGATTTCTTCGAGAGCGAGTTCGACGCCGACGTCGTAATCGACGCCGAGGACGGCGATCCGATCGATCCCGCCGGTAAAGCGAGCCAGGCCCGACCGCTCCGCCCGGCGATCTACCTCGAGTAGGCCGTTCTACGGGCGACCGGTTCACATTGTCGATCCGAATTCACCCGCTCGAGGCCGCGACCCAGCGCACTCGTTCCCGATTCGGACTCTACGCACTCGTTCCCAATTCGGTCTCTCGATCAAATTCGTATCGTACTTCGATACGTTCACCGAAACTAGTTGATTCCTGAGCGATTTATCCCCGCAGGTACCGTAGGGACACGTATGATTAACGCCGCCGTGACCGACCCCTCGCCGCCGACGAAAGCGCTCCGACCCGTCCCGCTCCGGTTGCCCGATCGACCGTTCCTCGAACGAGAGGCCGCTTCCCCACATCGCCTATGACCGAACAGCGAATCCTTCACCCCAACTCGACGACTGCTGAGACGGAACCAACGTCCTTCCCGTGGCTGCCACACCCCTTCTCGATGGTGTGGCGCGACGGAGCCTTCCTCCACTGGCCCGTCGACCCGGATCGCCTCCGACCACACGTTCCCGATCGGTTCGACCTCGAGACCTTCGAGGATCGGGCCTGGCTCTCAATCGTCCCGTTCGTCCTCGCTCGAGCGGGGGTTCGAGACACGCCGAGCGCGATGCGTGTCACGCGCCCCGAACTCAACCTCCGGACGTACGTTCGCTACCGGGACGTCTCCGGACTGTACTTCTTTAGCATCGACATCGACGGGCCGTGGCTGGCCTTCCTTGCTCGCAGGGGTCTCGACGTCCCCTGCTTCGACGCCCGCCAGCACGTCGACGGCATCGATGGCCAGGTCGCGTTCTCGAGCGAGCGCGACGACGCGAGCGGAGCTCCCGCACGATTCGACGCGGAGTACCGACCGATCGCGCCTCCGACTCGAGCGCAGCCCGATTCGCTCACCCACTGGCTCGCCGAACGCCGACGGGTGCTCGTCCCCCGAGGCGACCGAACGCTCGTCGCCGAGATCGCGCACGAACCCTGGTCGCTCGCCCCGGCGGAGGTGACGATTCGCGAGAACGACCTGTTCGATGCGGCGGACGTGCCGACGCCCGCGGGCGACCCGCTCGCTCACTACTGCGAGCGACTGGAGATAGCGGGGTCGATTCCGCGGTTTCTCTGATCGCTCGCGGCGCGCAGTTTCTGCCGCTCGAGGTGGTTCTGGGTGTTAGGGCTGGGTTGTGGGATCTGAACTCTGGATTCTGAGACCACGACAAACCGAAGATGAAATACTGCGCCATCCTGATTGTACCGTCATGGTCGAGGTCCGTTTCAAAGACGTGCTGGCGGCCCGCGAGCGCTTCGACGACGAGTCGGTCGTTCGCGAGACGCCGCTCGAGTCCAACCGATCACTGAGCGGAATGGCCGACGCGACGGTGTTTCTGAAGATGGAACACCTCCAGCGAACTGGCTCGTTCAAGACGCGAGGCGCCTACAACAAGCTCGTCCAGGTGGCCGAGGAGGGAACCATCGACCGCGTCGTCGCCGCCAGCGCGGGCAACCACGCCCAGGGGGTGGCCCTGGCCGCGACCAAGACGGGCCTCGAGTCGACCATCGTCATGCCGAAGAATGCCCCGCAGGCGAAGGTCAACGCGACCCGAAGCTACGGCGGCGACGTCGAACTCCACGGCAACGACTTTCAGGCGGCGATGGCCCACGCGAAGACGCTCACCGAAGCCGAGAACGTCGGCTTCGTCCACGCCTACGACGACCCCGACATCGTCGCCGGACAGGGGACGCTGGGACTCGAGATCCACGAGGCGCTCCCCGAGGTCGATACCGTCATCGTCCCGATCGGCGGCGGCGGCATGATCGGCGGCATCGCTACCGCGCTCGCCGGCCTCGACCCCGGAATCCGCGTCGTCGGCGTGCAGGCGGATTCCGCCGCGACGGTCCCCGAGAGCCTCGACAAGGGCTTCCCACAGGGGATCGACGATCCGACCACCATCGCCGACGGGATCGCAACGGGCGGCATCTCGGAACTCACCTTCGAGATCATCCGCGAGCACGTCGACGAAGTCGTCACCGTCACTGACGACCAGATCGCCCAGAGCACGCTCGTGCTCCTCGAACGAGCCAAACAGCTCGTCGAAGGGGCCGGCGCGGCGTCGGTCGCGGCCCTGCTCTCTCCGGACCTCGACGTCAGCGGCGAGACCGTCGTCCCGGTGCTCGGTGGCGGCAACATCGACATCTCCATGCTCCAGACGGTCCTCGAGCATGCGCTGACCGACCGCGACCAGCTGTTGCGACTGCGGGTTCGCATCGCCGACCAGCCCGGAAAGATGGAGGAAGTCTCGGGCGTGATCTCGGACCTTGGGGCGAACATCCGGACGGTCCGCCACGACCGGGCCATCGGCGACCTCCGGGTCGGGGAGGCCTACCTCGTCTTCCAGGTCGTCACCAGCGGCCGTGAGCATGCCAGGGAGGTTCTCGACGCGATCGAATCGCGCGGGTACGACGCCACTCGCGTGGACTGACGCTGCCTCGCTCGAGACCTCGCACACCCCGTCGGTCGGCGCAATACCTGCCCGTTTTTATATCTCGATTGGATTTGCTCTAGCATAATGGTCGTCGGAGACATCGCGACTGGAACGGACGTACTCGTCATCGGTGCGGGCCCAGCAGGCTACGTGGCCGCGATTCGGGCCGGCCAACTCGACCTCGACGTCACGCTCGTCGAGAAGGAGGCCTACGGGGGAACCTGCCTCAACCACGGCTGTATCCCCTCGAAGGCGCTCATCACCGCTAGCGACTTGGCCCACGAGGCTGGCAACGCCGAGGAGATGGGCATCCACGCCGACCCAGCCATCGACCTGGAGGGAATGGTCTCCTGGAAGGACGGCGTTGTCGATCAACTGACAAGCGGCGTCGAGAAGCTCTGTAAGGCCAACGGGGTCAACCTCATGGAGGGCGTCGCCCACTTCGACGGCGAGAACACGGTCCGCGTCTCCCACGGCGGCGAGGGGCAGGGCAGCGAATCCATCGACTTCGAACACGCGATCGTCGCCACCGGTTCTCGCCCGATCGAGATCCCGAACTTCTCCTACGACGACGAGCCCGTACTCAACTCGCGGCAGGCGCTCGCGCTCGATTCGGTCCCCGACTCCCTGATTGTCGTCGGCGCCGGCTACATCGGGATGGAACTCGCGACCGTCTTCGCGAAACTCGGCACCGACGTGACGGTCGTCGAGATGCTCGACGAAGCGCTCAACGGCTTCGACCCCGACCTCGCTCGCCCGGTCAAAAAGCGCGCGAAAGACCTCGGGATCGACTTCCACTTCGGCTACGGGGCCTCCCGCTGGAGCGAGCACGGCAACGGCATTCGCGTCGAGGCCACCTCCGAAGACGGCGAAGACACGCTCGAGATCGACGCCGAGAAGGTGCTCGTGGCCGTCGGCCGCGCCCCCGTCTCCGACACGCTCGAACTCGAGGCCGCCGGCATCGAAACCGACGAACGGGGCTTCATCCCGACCGACGACCGCGGCCGGACGAACGTCGAGCACATCTTCGCCGTCGGCGATGTCGCCGGCGAACCGATGCTCGCCCACGCCGGCAGCAAGGAGGGCCAGGTCGCCGCCGAGGTCATCGCCGGCGAACCCTCGGCGCTCGACTACCAGGCGATGCCCGCGGCCGTCTTCACCGACCCCGAAATCGGTACCGTCGGCATGACCGAGATGGAGGCCGAGGAGATGGGCTTCGAGACGGTCGCCGGGAAGTTCCCGTTCCAGGCCAGCGGCCGTGCGCTCACCACGGGCCACACCGACGGCTTCGTCAAGATCGTCGCCGACGAGGACGCTGGGTTCGTCCTGGGCGCTCAGATCGTCGGCCCCGAGGCCTCCGAACTGATCGCCGAACTCGGCCTCGCCATCGAACTCGGGGCCACCCTCGAGGACATCGCGGCCACGATTCACACCCACCCGACGCTCTCGGAGGCCGTGATGGAAGCCGCCGAGAACGCGCTCGGACACGCGATTCACACGCTGAATCGGTAACGGACTGACAGGCCGACGGACCGCCAGAATTCGTTTTCCCTCCTCTATACGTACACACTCGAGCGCTGCCTCGTTCAATCGCCGGCCCCAGACTCGATGACCTCAAGCGCCCCCTTCATCCCTCGATGGCGATGGGGGGTGCAGTAGTAGGTGTAGACACCTGACTCGTCGAACGTGAACGAGAACGTCTCCCCCTCGCCGTACTGCTCGCCGCTGTCGAACGTACCGTCGGTATCGACCACGTCGTGTCGACCGCCCGCACCCGTCCACTCCCAGGTGACCGTTGAGCCGGCCTCGATCCGAACCGCCCGCGGGGCGTATCCCATCCCCTCGCGACCGGTGCCGACCGCGACGACCAGCTTTTCCTCGCTGGCTCCCGTCCAGTCGACTGTCCCCGGATGATCGATCCCCTGGAGATGTCCACCGAGCTCGGGTTCGTCGTCCTCGGCGACGAACGATTCGCCGTCATAGTAGTCACCGTCGTCACCGCGTCCGAAGAGACACCCCGCTAGCCCCGCTGTCGCTGCGATTCCAACTCCCTCGAGAACCCGCCGCCTGGTCGCTCGCTCGCGCATGTATCTAGCCGTTCGGCTTCGTGGCCATAGCTCTCTCGCTCTCCCTCGCACCGTTGCAACGTATCCAACGTCTTCTTACGCGTGCACGCACGACCGTACACGTACGCGGGTACCACTCGATCCGACCCCACCTGCCAGGGAGGGATGACCG
This sequence comes from Natronosalvus rutilus, assembly GCF_024204665.1. NCBI lineage: Archaea > Methanobacteriati > Methanobacteriota > Halobacteria > Halobacteriales > Natrialbaceae > Natronosalvus > Natronosalvus rutilus. Next base: position 606,203 of record NZ_CP100355.1, on the reverse strand, counting down.
ATCGACCTCCGCCCGCGGGACACCACTCGACGAGCAGCCGCGCCGTTCGACGGACTTGGCCCCGAACCAGGGGATACATTTATTACTATTTTGACGTTCCTTGAGAACCCGTGATCGGTGGAAAACCGTGACATGGTAGCGGGTTCCCACGGAGCTATCGGTTCGACGGCCTTATATACTAACCCTCTCCTCGAATAGAATGCAAACGACGTGGCCCACGCCGCCACGTCCCCTCTGGCCGTTTCCCGGCACGGAGGTTGGCACTGCATTCCACCCTTACACCGGGCGTCGAACCGATCCGACGACCTTAAGTGTGTAAGCCAATTCGGATTGGACGCAACCGTGGTCGGCCTCGCCGGCCACACCGATCCAACGGCCTTATATACTTAGGGGCGTTCAGATTGGAACGCGAACGCCTCGCTGGATGCGACTTCCGGCCGGGCCGCGATCCGATGCCCTTAAGTGTGTAAGGCGATTCGGATTGGATGTGAACGAGGTCGGCTTCGCCGGCTTCGATCCGATCCGACGCCCTTAAGTAAACGAGGGCATTCGGATGCAAACGCAAAGAACGCGTGATCGATGGGGCGTTCAACTCGCTCCATCATCTCGGACTCGGTTCGAAGGGGTTATGTACCCCGGACGACCTACAAAGTAGTCCGAAGGAAATGAGGATCTCACCCCTGCGGTCCGCCGTACAGATGGGATCTGATGTTAGCCTTGGTAGTTCGGTGACGCTCGATCGGTTAATCGAGGCTGGTCACCGAACGGACCCATTTAGTGTGAGTGTGTACCTACATTCACCGCCAACTCCTCCAGCTCTGCTGGAGGGATAGCATTCCGGTTGATCCTGCCGGAGGTCATTGCTATTGGAGTCCGATTTAGCCATGCTAGTCGCACGAGTTCAGACTCGTGGCAGATAGCTCAGTAACACGTGGCCAAACTACCCTGTTGAGGGCGATAACCTCGGGAAACTGAGGCTAATAGCCCATACGGCTCGATGCCTGGAACTGGCTCGAGCTCGAAATGCTCAGGCGCGACAGGATGTGGCTGCGGCCGATTAGGTAGACGGTGGGGTAACGGCCCACCGTGCCGATAATCGGTACGGGTTGTGAGAGCAAGAGCCCGGAGACGGAATCTGAGACAAGATTCCGGGCCCTACGGGGCGCAGCAGGCGCGAAACCTTTACACTGCACGACAGTGCGATAAGGGGACTCCAAGTGCGAGGGCATATAGTCCTCGCTTTTGTGTACCGTAAGGTGGTACACGAATAAGGGCTGGGCAAGACCGGTGCCAGCCGCCGCGGTAATACCGGCAGCCCAAGTGATGACCGCTATTATTGGGCCTAAAGCGTCCGTAGCTGGCCGTACAAGTCCGTCGGGAAATCTACTCGCCTAACGAGTAGACGTCCGGCGGAAACTGTTCGGCTAGGGACCGGAAGACCTGAGGGGTACGTCTGGGGTAGGAGTGAAATCCCGTAATCCTGGACGGACCACCGGTGGCGAAAGCGCCTCAGGAAGACGGATCCGACAGTGAGGGACGAAAGCTCGGGTCACGAACCGGATTAGATACCCGGGTAGTCCGAGCCGTAAACGATGTCTGCTAGGTGTGACGCTGGCTACGAGCCAGCGTTGTGCCGTAGGGAAGCCGTGAAGCAGACCGCCTGGGAAGTACGTCCGCAAGGATGAAACTTAAAGGAATTGGCGGGGGAGCACTACAACCGGAGGAGCCTGCGGTTTAATTGGACTCAACGCCGGACATCTCACCAGCACCGACAGTATGCTGTGAAGCTCAGTGTGATGAGCTTAGTGGAGCTACTGAGAGGAGGTGCATGGCCGCCGTCAGCTCGTACCGTGAGGCGTCCTGTTAAGTCAGGCAACGAGCGAGACCCGCACTCCTAATTGCCAGCAACACCCTTGTGGTGGTTGGGTACATTAGGAGGACTGCCAGTGCCAAACTGGAGGAAGGAACGGGCAACGGTAGGTCAGTATGCCCCGAATGTGCTGGGCTACACGCGGGCTACAATGGTCGAGACAGTGGGATGCTACGCCGAAAGGCGACGCTAATCTCCTAAACTCGATCGTAGTTCGGATTGAGGGTTGAAACTCACCCTCATGAAGCTGGATTCGGTAGTAATCGCGCCTCAGAAGGGCGCGGTGAATACGTCCCTGCTCCTTGCACACACCGCCCGTCAAAGCACCCGAGTGAGGTCCGGATGAGGCCGCCGTAACGGCGGTCGAATCTGGGCTTCGCAAGGGGGCTTAAGTCGTAACAAGGTAGCCGTAGGGGAATCTGCGGCTGGATCACCTCCACAGACCGGGACTGGGGCGATGCCCCAGCCCACATGCGGTCCGTTCACCGACCGCTCGATCGGCCGAGCGAGCACCTTTGAACTACCAAGGCTAACGTTGTGCCCCCGAGAGGGGGTGGGCCCATAGCTCAGTGGTAGAGTGCCTCCTTTGCAAGGAGGATGCCCAGGGTTCGAATCCCTGTGGGTCCATCTCTCGGGTGACGATTGCTGTACTCTTTGAGTACGGCGTCTGATCCCGAATGAACCGATGCACCACCCCGCGCAAGCGTGGGTGGGAAGGGTCGATGCCACCAGCCGTCTACTGGTGGCAGATGAAGACCGTATGTACGTGTAGTCCAGGCGTCCACTGGACCCGTTCCCGGGTCACAACCGCTGCATTCTGTGCAGCACCGATCCGAAAGAACGTGGCTACTGTGCCAACTGGTGGATCGCTCGGCTCGAGAGCCGACGACGGACGTGCCAAGCTGCGATAAGCCCAAGGGACCCGCACGGAGGGGAAGAACTTGGGATCTCCGAATAGGAATCCTCTTGCAATTGCTTAGCGCAATGGGGAACGTCGAGAATTGAAACATCTTAGTATCGACAGGAAAAGAAAGCAAACCGCGATGTCGTTAGTAACGGCGAGTGAACCCGACACAGTCCAAACCGAAGCCCTCACGGGCAATGTGGTGTTCGGACTGACTCTCAGCACTCGACCATCGACGAGAAATCCCTTGGAATAGGGTACGAAACAGGGTGACAGTCCCGTACCGTCGATCACTAAAGTGTGCGTCAGCTCCAGAGTAGCGGGGGTTGGAAATCCCTCGTGAAAACCGCGGGCATTGACCGCGAAGACTAAACACTCCTCGAGACCGATAGCGAACAAGTAGCGTGAGCGAACGCTGAAAAGCACCCCAAAAAGGGAGGTGCAATAGGGCGTGAACTCAGTTGGCGATAGAGCGACGGGGCATACAAGGTCCCTCTCACAATGAACCAGGTGCGAACCTGTAGTAAGCCGGGAGGGAAGCCGGTGTTCCGTCGTACGTTTTGAAAAACGAACCAGAGAGTGTGCCTGTCTGACGAGTCTAACCCGAGTATCGGGGAAGGCAGAGGGAAACCGATATGACCGCAGTCTTACGACCAGGGTCACCGTGTTCAAGCGCGGGGAGTCAGGCGGGCACGACCCGAAACCGGATGATCTAGGCATGGGCAGGGTGAAGCGTGGCGAAAGCCACGTGGAGGCCCGCTAGCGTTGGTGTCCTACAATACCCTCGCGTGACCTATGTCTAGGGGTGAAAGGCCCATCGAATCCGGAAACAGCTGGTTCCAACCGAAACATGTCGAAGCATGACCTCCGCTGAGGTAGTTCGTGGGGTAGAGCGACGGATTGGGGGACCGGACTCCGAGAGGAGTTCGCCCCCCTGTCCAACTCCGAACCTACGAACGCCGTCGACGCGGGGAGTCCGGTGCGCGGGGTAAGCCTGTGTACCGTGAGGGAGACAACCCAGAGCTGGGTTAAGGTCCCCAAGTATGGACTAAGTGCGATCGAAGGTGGTCGCAAGCCCTAGACAGCCGGGAGGTGAGCTTAGAAGCAGCTACCCTCTAAGAAAAGCGTAACAGCTTACCGGCCGAGGTTTGCGGCGCCGAAAATGATCGGGGCTCAAGTTCATCACCGAGACCTAGCGACGTGCCTCACCGCACGATTCCGTAGGTTGGCGTACTGTTCGGGTGGAAGCACGGCCGAGAGGTCGTGTGGACCGTGCAGTAACGAAAATTCTGGTCATAGTAGCAGCGTTAGTCGGGTGAGAACCCCGACGGCCGAACGAGTAAGGGTTCCTCAGCAATGCTAATCAGCTGAGGGTTAGCCGGTCCTAAGTCAGCCCGCAATTCGAAGCTGACAAAAGGGAAATAGGTTAATATTCCTATGCCAGTGTGCACTCAAAGCCGACGCTTTGGGGCCGCCTCTCCCGGGCTTTCGCCCGGGTGAACAGTCCAAGACCGTGGAAGCCGTAATGGCACGAAGCGGTCGAATGGCTGGATAACGCAAGAGAGGTCAACCCAGAGCCCGTGAAAAGGCAAGCACACTGTCCGTACCGAGATCCGACACAGGTACTCGTGGCGGCGAAAGCCAAGGTCTGTCGGGAGCAACCGACGTTAGGGAATTCGGCAAGTTAGTCCCGTACGTTCGCAATAAGGGATGCCTGCCACGGAAAGTGGCAGGTCGCAGTGACTCGGGCGCTCCAACTGTCTAGTAACAACATAGGTGACCGCAAATCCGTAAGGACTCGTACGGTCACTGAATCCTGCCCAGTGCAGGTATCTGAACACCCCGTACAAGGGGACGAAGGACCTGTTAACGGCGGGGGTAACTATGACCCTCTTAAGGTAGCGTAGTACCTTGCCGCTTTAGTAGCGGCTTGCATGAATGGATCAATGAGAGCGCCACTGTCCCAACGTTGGGCCCGGTGAACTGTACATTCCAGTGCGGAGTCTGGAGACCCCCAAGGGGAAGCGAAGACCCTATAGAGCTTTACTGCAGGCTGTCACTGAGACGTGGTCGCCATTGTGCAGCATAGGTAGGAGCCGTTACACAGGTACCCGCGCTAGCGGGCCACCGAGGCATCACTGAAATACTACCCGATGGTGACTGCGACTCTCACTCCTGGCGGAGGACACTGGTAGCCGGGCAGTTTGACTGGGGCGGTACGCGCTTGAAAAGATATCGAGCGCGCCCCAAGGTTTCCTCACTCGGGTCGGAGACCCGAGAAAGAGCGCAAGAGCATACGGAAGCCTGACAGTGTCCGGCACAACAACGGACGCTGACGCGAAAGCGTGGTCTAGCGAACCAATTAGCCCGCCCAATGCGGGCAATTGCTGACAGAAAAGCTACCTTAGGGATAACAGAGTCGTCACCCGCAAGAGCACATATCGACCGGGTGGCTTGCTACCTCGATGTCGGTTCCCTCCATCCTGCCTGTGCAGAAGCAGGCAAGGGTGAGGTTGTTCGCCTATTAAAGGAGGTCGTGAGCTGGGTTTAGACCGTCGTGAGACAGGTCGGCTGCTATCTATTGGGGGTGTTACGGTATCTGACGGGAACGTTCGTATAGTACGAGAGGAACTCCGAATGGGTGCCACTCGTGTACCGGCTGTCCGAGAGGGCACGTGCCGGGCAGCGACGCACCACGGGGTAAGAGCTGAACGCATCTAAGCTCGAAACCCACCTGAAAAAGAGATACCACCGAGATCACTCGTAGAAGACGAGTTCAATAGACTCGGGGTGTACGCACCGAGGCAACGAGGTGTTGAGCCCGCGAGCACTAACAGATCGAGCCACCATTCATTTCGCATGGATCAACCCGTAAGAACGGGTCCAGGCGCTAATTGGACTACACGTACATAACGGTCACAGCGACCAGAGAACCCTAGACACCGTACACCGACCCTGGTATCGTCGCGGTTCGACTCCGCGAGTCGGCATTACGGCGGCCAGAGCGGCGGGGCACCACCCGTACCCATCCCGAACACGGCAGTTAAGCCCGCCCGCGTTTCGGCCAGTACTGGCGTGGGAGACCCGCTGGGAACCCCGGCTCGCCGCCGACCCACTCATACACTATTCAACCCTCACGAGCGACTGCGCTCGTGGGGGTTTTCGTCTTTACAGCGGGCAAATCGTACCGCTACGCTTAAACGAACGCGGTGGCTACATCCGAGCGCGCCAAGGTGGCAGAGTTCGGCCGAACGCAGTTGCCTGCAGAGCAACCCATCGCCGGTTCAAATCCGGCCCTTGGCTCTTTCACGTTTCGTACATTGATCCGGTCCCTTTAGGCCGTGTCATCTCCTCCCTTCGAGCGCGTTGGTTTCGATTCCCGGAGTCACTCCTTCAAATCCTCGAGTGCCAGTCAATTGCGGTCGATCTCGACCAGGTTCGGCTCGAGTGAATGCGATCCCTGACTCCGATCTTTCGAGAACTTAGTAACCGTTATACGACGCGCGGACAACGCCTCATACATGCAATTACGCGCAGGGATCGTCTACGCCGTCCTGTTTATGGTGGTCGCTGCGGGCGCGTACGCCGTTATCGCGACCGCGGAATCACCGCAGGTGACGATCGACGAAGCCGATGCGGACTACCAACTCGAGCAGGGTGACGAGATAACGATCGAGAATCGGACGTACAACGTGTCCGAGCTGGACGGGGCTGCCGGAACTGGGACGTTGGAATACGTCAACGATTCCGTTCCAACTGACGTGGCGTGGTCCGGTGCGAGCGCTGCAAATGGTGACGCCTGGGACGATGGCGATACGGTTCAGTTCGAGGAGGAGGGAACGGAGTATTCCGTCTACATTTACGCGCCGCCGGGAGAGGGTGATGGAAACGAGAGCGCCGATGGTGGTGATGGAAACGAGAGCGCCGATGGTGGTGATGGAAACGAGAGCGAGGCCCAACCGGAGACGTTCTTGCTGATCGAATCGGTCGATTCCGAGGAGTACACGTTCCTCGAGCGCCCCGACGGCGTCTACGTGATCGTCGAGGAGGACGGCCAGGAGGTCGTTCGACACGTCACGGAGGTCGACGACATCGAGACCCGGGAGTACGCTGTCGGAGACGAGGTGACGTTTTATAACTCCGAGATGGAAGAGCAGGTTGACGGTGAGGTGACGGCGCTTGCGACCGACGAGGTGACCGTCGAGTACACCGGTGAGGAAGTCTCGGAGGTATCGCTTACTCACAACGAGGATGTGATGATCCAACAGACGCCCTACGGCGTGCACTTCCCGAGCGAAGACGTCGTTTACCTGACCGAGGACGTCGAGAGTTTCCAGGCCCAGCATCAGGCGGTCGACGAGCACAACGAGCGGATCCACGGGTTCTGGTGGGTGATCGGGCTATCAGTGATCGCGATCGTGTTGCTGGCCGGGTTGGCGTTCATGCCGTTGCGGGGCTGAGGGCTCGAGCTTCTAGACGATCGCGGTTCGTGTACCGTTTCGTCAGCGTGGTTGGCATCGGGGTGTTTTCGGTTTTGGTTTTTGGTGTCTGTACTCTTCGGCCGTTCTCGAGTGGCAACTGCGGCTCGTTCGGTGCGGTTCGATGCGGTTCAGTGTGGTCCGGTGCGGTTCGACACTCGAGGAACCGTCGTATCGACGAGGTGGACTGATCTGAACTCGCTGCTCACGAACGTGTTCACGACAGGAAAGCGAGACGGGCGCGACTGTGAACCACGCCCAGAAATGCTCGCTTCGGTGTGGCTTTCTGGTCTCCTTCAGATCGCTATATGACCGTGTTACTCCTCGCGGTTCTGCTTGGAGCAAGGGGCCGGGCGCAATTGGAAGACACGGTCGCTTCCTCGCTCACTTCGTTCGCGAGACTGCGCTCTCCCTGCGTTCAAATCGCAGAGCCGTTTTGCCACTCGCGAATGTGCTCGTGACAAAAGCGGGCCGGGCGCGATTTGAACACGCGACCGTCTGGTTAAAAGCCAGACGCTCTGCCGAACTGAGCTACCGGCCCTGTACTCTCCTCTTTCGGGGACGCGTGGTTAAACGTTTCTTTCTCCCACGGTATTATATCGGGGTCCGACGTGGTCTCGCACATGAATTTCAGCATCTGGGACGACGACCTTCGGGAGTTCGTCGACACGTGCTGTTCGTTCGAGACGACTGCAGGAAACGAGAAGCCGGCCCAGGTGTGGCTGCGCGAGGAACTCGAGGCGGCGGGCTTTCGAACCTATACCTGGGAGGCTGACCCGGTCGTCCTGGCCGAGCATCCGTCGTTCCCGGACGACCCCGACGACATCGAAACGGCGGATCGGCCGAGCGTCGCCGGAGTCCTCGAGTTCGGAGATCCTGACGCGGGGCCGACGCTGGTGTTGAACGGTCACGTCGACGTCGTTCCCACGGGGTCGGGGTGGGAAGGTGATCCGTTCGAGCCCCGGTGGCGCGATGGTCGCCTGACGGCCAGGGGTGCGGCGGACATGAAGTCTGGGCTGGGGGTGTGCGTGTTTGCGGCGCGTCACCTCGCGGAGGGCGCTACGAATAATGGCCACGGCCCCGACCTGAACGGCCGAATCGTCGTCGAGAGCGTTGTCGGCGAGGAGGAAGGCGGGATCGGTGCGGCCGCGGCGGCCCTCGAGAACCCCTATCCGTTCGAGCGGGACGCGATGATCGTCGCGGAACCGACCGAGTTACGTCCGGTGACGGCGGTCGAGGGAAGCCTGATGATCCGGATCGGTCTCGAGGGCCGGTCGGCCCACGCGGCGACGCGGTGGCGGGGGGCGTCGGTGTTGCCGGCGTTCGAGCGCGTTCGCGAGGAGTGCGAGGCGTTCGAACGGGAACGAAGCGAGGCCGTCTCCCATCCGTTGTACGACGAGTTCCCGATTCCGTGGCCGATCTGTATCGGGCGAGTCGAGGCGGGACGGTGGGCGTCCTCGGTCCCGGACGAACTGACGGCGGAGGTTCGGGTCGGCGTCGCCCCCGGGGAGACGGTGACGGACGTCGAACACGCGCTCCGAAGCCGCCTCGAGTCGCTGTCGGACGATCCGTCCTGGCCGGCGGGGGTCAGCGGGCCAACGATCGAGCGGTTCTCGGTGCAGTTTGAACCGGCTGAAATCGCGGCGGACGAACCGGTAGTTTCGGCGCTCCAGGACGCGATGGCGGCGCGAGGGTTCGACGCCGAGGCGATCGAACCGTGCGGGGCGACCTACGGCGCCGACAATCGACACTACATCGAGGCGGGGATTCCGACAATCCTGTTCGGGCCGGGGAGCATCGACCAGGCACACTTCCCAGAGGAGACGATCGAGTGGAACGAGGTGCTCGAGGCGGGGGCGATCATTGCGAAGGCGGCGCGGGCGTACCTGTCGCAGTGAGGAATTGTGACGCTTTCCCGATGCTACTCGAGCGCGTTCTCGAGGGCGTCCGCGACGATCGTTCCCGGATCGACGCCCTCGAGTGAGGCTCGTCGCCGGAGGTCGCGGTAGGCCGACGCCGGGAGGGTGAGTTCGAGGCGACCGAGGGTAACGTCGCAGTCGTCGAGCGCGCGTTCGATCGAGGCCCCATCGTTGACCTGACTGGCGACCTGGCGGACGTCGCGGACGGTGAGGTCGCCGTCGAGGACGGCCCAGGCGAGCAAGAGCCGGTCCTCGCCGCCGACGCGGGCGATGTGTTTGGCGGCGGAGGGGGCGATTTCGCCGAGGGCGACCTGTCGACGAACCGACCGGGGGAGATCGTGGACGCGGGCCCACTTGCGGATGAACGAGACTGTGACCGTCTCATCGTCCTCGAGGTGGGCGCTCGCTTGCTCGGCGGCGGTTTTGTACGATCCCTCGCCGCGGACGAGGGCGGCACAGGCCGCGGCGCCACGGAGCATGTAGAGGTGGTCCTCGTCGACGGACCCGGTGGCGAACTGGGCAACGGTTTCGGCCGCGAGTGCGAGACTGTCCGGATCGTCGGGGTCGAACTGGACGGCCCGACGAGCGTGGGTCCCCGTGATCGATTCGTCGCCCCGGATGACCGGTGCGCCGACCGGTGATTTTCGATCCGTCGGGATCGGAGGCTCGTTCCCGGGGTCGCCGTCTCGAGCGCGGCGGTCTCCGGTGTGGTCGTCGGTCATGTACCGCTGATAGGGGCGACGTGCCTAAAAAGCGTTCCAGACGGCCCGCTGTGGTTCGACGAGGGGTGCATCCGGGGCCTCCTCGCTACTCTTTGCGTCGCTCGGCGAGGTGCTCCCAGATTTCCGTACAGCCAGCGCCGACGTCGACGTCCTCGAGGTGGGTCGTCTCGTCCTCATCGTCGCGAGCCGTCTCCGGAGCGGTTTCGTCGCCTTCGTCGCCGGATTCGGCCAGCTGGCGTCCGTCAGGCGTCGCCTTCGTCATCGTGTGGCCCCCGGGTCGTCGGTCGGTACAGACCTCGACGCGCCGGTTTCGACGGGAGGGAGGTGTAACTCCGGAGCCACGTCGGCGGAGACGTGCTGGCGACTCCGGACCTTGCGTTCGGAGGGCTGGCGACGCGATGGGCGGTCGTGTGGCCGTGACGGGTCGTCGGGCATACTCCCCCGTATGTTCGGCCATCGCTTAAGTACGGCTTCGGGTGCAAGCGATACCTCTGCTCCCGTTCTCGGGTAACGATTGCTGGTATCTCTGACGGGCTGAAACGAAAGACGGCGACGCCTGCTGGCGATCTCCGCCCAAATAGCCGTCACGACAACGGCGAAGCATTGCACGTGCCGATGGACGAAGGTGGGTTCCACCCGAAGCGAGGGCATGGCAATCTCGTTGCGTACCCTCGACGACGGGGCGTGGATCAGCGTCAACGACTCCCGAACGGTCGGCGCGAGCGACGTCTGGACCCTCGCTCGCGGTCGATTCTGTCGGTGCGAACCGGCGTACGTCCTCTTCGAGGGGTTCACGGACGTCGGCGTCGACGGCACCAGCGTAGTTGCGGGGGCGGTCGGCCGGTGTCTCGAATGCGGTCGTCACGACTCCCTCGAGCGCCTGCCGGTCGGCCGGATCGTCGACGGCGAGTTCGAACGGTACGAGGCGTCGGCCGTCCAGGCGACGCTCGAACCGGTGTCCGGCAGAGCGGTCGAACCCGGGCGGCAAATACCGCCGGAAGGGGCGAGAGGCGGGGAGAACTGACGCCACGGCCGGGGCCTTGTAGGTGGTCCGCGTAGCCCGGTGCAGATGCCAAGCGACGTCGAGAACTGGAAAGACGAACTGTACGGGACCGATATCAGGGAGGCGATCGAGGAGTTCGCTGCGTCGGGATGGGAGTCGATACCCGAGGACGAACACGACGCCTGGTTCGAGCGCTTCAAGTGGTACGGACTGTACCACCAGCGCGCCGGCCAGGAATCCTATTTCATGCTCCGGGTCGGTCCGCCGAGCGGAGTCCTCCAGCCGGGGCAGTTTCGCATCCTGGCCGAACTTGCCAATGAGTACTCGAACGGGCCCGCCGCCAATCCGGAATTCGGCAATGGCTGGCTCGACGTGACGACCCGTCAGGCCGTCCAGCTCCACTGGATCAACCTCGAGGACGTCCCCGCAATCTTCGACCGACTCGAGGACGTCGGTCTCTCGGCGGTGCAGGCCTGCGGCGACTCCTGGCGGAACATCGTGGGCTGTCCGGTCGCCGGGAAGGACGAGCACGAACACGTCGACGCCGGTGCGTTGGCCGACGATCTCCACGATACGTTCAAGCGCAACGAGGCGCACTCGAACCTTCCGCGGAAGTGGAAGGTGGCGGTCACCGGCTGCGACGAGGGCTGTGGGCAGGGCGACATCAACGACCTCGCGTTCGAACCTGCCGAAAAGGAAATCGACGGCGAGACGATGACCGGCTACAACGTCCGCGTCGGCGGCGGTCTCGCCCGCAACGAGCCCCGCTTTGCCCGCGACATCGACGTCTTCGTCACGCCCGAGCAGGCGGTCGACGTCGCCGGCGGCATTTCGGGTCTGTTCCGGGACTACGGCAACCGCGAGAACCGCTACGCCGCCCGGATGAAGTTCCTCGTTGACGAGTGGGGCCCGGAGAAGGTTCGCGACGTCCTCCAGGAGGAGTACGTCGACTTCGACCTCGAGACCGCGGGCGAGGACCTGCGCTCGTCGTACTCCTACAACGCCGGCGAGGCCGCCGGCAAGCACGACCACGTCGGCGTCCACGACCAGCCAGACGGCGATTCGTACGTCGGGTTGAACGTCCTCGTCGGTCGGATCGGCGCCGCCGACGCCCTCGAGCTGGCCGACATCGCCGACGAGTACGGCTCTGGCGAAGTTCGTCTCACCCAGCGCCAGAACATTATCTTCACGGACGTCCCCGACGAGAACCTGGACGACCTGCTCGCCGAGCCGCTGCTCGAGACCTACAGCCCGGACCCGCATCCGTTCCAGCGGGGGTCGATCGCCTGCACCGGGACCGAGTTCTGCTCGCTCTCGATCGTCGAGACGAAGAACCGCCAGGTCCGGTTCTCGCGCTGGCTGGTCGAGAACATCGACCTGCCCGAGGGCGTCGACGACTTCCACATTCACCTCTCGGGGTGTACCGCGTCGTGCGCCCAGCCCCAGATCGCCGACGTCTCCCTGCGCGGGATGAAGACGCGCAAGGACGGCGAGCCGGTCGAGGCGCTCGACATCGGCCTTGGTGGCGGCCTCGGCGAGAATCCGCAGTTCGCTTCCTGGGTTGGCGAGCGGGTTCCCGTCGACGAAGTGCCGGGGACGATCGCGAACCTGCTCGAGAACTTCGCGGCGGTTCGCGAAGGTGAGGAGAGCTTCCGCGAGTTCGTCGCCGCGCGCGACGACGACGAACTGGCCGACCTCATCGAACCCGAGGAGACCGACTACGAGGATCCGTACATGCACAACACCAAGCGAACCTGGTACCCATACGCCGACCAGGACGCCCTGGACGAGAGCCCGGCTCCGGCGACGCCCGACGGGTCGCCGATTCCGTCGGACGACTGAGTCCATGGTCAACCGACTCATGCGCGTCACCGCGCACACGACGCTGGACCTCGCCGACGCGGTCGTGACGGGACACGACTTCGAGGACGAGCGGGACGCGGTGGTAGACGCGACCGCTGCTCGGAGACAGCCCGATCACGTCAAACTGCAACTCGAGCTGGACAACATGTCCGAGACGCACCTGCCAGCGCACATGGAGGAGGTGCGGCTGACGCCCGAGCAGGCGCGGGCGCTGGCGGCCGACCTGGAGAAACATGCCGGGCGCGTCGAGGCGGCTGCGGATTCGGGTTCGAGTTCGGAAGCCGACTCGAGTTCGACCTCGACTGCTGGTTCGAGTTCGGAATCAACCTCCGAGTAACCCGCCTGCCATCGCAGGCTGACGAGGTTTGTCCCTGCTCGGCGGAGTCCGACCTGGTGGTTCCATGACCGAAACGATCCAGGACCTGTTCGAGCACGGCCTCGAGGACATCTACCACGCCGAGCACCAGCTACTCGACGCGCTGGAAGACCTCGAGGAACACACCGAGCGCGAAGAGATTGCGAACGCCTTCGCCGAACACCGCGAGGAGACCCAGACGCACATCGACCGCCTCGAAGAGGTGTTCGACATGTTCGGCGAGCCGCCCGAGAAGGAGGAGTGTGAGGGCATCGAGGGGCTGATCGAGGAGTACGAGGAGTTCCTCGAGACCGACCCCAGCCAGGAGATCCTCGACTACCACAACATGGCGGCCGCCGAGAAGACCGAACACTACGAAATCGCGGCCTACGGCAACCTGATCCCGCTGGCAGCCCAGATGGATATGGGCGACGCGGCCGACCTGCTCGAGGAGAACCTCCGGGAGGAACAGGACGCCCTCGAGGAGTTGAAGACGCTCACCGAGGAGTTCGATATGGAAGCGATCCCGGCCTGAGGTCAAATCGACTGAAACGGCGGATATGCCCGAAATCTCCAATCGACGAACCAGAGTGAACGGTCGCGTACTTATTTTACCCTCACGCCGATACTCCCTCCTGTGACGACACCGACCGAGTCGACGCGGACTCGAGACGGCGTGACGATCCGCCAGGCCGAGCGGGCCGACCTGCTCGCGGTCGTGCAGATCGAGAACACGTCGTTCCCCCAGCCGTGGCCCTACGACGCGTTCACCCAGTTTCTGGGTGAGCTCGGGTTTCTGGTCGCCGAGACCGACGACGGGCGGGTCGCCGGGTACGTCGTTTCGGACGTGACGCCGAACTACGGCCGCGACATCGGCCACATCAAGGACGTCGCCGTCCACCCCGACTGGCGCGGTTCGGGTATCGGCTCGGCGCTGCTGGGTCGGTCGCTCGCCGTCCTCGCGAGCCAGGGCGCGCACTCGGTCAAACTCGAGGTCCGGGAATCGAACGACGGGGCGAAACGCCTCTACGATCGGTTCGGCTTCGATCCGTTACGGCGAGTGCCACGGTACTACGAGGACGGCGAGGATGCCATCGTGATGGTTCGCGAGCTTTCGTGATCCGTTCCACGATACCCGCGACACCCCTCGCGCTCGTGGCGCTCGCGAACCGAGGAAACCTTGCATAGGCACCCACAGCCGCTATTCTCACACTCAGCGGAGCCTCGAGCATGGACTTCACACCGGAGTCGAGTACCTGTGTGCGCTGCGGTCGCCCGGTCTCGATCGATTACCGTCGAACCCACGGTGACGAGAACGGATTCGTGGAAACGTGTCCGCAATGTCGGCGCTCTGGGTGACGCGAAACCTATAATTTGCTAAAATCAGTAGCAGATGGCCGATGGATTACCTGGTCTAATTGGGGACCAGAGTTAAGAATCTCCGTGAATAACCTGATTTAGTGAGTAACCAGGTCGAGCGCGGTACGCGACAGCGAGAACCGGGCCGCGAGGGTGGACTAGGGGCGCTGCATCAGCACTCGGAGTTTCGGGGGCCGGTCGAGCCCCAGGACACCCACGACCACTCGAACGACCATTTTGCACTCATCTACGAGCGCCGTGAAGACCAATTTGCATCTGCAATCCCGTTCATCTGCGAGGGGCTCGAACGTGGCGAACAGTGTCTGTACGTCGCCGACGACAACTCCCGAGAAGAAGTCGTGGAGGCGATGCGGGACCACGGCATCGACGTGAACGCCGCCCTCGAATCGGGTGCGCTCTCCGTCCTCACACCAGCGGACACCTATCGCCGAACCGGCGAGTTCGATCGGACCACCATGCTGGAATTCTGGGAGGAGTCGCTCGAACAGGCGAAAGACGAAGACGGCTATACGGGACTCAGAGCGGCCGCCGAGATGACGTGGGCACTGGAGGGAGACACGGGTCCCGACGAACTGGTCGAGTACGAGGCAGTGCTCAATTCCCTCTACCAGGACGAAGACTACGCCGTCATGTGCCAGTACAACCGAGAGCGGTTCCCGGCGTCAGTTATCCACGACGTTATCAAGACACACCCACATATCGTCTCCGACAGTACCGTCTCACAGAATTTCTACTACACACCACCCGAGAAGTTCTTCGGCTCCGAGAAGATGGAGGCGAAGGTCGATCGCATGATGCAGACGCTGCAAGAGCGGACGGAGGTGAAGACGGCATTAACGGAACGACAAGAATACCTGGAGCGAGTTTTCGAGAGCAGTCACGACGGCATCCTCATCGTCGACCCCGAAGCTGACGAAATCGTCGACGCGAACCGGGCCGCAACCGAGATGCTCGGCTATACGCACGACGAATTGGTGGCCCTCGCTCCCTCCGACGTACACCCCAACGAACTCGACGCGTTCCGGGAATTCGTCGAGGGGGTGTTCGAAGACGGCACCGGGTGGACTGATGAACTTACCTGTCACACCAACGACCGGGGCCAGATTCCGGCAGAGATCTCCGCGTCTCGAATGGAACACAACGGCCGTCCGGTCCTGCTCGCGGTGGTCCGCGACAATAGCGAGCGCAGAAAGTGGGAACGGGCCCAACGGCAATTGTACGAGATAACGTCCGATCCCGATCGGCCGTTCGAGGAGAAGCTCCAGGACTTGCTCGATCTTGGCTGTGAACGCTTCGATATGGAACTCGGCGGGATCGCCGTCGCTGAACCGGACACTGATCACTTCGAGGTGGAGGTCACAAACGGGGAGCACGAATACCTCGTTCCGGGCGAATCGTATCCTCTCTCCGAAACGTACTGCCGCGTGCCTGCGGACGAGGGGGGGACCTGTGCGATTACCGCTCCTGTGAGTGACGAATTCGAAGGCAAACTATGCCACGACAAGTTCGGTGTGCGGACGTACCTCGGAACGTACCTCGAGTTCGAGGACGACAGTAACCGGACGTTCTGGTTTGTCTCGACCGAACCGAGAGCGGAAGCGTTTTCGGAGGCCGAACGGACGTTTCAGCACCTGATGGGGCAGTGGGTGAAATACGAACTCGAGCGCCGCCAGCGCGAGCAGGAACTGCGCGAGCACACAGAGTATCTGAGTGCGCTCATCGAGACCGCGCCCGAGTGCATCAAGACCGTTGCCGCCGACGGCACCCTGCTCCAGATGAACCCCGCCGGGCTCGACATGGTGGAGGCCGACTCGGAATCGGCGGTGATCGGCGAATCTGTCTACGGGCTGATCGCCCCCGAACACCGCGAGACGTTCCGCGAGTTCAACGAGCGGATTTGCCAGGATGAGCGAGGTGTCCTGGAGTTCGACATCATCGGGCTAGACGGCACGCGCCGGCACATGGAAACGCACGCGGCGCCGCTGCATCGCCCCGACGGGACGACGTCCCAGCTTGCGTTGACGCGCGACATTACCGAACAGATCGAGCGCGAACGTGAACTCGAACGAACGCTCGACTTACTCGAGAAAACCGAACGCATCGCGGACGTCGGCGGCTGGGAGATCAACCCGGAAACGAAGGACGTGTTCTGGACCGACCACATCTTCGAGCTTCTGGAAGTGGACGCCGACGAGGAACCGCCGCTGGAGGATGCTCTCGACATGTATCACGAGGACGACCAAGGGATCGTCGAGGATGCCGTCGAGAACGCGCTCGTCTCGGGCGACCCCTTCGACGTGGAGGTACGGATTCGTACGAACAGCGGCGACATACGGTGGCTGCGACTGCAGGGCATCCCGGAGATCGTCGATAACGAGGCCGCCTCGTTCCGCGGAGCGGCCCAGGATATTACTGAGCGCAAACAGCGCGAGCAACGCTTAGAAGAGGTGATCGAGCGACTCGAAGCGTCGAACGAACGGCTCGAGCAGTTCGCCTACGCCGCCTCCCACGACCTGCAGGAGCCACTCCGGATGGTCTCGACCTACCTTCAGCTGCTCGAACGACGGTACGAGAACGCACTCGACGAGGACGGCGAGGAATTCCTCGAGTTTGCGGTGGACGGGGCCAACCGCATGCGTGAGATGATCGACGGGCTGCTCGCCTATTCTCGGGTCGAGACGCAGGGCGATCCGCTGGAACGCATCGACCTCGATGCCGTGTTCGACGACGTGTTGGCGGATCTTCGGATCCAGATCTCGGAGAGCGACGCCGAGATTACCGCCGAGGACCTCCCTCGCGTCAGGGGTGATGCCACCCAGCTCCGCCAGGTATTCCAGAACCTGCTGGAGAACGCGATCACCTACAGTGGCGACGAGAAGCCCCGGATCCACGCCTCAGCCGAACGGGATGGGGCCGAGTGGGTCGTGTCGGTCCGCGACGAAGGTATCGGCATCGATACTGACAATCAAGACTGCATCTTCGAGGTGTTCCAGCGCCTTCACACCCACGGGGAGTACGACGGAACCGGCATCGGACTCGCCCTGTGCGAGCGGATCGTCGAGCGCCACGGCGGGGACATCTGGGTCGAGTCAGCGCCGGACGAGGGATCGACGTTCTCGTTTACGCTGCCAGTAGCGGCTGGCGAGCGACGGGAAGCTACAGGAAAGTGAGCGAGTGACATCCTCCTCACCGTAAACGGCGTCACCTCTCTTCGCGTATGCAGCGCGGAACCAGCCAAAATTAGTCTTCTCTACCAGAGCCAACCAGGACGTTCGATATCGATTCAGGACTCGAGACGATTAGCGGGCGAAACGCGAAACCGACGAGCTACTTGTCGGTCAGCAACCGGCGCAGGATATCGCCGTAGGCCGGTCGCGTGATCAGGACCCCGACGAGCACGCCCAGGATCGTGATGATGGCGAATCCGCGGAGGTCACCCAGGCTGAGCACGGCCAGCGGCGACATGGCGATGATCGTCGTTGCCGCCGCAGCGCCGATGACCCAGAACGCCTTCCGGAACCGGGACTCGAAGACGCGCCTCGAGTTGACGTCACCTTCGTCTAACACCTCGTCGGCGATGATGACCAGGTCGTCCACCCCGGTCCCGACGACGGCGATGAACCCGGCGACGTGTGAGAGGTCGAGTGGCATCCGCAGGAGGGCGGCGACGCCGAGGAGGATGACGACCTCCGAGAGGGCGGTGACGATCATCGGGAGGGCGACGCGTCGGTCGCCGTAGCGCACGTAGACGACGCCGCTGACGGTGAGCACGGCCAGGATTCCGATCAGCAGCGAGTAGTTCTTGAACTGCTCGGCCAGCGCGGGACTGATCATGTACGTCTGGGCCCGGTCGAAGTCGAGGGGCGCGCGCAGTTCGCCGGCGCGGAGGTTGATCGAGAGCGTCTGGGCCTCCTGCTGGCTGGGCGTGATCATCTGGAACTGGCCGCCGTTGGCCCACTCGCCGCGTTCCATGCTCGAGGCGAGTGTCGGGGCGACGCTGTGGGCGTCGATGACTTCCCCGTCGACCACGGTCAAGAGACAGTAGTTCGACCCTCTGGCCTCGGGGTTCCCGTAGTTACAACTGCTAGGATTCTGGGTGAACCCGTTCTCGACCATCGCCTGCTGGTACTCCTCGGCGGGGCCGGGGTTGACCGTGACGGGGACGTAGTCGTATCCTTCCTCACCGTTGTAGGAGGCCGTCCCGATGCTCCCGAAGTCCTGCTGGACGAGCGCCGTCTCGTTTTGCTGGCCGCCCTCGCCATCGGGGTAGTGCATCACGATCTCGACGATTCCGCGGTACTCGAGCAGGGATTGAAGCTCCTCGGTGGTCATCGCGGGTGCCTCGGTCACGATGTAGTAGGTGCCGTCCATCTCGGCCTGGGAGACCTGGCTGCCCGAGAGACCGGCCTCGTTGATCCGCAACTGGATCGTCGTCTGGATGTCGTCGCGGGTCGCCTGGGTGACGCCCTGTTCGACGTCCTCCTCGGCGACGTCGATGCCGGCTTCCTGGAGCGCCGCGGCGAACTCCGCTTCCGAGACGTTCCCGGTGAAGACTTCGACGCTGACCTCGCCGTTCTGGTGGTCCGTCCGGACGAGGGCGTCGCCGGTCTCGAGGTCGAGTTCCTCCGAGACTGTGGCCTGGATCTCCTGGCCGCGTCGATCTAGCTGGGTTCCTTCGGCGTCGACGCTCACCTCCGAGACGTGCATCCCCACGACTGGGGCGCTGATCTTCGTCCCGCCGTCGAGGCCGAGCCCGAACTCGAGGTTGTGCATGCTCGAGTCGGACTCGTTGGTCGGGTACGTCTCCTCACCGCCCATGACGCCACCGGGAAGGAAGAGCGCGACGAGCGCGACGGTGAGGAAGACGACCAGGAGCAGGACGCGCCAGTTCGCCTTGATCGACCCGATGGCGCTCATCGGGCCACCCCCTCGAACTTGTACCACCGAAGCAGGCTGAGGTTCAGCAGGTAGGTGTTCATCAGGTCGGCCGCCAGTCCGACGGTGAGGATCAGGCCGATCGAGAGCAGGAGTTCGACGC
Organism: Natronosalvus rutilus; assembly: GCF_024204665.1. Taxonomy (NCBI): domain Archaea; kingdom Methanobacteriati; phylum Methanobacteriota; class Halobacteria; order Halobacteriales; family Natrialbaceae; genus Natronosalvus; species Natronosalvus rutilus. The sequence continues at coordinate 586,671 of NZ_CP100355.1, read as the reverse complement.
CGAGCGCCCACGCGGCGACGGCCATGACCAACATCGCTGCCATCGACGTGACGGTCATGGTGATCCCGGTGCGCATCGCCCGGTGGGTACTCTCGTAGAAGTCACCGCTGCGCCTGAGGATGTGGTTGTTCAGCAGGATGTCCGAGTCGACGGAGTACCCGACGATCAACAGGAGTCCGGCGACGGTCCCGAGCGAGAGCGGAATCCCGAGGACGTTCATGAACGCGAGGGGGATCACGAGGTCGGAAAACGCCGAGATGACGATGGCGATGGAGGGAACGAACGTCCGGAAGAGGACGAACGCGATGACGCTCATCCCGACGAACGCGGCCCCGAGGCCGAGTAGCGCCGTCTGCTGGGCGGCCGCCCCGAAACTCGCCGACGTCTCTGCCGAGAGCTGGACGACCTGGTCGTTGCCGGAGACGGGATCGAGGTTCGACTCTGCCTCCGACTGTACGTCCGCGTCGGTCGGCGCGAATTGGACGAGGTACTGGTTCTCGGTGGCCTGGACCGACTGCACCGACTCGGGCTCCTCGCTGAAGGCGGCCTCGATCTCCGCTTCGGAACTCGTCGTCTCGATCGTCAACTCGGTTCCGCCGGCGAAGTCCATGCCCAGTTCGACCGGCGTGCCGTAGACGACGTAGCCGCCGAGGAGAACGAGCAACGCGAAGGCAAGGACGGCGAGTGGAACCGCCGCCAGCTGGCGGTTGGTGTACCGGGTGTAATCGATCTCCGGTACCGCGAAAGTCCCCATATACCCTGGGTGTTGCCGTCGGTGAAAGTAAGCCTTCTCAATTCCATCACGATATTTCAGGTACTGGATCGGTGAACGAAACGGAACCCGTCATCACGCTCGAGCGCGTAGCCGTCGTATGGAACACTCGAGTGATGCGGTTACAGCGCGCGACGGATCTGTGGGGAGCGACGCGACTGTGGACGCAGATGAACCCGACGCACAGACGGCTGCTCGGCTAGTCCTCTCGTATCCCGAGGACCTCTCGGACTGGGGCCGGTTTCAAGTCGAGAAACCGGCGTTTCGGGCCTTCCTTCGCAAGACTCGTGAGCAGGCCGAACCGGGCGACGTCTGGGAGGAGTTCGTCGGCGTCGGCTGCTGTGGGAACACCCTCGACGTTCCCCTGCGTGTCGAGTCCGTCGAAGGAGGGTCGCGAATCGGGTCGGAAACCGAAATCGACTACGAAGTTCGGGAGGCCTGCGGCCTCGATGGGAGCTGGCGCGTCCAGAGTGCAGGCGGACCACGCCGTTCGTGAGCGGTTTCGCGTCCAGAGCGCGGTGACCAGTCGGGACAGCTAGCGAGCGCCGGGCCGAGGGGACATCTGGCTACCGGACGGCTCACTCACCGCTGTGGGCGTGTAAGCAGTGCGAATAATGGACCCGGCCCGACCGCTACTACCGCTCGCGGCCACTACCGTTCAGTGTTGTTTCTCACGGAAACGTCCCCGTCCCCCCGGACGGTGACGTCGTAGCCCAGGTACTCGAACGAAACCTGGCCGGATTCGCGCGGTCGCCCGCGACTGGTCGGCGCGAAGAGCGCGTTTAGCGCCTCGGGGTCGATCACGTCGTAAAGCGGCGGCTGTAGCTCTATCGGATCCGTTCCTTCTCGGTCGGCGACGAGTTCGACGACGGCCATGACGGGCGAGCTGGAGGAGACTGATCGCGTGGGTGAAGCGGTTTCCATCATCGCTAGGCAGCCGGCGGATACGTATAAACCCCGTCACCAGTTATGGGAGGCCTGGATTTTACCATCGAACGCTGCTTATTCCACAGAAAACGGGTCGAAATTCCGGCGATCCCGTTTCTCACCCCTCTCCCGAGGGGACGTCCTTGCCGAAGTGATCGAACGGCTGGACGTACTCGTCGTCGAGCACGTCCGATCGAACGATCTCGAGGCCGCACTCGCGAATGGCGTTCGCGATGTTCGACACGTCCTTCGTGTCCGTGCCGACGACTCTGATGTGGTAGTTCTCCCGCCCGGCGAGTAGCTTCCGGACGGAGACGACGCCGTGTTTCTCCAGCAAGTCCTCGGTGAGGGGTTCGGACGGATCACTGGCGGTGCAGGTGAAGAGAATCGACAGCTGGTAGCCCGCTCGCTCGTAGTCGATCTTCGGAATGTATCCCCTGATCACGCCCTCGTCCTCGAGTGCTTCGATTCGATTCCGGACGGTGCTCGCGGAGACGCCCACGGCTTCCCCGATCTCCCTGGCTCTGTTGTTCCGGGCGTCCGTCTGTAGTATGTGAAGGATCCCCCGGTCGGTCTCGTCGAGTTCTGACTGTCGTCCATCCATGCTCGGCGATACCGGGAAGATGCGGATGTATCTTGTGTGCGCAGGCGTCTGGTCGTCTTTATCGAATCGATCTCCAATCGCCGTCGATTGACACCCTCGAAGTACCCGTCCGCGTCGAGGCCTCCGTCGGTGCGGCGCACGTTCGATCGACGACCGTCGAATACACACTATGTTATCTATAGCAAGGGTCAGCGACCGTTCCCGACCGACGGGTGTCTCAACCGTCGCGATAGCGTTGAATCCCGAACTGGCCGTACCCCCCGTAGGCGACCTCGAGCGAGCCGATCCACCAGTTCCACCGATCGGCCGGGGTCCCGTGGGGCGCGTCCGCGAGTTCCTCGAGCACCGCCTCGGTGGTCAATTCGGCGCCCACGTCGGCCTCGTACTGGCCGGAGTCTGCGAGGTCGACGGCCTGGCGGACGACGACGCGGGATTCGCCCGCCGTCCCGCCGAAGCGATTCCGGAGGCGAACCTCGAGCGGACCTGGCTCGACGGTCACGGTCACATGAAGTCCGCGATGCCGCTCTGCTTGTTCTTGTCGTTCTCGAAGACGCTCTCGAGGGACTTCTCGAGCACTTCCAGCCGTTGCTTGGTGTAGTCCCGACAGCCGTACTCCTCGGCGACGTCGATGGCCGTCTGCATGTACTTGTTGACCGACCCCTTGTGGACGGTCAGGTTGACGCGGCCGCCACACTCCCGGCAGACCTCGGTCAGGGGCATCCGTCGGAACTTCTCGCCACAGTCGAGACACCGCGTCTCCTGGCGCGAGAAGGCCCGCAGGTTACCGATGAGGTCGGGCAGGAAGTGGTACTCGATGACCCGCTCGGCGACGTCCGTCTCGTCGACGGCCTCGAGTTTGCGCGCCAGCTCGAGCTGGGCGTCCATCTTGTCCATCATCGACCCGAGCGTTTTGTAGGCCGAGAGATCCGGCCCCATGGCGATGTCGGTAGTGTCGTGGGTGTGTCCGAAGCCGGTGTACTCGTGGTCGGTTCCCAGGGTGTCTTCCGCGATTTCGACGATGTCCTCGACATCGCCGGGGTCGGCCTGCTCGAGGGTGGCCTCGTAGAACTCGCGGGGATAGCGGGAGACGACGTCCATGTTGTGAGCCTCGTCGTCGATCTCGGAGGGGTCGATCCTTGAGGACATGACGAGGGGGGCGTCCATGCGCCCGCCCCGTTTGTCTGGCAAGAAACTGATACTAAAGTTCAACAAGCCGTCCATGAGGAGCATGACACAGTCCTCGTCACCGTCGCAATTGCGACGTTTCGCGGCGTGAAAGAACGGATGAGCGTACCCGACAGCCGCGCTCGTGAAACCAATAACTCTTCCGACAGTTGCCGCGGAGGTGTGCGGAGCCATACCAAATACTAGCTCGCCGACGAGTTCCTGACGATCGTCGATCTCGTAGAACGCCTCGAGCCCGTAGTACTGCTCGAGCAGGTCGTCGATGAAATCGGCGGTCTGCATCATGTGCTCGGCCGCGCCGTCCGAGAGGACGATGTCCTGGACCTTGAGTTCGACCAGTTGATCGGCGTGGGTCAGCGGTTCGCCGTGGACGTCCTCCTCGTACCCCAGCGCCTCGAGCTGGCCGACCGTCACGTCGAGTTCGCTGGCCCGGACGGCCGTCACGGGGAGGTCGGTCATGTCGTAGCGGACGGTGCCGTCCTTGAACGTCGAGACGTCGTGTTTCGCCCGAAGGATGCCCTTCTCCATCGGCTCCGGCACCTTGGTCGTCGAGGTGAGCCCCTTCACGCCCTTGAGGATCTCGAAGGCGTTCTCGCGCTCGCCGACGGCCTCGAGGGCGTCCCGGTAGACCTCGTGGACGTCGACCTCGGTGTACTCGACGCAGGTGGCCTCGATTTCACAGCGATCGCACTCGACGCGGCCCGCCTCGTCCGGGTCGACGCGAGACTCACAGGAGGGGCACTCGTAGTCGGGGACGGTCCGCTCGTTACACTCCGGACAGCGGTTCTTGAACGTCTCCTCGCCGCAGGCCTCACAGCGCTTGCGGCCGATCTCGAGTTCGACGACGCCGGGCGTGTCGCTCATCGTCTCGGCGTATTTGCCGGCGTCGGCGACGTTGCGCTGGGCGCCGCCGGCCTCGCCGATGGGAAAGAGGGTGTGGACGGGCGGGCTGAGGTCCCGGCGCTCGGACTTCTCGGGCCGACCCATCCGCGTGCCGATGCGGGTCGGCGCGCGCTCGCGGACCGCGACGGGCGCGACCTCGTTGACCGCCTCGATGGCGTTGTCGCCGTCCTCGTGGACGCCCCACGCGCGAGCGCGCTCGCTCAGGTCCTCGATCGACCAGGTGCGCTCCAGGTCCGCCGTCAGCCCCAGACTGCGAACGAACGGATCCCAGTCGTCGACCTCGATCCGGTCGGGGCGCTGACGGTGTTCGATGACGATGGTTTCGAGCGCCTCGCGGACGGCGTCGGTGTGCTCGAGGACGAGCGTCTCGCCACCTGCGCCCCCATCCTCGACCGTTCCGTCGCTGACGGCCTCGGCCAGTCCGTCGAACGCCACGACCGAGAGGTCGTGCCACTGGTAGGTGTATTTCGGGTGCAGCGGGGCGTCGTACTCGAGCGCCCACTCGAGGACCTGCTCGGCGGGCGGGTCCTCGAGGTCGATTCGGGGGTCGTCCTCGAGCGCCTGGACGTCCGTGCCCGCGGCCTCAAGGTCCTGGACCCACCACTCGACGGCGTAGGCGGCGGGCGCGAGCGCGTGGTTGTTCTCGACGAACTCGCCGTAGTTGACCAGGTACTCGCCGGCGTCCAGGATCTTCTCGATCCCGTTGCGGACCTCGAGGGCCTCCTCGACGTCGTCGATCTGTCGAACGTCGCCGTTGGCCAAGCGGACGGTGGGTCCCTCGATGCTGTCGACGGGAATCACCCCGGCGGCCTTGCCGGGGCGTTCGGTCTTGATCTGGGTGCCCGTCGCGAGGAAGTCGTCCAGGATGTGCATCGAGGCGGGGTGGACGCCCGCGGTCGCGAAGCCGTGGTTGCGCGCGCGGCCGTAGCGCAGGCGGAAGCCGCCCTCGGCGCAGGGGTGAGAGAAGACCGGGCGACCGGCGATCAGGTCCCGGAGGAACTTGGTGGCGGGTTCGACGCGCGGGGGTCCCGGTGGTCGGTCGTCTGCCCCGGAGTCGGGACTCGAGTCGTTGGCGTTCGCCTCCTCGTCTCCCTCGCCTTCTCCGTCTCCGTCGCCTCCATCCCCATCCTCGCCTTCACCCGCCGATGCCTCGTCGTCGTAGTAGGTCCCGTCGATCAGGTCTTGGAGCCACGGCCAGTCGATCTCGTCGAGCTGGGACGTATAGCGCTGGATCTTGGGGGCTTTGAGGGCGATCCCTTCGGCCATCACCAGACACATCCCGCCGCGCGCGGAGTTGGTGTCGACGCGCTCTAAGTCCCGAAAGCCCGAGACCTCCTCGTCGCCCGTGGCCTCCCCGTCGAGCATGATCGGGAGGTGTTTAGCGATGAACTTCGTCTCCTCATCCTTCGGGGAGTACTGCAACCCGGTCTCCTTGTCGTAGAGGCCGACTTCCTCGGCGTAGCGTTCGATCTCCTCCTGGCGAGCCTCGTAGGTCTCGAGGCCGACCAGCGCGCGGGTGTAGTCCGCGACTAGCACCGAGAGGGCCTGTGCCGTCCCGCCCGCCGACCGGATCGGGCCTGCGTAGTAGACGTTGACGAACTCCGTCCCGTCGTCGTTGGTGAGGATCTCGACCTTGTCGATGCCCTCGATGGGCGCGGCGACGACCCCTTCGGTCAGGAGCGCGACGGCCGTCCGGACTGCGCCCTCGACCTTCCCGGCTTTCGTCTCGTAGTCCCCGACGGAACCGTCGGCGAAGTCCTCAGCGAGTGCGAGGGCGGCCTCCTCGCGGGACATCTGGCCCTCGAGTTCGCGCACGCGCTCGGCGACCCCGTCGATCCCGAGGATGTTCTCCACGCGGTCGGCCATGTCCTTCGCGACCGGGATCTCGACCTCCGGTTTCGGATCGTCGCCTCGCTGCTTGGCGGTTTCGGCGACGTCCATGGCTTCCTCGAGCTGGGATTCGAGCGTCTCGAAGTAGCGCTCGTCCTCGGCCCGCATGTTAGAGCCAGAGGTCGAGGTGGGTGGTCTCGTCGTGCTCGCGCTCGAGGGGTTCCTCGAAGGTGCGCATGTACACTTCGCCCGCGAAGACGGCCGCGGCGTTCAGGTGGCCCGCGAGGGCCGTGCCGTCGGGTCGCGAGAGGACGGCATGGGTGTGGGCGAACCGGTCACCCTCCAGCCAGGAGACGTTCCCCACGCAACTGGCCACCTCGAGCGGTTCGTCGAAGGTCACAGGTTCGTACTCGAGCGTATCCTGGTCGTAGAACCACACTTCGGCGTCCTGGACGGCGCCGAGGGCGGTGAACCAGGCGGCGTCGGCGTCGACCTCGGTCGCGAGCGACTCGATCTCGGCCCGCCAGTCGGCGCCGTGGTCGAGGCTGGCGACGTACTCTCCCGTCGGTTCGACTGCGCGATAGTTCATGCCAACACCCTGGACGCGCAGACGGGAAAATCCCATCGGTTGTCAGGCAGCTTCGGGCGGCGGCGGGTCGAGCGTCCGACCGCTCGAGTCGGAAGACGGTTGCGGTCCCGATAGTGTTTAATATGCTCATTCCGTACGGGCGAACGTAATGTCGGAAGTCTGCTCGACGTGCGGGCTGCCTCAGGAACTCTGCGTCTGCGAGGACGTGGCCAAGGGCCAGCAGCAACTCACCATCCGCATTGACGAGCGCAGATACGGTAAAGAGGTAACGGTCATCGAAGGATTCGACCCCAAAGACGTCGATCTCGACAGTCTGTCGTCGGATCTGAAATCGAAGTTCGCCTGTGGCGGTACCGTCGAGGACAGTCACATCGAACTCCAGGGCAACCACCGCGGCCGCATCGAGGACTTCCTCCGCGATCGCGGATTCAACGTCGCCTGACCGTCGATGATCTGACCGGACTTCCGATCCACGGCGGGTCGCGAACCGAACGAAAATAGCGTCTGCGGTGCGGTTTTTCGTTTCGACGAGGGCCTCGAGCAGCGACGCCGCTCTCTCGTTTTTCGTGCGACGCGTCCGAACACGCCTCGAGTCGTACAACTCGAGTAGCAGCGTCGTCTTCGACCGGTACCTCGAGTAACGATGTCGTCTTCAAACCGATCTCTCGAGGATTCGAATACGCCGACAGCAAAACCGGCCACGTGGGGGGTGTGGCCGGATGCTGATACGGCTCTCAGCCCGCTGAAATCCTGACGGTCTGTCCCATGTGGTGCGATGCGGAACCAGACCATTCGTATGTGCATCATTCACAGGGATGATTGTTCGGCCGTCATAGTCAGGGTCGTTACGAGGGGGTGGTCGTCATCCGGGTCTCGCCTCACTCGAGTCGCGTCTGCCAGATCGATTCGGGGCTGGTACAGTGGTTGCCCCCGCAACGACCGGGAGTCGATACCCGATCGTAGAATCAGAACGGTGCACTCGAGTCGGCGTTCCCTCGAGTACTGTGTTCGCGTTCGTTTCGCTCACCTCGCCCATCTCGCTCACTGCCCTCGCTGTCCTCTCCGTCGCCGGCCGCCAACTCGTAGGCCTCGGCCCAGGCCTCGAGTCCCCCGGCCATGCTCTCGACACGGGCGTCCGCGCTCCCCTCGTAGGAGCCGATGAGCCGTGCCGCCTGGACGCTCGCCTGCCCGTGCGGACAGACGGTGACGATCCGGTCGGCGCCGTCGAAGTCCTCGATTTTCGCTGTTAGCTCGTGAAACGGGACGTTCTCGCTGCCGGGAATGTGGCCACGTTTGAAGCTCGCCTGGTCGCGAATGTCGACGATCCGCGCGTCGGCGTCGGACTCGAGCAGTGCCGAGACGTCGTCGGTGGAGATTTCGCCGTCCATCGTGTTGGTCGGGATTGGATCTCGAGCGGGTTAAACGATGCTCTTGGTCCCTAGAGCAACCCGTCCTCGCGGGCCAGCAACAGTGCGCTCAGCGTCGAGTCGTTCGCCGGGTGCTCGCGCGCTCGAGCCAGCGCCTCGCCCTTCGGAATCGCTCGCACATCGAGGAACTCGTTGCCGTCCAGGTCGCGCTCGCCGGGTTCGAGCCCCTCCGCGTAGACTACGCCGCGGTCGTGGCGAAGGACGCCCGTCGCGACGCGATACTCCTGCAAGAGGGCGAGACTCGAGGGGCGAAAGCCGGTCTCCTCCTCGAGTTCGCGCGCGGCCGCGACGGTGTAGGACTCGCCTTCTTCGACGATTCCGGCGGGTAACTCGAGGTGCGTCTCTCGAATCGCGGGGCGGTACTGCTCGACGAACAGGATCGAGTCGTCAGTCGCGGCGACGATCACGACCGCGGAGGGGAGATCGGCCCAGTAGTAGCGCTTCTCGGAGCCATCGGGTTGTTCGACGAGGTCGTAGCCGCCGTCGTACCAGCCGGTTTCGTACTCGGTCTGCGACTCGAGCACGGGCCACGCCGGTGCATCCTCGGTGGTACCCGGGTCGCCGTCGGCACTCCCGTCGTCCGCGTCGTCAGGGTCCATCGACATCGCTAGCTGGTGTGATCTCGAGGCGGTAGTAGGTACCGTTTCGCTCGAGGTAGACCACGTCTGCCTCGGGGTCGGTCGCCGCACGGTTCCACGTCTCGAACTCGGAGAACTCGTCGAACGGCGTGTGGGTGAACGTCGACTCAAAGCCGAATCGCCCCTCCTCGTAGGCTGCCGAGCGTCCGTCCTCGAGCGCGCCCGTCGTGTACGGAAAGCGGTTCTCCGAGAGGTTCTCGGCGGCGATCGTACCCGTGACGTTCTCTTCGGGCGGTTCGCCGTCTTCGAGGTCGACCTCGTCCGCGACGACGTAGTAGACGTCCCCGCCGCCGATCAGTCCGGGGAGGGCGCCGAGGGCAACCAGGAGGACGATCGGCACGAGTACGAAGATCGAGACGAGGAGGAGGGTCCGTCGACGCATTATTCGACCATCGGGACCGACGGAGGATACGCGTTTCGTCCTCGGCTGTGCCCTCGAGCGTGAGGAACCGCTATCCGTCGCAGATTCCCCTCCTGGCCGTCTCCGTCAGCCACTATGGTATATAAATTACCTCGAATTCACTGCATGCGGGCTATGGTCGCGAGTCGCGTAATCCACGTACGATGGACGATGACGCTGTTGACGATGACACTGTAGGCGATCGCGAAGGCGAATCGAAGTCGGAAATCGAGGGGACACAGAAGGTCGCCGCGGTCTGCAGTTCCTGCGGCTCGGCGTACGCGGCAGAGCGGTGGTCGGACGGGACGATCCGTCCCATTGGACGGCGAACCGGCTGTCAGTGCGGCGGGACGTCGTTCGAGGTCGTCGAGGACTCGAGTTCGAACCCGGATCCCTCCTCGTCCTGAATCGACTCGAGCTGACGCCTCGAGCCCGGGATCGGCTACAGGTTTTCACGGTACAGTCGTCCGAACGCCTGGCGCCGGAGCGTCGCGATGGCCGCTTCCTCCTTCTCGTGAAAAGTCGCAGCAACGGCCTCGCCGGTCGGAGCGGCGTGCCAGACCACGTGGTCGACGTGCTCGCTCCCCGCCTCGATCACCTCGCCGTCGTACGCCTCGTGCCAGTCCTCGTACTCCTCGCGGGTGCCGACGCGAACCTCGAGCAGGCTCGCGAACAGGGCGTCTCGTGCCGTCTCCACCACGTCGCTCGAGACGCGGTCAGCATACTCCTCGCGGTCGAAGTCCATGGATTTGGCGACCTCGCGGACGACGGTCTGGGCGGCGGGACCGACCGATTCGTACTGGTCGCTCGCGTCCTCGAGGGTGTCGGGGGCGAAGGTACCGACGGTGTGCATGTCGAGACGGTCGGCGGGAGAACAGTTACGCGTTTTCGTTTCCGCTCTCGTCCTCGAAGCGTGCCTCCGGATCGTCCTCGTCGTCAGCACCGGCGCCCTCCATTCGAGCCGTTAACGCCCTCGCCTCTTCGAGGACGTCCCTGGTTTCGGCGGTCACGTCTCCGCGTCCAGGTTCCTGTGCCTGCTGGGCGATGGCGTCCTCAAGTCTGGGGCCCCTCGAGCCCTCTGACTCTCTCTGGTTTCTCGCGTCCGCCTTCCGCCCCGACTGCACCCTCGGCCCCTCGGGAGCGTCTTCCGAGACCGGCAACTCCACCTCGAGCGCGTGCGGGATGACGGCGTCGGCGAGTTCATCCCGCGTTCTCGAGCCCCAGTCGGGGACGTGCTCCTCGAGCCACTCGAGGTGGGCAGTGCGACCGAGCGACGCGGTGACGGCGAGGTGGTCGGCGAGCTGGCGGCCGTCGGTGACGCCCGTCTCACAGATTGGACAGACGTATCCCATGGGTCGCGCTACGACGCGGGGCCCAAAAAGTCGATTGCTATCGGGCGGGCGTGCGGGCCAGTGCGGAGACCCACCCGTCCAGTTCGGTCACCGTCACCCGTTCGAACCCGGCCGCCTCGAGCAGGTCGCGAACCGCTCTCGGCTGGTAGGGTTCGAAGTAGCGGTTGCTCTCGTCGCGGGCGGCCAGGTCGGGTCGTTTGACGGAGAGGTACAGAACGCCGTCGGCGTCGAGCACCCGCCGGAACTCGTGGAGCGTCGCGGGCGCGTCTGTCCGGGGGACGTGGAGAAACGACGCACACGCCCAGAGACCGTCGACCGCGTCGGTTGCGACCGGAAGCGCCCGCATGTCGCCCCGGAGGAACGACGCCGACGGGACGTCCTTCGTCGCCGCCTGGAGGAACGATTCGGTGAGATCGAGGCCGATGGCGTCGTAGCCGCGGGCCTCGAACGCCGCCGAGTCCACGCCGGGACCGCAGCCGACGTCCAGGACGCGTTTCCCGTCGGCGTTCTCGAGCGCCTCGAGGAACGCCTCGCCGTACTGGGCGAGCACCGACTCAGTGCGGTACTTCTCGACGTAGGCGTCGGCGTCCGATTCGTAAGTCTGCAGGGTTCGAGCGACGTGATCCTCGCTCATATCGGCGTATTTTGGGCGGGAGTACATCAAAATTGCTCGAGGCCCGTCTGTTCGGCGTCGACGAGCACGTCGGCGCAGGTCGACCACGATTCTCGGGCGAACGGCGGCAACGCTCCACATCTCGCGACGTACTCCTCAAGAAACGCCCGCGTGGTTGGATCGGAGGGGTAGCCGCTGCCGACCTCGCCATGCTCGTCGGCGATGGCGGCGACGTGGGCGTCGCGTTCGACTTTGGCGACGATGCTCGCGGCGCCCACGAGCGGGTCGTCGTCGTCGGCGCCGTGGGTCGCTTCGACCGTGGCCTCGAGGGCGCAGGCGTCGGCGACCCGGCGGGCGAAGCGGTCGGCGTCGGTGTCGCAGGCGTCGCAGTGGGCGTGTGGTGGTTCCGACGTTTCGCCGCGCTCGAGGGTGGATGGAGACTCCTCGGCGGCCGCCTCGAGCGCGCTCGCGTGGGCCTCGACGGTCAGACCGTTCATGTCGGTGTCGGGTGCGTCGATTCGCTCGGTGGTAACTTCGGCGATGCCGACCCGAAGCCGGGCGTCTGCGCGGATGGTCTCGGCTAGGGTCTCCCGCCGGTCCGGCGAGAGGCGCTTGGAGTCGGCGACGCCGTCGGGGAGGGCGTCTCGAGTCGGGGCCCAGACCGCAGCGGCGAACATGGACCCGAACACGGGGCCTTTGCCGGCCTCGTCGACACCGAAGGGCATGGTCTGAGGATTTCGGCTGGAGCAGTTAGCTGTTCCGTTCCTCGGTGTGGGGCCGGTCGATGCGGTCGTCTCTATCGACGTCATCTCGAGGGTCGTTCGGCCCGCTCGTCACGTCTTCTGTCCCGTTCGATTTGTCGTCGCCCCTCTCGATCGGTCCGTCGGCGTCGCCCGTCTCCTCGCCCTCGCCGTCCCGGTCTCCACCACCATCATCGCGGTCGCCCTCGATTTCCTCGAGCGGATCGAAGGTCACCATGCCGAGCCCGCTCGTGTACTCGTAGGTGTGCCACTCGCTGATCGCGAGGACGCCCCGGAGTTTGCGCACTCTGAGTCGACGAAAGAGCGTGTCCTCGACGATCGAGTTGTCGAGCGCGAGGTCGATCACGCCGTCGACGGCGTACGCGAGGTTCCGGGGGAAGACCTCTTCGCCGCCCGCGACCGTTCCCCCGGCGATCAGCGGCACGAACCGGCCTTTACAGACCTCGGCGCGGGCGTCCCGGACGAAGTCGTACGCCTGGACGGGCTGGACGAGCGAGGCGAACTCCGCGATGGAGTCGACGACGACCAGCCCCGTCTCGATCATCTCGAGGTCCTCGAGGCCGTTGTCGAGGACGTTCAGCACCTCGTGGGCGTCGCCCGGATCGCGAACGGTGGTCGTCTGCGGTTCGACGACACGCCGCAGGTGGGTATTCCACTCGGTCATCCGGTCGTGAAGGCGCTCGGGGTCGTCCATCCGGGAGGTAAAGCAGTCCAGGACGCGAAGCTGGCCGGACTCGAGGTAGGGAAGGACGTTCCAGTCCATTGTGAGGAAGTTCTCGACGACCGACGTGGGCGGTTCGGTGAACGCCACCACGATCGCCGGCTCGCCGCGCTCGAGCGCGCGCCAGACCAGTTCGGCCTGGATGGCCTCCTCTCGCGTCCCGGAGTTGCCTACCAGGAGGACGAACGAGTTGCGCGGGAGCCCTTGCGGGAGGCTCGCCTCGAGGGCGGCGACGCCCGTGTCGAGGGTCCGGTGTCCGTTCTCCCGTGGAAACCCGTCTTCGTTCTCCCGGAAGGCGTCGCGGCAGGCGCGCGAGCAGAAGACCCGGTTCGGGTCTGATCCCTCCTCATCTGCGGTAACCGCCTCGAGCGGGCACGCGTGTCCACAGAACGTACAGCGGGTCTCGTCCGTCGCCGGCGCGTCGTTCATGCGGTGCGTTTTGCCTCCCTGCCACAAGAAAGTGCACGCGTCGACGGCGTTGGGGCGGCGCACTCGTGGCTCGTCGGATTTATATTCGTGCGTGGCATTAACAAACAGTAATGAACGTACGGGATGCCCTCGAGGCCGACGCCGACGCGATTGCCGCCATCGCCGACGCTCCGACTGACGTGGCCCGAAACCTCGTCCACGACCGGACGGTGCGCGTGGCCGAGGACGGGACCCACGACCCGAACGCCGACGTCCCACCCGCGGACGGCGCGAGCGACGCGGATGCCACGCAGTACGGTAAATCTGATCCCGAGGACCTCCTCGGATTCGTCAGCTTCGACGCCCAGGGCGACACCGTCCACGTTACCCAGATCGACGGCACCGAGGCCGCCTGCGAGCGCCTGCTGGCCGAACCCGTCCGCTTCGCCGAGTGCGAGGGAATGGCCGTCGAGGTACTCGTCCCGGACGGCCACGGGGCAGTCGAGGAGGCCGCCGAGGAACTCGGCTTCGGCGACACCGGGTCGGGCCCCCGGTTCGACGGCGCGCGGACGGTCCGGTATCGCCTCGAGCCGTGAACCTGTCCTCGAGCCGTGCGTCCCTCGAGCGAAGAGTGCTCTCGTCGGTCGCGGTAGCGTCGCTTCCTGGAGCGACTCGAGAGCGCTACGTCCGCCATGTTCGCCGAAGCCCCAATTCGTCGCCCGGTGTACGTTCGGGGCGACTGATCCCCAGAAACCCGCAGATGCATTGAACTATCGGCGCACCCCAGAACGGGGCATGGTACACTACAAGTCGACGATGGTCGAACCGATCGACCTCCCGTCGCGTGGCGACCGCGAGCGCGCCCTCGAGGAGGCGGGCTACAACGTCTTCAACCTCGACGCCGAGGACGTCTTCATCGACCTGCTGACCGACAGCGGGACGGGAACGATGAGCGAGGACCAGTGGGCGGCCCTGCTCCGCGGGGACGAGTCCTACGCCGGGTCGAAGAGCTTTCGACGGCTCGAGGCCGCGGTGGACGACGTCATGGGCTTTCCCCACGTCGTCCCCGCTCACCAGGGGCGCGGGGCCGAGAACGTCCTCTACGGCACCCTGCTCGAGGAGGGTGACGTCGCCCTGAACAACACGCACTTCGACACGACGCGGGCCCACGTCGCCAACCAGGGCGCCGACCCGATCGACTGCCCGGTCGAGGTGGCGACCGACCCCGGGGCCCCGGGCGACTTCAAGGGCGACTTCTCGATCGAGCGCGGCCGCGAGGTCGTCGAGGAGGTGGGCACCGACCGCGTCCCCGTGGTGATCCAGACGATCACGAACAACTCGGCGGCGGGTCAGCCGGTGAGCGTCGAGAACACCCGCCGTGTCGCCGAATTCGCCGACGAGATCGACGCCACGTTCGTCATCGACGCTTGTCGCTTCGCGGAGAACGCCTACTTCGTCACCGAGCGCGAAGCTGAGTACGCCGAAGCGTCGGTCGCCGACGTCGCTCGCGAACAACTGGGGTACGCCGACGCGCTGGTGATGAGCGGCAAGAAAGACGGCCTCTCGAACGTCGGCGGGTTCGTCGCCACCCAGGACGAGGCGCTGGCCGACCGCTGCAAACAGCGGGCGATCCTCTACGAGGGCTTTCCCACTTACGGCGGCATGGCCGGGCGAGACATGGAGGCCCTGGCGGTCGGTCTCCGCGAGGCCGTCGAGGAGGCTTACGTCGCCGACCGCATCGAAGGCATTCGGACGCTCGCGAGCCTACTCGAGGACCGCGACGTCCCCGTCTACACGCCGACCGGGGGCCACGCGGTTTACCTCGACGCCGAGGCCGTCTTCCCGCACCTCGAGTCGAGCGACTTCCCCGGGCAGGTGCTGGTCTGTGAACTCTACCGCGAGGGCGGCGTTCGCGGCGTCGAACTCGGGAGCTTCGCGTTCCCCGGCACCGACCGCCCGGAACTCGTCCGGCTGGCAGTCCCTCGCCGGACCTACCACCGCGAGCACTTCGAGCACGTCGCCGACGCCGCGGCGGCCGTCCTCGAGCGCGCCGACGAGGCGACGGGCCTCGAGATCAAGCGCGAACCCGAGGTGCCCGAACTCCGTCACTTCACGGCCGAACTCGAGCCGAGTTCGAGATAGCTCCTCGATCACGTCCAGTCGCATCCTCTCTCGAGGGACCTGCTGGCCGCTCGAGGCGATCGCTTCTTCCCTCGAAACTCTCGACGACTGCTCGAGGAGAAAGTTCATGCCACTCGAGTAAAACTGCTGTCGTAATGCCAAACGTCCCCACCCGACGCCGTGTCCTCTGACTTGGCGGTGCGAGCCTCGCGGCAGCAACCGCCGGTTGTCTCGACCAGTTGGAATCCGACGATTCGACGCCGAACGACAGCAATAGAGACGGAAACGGTAACAGCAACGACACCGAAGACGGCCCCCTGATCGACCCCGTTGACGACCCTCTCGAGGCGACGTACCCTGACGGCATCGCCCAGTTCCGCGGCTCGCTCGAGAACTGGGGGTATCGTCCGGACGAGACGATCCCCGACGCGGTCGAGCAGGCCTGGCGCCTCCCGGAGGTAAACACCGGCGATCACGGTGCGGCGAAAGCCAGCGCGACGCCGACGCCCGACGGCGGCCTCGTGATGCCGGGCGACACCGGGATCCTCACCGCGCTCACCGCCGACGGCGAGGTGCTGTGGGAGGCCGAGACCACGACGTCGGGCAACGGCATCCACGGCACGGCCGTCGTCACCGAGGACACCGTCTTCATCGGCGCCTACGATGGGACCCTCTACGCGTTCGACCTCGAGACCGGCAACGAACTGTGGGCCAAGAAACTCGGGGGTGCGATCGGCTCGAGTCCGGTCTTCGACGGCGAGCGCGTCTTCGTGGCCGTCGAGTACCCCGATCCGGAGGGCAGCATGTTTGCCCTCGACCCCGACACGGGCGAGGTCCTGTGGGAGGACGCCGAAAGCCGACCGACCGATCACCCCCACTCGACGCCCGCGATCGATCCCGACGCCGGACGGCTGGTCGTCGGCGCCAACGACGGCGTGCTCTACGGCTGGTCGTATCCGGACCTCGAACTCGAGTGGACGTTCGAGACCGACCCTGACAACGACACCGACGGCGAGATCAAGGGACCGATCGCCACCTGCGACGGCGGGGCCTACTTCGGCTCGTGGGACCAGCGCATCTACCGGGTCGACCTCGAGGACGGCACCGAGGACTGGTCGGTCGAGACGGGCGGGCTCTCGATGACGGGCCCGGGGATCGACCCGAGCCTCGGCGTCGTCTTCGCGGGGAGCCACGACGGCAACCTCTACGCGCTCGACGCCGCCACCGGCGAGGAGCACTGGCGCTTCGGAACTGACCGCGCGCTTACCGGGTGTCCGACGGTGTGTGCCGACCGGGTGGTCTTCGGCTCGAAGGATCAGACGTTGTACGCCGTCGAGAAGCAGACTGGCGAGGCGGTCTGGCGCGTCGACCACGACGGCGTCGTCACGAGCACGCCGCTGGTCGCCGACGGAGCTATCTACTACGCCGAGCGGGCGCCCGCTCCGGAGGACGGCGAGACCGACGGGGCCGCCTACAAGCTCGTCGAAGCCTAAAAACGGTGGTACGCTTTTTGATCCTTTCTCGAGGCGATTTTACTTTTCTACGAGTCTACGAGCGAACGAAGCCCGTCGCTCGAGCCCGCAGCGAGGGTTCGGGTTCCGGCTCCGACTCGCGGCCGAATCGTTTCTTCGCCATCGACGCGAAGTCGTCGCCGCTCCCGTCGCCCTCGAGCGCCTGGAGGAGCACGTCGGGGACGGACTCGCGCAGTTCCTGTTGTTTCTGCTCTCTGAGGCTGCCGTACTTTCGCAGCGCAATCCCGACACCGAGGAATAGGGCGGCGTCGAGCAGTTCGCGTTTGAAGCGCCGCTTGTCGTTGCGGACCGCCAGCGCTTTCAGCAGCGAGATGGCGCCGATCCCGAGGTAGAGCATCGAGCTCCGCTTCGGATTGCCGGTGAGGAGTTGTCTGGGGTTCATGCCGGGGCCACCTACCACACTCGCCGGTATAAAATGTGAGCATGATCGCTATCACTGACAGGCGGGCGTGTCAGCCGTCACACTCGCGGGCTGAGCACGAAGCCACGATGAATCCGACATCGGTCATCTGGGGGGAAGAACCGTGGGCTATCCTCTATCGAATGATCGAATCGGTACCGACCGAGAACGGTGCTTCGACGCACTCCAAGTTAGAAATCTATAATAATCACTAAAATTTAAATTCTGTCGATTGGTCCAGATAAATCGTCGACACCTCCTGGCAGGATGCCTGTCACTTGTTCCGATTGCTGGTTGTCTCGATCGCGGATCGTCCACGACGATAGATATCGTCGAGAACGAATTCGACGGGAACGTTGACGTCGATACGGAGGGGATCGAGACCTCCGAGGCGTCCGATGGTGGCGAGCGTATCAGGGCCCTGGTCACGATTACGAATATTTCCGACGCGGTTTGCATTGTACAGGTTGGCGGTGCGTTTTACGCGGATGACGATCGGCTATTGGCGGAGGACCCACCAATTCGCTCCGGACGAGAACTCGACCCAGGCGACGCGCACTCGTTCACGCCCACGATGGAGGGGAACGCGGACGACCTGGCTCGCGTCGAACTACGAATTGTCGAGCGAGAGGATGGCATCCCGCCGAATTGACCGTCACGGCGTTCGTGATTTACCGGGGGGTTTACATTCTGGCCTCGTTCAGCCGTCAGTCCGCGTCTCTACGTACCGTTTTACCCCGCGATATCGACCCTCCGCGATCGACTCGATCTCGAACCCGAGCGACTCGTAAAATGGCCGCACGTCGGCGTCGAAGTTCGCCGTTAGCGCGCCCGCTCGCTCGAGCGCCTCCTCGAGCAGGTCGGTTCCGATGCCGCGACCACGGTGGCGCCGGTGGACGGCGATCGCGACGACGTGTGCCCCCTTCGTTTCGCCTCGAACCGGCGGCTCGAAGACGACCGCGCCGAGGACCCGTCGCGTCTCGCCAGTACCCACCGATCGCGATTCCGTCGCGACCAGGACGTCACCGTCGTCGATCCGGGACTCGACGTCACCGACCTCGAGCAACGCGCCGTCGACGAGTCGACGGACCGCCAGGGCGTCGTCTGGTGTCGCCCGTCGAACGCGGCGATCGGTCACGGAGGGCCCTCCGACTCGCTATCCGTTCGGACGGTGACTGATCGCTCGTACACGGCGCGGGCTACGTTCCCTGGAACGAAAACGGCCCGGCTTTCATCGACGGGCGGTCAGGATGCAGAACGTGTCTCGAGTAAACTACCCCGCCTACTCGCTCGCTCCCGCCTTGCGGCGGTCGGTCACTCCTTGAGGGCGGGGCGTTATCGCAACGACATTGTACCCCGACCCCATGCATGGACGCGGCCCGGCTTCCTCTTACCGTCCACGGGTGGGCGGCGGGTCGGAGTTGATGCTGCGACTCGCCTACCGGACCCCGTCCGTGGGTTGTCCCGCCGATTTAATTCCCGGTGTTCTCACGCTCTATCCTCAATCGAGGAACGGGAGTCGAACCCATTTGCGGTCGTCGTTCCCGAGTAGAGGGTGCGACGGTGTGGCCGCCGCACCACGGGTGCCAGTTTACTCGTGGCACCTACCGACCCCGACTTGTGCGAGGACGGCAGCATCTCGTACAACGGGTACAGAGGGGCTAAATCTTACGATTTCACCCAACTTCGCCACGCGCTCCTCCCCTCCCTACTCGCTTCGCTCGTTGAGGAAGGGGGACTCCGTGTTACCGCTTAGCTGAACGTCAGGAAGCCAGAACAGTCTTGCTCGCGCGGGAGAGAAGGAGACGTGTGACACGCCGGTTCGTCGCTGCCCTCCTGGTCGTAATCGTCCTCGGAAGCGTTCCCGCGAGCGTCGGTGCGGGTGAATTCGTCGCCAGCTCAGCACCCGTTTCGCCGTCTCCGTCGCTCGAGACCCGCGACGCGAACGCGGTCGGTACGGGACTCGAGGCGACAGATAGCGGGTCGGATGCCGTTTCATTGAGGTCGCTCACAGTGGGCACGACGACGACCGTCGGCTCGAGTGCGAACGCAACCGCCAGCTCGCGTATGAGTGCCGAACCCGACCTGATTCGCGAATCCGTCGTCCTCCACCAGCGACCCGACCGCCCCGGCGAGTTCGAGGCGGTCGTCACCTACGACGTGCCGGAGCCGGTGACCCAGCTCATGGTGACGCCCGGATCCGAGGCGACCGTCCTCGAGACGAGCGAG
Source organism: Natronosalvus rutilus (assembly GCF_024204665.1). NCBI lineage: Archaea > Methanobacteriati > Methanobacteriota > Halobacteria > Halobacteriales > Natrialbaceae > Natronosalvus > Natronosalvus rutilus. The sequence goes on along the minus strand of NZ_CP100355.1, from coordinate 567,259 downwards.
TTCGAGGAGACCGACGACGGCGCCTATCGGTGGGCCGAGAGCGACCACGAGGGGCGTTCCCCGCAACTCACGCTTAGGCTCCCGGCGAATCGGACGGAGGTCGGACGCCACGGCCACGACGGGAGCGGCTACACGTTTGCCGAAACGGGCGAGTGGGGCATCGTCGCGACGCCGCAACTCCAGTTAGCCTGGCGGGAACGCTCGTCGGTCGACGTCCACCGCGAGGTCGCCGTCGACGGCGAGGGGGTCGCCGGGAAACACGTCGCGTTCTTCGGGGCCAACGAGGTCCACGAGACGACCGCCGGAAGCGAGACCATCCGCCTCGTCGTGCCCGAGGCCGCCGACCTCGAGGAATCGCCCGACGACGTGCTCGAGGCGCTCGCTCACGCCAGCGAGCGACTCGGCGTCGGAAACAGCCACAGCGAGGTGATGATCGTCGCCGCCCCCACGGGCTCGGTCGAGTGGGGCGCCCACGGCATCCAGTACGGCGAGCGGGACGCCTGGGTGCGCGACGACGCCCGTCTCGACGTGGCGGGCAGCGTCTGGCTTCACGAGTACGTCCACACCCGCCAGGGGTTCGCCCGCTCGAACCTGGACCGGGCCAGTGGCTGGCTCGTCGAGGCCCAGGCGGAGTACTACGCCAGTCTGCTCACCTACGAACGCGGCGACCTCGACTACCTGACGTTCCGACGCTCGCTCGGCGAGGGCCGAGACTCGCCCTACGCCGAGGGTGTCCTCACGGAGCCCGGCACCTGGCAGGACCCGCTCACCGACTACGTCAAGGGCCCGCTGGTCTACGGGGCGATCGACCGCCAGCTACGCCTCGAGAGCGACGGCGAGTCGACCATGGAGGACGTCTTCCGGGCACAGAATCAGAATGAGACGGCCACGTTCGAGGACTGGCTCGCGGACCTCGAGCACCGCGGCGGGAGCGACGTTCGCGAGTTCGCCGAAACCTACGCGGGGACGGCGTCGGCCCCCGACACCTGGAACCGGTTCGAGCACGCCGACGCGTTCGACCAGCCGACGCCGGTGATGACGTACGGACTCGCCGACGGCGAGGAGGTCGAGATTGAGGGCCTTCGCGAGACGACCACCGACGGCATTCCCCGGACGCTCGTCGTAGGCGAGACGGTCACGTTCCCAGTCGCGGTCGACAACCGTGGCGATCGGGAGGGGCCCTACCGGGCGACTGTCCTGGTTGACGACGCTATCGCGTCCGAGGCGACCGGCCGCCTCGAGCCCGGCAAGGTGACCGTCGAACGTCTGTCGTGGACGCCCGAGACGGCCGGCCGATACGCGCTCCACGTCGGCGACGACCCGTTCATCGTGGACGTCGTCGACCCCGCCGATCTCACGGCGACGGCCCTCGAGGCCAGCCCCGACCGGGTCGAACGCGGAGAGTTGATCACGGTGACGGCGACGGTCGAGAACGAGCAGTCTCGAGTCGGGCGGACGACCGTCGAGATTCGCACCGTCGACGGCGTGGTCGCCGAGGAGACCGTCACCCTCGGTCCAGGCGAGTCGACGACCGTCGAGACGACGCTGTCGTTCGAGGACCGCGGGCGTCACGAGATCGGGGCTGGCGACCAGCGGGTGACGGTGACCGTCGAGTCCGGGATCGAGTCGCGGGTTTCGGAGGGGGCGGAGTCCGTGCCGGGATTCGGCGTCGGCGCGGCGATCGTCGCCGTCGCCCTGGGGCTCGTTCTCGGGCGGCGTTCTCGGTAGCATGGCCTCGATTCACCCTAACCCTCAGGTCGGCATCCACAGCGCGTAGAGGATCGCCAGCAGGCCCGTCACCTGGCTCGACTGTGAGGCGACGACGACGGCGGATTCGGGGATTCCCGGAATCGCGGCGTACAGGACGAAGAGACAGAACGGCACAGCGAGCACGAGGACGAACCCGAGCGCGAGAAACAGCATCGGTCGACTGTCGTTGCGTCGGTAGCCGCGGTAGGCCTGGTAGGCGATGAACACGCCGATGAGCACGCTCACGATCTGCGTCACCTGCTGGAACGTGATCACCCAGTCCGGCGGCATCGACGGATCCCACAACTGGAGCGGCTGGAACGCCATCTCACATCCCCTCGATCAGCCGCGTGAACCGGTCTGCGGGGTCCTCGCGGCGGTCGACCCGCAACTCGAGGTGTCCGTCGCGCAGTTCGACCGTGAGTCGTTCGAAGTTGGTCGCGTACATGGTTCGGTGGTGGCCGCGTTCGGGGTCCGGTTTCGTCCGCTCGACGAGCAGGTCGCACTCGCGAAGGTCCTCTAGCCGACGGTAGATCGTGGGTTCGGAGACCCCACACCGTTCACTCAGGGTTCTCGCCGACAGTGGTTCCTGGCTTGTCTCGGTGAGGATGGTCCGTGCCGTCGGGTCTTCGAGCACGGTGGCGAGTCGCTCGATGTCAGCCTCAGCGTCGGCGTCCGCATCCTCACTCACGGTGGCCTCATTTCGACCCCACACTCGTATAGAACTTCCCACGACTACAGGGTCTGAAGCCGTGCTCGAGCCGTTATACTGGTCCCGGCCGTCTCGAGAGACGCCATGGTCACGACTACCCCTGGCCGACCGGATGGCTCGAACCTCGAACGCGCGCGACCGCTCTCACTCGGTGGTCTCGTAATCGTTCTCGCGAGCGTCGCGTTGAGCGCCGTCTCGTACGGACGCCTCTCGGACACCGTCCGAATTCGGTGGACGATCGGCACCTACTACGGACCCGAACACGCACCGACGCTGGCCGTCCTGGTCGCGTTTCCCGTGTCACTGATCGGACTGTACGCCGGCGCCCAGTGGCTCCGAACCTGGCTGGTGCGCCGGGGAGCGATCGACGAGTTTCGACTCGTCTACGACGCCTGCGTACTGGCGACCCTCAGCGTGATCGTCGCGTGCCAGTTCGTTCTCGTCGTCCTGAACCTTTAGCTCGAGCGCTCGCCGACACGCGTCAAAGCACGACGAGTGCAACCCCGAGCGACACCACGCTTGCGATCATCACCGCGGCGACCACGACGAGCGCGGGGGCGATACCGGCTCGTCTGAGGTCCGCCACTCGAATCTCCGTCCCGAGGCCGACGAACGCGAGCAGAAACAGCCAGTCCACCGCGTTCGCGAGCGACTCCTGCTGGGCCGGCGAGAAGACGCCCGCGCTCGAGAGCGCGACGAGCGCGAGAAAGCCCAGCACGAACTTCGGGACGTTCGACCACAGCAGCCGCAGGGACGTCGATTCGCCGGAGCCCCGGCGAGCGTAGTAGCTCGCGTAGCCGACCGCGACGACGCCGATGAGGGCGTTGCGGGCGAGTTTCGTCATCGTCGCCCACTGCCCGGCGGTCTCCGAGTGGGCGAACCCGACGGCGACCACCGGACCGGTCGAGAGCATGCTGACGCCGGCCCAGACGCCGAAGACCTGTCCGGAGAGTTCGAGCACGGAGCCGACGATCGGGTAGACGACGAGCGTGATCGCGTCGACCAGCAACACGGTGCCCGCCGCGTAGGCGATCTGGGTCTCCCGGGCACGGATTCCGCCGCCGACGGCGACGACGGCGGAGACCCCACAGATTCCGGCACCAGCGGCGAGCAACGATCCGAAGTGCTCCGGGAGTCCGCCGACGGTTCGAGCGATCGCCTCAACGGTGAGGAGGGTGAGCGTCACCGTCGCGACCAGCAACAAGAGGACCGTCGCCCCGGTCTCGAGGATCGACTCGAGCGTCACCGACGCGCCGAGCAACACGATCCCTGCGGCGAGCCAAATCTTGTGCGTCCCCAGTCCTGGGCGAAGTCGATTAGGAACGCCGACCCCGTTCGCCAGCACGACTCCGAGGGCGATCGCCAGGAGCAACTCGTTCGGTCCCGCGAGCGTCGAGAGGCCGCGAGCGAGTACCGCCCCGAGACAGAGTACGAGCAGGCCGGGCAGTGTTCTGGTGACGGCCGTTACCATACGATATCTACGCCGAAACCGCCGACGAGGGCGACGATCGCCAGACCGATGAACACTCCCTGCCAGTCGGTATCGAGTTCGGTCCACCGATCGACCGTTCCCTCGAGCACGCTGCCGACTTGCTCGCCGTTCATGATGGTAGCTGATTTATCCGGGGCCGTATAGCTACTGGTTCCCGTCGTAGATTGCGGCAATTGTTGCCGTTCTCGCTCGACGACGTCGGATCCACATCGGGAAGAATATGCACACGAACCTGAGCACCAGTTTCTCGTCACTGTCTCGAATGCATACCTGTGGGCGCAATTATTGCAGAATAAACCGTTTTACAACCACGTTTTGGACGCTTACCCACTCGGAAACACGCTGGATTTATCAGGCAGGATAGCCCAGTTTGTGATGCTATGGGACAGACGCTCACCGAGAAAATTCTCGACGACCACCTCGTCGAGGGCGAACTCGAGACCGGCGAGGAGATCGGGATCGAGATCGACCAGGTGCTGACACAGGACACGACCGGCACGATGGTCTGGCTCCAGTTCGAGGCGATGGGACTGGACGAAGTCCAGACCGAACTGGCCGCCCAGTACTGTGACCACCAGACCTACCAGTTCGACTTCAAAAACACCGACGACCACCGATTCCTGCGCTCTGCGGCCGGCACCTACGGGGCCCACTTCTCTCGCCCCGGCAACGGCATCTGCCACAACGTCCACCGCGAGAACTTCGCCGCACCCGGCAAGACCCTGCTCGGCTCAGACAGCCACACTCCGACGCCGGGTGGCCTGGGCGAACTCGCTATCGGCGCCGGCGGGATCGACATCACCGTCGCGATGGGCGGCGCCCCTTACTACATCGAGATGCCCGAGGTCGTGAACGTCCGCCTCGAGGGCGAACTCCCCGAGTGGGCCACCGCGAAAGACGTCATCCTCGAGATGCTCCGCCGACTCACGGTCAAAGGCGGCGTCGGCAAGATCCTCGAGTACACCGGTCCGGGCGCCGAGAGCCTCAGCGCCCCCGAGCGGATGACCATCACCAACATGGGGACGGAACTCGGCGCGACGAGTTCGATCTTTGCGACCGACGAGCAGACCCAAGACTACCTCGAACGGGTGGGCCGCGGCGAGGAGTACGTCGAACTCCAGCCCGACGACGACGCCGAGTACGACGACGAGATCGTCGTTGACCTCTCGGATCTCGAACCGCTGATCGCCGAACCGTCGATGCCCGACAAGGTCGTGCCCGTCAGCGAGGTCGCGGGAACGGACGTCGATCAGGTCATCGTCGGCTCCTGTACCAACGGTGCCTTCGAGGACGTCCTCCCCGCGGCGAAGATGCTCGAGGGCCGCGAGGTGAACAAGACGACCGAGATGATCGTCGCCCCCGGCTCGAAGCAGGCCTCCGAACTACTGGCCCGCCAGGGCTGGGTTGCCGAGATGATGGCCGCCGGCGTCAACTTCTCCGAAGCCACGTGTGGTGCCTGTATCGGCATCGGCCACGTGCCCGCTTCCGACTCCGTGAGCCTGCGGACGTTCAACCGCAACTTCGAGGGCCGCTCGGGCATCGAAGACGACAACGTCTACCTCTGTTCCCCGGAGGTCGCCGCCGCCGCGGCGCTCAAAGGCGAAATCGTCGACCCGCGCGACTTGGCCGAGGAACTCGGCGACCTCGAGGACCCCGGCTTCGAACTCGCCGACGAGTACGACGCCTCGAAAGCCGACCTCATCAGCCCTGACGAGGCCGTCGACGACGAACTCATCAAGGGCCCCAATATCGGCGACGTCCCCCTCAAGGACCCCCTCGAGGCCGAACTCGAGGGGCCGGCCCTGCTGAAGATGGAGGACAACATCACAACCGACCACATCATCCCCGCGACTCAGGACATCCTGATGTACCGGTCGAACGTCCCCAAACTCTCCGAGTTTACGCTCAGCCGGGTGGACGACACCTTCGCCCAGCGTGCCCTCGAGTCCGACGGCGGCTTCCTCGTCGCCGGCGAGAACTACGGCCAGGGCTCCTCGCGCGAACACGCAGCCCTGTGCCCGATGTACCTGGGCGTCGACGGCGTGCTGGCCCAGAGCTTCGCCCGGATCCACCGCGCGAACCTCTTCAACTTCGGCCTGCTCCCGCTGACCATCGACGAGGAGACCTACGACGCCATCGACCAGGGCGACGACATCGAAATCGTCGACGACGTCGAGGAAGCCGTCTCGAGCGGCGCCGAGGAGTTCACCGTCCGCGTCAACGGCGAGGAGGAGTTCACCGCCACGCTGGACGCCTCCGAGCGCGAGCGCGACATCCTCGCCGCCGGCGGCAAACTCGCCTGGACGAAGGCCCAGGCCGAAGGCGGCTCCGGGGCAGCGCCCGCCGACGACTGAGTCTGGTATCGAGATTCGGGTATTTTCCGGCCTGTGTTGTGTTTTTCGGCTGACGTCGTGAGTGGGCGGAATACCGGCCCAGATGGATTTCGAAGTCCCTGCCCTGACATTCGACAACCATTGCTCTGTGATTCCCCCAATTAAGGGACGCCTGAGAAAACCACTACTGTAGCTCTTCGACGAGACCAGTGACAGCTTCATCGACGAGATCCTGCCTCAGACGCCCCTGCCAGAATTTGACGTCTCTTTTGTCGATTGATTGATCACCCCACGGTACAATCCGGCTGTCGTCTGGAGTCCCACCACGAAGCCACCCATCCTCTGGAATCTCGATGAGTCCCTCCAGCCACGATTTCGACGTCAACGTGAGCACGATATGCTGTTCGCCGTGGAACGGCCGTCCGTGATGGTTCGAGAGAACGAGCCAGGGTCGAGCTTTTTCCCCACCTTTGAACGGGTCGTTGCCGTAGACGACGTCTCCTCGTTCGAAGATCGGGGTGGGTTCGTCGTCGGTCACTGCTCGTTCTCCACACTCGGGTGTGGCTCGTCGGGGGCGTGTTCGCGCCAGGCCTGCTCGTCCTCCTCACCAAGTTGCTCGTTGAAAAGTGCTGTCGCCCGTTCGTAGCCACTGTATCCATCGAGGCGGTCGGTGTCGTCCGTCACTGCCCAGTACGTCGCCTTGTGTTCGACGAGACTGCGGTCTTTCAGCCGCGAGAGGGCCGTGCTAACCGCGCCTTCGTCGGCACCAACTCGAGCGGCTATTTCGCGAGCCTTGAACGCGCGGTCGTCGTGGAAAGCGAGGAATCCGAGTACCAGATCCGGAACTGAGGGCTCGTCCAGTTCGTCCTCGCTCGAGTTTTCGAAGGTCTTGCGATCGATCGACATCGATGAACGAGAGTACCGTGCGCATCGTTATGAGTGTTCGGAGCGAAAACACTGAAAGTACTGAAAACACTGCATGTGTCGAGAATGGGATTTCAGCCATGTGATACGTCTCTCTGGCGCGGAATGGTCCGAGAACCGAATGTAGCGACACGACAAGTCGCAGTTGTGGCCAACTGACGACCGACTGCTGCCGTTCACGCTTTCACTCGCTGCTACCAGTGTGCTCGAGACGACTCACACGCTGGATCTCGCTTCGTCCTGTCGGCGTTCGAGTCCGCGCCAGTAGCCACCCTTCGACTCGAGCTACTCGTCTTCCCATCCCTCCGCTCGCTCGCGCCACCGTCGCTGTTGCTCGCGCTCGGTGACGTGCCCCTGGCCGTCGGCGAGTTCGTCCCGGACGCTCGCCTCAAAGTCGGTGAGTTCTCGCAGGAACCCGTCGGAGAACTCCTCGATCAACTCGTAGGTCCACCGGTCGCCGATCGAGCCGGCGGGCAGGTACTCATCCCTGAGGTCGTTCGCCCAGGTCTCGTGGCCCGCCTCTCGGAGGCGGTCCTCGGCGTCGGCGATCTGATCCATCGCGTGGCCGACCTCGTGGTGACACTCGAGCAGGGCACCGTAGCCCCGGTGGAGGTGTTCGACGGCGAGCTGGAGGTCGTGGAGGGCGTCCTTCTCGGCGTCGCTCAACTCGAGGTCGGTCGCCTTCGCGTCGTCCGCGTTCTCGTCGTCGGGGTCCATACGCGCTCGACATCGGACGGCCGGAAAAATGTTTTTGGGGCGCCAGAGCGTCGTCACTGGGTTGGCTGTTGGGCTCCCCTCGTCGCTGCTACTCATCGTGGTCGCTGGCCAGGGTGTCGTGGTTGGTCGGCGGCTTCCCTGGGCGTGTAGTGACGCCGCCAGTGGTCTCTATCCTGAATCGGATGGGTGGTGTCGTCGTTGAGTTCGACGGCTTGGTGCAAACCACCCCTGCCATTTGCGCCGCTGGGTTCGCAATCGCTGTCGGCATCGGTACGATTGCCGCCATCATCGTGGCTGACGTCTCAACCGGCCCCCGTGCTCGCGAGGCTGGACTAATCACGCTTCAATAACTCATAATTGGGAAATCGTCCGGAAGAGTCGTTACGATCCCTGACTCGAGGCCAATTATGAATATCGTCGAGAGGTGCGTACGTGGAAAGTGCTCCTTCAAGAACGTGGCCTCACATCCCAATCTCTGAGTAGGGGCCGTTCGAGGCTGTTCGTGCGTATCTGCATGTCTCAAGATGGGTGCTTAGAGTGAATGGTGTGCGAAGTCCGTCTCGTGGCCGGTGCTCGCTGCGTAGAGCCAAGCCTCGAGCAGCCATACAGGTATAACCGCCACGAGGCCTCCTCTAGTCTGCGTTTTCTCTCTCAAAAGCCGTCTCGACTTTCTCGGTTATTGCAGTACTGGCTCCACTCTCAAAATCGATAGCAGAGAACCGATTATGAACTTTCAGACTGTCCACCGGGAGCCCACCCGTTCGACTCGAGTGGGTGACTGAGACTCCTACAGAGAAGGCTCGAGACCACCGAATTCGATTTCGGGATTTCAATTCGAGTCCCTCTTCGTCCCGCTTCACTTTCGAGTAGCTACCAACCCGGAAACCGCCATACGGAAACCGATTATGAACATTTTAGCGCGCGATTTTACCGCTTTTCTCGAACGCTCCCCATTCATCTTTTTCCTCTAATGACGCCATCCAACGGCTGACCGCTCTCTCGAGCCCTCGTCGACTGTTCAAACGCGTATTCCTAGTCCCGCTTCCAACTCACGTCCCCACCGTTCTTCCGGATACCGAGTCTGGTTATGAAAGGTTACCGGGCGCTCGAGCTGTGGTCGTCTACCAGCGTCGCGAACTCGCCCGTAAACGCCTCGAGGTCGTCCCAGTCGGTGTACTCGTGATCCCGGCTGGTGTCGGTTGCTAGCCTCTCCTTGCCAGCGATGCGGCGCACGATGAAGCGCGTGAGCAGTCCGTACTCGCGGTACTTCAGCGCGCCAGCGACGACGTGGGTTCGCGTCGGCGACCACCCGGTCTCCTGGAGGACGTCCTCGACGTACGCCTCGGTGGTCCGGCCAGCGTCCTCGCTGTCGGTCGCCGCCGTCAGGCTCACCGAGACGAACGCCGAGGGGACGCGCTCGAGTGCGTCCAGGTTCTCGCGGACGAACGACACGGCGTCTGGCTGGTGGGTGCCCATGTGGACCGACGCGGCGACGACGACTCCGTCGTAGCGCGACAGCGAGAGTTCGGGCGGTGGGTGTTTCGTGCTGATCACGAGCGGGTCGTGGCCGGCGTCGGCGAGCACGTCGCCGATCCGGTCGGCGATGACGGCCGTCTGCCCCTCGCTCGAGCCGTAGGCGACGAGGACGCGACCCATCAGGGCTCACCGTTTTGTTTCGTGGGACTCGAGGCTCGGCGTGCGTGAATTGGCAAATGAGGGGGTCGTGTACGCGTGGTCATCTGGAAAGCCACCACACCGATCCCTATCAAGCACTAGCGGAACTCACGAAATGATCGGTTGGTCCCCTGATGGTCCTGATCTCCAGTCCGTTTTTGCTGGCACGAACGCAACTGTACCTGACTACTAGTCACTTAAACGCATATTGTATTAATTCGATAAATAAGGTCGAATGCCACAAAATATAATCTGGGCCTGGCCCATACAGCCGTTTAAACGGCAAATGGTGACCTGTTTGGTCTAAATGATTTTATAGTAGGAGTCCCATATCTGGTAGTGACATGTTTTCCAGGACTGGTGGACGTGATGGGTCTGGAGAGTCGTGCGATACAACCGTACCGGTCGATCGGCGTACCGTCCTTCGATCGGGGGCAGTCGTCGGTGGGATGGCCCTCGCCGGGTGTATCGGCGGGAACGGCGGAAGCGACGCCGAGTACCAGATGACCATTATCTCGAGTCCGGCGGGCTTCGACGACCAGGCGTTCAACGACAACGCGCTCGAAGGGCTGGAGGAGGCAGCCGACGAGTGGGACATTAGCGTCAATACGATCGAAGAGACCAACCAGGGCGAGTACGGCCAGCGCCAGGCCGACGCCGCCGAATCCGAGCCGGATCTGATCGTCTTGGTCGCCGACCAGCACACCGAGCCGCTCCAGGAGAACGCCCAGGAGTACCCCGACGTGAACTGGATGCTCATCAACAACGTCGTCGAGGCGGAGAACGTCTCGGGGTGGATCGAGATGAACAACGAAATGTCGTTCCTCGCCGGTGTCGGTGCCGGGACACTGACCCAGGAGGAGATCGAACACGAGGGGAGTTCGACCAATCCCGACGAGAGCGTCGTCGGCTTCGTCGGTGGCGAGGAAATCCCGCTGATCGAGGCGTTCCAAGTCTCGTACGAACAGGGCGTCCACTGGGTCGACGACAGTATCGAGGTACTCACCGGTTACGGCGGCAGCTTCAACGACCCCTCGGGGGTCAACGACCAGGCCGTCTCGCAGATCGAGAGCGGGGCCGATATCGTCTGGCACGCGGCCTCGGCCGCCGGTGAAGGGGCGTTCCAGGCCGCCGAGGAGAACGGCCGATTCGCGCTTGGCGTCGACAGCGATCAGTCGGTCGCGTTCGACAGCTACCAGGACGTGATCCTCGGCTCGGCCATCAAGGCGCTCAACGAGGCCACCTACACGGTCGCAGAAGCCGTCGTCAACGACAACTGGGAGAGCGTGCAGGGCGAACAGAACCTCTCGACCGAAGGTGGACAGATCGACTGGGTGACCGGACAGGCGTTCGAAGACAGTCTACCCGACTCCCTCAATCAGAACATCGAGGACGCAAAGCAGGCCATCATCGACGGCGAAATCGACTTCGAATGCGGGCCGACTGGATGCTAGACGGGACGACCGTGCAGTCGGTGTTTCCGTTCTCACCGCTTTGACCACTTTATGACTTCGCACAACTCACCACCGGCCGTCCGACTCGAGGGGATCACGAAACGGTTCGGCGACGTCGTCGCCAACGAGCGCGTCGACTTCACGCTGGAGGCCGGCTCGATTCACGCCCTCCTCGGCGAAAACGGCTCCGGGAAGACGACGCTCATGAGCGTGCTCTACGGGCTCTACGATCAGGACGAGGGAACGATCGCTATCGACGGCGAGGAACGGACGATCGACACACCTCGCGACGCCATGGACGCGGGGATCGGCATGATCCACCAGCACTTCCAGCTCGTCGAGCCGATGACCGTCCTCCAGAACATCATTCTCGGCCACGAGCCCGTCGAGAACGGATTCGTCGACGAGGAGGCCGCACGAGAGTCAATCGAAGCTATCAGCGACCGCTACGGGTTCGAGGTCGCCGACCACCTCGACACCCCGATCCAGGACCTCGACCTCGGGACGAGACAGCGCGTCGAAATCGTCAAGAGCCTCTACCGGGGCGCGGACGTCCTCATCCTCGACGAGCCGACGGCCGTCCTCACGCCACAGGAAGTCGACGGGCTGATGGCCGTCATGGAGGACCTCAGAGCGGACGGTCGCTCGCTCATCTTCATCTCGCACAAGCTCGACGAAGTCATGGCGATCGCCGACGACATAACCGTTCTCCGCGACGGAAAGGCGGTCGGCACCGTTCCCGCGTCGGACACCTCCGAGCAGGAACTGGCCCAGATGATGGTCGGTCGCGAGGTGTCGTTCGATCGCGAGCCTCGCGAGACCGAACCGGGCTCGCCGCTCCTCGAGGTCGAGGGAATCCGGGTCACGGGCGACCGCGGCCTCGAGAAAGTCTCCGGAGTCGACCTCCAGGTCCGGGAGGGCGAGATCCTCGGGATCGCTGGCGTGCAGGGAAACGGCCAGACCGAACTCGTCGAAGCGCTCACCGGACTCCGGACGCCCGATTCGGGAGCGATCCGATTCGACGGCAACGACGTCACCACGCGGTCGCGACGCGACCGCATCGAGGCGGGCATCGCCTACATTCCCGAGGACCGCCACGCCGAGGGGCTGGTGATGGACTACGACTTGGTCCAGAACGGCCTGCTCGGGAACCAGACTATCGAGCCGTTCGCGAAAAACGGGTTCATCGACTGGGCGCACGTCCGTGATCACACCGAGGAGATCATCGCGGAGTTCGACGTCCAACCGCCCGACGCCGACACCAGAGCGGCGTCGCTGTCCGGCGGAAACCAGCAGAAGTTCATCGTCGGCCGAGAGGTCGGCCACGACCCGTCGCTGTTGATCGCCTCGCATCCGACTCGTGGCGTCGACATCGGGTCGATCGAGTTTATCCACAACCGGTTGATCGAACTCCGGGACGAGGGACTGGCGATCGTTCTCGTCTCGTCGAAGCTCGAGGAGATCCAGAAGCTCTCGGACCGAACTGCGGTCATGTACGAAGGGTCGTTCATCGACACCGTCGACCCGACCGCGGTCACCGAGGAAGAACTCGGCCTCCTGATGGCGGGCCAGCGCCTCACCGACCAGAACGAGCTATCGGAGCCAGACAGCGAGGTCCAGCCATGAGCTCGGCCGACCAGAGCGGCACTCGGTCGCTGGCGGATCGCGTCGCCGGTCGACTCCTCCAGGCGACAGTCCTGGAACGTCTCGGGATCGCCCTCGCGTCGGTCACGACGGCGATTCTCATCGGCCTGGTGATCGTAGCCGCCGCCGGGTACAGTCCGATACTCTTTCTGAACAACCTGATCGTCGGCGCGCTCGGCAGCGAGCGCATCCTGGCGCGGACGTTGCGGCTCTCGACGTTCTTCATCCTGACCGGCGTCGCCGTGGCGATTGCGTTCAGAGCCGGCGTGTTCAACATCGGCGTACAGGGACAGTTCGTCGTCGGCGGCCTGTTCTGCACCGTGTCGATCCTCTGGACGGCCCCGTTCTTGCCGACCGGAACCGTCGGTGGAATCGGGCTGATGCTCATTGGGACGGTCGCCGCCGCCGTCGGTGGCGGCCTCTACGGTGCGCTTCCCGGCGTGTTGAAGGCGTACGCCGACGCGAACGAGATTATCACGACGATCATGCTGAACTTCATCGCGATCGGCGTCGTCAGCTGGCTACTCACGAACCCGCTCCGTGCGGAGGGATCGACGAACGTCCAAACCGAGCGACTCCCGGATTACGTCGGACTCCCACCAATCCTCTTCGGCGATTCGTCGTTCTCGATAATCGGCCTCCTGCTGACGCTCGCGGTCGTCGCGGTCGTCGCCATCGCGATGACGCGGACGGGGATCGGGTACGACATGGTGACCAGCGGCTACCAGGCCGGGGCGGCGGTGTACTCCGGCGTCGATGCGAAGCGGACGATCGTCGCGACGATGACGTTCTCCGGGGCCGTGGCCGGACTCGCCAGCGCGGTCTACGTCATCATGTTCCAGGGACGGTTCATCGAACCGGCCAGCATCCACACCTACGGCTACGACGCGATTGCCGTCAGCCTGCTCGCCGCGAACAACCCGCTCGGGGTCCTGCCGGCCGGACTACTGTTCGGCGGGCTCAACTCCTCGAGTTCGTACATCCAGACGTACAGCGACGTGCCCGTCCAGCTGATCGACGGTATCGTCGGCATCGTCATCGTCTTCGTGGCCGCGCCGGAGCTGTTCCGAATGGCTGCCAAACGAGCCGGTCTCGGTGGTGAGGACCGATGAGCGGCCTCGAGTACGCTCGCCACCGCGGCGTCCGACTCGTCGGCCTCGTGCTCGTCGTGCTGGCAGCCCTCGGGATCGTCGGGGTCGTCGTCTTCGACGTTCCCCTCGCCGAGGTACTGGCTGACGGCCTCGAAACCCTCGCCAGCATCGTGACGCCGGGCTACGTCGCCCGATCGATGGAGATGGCCGCCCCCATCACGCTCGCCGCGATCGGCGGGCTGTACGCGGAGAAAAGCGGTGTGTTCAACATCGGCCTCGAGGGGTTCATGATCTTCGGTGCCTTCTTCGCCGCCGCCGCGACGTATCTCGTCGGCGCCGGCGGGGCTGTCCACGCCTGGGCCGGGATCGGCATTTCGGTCCTGCTCACGATGGGGTTGGCCGTCCTCTTCGCCGTATTGCTGATCCGGTACAAGGCGGACCAGATCGTGGCCGGGCTTGGGGTCTGGTTCATCGGCCTCGGTCTCGTCCCGTTCACGGCGGCCGTCATCTGGGGGAGCAGAAACAGTCCGCGCCTCCCTGGCGTCGGGAGGCTGACGGTCCCGGGACTCAGCGAGATTCCCTTCTTCGGCCGGGTCGTCTTCGATCAGTCGCCGCTGGTCTGGCTCACCGTCCTCGTCGCGGTCGGGGCGTGGATCTTCCTTTACCGCACGCAGTACGGCTACTGGATCCAGGCAGCCGGCGAGAATCCGGAGGCGCTCGACACCGCCGGTATCGACGTCAATCGCGTTCGCTACGCGACGGTGATCTTCTCCGGTGGGCTGGCCGGCCTCGGCGGTGCGGTGCTTCTCGCACACAGTTCGTCGTTCGTCGGGACCGGGCAAACGATGGTCGACGGTCGCGGCTGGCTCGGCATCGTCGCCTACCTGTTCGGCAACTACAACCCGCTCGGAGCGGCCGCCGCAGCCCTCCTCTTCGGCGGCGTCGACATGTTGCAAGGCCAGTTCCAGACGCTCAACATCGAGGCCTCCTCGAAACTGCTGGGGCTGCTTCCGTACGTCGTTGTCATCGTGGTCCTCACGGGGTGGGGGAAGACGCAGGTCCCCTCGTCCGTCGGCGAGCCCTACGAGTCCGAGGAGTGATCGCGAGACGACGGCTGACGAGCAGCCTCCGCGAACCTGCTACTCGAGGACTACGCGCTCGCCCAGCTCGGGAGCGGACGCGTCGAAGCCATCGGTCCGGAGTTCCTCGGCGAACCAGTCACAGCGGTCCCCGTGGTTCACGAGCACCCGCGAATCGCGGTAGGACTCGAGGAACGACTCGAGACCCGCCCGGTCGGCGTGGGCCGAGAAGTCGTACTGCTCGACCTGGGCGCTGACGGGCATCACTCGGCCGTCGATTTCGGCGCTCCCGGTCTCGAGGAGGTCCCGGCCGGGGGTCCCCTCGACCTGGTAGCCCGTCATGGCGATCTTGTTCGCCGGGTGGCCCCGGATCGCGGGGACGTAGGTCATCGCGGGGCCGCCGTGGAGCATCCCGCTGGTCGTCACGATGACGGTGTTCTGGTCGGCGATGCGTTTTCGCTGGCCGTCCCTACCGTCGACGAACCGAGAGTTGCCCTTCGCACGACGCAGTTCGTCGGGGTCTCGAAGGAAGTCACGATTTCGCGGGCGCAAGAACAGGTCCGCGACGTGGGTGCCCATCCCATCGACGTAACACTCGAGGTCGTGTTCGGCGCAGATGCACATCACTTCCTGGGTGCGGCCGATGCCGAAGGCGGGGACGACGACTGTGCCACCTTCCCAGATCGTCGCTTTGAGACTGTCGACGAACGCGCGCTCGATCTCCGCCCGCGGGGGACGGGTCGTGTCGGCGTACGTGCTCTCACAGATCACGACGTCGGCATCGGGGCGGGCCGTCGTCCCCGCCAGGAGGTGCTGGTCTTCGGTGTGGAAGTCGCCGGTGTAGAGCAGGCGGGTGTCGCCGTCGTCTATCAGGACGTGGGCGCTTCCGGGGACGTGGCCCGCGTCGAAGAACGTCACCTCGTAGCCAGCGGCCTCGAAGGGTTCGCCGTAACCGTGAGTCTCCGACACCTGAGTCAGGCGGGCGAGTTCGGCCTCGGTGAACGGACAGTCGTAGCTCCCGCCGTGGAGTTTCAGCGTATCTCGAGCCAGCACCATCGCGAGGTCGTAAGTAGGCTGGGTCCAGTGGATCGTCGGGCGAGCGTCGCCCGACAGCAGGGCAGGCAGGGTCCCGACGTGATCGAGGTGACCGTGAGAGACGACGACGGCGTCCGGGTCGGGTTCCCGAAGCGGGAACGAGGGCGGGTTCCCCGAGTCCATTCCGAAATCGAGTAGCAGAGAATCGTCCACCAGGAGGGCGCTCCGGCCGATCTCGCGGGCCCCACCGAGAAACTCGAGGTGCATCTCTATACCCTGTCTGGGGACTCGAGCGATTTGGCTCCGGCGATCCGATTGGGGTACGTCCCAAGCTGGTAATCACGGGCACAACTCGAGGCCTCCCACGGTGAAGTTGATTCGGTCTGCTTCGGAAAGATCGTTATCGGGCCCGCCAACTAACGACGGTCGCGGTCAGTCACGCTGGCCATCGATCGCTCCGAACCCATCTCCACGACCCAGTTCGCCCGCGAGCCAGCGAAGCGGTCGCTCGAGCCGACCCAGCGCGGTCTCGTCGAGGTGATCGGCGAGGCGGCCGTGGGCGGCTGTCGCTTCCTCGAGCCGTGGGAGGAGTGCTGTCCGAAGACGGGGGTCGTCGGGGAGCGAACCAGTGATCGCTTCGCCCTGGAGACCACGAAGCATCGCCTGCCGGACCGTCTTCCGGTGGTCTCGAGCGAGGCGTTCGGACGGGCTCGCGGTCTCGTCGAGCGATCCGCCCGAGACGGCGTCGAGGAGGGTTCCGAGTTGGCGCCCGTACGCTCGAAGCGGGTCGGCCGCGTCGGGTCGGTCGCCGACGATGGCGCCCAGGACGCAGCCGCAGCCAGCAAGGACGGCCAGTGGGCCTGCTTCGACGGTCGGTTCGGGCGCTGGTTCTGATGCCGGCTTTGATTCCGATTCCAATTTCGACGCCGATTCCAGAACCCCGTCGCCCGCTCTCCCGCCACGATCGATCGCCACAGGCAACTCGCTCGAGGCAGCGGTAAACGCACGGACGCTCGCGAGCGCTCGTTCGGCGTCGAGTGGGGCCTCCCCGACCGCCCCGTGGGCGCGAGCGAACAGGTAATCGCTCGCCAGCAGGGCCGTCTCGCGGTCGTCGACTTCGTCCACCAGCGTCGCGCGTCGCAGTCGAACGTACCCCTCGAGTGCGATCAACGCGGTGGCCAGGGGCTCGAGCGCTGGCGCCTCGGCCGCGACGCTCGAGTCGGCGTCGACGGTCGTCGCGACGGTTCGACAGAGGGCGACCGGAAGCGAATTGTCCGGACGCGGACAGGCCTGCAGTGAGAGCGCCCGGACGGACGGGGTGAGGCCCGTCGATTGCACGGGTTCGGCACCGTTGCCGTCGCCGTCACCGTCGACGAAGGGATTCGACCTGGTCATCTCAATCACCGGCGGGCGCCGACGCGACGTCCTCGGTCACGACGTTGTCGGTCCAGGTCCCGCGCAGGAACCAGACGGCGGTGACGATGGCCGACAGGACGTACGAGAGGGCGATGGCGTACCAGACGCCGTAGATGCCCAGGCCAAAGTGGAGGACGGCGACTGCCGAGATCGGGATGCGGTACACCCAGAGTTCCTGGATCGAGAGGAACATTGCTGCACGCGTGCTGCCGCTTCCCCGGAGGCCACCCAGCAGCACCTGGAAGACGCCCATGAAGATGTACGATGGGCCCGCGATCAGGATGAACGCGGCGCCGTAGGTGACGACCTGCTCGCTCCCCTCGCCCTGGATGAAGACGGCCGTGATCGGTTCGGCCAGCGGATAGGCGATCCCGACGACGAGGACGAAGATTCCGACGACGACGACGGAACTCAGCTTGACGGCCTTCCAGGCTCGGCCCACTTGCTCGGCGCCGAGGTTCTGCCCGACGACGGCTTCCGTCCCGCGGGCTAGCCCGAGCGCCGGCAAGAAGAGCAGCGAGGAGAGCCGATTGGCGATCCCGTAGGCGGCGACCGCGTCGGTTCCGGCGATGGCCACCAGCGCCGTCAGCAGGGCGATCCCTGACGATCGAAAGCCCTGCTCGGTCGCGATGGGCCCGCCTATCTCGAGGATCTTCTTCACTGTCGGCAGTTCGAGGCGCAGATCCGCGAGGGTGGGCTCAAGGCCGACCCGACCCGAAAAGAGCAGGTAGAGGCCGACGAGGGCGGAAACACCGCGGGAGAAGACCGTCGCCACCGCGGCACCCTCGACGCCGAAGCCGGTGAAGCCGGTCATCGCGTAGAGCGTCGACTCGAGACCGGTCGCACCGATCCAGGCGAAGAGCGGGTTGTCGACGAAGCCCAGGATGAGGATCGGGTCCAGGACGACGTTCATCGTCACGCTGAGCGCCATCAGGTACATCGGCGTTCGGGTGTCACCCCAGCCCCGCGAGAGGGCGTCGAAGATGAAGAACCAGAACATGAAGCCGACGCTGACGAAGATGATCCGGGTGTAGTTGACCGCGTAGGTGTAGGCGGCGGTGCCCGGTTCGGCGCCCACCAGCTGGATCAGCCAGGGCGAGAGCGCGAAGCCAAGCGCGCCGAAGACGAAGCCGACGACGGTCACGAACGAGAGCGTCTGGCCGGCGACGTGGTGGGATTTCCGGAAGTCCTTCGCGCCCTTGTACTGGGAGACGAGGACCGTCCCGGCGGCGGTGAGGCCGCCCCCGATGCTCACCATCAGGAAGACGATAGCCCAGGAATACGAGAGCGCGGCGACGGCGTCGCTCCCGAGGCGACCGACCCAGAAGG
Organism: Natronosalvus rutilus; assembly: GCF_024204665.1. Taxonomy (NCBI): domain Archaea; kingdom Methanobacteriati; phylum Methanobacteriota; class Halobacteria; order Halobacteriales; family Natrialbaceae; genus Natronosalvus; species Natronosalvus rutilus. The sequence continues at coordinate 548,610 of NZ_CP100355.1, read as the reverse complement.
TGTCCGCGAGGTTGTAACCCACCTGCAGGAGTTGGGAGAAGACGATGGGGGCCGACAGCACGAGGAGGGGCTTGAACAGGTCGCCGTCCGTCACGTTGACCGATCGGTCGCGTTTTCGACTCATTCGGGGTCATCACCGGCCGCCGCGTCCACGGCCTCGAGCGAGACGGCCCCTCGCTCGGGGAAGGATTCGCCCTCGACGAGCAGGTCTGCGACGACGACGTTGGCGACGCCCGACCGCACCTCCTCGAGGTAGGCGTCCCGGCCCATCGTCAGCTGTCGGATGCGCGCGCCATCGAGGGCGGCGATCAGTACCGTTGCCGTCTCCGCAGGGTCGTGGTCGCGAAAGACGCCGGCCTCGAGGCCGTCCCGGAGGATATCCTCGAACGCGGCCCGGAGCGCGTCGTCGCTGCGCCGGAGGTGTGCCTGGAATCGCTCGTCGTAGGGGGCCTGGGCGCGCAACTCGAGCATCGCCGTGTGAAAGGATGCGCGCTCGTCGTCGTCGGGGTCGTAGAGGAACCAGTCGACGAGTGCGGCCAGACGCTCGACCGGCGATACCTCCTGGCTGGCCGCTAGTCGCTCGTCGAAGTGCTCGAGCAGAAAGTCGAAAAATGCCGAGATAATGTCGTCTTTGGAGTCGTAGTGATAGAACAGCAGGGACTTGCTCTTGTCCGTCTGGTCGGCGATGGCCTGTGTGGTGAGCTCCGTGTAGCCGTGTTCGCACAGGGCCTCGTAGGTCGCCGTCATAATTTCGTCGCGGGCGCTCTCGTCGGTCACTAACTAACCGGTTAGTCAGCGAGCTACAAGGGGGTTTCGGTTCGAAACGATCTGGATTCGTCGAACTCTCAATTCGTCGCCGCGTTCGCCCTGACGCCGCGCTACTGGTCCTCGAGCCCCTTCGCGATGTCCTGCAGGCTCGTAGACGGTGGTTCGTGGGCGTCGTAGACGGCGGTCTCGCCGGGAGCGCGCACGCCGTAGAGGAAGTCGGGTTCGACGACGTCGAGCAGAACTGACCCGCCGCGGCGAGCGCCGTGGTCGTCGATCCAGTCGAGCAAGGCGTCGACGCCGTCGCGCGGATCTCGCGCCTGATCCGGCGTCTCGTAGAGGCCGGGGACGACCAGTTCGCCGCCGGTCAGGCCGCGATCGACCCGGCCGAAGCGTTCGGTTCCGTCGAGGACGAACCGGACGACCTGGCCCGCCTCGTCCGGAAAGTGTCCCGACTCGTCGCCGGGGATCTCGATGCGAACGCCGGTGGCGGTCTCCGCCAGCGTCGCTCGAACCGTCTCGACGCTCGGGTTGTCACTCGAAATTCGGTCGGTCATAGAAGCGCGGGGGGATTACTCGTCGTCTCCGTCCTCGTCGGACTCGAGGCCCAGCAGGCTCTCGACGCTCTCGGAGCCGCGCTCGGCGATCGTCGCGTTGATCTGGGCGGTCTCGTCGGACATCTCGCGTCCACGAGCGGTGATTCGACGGCGCTCGCCGTCGCGCTCGGGCTTGTAACCCGTCTGGCGCTCGCTCATCAGGACCTCCTGGAGCCGGGAGCCCGCGACCGTCTCGTTGTGCGGGCGGCCCGCGTTGTCCGAGCCACCGGTAATCTCGAGCGTGTAGCCGTCGAGACCGACGGCGCTCCCGTCGACTTCTTGGCCGATCTCTTTGCCGATGAATCGGTTCGCGTCCTGACCCTCCGCCTCGAGCTGGTGGGCGAGCCCCGATTCGGGGTCGCCAACGACGACAGTGAAACTTGCCATGGGCGGGCAAAAACGGTCTGCGGTGAAAAATACGTCGATCGACCGTTTCTCGGGACCGGAGCGTATCGTCGGCGAGCCGTGACGGTAGGCGTTGTAGTTTTATGCCCGTACTCGTGGGAGCCTCGCTCATGGGAGAAACACCGGCCAGAGAGGGCGACGAAGAAGCCGTCGAGGAGGTCCACGAGGTTCAGTTCGGCCAGGCCGTCTACGGCGAAGACGGGGAGAAACTCGGAACCGTCCGCGGATTCGACCTCGGCGGTTTCTTCGTCACGACCCGGGAAGGCGTCGAGGCGATGAGCGTCGAACACGCCCGCTCGGGCCACGAGTTCGGCGAAGCCGAGTTGATGTGGCGCTGTACCGAGTGCGGCGAGATGGGAGCGATCGACGAGGGCCTTCCCGACACTTGTCCGAACTGCGGCACCAAGAAGGAGAACCTCATGTACTGGACGGAGGACTGACGTCTGGAGGCGGAAGGCGGAGGTCTGACAGGCGGACAGAGAATTGAGGCCGCCTGTCGCTCGAGCCATTCCTTCAGGTCACATCCCCACTCCGAACTCCAGCCACTGCTCCGTACTCAATTCAACACTCCAGACTCGAGCCACTGCTCCGACTCGAGGCTGACCTCCAGCAGGTGACCCAGAACCGTTCCGACCGAGCGGCGCTCGCGGCTAATCCCACTCGAGGCTGCCACCGCTGCGGTACTCGGTCACCTGCGTCTCGAAGAAGTTCTTCTCCTTGTTCAGATCGACCTGCTCGGAGAGCCACGGGAACGGATTCTCGACCCCGTACTGGGCCGGCAAGCCGAGTTGTTCGAGGCGGCGATCGGCGACGCGTTCGACGTACGTTGCGAACTGGTTAGGCCCCATACCCAGTATTTCGTCGGGACAGGCCTCATATGCGTAGACGCGCTCTAACTCGACGGCCCGGGTGATCAGGTCGATCACCTCCTCGCCGAAATCGTCGGTCCAGGCGCCGGGGTGTTCCTGGCGAAGCTGAGTGATCAGGTCGACGCCGAAGCCGACGTGGAGCGATTCGTCCCGCATGATGTACTCGAACTGCTGGCCGACGCCGACCAGCTTTTGTTGGCGCTTGAGCCCGAGCATCATGGCGAAGCCGGCGTAGAAGAAGATGCCCTCCATAATGACGTAGAAGCCGATGAGGTCCCGGAGAAATTCTCGCAGGTCGCCGTCGGTGTCGATGGTAAACGTCGGTCGATCGATGGCTCGGGTCAGGTCGACGACGAAGGCGTCTTTCTCCTCGATCGCGGGAATCCGGTCGTACATCCCGTAGAGGTATTCGGGATCGAACCCCAGCGAGTCACAGCAGTAGATGAACGTGTCCGTGTGAATCGCTTCCTCGTAGGCCTGGCGCAAGAGGTACTGTCGGCACTCGGGGGCGGTCACGTACTCGTACAGCGCGAGGACGATGTTGTTCGCCGTGAGCGACTCCGCCGTCGAGAAGAAGCCGAGGTTCCACTCGACGAGCTGTCGTTCGGCCGGGGAGAGGGCGTCGCCGTTCCACTGGGTGACGTCGTCCTGCATCGGAATCTCGGCGGGAACCCAGTTGTTGTCGACGCCGGCTTCGTAGTACGCTCGCGCCCAGTCGTACTCGATGGGGAGGATCTTGTTCGGGTCGTGTTCGCTGTCGGTGTTGATGAGTGTCATTGGCGGTGAATACGGGTTACTGGCAGGCCTCGCAGGTCGGATCGTCGAGGGAGGGGAGGTCATCTCTCGAGCCTTTGTCGGCGTCGCCGGGGTCCGATTCGCTCCCGCCGCCCCCTCGTTCGCCACGGTGCTGGGTCTTTCCGTACTCGGCCATATCGAGGGTCGACTTCTCGATTTGGGAGGCCCCGAGGGTACGCAGGTAGTACGTCGTTTTCAGCCCCAGTTCCCAGGCCGTCTTGTAGACGTCGTCGAGCAACGTGCCGTCGGTCGACGGGAAAAAGACGTTGTGAGAAATCGACTGGTCGATCCACGTCTGTCGGTGGGCCGTGAGTCGAAGCTGGTGGCGCGGGTCGATCTCGAACGCGCCCCGGTACAGCGCTTTGAGTTCGTCGGGAACCGCGTCGATTTCCTGGACGGATCCATCGTGGTACTTGAGCCGATCGACCAGGTCGTCGTCCCAGCACCCCTGCTCCCGCAGGTCCTCGACCAGGTGTTCGTTGACGATCGTAAAGTCACCCGACATGTTCGACTTCACGTATAGGTTCGAGTACAGCGGTTCGATCGAGGGCGTCGTCCCGTTGATTGTCGAGATGGTCGCCGTTGGCGCGACCGCCATCGTGTTCGAGTTTCGCATGCCGTGTTTGGCAACGTGCTCGCGGACGGTCTCCCACTCGAGGGTCTCCTCGCGATCAGTTGGAATCGCCCGGCCGCGTTCGGCCTCGAGGCGATCCACGGTATCCTGTGGCAGGAGGCCGCGGTCCCACTTCGACCCCTCGTAGGACGGATACGTTCCTCGCTCGGCGGCGAGTCTCGAGGAGTTTTGTATAGCGTGATACGATACAAACTCCTGCCAGCGGTTCGCTTTCTCGACGGCGTCCTCGCTGCCTATCGGGACCTCGAGGTCCATCAGCGCGTCGTGAAAGCCCATCGTGCCCAGGCCAACTGGGCGATGACGGCGGTTCGAGCGCTCGGCCGCATCGGTCGGGTAGAAACACAGGTCGACGACGTTGTCGAGCATCCGCATCGCGGTTTCGATCGTCGAGGCGAGGTGTTCACGATCGAGTTCACCGTCTGCGACGTGAGTCGCAAAGTTGACGCTCCCGAGGTTGCACACGGCGTGTTCGTCGGCGCTCGTGTTCAGCGTGATCTCCGTACAGAGGTTCGAGGAGTGGACGGTCCCGACGTGGTCCTGCGGCGAGCGGACGTTGCACGGATCCTTGAACGTCAGCCACGGATGGCCGGTTTCGAACACGCGGGTGAGCAACTGTCGCCAGAGTGACTCGGCGTCGACGCGCTCGTACTGGCGGAGTTCGCCCGCATCGGCCAAGCGCTCGTACTCTCGATATTGCTCCTCAAACGCCGTGCCCGAGCACTCGTGCAGGCCGGCCACCTCGTCGGGACTGAACAGGGTCCACTCGCCGCCGTCCTCGACGCGCTTAACGAAGAGGTCCGGGATCCATGCGGCCGTGTTCATGTCCGGGGTTCGCCGTCGCTCGTCGCCGGTGTTGCGCTTGAGGTCGATAAACGCGGGGAAGTCGAGGTGCCAGCACGCCAGGTAGGCACAGGCCGCCCCCCGACGTTTCCCGGAGCGGTTGATCGCCGCCGTCACGTCGTTGCTGATCCGGAGAAAGGGGACGACGCCGGTCGACTCGACACCGGTCGACTTGATCAACGCGCCCTCGGCCCGAACGTTCGTCCAGTCGTTGCCTAGGCCGCCGCTCCACTTCGAGAGCTGTGCGTGGTGTTTGTAGGCATCGAAGATGTCCTCGAGATCGTCCGGAACGGTCGTCAGGTAACACGAGGAGAGCTGTGGATGGGCTGTCCCGCTGTGAAAGAGCGTCGGCGTCGACGGCGTGAACTCGAGTTTCGAGAGCACCTCGTAGAACTCTATCGCCCGCTTCTGCGGGTCGTCCTCCTCGAGGGCGAGGCCCATCGCTACTCGCATCCAGAACGCCTGTGGCAACTCCAGTGGCTCATCTTCCTGTTCGATTCGAAGGACGTACCGCTGGACGAGCGTCTCCATCGCCATGTACTCGAGATCCCCATCCCGGTCGATGTCGAGCGCCTCGGCGAGTGCCTCGAGGTCGAATCGCTCGAGCAGTCGGTCGTCGAGACGGCCCGCGTCGACCGCCCGCTCGAGGTTGGTCACGAACGTCGCCCGATAGGCCCGGTCGAATTCGTCCCCGGAGACGTCCGCGCCGAGGACGGTTCGGTAGTATCGGTGTCGGGCGACCGTTCCGGCGATACGATCGAACGCGGGATCGCGCTCGATTCGGGCCGTAAGCGCCTGGATGACGGCCTCGTATTGTTCGTCGACCGTCGCTTCCTCGTAGAGGGAGCGACCGATCACGTCGAGAAGCGATTCGTCCGCGAGCAGCGACGGCCCGTCGGCCGGCTGTGCGCGTTCGAGGATCGACCGGACGTCTGGAATCGATGTCGGCGTGTGATAGCTCATGGGTGAGTTCGTCGTTCGTTGTGAGACGACGGCGCCCGAAACCGGCAGCGTTGCCACTGTCGACGGTGGTGCGTCGCTCCTCCAGGCCCGCGTCGTCTCCGTAGTACCGGTATCCGACCGGGACTCACATAAACGCTTCCCAATAAAATTGCAGTAGTGAAAGTTTAGTTGTTTACCTACTCGCTCGACCTTTGCCGTCGGTGGGTTCCTCGAATTCGTGCGCGAGTTCTCGGCGCCTGGAGCGACGCGCCTCGAGCGCCCGGTCGCGAAGGTCGGTTTCGGTCGTCGTCGGACAGCGAAGTGCCAGCACGGCCGTCGGCGTCTCCGACTCGTCGAGCGCGATGAAGGTGAAAAACGAGGTCGCCGTTTCGCTCGTTTCGCCGTGTTGGGGGCGCTCGGCACGGACATCGACTCGGACGTCCATGCTGGTTACCCCCGTGTCGAATACGTAGCCGGTCACGGTCACAATGTCGCCGAGTTCGATCGGCGCGATGAAGTCGACGTGGTCCATCGCGGCCGTGACAACCTGCCGTCGAGCGAACCGTCTGCCGGCGATTGCCCCACAGATGTCCATCCAGTGGTGGAGCCTCGACGCTGACAATGATCGTCCGCACTCGAATGCCCCCATATATCGGTACGCAATCCCTCGAGACGAGAAACCGGCGTTCACGCCGAATCTCAGTCACGCCGCCGGTAGTAGGAGAGAAACTGGACCCCACAGTTACGGCAATTGACCCAGACTTTTCCCCCCGCGTTTGCCTCGCCGTTCACGACCTCGCTATTCTTCGGTACGATCGCAAACGCTGTTTCGTTGCACTCCGGGCACGATACTGACTTTCCGGTGGGGGTGTCGCTCACGGTTTCACCTGTTGCCGAACCTATGTGTGCTTTTCTCCCTCGTGTATAAGTAGGTGTTGGGAATTTTCTAACCCGGCCAACGTACCCTCCCTTCGAAACGACTATCAGAAAAGCGTCCAGGCTTCGCTCGTCTCGACGGACGGCACTCTCTGGTTCGATCAGCGGTCGTCTGCCAGCTCCAGTCCGCGCACGTACTCGAAGGGACGCGTGTATTCGGCCCGGATGAGGTTCTCGTCGTTGATCTCGAGGTCGAGGTCGTCGAGCTGCTCGGCGACGTGAGTGATGTCCGCATCCTCGGCGCCGACCGCCTTGATGTGGAGGTTCTCCTGGCCCGTCATCAGTTCGGTCACCTCGACGACCTGTGGGAGTGCCAGTGCCTCTTTGGCCACGGCGGACCGCTCGCTGATTCGGGTCGTACAGGTGAAGTGAAAGGAGAGCCGAAGCTCGGTCGACTGGTAATCGATAGCCGTCGTGTAGCCGGTGATGATCCCCTCCTCCTCTAATCGAGCCATCCGATTGTGGATAGTGTTGTCGGAGACCCCAATCTCCTCGGCCAGACTGGTCGCCTTATATCGCGCGTTTTCCTGTAACAGGTCGAGCAACTGTCTGTCCGTTTCGTCGAGCGGGCACGACGCCATACTCGGCATCTCCTCTCCTTGTCAAAATTTTTTCCGATTTTTTGTTCTTTAGTCATATTTACTTAGATATCTCCCATTTCCTAGAGTTCTATGAGAAATATCCACCTTAACTGCATACTTCTTAAGTGTGACTCGAGCCCGATGAGAAAATCGATCATCGACGGCGTCTCAGTTCGAGAGTCAACCCAGCGCCGATCAGCGGACCTCCTCTCGGCCCATCCCTGCCGACGGTAACCGCCGGCACGCCGGTAAAACTGAAGCGCTGCCCGGCGAACCGACTCGCTCCCGTCGACTGCGGAGTACCGCCGTGAGGCCGGAGGGGAACCGTTTTACCCCTCCCTCGAGCCATCTCCGCTATGGACATCGTCGTCTTCGGCGCTGGCAGTCTGGGCAGCCTCGTCGGTGGACTGCTCGCGCGCGCCCACGACGTCACGCTCGTCGCTCGAGAGCCACACGCGAGCGTCGTCGCCGAGGACGGCCTCCAGATTTCGGGCTCCCTCGAGGAGACCACTCATCCGGCCACGAGAGTCGACGGCGCCGACCTCGAGGCCGACCTCGCTGTCGTCACGGTCAAATCCTATGCCACCGAGAACGCCGCCCGAGCCCTCGCGACGGGCACGTTCGAGGCCGCACTCTCGCTGCAAAACGGCATGGGAAACGAGGAGATCCTCGCCGAGCACCTGTCGTGTCCGGTCCTCGCGGGGACGGCAACATACGGAGCGATCCTCGAGGAACCCGGCATCGTCACCTGCACCGGTCTCGGGGAACTCGTCCTCGGCGCTCGAGACGGCGGCCCGTCGTCGGTTGCCGACCGCGTTGGCGAGGCCTTCTCGCGCGCGGGACTCGAGACGACCGTTTCGTCGTCGATGCCACACCGGTTGTGGGAGAAACTGGCCGTCAACGCCGCGATCAACCCCGTGACGGCCCTCGCCGACGCACCGAACGGGGCCGTCCTCGAGGAGCCCCTCCGCGACCTGTCGCGAGCCGCGGCGCGCGAGACGGCTCGACTCGCCCGCGCGAATGAGGTCTCGCTCGCCAACCGGGAGGCGCTCGCGGCGCTCGAGTCGGTTGCAACGGTGACGACGGCGAACGCGTCGTCGATGCGCCAGGACGTTCGCGCCGGAAAACGGACGGAAATCGACGCGATAAACGGCTACGTCTGTGACCGGGCCGCCCGGTGCGGCTTCGAGGCCCCGACGAATGGGACGCTCGCGACGCTTGTGCGGGTGTGGGAACGGGAAAACGTCGGCGCGAGGTAGCGAACTGTCGAGCTAGAACGGGGCCTGCGGCCCTTCGTCGTCCTCGCCGTCGTCGACGGTCTCGCCGGGGAACGAGGGACTCATTCCGCCGCCACCGCCTCCCACGCCCGTACCGGCGTGGACCTTCGTGACCTCGGGGATCTCCTTGACCATTCGGCTCTTGATCGCCTGAATCGTCATCGGGGAGATGCCACAGCCGCTGCAGGCGCCGCCGAGTTGGATGTACACCTCGCCGGTCTCGCGGTCGATCTCCTGGATGGCCGCGCTCCCGCCGTGCATCTGGATCTGTGGGAAGTTCCGTCGCAGGAAGTTCGCCACGCGCTCTTCGAGGTCGTCGCCTTCCTGGGTCTCCGTGCTCATACTCACTCGTTGGGCGTCGCCCTCCCTAAACCTTCCGTCGTCAATGTTCGGCTGACGTTTGCTCCGGTCCGGTTTTATACGCCGAAGACGCGCTCGAGTTCCGTCTCGATGGCCTCAACGTGGGCCTCGAGCACCGTCTCGAACCGCTCTCGGTCGACGACCACGCCGGTAATCCGGTCGTAGGGTTCGTCGGGGAGTTCGATCCAGAAGCCGTCCTCTTCGTCGTAAAAGGGCTCGCTCTCGTTGAGTACCTGCTGGTCGATCGCGTGGACGAGCGAGGAGTCGTAGCGCTCGTTGATGCGGCTGAACGCGTTCTTGTAGGCCTGCTGGAGTTCGGGGAAGTAGTGGACGTACTTGTCCTCGAACTTCGCCGGGTCGAACTCGGTCATACCCGAGGAGTTGGGACTCGAGGGTATAGTACTCGTTGAATCGCTTCGTCCATGCCCTTCGTATGGAGACGGCGCTGGCGTTGGCCGTTTTGCCTGTCGGTTTCGAGCTGGTAGCGGCCGGGTGAGAACTGCTGCGATAGAACGAACCGTTCCCGACGAGTCTTCGCCCGGACCGACTCTCAAAAAACACGATACGGCATGGGGATCCTATTAAGGGTGGTTACTTACGCAAGCCCAATCCATTCATAAGGCAGCGGCCTCCCATCGGCTGTATGTCACTGGACCACCACCCCATTCCGCACGAAGCGTTGCCGCCAGGATGGGGGCCGGCCACCGTCAGCGACGGCCGGTTCGTCTACCGCCGCCACGAGCCGTTCCTCGAGGTTCTCGCCGAGCAGACCGACGGAGACCAGGCGAACCCACGGCTCGGCCTCGGTCGGTGCTGGAAACTCCAGCTTCGCCACCAGATCGGTGAACTCGAGGTCACCGAGTCGATCGGTCACGTCTCGACGAAACGCGCGGCGCTCGACGGCTTACTCGAGTGCCTGCACCGAATCCACGACACCGTCGAGACGCCTGACGATCCGATCGCCGTCCAGGCGGCACTCGACGAGATCGATCTCGGCGACACTGTGCCGGGCCCGAAGTGAGTCGAGGCGGTTCTCTCTTTCTTCGAGACGAGAACCTCGACGTTTCCAGGGCTATCATTTGTTTCTTCCCTCGTACAGCCGAGCGAACGTCGTCAGCGGGAACTGCGTCTCGAGTCGACTCGGCGGCCGACCCCGCCCACTCGTCTCGCCGGGATCACTGTCGACACGCCGGAGGATCCCGCAGTCGGCGAGTTCGTAGAGAATTCGTTCGATCGTCGACGCCCGGAGATCGACCGATGGGCGCCCGGCGAGGGCCTCGGCGACGCTGGTAACTGACCGATTTCCACCGGCCGGAACGGCCGTCAACTCGTAGAGGAGCGTCTGGCGTTCGTCGGTGAGGGAGAACACGCGACCGAGGGACGTACATGAGTCGGGAATGGAATCGATCGCCGCGTTGAGGTGGTCGCTCGAGATGACGGTCCGTCCCTCCTCGTGTGCGACCATCGCGGCTTCGAGGACGGCCGTGAGCGCGTCGTGTGCGTCGCCGTCCGCCCACACCGCAACCGCATCGAGTTGTTCGTGAGAGATCGATCCGGACGAGAGCCCGGCGTCGACTCGGCTGGTGAGTACGTCGACGAGCGCGTGAGACCGGTACGCGGGGACCTCGACGCTCCGATCGAAGACGACGTCGAGCGCCTCGGGAACGCGGCGTCCGACGCCGATCCAGGCCGCCTCCGGCGCTGCCGTCGCGAGCCAGGATTCGACGTCGTCCGTCTCGGGCGACAGCGAATCCCCGACGTGATCGGTGACGACGACCGTCGGCGGGCCCTCTTCGAGGTGGTCTCGGATTCGCGTTCGTAACGTCTCCGTACTGACTCCGTTCGAGGGGACGGACCGCTCGTCGACGAGGGTCCCCAGCAGACACCGGTAGAACGCCCACTCGCTCGAGAGACCGCGCAAGTCGACGCAGGTGATCAGCGGGAGGGCCACGTCCTGCGTCCTCGTTGCGGTGTAGAGCGCCTCGCTATCGTGTCCGCCCGCTCGTCGAAGCTGTTTCACGACGCGCGAAACGACGGCGGACTTCCCGGCGCCTTTCGGCCCCCAGACGTAGACCGTCGGCGGAAGCACCCCCGAGAACACGGGATCGATGGCGTCGAGGAGGTGTTCGACAACCGGCCCGCGTCCCTGGATCTGGACGTTTCCGGGGCAGGTGGTCGGGTCCAGTGCCGACTGGTCGTGAACGACGCTTCTGGCCGATTCCGTTCGTATCCGTCGAGTAATTCGATCGTTGATCGTCGTCATCGGATATCCGATAGTCGCCTCGAGTGAATGTTCGGCCGAAACTCGACTACTGGGGCGCGACGTTGCTCGCAGCCGTCTTCGAGCCGTCGGAGTGATATCGTGCGGCGCCCGTCTCGGCATCGAAGAGGTGGATCCGATCCGAATCGACGCCGAATGTGACGGTGTCGCCCGGGTTCAGGGCCGAGCGGGCGGCAATCTGGAATTTCAACAACTCGCCCTCGACGTGACCGTGCAGGAGCATCGAGTCGCCGAGCGGTTCGGTCACGGACACCGTCGTTCGGACGTAGCTGTCGTCGGTTCCGGTGTCTTCTTCCATGTCTTCCGGCCGGATCCCGAGACGCAGGTCCTCGCCCACGAGCGCCTCGAGGTCGCCGGTATCGGGCAACTGGATCTTGACGTCGCCCGAGGTAGAGGTGGCCACGTAGTGGTCGCCCTCGTCGGTCACCGTGACCGGAAGCGTGTTCATCGCCGGACTGCCGATGAACTCGGCAACGAACTGGTTCGCTGGGTAATCGTACAGCACCTGCGGCTCGGCAATCTGCTGGATTTGCCCTTCGTTCATCACGGCGACGCGGTCGCCGAGCGTCATCGCCTCGGTCTGGTCGTGGGTGACGTACAGCGTCGTCGTCTCGAGTTCGTCGTGGAGCTGGCTCAGCTCCGCGCGCATCTGGATCCGGAGCTTGGCGTCGAGGTTCGACAGCGGCTCGTCCATCAGCAGGTAGTCCGGATCGCGAACCAGCGTTCGGCCGATGGCGACGCGCTGGCGCTCCCCGCCGGAGAGGGCCTTTGGCTTGCGCTCGAGCAAGTCCTCGATGTCGAGGATCGCCGCCGCCTCGGTGACGCGCTGTTCGATCTCCTCGTCGGTGTAGTCGCCGGCGGACTTCATGCCGAAGGTCATGTTCCGCTTGGCGGTCATGTGCGGGTAGAGCGCGTAGTTCTGGAACACCATCGCCACGTTTCGCTCCTTTGGCGCGAGATCCGTCAGATCGCGGCCGTTCGCCGTGATCGCCCCCTCGGTGACGGTCTCGAGGCCCGACAGCAGTCGAAGCGTGGTCGACTTCCCGCAGCCCGAGGGGCCGACGAGGACGAGGAACTCGCCGTCGTTGATAGTGAGGTCGATCGAGTCGACTGCCGTTACGTCGTCGAATCGTTTGGTGACGTCGTTGAGCGTTATCGCTGTCATGGTTACTTCTGTTGGACCCCAAAGGTCTCGAGGAGCGGCTTTCTGAACAGGAGCAGTGCGAGTAGCGGCGGGACGAGCGTAATGATGGCGCCGGCCATGACGATGGCCCACTGCAGTTCGCCGGCCTGAATATCCCCGCGAAGGAGGGTGATTCCGACCTGGGTGACCTGCTGGCTCTGGGAGTTGATGATGACCAGCGGCCAGAGGTACTGGTTCCACGCGTAGATGAACATGATGACGGAGACGCCTGCGAGCATCCCCTTCGACATCGGGATCAACACGTACGCGAGGAACTTCAGGGGGCCGATGCCGTCGAGTTTGGCCTGCTCGACGATCGACTCGGGGATCGAGTAGAAGTGCTGTCGGAGCAGGAAGACCGTTGTCGCGCTCGCGAGGTACGGAATCGTCAGCGCGAGCATGCTGTCGTACCAGCCCAGGTCCGTCACGATATTGAAAAGCGGAACGAACCGGACCGGGACCGGCAACATGAGCGTAAAGAGAATCAGCATGAACATCAGGTTCTTGAATCGGAACCGGTAGTAGACGATAGCGAGTGCCGCCAGCAGGGAGATGGCGAGTTTCCCGACGACGATGATAATCGACATCACGAAGGAGTTGACCATGTAGATGCCAAAGTTGTAGTCGACCATCACCGTCCGATAGTTCTCGACCAGGTGACTGCCGGGTAAGAGGTCGCTGAAACTGCTGACGATCCCGACACTCTGGGTGCTGACGATCGCCGCGATCAGGATCGGGAACGCCATCACGAAGACCGACACGCCGAGGATGAGGTGAACGATCGCGCTCTCGAGCGTCAGCCCGTCGACTACCGATTCGAACCGCGATTGTGTCGTCGATTGTGTTTTCGTACTCACGTGTTGTCACCCGTAGTGTGCGTAGCGGTCGGAGAAGCGAAGCTGTGCATACATCAGGATCCCGACGATCAGGAACAGGATCACCGACTGTGCAGAAGCCAGTCCGTGGTTGTTGAACTCGAATGCGTTCCGGTACAGGTCGTAGATCATGATGTTCGTCGCCCCGCTGGGCCCACCCTGGGTGAGGACGTCGATGAACGCGAACGTACTGAAGAACGCGTAGATCGTGTTCATCACGGCCAGGAAGATGAGCGTCGGGGAGATCAGCGGCATGTAGACTCGTACCAGCCGCGTGGTCTTTCCGACGCCGTCGAGGTCCGCTACTTCACCGAGGGCATCGGGGACGTTGTTCAGCGCGGCGATCATGAAGATCACGTTGTAGCCGATCTGCTTCCAGATGACGGCGACCGTGACGATGACGAACGCCTGTCGACCGCTCGTGAACCAGTCGACGTTGATGCCGGTGACCGCCTCGATCGGCGTCGTCAACACCCCCAGACTGGGGTGGATGATGTAAAAGAAGACGATTCCGGCGACCGCCGGCGGGAGCGCGTAGGGCCAGATGGCCGCGATCAGGTACGACGACTGGCCGACGCTCACCTCGTAGATCAGATACGAGATGACGAGCGAGATCGTCATGACGCCGACGATGACGATCGCCGAGAACAGGACCGTAATGCCGATGCTACTGTGGTACTCGCTCGAGGTGAGCAGGTACTGGTAGTTGCCCAGCCCCGTCCAGACCCGGACCGATCCGAACCGGAGCGTCTCGAACAAACTCAGGTGTGCGGCCCGAATTGCCGGGTAATACAGGAAGACGAGGGAGACGACCAGCGTCGGGAGCAACAACAGATACGCCCCCCACGAACGATTGTATATTTCTCGTGTCATGGTGAAAACGGAAGCCGGTCGCGTCCCTTACTGGCCCGAAACGCGGTCGTAGCGCTCGAGTTCCTCCTCGACGTCCGATTTCATGCTCGCGAGGCCGTCCTCGACGCTCACGTCACCGGCGAAAATCTCTTGTGAGCGCTCCTGGACTCGCAACTGAACCTCGCGTGCAGGCCCGACGAGCATCCGGAGCGTCGCGGGCGTCGTCTCGGATTCGAGCAGTTGGTCGAACGCCGTCGCATAGTGGGTGTTGTCCTCGAACCAGCCGTCGTCCTCGAGCTGGCTGATTGCCTCCTGGCGAATTGGGTAGTAGCCGCTGCCCTTGTGCCACTCGATCTGGTTCTCGATGGAACTCAATTCCTCGAGCAAGCCGGCGACTTCTTCCTCGCGCTCGTCGCTCATCTGGTTGCTCACCCACAGTGACGCCCCGCCGATGACCACGCCGGTGCGGTCCTCGGTGGGCGACGGGTGGTAGCCCGTCCCGAGTTCGAACGTGTCGACGTCTTCCTCGTCGATCTCTTCGTTGTCCTCGACGTCGCCCTGAGCGCCCGAAAGGGTCGCCTCGACGGCGGCCGTCGAGTCGAGTTTCATCGCGGCCTCACCGGTCAGGAACGCGCTTCGAGCCTCGCCCCAGGCCTCGATGCCGGAGTTGAGGAACAGGTCGTCCTCGTACATTCCCTGCCACCACGACCAGAGGTCGCGAGCGAAGTCGGTGTCCGTGTGGATGGTCGTCGGCGAGCCTGCGTGGCCGTTTTCATTGTCGAGGAGGAGTTCGTCCGCCAGCGAGTAGAATGTCTCGACGAACCAGACGTGGTTGGGCCACGTGATCCCGTAGTTCGCGGCGCCGGAGTCGACGATCGCTTCGGAGTACTCGCGAACGTCCTCGAGCGTTTCGGGCGGCTGTTCGGGATCGAGACCGGCCTCTTCGAACGCGTCCTTGTTGTAGTAGAGAATCGCGTTCGAGTTGTTGAACGGCATCGAATTCAGCTGGCCGTCGACGACGAAGAAGTCCTGCACTGCACTGACGAGGTCGTCGGTCGGAAAGTCGTCACCGAGCAGCTCCGACACCGGCTGGGTCGCCTCGGTGTCGAGCACCTGCTGGTTGTGCAGGCTGTCGATCATGACGACGTCCGGCATTTCGTCGGCCTCGATGGAGCTGAACAGGCTGTTCAGCGTCTCCTCGTAGCTTCCCTGGTACTCCGCCTGACCGTCGGCACCCTCGTACCCCTCGACCATGTCGTTGAGCAGGTCGCCCGAACCGCCGCCCATCGCGTGCCAGAACGTGAGCTGTTCGTTGCCCTCGCTCTCGTCTCCACCCGTCAGCCCGCTGAGACACCCTGCGAGGCCGAGTGCACCTGCCGCCGCCGTTCCCGCAAGTACGGATCGCCGTGACTTCTCGTTACTCATAAACAACAATTATGATTAACTCTATTTATAGATTTGCATGATTGTCATATTCACCTTCTTTTGTGGCCAGGAAACCACTACCGAGGTCTATTATTTACCGCCGTCCAACCGATGGTCGTAACTACTGCTACTGTTCTTTATATATCTCTCTGGATGAGACGGATACGCACTGGTCGGGAATCGTCACTCGAAAACTGTCTCAATCTCACCGAGCGATTCGAGCACGTATCCCGGTTCGATCGACGACCGCTCGAGGTCTTCGTGGTCAGTCACGCCGGAGAGGACGAGCACCGGCGTCATTCCGGCCCGCTGTCCCATCACTACGTCCGTCTCGAGGCGATCCCCCACGACGAGACACCGCTCAGGATCGACGCCGAGGCGGTCGGCGGCGACCGCAACGGCGATTCTGGAGGGTTTACCGAGGACGCGATCGAGTTCACGACCGGTGAGCCCTTCGATCGCGCCGATCATCGCGGCAGCGTCCGGGATCTCCCCGCCTTCGACGGGGCAGGTGCGGTCGGGGTTGGTCGCGTAGAACGCGGGATCGTTCTCGAACGCGACGAGAGCGTCCCGCAAATCGTCGTAGGAGAAAGCCCGGTCCATCGACGCGAGGACGACCGTGGCCTCAGCGGGATCGGCTGTGACGGGAACTCCCGCGGCTTCGAGCTCGGCGACGAGGGGATCTTCGCCGACGACGAACGTCGGTTCGTCCGGGTGCGTCTCGGCCAGGAAGTCGCCAGCGATCGCCGCCGAATTGATCACGTCCTCGCGAACGACGTCGATGCCGAACGATCGCAACCGCTCGACGTAGACGGTCCGTCGTTTGATTGGGTTGTTCGTCAAGAAGACAGTCGACACGCCCGCCGCTCGCAGTCGTTCGACCGCAGCCACGGCTCCCTCGAGGGCGCTATCGCCGCGGTACATCGTTCCGTCGAGGTCAATGATCGCTCCCTCGTACCTCGTCTTCATCGTGGTCGCCTTGCGGGCCGGCGAACCCCGTTCTGTTGCCAGTAATTCATTACGAGTACTCCTCTTGCACGAGTAATAATATGTATCTTGTCCGTATCTATGTCTGTCTATATAGGTGACTGTAGACGGACGGAACGAATTCCGCTGGTGCCGGTTCTACGCTTAGCGGCCCGAGTCGTGTCTACGCGGACGAAAACGGCCGGTGCCAGTACTCTCCTGCTCACGCACGTTAGTAAGCTACCACGGCCTGAAGGGCATGGCATTCAGTGTGGACTTCCGTTCTAACCCGTCAACGGGGTAGACGAATACTCGCCGTTCACGTTCATCATCCCGCTGTTCAAGCGCACGCCTACGGGTGCACCTCCACGACCAGACTTTTGCTGATTGCGGAGATACTTCAGACCGATATTCTTCGCCGCGTTGTAATCCGCGTAAACTTCATACCCACACTTCAGACACTCGAACTCGTCCTGACCGTTGTTGTGTGGACGAGTATCCTCGTGGGTGAATCCACATGTCGAGCAACGCTGGCTTGTGTACGCCGGATTAATTTGCTCCACAACAAGCCCCTCGGATTCGGCTTTGTACGTGATGTACTCGAACAAACGGTGGAACGCCCACTTGTGAACCGCTTTTGCGTGCGGCAAGCGTTCACGGATGCCTTTCAATTGTTCGAACACGATATGTGTACAATCGTTTTCGAGGGCTTCCTCGATGAGTTCGTTCGAGATGGTGTGAAGCATCTGCTCAAAGCGTCGAGTCTGCTTTCGGCCGACTCGCTGGACGTTTTCGTGTGCCCAGCGCGTGCCAGTCTGTTGGAGGTTGCCTCGACGCTTTTCGTATTCACGGTGCCAGTGGTTGAGTTCGCCACCGCTCCAAAATGTGCCTGTTGAGGTGGTTGCGATGTTTGTGATGCCGAGGTCGACACCAAGGACGGAGACGTGCTTGGTGTCACCTTTGTCGGCTTCATCGTTCTCCACGACGGGCTTTGTCCGCACATGGAGGTAGAAACAGTCCTCAACCTCATCGTAGTGGAGCGTGGCCCCTTTCACATCGTAGTCATCGTTGAACAGGTACGCCGCGTGTGACGTCTCCCGCTGTTCGTCGGGAAGGACGAACTCTGCAGTCACTCGCTCATCTATCGTGGCGAGTGTGGCGTGGTCGTCGTTGACGGTGACGGTTCGCGCGTCGTAGCTGGCGAACCGTGACGTGAACTTGGGTTTGGAGGCTTTCTTGCCTTCCTTCCAGCGTTCGATGACTCCTTTGACGGCTTCTGCGGCACGGTTTCGTGCGGCTTGCACGAGGTTGGCCGGGAGCGGTGAGTCGTCTCTTACGTCGTAGTACGTTTGATCGTGGAGTTTTTGTTTGCTGGTGATTTTCCAGTCTGGTTTCCACGCTACGTCTACGACGTAGTTGGCGGTGTTGAGGAAGTGGTCGATGGTCTGGTGGAGGAGGTCAGCGGCACTCTCGTCCACGTCGAGTTTGACGGGGACGGTTCGAGTGGCTGAGTCTTCCACCATTTGTACTTCATATGTACACTCCTGTATTTTTACTAGTTTGGGTTAGCGTTGGAAGAGTCGGCCTGCTATCGAGTGTGATTTGAGGAATGGGTTATCGGCTTCCTCCCGCGCCTAAAGACGCGGGTTTCCGCCTCGCATTCATTATGAGTCTCGGCGACGAATGATCGATCGATGGCTCCCTACCCGCGACGGGCCGTCCTCGGCAAACTGGCGGCAGGGTGCAGTGTCGGACTCGTCGCCGGGAACGTTTCGCTGACCCGCCCAGCGCCACGACGCGGTGACCACCAGCCGCGTCTCATCGCCCACCGCGGCTGCACCGACGAGGCTCCCGAGAACACGCTCCCCGCAGTCAGGCGGGCTGGTCGAACCGTCGACGCGGTCGAGGTCGACGTCCGTCGGGCCGGGTCGGGCGAACTCGTCGCGATCCACGACGCGACGGTCGATCACGTTACCGGTGCCAGCGGTGCCGTCGACGCCCTCCCTCTGGAGGAATTACAGTCATTATCGGTCGGTGGGACCGATGCGTCGATTCCGACCCTCGAGTCGCTGTTCGAAGCGGTCCCCGACTCGACCGCCTTCGTGTTCGAACTCAAGACGTCGGGACTGGTCGACGACGTACTCTCGCTCGCCGACGACCACCCCCACGAGGTATTGCTATCCTCCTTCGATTCCTCCATCGTCGCCGCCGCGACCGACGCGGGAGCGGACACCGCTCTGGTCGTCAGGGAGACCCTGCTCGGCAGGGGATTTCGCGGCGTCGCCGCGAGCGACGTCCCTCTCTATCCGCGCCAGCCCGTCGAGGATTTTCTCGAGACGGCGCTGTCCCTCGAGTGTCGGGCAATTCACCCGCGCCTCGAACTCTGTCTCGAGACTGACCTGGTCGCACGCGCACACGAGAACGGATTACTCGTCGAACCGTGGACGATCACCACTGCCGATCAGGCGACTGACCTCGCCGCGGTCGGCGTTGACGGGCTCATCACCGACCGGTGTACGGCGCTCTTCTGAGCGTTCCCGACGGATCGCCGTTTTCCCCTGACGCCACGATTTCTGTATACCGTTATTTGATTTATGGTCGCTCGAGAGGGGCGTGAGAGCTGAATAGAACTGCCGGTGGTTGTATCGGTGACCGACTCTGTCCGCTCTTCGTCCCTCGGGGGTCGCCATGGACGTTCCCTGAATACGTCACCCATCCCTCTTCCGTCGAGATATCGCACGCTTTCTTCGGCCTCGCTCGAGGAACGCCGCGAAATCGACCAGTCCGCGTGCAGCAGATCGCGACTGCACGTCCGCCTTCGATATCGTCGCTACGGGGCTCGTCTCGTAGTCGCCGACGAATGGTGTCCGTACGAGTCATCGATTCGAACACAGCGGTTCGCTCGAGCGTCCGCCGGTTTATCGACCGATTTCAACGAGGGATCGAAACGGAACAGTCCGCCCTGGACACCGTCTCCTCGCGCGTGGCACACCAACTGGCCTTCGAGTCCACGACCTCGTCCATTCTGAGGGGCTGATATGCGGCCTCGATGTGTATCGCTGTTGCGCTGGAGTACTTTGACTTCTCGCTCGTCGATCGGCCCTTCCTCGGCTACGTGGGGCCAGAATCGTTCAGTGTCTCGCCCCTTTCCTCGATCTCGAGGCGGCGTTGGGTGCGTCCTCGAGGCGCCATCACTGTCGACCGCTTTCGCGTCCTCGAGTGGGTCCCCTCTGACGGTGTAATTCGAATTTGAGCCATCAGCTCCCGATAAAACCCAATTGTCGGCCGCCCGGGCACTTTTACGAAGGATCTGCCTCGAGCGCCGATTGATGTCATATACTGCATGGTGATATATGGAATTGGTCGAACGTGGGCAGTCGGTTCACTGGAGCGACACCGAACCGCCGGACGTCGGTGTTCTCACCTCGCTGGAGTAGAAGGCTTATAACGCGCAACCGGCTATCTCTCATCGAGAGCTGCTCTCCTCGTATGTCCGCTCACATCCCCTTCGCCATCGACTTTCACGTCCACTCGGAGACTTCCTACGACGGACACGAGCCCGTCGAGCTCATCCTCGAGCACGCGGCAGACATCGGTCTCGACGGCGTCGTCATCACCGACCACGACGAAATCGAGGCGTCCCTCGAAGCGGCCGAACTCGCCTCACGCTACGGGCTCGTCGGAATCCCCGGCGTCGAGGTGTCGACGGCCCATGGCCACCTCCTCGCGATCGGCGTCGAGGAACGCCCCGAACCGGGCCGGCCGTTCCAGACGACCGTCGAACGGGTTCGCGAACTCGGCGGCCTCGCCATCGTCCCGCACCCGTTTCAGCGAAGTCGCCACGGGGTTCGACGGCGCCACATCCTCGACGTGGACGCCGTCGAGGTGTACAACTCGATGCTCTTTACGGGCTACCAGAACCGTCGAGCACGGCGGTTCGCTCGACGACGCGAGTACCCGAAGGTCGGCGGCAGCGACGCCCACTACCTCCCGAACGTCGGCCGCGCGTACACCGAGGTGATCGTGACGAGTACCGACCAGGACGTCACCAGGGCGACCATCGACGGTGACCACCTCGTCGACGCCATCCTCGAGGGTCGAACGCGCATCCAGGGGAAACGGACGCCGATCCGAAAGAGCACCGTCCAGTACGCGAAGGGCGCAGTGCGGAAATCGTCGTACGTGATCACGAAGCGAACGCCGCTGATACCGACGGTGCCGGCGTCGATGGATCGCTCACAGTAGCTGTCGGGGTGGAACTCGCGTCAGTTCTCAGCTGTCAGTTACCAGCTATCAGCCATCAGTTATCGCCGAGTTGCTCGCCGACGATGGCGTCGGCGTGCTCGACGAACTCGTCTTTTTTCTCTGCGGGTACCGTCGCCCCGGCCGCGACGTCGTGTCCACCGCCGTCCCCGCCGACTGCCCGGGACGCCTCGCCCATCACGACCGAGAGGTCGAGCCCCTTTCTGACGAGGCTGTGAGTCCCGCGGGCGGATACTTTGACCTCCTCGTCGTTCTTGTTCGCAAACGCAAGGATGGGCATGGAGCGACTGATGCCGGCGTTGCCGACGGCCATCCCGGCGACGATGCCGACGATGGTCTCACGGATGCGGTCGCCCGCGTCGAACCACTGGACGTGGTCCTCTCTGGTGACGCCCTCCCTGGTTACGAGGTCGATGCCGTTCGAGAGGTTGCGGCGGTGTTCCCTGAGCAGTTGGCGAGCGCGCTCGAGGGCCTCGTCTCGATCACCGAGACAGACGCCGAGGCCAACGTCGGCGCGCTCGTAGCGGGCCGTCGCGTTGAGCAGGGTCGAGAACTCGCTGGCGTCGCGGAGCTCGGTGCCGACGGGCTCAGTCGCGAGGACGTAACTCGTCCCCACGAGGTCGTCGATCTTGTGCGCCGGGACGCCGCTGGTGACGGCTTTCTTGACGAGTGCGCTCGCGACGGTCTGTTTCTCCTCGCTCGTGAGAGTTGCCCAGCAGCGCCACTCGCCGTCGCGTTTCAACTCGAGGCCGAGGCCGTCTAGGAAGCGGAGCGCGCCGTTGCCGTCGTTCGAAATTCCCGGAATGTCGACGTCGCTCGCGTACTCGAGCAGTTTCGGGAGGGGCCGGGTCTGTTTCCCGTAGAGGGCGAGGTCGGTCGCGGTCTCGAGGACGCCGGCCTCGACGCCCTCGGCGACGATCTTCGCGTTGGCGCCGTGGAGCTCGCCGCCGGAGGCCTGCATGTCGCCGACGGCGCCGACGACGGCCAGCGCGGCGAGGTCGCGGTTGTCGGCTCGAGCGGTGGCCGCGCCCCCGTCGGTCGCAGTCGGCTCTCCTGCTGTCTCGACCGTTCCCGCCGTTCCGGATTCCTCGCCGGCTTCCGCGAGCGCCCGTGCAAGGACGTAACTCGCGCCGGCACCCGAGAGTTCGGAGGCGCCGTTGATGCCGAACAGGAGGGGGTTGAGGTGGTAGGTGGTGTCGGCCTCGGCGGGCTGGTGGTGGTCGGCGATGACTGGCGTGAAGTCGCCGGCGTCCTCGTGGTCGGCGATGATGTCGAGCTGACCGCTCCCGAAGTCGGTGAACAGCACGGTGTCGTAGTCGGTGGCGGCGATGGCTTCGATTGCCTCGGCGTCGAGCTGTTTCTCGAAGACGGTCTCGAAGGGCAGCCCCGCTCGTTCGAGGGCGCTCGCGGCGACCGCGGCGCTCGTCAGTCCGTCGGCGTCGATGTGGGAGGCGAGGAGCACGCGGTCGCACTCGAGCAGGTGCTCGGCGCAGGCGGTGGCGCGTTCCTCGAGGGCGGGGATCGGGCCTGCCATCGTATCGGTTGGTGGTTGGGTCGGCTTCCGGGATAAACCTGCGGGTGGCCCACTCCTGAAGCCGAGCTCGGTGATGAGCCGCCTCGAGCCTCCCGACGCGAGAGTCTCAACGGTTATCACCCGTCCGTCCCTGGTCGCGAACGATGGTACTCTGGCGCGACCTGCTTCGATGGAGCGCGTTCGTCGCGATTGCCGGGGTGACCCTACTCGTGCCCGCGTTGCTCCTCGAGTTCGGGTACACGCACGGCCGGTTCGCCCTCCTCGCAGCGCTCGTCCTCTCGGGATGGGTCGGCGGGTATGGCGTCTACACCGGGCGGACCAGGCCGGCGTACCTGGGCGCGCTCGGCCTGGTGATCTTCTCGATCTGGGATGACGTGATCCAGCTCGCGGCGCTCCCGGCCGCGGTGCTGGTCGTGCTCGGTGCACTCGCGTCGCGGCCCGCGAGCGAGCCGGCAGGCGACAGCGACAGTGACTGACGACTGACGGCAGGCATCCGGGTCGCTTCGATACCCTTTACCACCTTCGTTCCGAAACTTCGTCCCATGAGTTCCGTTCCCACACGCTCGGAGATCGAGGAGGAGTATACCTGGGATCTCGAGAGCATCTACGCCACCGACGACGACTGGGAGGACGCCTACGAGGCGGCGACGGACCAGGTCGAGGACCTGGCCGCCTACGAGGGGCAGACGGTCGACGACGCCACCACGCTGCTCGAGGTCCTCGAGTTGCGCGACCGGCTCATGCGCGAGATCTCGATGATCGCTGCCTACGCCCGAATGCGGAGCGACGAGGACACGACGAATCAGGAGTACCAGGCCCTGAGCGCACGGGCGCAGTCGCTGGCTGCCGGCGCCCAGTCTGCGGCCTCGTTCATCGAGCCGGAACTGCAGGAACTGAGCCGGGAGGACTTCGAAGCCATGGTCGAGGACGAACCCGACCTCGAGAACTACGCCCACTACGTCGACGACGTGTTGCGGATGAAACCGCACACGCGTTCGGCCGAGGTGGAGGCGCTGCTGGCGGACCTGAGCGAAGTCACCGGCGCACCTGGGGAAGTCTACAGCATGCTCTCGAACGCGGACATGGGCTTTCCGACGGTCGAGGATTCGGACGGCGAACCCGTCGAGATCACCCAGAGCAACTTCGTCAACCTGCTCAAGCGACCCGATCGCGACTTCCGACAACGCGTCTACGAGGCCTACTTCGACGAGTGGGAGTCGGTCCGCAACACCGTCGCCGCTTCCTACAAGAACAGCGTGAAAGCCGACGTCAAACTCGCCCGGGCCCGCAACTACGAAACCGCCCGCGAGGCCGCCCTCGACGGTCCCAACGTCCCCGTCGAGGTGTACGACACGCTCGTCGACAGCGTCCACGACAACCTCGAGCACCTCCACCGTCACGCCGAACTCAAGCGCGAGGCGCTCGGCGTCGACGAACTCCGAATGTGGGACGTCTACATGCCGCTGACCGGTGAGGAAGGGCCGGACGTCGAGTACGACGACGCCGCCCAGTACGTCGTCGACGCTGTTGCCCCCCTGGGCGAGGAGTACCAGTCCCGCGTCGCCGAAGGGCTGGAGTCCCGGTGGGTCGACGTCTACGAGAACGAGGGCAAGCGCACGGGCGCGTACTCCGGGGGCACCTACGACACCCAGCCGTTCATCCTGATGAACTACCAGAACGACGTCGCCTCGATGTACACGCTGGCTCACGAACTCGGCCACTCGATGCACTCCGAACTGACGAAGGAAGAACAGCCGTACATCTACTCGGGCTACGAGATCTTCACCGCCGAGGTCGCGAGCACGGTCAACGAGGCCCTGTTGACCCACCACCTGCTCGAGACCGTCGAGGACCCCGAGTTCCGCAAGGCCATCCTCAACGAGTTCTTAGAACGGGTGCGCTCGACGCTGTACCGCCAGACGCTCTTCGCCGAGTTCGAACACGAGGCGCACAGGCTCGAGGAGGCGGGCGAACCGCTGACGGCCGACCGCCTCGACGAACTGTACGGCGACCTCAAGGCCCAGTACTACGAACCCGCCGAGATGGACGACCGAATTCCCCGTGAATGGATGCGCATCCCGCACTTCTACCGCGCGTTCTACGTCTACCAGTACTCAACGGGCATCTCCGCGGCGCTCGCCATCGCCGACGACATCGTTGAGAACGGTGCCGACGCAGCCGAGGACTACCTCGCGTTCCTCCGTCGGGGTTCCCGCGAGTACCCCCTCGAGTTGCTCGAAATCGCCGGCGTCGACATGCGCTCGTCGGAACCGATCGACCGGGCGCTGTCGACCTACGGCGATCGACTCGAGGAACTGGACGACCTGCTCGAGTGAGGGCGTTCGGGTAGCGACTCCGATTTTGCCGACCGACCCGGCTCATCTGAACCCAATCCAATCACCAGCGACGGACCTGTTTTCGCGGCCGAACGTGTGCATCGGTTTACAGCTCCTTCTGCATGTGCAACACGTCGAACGGCGCCCCCTCGAGTTCCCGAACCCGCACGTCGCGGTAGCCGCGTCGGCGGTAGATTTCGGGGAGAAACGGGTGGCCGGCGAACGTCCGCAATCGCATGCGGCCGTGGTCTTCCCGCCGGGCGAGCGCCTCGACGTGATCGATCAGCACGCTGGCGATGCCCCGACCTCGAGCGCGGGGCGGCACGGCCAAGCGACCGAATTCGGGGGCGTCGGGGTCGTACTTCCCTTCGTCACGGTAACGAATAGCGCCGACGAGTTTGCCGCCGGTCGGACGGTCGTCAGCCCTGCCGTCGGGGTCCGCTCTACTGGCGACCGCGACGAATATGCGTCCCTCCCGGATCCAGTCCTCGAGAGCCGCGCGGTCGGCGTGCGCCGCTCGCGAGGGAAATCCGAGGTCGACGTTGGTCGTGTAAGCGTCCCGGTAGAGGCGCGCCAGCGTCGGGGCGTCAGCGAGCGTCGCCGGGCGGATGGACGCGGAGGTCACACGTCGTGATGGTCGGCTGAGCGAAATGAACGTATCGACTTCTCGACTACTCGCGCACGAGCAGCGACTCCCCGGTCATCTCCGGGGGCTGCGTGAGACCGATGCACTCGAGCATGGTGGGGGCGAGATCGGCGAGTGTCCCACCCTCGCGAATCCGAATCCGGACGTCGCCGGCGCTCGAGGCTCCGTCGGGCGCCACGTAGAAGAACGGCACGTCGTTGTAGGTGTGGGCCGTGTGCGGCTCCTCCTCGGTTCCCATGTCGTCGGCGTTGCCGTGGTCGGCGGTGACGAAGACGTGTGCGCCGTGGGCCTCGAGTGTCTCGAGCAACCGACCCAGCTGGGTGTCGACGGCCTCGACGGCCTCGACGGCTGCTCGGTAGTCGCCGGTGTGACCGACCATGTCCGGGTTGGCGTAGTTGAGCACCAGGACGTCCGGATCCCGGCTCTCGATGGTTTCGATGGCCGCGTCGGTCACCTCGGGCGCGCTCATCTCCGGCTGGAGGTCGTAGGTGGGGACGTCCGGGCTCTCGACGATCTTCCGGACCTCGCCGTCGAACTCGACCTCGCGGCCCCCATTGAGGAAGTAGGTGACGTGAGCGTACTTCTCGGATTCGGCGATCCGGAGCTGGGTCTTGCCGGCGTCGGCGAGCACTTCGCCCAGGACTTTCGAGGGCTGGGTCGGTGGGAACGCCACCGGGAGGTCGAACGTCTTGTCGTACTGGGTCAGCATGACGACCTCGACATCGGGCGGGTGCGTCTCGAACTCCCACTCCGGGCGGATATCCGCGAGCATCCGGGTCAACTGGCGGGCGCGGTCGGATCGGAAGTTGAACCAGACCACCGAATCGCCGTCCTCGAGCGCTGGCTGCCCCGCGATGACTGTCGGCTCGATGAACTCGTCGGTCTGGCCGCGCTCGTAGGAGTCGGTGACGGCCTCGACGGCCGAGGGCGCCTCGAAGGCGGCGTCCCGGTCGACGATGGAGTCGTAGGCTCGCCTCGTCCGCTCCCAGTTCTGGTCTCGATCCATCGCGTAGTACCGCCCGGAGGCCGTGGCCACGTCGCCCGTCCCCGCCTCGTCGATCACGGCCTCGAGTTCCGCGAGGTAGCCCTCACCGCCGTGGGGAGAGGTGTCTCGCCCGTCGGTGATGGCGTGGGTGACCGCCTCGATGTCGCGGTCGGCGGCCATCCCGATCAGCGCGTGGAGGTGTTCGTGGTCGGCGTGGACGCCGCCGTCGCTGACGAGGCCGAGGAAGTGGACTCGCCCGTCGTTCTCGAGGGCGTGGTCGAAGGCGGCGTCGATCGCCGCGTTGTTCCGAAAACTGCCGTCGCCGACGGCGTCAGTGATGCGGGTGTACTCCTGTAACACGACCCTGCCGGCGCCGATGTTGAGGTGACCGACCTCGCTGTTGCCCATCTGACCGTCCGGGAGGCCGACGCGTCGGCCGGCGACCTCGAGGCTTCCGGCGAGTCCGGTACGTTGCAATCGGTCGACGACGGGCGTGTGTGCCGCCTCGACCGCGTTGCGGCCGCCGTCGTCGCGTCCGAGGCCCCACCCGTCGAGGATAATGAGTGCCGCGTCCATGCTCGAGGAGTACCGGCCCGGCCGTATTTAGCTGTCGTCTGGTGGAAATCGTTGCCGATCGATCGCTCGGTCGTCGCGGCGTCTATGCAATACTATCGATATTATAGTGTCGGATTTTCTCGAGCACCGCTTCCCCAAAAGACGGGCTTTCCAGGGTGCTACGCCGATTCGCCGAACGTCAGCTCGTCGCTCTCGAGGACCTCTCCGAACAGCCAGTCCGCGTGCTCGAGGGCATACTCGTGGTGGTCGTCCTCGAGCGCGCCGATACAGTCCGAAACCATGAGCGGGCGGTAGTCCCGGAGCCCTGCGCTCCCGCCGGTGTGGAGGACGCAGACGTTCGCAAGGGTACCACAGATGACCAGGTCCTTGATGCCCCGCGCAGAGAGCCAGCCGTCGAGCTGGGTCTCGTGGAAGGCGTCGTAGGTGTGTTTCTCGACGATCAGGTCCTCGTCTCGCACGTCGAGTTCGTCGACCAGTTCGGCCTCCCACGACCCCTCGAGGACGTGTTCGCCCCACCGGTCGAACTCGTCGTAGTAGTGATTGTTGTCGAATTGCTCGGGGGGATGGACGTCACGCGTGTAGACGATTCGACTCCCCACCTCTCGAGCTCGAGAGACGAGGTCCGCAATAGGGGCGATCACCGACTCGCTGCCCGGCGCGTACAGCGCCCCGTCGGGGTGACAGAAGCCGTTTTGCATGTCGACGACGACCACTGCCGTGGTGTCTGGCTCGAGGTGCATAGTCGAAAATACCCACTCTCGAGCCATAAATCCACGCGCGACGGGTCGGCCCAGACGTGGTTCGCACTCGAAACTCGAGCCATCGACTGCAACGAAGACACACGCTTTTTTCGACGGTCGTTGACCCCGACCCATGGGCGCCGAGCGAGCGATCGACGAGACGAAGACTCAGAGCGACCTCGTTCACGAACGACTCCGCGAGTCGCCGGCGCAGCGCTGGATCCTGCTCGACGGGAATCGCTACGTGCTGACGGCCCTCTGTGCCGGACTGGTATTCACCATCTGCTTGGCGATCGGCGCCGCCGGCTGGATTCCGGTCACGAATCCCGACACGGCGACGACGCTTGTCGGCGCGATCGTCGGTGGCACGCTGCCGTTCATCACCATCGTCCTCGCGATCAACCAGCTCGTCCTCTCTCAGGAACTGGGGTGGACCGGTGACCTGCAGCAGCGCTACGAGGCGATGACCGACTTCCGACGAACGGTCGAAGACGCGACCGAGACGCCGGTCAGCCCGGCCGCGCCTGCCGAATTCCTCCGGCTCATCGTCGACGCCGTCGTGGCGGAGGTGGGCGAGGTTGAGTCGGCCGCGACGGACGCCGACGGAGCCGTTGCCGCGAGCCTCGAGACGTTCGCCGGGGCCGTCACGACGGAGGGCGAGACCGTCTCGAAGACGCTCGAGACCGCGGAGTTCGGGACGTTCGACGCGCTCTCGGCGGTCCTGGGTCACTTCAACGGGGCGCACCTCCACGCCGCCCGGACGATTCGAGCCCGGTACGCCGACGAACTTTCGATAGAGGCCCTCGAGGGACTCGACTCGCTGATCGAACTGCTCGGCTACCTCGCCGTCGCCCGGCAGTCGTTCAAGACGCTGTACATGCAACACGAACTCGCTCACCTCTCGAAACTCCTGCTGTACGTGGGTTTTCCGACGTTGCTCGGCGGCGGCCTGTTCATGATGACGTACCCGTCGATCATCGCGAGCCTCGAGAGCACGCTCGCGCTCGTCGTCGTCGTGAGCGTCGCGGTCACGCTCGCCTTCCTGCCGTTCGTCGTCCTGCTGGTGTACACCTTCAGAATTGCGACGATCGCCAGCAAGACCGCGGACTTCGGCCCCTTCGTCCCCCGGGTGGACGTCCAGGTCGACGAGTGAGTGGGCCTCGAGGCGGCCAGTAATATAGACGACCGATAGACGCGAGCAAGCTCGAGACTGGCAAGTGGACGGCTCTCAGTGGTCGCTCCCGAACCCGACCGTCTCCGCATCGGCGAGACATCGCTCGGTCGCCGCCTCGAGGTCCGCCTCGCGGACGACCTCGCCGTCGCGAATTACCGGCTCGAGCAGCGCGTCGCCGTCCTCGGGAGCCGGCTGGTCGGCCAACCGGACCTCGTGACCGCCGTCGGCGGTGCGGTAGACCTGTTTATCGCCCGAGAGCTTCCCGCGCTTGGAGGTCATCTCGCCCTCGATTTCGACGATATCGAGCGCGAAGTCGACGCTGTCGGCGCCCGTAATGTAGCTCCCAATTCCGAAGCCGTCGGCGACGTCTCGAAGCTCTCGGATCGTCTCGGGGGTTAGCCCGCCGCTGCAGAAGATGTCCACGTCCTCGCGGCCGCGGGCGTCGAGTTCCCAGCGAATCTCGCGGGTGATGTGGCGGAAGTCGCCGCGCCTCGAGCCTGTCGTATCCAGGCGAACCCCGTCGAGGCGGTCGCCGAGCGTCTCGGCGGCGAGCAGGGTCTCGGCGCTCTCGTCCCAGAAGGTGTCGACCAGGGCGACTCGAGGTACGTCCTCGGGGACGGCCTCGTCGAAGGCCGTCCAGGCCGCGTCCTGCTCGCCTTCGCCGAAGATGAGCATTAGCGCGTGGGGCATCGTCCCGCCGGCCTCGCGCTCGAGAACGTCGCCCGCGGCGACGTGGGAGAAGCCGTCGAGTCCGGCGAGCAGGGCCGAGCGCTCGACTGTGGCGGCGATGGCGGGGTGGACGTGACGCGCGCCAAAGGAGAGGACCTGAGAGTCGGGCGCGGCCAGACGGGCCTCGAGCGCCGCCGTCGCGAAGCCGCTAGGCTGGGAGAGAAAACCCAGGAGGGAGGTTTCGAGCTCGGCGAACTCGAGGTACGGTCCCTCGATGCGCATGACCGGCCCGCCGTCGAACAGCGTGCCCTCGGGGAGGGCGTCGATATCGACTGCGCGGCCCGAAAAGAGCGTCGCGACGTCGTGAACGCCGGCGAAGACCTCGAATTCGCCGGTGGGGAACTGGTCGGCGGTGACCTCTGCGACGACGCGGGGATTTCGACCCGCGTGCTCGAGGGTCGCCCGGGTACGCTCGAAGTAGGCGTCGGTGGCCCGTCCCTCGAGGATGGCCTCGTCGGAGACGATTCCGAACGGATTCGACATACCCTCGCTTTCCGGCGCGAGGCGTTAAAGTTCCCGTCTCGCGTCGGGGTGGGTGGCGGGCCACGACCTCTGTAGCTGCTATAGGTGCAACCGAAGTTTGAGCTTGAGATGCCCTTTTCTCCCATCGTACTCTGGTTTCCCTCGTGAAACGTCGACCGTACCTCGCGACTCTCGGATCGAGCTTCGTCGGTGGCTGCCTCTCGAGCGTCCCTGGCGTCGGTGACGACGCGACCAACGTGACCAGTTCGGAACTGGCACCACCGACGAACTGGTCCGACCAGGTGATCGCCGAGGAATCGTTCAACCGGTCAGCGACGCCGATTTTCGCCGACGGCGAGGATCGCAACGGGCGCATCGAGAGCAATCCGGGTGGCACGATCACGGACCACCTCTTCTTCGACGACGACGGGACCGATCGATACGGCGTTCGCGGACGCATCGAGTTCGACCGTCCCGGTAGTTACATCGAAACGGTACGGGCGACGCTCGACCAGGACGACGGTGAGCGCGTCGTCGAGAGTCAGCTGTTCGTCGAACGGAGTCGGGAAACGTACCTCTTCGAAATCGTCACGACGGAGGGGAGCGCGGACGCTGTCGATCGATACACGCTCGAGGAACCGGAGGGCGGAACGTCGGGCCCGGGCCCGACGGTCGAAGATGGGTCGACGCTCGTCGAGAAGGGGTGGGGCCAGCTGGGGACGGCCGACGGTGAACCGGTCTACGGGGCCGCGATCACGCTGCAGAACGCGACGCAGGTGAAAACCGGCGAGGCCGGAGTCGTCGTCGAGGCGTTGCTCGAGGACGAGACCGTCGCCTGCAACGATTCGGCCAGCGCCGAACTCGAGCCAGGGGAGACGCACACGTTCTACGTTCCGTACCTGCGGTTCGATCCGGGTGCCGTGGTCGAGACGGCGGTTCGACACTGGTTGCTCGAGTAGCGACTCCGGAGCCGTGGCCGTGGCTCGAGGATTGGAAACTGGGTGAGAGGAGTAAGCCCCCTTCTGTTCGACCCGGCATTCGGCTGAGCGTCCGCGCCGCCCGCCTAAAGCGGTCCTGTCGGGCTACCTGCGACGCGGACTTGCACCGGTGAGGATTCGCCGTTCCATCGGTCCTCGGCCGTCCGTGCGGCGGTAACCGCCGCACCGTGGCCGCAAGGCGGCCACGCGCTCTCTGCGGGTTAACTCCCCGTCCTCGCGGTTGGGTTCGCACGCATCATCGATCGGGCCGAGACGTGTCGTTGCTGTTCCAGAGCCAGCGGTCTCCCGCTCCGGACTTGCGTCCGGTCACCCGCCCGACGGGTGGGGGGACTTTCCTCGCGGGCGCGAGCGCCCGAAAAACGAGCACTCGCGTGTGGTGGCCGACCCGTTTCCGGACCGGCCATCGCGGCAGCCAGGCTCTCTCTCCCATCGGTTCTAGGGTCGGTCGTCGGTTAAGTGTCTCGCTTATACGCATTCGCGTTCAGTGACTTCCCCATCGTTTCCACTCGAGGCTCTCACCATACTCGAGCCCCGCTCGCAAACCACCGCGATTAAGAGCATCCACTGTCCACAGCGGGTATGCGCAAAAGTCTCGGTCCGCTCGGAATCCTCGGCGTGATCCTCGCGATTGCCGGCATCGCCCTGATCGCCACCCAGAATTACCTGATCGCTGGCGGCCTCGCCCTCATGCTCATCGGAGTCGCCCTCGTCGTCAAGTCGCTGGTGACGGGCGTGCTCCAGTCATTCGGGATGGTATAGGGCTCGAGACAGACGCGCGAATCCGATTAGACCTCGCTGTCGCCCGCCCGGTGCTCGCTGATCAGCCGATCGACCATCTCCGCCTTCCGGTCGCGCTCGCGCTCGAGCGCCCGGTCGTGCCAGTCCTCGATGACCGCCTCGACGTCCGATTCGCGGGCGACGGCCAGTTCGTCTACCTCCTGCATCGCTACGTCGTCGCCGGGGCCGACTGGAATCTCGCGGTCGAAGAGGATGGCATCGGCGATCTCCGAGAGGTTGCCGTTCTTCAAAACGACTCGCGGTTCGAAACTCGCCAGGAGCTCCGCGGTCGAGCGTCCCGCACCGCTGGCGTCGCGCACGTAGACCACGTCGCCGGGCGCGATGCCGTAGGCCTCCTCGGCTGTCCGGATCGCTCCTTTCGTGAACTTCTCGATTACCTTTACGGGCACGAGGCCGGCCTTCTTCTCGGAGACGTCCGCGAAGTTCGAGTGATCGAGCTTCCAGAGCGTCTTCATCCGCTCGACTTTCTCCTCGAGGGCCTCGACCTCCTCGCGGGCCTCGTCGCGCTCGCTCTCGAGGCGGTCGGCCTTGCGCTCGAGGCGGCTCACCTCGCGTTCCTTGCGGATCTGGCGGCGTTCCTCTCGACGGGTAACGGCGAGTTCGGCCTCGAGGTCCTCGATCTGCTCGTCCCGATCCTCGATTCGCCCCTCGAGCGTCTCGACATGGCCCTCGAGGCGCTCGACCTGTCGCTCGAGGTCGCGAATCCGGCGTTCCTCGGCCGTCAGCTCTCGCGGCTGGTGCTCGCGCTCTTCCTCGTCGCTCTCTTCGTCCTCGGTCAGGTCCTCGAGGACGGTCTCGACGGTCTCGCCGCCGGCGACGACCCGGGCGACCACCTCCCCGCGGTCGATTCCGGCGGGGAGTTTCCGGGCGATGCGCTCGAACTGGTCCTCGTGGGCGTCGACGGCGTAGAGGGCGGCGGCCATCGCGTCGCGCTGGTGGTCGTCGTCGTACGGTTCGTCCGCGGTGCGGTGTTGTTTCTCGTCGACCGGCAGGTCTCGCTGGGGCGTCCAGGCTGCGGCGTCGAAGCTCCGGCGGATCTTCTCGACGGTTTCTGGCATCGGCGTCACGTCCGCGGCGACGATCACCGGCCGGCCGCGCTCGACGATCCACTCGATCACGTCGGCCATGGTGTTTGTTCGCGAACTCCAGACGTCGAGCACCTCGCCCTGGAGCCCGACGATGGCGACCGCGGTGGTCGTTCCGGGGTCGACGCCGACGACGACGTGATCGCGACGCTTCGCGAGCGGGCGAAACTCGATGCCGTCGCGTCGCTCCCGTTCGATCTCGACGCGCACGTCGCCCGAGCGCTCGTTCGACACCGGAATGTTCTGGGGAGGGGCGTCGACGGTGAACACCGCGTTGGCGAACCCGCCGTAGGCTTCCCGGACCTCACGTTCGAACGCGAGGCCGGCGTCCTCGAGGGCGCTCTCCACTTCCCGGGCGCGGCGCTTGACGGAGCCGTGGATCCGGCGCGTGTAGCGGTCGGCGCTCCAGCCGCCCTTGCCGGTCGAGCGACCCCTGGAGACTTTGACCTCCGTGGTGTCGGTAAATGCCGACACCTCGTAGCCGACGCTGTGGGCCGCCAGGCGGGCTGCGGCCTCGGCTTCCTTCATGGGCTCTTTGCCGTAGGGGACGCCGTGGCGCTTCGCGACGCGAGAGAGCGATTCGGGTCGTTCGTCGCCGGTCACCTGCACCAGTTTTGTCCCCGCGGGAAGCGAGCCGAGAAAGTGGATCAACTGGTCCTTGTCCGCGGCCAGTTCGTACATGTTGTCGGTCGCGACGATAGCTGGCTCGACGTCGGCGATCAGGCGGCGCAGTTTCCGGTGGGAGACGACGTCTCGCTCGAGGCCGTCCTCGTCGCCGCCGTAGACGACGAGTGCGTAGGAGGGCGCGTCGCCGCGAACGTCACCGCTCTGAACGTCGACGCCGAAGACGACCGCGTCGAGTGCGTTCGTTCGCGTGCTCACGGCCACCTGTAGGGGGGAACAGAGTATAAATCCGGCGCGGTCTCGAGACTCACGGCTCGAGAACTGGGAACTGAGAACTGACTATCGAGGTCCGAGTACCGAGTCTCGAGTGCCGAAAACTGAGAACCGCAGAACGGCTCAGGACTGCTCGGCGTCGATGCTGCAGACGAAGTGACGACTCCGGTTGCGCGCGATGTAGGCGTACACGCGGTTGCCGACCATCCTGACCGGTGGGAGCGCCATCAGGAGGACGATCGGGGCGAAGACCCGGAACTGCTTGAACAGCTGGCGGAACGCCTCGTAGCCGCCGTAGGCCTCGCCGTCCCGGAACAGGTACATCTCCTTGTCGAGGTCGACGCCCTCGCGGTTGACGAGTTCCGGCGGCGCGTCCGACTGCGATCGGAACCGCACGGAGTCGTTGACGTCGAGGTACTTGAAGAGGTAGAGGCTCCGGGCGCAGAAGTAACAGCGCTCGTCGTAGACCAGCGTGACGCGGTCTTCCGCGTCCGCGGCGAGCCACCGGTAGGCGACGTCCCAGGCGGCGAACAGCGAGAGGACGAGGATCATGTCGATGAAGTACAGGCCCAGCGTCGCGACGACTGAGAGGTGGAAGCCGATCAGACCGAGTGCCGACAGCGTGATCGGCAGGCCCAGTAATACGGCGACGATGAGCGACGCCTGGACCAGGCCGGTGCCGAGGAACCCGAGCCAGGCCAGCGCGTCGTACTCGAGGATGGGCTGGGCGAGTGGCCGCGTCATACCGGTCATCTCCTGGCTGCGCAGGATGTCGCGCTGGAGTTCAGCGCCGGAGAGCCAGATGTCGATCGGGCCGTTCATGAACTTCCCCCAGGCCGAGCCGAGGTAGAGGAAGCCGACGGCGAGCAGCCCCCACTTCAGGGCGCGCGCCCGATGAGTTTCGTCACTTCCCTCTTTCAGGAACGCGTTCAGCTGGTCGATGGACTTCTCTTTCGTTTCGATCACGGTGTCGGCCGACAGCACGTCGTCCTCGCAGAACAGCGCGAACAGGAGGATCATGTACGCACAGGCGAACAGCGACTCGATGGTTCCCGCGAGGTAGATGGTCGACTTGACCGCCAGCATGTGCATCATCAGGAGGCTGGCGAGTCCGCCGGACCACCGGGTCTTGTAGCCGACGATGAACAGGACGAGCAACCCTGCGAGGACCCACCGCAGGTACGGCAGCAGGGTGAAGAAGACGTCCTGGTGGAGGTAGGCGATCGGCGGGTTGAAGTGGCGGGGCCACTCCCCGTAGAAGTTCCAGTCGAGCGAGACCATTCGCCAAAGCGCCCACGATCCGAGAAGGACGCGAACGACGGCGAGGTTGATCGGCGTGGAACGGGTCTCGTCGCCGAAGTAGTTGACGAACGCGCTCATGCGGATTCATCCTCGAGTGCGGTCTCGTTTTCGGTAACGGTCTCGTTGGCGACGTCGATCGTCACGAGGTGCGTTTCCTCGTTGCGCTCGACTGCGTCGCTATCCTCGTTGACGACTATGGTTCGCTCGTAGATGCTGATCGACTCGAACTCCTCGTAGTTCTCGAGTTGCTCGGCGGTCCATTGCTGGTCGTCGACGTAGCGCGGCGGCTCCAGCGCCGTATAGATCGGGGGCCCACCCGATTCGACTGTCTCCCGATACCTGTTCACGTTCTCGATGTAGAATCTACCCATCTCCATGCGTTCCTCGTCGTCGTACTGGTAGGCCATATTCTGGCCCACAGACGACGTCCGCGAACCGGTCATCGGCGGCGTAGCACGATCGTCGAGCTCGAGTTCGTTCCCCGCCGAGTCGACGATTCGGATCTCGTAGTACGTCATCTCCTCGCTGTTAGGCTGGGAGAACTTGTGCATCTCGACGACGGGCATCACGGTCATTCCGACGACCGTCACCGCCAGCAACAGTGCGAAAAAACACGCCAGCCAGGCCTTCCTGACGAAGCGGCGGTTGGCGAGCGCCAGAGCGGCGATCGTCCCCACGAAGAACAGGATGTACACCACCGGAAAGATGATGTCGGTGAATGGTTCGATGTACTGTAACACTACTTGCTCACCATACCGGTCGGTCGACAATGTGTTATATAGCAATTACGAACGTAAAGTCGATGAACCGTGTCTAAATTCGACTACCGTCCCGTTAAGGTAATGTAGATTTTTAGACATTTTCGGTTTATGCGCTTGTTAGTAGCCGAACGCTTCCCGCCACCGGCTGGACGAACCGCTCTCGCTCGTCGCCTTGTATGTTCGACTCGTCGTTTTTCGAGCACCGCCTCACTCGTCCGGATACGGAATCTCGAGGCAGTCTCCGTCGTCGGGGATTGAAACGGCCTCCGGATCGCCGTCGAACGCTTCCCGGGCCTCTGCGAGGTGAGACGTCGGTCGGCCGGCGTACCGCGAGGAGAGGTGGACCAGTGCGAGCCGTTTCGTCCCGGCCTGGCTGGCGACCCGGCCGGCCTGGCGCGCCGTCGAGTGAGCGGTGTGGTCGGCGCGCTCGGCCCGGTCGTCGGCGAACGTCGCGTCGTGAATCAGCAGGTCGGGGTCGTCGGCGACTTCGAGGGTTGCCTCCGTGGGGCGCGTGTCGCCGGTGTAGACGAGCGACCGGCCAGGACGCGGTTCGCCGACCACCTGTTCGGGTCGGACGACGGTGCCGTCCTCGAGTTCGACCGGCTCGCCCTCGTGGAGTCTGGAAAAGGCGGGCCCGACGGGGACACCGAGTTCCTCGGCTCGCTCGCGGTCGAAGCGGCCCTTCCGGTCGTCCTCGATTAGCGCGTAGCCGACCGATCGAGTGTCGTGGTCGGTGTCGAACGTTCGCACCTCGTAGTCGTCGCCGCGGTAGGCGACGCTTCCGCCGTCGACCTCGTTGATTCGGACCGGAAACGAGGGTCGGTTGCCGAGCAGCGAGACGAGCGACCGAAGGTGACGGCGCGTCCCGTGCGGGCAGTGAATCGTCAGCGGGTCCTCGCGGTCGTTGAACGCCATCGTCTGGAGGAGGCCCGGAATCCCGAGGACGTGGTCGCCGTGGGTGTGCGTGACGAACAGGTGCGAGACCGAGAATCCGGTTCCGAAGCGCATCATCTGGCGCTGGGTCCCCTCGCCGGCGTCGAACAGGAACTGCTCGCCCTCGCGGGCGACGAAGAGGCTGCTCGGGTTCCGACTGGTCGTCGGAATCGCCCCACTCGTCCCCAGGAACGTCACGCACAGTGTCATTGGTCCGTGATCCGTCCGCTGGGGCTAAACCCGCTTCGAATCCGAATCCGACCGTCGACGCGCCCGACCTCGAGAGCGAGGTAATGGGTTCGACGTCACTGACCGACCCGGTATTTGACGACTACACCGTCAATTCGATGGGAACGAACCGGTCATTTTACCGTGTGTGTCTCGTATGACAATGTACCCGAAGCTCCGATGAGTTCGAACCTCTCCCTCGGAACGGCCAAACTTCTGCTCGCGCTACTGGTCGCTATCGCCGTCGTCCTCGCCGCTGGACTCGCCGTCGGCCAGGCGCCGGCGTTGTTCGGCGTCGAAGAGGAACCCGAGGCATCGATCACGTTCTCCGATCAGACGACCAACGGCTCGAGCGTCGAGGTCGAGTCGGTCACGCTCTCCGACGGGGGATTCATCGTCATCACGAACAGCGCTGACGAGACGGTCGCGGTCTCCGACCGCCTCGATTCCGGCCCACATGAGAACGTCACGATCGAACAGGCCGAGGAAGACGACGGCGACCTCGTCGGGCAACTCACGGCGACGGTTCACCAGGACACGGCGAACGAAGGGACCTACATGTTCGAGGAGAGCGACGGCGAGGAGGACCGGCCATACACCGAGGACGGCTACCCGGTCAGCGATTCCGCGAGCGTCACCCTGAACGAAAGCGAGGGCGACGCCCCGACCGACTCGTTCCAGGTGGAGTCGGTCTCGCTGCCGACGACGGCGACGACCAACGAAACCGTGACCGTAGAGGGTGAGATTCGCAACCCGCGGGACGTCGAAAATCGCCAGCGCGTCGAGATTCGCGTCGACGGCGAGGTGCTCGAGCGAAAGATCGTCTCCCTCGAAGCCGAGGAAACCACCACCGTGAGCTTCGAACTCGAGACGGCGTCGCTCGAGCCCGGCGACCGGACGGTCGGCATCTACACGACCGACCACGGTCAACTCGACACGCTCACCATCCAGTACGACACGCCCCCCGACCTCGAAATCCTCGAGGCGAACGACTCGACGGCGACCATCAACGTCACGCTCCCCGAAGACGGGTTCCTGACCGTCGAAAACGAGTCCCAGGCCGTTCGCGGGATCGGCGAGAACCTCTCGGCCGGGACCCACGAGAACGTCACCCTCGAGTTCGACGCCGAGGGCGACGAAACCCTGTTCGTCGTGCTCTACTCGGGCGAACCGGACGAGTACGACGAGGAAGAGGGATTCCCGAACGCCGATCCGATCATGATCGATGGCGATCGCGTTCAGGCGGCGCTTCCGTCGGACGACGACCGGGTCCGGGAGAACGACTCCTGACCGACCGATTCTTACCCTGGCCGTCCCTAAACGCGGGCAATGGACGCACCGCTGTGGACGGAAACGTACGCGCCGACCCTCGAGGAGTTGCCTCAGGACGACGCCCGCGCGTACCTCGAGCGTGCCGTCGAGGAGCCGATTAACCTCATTCTGCAGGGCCCACCCGGAAGCGGGAAGACGGCGGCGGCGAAGGCGCTCGCGGCGGCGGCGCACAGTGACCCGGACAACGACCTGATCATCATCAACGTTGCGGACTTCTTCGGACGAACGAAGACCGAGATCAAGAACGACCCCCGGTTCGCACACTTTCTGACCGGCCGCTCGTCGATGTCGAAACGCGACATGATCAACCACGTGCTCAAGGAATCGGCGAGCTACGCCCCCGTCTCGGGAACGTACAAGACCGTCCTCCTGGACAACGCCGAGGCCGTTCGCGAGGACTTCCAGCAGGCACTGCGCCGGATCATGGAACAGCACCACCGGACGACCCAGTTCGTCCTCGCCACGCGCCAGCCGACGAAGCTCATCCCACCGATCCGATCGCGGTGTTTCCCGGTCTCGATGCGCGCCCCCTCGAGCGAGGAGACGGTCGCCGTCTTAGAACGGATCGTCGAGGCCGAAGATGTCGACTACGACCAGGACGGGCTCGAGTTCGTCGCGGGCTACGCCGACGGCAACCTCCGGCGGGCGATCCTGGCGGCCCAGACGACCGTCGAAACCGAGGGCGAACTCACGATGTCGACGGCCTACGAGACGATCGGGACCGTCGGTTACGGCGACGAGGTCGAATCCATGCTCGACGACGCCGAGGCGGGTGCGTTCACCGACGCCCGGTCGACGCTCGACGAGTTGCTCGTCGACGAGGGACTCGACGGTGGCGAGGTCCTCGAGGAAATCTTGACCGTCGCCAGAAAGCGCTATCAGGGCGAGTCGCTCGCGCGGATGCACCGCCTCGCGGCGGACGTCGAGTTCGAGATGACCGAGGGGGCGAGCGATCGCATTCACGTCGGCCACTTGCTCGCGGAACTGGGGCGGAACGCCTGATACCTGGGTTACGGGCGGCTACTGAACGGTTGCGATTCCTGATATTTCTCGATGTAGAGCCCTCGAGCGCCGTCTCTCGAGTCGGTCACGTAACTCGCTTCGAAAGCGATCGAACTCCTGCGAAAACAGACGACCGAGTACGATCGGATTCCGGGTCCGCAGTCACCGGGCGTTAGCCGTCGGTCTGGGTGTCGTTGGTCGTCTCGTTGTCGTCGCCGCCTCCGTCGCTATCGCCTGATTCCTGGAGCGTGGCGATGAGCATCTCGTCGTCGCCGGATATCTCGATGGTGGTCTGGGCGCCCTCGTAGCCGTCCGCGGTCACGGTGACCTCGTACTCGCCGTCCTCGAGCTCGAACTCCGCGACGCCGTTTCCGTCGGTCGATTGCTCCTCGTTGTAGCCGAAGATCACTCCTTCACCTTCGACCTGGACGGTAGCGCCTTCGATCGCGTTGCCGTCGTCGTCCTCGACGATGATGCTGAGGGTCGACGTGTCGCCATCGCCACCGTCGCTTCCGTCGTCAGTTTCGTTGTTATCGCTGCCATCGCTGCCGTCGTCAGTTTCGTTGTTATCGCCGCCATCGCTGCCGTCGTCGGTGTCGTTGTTATCGCCACCATCGCTGCCGTCGTCGCTACCACCGTCGTCGCTTCCGTCACTACCGTCACCGCTGCCGCTGCCGTCGTCGTCGCTTCCGTCACTGCCATCACTACTACCGTCAGTTCCATCGCTACCGTCACTAGTATTGTCGTCGCCGTCACCGCTGTCAGACCCATCGCTGCCGTCACCACTGTCGCTATCGTTCCCGCCTTCGGTCTGCTCGCCGCCATCGCCATCACTATCGCCGCTCGAGTCGTCACCCCCGTCGGAATCCCCATCCTCGGAGGGTTGCTGGAATTCGCCGTCGTCACCCGAAGAGCCCGAATCCCACGGTGCGAGTCCGCCAACTGGACCGTCCGGCCCGATGAGGCTTGACCCGCCTGCGGCGAGTACCAGCCCGGCGACGAGGAAGGCGACACCGATGAAGACGAGTAACAGCTGTACGCCGGTGTGGATCGATCGCGTCTCGTTCGTCTGTTGGTCGTAATTTCCCATGGTTCTTACCTCTGGTGTGTCGGTCGATCGTGACTCGAGTGCGAACTCGAAACGGCTGTGTCCATACTTCCCGTATCGGCCGTCAGCCTTTCATTATACGGCTACTAAGCCGATCGCGACTCGAGCCGTACAATCGCTGTGAGCGGTACTCGTCGACGGTTCCTTGCTGTGGGTTCGATGACAGAGTGGCAGTGGTGCTGAGTGGGACGTCGAGTAGGTGGAGAGAAAGAGCCGAGAGAGACTACTCGACCGTGACGCTCTTCGCGAGGTTTCGAGGCTTGTCGATCGGTCGGCCGAGCTGGTTCGCCGCGTGGTACGACACCAGCTGGAGCTGTACCGTCGCCAGCAGCCCCGCCCAGACGGGGTGGGTCTCCGGAATCTCGAGCTGGGCGTCGGCGACGTCGGTCAGCGGGTTCTCCTCGGGGCCGACGGCGACAATCGGTGCGCCGCGACTCTGGGCCTCGATCGCATTCGTCTTCGTTTTCTCGTCGTTCGCCCCCGTACAGGTGGCGAAGATCGGCGTCTCGTCGGTCACGAGCGCGAGCGGTCCGTGTTTGAGCTCGCCCGAGGCGAACCCTTCCGCGTGCTCGTAGGTAATTTCCTTGAACTTCAGGGCGCCCTCGAGCGACACCGGGTGACCCAGGTCGTTCCCGATGAAGAAGTACGACGGGCTGTCGACGTACGCCGCCGCCAGTCGCTTTGCGTCGGTCGACTCGAGGAGCGTTTCGACTTGGCCCGGAAGCCGCTCGAGGTCCTCAAGGAGGTCGGCCTGATCCTCCCGGGGCGTGGCCGACGGCACGTCAGCGGCGAGTCGCTGGCCGAGCAGGGTCAGTGTGACCGCCTGCGAGGAGAACGTCTTCGTCGCGGCGACGCCGACTTCCGGCCCTGCCCGGATGTACAGCGCGTCGTCGGCAGTTCGGGCCGCCGTCGACCCGACGACGTTGGTGACCGCAAGCGTTCGCGCCCCCTGTTCGTCGGCGCTGCGGAGCGCCTCGAGCGTGTCGGCCGTCTCGCCGCTCTGGGTGACGGCGACCGTCAGTGTTCGCTCACAGACGGGCCCCGCAGTCGAGTCGTACTCGCTCGCGCGGACGACTTCCGTCCGGATCCCGGCCTCGCGGAGCTGCTGGGTGCCGTACATCGCCGCGTGGTAGGAGGTTCCGCAGGCGACGAACTGGACGTACTCGACCTCGGAGAACGTCCCGGTGGAGAGGTCTTCTAAGACAACCTCGCCGTCGTCGACTCGCCCCTCGATGGTGTTGGCGAGCGAGGTCGGCTGGTTGTAGATTTCCTTGAGCATGTAGTGGTCGTATTCGCCCTTGCCGGCGTCTTCGGGGTCCCACTCGACGGTATCGACCGAGCGCTCGATGGGGGTTCCCTCGAGATCGGTGATCCGATAGTTGTCGGGGTCAAGCACGACGACGTCGCCGTCCTCGAGATAGATTACCTCGTCGGTGTGATCGAGGAACGCAGGGACGTCGCTCGCGAGGTACCACTCGTCGGCGTCGAGTCCGAGGACGAGCGGGGACCCCTTCCGGGCGGCGTACACGGCTTCTTCGCCGTCGACGATGGCGGCGATCGCGTAGCTCCCCTCGAGCGTCGAGACGGCGCGACGAACGGCCGTCTCTGTGTCGGGGGCTTCGGCCCGATACTCGTCGATCAGGTGGGGGATGACCTCGGTGTCGGTGTCGCTCTCGAACTCGTGGCCCATCGCCTGGAGTTCGTCCCTGAGTTCGTCGTAGTTCTCGATGACGCCGTTGTGAACGACGGCGACGTCACCGGCGGTGTCCGTGTGGGGGTGGGCGTTCGCGTCCGTCGGCGGCCCGTGGGTACTCCAGCGGGTGTGGCCGATCCCGATGTTCCCACTCGGTTTCGTCTGGAGGCGAGACTTGAGGTCGGCGACCTCTCCCGAGCACTTGTGGACTTTCACGCCGGAGCCGTTCTGTACGGCGATTCCAGCGGAGTCGTAGCCGCGGTACTCGAGGTTCTCGAGCGACGAGAGGAGAGTCTCGGTCGCGTCGTCGCGACCGACTCGCGCGATGATTCCACACATTAGCCGCTCACCTCTGGAGCCGACGCGACAGCCGGCAGTGCCGTGACGGACGAACGAGACGACCGACCAGCGGTCGATCGGACCACTGCATCGGTTTCCGTGGTCGTGCTCGTCGAGACAGCGGTGCGTAGATGGCGGCTAGTTCGTATCATGGATGTGTGGGTACCCGTGATCCTCCGCCAGCTGGCGGGTGGGCATCTACTCGTTCACCAGACGGAATGACGGTATTACTATACCTCAGATAAGACGCATCCTGGCCCCTCATATTTCCCTGTTAAAACCGTTTCACAGGATGCGAATGTACGTTCTACTGACCGGTGGTGCCGGTATAAATGGGGTAGACCCGCTCAAACCGACGATCTCGTTCGGGGCGCGGCTCCCCCGACGAGTCGTCAGACGGGTGGCTGACGGCCGATATTCCTTCGAACATTCATTATATCGCCGAGATATCGAGAGTACCACCGATAATTTGTGTCGGAATTCCGGACCGGTTCTCGTCGTCTCGCAATCTGGTCGTCCAGTGTACTGACGGACGCGTACGTCGAGATCGGTCGGGTCTCGAGCGCGTTCTCGAGGTCGTCGGCGCAGGTCGACGTACGGTACACCTGTGGAGCCACTTCGGGTTTCCTCGCCCCCTCTCGTGAGAACGAGAAAATACGAGACGTTTCCGTCGCTCGAGCGACGACTGCAGACGGGCCCAGGTGTGCCGGAGCTCTCTCCGGTGATCATGGTGAGCTACGCCAGTATCGGACGTAGTCAGGACGAAGCATCGAAAGAACTGGAGCCGATACTGGCGGTCGCTCCGGCGATTCGTTCGACGCGTACCGAGAAAAACGCTGGACCGGAGCACTCAGTCGTGGTGTGTACTGTAGTGAGTGCGATTGCGGTGGTAGTGTTGGTGGTGGTGCGATTGCAATCGACAAAACGGCGACCGATACGCCGCACAGACGCGCTGTCTGTTATTCTTGTTGTGCCTCCGGAACCAGCGTGATGTGATTCTCGCGACCGATCGAGATCTTCTCTATCACTCCCTCGTCGTGCATATCCGAGAGAATGCGACTTACCTTCGAC
The DNA here is from genome assembly GCF_024204665.1 of Natronosalvus rutilus. Classification (NCBI taxonomy): domain Archaea; kingdom Methanobacteriati; phylum Methanobacteriota; class Halobacteria; order Halobacteriales; family Natrialbaceae; genus Natronosalvus; species Natronosalvus rutilus. The sequence goes on along the minus strand of NZ_CP100355.1, from coordinate 505,036 downwards.
TTCGACCATCCCGTTTCCGACGCGATCTGGTGTTGACGGAGCGTTCCGTCGTTCTGCATGAGCAGTTTGATCACTTCTCCCTCGTCGCTCAGGAGCAACGAAGGAGTGGAAGCCGAGACGGCGTGGTGGTACTCGTGCCCGGTGCTGTGCTGGTCGTCCGTCGGTTCGTCGCCCGCCGGGTCCGAGAGTGAACCCCCCAGGGTGACGCTGATCTCTCGAGCGGACAGGACGTACGCGAGACGAATACCGACGAGACCACCGACGAGCAGCGAGAGCACGGTCACCAGAACCATATCCCAGTCCGATGCGGGCCGGTTCGTGAACCAGTTCACGAACGCGACCGCGGGTGCCCCGTTACCGATCGTCGCCACCCCCGCCGACAGCCCAATTCCGTGCGTGCGGTAGTCGCAGTCACGGGACGGCGATGGACGACTGACGACGTCGGGACGAGACGCACACACCGACTCGGAGCGTGCGGTCGAACCATGGTCGGTGGCGCTGTCGTCTGTCGACCGCACGTTCGCAGGCGCTGGCTGTGGAGTCGAATCGGTCGACTCCCCAGTGTCGGCCCGGGAACGCACGACCCCGGACGGGGCAACATCGATCTGAGAGGTGGGTGCCGTCATATCTTCGGTCCTTCGGAGCTGGTTGGTGATCGGTTTCGGTATCGGTGATCGTGATCTCGTGATCGGCTGATCACGCACGGCCGAGCCGACCGATCGAAACGACGATCGGGGACGACCGTACGTCCACTAATACGAGACACCCTTTTCATTATAAAGCGCTACAGGCCCGCTTAACGGCAGGCTAAGCCCTCGAGGCGCTTTTGTGGCCCAATTTCGGCTGATACCCCGGTGACTGGCCGGTACTGGCCCTGAGAACGACCGTCTCCGCCGCTGCAACAGTTTTATCAGCGGTATAGTAAACGGAGGGAGGCTGGAAAGGGGGAACAGCGCGTCCCGTTCCCGGGATCGCCAAATGAACGACCTTCCGATCGGTCGGACCCGGTCGGCCGGCACACGAAGAAGACGGTGATGTACCCATGAATCCACCACTCAGCAATACGGAATCGCGAAGCGAGAATCGATCGAACGTGCCCGTCGTCACGGACTACTCCCGGCGCGGCCAGGAGGGAACGCTCGAGGAGCCGGCGATCGAACGCGCACGTGAGGCGACGATCTGCGTCGTCGGGCTGGGCTACGTTGGACTGCCACTCGCCGTCCGGTTCGCCGAGGCCAACTTCGACGTCGTCGGGTTCGACGTCGACGAATCGAAGGTCGAAACCCTCCAGAACGGCGTCGACACGACCGGCGACCTCACCGACGAGGCCGTCGCGGAGAGCGGCGTTTCCTACACGACCGAGGCCAGCCAGATCGCCGACGCCGACTACGTCATCATCGCGGTTCCGACGCCGGTCGACTGCGACAACCGCCCGAACTTCGACTTCGTCGAGGCCGCCGCGAGCACCGTCGGCTCGAAGATGACTGCGGGGACGACGGTGATCCTCGAGTCGACCGTCTACCCGGGTGCGACTCGCGAAGTCATGATTCCCGCACTCGAGGAGGCTTCCGAGATGACCGCCGGCGAGGAGTTCTTCGTCGGCTACTCGCCCGAACGAGCGACCCCGGGAGACGAGGAACACGGCCTGGCGGACGTCGTCAAGGTCGTCAGCGGCCAGACCGAGCAGGTGCTCGAGGACGTCGCGGCCCTCTACGAGTCGGTCGTCGATGCCGGCGTCCACCGTGCGCCCACGATCGAGGTCGCCGAGGCAAGCAAGGTCGTCGAAAACACCCAGCGGGACCTCAACATCGCCTTCGTCAACGAGCTGTCGATGGCCCTCGAGCGACTCGACGTCGACACGCGAGAAGTCCTCGAGGCCGCCGGAACGAAGTGGAACTTCCACGACTACCGGCCGGGGCTCGTCGGTGGACACTGCATCCCGGTCGACCCGTATTTCCTGGCCTATCAGGCCGAGCAGGCGGGATTCACGCCGAAACTCATCCAGACGGGTCGTGCGGTCAACGAGCGGGTACCACAGCACGTCGCCGACCTGACGATCAAGGCGCTCAACGAGTGCCAGAAGACCCTCTGTGAGAGCCGCGTCCTGGTTCTTGGCCTCTCGTACAAGGCCGGCGTGGGCGACATCCGGAGTTCGAAAATCGCGAACGTCGTCGAGAAACTCAAGGAGTACGACATCGACATCGAGGGATTCGATCCGTTCGCGGACGCCGACGCCATCCACGACGAGTTCGGGATCGACGTCCAGACCGAACTCGACTTCACCGACTTCGACGCGATCCTCCTCGGCACACCGCACGAGGAGTTCGTCGAGATGGACCTTGAGGAGGCCGCCGACAGTCTCAACGAGCAACCGGCACTGATCGACGTGACCGCGGCGCTCGACGAGAACGCCGTCGCTGACGCTGGCTTCGTCTATCGGAGGGTATAATGTACCGAGGACATTCAATCGGCGTCGTCGTACCAGCGTACAACGAGGAAACGCACGTCGGCGGCGTCCTCGAGACGATGCCCGATTTCGTCGACCGGATCTACGCCGTCGACGACCGCTCGACCGACGACACCTGGAAGATCATCCAGGAGTACGCGGCCCGCTCGAGACAGTCGGCCGACGAGCGTCGCGTCGATCCGGCCGCCGACGAGCGGCTCGAACCGCACGCCCTGATCTCCGATGGCGGGGCGATCGGAGGGACGGAGATCGTCGCAATCCATCACGAGGAAAACCAGGGCGCCGGCGGGGCGCTCAGGACCGGATACGTTCGCGCGCGCGACGACGGAATGGACGTCGTCGTCACGATGGACGCGGACGGCCAGATGGATCCCGACCAGTTGCCGAAGCTGCTCGATCCGATCGTCGAGGGCGAGGCCGACTACGCGAAGGGCAACCGGCTCGCCGACCGGGAGAGTCGACGGGAGATGCCGCCGTTTCGCCTGTTCGGCAACTGGGTGTTGACGCAGTTGACGAAGATCGCCAGCGGGTACTGGTCCCTCCAGGACCCGCAGAACGGGTACACGGCGATCACCAACGAGGCGCTGTCGGCGGTCGACATCGAGTCGCTGCCGGACGATCACGAGTACACCAACGATCTGCTCGTCAGGCTCAACATCGCGGGAATGCGCGTCGCCGACGTCTCGATGCCAGCGAAGTACGCCGACGAGGAGAGCACCATCGACTACAAGCGATTCATCCCGATCACGTCGGTGACGCTGCTCCGTGGCTTCCTCCAGCGAATGCGAGTGCGCCTCGCCGACGATCGCAGCGATCCGACCGCGCTCGGGTACCTGATCGGCGTCGCGTCGCTGGCCGGGGCTGTCGCGTTCGCCGGTAGCGCGAGCGCGAGCGCCCTCGAGGGCGAGACGTCGCTTCGCGATCTCTTCACGACCGGGCTCGCGTTCGTCGCGAGCGCAGTCGTCTTCCTGGTTGCGATGGTGACCGACGCCGGTGAGAACGAGGGGAAGGAGGTGCGCCGTTAGATGCGCGTCATCGTGACGATCCAGCACCCCGGACACGTCCACTTCTTCAAGCACGCAATCGCCGAGCTCGAGTCGGACGGCCACAGCGTCCACGTCTTCGCGCGTGAGAATGAGGTCGTGACGGACTTACTCGAGTCCTACGACATCGACCACGAGATCCTGGCCGGCGAGTCGAACTCGCTGCTCTCGCTGGCGGCGGTCCAGGCGACCTACGAGGCGAAACTGCTGGCGCGAGCGCGTCGCATCAAGCCCGACGTCATCACCGCGATCGGTGGCGTCGCCGCCGCCCACGTCGCGAAACTCGTCGGTGCGAAGAGCGTCGTCTTCTACGACACCGAACACGCGACGATCATCAAGGCGCTCGCGTACCCGTTCGCCGACATCGTCTGCACGCCGGAGTGTTACGACGGTGACATCGGTTCGAAGAAGGTCGAGTACCCAGGCTATCACGAACTCGCGTACCTCCACCCCGACCGGTTCGAACCCGAACCCGGGATCCTCGAGGAAGCCGGGCTGGAACCCGACGACACGCTCGTCGTGATGCGCCTGAGCAGCTGGGACTCCTCACACGACATGGGACAGGGCGGCTTCGACGATCCGGTCGAGGCCGTCGAGCGACTCGAGGACGCCGGCGCCGAGGTCGTGCTCACGTCGGAGGTCCCCCTCCCCGAGGAACTCGAATCGAACCGACTCACGACGTCGCCCGACCGGATGCACGACCTGCTCGCGTACGCCGACTGTTTTGTCGGCGAGGGCGCGACGATGGCCGCCGAGGCCGCGGTGCTCGGCACCCCAGCGGTGTACGTCAACTCCCTGTCGCTCGGGTACACGACCGAACTCGAGGAGACGTACGGCCTCGTGTTCAACTTCAACGGCTTGGATCGCCACGCTCGCTCGCTCGAGAAGGCGATCTCGGTGATCGAGGAAGACGACACCGAGAAGTGGGCCCGTCGACGTGAACGGCTGCTCGCCGATCGGATCGACGTGACCGACGTCATCGTCAGGGAGGTAGAAACCGTCTCCGGGACCGGCCCCGAACGGCCGACGCTCGCTGCCAACGCTAACTGACACGAATGCACGTACTACACCTCATCACCTCTACGCGTTCGTTCTTCGAGCAACAGATTTCCGTCCTCGAGGAACGTGGCGTCGAGTGCACCGTCATCGGCGTCCCCGGCGAATACACTGCCGATTCGCCGCGGACGCCCGTCGACTACCTGCGGTTTTATCCGAAGGTGCTCTCGCACGTCTGGTCGGGCGAGTACGACCTGATCCACGGCCACTACGGCCTCGTCGCGCCGTTCGCACTCGCCCAGCCGACGCGCCCGGTGGTGATGAGCCTGTGGGGAACTGACCTGATGAGCGACATGCGCTGGCTCGAGTCGATTAGCCGCTACGGCGCCCGCTTTGCGGACGCCACGATCGTTCCGAGCCCCGCGATGTCGCGCGAACTCGACACCGACCACGTCGAGATCCCGTTCGGCGTCGACACCGAGCAATTCAGACCCGTCCCACGTGCGGACGCCCGCGAGCGCGTGGGCTGGAACCCCGACGAACGCATCGCGCTCTTTCCGTACGATCCAAACAGGGATGAGAAGGACTATCCGCGGGCCGAACGCATCGTCGAGCGCGCTGACGCCGACCTCGAGTTGCGAACGATCGACGGCGTCCCCTACGAAGAGATGCCTTACTACATGAACGCCAGCGACGTCCTCCTCGTGACCTCGAAGCGCGAGGCCGGCCCGATGGTCATCAAGGAGGCCGCCGCCTGCAACGTGCCTGTCGTCTCGACCGACGTCGGCTTCGTTCGCGACACGATCGGCGAGGTCGACAACTGCGTCGTTAGCGACGACGACGCCGACCTCGCCGCGGGCCTCGAGACCGTCCTCGCTGGCGACCGTCGTTCGAACGGCCGCAAAGTCGTCGACGGACTGAGTCTGGACGCCATGGGCGACCGTCTGCTCGAGTGCTATCGCGACGTCCTCGGACGACGGGCCCGACCCACGGGCCAGCACCGCGACCTCGAGGTGACGGAGAATGCGTAACTCGTCGTTTCTGTCGAGGATCCGGCCGTTGCGCCTCGATACCGTCGCCGCGATCCTCGGGCTCCTCCTGGCATCGGCGATGTTGCCACTCCGATTGCTGGCTTCCCAGATATTCATCAAAACCGTGCCAATCGTTCTCGGGTTAGCCTGTGGGTTGTATCTGCTGTCGCTGTACGCCGAGACCAACAATTCGGCGATGCCGACGCTGTCCAGACCAGCCCTGATGACGCTGCCGACGCTCGTGTTGTTCGGCCTGTCTGCCCTCGTCGTGCTGTCGTTCGTGCAGGGCGAGCGGACAATCGTGTTCTTCGTGTTGTCGGGTCTCGTCGGCACGCTGTTGATCGCCCAGATCGTCTTCTCCGAGGACGAGACGTTCAACACGGGGATCGTCTTGCTCCAGCTCGTCCTCTTCGCGTTCGTCTTCCGGTTTACGGCGCTTTACGCCACACCGGGGTTCATCGGCATCGACATCTGGACGCACATGGAGTTGGCCGATGCGATCTTCGAGGAACGGTCGCTGAGCGCCATTTCCAACAACAAACACTACGGCTCACCGCTGTATCACCTGCTCGTGGCGTCAAGCGCGCTCGTCTTCGACGTTCCGCTGCGGGCAGCGCTGTACCTGACCGTCGGCGTGGTAATGCCGCTCTCTATCCTGCTCGTCTACGCGACGGCGAACCTGTTGATCTCGCCGCGCTGGTCGGCGCTCGCAGCCGGCCTGTTCGCCATGGCGAATTACGTCGCCCAGTGGGGAATGCACCTGATCCCGACCAGCATGGGGCTCGTATTCTTCCTCGGTGTTCTCTACGCACTGATTCGCGTCATGCGGATCGAGTACACGATCAGGGACTTCATGTTACTCCTGGTGTTGAGTCTCGCGGTCATCCTCACCCACCAGGTGTCGACGTTCATCATGCTTGTGGTGCTCGTAACCGCGTTCCTCGCCCAGATCGTGTTCATGATCGGCCCGTTCGGCCTCAATCGCCTCGATACGAACACGTTCCGGACGAAGAAGCCGGTCAACCTGATCGGCCTGGTCGTCTTCAACTTCGGGCTGACGATCTTCGTCTGGTCGCTCACGCCGTATCGCGAGGATTCGTTCCTGAAGACTGTCCTGAGCTTCCTTTCCCAGACGATCGAGGAGAGTGCCGGCTTCCTCAACATCGCCAGCGGAACGGGGAGCGAAGAATCGGCTGGCGAAGTTGCGGCGCCGACGCTTCTCGACCAGGTCGTCCCGTACGTCGACGAACTCGGATTCTTGATCCTGCTCGGACTGACGTTCGCGGGTTGTCTGTACGTCATCCACCGACGACGGGCGGAGCAGTCGGTCTTCACCCTGTTGCTCGCGTCGGCGATCATGCTCTTCTTCGTGATGGGGCTGCCGATGTTCGGCATTCGGAACTTCATTCCGACGCGCTGGTTCGCCTTCCTCTACGCGCCGATGGCGATCCTCGGAGCGATCGCAATCCGAGTGTTCGTTCGTGACCTCGATCCTCGCCTCGCGATGGTCACCATACTCCTGGTGGTCCTGGTCTACCCCGGGGCAATGGCCTTCGCCGCCGAGAGTAACACCGAGAATCCGATCTTCGAACAGCAACACGAGCAATTGGCCTACGACGAGTCGGAACTCACCGCCGTCTCCTCGATCGGCGAGATGACCGGCTCCCCGGCTGGTTCCGAAATTCGAGCCGACCAGCAACTACACACCGACCATCCGTACTTCACGGTCTTCGATCGGACGGGCGCCTACTCGTCCTCGTCGTACGTGACGTTACCCGAAGACGGCGTCGCCGACCACGACTACACGGTCTACCGGACCAGCCAGACAGAGTCCGTGGCCTACTTCGTCGACGAGAACGGACAAGCGCAACTCAAGTCGGTCGACCGCGCACAGATCTGTCGTCCGACCCAGGCGACGGTGTACGATAGCGGCGACGTCAATTTCTGTACGCCGTCGCCAGCTTCGAACTGACGGGGCGGTCACACCGTCTGCGCGCAGCGGCTTTTCACTCGAGTACGACGTCACGAGCGCTCGAGTCGCTTCGACTGAGTCACTACCGCCCGAGTAACCACTACTCGAGCGAGCGCAAACGTGTTGTGTGTACGTGCCCAGGGTGAGAGAACCGCACAGCCTGCTCGAGTGGAACTCGTCCAGGAGCGAGTCATCCTCGAGTCCATGAGCGACGGTATGACTGGTGTGGACCCGCCCACAGATCGTGCCACGAGCGCTTCGGACGGCTTCGGACGAACCTCATTCGAGACGTGAGAAGCGTTTGGCCGCTTCCATCTCCCTCGCCCAGTACAGGTGTCGATCTTCGTTCTGATAGACGAACAGTGTGACCTCCTCACGCATCGGACGTCGTTGCAAGGTGGATCCGTTCGTTTCCGTGGGGCGTCATCTCGAGCGCTTACCCGTCGTCCCTATACTGTGTGGACGACGAGTGTCGAACGTGAGCGGACGACGACTGAAGACGCTCCGAGCGTGTGTGGTCGGATGATCGAACTACGTTCGCCGGGACACCCACCGCCAGCAGTCGGCGGCGACCGGCGCCCCGTCGTACACCCACAGGACGACAGTGAGGGCCAACAGACCGAGCAGCACCGTCAACTCCTGGGGGGTCTCGCCGCTGAGAAACAGCTCGAGAGATCGGTGGCCGTAGATGACGACGTGATCGAGGAAGCTCCCCTGATCGACCGCCGGGGGTGAAGCGACCGGCCACGTGACGGCTCTCGGCTTCAAGTGGCCACCCGTGAGCCACGGATAGACGATGTCCCCGGCGAGGTGAGACAGAATCGCGATCGAGAACGCAGTCGCCTGTCGGACCGATCCACGCTCCCAGCGATGAAGGAGTACGTATACTGCCAGGCAGACGAACGGAACGACGAAAATCGAGTGGGCGACGGAGAGCCCCGTCTGTGTGACGTCGAACGTCCAGGCCAGCGGCTTGTCGACGAGATCCGGCAGCTGTGAGCCAATGGCGACCGCGAGCGTTTCAGGCCCCGACGGACTGCGTCTCCGAACGACGTTGGTGTAGAGCGAGTACAGCAGGTACGCGAACAGCAAATGCTCCCACGGCCACATTCACTCCACCACGATCGGTGCATGCACCGCCCGGTAGGCATTTTCGGTCGAGGGGTTGGACGGCGGCTCGCCCTCGTACAGCAGCACTGTCAGTCGGAGGTCGTCTCCTTGCATCGATGGTGTCATCTCGAGCGTCTGGTTTCGCTGTTCGCCGTCGGCGACCGTAACGGATTCGCTCGTGAGCTGTGTCCGTTCTTGGACGGTTGCGTTCGACTCCCCGTAGCTCACCCGCTCGAGAAGAACCACGGTAGTGTACGTTTGTTCCGTTCCCTCGTGGTTCGTGATCGAAACGGTCACGTCCGAGGCCTCGCCCGCTGCGTAGTTGGTCTGGTACACCGTGTCGCTATCGGCCGTGACCGGTTCGGTTTCCAACGCGAACTCCGTGAACGACTCCGAAGTCGGTGGGTTGGCGACCGCGAAGCCGGTCGTCGCGACGAGAACCAGGAGTGCGATGACGATTGCGATGTTGAATGGCCGCGTGGACACGCCAGTGGATCGACTCGGTCGACTGAACAGGAGACCGGACGTACCGACCGTCAACGCGAATCGGCGATCGGGTGCGCATCGGTACCGTGCGACGATCGCGAAAAGCGTCAATAATCCTGTCAATCCTGCAATACCGAGGATGGCCGTTTCCGGAGCAATACCCCCAGGGGCTACGCTCGCAATGAGGGCAATCACGGGAACGAGGAAAATACTCGCAACGATTGATAGGATAATCCGCTCCGTGGACGCCAGGCCGCCAGAGACTAAAAGCGGGTTTCGAAGCCCAGTACGGTCGATATCGAACGGTTGGTAGTCGTCGCTCGGCGCGTCCGGGAACAGTACGGCGATCAGCGCGTACCCCGGCAAGAATAACACGAGCGGCAGGGCGAGTGCCACTCGAGCGACGCCTGGAACGCCGAGCAGGAGGCCGAACGAGAGGAATCCGGTCGCCGCGACGACGGCGGCCAGATCGAGAAACCACCAGTTGTTGTCGCTCATTGCTTCTCGAGAGGTCCTCGCGGCCATTTATTATCTGGACGGTAATTCTCGGGGGTCACAGGCGGAAAAAACGGGGAATGTGACCCGGAATGTAACGTTCCAGACACTGTTTTGCTATCTTCGGCCCTCTCTCGAGACTGGCCTCTCACATGGCCAAAAAATGGTATTGAACAGTGGCTAATATCGTCCTACACTGGATGAAATCAATAATTAGTTGAATATCTAATATAAAGGCAATTCTGGTGTTATGGGGCCTATTGCTGCTGGTAATGCGGTAATGAAACGACAAAAAATGTCTGGGACGGCCCGTGAACTCAACTAAAATAAATCGTTCACTGGTGGACGGTTTCTATCCTTTATTACCCGGAACTGTTTCCAGAAGACTGGTGCGATGAAGTCCGAATATATCAGCCCTGAAGAAGAGGACGAGCAGTCGACTGATGGGAGCGCCGATGCTCCGGAAGAGGACGTCCCATTTTCGAAGGACGAACTCTTTCACCTGCTGCAAAACGAACGTCGCCGGCTCGTGCTTGAGTATCTGCGCGATGCGGAGGGGAGTGTCCGCATGCGCGACGTTGCAGAGCAAGTCGCCGCGTGGGAACACGAGACGACTGTCGACCAGCTCACGTCCGCACAGCGCCAGCGCGTGTACATCCCGCTTTACCAGTCACACCTGTCGAAACTCGACGAGGCCGGTATTATCTCCTACCAGAAGAACCGGGGGGTCGTCGAGCGAGAGCCGCTGGCCGATTACGTCGACCAGTACCTCCAGGTTGGAGAACCGACGGACGAGGAGTCCGCAGAGCCCACCGCGAGCGGCGGATGGGACGATTACTATCTGGGAGCGACTGCGCTGTGTTACCTGGTCTTCCTGGGCGCGATCTTCGAACTGCCGTTCGTCTCGCTGCTCTCTGGCATCGGCCTGAGCGCATTGATCTTGTTGTTGTTCACGGTGCTCACGGCCGGGCGATTCGTTAACTGAGCTCCCTGTTGATCGGACGACGGTCGTCTCACCGTGCTGACGACGGCCCTCCTTTCTGTGACAGCTCCTTTCCCTCGAGAAGACCGCCGCTATCACCTTGAGGCGGCCGTCAGATGCGACGAATACTACGGACGTTAGAACGGGGTCGCCGTGACGACGACGGTCGAGACGAGAAACAGCATCGTCGCGAGCAAGACGAGCGAGAGTAATCCGAGGACCGGCCGAGAAAACCAGACTTCTTTGGCGTGATCCTCGGTCTCTCGTACGTGTTCGATCATTCCTTTTTCCGAATCGAACGCCAGCAGTCCACGTGCTTCGAGTGTGGGAAGCCGTTCGTCGTAGAGGAGTTCGTGGACGTCGGCCCACGTTTCGATCGGCGGATCAGCCGGCCAGATGAGGTGGTCCGCGAGTTCATCGACCGTGACAGGTGCTTCTAACTCGGCGATTTCCTCGAGGAGCGCCATATCGGATTCTGGCACGAACGAGGCGGCCGAGACCGACGGAGTCGACGACGAATCCGTCGACTCGTCGGTCGCGTAATAGATTGGTACCTCGGGTGCGGGTGAAGCGCTGTCGTCGGGGGCGGACCGATTGCCCGAAGACGCGTCTCGCGACGAACGAACCCAAGACGGCGTCAGACGCATATTCCAACCAAACAAGTGATGGGTTATAAGTATTCTCCTCATTTTTCGATTCTGAACAGTACTACGAGTCCATTAGAGAGCGTTGAGACGAGCAAAACCGAGTAATGAATCATGGTTCCGTACGTTCACCAATTCGGACACCTTCGCGAACGAATGTGTGTGAAAGACGGTGACAGAACCATTGTTGAGTAATGTGAAACCGACTGCGGAGCGTCTGTCGGGTATTACTCACCGAAACGGTCCACTACTGTCACACGTGTGCGTCGTTACAGGGGGAGTGGCCGCGTCGAACGGTCGCCGCTCCCGTCTCCCGCGACCGACTCCCGGTAAAGCCACGAACGGGCATTGTTGGCGTCGTCGGTCGAAGCGCCGATCCATCGGTTGAGATCGTTCAATCGTAATTTGTGTCTCACCGGTAGCCCGTGTACGTGCTCGAGATCAGGGAGGAGCTTTTGGTCGAGCCCGTAGTGTTCGAAGATCCACCTGCGGTCCGGCCACGGCGGTTCGAACGGCTCGAGCAGCGGCGTCTTCCGGCGGACGAACCGCTCGGCCTCGTTGAGCAGGGTCACGTCGTGTGGTCGATCGGGTGGACGGTGGTGGAGAATGTCGGGATCGAGGCGTTCGCAGGCCTCGAGGAAGGTCTCGGTCGTTCGGTGGGCCGGCGGCGTCTCGAGGTGCCACCGGACGAGTTCGATGTCGGCCGCGAGGAACGACGCGAAGAAGTTGTCCGCGAGGTGATTGTGAAACGGGATCGACGGCTGGTTAGCGATGCCACAGCACGTCAGCGAGTTCTGGGTCGTCACGGCGCGGTCGCCGACGGCGTCGAACTCCGCCGCGATCGCGTCCCGGACGAACGGCTCGGGATCCTCGTCGAAAGCGATGCGCTCGGCGAGGGCTTCACTCGACTCCCGGTCGTACCCGAACTTTCCGAGGAGGGAGTCGACTGGATTGGGGTCCGGATCGAGTCTGTTTCGCGGCACTTCCGTCCCGAAGAGTTCGATCGTGTCCTGTGCGGTGAAGTGACCCCGGAAGAACGTATCACAGAGTAAGCCGTGATACATCGTATCGACGTTTATTTCGTCGGTGTACCCGGCGTGGTGGATGTGGAGCGACTCTTTGATCCCCTGTCCGTACCGGGTCTTCGACTCGTCGGCCAGCAGATATCGCTCGTCGGGTTCGAAGGCGACGTGGTCGGCCCCGTACTGGGTCGCGACGCGCCGTGCGCCGGTGACTTCCTGGGCTGACGACGTTCCGACCGTGTAACAGCGCTCGATGTCAGGTATCGTCGGCAGGAAAATGCGGGAGTCGTAGCCAGCTGATAGGAGCAGCCCCTTCCGTCCCGGGAGGATCGACCGGCGTTCCAGTGCCCGTTTCAGCCGATTAGCCAGCTCTTCGACGTAATCGAACTGGTGGGGTCGGTAGACGAAGCGTTCGAACGATTCTACCCCGGATTGGGTCAGTCGGCTATCTATCGGCAGTCGCGAGAGCTCCTCGAAGGCAGCCTTTTCCCCGAGCGTCACGCCCAGGTGGAGGTACTCGAGGACGGCGTTTCGATTCACCGACGGTGCGTCGACCGTCTGAGCGACGCTGGCCGCGTCGGTCCCGAACGTTCGGACGCCGGGCTCGTCGGTGTAGAAACACTCTCGCGAGCGAACCGGGTCGGTCGCGACGAACGCGTCGTCATCGACTGGGTCGACGACGGCGAGGTAGGATCCGTTCAGCACGTCGAACGCTGCCTCGCCTTCGGAATCGTACTGCTCGAGCAGCCAGCGAGCCGCGTTGGTTTCGTCGCCGGGAACGTAGGCTTCCCCCCAGACGACGCAGATACCGCGTTCGTCGGCGTATCGGGCGCTCCAGCCGGGAGTGACGAGATCGTGGTCTCTGATACCGACGGTAATCTCCGTTCCTGTGAGTACGTCGTCGAACGCCTCGACCGACCGGTAGCGTTCGAACACCTCGATGCTTCCAAACACGCCGAATAGTTCCTTGTTCATCGTCGAATGTCTCCCTCGAACGAACCATCGACGGCGTCCTGACGATCGTGGTGGGGCCGTCGCGCGTTCGCCTGTGTACCTACCAGTAGCTGACGCCGCGTCGTTTACTATGGCGTCATTAAGCATCGAGCGAGCGGCGGGCTCGGTTCGAGTCGCGCCCGATTTCGGGGACTCTGGGGCCAGAGCCTGCTGTGGTGGTCTGATGCGGTATCGGATGGGTGCTCGAGGGGTCTATCGCGTCTATAATAATGGGGCCGTTGCCGGTACTGCCGGGTACCAATGACGCGAGACAATACGACGCGGCGACGCTTCCTGGCCACCTCGGGTGCGGCTGCGATGGCGGCCGGGCTCGCGGGCTGTACTAATCGCCTGAACTCCGTGAGAGGTAACGGGGACGGGAACGGGAACGGGAACAGCACTGGCAATGGTAACGACACCGATTCCGACTCAGACGGCGGTAACGAGTCCGAGGGAGACGAGAACGGAAACGGCGTACCCGCGCTCGAGACCGAGTACAACAGCCGCGAGGAGTACCGCCAGGCGGGCGACTCCATCGACGACTTCGAGGACCTCGGACCGTGGGAAGTCGTACAGGGGTCGGGCGAAGCGGACACGGAGATCGCCTTCGACGGGTCACAGAGCCTCCGCCTCACGGGGGGAGAGGGCGAAAACATCGTCGTCGAACGTGAACTCTCGGACGTCGACCTGACCGATCTCGACCTGTCGTTCGCCGTGCGAACGACGACCCCGGACAAGATCACCATCAACATCCGTGTCGTCGACTCCTACGGAAGCGAGCGAATCTACTCCCTTCGGGAGATCACCTACCGCACACCCGACGTCGGGTGGTTCCGCTCGAGCCCCGGCGTGTTCGAGGAGAGCTCGATCGAGCCGATGATGAACGACATCGCCACCCTCCAGATCCAGGTGCTTCACTCGATGCCGGAGGCGGAGGTGTGGGTCGACGACCTGCGTGCAGTTCCGACGGCAGACAGTGGATACGTGATGTTATCCTGGGACGACGGGTCCCTGGACTTCCTCGAGAAAGCGAGCCCCCTTCACGACGAGTACGGGTTCAATGCGGTCCAGGCTGTCGTCCCCCGGTGGTCCGAGGAGGCTCGCGAGGGGATCATGTCGACCTCGCAGCTCAAAGAGCGACAGGAAGCGGGCGACCAGATCGTTACCCACGGGAGACACGACCGGATGGCCGAGTACGAGAGCGAGGACGAACTGGACGGTCGCCTCAAGGGGGCCAAGAACTGGCTCATCCAGCACGAGTTCACGGGCGCGGATTTCATCGTCTACCCACACAACAGCTACGACGCCACCAGCCTCGAGTACATCTCGAAGTACCACTACTGTGGCGGCTTCAACCAGGCCGGAAACGTGAATACCACGAACGTCCACGGCTTCGATCCGCTGGCACTTCCCCGGACGATCGGCCACGACCTCGACATCGCCAAACGCTGTGTGGACCTCGCTGGCGCGTACAATCAGTGTACGATCCTGAACTTCCACGAGTTCTCCGCAAACAACACCATGTCCGAGGAGGACTACGAGGCGTTGCTCGCGTACATCGACGAGTCCGACGTGGAGGTCATCACGTTCGACGAACTCTGGAAGATGCGCACGTCCGGAAACTGATCCAACCGAATCGCCAGGAGTCACTCGTCTCGCCGTTTATCGTTTGACGACGCTCGAGCGAGTACCAGTCCGTCGAGAGCGATTGTGTGAGAGAGCCTAGTTCTCCGAGAGCTATCGTGTGGAGGGTCCTGCTCGATAGCGAGTACTATCCCGTCCGAACGAACCGTCTCGAGGCACCAGACCGCGCCACCTCACCACACGACCGGAGGTGGTGCAGCCAGTCGCTCTCTTCGAGTGGAACTCAGGAACTCTCCGCCGAGAGCGTGATCTCCGCGGTATCGGTTCGTCCGCCGTCATCATCGACGCGGAGGACGATTGGGTAGTCACCCCCGCCGCTGATGGTTACGTCGATCGTTCGTCCGGTTTTGTCGAAGCTACCCTCGCCGTAGATACTCCACTCGTAGCGAACGATCTCACCCTCCGGCGCACGCGAACAGGAGGCGTCGAGCGTGACGGGATCGTCGACCGAGAACGTCCGCTCGGTCGCATCCTCAGGCGTCGTTCGGATTTCGTCGATCGGATCGCGACCCGGTTCGCCCGCATCGGGCTCCGGTTCGGGTTCGGGTTCCTCCGCCTCGTCGACGTCAGGGTCCTCGACGTCGGTCTCGTCGTCTTCGCCACCTTCGTCGTCGTCCGCAGCGAAGAGCCCGTCTCCGACGAGCGACTCGACGATCGCCAGATGCCACTGGACGCGCGTCTCGAGGTCGACGTCGACCCAGAGCGTCTCCACCAGGAACGCAGGTATCTCCAGTTCGCGCGCCGCCTTCTAAGCGACCAGTCCTGACGGCGAGGCGTCCGGCCCCGCGAAGCCGTCCGTCTGGAACGCGAGGTCGGCGTCGTCGACGTAGTCCTGGTTGACGAGGTCCGCCGCTTCCTCGGTAGTGGCCGCCGCCCCGTCGTCGCTCGGTGGAAAATTGCCTGCTCGACCCCGTCGACGTCGTCGCCGGTGTAGATCCCGACCGACTCGTGGAGGTCGACGAGGGCGTCGGGTTCGTACTCGAGGAGTACGTTCCAGACCGCGCGGGCGAGGTCGGTTCGTGGCTCCCCACCTTCGGGGAACTGCTGGTTGAGGTCGACGCCCGCCTCGTCGGTTCGCGTCCCGCGTTCGATCGCGGCGGCGTTCACTTCGGGGATCGACACGAGCGTTCCAGCCGTAATCTCCCAGTTGGCGATCTCGGCGGCGGCCGTGTATCCGGCAACCTCGTTCCCGTGTATACCGCCGAGAACGACGACCGTCGGCCCGTCGGCCGCCGCCTGCGCGACGTACCCGGTCGTCTCCCAGTCAGTGCCAGACAGGATAGTGAAAGGTGTCTCGAGTGACAGCCGTTTCCTCGGTCGTTGTGCTTCCATCGTTCGCGGTACCTTTACTCCGCGTATGCGACGCCGGCACTCGCCAGCGCACAACTGCCAGCAGCAGTCAGTAGCGATCGGCGTGAGAGTGAACCTCGGTCCATGCTGGCCCGGACTCACGCTCGAACTGGCTTTACCTAAATCGAGGCGCTAACGCTACCGAGCGACCAGGCCACTCGAGACGTCCATTTCCGGGAAAAATCCTACCTCGTGAAACCTTTGCCGTATCGTTCCCAACGCGTGGGCTACTCGACGGTAGACGTTACCGCGACGACGACCGATCGAGAACGCGGTTCGTGAGCGTCCGTCGGCCGAGTGCGCTGGCAACGAAGATTAGCGCGAGCGAGGCGACGATTGGAAGCGGCCGTCGTCGGACACCAGATCCCGTCGCCCAGAGGAGGCCAGGATAGTGCCGGGCGGAGACGGCGGCCTTTCGCAGGTGCCAGGCTCCCCGGAGCAGTCGCCCCTCCGCGAGGTACCGCTTCGCAACGACGAGTTCGTGTCTCGAGCGAATCTCGTAGCCCTCGGCCTCGTAGCGCTCGACCAGGTCCTCGTGTTTCGAGAGGTACTGCTGGTCGGCTCGACGGACGACGTCCGCTGGCGGGTGGCCCGTCTCCTCGCGGACGACCAGCTTTTCGTCCACGTACGCGAGTTTCCCCTGCTCGAGGACGCGGAGACAGAACTCGGGATCCTGGAAGCGATCCAGGTCCTCGTCGAAGCCGCCGATCTCGCGGGCGACGTCGGTTCGAACGAGGAGCGTCGAGCCGGCACCTGGCTGGACGCCGTCGGACAGGATCTCGCCGATCAGGTCGTCGTTGCCCTCCATCGTCGGCTGTTCGTCCGTCCGCGAGAGGAGACTCGCGGCGACCCCCCGGAGTCGGCCGCTGGTCCCCTCGAGGTCGAACGCCGTGTCGCAGTAGGTACCGATCCAGTCGTCGCCGCGGTCCTCGATCGCCGCGAGCTGTTTCTCGAGTTTGGTGGGGTCCCACTCGTCGTCAGAGTCGAGGAACGCGACGTACTCGCCGCGAGCGTGCTCGATGCCGGTGTTGCGAGCGACGTTCGCTCCTTGGTTCGTCGCGTGGACGACCGGACGAACCCGTGGGTCGTCGTAGTCGGCGAGGACCAGTCCGGTGTTGTCCGTCGAGCCGTCGTCGACGACGACGACCTCGAGGTCGTCGACCGTCTGCTCGAGCGCGCTGTCGATCGCGCGTACGAGCGAGCCGGCCCGATTGTACGTCGGGATGATAACGCTAACGCGTGGCATCTACCCCGGATAGCGACGCTGCGTCCATTATTATCAGGTGGATAAGCACCGTATACGGCGTATTTCCACCACATAAGGTGTTTCGCCCGAGCCACCTATTACCTCTATAAGAAAGGCGCAACGTGTTGACGACTCTGGTGATGACGTACCGAAATCGACGATCGTTCATTCGTACTGCTGGGACGGTTGGTGCACTCGGACTGGCGGGCTGTCTCTCGAACGACGGGGGCTCGTCTCCGTCCGACTCGAGTGACAACGAGACGAACTCGTCGGACGGCTCTGACACCGGCAACGGTAACGAGACCGAGTCCCCCCAGGACAACTCGAACGGCGAACTCGATCACCTTCCGGGCGAGACGCTCGAGGACTTCGAATCCCTCGACAACTGGGCTACGTTGCTCGACGGCGGCTCCATCGAGGCAACGACTGACGACCCCTACGCGGGATCTCAGTCCGCCCGGCTGCACGCAGGTGAGAACAACGAGTCCGCTGGTTCCTCGTTCATGCTCCCCGAGAGCATGGACCTGTCCAACGCGGCCTTCTCGATGGCCGTCAAGTACTCGGGCCGAGAACAGTTGATGATCACGCTGGAAGTCCTCGCACCGAACGCGCGGAACAAGGTTGCGTTGCGTCGGACGCTCACCGGACCGGTCGACCGCTGGGTCCGCGTCGACTTCGGGACGACGAACGTCGATACCTCGCCCGACCTCACGGACGTCCGCGAATTCCGGGTCATCGCTCACCGACGCGGCTCGAACGAGGGTCCGATCGACTTTGCGATCGACGACCTTCGCGTGACCGAGCGCCCGGACCAGGGATCGGTGCTGTTCCTCTTCGACGGCACCCTCGAGTCACACCACGTAAACGCGTTCGAGCACATGGAGTCGTTCGGCTTCGCTGGTGTCGAGGCTGTTATCCCCGAAGCAGTCGGCGAGACCGGACGCCTCACCCACGACCAGATGCAGGACCTCGAAGAAGCCGGCTGGGACATGGCCGCTCGCCCGCGAACCGGCTCCAGAAACATCAACGAGTTCACGCGCGAGCAACAGGAGGGCGCGATGGAACGGACGAAGAAGTTCCTCGAGCACCGCGGGTTCGAAGACGGAGCCAACTACTTCGTCACGCCGCGTAACATTATGGGACCGAACACCTACGACCTGGTCCAGGACCACTACAAAGTGGCGTTCCGCTACGGAGGCGGCCCGAACGGACTTCCGCTCACCGACCCGCACAACGTCGGTACGTTCTCGGGAACGGCTGGCTCGGAAGTGACTCGGTACATCGACTACGCCGCCCAGTACGGTCAACTCGCCGTGATCCGCTTCGAGGAGATCGGCGGTGCCGACGGGATGTCCGAGGACGCGTTCGTCGACCTGCTCGAGTACGTCGATTCGACCGACGTCCAGGTCGTGACGGCCTCGGAGCTGTCCGGTGACGCGTGATGGGAGGTGCGGACCATTTGTCCAGGGTCGGAGTGAGACGTCGAGTTCGACCGCGAGCGTGATCTCACCTCGACCACGACTACGACCACGACCACGATCCTCCTGGTGACCGCAATCGGCACGGCACCCGTGCTGTTCGCGATGATTTTCACCGTGTTCGTGCTCGTACTCGTGTTCGTGTTTATGCTAATCTCGTGCTCGAGAACGAACTCCTCGAACACTAGATCGAGTGACTGCCGCGTTCTCCCTCAACTGTCAGGGAGTCTAGCGGTCGACAGCCAGAACTCCCTGACTGACTCGATAATCTCGAGGAACGCGCTGGGGTCGATCGGCTTCGTGAGAAACGCGTTTGCACACTTGTCGTACGTCCGCAGCACGTCTTCGCGCGCCTGTGAACTGGTGAGCACGACGACCGGAATCCGCCGGAGCGTCGGTTCGTTCTTCATCTCCTCGAGGATTTCGTCGCCATTTTTCCGCGGGAGGTTGAGGTCGAGCAAGACGAGCCCCGGGGTGGGACTGTCGGCGTACTCCCCACGTTGAAAGAGAAAGTCGAGCGCCGCGATACCGTCGTGGACGACGGAGAGCGTTACGTCCTCGCTGTGTGCCCCGAAGGCTTCCTCTATCAGGCGGATGTCGCCAGGATTGTCTTCGATCAGCAGCACGTCGGTGTGTTCGTTCCTGGTAGCGTTCATTGCAATCTCTTCACGGTGATGCGTCTGCGGGTAATCGGGACTTCCCATCGATCCGGCCCGCCAGTCGCCGCCCCTGTCGCGTCTCGATCGGTGGTCCCACCGATCACGGGCACCACAGCCGCTTCAGCCGAATGTCCATTGTGGAAACTAGGAACGTCCCTCTTGTAAACCCTTCTTCCAAAAATATTCGTGTTAGCTGTCTACGGCTGCAGTCGCGGGCCTGTGAGAGCGCCTGCCGATCAGGGGTGGGCCATCCCGATTCCCGGGCCGACCAGGCTGAGAACGAGGCCGGAAACCAGCAGCGATAGTCCGATCGCGACGAGCAGACTCTGTCCCATCGCGATCGGTGACTCACCCGGCGTCGTCTGGAGGCGCCGACAGAGCTTGCCCGCGACGGAACCGATCGGATCTGGCGCGATCGCGAGAATTTCGAACGGTTCGGAGGGCTCGAGTGCACCGAGCAGAATCGCGAACCCGACGAATATGGCGAGTCCGACCGGCGGAACCACGACGAGCGCGATCCACGGGTTCTGGATGGCGGTTGCGAGCGCGAAGATCGGCAGCCCTGCGAGTCCGGCGGTCGCCATAGCCTGACTGAGTCGTGCGTCCGAGAGCGGGTTGAATCCGATCGTTCGAGCACTCACGATGTGGAAGGCGAACATCGATCCGTACCCGATGCTCGTCGCGACCGCCGCGCCGTGCATGCCGAATCTGGGAATCAACAGGAAGTTGAGGACGACGTTGATTCCGGCGGCGACGCCGGTCGAAGCAACGGGATACCGGAGCTGTCCGTTCCCCTGTGAAATCGCGAGGATTGGGCGTGCAAGTGCGAATCCGAGTGCGCCGGGCAACAGGAGTATGAGTGGTTCGACGGCAGGTTCCGCGTCGGACCCGAAGTAGAGCGGTACGGCGACGTCTGCCAGCGCGGCGAGGCCGATGGCCATGACGGCCGTCAGGAGGAACGTGTACCGAGTCGTTCGGGAGGCGAGCGACGATATCTTCTGGTACCGGTTTTGTGACCAGAGTTCCGACGTCGAGTGAACGTACACCGTCTGCAAGGCGAGCGGGACGAACCAGAGGAACTCCGCGAGCGTGAGCGCCGCTTTGTAGTTCCCGACCTCCGAACTGACCCTGAATCGCTGTAACATGATGATGTCGACGTGATACAGCGACATCAGGAGGAAGACGAGGACGATGCTCATCGAGTTGAACGTGAGCATCTCGCGCCGGGGAAATCGCGACGACGGCGTGGTGAACACACTCGACAGCGACTGTCGTCGATTGATCACGTACAGCCCGGCGAGCCCGACCGACAGACTCGCGATCAGGTGGCCGGCGAGCGCCCCCGCCACGCCGAATCCGAGAGCCGTGAGCGGAATCGCGATGAGGACGAAGCCGACCGTATCGAGGACCTTCAACGGTTCGGAGTAGCGCTCGAGGCCAAAGCCCATGAGCGTCTTTCGAGCGTAATCGCGGAACTGGGCCGTGATGACGAGGAGGGCAAGTACGTAAAAGTACGGAACGAACCGCTCACCGAACGCTGCCGAGACGAGGCCGAACCTCGCTGCGACGACCATGAGTGCGGCGCCCGTAATGGCGAACACGATTGCGAGTCGAAAGTAGAAACCGACGACGTGGGCTTCCCAGTTATCGGCACCTCGATCCTCGGCGAGGAACTTTCGAACGCCGTCGGTGATTCCGGAACTCACGAAGATCATGTAGATGGCGAACACCGAGAGCAGGAACGAGTATTCGCCGAACTGGGAGACTCCGAGTAGTCGGTACAGAAGCGGGGTCGAAATGGCCGTCACCACGAGAACGACGACCTTGCCGCTGACGACTGAGAGGACACCGCTGGCAATACTCCGGTTCATGGCTGCCTCCGGAACCTGAGACGTGGTTCCACCGCCCCACCTCGATCGATATCCGACACAGTCACTGGGTGGACAAACAGCCTGACAGCGTGTTATTATAGGGGGACTAAGTAGCGTTTCCCGGCAGCTATTACGCCCGAACCAGGCTCCCGTCTGGCGTTCAGGATGACGTGTTCGAGTAGGTGTAGACGTTACTCGCGCCGAAGTCGCGGATGCCGTTGACGAGACGGTTGTACTTGAACGAGACACCGTTCACCGAATCGTACAGGCAGGCCGCCTGTTTGCCGCCGGTCGATTCGAGATCGGAAGACATGACGAGATTGTCGTCTCCGAGGTCGACGTAGGGGTACTTGCTCGCGCGAAGGGTACTCTTCCAGACCGTCAGGTCGTCGGCGGTCGACGTGATCGCGTTTCGGGTGGCGCCACTGCGCGCGGACTGGTTGACCTCGGTCACGTTGAACCGGCAGTTGTCTCGCTCGACGCGGATGCCGTCACGGAATCCGGAGGCGTCGCCTGCCTCGCCGGTGATCGTGAGGTATTCGGCGAGCACGCGGTCGGTCGCGTTCGTGTTGCGGATCCACAGCGGGTAGCCGCCGGCGGTTTCGTGGTTGATCTGCGTCTCGACGATGATGACCTCCCCGCAGTTGGGGGAGACGACGATGCCGTGATTGACGTCGTTGCCCTGCATGTCAATGCGGACGCGCTCGATTCGAGTGCTGTCACAGGTGGGCATCACCGAGATCGCGTGACTGGTCGGCATCGGGGAGGTGGTTTCGACGGCCGCTCCCTTGATACGCAGGTTCTTGCCGTTCTCGATCCGGATTCCGCGCTGGCCCTCGTCCTCCGGACGGGTGTCGTCGATTTTGACGCTTGGCCAGTTGATCTCGCTGCCGTTGCCACCGACGCGGATGTTCGCGCCGTTACTGTTCCGGTAGGTGCCACCACTCACGATGATTTTCCCGCTTCCGCCGGCGGCGTAGAGACCGTTGTCGGGGAAGGCACCGAGCGTACAGTGTTTGAACTCGAGGGTGCCGGCGTTCTGGTTGGCCAGGATGCCGGTCGGCCCGCGCCAGCGTTCGCCGGCGGTCGGGGTGTTGTCGATCCACTCGCCACCCTGGGGGGCGCGGAAGCGCTCGACGATGCCGTAGCCGCTCGAATCAGTGACGTTGAACAGGCCTGGTCCCCACGTCCCGCTGTCGTGCTGGCCTTTGATGTTGATGTCGCGCACCTCGAGGCGATCGGAGACGTGGGCCTCGATGACGCGAATCCCGGTGTCGGGGGCCGTCTGGTCGATGTCGAATCCCTCGAAACGAAGACGGCGTCCTGGTCTGTAGCCGACGCCGAGACGGAAGAGCCGGTACTGCGGGCCGTCGAAGTTGTAGTAGTTCGCGGGCACGAGCGTCGCGTTCTCCCCAACCATGCCGAAGTTGTCGAAGCCAGTAAACCGGAGCTGTTCGTCGATGTAATACCGGCCCTCGGGGAAGACCAGCAGCGTATCGTCCGCGCGCAGTTTCTCGAGCACGGGGGTGATCGATTTCGATCCCGTGTTATCAGCACCCGCGTCGGTGACGTCGATGACGTTGCTGTACTCGTCGTAATAGTGACTGTACGTGCCCGTTGCTGCGCTGGCACTCGCGGTCATTCCCACGAGAGAAGCGCCGGCAGCGGCGACCCCGCCCATAAATGCGCGCCGCGAACGTCCGTCGTTGTTCGATGAGTTGTGCTCGTCTCCTGCCTGGGATTCGTTTTGGAAATCCAAAGGTTGAGTACCCGAATATTTTGCACCACTTCGTTTCGCCATTGATATTCACTTTGTTTAGAGTAACGTCCCGGGCCAATATCTATGGATTCGGATATCCAGCCTTTAAGACGGGTCGGATTATCCGAGTGATAATCTCGGAAATATCGTGTTATGATTGTTTTACCAGATGCAACATGGCTCTAAACGGTGTTCTGGGTCCTTATAAGGCCCGTATTCTGTTTCAGGAGCGAAGACCGTCGAACCATTGTCACTGCCGGGTGGGAACGTCTAACAACCGTGGGTCACCCACTGTCCCACCCAGTCCCACCGACTTGCAGGGGCAGGCGAGATGCGATTCTGTGCTCGGAACCCGTGGGACGGTCAGATACGGGTAGACGCGCGCGTCGCTCACGAACGGGCGCGTTCTCAGGTGCCGAGAATCGCTGGTACTGGAACTGAAGGTGGATCGCGACACCACATTGTCGGGGTGGTGTTGTCGATGAGCCTATTTAGCGGACGAGGCGGTCAGTTCGCGACTTAGCGATCGGGCGTTCGATCGTTCTCGAGGGTCGACTCGATCAGCTCGGCGACGGCACGGCGAATCCGCTGAGAGACCGCCGAAGTCGAGATTCCGAGCTGATTCGCCAGGTCGTTCTGGGAGGCACGACGCGGGATCTCGAAGTATCCGGAGTAGTACGCTTTCGAGAGAATCTCGTGTTGCTGTTCTGTGAGAAAGTAGGTGTCGTCGTCGTCCTCGGCCGTCGACTGGGACAGCCGATTAACTCGAAACGTGATCGACCAGGACCGACAGTACTCGCGAAACGCTGATAGCGCCTCCCGGTCCGGGACGTGTATCCGGACTGTCCACCCCTTCTCGTTGCTGATCGTCTCGAACACGAAAACGCCCCTGGCAGCACATCGGTACGGAACGATCTCGAGGTTCGTCTCGATGGATAGCTGGTAAATCGCTCGCCCTTCGAACGTCGCTACCCGGACCGGATTCGAAATGGTGTGGTCGTCGGCCATTCTCTCCTCGACTCGTTCGAGGTCGTCGCCAAACACCGAGACAAAGCACCGTTCACCCCCGTCGGTCACGACACCGTACTCGTATCGTATCGTCACATCCGGCTTTGCCCGTATCGTGGGTACGAGAACGAGGTCCGGGTGCAACAGTGAAACGTGTGCTACGAAGCCCATGTGCCAGTATACCTGTCCTATTGGCGACGGGGACAATACTTATGAGTAAAATAAGACCGAGCGACTGTTCCACTGGCTGAAACGGTCAGTTCATATACCCGAGGTCGGCGAGACGAGCGGTTACCGTCTCGTCTGCACCGTCGCGATTTGCCGGCGTCGATTCGGCGGCAGTCGGATACGCCTCGGTTCCCAGCGAGTCAACGATTGGAAGTACCGTCCCGTCCATCCGATCGCTCTGGGGAATCCCCAGTGCGGCTAGCACGGTCGGTGCCACGTCGTAGATGGATGGGTATCCAAGCGCTGCGTTCTCGTCGATTCCTGCTCCGCTCGCGGCGAAGACGCCGTCGAGTTTGTGATTCCACGGTTCGACGGGACCGAACTGTTCGCCAAGCAATTCCTCCGAGAGCGCGTGTTCGAAGTCGGCAGGAATCGTCACGATGTCGACGGCGTGTTCCTCGTAGGGTCCGTGGAAGTACTCCTCTCGAGGGGCGACCGTCTCGAAGACTGGCTCCCCGTCGGGCGTCTCGACGCTTCGAAGATCCGCCATCAACGACTCGCGGAGGGCGTCGTACTCCGACGGCGAGACGACGCCGTTGGGCTCTCGCCCCTCGAGGTTGATCCGAACGCCGAGTTCGGTTCGAGCGCGGACGTACGCCTGCGAGGCGGCGAAGTCGACCTGCCGGTTGGCCGTCCGAGCGACGTTCTGCGGGGCGTACTTGATAACGTGGTCAGCGAGACCGACCCGCTCGAGGGCAATTCGAGCCCGTCTGGCGGTAATGCCGAACCTCGCGGCGACGGCGGCCGCTCGCTCGGCCATCGTCGGTTCCCAGCTGTCACAATCTTTCCCTTCTCGAAGCTGGTGGCGCATGGGCTGCCACGAGGGCATCCCCTTCCCGCTGGTCGTCGTCTCGAGGTATCCTGCCTCCTCGAGAAATTCGTTGATCCGGAATTCGTAGCCCTCGTACGGCCCCATCCCGTGATCGCTCACGACGAAGACGGTGTCTGGGTCACACTCCTCCAGAATCTTCCCGATCTGGTCGTCCGTCGCCTCGTACACCGTCTCGACCTTGTCGGGGTCACCCGCGAACTCGTGAAAGACGGTGTCGGTCTTCTGGAACTGGACGAACCCGAAGTCCGGCTCGTGCTTGCCGACGAGATACCGGAACGCTTCCCCGCGCATGCGAATGAGGCGCTGGTACTCGGCCATCTTCTCGCGGTCGGAGACCGACTCGTCGCCTCGAGTGTAGCATGGATAGACGCGGTACTCGCCGATGGCTTCCCGAACGTCCTCGAGCGTTCCTTCGGGGTGACACTTCGGGTTCTCCGGACCGATGAACCCGGGGATGATCGCGCCGTCGAATTCGTCTGGGGGGTGGGTCACCGGTACGTTCACGACGACGCTCGAGCGATCGTGGTGATCCAGGAGTGACCAGAGCGAGCGTTCCTGGACGTCGTCATTGCTGGAGACGTGCCAGTCGTAGCCGTCGTAACCGACGAAGCCGACGACGCCGTGTTTGCCGGGATTGACGCCGGTGAAAATCGACGGCCACGCGCTCGGCGTCCACGGCGGAATCTGTGACTCGAGCGGGGCCGAGACGTTCCCGGGCCCGGTACAGAGTCGCTCGAGGTTCGGAATGCGTCCTTCCTCGTAGAGTCGTTCGAAGACCGGTAGACAGCCAGCGTCGATACCGATTAGTAGTACGTCGAGGCCTGAGTCGTCGGTTGTTCGGTCCGTCGTCGATGTCCCATTCGATCGATTGTGTCGTCCTGTCATCCTCTCACCGCCTCCCCATGAGTTGGTGTTTCCGGCCGTCCACATCCACTGAGTCTGGACAGGGGTCGATTCGGAATGGCTTCATACGGATTCCAATACACGGGTCGCCCTTCATTATCGTGGCGTTAAACCCTGAAATTCACGCTCCAAACCGATCTGGCCGAGAGCTCGACCGGGTTAAACACCCACGCTGGTTGACTGTTTCACTGGTTGATGCGTCTCCAAACGCCGAACAGCGCTTGTGCTCGCCTTCGCTGATCCGGGCCGAGCCAGCTAGAGATACCCGAGGTCGGCTAGTCGATCCTTCGTCGAGTCCGCCATCTCCGGAGCGGCTCCCTCGGCGGGGTGTTCAACGGTATCGACGCCCTCGAAGTGTGCCTCGAGTCGCTCGCGAAGCGCCCCGACGCGGTCGCGATTCTGGTCGGACAGGTCGACCGTCTCGGCCGGATCGCTCGAGATAGCGTGCAGGCACTCGAACCCGTCGTCGCCACAGACGTACTTGTACTGGTCCGTGCGGATCGCTCGTAGCCGACGGTCGTAGGTGTAGACCTGCTCTGGAAGCGATCCGAACCGGGCCTCGAGGCGTTCGATCGACGGCTGGGGGGCGACGTACTCGGCAAACACCGCGTCCCTCGTCTCGGTGATCGCGTCGGGATGGAACGACCGCCCCCGGCTCTGAGCCTCGAGGTCCGGATCCGACACGCCAGTCGCCTCGAGTACCGTCTCGGGCAGGTCGAGCAACTGAACGAAGTCCGTCCGTCGCCCGCCGTCGGTGAACGCCCCGCCGTGAACGACCAGCGGGACGTGGATCAGGGTGTCGTAGAGGTTGTACTGGTGGCCGAAGAAGCCGTGGTCCCCGACGTTCTCGCCGTGGTCGCCACAGACGACCAGCAGCGTCTCCTCCCAGACGCCGGCCGACTGGAGCGCGTCCCGGAGGCGCTCGAGCTGGCTGTCGACGTAGGCGAGTTCGGCACGGT
Organism: Natronosalvus rutilus; assembly: GCF_024204665.1. Classification (NCBI taxonomy): domain Archaea; kingdom Methanobacteriati; phylum Methanobacteriota; class Halobacteria; order Halobacteriales; family Natrialbaceae; genus Natronosalvus; species Natronosalvus rutilus. The sequence goes on along the minus strand of NZ_CP100355.1, from coordinate 477,858 downwards.
AGAGGCCGTGGAGGGCGGCGAACGCCGATTCGGAGAGATCGTAGTCCTCGCAGTCGTAGGCCCGGGGGTCCTGGCGGATATCCGTCGCCGCCTCGTAGTTCCAGCCGTCGGGCAGGAATCGCTCGGCGAATTCTCGAGGGGGATCGTACGTGATGTGGGGTTCGATGTAGTTACAAAACAGGAAGAACGGCCGGTCGTCTTCTCGCGAGTGGAGCCAGTCGGCGATCCACGCCGTCGTCCGGTCGGCGCCGTCGTCGCCGCTCGGCTGGAGGACTTCACTGTAGAGGACGTTCGCGGCGTTGATCAGCGGGTTTCCCTCGAAGAGGCGGTCGCGCGTCGCCTCGAGTTTCTCGCGGAGGTCCTCGCCGCGAACGACGGTGCCCATGTCGACATCGGACTGGATGTACTGCCAGCCGCGACGGAGGTCGTCGAACCCCCGGTCGAAGCCGAACTCGTCGGTGATCCAGGTGTTGTTCGAGACGCCGACGGTCTCGTAGCCGGCGTCTCGAAAGGCCTCCGGGAGTGTCCGGAGGTTCTCATCGAGGTAGGTGTGCCCGCCGTGGGCGCCGTGTTCGCTGGTGTAGGTGCCGGTAAACAGGGACGCGTGCGATGGGAGCGTCCAGGGGGCCGTCGCGAACGCGCGTTCGAACGTCGTCCCCGCTTCGGCGAGCTGGGTAAGCGTCGGCATCGTCTCCCGCGAGACGCTCGTCTTTCGCGCCGTGTCGAGAACGACGAGAACGACGTTCCGCGCGGTTCGATGGGTCTGTACATCACGCTCGTTAGCGTCGCCCGTTACCATACGACTCATGCGCCGCAGATGGGGAAGGCCATCGGGCCAGCGTATGCAGGTCCTTGAGCACCCGAACCGGGGTTACTCGGGGCGCTCCTCGAGCACGCTCGCGCCCGGCGCGTTCCGTACGACGCTTCGAATGCCGTTGCGGGCGCTCTGCTTCGACGTGTATCCCTCGCCGCTGTCCGCAATGATGTTCCCGTTCTGGTGGCGGAGGTGCCAGCGCCACTCGCCGGCCCGGTCCTCGAACAACCGGAACTCGGCGAGTGATTCAGGTGGCGAGGCGATGGCGACCACTTCGTGGGGGCACTCGGCGTCGATCCGGTCCGTCTTGACCGTCGATTCCACCTGCTCGCCCGACTTGGCCGTCGATACTACCTCGGCGGCGTCCGCGTCGGTCACCGGCCACTCGAGTTCGATCTCGAGTTCGAAGTGCGTCTCCTCGTCCCCGGCTTCACCGCTGTCCTCGCTTTCGCTCCCACGGTCGGTTTCGTCTCCGTCCTCCTCTTCGCTCTCGTCTACCCCCTCGAGTTCCAGTCCCACCTCGAACGCGACCGAGTCGGGAAGCGGAACGGCTACCTGTCTATCGGTTCCCTCAAGACGAAGCCGGTCACCGCGCTCGAGCTGGTCGGCGATCGCTCGCAACGTTCCCGCGACAGCGGTCAGCGATCTCTCGTCGGCCACGGTCAGGAGGTCCTCGTCCATACGCATCGTCCACCAACCCTGCGTAAATAGGTGTCACCGGGTGAGCGTTCGTCGAAGGTGATAGTCGGATCGACGGCCAATAGCCCGTTACCCGTCTGGGGATCGAACGACGTCTATGAGAGGCAGTGATCGCGCCGATCGCGCGAACTCCCCGCTCGACCGGGAGGATCAGGAGATCGCCGCCGAAATCGCCGACGAGAGCGACTCCCTCCTCGCGCTCTTACCGCACTATTACCGGGGCGAGGTCAGCCAGGCCAACAACGCACAGGACCGGATCGATCAGACGACCAACTGGGCGATCACGGTCATCGCGGCGCTGCTGTCGCTCGTGTTCTCGAGCCGTGAGATGCCCGCCTACCTGCTATTGATCGGCCTCGTCGTCCTCTGTATCTTCCTCTCCTACGAAGTTCGACGCTACCGCTTCTACGACATGTACCGGGCTCGAGTCCGGTTCGTCCAGGAGAACGTCTTCGCGAACGCCCTGGAGCCGGTCGGCGTCGAGCACCCGCGGTGGCGCGAGGAACTGGGCACCGACCTGCGCGAGCCGACGTTCAAAGTCTCGCTCCTCGAGGCGCTCTCCCGCCGTATACGACGCATCTACGGGCTGTTGTTCGTCATCGTCGGACTCGCCTGGATCGCGAAGGTGACGCTCTTCGCCCCGGAGACGCAGTGGACCGAAGCGGCCGCACTGCCGGGTGCCAGTGGGGTCGTCGTCGTGGGGGTGCTCGGGGCGTTTTACCTCGCGATCGCGTTACTCGCAATGTGGCCGAGCAGGCGGAAGGCGAAGGGCGAAATTCACGGCGAGAACACGGGCGACTGGAAGTAGCCGTCGACACCTGGCGCTCGAGCGGCCGATTCGGCACTGGGTGCTGGAATTGGAACCGGAACCGACGGGCCTAACCACCACAGGACCGTCTCGACGCTCGAGAACCGATGCGCGCCTACCGGATCGCCTACGACGGGACCAGCTACTACGGCTTCCAGCGCCAGCCCGACGTCCCGACCGTCGAGGACGCCATCTTCGACGCAGTCCGGGAGCTCGAGGTGCTCGGCGACGACCCCAAACCAGCGGGGTACGCGGCGGCCGGGCGGACGGACGCCGGGGTCTCGGCGCTCGCCCAGACGGTCGCGTTCGAGGCCCCCGGCTGGCTCACCCCGCGGGCGCTGAACTCGGCGCTTCCGGGCGACGTACGGGCCTGGGCCAGCGCGGACGCGTCGGCGGATTTCCACGCGACCCACCACGCCACGCGCCGGGTGTACACCTATCACCTGTACGCGCCTCGAGCGGGTTCTGGCACCGGCTCCGGCCTCGATGCACCGGCCGAAACCGTCGAAACGACCGAATCCGTCGACGACAACCGCTTTCACGCCGCCCTCGAGGCCCTCTCCGGACCCCACGACTTCCACAACCTCACACCCGACGAGGAGGGGACCCGCCGGTCGCCGACGCTCGAGGCCCAGCGAGACGGGCCGTTCCTCGAAATCACCGTCAGCGCGCCCGGGTTCGCGCGCGAACTCGTTCGCCGGCTCGTCTCGCTCGCTCGCGCCGTCGGGAGCGGTGAGGAACCCCTCGAGAAAATCGACCGCGCGCTCGACTCCGAACCGCTCCCCGGCCACGAGGGCATCGCCCCCGCGGCACCGGAGTCGCTGGTCCTTTCGCGCGTCGACTACTCGAATACGACTCTCGAGTTCGCCGTCGACGCGGAGGCCGCCCAGCGGAGTCGCGAGATTCTCGAGGGCCGACGGATAGATCAGCTAGTGGGGGCTCGCGTGGCGAGACAGCTTCGGGACGGACTCGAGATGGGTGTGTCAGGTGCGTCGGGTGAGTCGAGTGCATTGGGAGAGTCGGGTGCATCGGGTAGGTCGGAAGAGTCGAGTTCGTCGGGCGACTCGAGTCAGACCGGACCCTCGACACAGTAACGGCGTCGACGACCACCGGAAGTTATCACCCGTGAGCGCCACCTCGAGCCAGAGGGACAGACACGAACATGGAGGTCTCACCCGAGGAGTACGGCGCGTACTGGCAGGCCGCCATCCGAATCGCCGTCGGCGTGATCGTGCTCGTCTTCGGCTACCGCTTCACCGCACCCTTTCTCGAGTACACGGCACTCGGGGCTCGAGCGCTCGGCTTCGTCCTCTTTTCGGGACTCATGCTCGTCGGCTCGGTCGCGATCACGATGGGCCTGGCTCGAGTCGTCAGAACCGCGGTACGGGCCGAACGGCGGTGAGAAACGATAAAACCTTAACCGTACCGGGAGCAAACGCCGGCATATGAGCGACGACGAGGGTGGGCGCAAGAACCTCCGAATGCCCGACGACGACGAGGTCTTTGCGACCGTCACGAACATGCTCGGGGCGAACCGCGTGAAAGTGCGGTGTGCCGACGGCGAGGAGCGCACGGCCCGCATTCCGGGGAAGATGCAAAAGCGGATCTGGATCCGCGAGGACGACGTCGTCCTCGTTTCCCCCTGGGACTGGCAGGACGAGAAGGCCGACATCACCTGGCGCTACGAGAAGGCCGACGCCGACCAGCTCAGGCGGGAAGGCCACATCCAGTAAAACGACCTTTTACGCTGCGTTCTAGCTCACGGACGGCAGCAATGCTGCCGTCCGGTTCGCTGTCACTCGGTAAAAGCTCGGCCAAAAGCTACGGAAGACGATTTCGTTCGCTCCGCTCACGGACTGCGACTTCCGAGTTCTCACTCGCGTTGCTCGTGAGAACACTCCTCCTTCCCCTCTCCTCACTCCGTTCGTTCCGGGTCAGTCGTCGGCCCGCTCGGTCGGCCGTCAGCCTCCCTCGCGGTGAGCGTCAGTGGAATGCCTGCCTTCCCCCGGGGAACACGCCTCTCGCGTTGCTCGAGTCGTGTTCTCGGCCACTGCACCGAGGTTTCGTCCGAAATCCGATAGACGACACCTCGGTTCGTTCGGTGCTCAAGGCGGCTATGGCTCTCCCGTCCCGTTGAATGTCGACTGACGACTCCGTGAATTATATTGTACATTGGTAACAACGTACGCGCGGTGATGAAATGTCACGTAGAGACGATCCACCAGACGAGGAAGGCCTGGCCGACGAACAGTTCGTAGACCCGAGCGATACGGAACCGGCGATCACGTTCTACGGCGGTCGAGGAATGAGCGCGCTTCCGATCGCGTTCTTCGTCCTCTGGGCGATCGTCCAGACCGCGTTGTTGCGCATCTCGAGCGAAGAGGGGCTCGTGCTCGGGATCCTCCTGGGACTCATTCTCGGGATGTTCTTCGTGAAGGGCTCCTGGAAGGGGTACGCGAACACCATCTTCGAGGGGATGACCCAACCGGTCGCGGTAACGGCGATCGTCGCCTGGGTCTGGGCCGGGATGTTCGCGGAGACGATGCAGACCGGTGGGTTCGTCGAGGGGCTGGTCTGGCTGGCTGACCTCACGGGCGTCGGCGCGGCACTGTTCCCCGCGATCACGTTCGTGCTGGCGGCGCTCCTCGCGACCGGCATCGGGACGGGTTACGGGACGACGATCGCGTTCGTCGCCCTGTTCTTCCCGGCCGGGGTGCTCCTGGGAGCGAACCCGGTGTTGCTGTTCGGTGCGATCCTGTCGGGCGCAATTTTCGGCGACAACCTTGCACCAGTCAGCGACACGACGATCGTCAGCGCCGTCACGCAGGACGCTGACATCGGCGGCGTCGTCGCGTCTCGGTTCAAGTACGCGATCATCGCCGCGGTGATCGCGTTCGTCGGGTACATCGTCGCCAGTTCCGTGCTCCCAGGCGCCGAGATCACCAACGGGGCCGAAGCCAGACAGCTCTTCGTCGAGGAGAGCACTCCGCTCGGACTCGTACACCTGCTCTCGATGGGTGTCGTCATCGTGACGGCGGTCGCCGGGCGACACATCGTCGAGGCCATCTCCTGGGGGATCGTCTTCGCGGTAGCTTCGAACCTCCTGTTCGGGCTCACGGCGCCGAGCGCCATCGTCAACTTCGAGGCGCCCACCGATGCACCGGCGGTGGACCAACTGGCGGTCCTGCCGATCGTCGAGATCGTCGCTCAGGGCGACGATCCGGCCGTGACCGGCAGCCTGGTCGAGGGCGCCGCCGGTTTCTTCACGCTGTCGATCCTCGTCCTGTTCATCATCGGCGCCGCCCAGATCATGATCCGCGGCGGCGCGTTCCAGGCGGTACTCGACTGGTCGCTCGACACGCTCGCGACGAACGTCCGCAACGCCGAACTGACGATGGTTGGATCCGCCGCGCTGATCAACGCGACGATCACGATCAACACCGCCGCCGAGGTAGCGATTGGTCCCTACATCTCGAAGGTCGGCGAGCGCTTCAACATCAATGGCTACCGGCGCGCGAACATACTGGACGCTCAGACGGCCGCACTCGGCTACATCTTCCCGTGGTCGGGCGGGGTCCTGGTGGGCTACTCCGAGATGCAGGATTTGCCGGATACGTACGACTGGTTCGGCGAGTCGCTGATCGTCAATCCGATCGACGTCGTCCCGTTCGTCTTCCACGGCTGGCTGCTGGTGGCGGTGTTCGTCCTCGCGGCGATCACCGGTTTCGGCCGGGAGTACGTCATCGACCGCGAATCGGAGGAGGTGGCCCGCGTATGAGCGTCCTCGAGAAGTTCCTCAGCGGGTGGCACTTCCGAACGACCAGGCCAACGCTCACCCCAGGAACCGAGGTGGACGTCTTCCTCTCGGAATTCGACGCGAACAACACCGGCGTCGCCCGCATCGGTGACACCGTGCTGTACGTCGAAGGGGCCAGCCCCGGGCACGTAGAAAAGCGCGTCCGCGTCCGCATTACCGATTTCGACGACTCGGGGTCGACCGGTCGCGGCGAGTACGTCGAAACCGTCGGCGAGAGTTCCTACACGCAGTAATCGGCCGCGGCGACTCAAGACGACGGCTGCGAGGCCGTCCGTCCCGCCGCCGGCTCACAACCCGGCGACGTCCTCGATTGCGTCGGTCAACGCTTCGATGGACTCGAGATCGTGTTCGCCCATGTGACCGATGCGGAACGTCTTCTCGCCCAGTGCCGAGCCGTAGCCGTTCGAGAAGACCATGTCGCACTCCTCAGAGACGGCCTCGATGGTACCGGCGACGTCGATGTCCCGGGTGTTCTCGATGCAGCTCACCGTCTGGGACTCGTAGCCCTCTTCGGGGAACATGTCGAAGTGCTCGCGGGCCCACTCCTGGGTGTACTCGGCCATTTCCCGGTGGCGCTCGTTGCGTGCGTCGTGACCCTCCTCGAGCATGTGTTTCATCTGTGTTCGGTACGCGAGCATGACCGGGATGGCAGGCGTCGAGTGGGTCTGGCCCTTCCGGTCGTAGTAGTCGATAGTTCGCTGGAAGCCGCCGTACCAGGACGCGGAATCGCTCTCGAGTTCGCGCTCGTAGGCGTCCTCGCTGACGACGCAGACGGCGAGTCCGGGCGGCATGGCGAACGCCTTCTGGACCGAGGTGAAGATGACGTCGATGCCGTGGGCGTCGATGTCGACGTAATCGCCTCCCAGCGCGGAGACGGCGTCGACGACGAAGTAGGTGTCAGGGTACTCGGCGACGACGTCGCCGATTTCCTCTACGGGATTGCGGACGCCGGTCGAACTCTCGTTCATTACGCAGGTGACGACGTCGTAGTCGGTGTCGCTCTCCTCGAGGCGCTCGCGCACGCCCTCTGGTTTCACCGCCTGCCCCCACTCGTACTCGAGGGTGTCGACGGTCTTGCCGAGGCGTTCGGCGACATTGGCCTGGCGCTCGCTGAAGCTCCCGCAGGTCGTGACGAGGACGTGCTCGTCGACGAGGTTGAGGATCGAACTCTCCATGAACTCGGTTCCCGACCCCGTGAGGACGATCACGTTGTTGTCGGTGCCGAGGAAGTCCTTCGTGTCCTCGACGATGGTCGTGTAGAGGTCGGTCATGCGGTCCATCCGGTGGCCGAACATCGGCTCGCACATCGCCTCGATGACGTCCTCGCGCACTTCGGTCGGACCCGGAATGTACAGCGTCTTGTCGGGGTAGTCGTCTCTGTATTCGCGTTTCTCGGTCACGGGGCTCACCTGATAGGCGGTACTGGGTCACGTGAGGCTATGGTCCTTGTGAATGGCACAATTCCACAACGGGTGGCCGACCAGGTGTGACGGTCGCGACAAGGTACTCGAGCCGCGTGTCGGTTGCTAGTCCGCAGCGACGGCGTCGCCTCGAGTCGCCCGCGTCGATTCGGGGGTTCGGTCCTGGCCTTCGTCCACGAGGTAGACGTTCCCTCCGACGACGACGCCGTCGGTGTCGCTCGGACGGTAGGGACCGTAGCCGATCGCGGGCGCGGCCGTCTGCCAGAGGGCGCCGAGTTTACACAGCGCGAAGCCGACGATGATCAGCGTGAACCCCGCGACCGTCCCGACGGTGAGCGACTCGCCCAGCGCCGCCCAGCCGACGGCCGCTGCGACGACCGGCACGGCGTAGTTGACGAGACTGAGCTCCGTCGCCCCGATGCGCTCGAGGAGGACGAAGTAGACGAAGAACCCGCCGCCGGTGGCGACGACGGCGAGGTACGCCAGGGCGAGCACCGCGTCGGTCGTCACCTCGAGGCCGACCAGGGTCTCGGCGGGGTGGAGGCCGCTGAGGGTGTGCAGGACGAGTGCGCCGAGGCCCATCGCCCAGGCCTGCTGGGAGACGATCGGCAGCGTTCCCCGGGTACGTTCGGTCAGCACCGAACCCAGGGCGAAGACGACGGCGGAGACGAACAACAGGCCGACACCGAGGGCCTGGCCGCCGAACGAACCGCCCTCGAGGGCGATCGTGCTGACGCCGACCAGTCCCAGCAACAACCCGACGACGGCCTGTGGGCGAATCTGCTCACGGGGGAGCAAGGCGAGCGCCAGCGGCGGCGTCACGATGGGCGTCAGGCTGAGGACGACCGCCGCGACGCTGCTCGAGACCATCGACTGGCCGAGAAAGAGCAGCGCGAAGTGGGCGCCGACGAGGAGGCCGCCGCCGACGGCGATCAGGAGCCAGTCGGCTCGAACGCTCGGCCGCCAGGACGCACCGGTGAGGGCGACGGCGGCGACGAAGAGGAGTGTCGCGACGTCGAATCGAAACGCGGCGAAGAGGATCGGAGGCACGGTCGCCAGGCCGATCTCGATCGCCGCGAACGAGGTGCCCCAGACGAGCGCGAGCCCGAGAAAGAGCACGATATCTCTCGTATCAGTCATTATCCACCAAATGACTCGAACGTATATCTATGTTGCTATACGCGCTTCTCGAACCTCAGAAGCTCGCAAATCGAAGGGGTGTGATAACACTTGACAATGATGGTGGTGAGCGTGTTACTAGTTCACGTGACAGCTATACGGAGTCGAGACGGCCGGTTTCGTCCGCGGATGGCAGCCACGAGACGCTGCCTCGTGGCTCAGCGGCTCGTCAGTCCGTCGTCTCGAGCGGTGCTCTACCAGGTCGATAAAACCGGTTGATGCGCGAAGGGCTATTCGTCTTCGGTTTCGTTGTCGTCGGTTTCGTTATCGTCGCCGATGTCGGTTTCGTTGTCGTCGGTTTCGTTATCGTCGCCGATGTCGGTTTCGTTGTCGTCGGTTTCGTTATCGTCGCCGATGTCGGTTTCGTTGTCGTCGGTTTCGTTATCGTCGCCGATGTCGGTTTCGTTGTCCTCCTCGTCGCCAGCGCCGGTATCAGTTTCGTTGTCGTCGCCAATACCGGTCTCGTTCTCTGGCGCACCCTCCTCGTCGCTCGGCCCGCCACATCCAGCGAGGACAGCCGAAAGCGCAACGCCTGAAATACCGAGTATTCGTCGTCGTGAGTAGGGTTGTTTTGATCCCATACTCATCGGTTCATCAAACGGATGGATATAACGATGACCTGCAACTGCCGGTTTTTTGTTACGAACCAACACGTCAACTGACCGATTCTCGACGGCTGAAGCACCGAAAATAGGCCGATCTCGACGTTATTAGACAGTAATACGACGAGAACTCACTCCGCTAGAGAGGGTTCCGTCTGCCTAGACGTCTCGACCCTCGAGCGACAGCGATCCCCGGCCGAGCGAGAGGTGTACGAACGCGGGTGCGGCGACGATGGCGATCGCGATCTCGAGGCCGCCGACGACGAGGAACGCCAGCTCGTAGCCGTACTGGCTGGCGACCGTGCCTCCGATGAGGAATCCGCCGAGAAAGCCGAGGCTGCCGGCCAGGTTGAACCCGGCCATCGCCAATCCGCGCTCGCCGTCGGCCGCGAGGTCGGTGACGAGGGCCATCGTCGCCGGCGAGATGAGCGCCCCCAGGATGCCGACGACGACCATCATCGCCGCGGCGAGGGTAACCGATGGAGCGGCGCCGACCGCGAGAATGCCGACGCCGTAACAGAGCGACCCGACGACGATGGGGACGGTCCGGCCAATGCGATCCGAGAGCGCGCCCATGGGGTACTGCAGGAGGGCGAACGGGGCGAAAAAGCACGCGAGCAGGAGGCCGGTCGTGGCGGCGTCCACCTCGAACGTCGCCTGAAAGTACAGCGTCCCGACCAGCGCGAAAAAGCCAGCCGTCAGCCGGTCGATGAAGCCGAACGCGTAGGGGATCGACAGCGTCGGTCGTCGTCGGACGCCCTCCAGGATCGCGCTCGCTCGCCGGCGCGTGCTGGGTGCGCGGTCGGTCGCGAGGGTCACGAGGAGGCCGACCAGACCGAGCAAGACGGCTGCGGCCGCGAGCGGGGCGAGGGGGTCGACCGCCGTGAGTTGCCCGCCGACCGGGGCACCCATCGCGGCGCCGAGACCGATGGCGATCCCGGCCGCGCCCATGTTCCGACCGTGGCCGCCCTCGAGGTCCATGAGCATCGTCATAGTGAGCGAGAGCGCGCCGACGGTCATCGCTCCCTGGAACGCGCGCAAGAGGAGAACGCCCCCGAAGGAGAGCGAGGCGAACGCGCCGATGAGCGCGAGGACGGCGTAGCCGGCACTCCCGGCGAGGGCGCTCGCGACGATGAACGGCGTCCGCTTGCCGGTTGCGTCGCTGGCGATTCCCCAGAGTCCGACGAAGACGACGTAGGCGGCGAACTCCGCGACGAGGAACCACATACTGGCGTCGAGTGCGGTCGACGTCAACGGTGAGGTGGTTTCTCCCGCCCCGAGAGCCTCGACGAGGTCCGCGATGCCCGGGTAGAGCAGTAGCTGAGAGAAGAGCACGGCGAAGACGACCGTCGCGAGGACGATCCGATCCCGGTCGTTCGAGTGCACGCGCACGTGTTGGCACTCGAGACCTATGAAACCGTCAGTTCCGGGTCGGCTCGAGTCCCCTCTAACACACTCGTTCGACCTCCGTGCAAGCGAATCGCTCTCACTCGATGGCCGTATTTGCCGTTACTGCTGTGCATAAGTCTGCGCAGAAGTATGCATATGAAACATGAGCAACGACGAGAGCGACGGCCCCTCGAGCCCCGGGCTGGCCACCCGGAGCGTCCACGCCGGCTACGACGGCGATCCGGCCACCGGTGCGGCCGCGGTACCGATCTACCAGACGACCTCCTACACCTTCGACGACGCGGATACCGCCGCCGACCTGTACGCCCTCGAGCGCGAGGGTCACATCTACTCGCGGATCAGCAACCCCACCGTGAACGTTCTCGAAGAGCGCCTCGCCTCGCTCGAGGGCGCGAGCGGCGCCGTCGCGAGCGCGAGCGGGATGGCCGCGCTGGACTCCATCGTCCTCGTCCTCGCCGAATCCGGCGACAACGTCGTCTGTTCGACGGACACCTACGGGGGGACGACCGCGTACTTCGCGAAGACGGCCGCTCGGCGCGGGATCGACACCCGATTCGTCCCGACGCTCGAAGCGGACGCCTACGCCGAGGCCATCGACGAGGACACGGCCTTCGTTCACGTCGAGACGGTCGGCAACCCCTCGCTCGTCACCCCCGACTTCGAAACGATCGCCGACATCGCCCACGGCAACGGCGTCCCGCTGGTCGTCGACAACACGTTCGCCTCGCCCGCGCTGTGCCGGCCGCTCGAGCACGGTGCCGACGTGGTCTGGGAGTCGACGACGAAGTGGATTCACGGCTCCGGAACGACGGTCGGGGGCGTCGTCGCCGACGGCGGGTCGTTCGACTGGGGCGCCCACGGCTACGAGGAGGTCGCCGGCCCGAACGACGCCTACCACGACGTCGACTTCTCGCGGGACTTCGCGGACGCGCCGCTGGCCGCCGCCGTCCGCTACCGGTCGACGCGCAGCCTCGGCAACCAGCAGTCGCCCGTCGACGCCTGGGAGACGCTCCAGGGACTCGAGACGCTTCCTCTCCGAATCGAGAAACACTGCGAGAACGCCGCCATCGTCGCCGACTACCTCGCCGACCACGACGACGTGGCCTGGGTCACCTACCCGGGGCTCGAGAGCCACCCCACTCACGACAACGCCGCGACCTACCTCGCGGATTACGGGAGCATGATCGCGTTCGGCCTCGAGGGCGCCGGGGAGCCGGATTCGGACGACGCGCGCGGGGGCTACGCGGCCGGCAAGCGGTTTTGCGAGTCCGTCGAGGTCGCCCAGTTCCTCGCGAACATCGGCGACGCGAAGACACTCGTCATCCACCCCGCGAGCACGACCCACGGCCAGCTCACGCCCGAGGAGCAGGCCGACGCCGGCGTCACGCCCGACCTCGTCCGTCTGTCGGTCGGCATCGAAGATCCCGAGGACATCCTGGCCGACCTCGAGCAAGCGATCGAGCAGGCGACGACATCGGCAGGAGGCGAGTGACCTGATGACCACCAGGGACACGGTCGACCTCGGGTCGTTCACCTTCGAGTGCGGGGAATCCACCCCGTCGCTCGAGGTCGCCTACGAGACCTACGGCGAGTTCGACGGCTCGAACGCGGTCCTCGTCTGTCACGCACTCACCGGGAGCGCTCACGTCGCTCGCCGTCCCGACGCTGGCGACGAGACCGCCGGACAGGCCCGCGCCTGGTGGGGCGACGTCGTCGGCCCCGGAAAGGCGATCGACACGACGGAGTACTACGTCGTCTGTGCGAACGTTCCGGGGTCGTGCTACGGCACGACCGGCCCCTCGAGCGAGAATCCCGATACTGGACGGCCCTACGGAACCGACTTTCCGCCCGTGACGGTCGGCGACTGGACGCGCGCCCAGCGGCGACTGCTCGACGAACTCGGCGTCGGTCGCCTGCGAGCGGTCGTCGGCGGCTCCGTCGGCGGGATGAACGTCCTCGACTGGCTCCGGCGCTACCCCGACGACGTCGAGTGTGCAGGCGCCGTCGCGACCGCACCTCGGCTCGATCCGCAGTGTCTGGCCCTCGACGCGGTCGCTCGGCGGGCGATCACGAGCGACCCGGACTGGAACGGCGGCCACTACTACGAGGTCGAGGACGATGGGATCAAGGCTGGCGACGGATCACTCGAGGCCGGCCCGGCGAACGGCCTGGCTCGAGCCCGCCAGATTGGCCACATCATGTACCTCTCGAAGGCCTCCATGGACCGAAAGTTCGGTCGTCGAGCGGCCGGCCGCGAGGCGACTCGAGACGGGCCGACGGACCCGGCCGGTGCGTTCTTCCCGTATCGCGAGGTCGAATCCTACCTCGACTACCAGGCCGAGCGCTTCGTCGACCGGTTCGACGCGAACAGCTACCTCTACCTGACCCGGGCGATGGACGACTTCGACCTCGCCGCCGGCTACGAGTCCGACGCCGACGCGCTGGCCGCCTTCGAGGGCGACCTGTTGCTCCTCTCGTTTACCGGCGACTGGCACTTCACCGTCGAACAGGCCGAAGCCCTCGCCGAGACCTGTCGAGAAGCCGGCATCGACGTCGCCCACCACGTCGTAGACTCCGACCACGGCCACGACGCGTTCCTCGTCGAACCCGAGAAGGTCGGCCCGCCGCTGTCGGGGCTGCTCGAGGCCGGCCTCCAGGGGCGAGCGATCACGGACACCGTCGAACGGGCGGAGTCGAGTCCGTTCGCGCCCGTCCACACAAGTCTCTTCTCGCGGTGAGTACGCTCGTCCTCCTGTTCGCCGCAGGGTACAGCGTGAGGATTGTCTTACTGATCAAAAGACTAACTAGTGTTGGGTTCGTCGGACCGGTATGGCCCCCGAGCGCCGCCTCGAGTACGAACGGTCCTCTGCATCTCCTGACTCCTCCAACGACGGAGCGGGAACGGATCAACGAACGTTGGCGAACGAGCACGATGAATCGACTTCCGTTATCGGCGTGGCGCGTTCCAAGGCAGTACAGTTCGTCGACAGGGTCCCGCAGTACGTCAAAATAGGTTCGCTCACCGGCGTGACCGTGTTCGCCGTCGTGTATCTCGTTGCCTATCAGCTCACTCTGGCCACCAGAAGCGGGATGAGTCCCGGCGAGGGCGAACCGGGTGCGTGGGTGTACGCGGGCATCGTCACGCTCGTCAGTTACGGTGGATCGCTCGCCCAGGAACCAGAGGGTGCGCCCTACCTGATGATTCAGACCCTTCAGATCGGACCAATGCTTCTCGTTCCGATCGCGATACTCGTACTGGTGACCGCGGGCGCCGTCGTCGGCAGGCACTTCGAGTCAGAGACGACCGCCGTGACCGCCGTCGCCGTCAGTGTGGCCAGTGTGGTGTACGTCGGCGCGCTCGCGTTGCTGACCCGATTCGCGAGGTACTCGCCGGAAGCAGCCAATTCGAACGTCAGGCGGGAGACCGACGTCGAAACAATAGCCATCGGGCTCGACACGTCGTTTCTCCTCACGTCCATCGTCCTGGTTCTCGCATTTACGTCGCTGGGCGCTATCCTCGTTCGCTCCTGGACGCGCTTTACGATGTCCTCGCGGGTCGATGCCGACTCGAGTGAGGAAGAACCGTCGGAACGCGACAACCCAGCCGAACTGGCTCCGCAGTCACGAATCGCGGATGGAACTTCGTCGATGGTACCGAACGTCGAACCGAAGGACGAGCACCCAGACGACACCGGGACCAGATCCGAGAACGCGAAGGAATTGCCTTCGGAAACCGGTCAGGGCCACGATCACAATCGCTACAAACCCGATGATTCGCCGACCGAACCTGCCGATGGCCACGACCATGACCACAATCGCAACCGAGACCGCGGTCGCGACCACGACCGGTACCGCCCGTCGGACGATTAGTCGTCGGCGGTGTGTGCGTGATCGAACCCGATACTGGTATCGACAGGCCCGTTCCCGTACGCCGATCCGGCGTACTCGCCGTCGACGACGAATTGGTCGCGCACGCTCGTTCCGCCCATCAGGTCCTCGAGCCAGCGTTGTGCATCTCGAGCGAAGAGCGCGAGACCGTCGACGCGAGTAATCGGCGCCGCCTGGCTCCCGGGAGAGCGGAAGAGTGCGATTAACGCCCACATCGAGCCGGCACAGAGCGCGCCCATCGCCGAGAACGTCATTCCCATCGTCGAAAACGTGAGACCGTACACCATTCCGATTCCCATCGAGGGGAGGCTCGTTCCAAGCGGTACGCGCGCCGTCGCATCCCGTAGCGTCGGGGCGAGGAAGAATATCGACAGGCCGCTACCAACCATGAAAACCAAATCTTGCCACATCGTTACCGGTCCTCTCTCGGGAGTGGGTAAAAGTCCGTTGGTATCATAAATGGCTGGTTGGAATTAAGTTAGTGAGAAATTGACTATCATTCGAGTTAATCTGTATTCTCCCCGAGGTCAGAACGATCTTCGCATCGCTTGCACCCACTTTCGAGGGGAGAGTATCCGAACATTCACTCGAGTATGCCCGCCTTACGGAGTTCCGATCGAACACCGTCCATGGTCGTGACGACGACGTCACAGTGGGGCTCGACGGCCGGCTTGGGATCGAAGCCGATGGCGAGGCCGGCTACCCGGAGCATCGGCAGGTCGTTCGCACCGTCGCCGACCGCGACCGTCGACTCGAGGGGCACGTCGACGGTCTCGGCGAGATCGGCAAGCGCGTCGTCTTTCGTCCCCTCGATCAGCGGGCCCTCGACGTCGCCGGTCAGCGCCTCGCCGTCGGCGTCGAGCGGTAATCGGTTCGACACGACGTGATCGACCCTCGTCCCGTCACGCTCGAGCGCCGCTTCGACGCCGCGCTGGAAGCCGCCAGTGAGAATCGCCGTCGTGATCCCGGCTTCGTTCAGATCCTGTATCAGGTCCGCCGCCCCCTCGCGGAGGATCACGTTTGCGTACGCGGCCTCGACATCGTCGCGCTCGAGTCCCTCGAGCAGGGCCGCTCGCGAGCGCAGGCTCTCGGCGTAGCCGATCTCGTCGTTCATCGCTCGCTCGGTAATCTCGGCCATCTCGTCGGCGACGCCGAGTCGGTCCCCCAGCAGGACGGTCATCTCCGAATCGGAGAGGGTGCCGTCGAAGTCGAACGCAACGATCGTTTCGCGCATCACTCCTGGATTGCCAGTCCCGGGATAAACCAGTTCAGGTTCCCGCGAGTCTGGTCGCCACGAGAAAAGGACGCCAGTGATGTGGCCGTTGGCACGAGTACGACCGACTCGAGTGACGCCGTTTGGTGCTGGCTCGTCGAACGAACTGAGGAGTACGCGCCCGACGATCCGATCTAACCGTCGACGCTCGTAGTGTGGCTCGCCCGACGGTACGAACGTGCTACCGGCGCCTATCACCCGATTACTTACGCCCCTGCTCGAGGCCGATGTAGTCGATGTGGTGGGCCGACTCGGTGTTCGCTTTTCGATTCGTCGGTGAGCACACTGCAACCTCGATCGTTCGTCGGTACCACCGACAGCGCATTCGTCTACAGACCTGGTGGACCTGCGGACGGCACTACGCGGCCCCGATCGACCCATCTCGCGTCGTCGACATCGCTCCGGATCGGATACGATACGCGCTCGAGCCACGCCAGCGCAGCTCACTCGAGTCGAAGTCGCCGACGCACGTGCCGGCCGTCGTGCCCGGGACGTGGGACCTCGAGAGCGCTCGGGTCCGGGAAATCGATCGCTATCGTCGCATCGTCCAGTGGTTCACTGACGAGGGGCGTCCGTCGTCGGCACGCGCGGGTGAACCGCTCGCCGTAGCCGCGGATGGCGGCCCCCGACCCGGAGGCGGCCAGGGTGCGAACCCACGAGCACTCCCGGTGCTCGAGCGGACAGTCCCGTCCGGCGACAGGAGCGCACTCGAGTGGTACCTCGCCGACCTCGCAACCCGGGGGTGTCCGCGGATCAGCGCGCGTCGCGACGAACGATCGACGGTTCTCGAGGCTGGGTCGGTCGTCGACCCCTACCCGTCGTTTCCGGCCGCGACAGGCGAGATTCGGGTCGACGTCGGTCGCGACGGTCGGTGGATTCTTCACGACGGGCTCGAGCGCCTGGCCGTCGCGCAGTTTCTCGGACTCGAGACGATCCCGGTTCACGTCTACGTTCGCCATCGACGGTGGCAACGTCGGCGCGACCGGGTGGTCCTGACGGGAGTCGATGCGGGTAATCATCCAGATCTCCCGGATCTCGACTCGAGGTCGGAGAGTCGACCGGAAGGGTCGGTAGGCGGTCACAAGTGGGCTCGATAGACGCGTTTTGTCCGTCGAAATCCCCACTGCTTATACTGGTTGACAGACGACAGGGACTCGAGGGCACGTAGCTCAGTCTGGATAGAGCGTCGGACTTCTATCCCTGTCGCGGTTGCGGTGGGGGAAGACATCCGACGGTCGTGGGTTCGAATCCCATCGTGCCCGTGATTCTGCGACGAACGGACGTGAGGAGCGAATCACGAACGCCGATGGATTCGAATCAGGGAGCAGCTTTGCTGCGACTGTGGTTCGAATCCCATCGTGCCCAACATCCACGAGAGGAGAGAAGAACGGGAGTGACGCGACGGTGTGTCAAGTGTCGTGCCTCTGATCAGTGGCGGCACCAGTACCTCGCGTAGCCAACTGCCTATACCGCCAGTGTTGCGGCAACATCTTCCGATGGCGTAGTCGTGGAGGGTCGATTCCGTTCAATGGAGAACATTGGCTGGATCGATACACTAGAACTGCTGACTCAACTCGACGGCAGGGCCAGGAAGACCATCGACGCCCGTCACCCCGAACTCGCGACGGACTCTCTCGAGTCAGTCCCGTGGTCGAAACCGACATTGTGTGCGGCTGGCAGGAGATAACGGACGGTAGCGAATGTAACCGAAATAAGTTATCTACCCGGCCCGAGACGACCGCGGGGAGTTACTGAACACGTATACAAACATCGGGCCCATACAACCTCGAAATGGCCGTTCGTGCCCGTCATTCCCGACTCGAGTTCACGTCGAACGAGGTGACGGGAGCGATAGGGGATTCGATTACGGTCCTCCCGCTGGTCGTCGCGCTGGCGCTCGTCACGTCAATCTCGTTGCCACACGTCATGATAGCCTTCGGCGTCTTCCAGATCGTCTGGGGACTCAGGTACGGCCTCCCAATCTCCGTCGAACCGATGAAAGCGCTCGCGGCGCTCGCGATCGCGGGCGCGATGACCTACGGCGAGATTGCCCTCGCGGGGTTGCTTCTCGGCGTCGTCCTGCTCGCCATCGGCGTCACGGGTACGCTAGCGAGCGTCGAGCGGTGGATCGGCGAACCGGTCATCCGCGGGGTCCAGTTCGCAGTCGGGTTGCTCCTCCTGGAGACCGGCGTTCACCTCGCACTCGAGGACGTCGTCCTCGCCGGCGTCGGCGTGGCGATAGTCGCAGCGGCCGTCGTGCTCGGATACAGACGATCCAGCGCACTCGTTGTGTTGATCGTTGGACTGGGACTGGCCCTCGCCGTCGCCGGCGTGCCCTCGCCCCGGTGGCCCGGCCCGCCGCCCGTCCCGCCGCTCGGCGAGTCGGTCTCGAGAGCCGTGCTCGACGGGGCGTTCGCCCAGCTCGCGATGACCATCGGCAACGCAGCGCTGGCGACCTCGTTGCTCGTCGCCGACCTCTTCGACGAAACGGTCTCGCCGGACGAACTGGCGACGAGCATGGGGGCGACGAACCTCCTCGCGATTCCGGCGGGCGGCATCCCGATGTGTCACGGCTGTGACGGCGTCGCCGGCAAGTACACGTTCGGCGCGCGATCCGGTGGGGCGAACGTCATTTTGGGCGGGTTCTACCTCGCGGCCGCCGTCTTCGCCTCGGCAACCTTGCTCGAGGCGTTTCCGCTCGCGATGCTCGGGGTCTTGCTGGTCGTCGTTGCCGTCACGCTGGGCTCGAGCGTTCGCCAGTCCGAACACCTCCTGCTGTCGGTCGGGATCGGTCTCCTGGCGCTGGCGACGAACATCGGACTCGCGTTCGTCGTCGGAATCGTCGCTCACCTGGGCTATCGGCGCGTCTCGAACGAAGACTGATGGTCGTCTCGCTCGAATGAAGCCGCCTTCTGTTTCGCTCGTCGCTCCCGCGACGCACGTCCCTTCGTGACTCGCTCGCAAAATCTGGACCAAAAAGTGCTAGCTTACGCCTCGAAACCGTCCTCGAAGACGAACGTCCCGTTCCGCTGAACAATCTTGCCATCCACTTCGATGAACGACTCCTCGCTCATGTCGACGATCATGTCGACGTGAACCGCCGACTCGTTCGCCTCGTTGCCCTCGCCGACCGTCTCGTCGTAGGCGCGACCGACCGCCATGTGTACCGTATCGCCCATTTTCTCGTCGAACAGCATGTTGTAGGTGAAGCGATCGATGTCGCGATTCATGCCGATACCGAGTTCGCCCAACCGACGGGCGCCGTCGTCCGTCTCGAGCACTTCCGTCAGCAGGTCCTCGTTCTTCTCGGCCGCGTGAGAGACGACCTCGCCGTTCTCGAACTCGAGATGGGCGTCGGTAATCTCTCTGCCCTGGTGGTACAGCGGCATGTCGAAGAGCACCTCGCCCTCGACGCTATCGGGGACGGGCGCGGTGAACACCTCCCCGCCGGGGAGGTTGTGCTCGCCGTAGTCGTTGAGCGTCGTGTTCCCGGCGACGCTCATCGTCACGTCCGTCGTGTCGCCGCTGACGATACGGACTTCGTCGGCGGGGTCGAGAATCTCGACCATCTGTTGCTGGTGTTCGCGCACGGCGTCCCAGTCTTTGTTGACGGCATCCCAGACGAAGTTCTCGTAGCCGTCGCGGGACATTTCGGCCAGTTGTGCGTTCGCGGGCGCGGGGAACTGCGTGAGACACCAGCGCTTCGAGAGGCGCTCGTCCTGGACGGGACGGTAGGCCTGTGTGTAGGCCGCGCTGACTTCGGGAGCGACGTCGCTGGTCTCGGTCGCGTTGTCGCCCGCGCGGATCGCGATGTAGACGTCCGTGTTCTCGATCAGTGCGAGTTCGTGTGACGGGGTGTCGAACTCGAGGTCGTCACCGTTGCCGTCTGCCGCCGCGCGAAGGAACGCCCGGTGCTGACGTTTGCCCGCCCGCTTGCTCGTCGTGAGGGGGTTCGCGCCGGCGTCACCGACGACCTCGTGGAGGGCGACGACCAGGTCCTCCGCGACGGGGTGGGCGTCGATGACGACGTTGTCGCCGGGCTGGAGGTCCACGGAGTGGTCGGCGATGATCTGTGCGTGCTCGCGGATTCGCGGATCCATATCCGGCTATTTCGATTCGGCGTCGAATATCCTTTCGTTCCGGACGCCACTCGAGGCACTGATAATCGAACCAGCGAGACGCCACTCGAGACGCGGGCAGCCGAAACCGACGAGTCGTGACGCGTTCGCTCGCCCGGTATCGACCGGGAGCGTCGCCTATTTCTTCGGCGAGACGAAACGGACACCTACCATGATCGATCTGCGCTCGGACACGGTCACGAAACCCGACGACGCAATGCGCGACGCCGCCCGCGAGGCCGACGTCGGCGACGACGTCTACGGCGAAGACCCAACGGTGAACGAACTCGAGGAACGCGCCGCCGACCTCGTGGGCAAGGAGGCGGCCCTCTACGTGCCGACGGGGACGATGGGCAACCAGATCGCCGTTCGCGAACACACCGAGCGCGGCCAGGAGGTGCTCGCCGACCGGGAGAGCCACGTCGTCAAGTGGGAACTCGGAGGGATGGCCCAGCACGCCGCCGTCCAGGTGCGGATGGTCGACGGCGAGCGCGGCGTTCCCTCCGCCGACCAGGTCGAGGCGGGCTACGTCGCGGAGGACCTCCATCGCCCCGAAACCGGGCTGCTCTGCCTCGAGAACACCCACAACGCGCGCGGGGGGTTGGCGATCGAACCGGCTCGGATCGCCGAGGCCGCCAGCGCCGCTCGCGAGCGCGACGTGGCGGTTCACCTCGACGGCGCGCGCGTGTTCAACGCCGCGACGGCCCTCGACGTCGACGTCACCGACGTCACTCGGCACGTCGACTCCGTGATGTTCTGTCTCTCCAAGGGGCTCGGCGCACCCGTTGGATCGATGCTCGCGGGCGACGCCGACTTCGTCGAGCGCGCGCGCCGAACGCGAAAGCTCTTCGGCGGCGGGATGCGCCAGGCCGGGATCATCGCGGACCCCGGCCTGCAGGCCCTCGAGAACGTCGACGACCTCGAGGCCGACCACGAGAACGCCCGCCTCCTGGCGTCGGGGCTGGACGACGTTGCGGGCCTGTCGGCGCCCGAACCGGAGACCAACATCGTCGTCGTCGACGTCGCCGGAACGGGGCTGGACGTCGAGAGCGTCCTCGAGCGCCTGCGCGAGCACGACGTGCTGGCGACCGCATTCGGTCCGACGACGATTCGGTGCTGTACCCATCGAGACGTATCGCGCGAGGACGTCGAGCGAGCGGTCGAGCAGGTTGCCGGAGCGCTCGTCTAGGTCGCGTTCACCCATCCGTCGGTATCGGTGTCACTCTCGACTCTCGAGCACCAGTCGCTCCGCGGTCTCATCTCCGTGGCGAATCAGCTACCGACGCCGGTCAGTCGTGAGAAACGGCGCTATCGTCGCTCCATCCCGTCTCGAAACTCGAGGACGGTCCGGCGGAGCAGGAGGTAGAGGAAGAAGATGAGCGACAGCAAAATGACTACCATCGCGATGATGACCGGATCGTCGGGGATGAGGTCGAACATACGTCGTGGTTACACGGGCGGTCGCAAAACCGTTTCGACGCCTCGAGGACGGTGAGACTCGAGGATCTGTAGGCCGAGAACTGGCTTCGGGGCTAGGAACCGGATAGCTAAAATCGATTTTTTAGCTTGCGGTGAGTCTTTTTATACCCGACACGTAGGTGATGATGGACTTCGGTCGCACACGTTCCCGTGACATCCACTGGTGCGACCGGTACAGTCCACCCACCGTCCGGGGCCGACCCAGCGCTCTCCCCCAGCGCGGAAGTCACAATTGACCAACCGATCGACCGACCACTCACGGTCGGCCCCCACTCGTCCCCTCTGATGCTTCGGCGGTCGCCCGAACCGCCATCCGTTACAGTCGCGTGCCCTCCCCCGTGGTCGTTCAGGTTTTCTCACGTACGTCGCGTCCTCATCAGTTCCTGGTCCCGCTCCTTCCTTCGTTTCCGTTCTTCCCCTCGCTCCCGGTCTCATTTCTCCCCTCGCTCCCGTTTCCGCTTCTTCCCTCACTGCCGTTCACACTACTGTTCCCGTTCTCACGTTCACTCCGACTCGAGCGTGAACGACTCGAGCAGCGTACCGCCCGGCTCTCGAAGTTCGCCACGAACCGTCCCGTCCTCGCCTCGCTCGAGCGTCGCGAACCCCGGCCGGTTTCCGCGCGGCTGGGCGTGGCTCCCGGGATTGAGCAACAGGACGCCCTCGGCGTCGGTGACCGACGGGCGATGCGTGTGTCCGGAGACGACGACGTCCGCCTCGCGCGAGCGGCCGAACATCGCCAGGCCAACGTCGCCGCCGTCGCGACGGTGCGTGACCGCGATCCGGATTCCTTCGCAGTCGACGATTCGAACGGGCGGTAGCTGTTCGGTGACGGTCGCGTCGTCGGCGTTGCCGTGAACGGGATAGAAGACGGGACAGAGCGAGCGAAACGCCTCGAGAGCCTCTACGTTGGTGAAGTCGCCGGCGTGAATCACGGCGTCGGCCTCGCGGGCGGCCTCGAGTGCCGCACCCTCGAGGTGGTGACCGCCGGTGCTGTGCGTGTCGGAGAAGATGGCGAGCATCGGGACGCGGTAGGCCGCGAGAGAGTACCACTGTTTCGACATCGGCCGGACGCGTGCAGTCACATCGTTTATACTCGTTCCTGCCTTCGAACGAGACAGTACGTATGTGGCCACTCGGACACGCCGCCGTCGCCTACCTCCTCTACTCGCTCTGGACGCGCCGTCAACCGGCGCGGGTCCCGGGAGCGGTGGCGGTCGTCTGCGGCCTCGTCGGCAGCCAGTTTCCCGACCTGATCGACAAACCGCTCGCCTGGTACGCGCCCGTGCTCCCGACGGGCCGGTCGCTGGCACACTCCCTGCTGTTCTTGCTCCCGGTTTCGCTCGTCGTCCTGGCCGTCGCGAGCCGGTACGAGCGTCCGACCTACGCGATCGTCTTCGCCATCGGTGCGTTCTCACACCTCCTCGCCGACACCGTGCCAGCGCTCTGGGGCGCCGAAGAATACGGGTATCTGTTGTGGCCGATCGTCCCGGTCGAGCCTGAGGAGGGCGCACCGAGCATCCTCGAGCTGTTTTCCAGCTCCCTGGGCGACCCCTACTTCCTGCTCGAGTTCGTCCTCGCCGCGGCGGCCCTGGTCGTCTGGCGCGCGGACGGCTATCCAGGACTTGACCTCGTGACGGACCGGCTCGAGCCGGGTTCCGACGAGCGCGAACACCCCTCGCGCTGACGGGACCGCCGATGAACCGGCGCAACGGTTTTCCTCCGGGGCGTCGCACACGAACGCATGCACGTCCTGCTGGGACTCGACGGAAGCGACGAGTCGGTGAAGACGCTCGACACGACGATCGAGCGCGTCACGGAGGTGGGCGACGACCTGCTCGTCGCCGTCCTCGACAAGCCGGAGGCGGACCGAACGGCCGAGGCGATGCACGATCTCGCCCAGGAACGACTCGTGGCGGCGGGGATCGACGCCGAAATCCGGACGCTCGAGGGCGATCCCGGGAGCTCGCTGGTCGCCCTGGCCGAGCGCGAGGACGTCGACCAGCTGGTGATCGGCGGCGGGACCAGGAGCCCGATGGGGAAAGTTCGCCTCGGGCCGATCACCGAGTTCGTCCTGTTGAACGCGACGATGACCGTCAAACTCGTTCGATAACGATGACGGAGAGACAACGACGAGTGTACCCGGACGAACCGGCCGGCCCGTTCCCGACGCCGCCGACGACCTACACCGATCCGGAGGGGCGAGACATTGAAATCGGGCCACTCGACGGCGGTGCCGGACCCGAACCGGCCGACGGAGCGCTCGAGGCGCTCACCCGAATGTACGTGCAGTTCGACCCCGCCGACCGCGCCCAGGGGATCCCGCCGACCGGCGAGGAGCGCATCCGCCAGTGGCTCGAGCCGTTGCTCGAGGACGGGATCAACGTCGTCGCGCGACACGAAGAGGGGGTGATCGGGCACGCGACGCTGGTTCCGGACGTCGACGACCCGGAGACGGTCGAGGACCTGAGCGAGATCGAGTGGGAGCTGGCGATTTTCGTCTTGCAGGCCTACCAGCGCGGCGGCATCGGGACGCAGTTGCTCGAGCACCTGCTCGGGGAGGCCGCCGACCGCGGCGTCGAGTGGGTCTGGCTCACTGTCGAGCGCTGGAACGGCCCGGCCATCGCGCTGTACGAACGTGTCGGCTTCGAACTTTGCGGGGCCGAGAGCTTCGAACAGGAGATGTCGATCCACCTCGCGTAGCCTCGCTCGACGGGAAACCGCAACCCCTACCACGCCCCTGCGCGCACGGCTATCCATGCAACTGGGTGTAATTGGACTCGGACGAATGGGCCGGATCGTCGTCGACCGGGTACTCGCCGCGGGCCACGACGTCGTCGCCTTCGACCTGGACGAGGACGCGGTCGACGCGGTGGCCGCCGCGGGGGCCAGCCCCGCCGACTCGATCGACGACCTGTGTGACCATCTCGGCGACGACAAGCGGATCTGGCTGATGGTTCCCGCGGGCGCACCCGTCGACGCGACCCTCGAGACGCTCGAGCCCCGCCTCGAGGCCGCGGACGTGGTCGTCGACGGCGGCAACTCGAACTTTCACGACACGCTTCGGCGCGCCGACGCGTGTCCGGCGGCGTACCTCGACTGCGGCACCTCCGGGGGTCCCGCCAGCGCCGAACTCGGCTTCTCGCTCATGGTTGGCGGCCCCGAGTGGGCCTACGAGGAACTCGCCCCGGCGTTCGACGCCGTGGCGACGGGGCCGGCGGGCCACGCCCGGATGGGACCGTCGGGGTCGGGTCACTACGTGAAGATGGTCCACAACGGCGTCGAGTACGCGTTGATGCAGGCCTACGGCGAGGGCTTCGAACTGCTCCACGAGGGTCGGTTCGACCTCGACCTCGAGGCCGTCGCCTCGGTGTGGAACAACGGCGCGGTCATCCGGTCCTGGCTGCTCGAACTCTGTGAGGAAGCGTTCCGCGAGGAAGGATCCGACCTGGGCGACGTCGCCGACCGGGTCGAGGGCGGCTCGACGGGAACCTGGACCGTCCAGGAGGCCCTCGAGCAGGAGGTCCCCCTCCCGCTGATCTACACGGCGCTCGCCGAGCGGCACGGCTCGCGGGCGGACGAGGGTCGGTTCTCGAGGCGGCTCGCGAACCGTCTTCGGTACGGGTTCGGTCGACACGAGGTCCAGCGGCAGTAGGCGGTTCGTGATATGTGTGGGTCGCCAACGCGGCGTCCCTGGCTTTGGTGAGTTGGCGAGTTGATACCCTTGCGTTCTGGTGAGCTGGCGCCCTTGCGCCCTGATCTTCCGGCGTTCTGCCGATCTGTCAGCCTGACAGCTCGATATGCCTACCGACAGACGCACCCACCTATATGTACCCCTCGACACATCAGTCAGGTATGAAGACAGTCGAGGTCACGGACGAACAGTACGCGGTGATCCAGCGATTGCGAGCGGCCATCTCCGAGGACGTCGTCGGCAGGTACGGCTTCGTACGCGAACGCGACGCGATCCAGTTTCTGATCGACAATCTCGAGGCAGGCGAAGATGGTGAGGACGCCCTCGACGTCGACTTTGAGGCCGACACCTCGGGTCGAACGGCGACGGACGACGTGGCGGCGGCCGTCGAGTCGGCGATCGAGTCGGGCTCCCAGGTCGACGGGGTGGAAGAAGTCAGTTACGACGAGGAAGCGGAGACGAGCGCTGCCGACGACGAGGGTGACGGCGACGCCGATGCGGACTCGGCGAAACCCGAGTCGGATGGTGATGCGGATACTGATACCGGGGACTCGAGCGAGGACGACACCGGGGGCGACGAGAACCCAGCCGATGCCGACACCGACGAGGCCGACGGTGAGAGCGCGGGCGAGGACGAGGGCGAGGGTGAGAACGAAGACGAGGATACCAGCGAGAACGAAGACGAGGCGGACGGAGACGCAGACGACGAAAACGAGGACGAGGACGCAGACGACAGCGGCGGCGCCGCCGACGACGACGACATGCTGAACAAGATGATGAACCTCCTCGACACCCACGACGACAAGTGGGACGAATCACCCGCCGCGGACTATCGCTACCGGGTCACGCTCCCCGATGACTCCACCGAGGACGTGCAGACGAAAGACGACGTGCGCGCACTCCTGTTCAAGAACTACTGACCCGCGTTAGCGGTGGCCGCCGGTTCGCCTGCCGACGCGCCGAGGTGAGGACGGAACTGCTGTAGCTGGTCAGTCGGGTACACAAGCCCACGGGATTTGTCGTACTCGAGGAGCCCGAGCCGGTCCAGTTCCGGGAGAACCGACGTAGAGAGCGAGACGTACACTCGCTTGCGCTGGCCGTCCTCGAGGTCGGCGACCGCCGTCTCGTGTTCCCGGGCGGCGACTCGTTCGGCGAGGGCCCCCATCTTCACGGGCCCGTTCGTTCCGTGCTCAAGCAGACAGGTGGCGGTCTTTCGCTGACGTGGCGTCTCCAGAACTCGTCCGCCGGCGTTGTGTGGACCGTCCGGGCTGTCGGTGGTGGCCGGTCGGTCGTCCGTCGAATCGCTCCGCTGGGGTCCTTTCACCAGGGTGACTGGATTGGAACGACGCACCGACGTTTCGACGTGGTGTGCAACTCGCTTGATCGTCTCGTTCTTGGGTACGGTATCTTTCATTGACAGCATGGTGGCCTCTGACGATGTAGTGGGCTTCGTGCCCGATTCGGTGAGAGTGCCGTATCGTCAACGGTCTCGCGTATGGAATACTCAAATAGTCCTGTCGTTATGCACATTGTCCCAAAACACGTTGGGTAAATATTGGATTATTAACACGCTGACGAATGTGTCTTTCTTCCCTCGAGTGCTGATTCCGGCCCGCTCGAGGACGCATTCGGCGAAACTCGTCGAGCCGTCAGGTGTTGCACGTGGCACAACGCTTTTGCCGGCGCTCGCGCTTCGGAGGGATATGAGCGAACGCGAGGTGCTCGAGTTGCTTCGTGAGAACGCGCGATACGAGACGGCCGACATCGCGCGAATGACCGACCTCGACGAGGACGAGGTAGCCGACGCTATCGAGGCGCTCGAGGCCGCCGGAATCGTTCGGGGCTACCAGGCTGTCGTCGACTGGGATCGCCTCGAGGACGAACGCGTTCGTGCCGAGGTCGAACTCAACGTCACCCTCGACCGCGAGACGGGCTACGACGACATCGCCGAGCGACTCGCTCGCTTCCCGCAGGTGAAAGCGCTGCGGCTCATCAGCGGCGACTACGACTTCGACATGGAGGTCGAGGGCGACTCGATCCGCGAGGTCTCCCGGTTTATTAGCGAGAAGGTCGCCCCTGTCCCCGAGATCACTCAGACGGTCACGCACTACGTGATGGCCTCCTACAAAGAGAACGGGATCGAACTCGGGGACGGCGAGGACGACGACCGACTCTCTGTGTCGCCATGACCAGGAGCCTCGAGCCAGCCGAACGCGTCCAGGCGGTCGGCCCCTCGGGTATCCGTCGCTTCTTCGAAATCGCGGAGGAGCGCGACGACGTTATCTCGCTGGGCGTCGGCGAACCCGACTTCTCCGCGCCGTGGGCGGCCCGGGACGCTGCCATCCAGTCGCTCGAGCGAGGGAAGACCTCCTACACGGCCAACCGCGGCATGTACGACCTTCGCGAGGCCATCTCGAGCTACGTCGCCGACCGCTTCGGCCTCGAGTACGGCCCCGACGAGGAGGTTCTCGTCACCGCGGGCGCGAGCGAGGCCGTCGACCTGGCCTTTCGGGCGTTCGTCGACCCCGGCGACACCGTCGCCATCGCCCAGCCGGCGTACATCTCCTACGGACCGGGCGTGACCTTCGCGGGCGGAGAGGTACTCCCCGTACGGACGCGAGAGGAGGACGACTTTCGGCTCACGGTCGAGGCACTCGAGGCCGCCGGGGCCGAGGCTGCGGACCTGCTCGTCATGTGCTATCCGAACAATCCGACCGGCGCCGTGATGACGCGCGCGGATCTCGAGCCCATCGCCGAGTTCGCCCGCGAGCACGACCTCGCGGTCCTCTCGGACGAGATTTACGCCGAGTTGACCTACGACGAGCGCGACGCCGACGCGAGTCCCGGCGCCGC
Organism: Natronosalvus rutilus; assembly: GCF_024204665.1. NCBI lineage: Archaea > Methanobacteriati > Methanobacteriota > Halobacteria > Halobacteriales > Natrialbaceae > Natronosalvus > Natronosalvus rutilus. The sequence goes on along the minus strand of NZ_CP100355.1, from coordinate 449,806 downwards.
CACCCACGCGTCCATCGCGACGCTGCCGGGCATGCGCGAGCGTACGATCGTCTGCAACGGGTTCTCGAAGGCTCATGCGATGACCGGGTTGCGACTGGGCTACGCGCTCGGTCCCGCCGGGGCGACCGGCGCGATGAACCGCGTCCACCAGTACGGCATGCTCTCGGCGCCGACGACCGCCCAGTACGCGGCCCTCGAGGCGCTCGACTCCTGTGCGAACGACGTCGAGGCGATGGTGGACCAGTACGGCCGCCGCCGCCGATTCGTCATCTCGCGGTTTCGCGAGATCGGAACGCCGTGTTTCGAGGCGAAAGGGGCGTTCTACGTCTTCCCCGAGGTGCCCGACGGGTGGGACGGGAGCGCGAACGACTTCGCCGAGCGACTGCTCCGCGAGTACGGCGTCGCGGTCGTCCCCGGTGACGTCTTCGGCGTCGGTGGCGAGGGCCACCTCCGGGTCTCGTACGCGACGGGCCTCGAGGACTTACGCGAGGCGCTGGCGCGGATCGAGTCGTTCGTTGACGAGCACGTCTGAAGCCCGTTTCGTATACGGCATTCTGGCAGCTGCGCGAGGAGTGTGTGAAACGCCTTGGAAAATTCGTATCCGACTATCGGATCGCGACGGCAATTCGAGTCAGTCGTCGCCCTCGGCCAGAATCCGCTCTTCGGGCCGTGGCCGTCCTGGATGAACGCCGTAGCGCGCCATCGCGTAGAGCGTCGTTACCGCAATCGCACACAGGAACGCGCTCCCGGCACCGACTTCGAACGCGACGAGCGGTATCGTGCCGGACAGGGAATTGGCGACCGCCGTCGCTCCCTCGCTCGAGGGCGCCGCCACGAGTCCGTAGGGGAGGAAGGCGACGAAGGCGACCGCCCACCAGCGAACTGCCGCCCGATGAACGCCCTCGAGCGGGCGTTCGCTCACCTCGATCGCGACGCCGGCGAGTCCGACCGAGACGAGACACAGCGCCGCGAGCGACCGTACCGAGGGCGTCAAACCGCTGCTGATGGCGACGCCAGCGGCGACGAGTGTCGCCGACATGACAGTCACGAACCGCGTCGACTCGAGGAGACGAGTGGGCATCGCGTGGCGGTAGTGAGCAATTACACATAGCTCTCTCGAATCAGCCATCATCACGAAAAACAGACTTTCAGGGTATCGAGACCGACGAACAACAAAGGACGTATTACCGGTGGCGAGAAGTCACGGCCAAGGATGGCGAGCGTACGTGATCGGAGGAGGGATGGGGCCGGGTCCGGCTCCGACGCTGGACTCGAGGTGACCGAACCGTGCTGAAACGCCTGTGGAAACGGTACGTCGCGGAACGGCCGGACGAATATCAGGCGTACATCTCCCTGCCGACGGAATCGTCGGCACCGACGATGGGCGCACTTCACGACCTGATCCAGGACGCCGAGTTCGCGTTCGAGGGTCGACTCGACGTCTACGCGCGGCGCCGACGCCTCGCCGTCGTCACCGACCGCGTTCCACGTGAGACGTTCGACACCGCCGCGTTCGACGCGGTGATCGAGACGCTCGAGTCGCTGTACGACGCCCACGCCGTCGCGCGCGTGGAGAAGTGGCGCTCGGTTAACGGTCGATTGGTAAAAACGTACGTCGTCGTTCCGGTCAAGCCGCTCTTCTCGAAACTGGCGGAACCGAAAGCGGCGCGGCCGGCCGTCCAGTGACCGAGCTCAGTCGTCCGAGTCCGCGCCAGGACCGGGTTCGCGGTCCGTTCGAGCGCTGGACCCGCTCCCCGTTCCAGCACTACTCTCGCTCCGTCGCTGATCGGACGACTCATCGGACGGCGTCATCGAGTTCGTCCGGCGCATCCAGCCGTCGATGTTCTCGGCGACGTAGTCCTTGCCGCCCCAGCCGAAGGCGACGCCGGCGCCGATCGCCACGGCTGCGGCCAGGCCCCACGCGAGCGCTCGCGCGAAGACTAACAGGATGCCGACGTCGATGCCCATCGTCCCGAGGCCGATCACGATGGCCGTGAAGTAGAGGAACACCCGAGCACCGTCGGCGAACCAGGACGTGTAGACCGTCTGGGTCGCTGCTCGAGTCCGCTCGATCATGTCGCCGACGAAGTCAGCGACGATGAACCCGAAGACGATGACGAGCAGGCCCGCGATGAACGCCGGCAGGTACGAGACCGCGGTCGAGATCCACTCCGACAGGAGTGCGATCGCGAGGGCGTTCGCGGCCGCGAGAATCGCGAGGGCGTACACGAACCACTTCGCCAGTTTGCCGAACGTTCTCGAGACGGCCTGCTCTGTTCCACCGAGAATGCGCCCGAGCGGCGTCTCGAGTACCATGCGGTCGAGTTCGATGCCGTCGGCGATTCGCATGACGACGCGGCCGGCGAGGCGGCCGATGATCCAGCCGATGGCTAGGATCACCAGCGCGCCGACGAGTCGCGGCAGAAACGTCACCAGTTCGGCGATCGGATCCTGAAGCCAGTCGGGAACCGTTACCTGTGCGGGTTGTGTGTGAACCATACCCGAACGATGGTCCCCACCCGACTTTACGCTAGACGTTGCTCTCGGTGGAAATATCCTGTTTCCGGCGACGTCGTCCACTCAGCAACCAAGACGTACCTCTTCGAGAGCGCGCGTCCTGAATCGGAGCGAGCGAGACTGGCGCTGGCCGTGTCGTCCTCGATCCACGACTGTCGTCGGACGATGCGGACAGTGATTGCGGATTTCAATCGCCCTATCGCTGCGTCACCAAACCGGGATGCGGCGTGCCGTTCGGATGGGGGAACCGGTTCGTACTCGAGCCCGAAGCGGTCATTGATTGGTCGCTCGGTAATCAACCATTAGCGTTTGGACGGTTTCCGGGGAAACCTGTAACACCACAGAAACGATCGCGTGTTATCGTGACACATGGGACACAAACATTCTTCGAACTGGCCTCTCGCTCATCGATTATGACGATCTATCGGGCACTCTCCGAGGACGAGCGCGATCGATTTCACGAGTACGTCTCCTACGCATTCACACCCACCGACGGCCCGCCGGCGTACGATCCGGCGGAACACGACCGGCCGCGAGCGCTCCTCGGCGACCGACGGGGGCTGTTCCCGGACGGGGGTGGAGATCCGTTCTGTGTCTGCAAACACTACTGGTTCGACGTTCACGTCCGCGGCGACGAACACTCGGTGGCTGGCCTCGCCTCCGTCGCCTCGCCGCCGGAACACCGCCGGAGCGGCTACGTCCGGGACCTGCTGGCCGCCTCGCTCGAGGAGTACCGCGACCGGGGTGCGACGCTCGCGGCCCTCTGGCCGTTTCGCCACCGGTTTTACCGTCAGTACGGCTGGACGACGGCCAACCGCCAGCTTCGAGTCGAGTGCGACCCCGCGGACCTCTCGTTCGCCCGGACGCGGCTCGAGGCGGGAACCATCGAAAACGGCCGATACCGTCGGCTCGAGGCCGACGACTACGAGACCCTCGACCCGGTATACGGACACCACGCCGCGCGCTACGACCTTTCGATCAATCGCGACGCCGACTGGTGGCGCTACCGCGTCTTCGAGAACTGGGAGACGGACCCGTTCGTCGCCGTCTGGGAACGCGACGGGGAGCCGGCGGGTTACCTCGAGTACACGATCGACGGCGACTGGGGCGATCGGACGATGGACGTCGCCGAACTCGCCTACACCGACGTCGAGGCGTTCCTGGCGCTCCTGTCGTTCTGTCGCGACCACGATTCACAGGTCCAGACCGTTCGCTTTCGCCTACCAGTCGACACGCCACTTCTCGACGTCGCGAGCGATCCGGACGACCTCGAGACCGAACTCGAGGGTGGCCCGATGGTCCGGATTGTCGACGTCTCGCGGGCGCTGTCGGTGCTCTCGTATCCGACCGTCGACGCCAGCGTGACGCTCGCCGTCGACGACCCGCTGGCTACGTGGAACGACGGTGTGTTCGAACTCTCGGTCGAGAGTGGCGATGGTACCTGCGAACGCGTACCCGTGCCGGACTCAAACATCGCGCTCGACGTTGGAACGCTGTCACAACTCGCCGTCGGCGTCCGTCCGGCTCGGGCGCTCGAGCGTGCGGGTCGTCTCGATGTATCTCCGGGGACGCTCGAGACGCTCGAGACGCTGTTTCCCGCGCGGTCGGTGTTCCTGCGGGACGGGTTCTGACCGAAACGTGCAACTCGAGACTTGAGTTGGAGAACGACTACTCGTCGGAGTCGTAGTGTTCGCCCGCGGCCGACGGCATCCGAGTGCGACCGACGAACGTGAGCACGACCAGGACGGCGACGTAGGGGACGATGCCGACGAGCGTCGAGGAGATGGTGATCGTGGAGATCTGCTGAAGTTCGAGCTGGAGCGCGTCGAGGCCCGCGAAGAGGAACGACGCGAGGAACGCCCCGACGGGGTTGTAGTTCCCGATCAGGTACGCAGTCAGGCCGATCCAGCCCCGGCCGTCGATCATCGTGTCGCCGGTCCCGACGAACGTGCCCGTGTTGAGCGCCAGTCCGGCACCGCCGATTCCGCAGTAAATACCCGACAGGATGACGCCAGCGTAGCGCACTTTTCGGACGTCGACGCCGGCCGTATCGAGCGATTTCGGATCCTCACCGCTGGCCTCGAGACGCATCCCGAAGGTGGTCCGGTTGAGAAGGAACCACGAGAACGGCACCGCTAGCAACAACAGGAGCACCGGAGGCGTGATCGAAAAGATCGCACCGATGCCAGGAAGCGCGGAGAGACCTGGAATCGAAATCGATGAGAACATCCCGACTCGCGGGCTGTTCCGTTGCCCCCAGATGATGACGCTGACGAACGGCGCGGCGCCCAGGGCGATCAGCCAGACGGCGAGTCCGGCGATGATCTGATCGGCCTTGAACTCGATACAGACCGCAGCAAACAGAAACGCGACGAACGCGCTCGCGAGTACGGCGGCCAGCAGCGCCAGCCACGGGTTTGCATCGATCGGCGTAGACTCGAGCCCGAGGGCGTAGTTGGTCGCGATGGCACTCAGCGCGCCGATGATGAGGAGGCCCTCGAGGCCGATGTTGATGACGCCGGACTTTTCGGCGAAGATGCCGCCCATCGCGGCGAAGGCGATTGGGACGGTGAGTCGGAGCGCCGATCCGAGGTAAGAGGCGGTGAAGACGCCGGCGACGTCGACCGCGATTTCGCGGCCGCCGTCGACGAGGAGGAGGGCGACGGCGAGGACGAACAGGCCGCTGACGACCGCCCCGAGGGCGAGTCGCTGTCGCCCGGTGATCGTCGACGCGCTCACTGGCTCTCACCTCCGTCGGTTGCCACTGGGTCGGTGCCGTAGCCGTAGCGCTTGCCGATCATGCGGAAGAACTCCGGCATCGCGATGAAGAGGATAATCAGCCCCCTGAGTACTTCGATGAGTTCGTTCGGAACGCCGAGGGAGATGTCCACGGCCAGGCTCCCGCTCTTCAGCGTGCCGAACAGGAGGGCGGCCGGAATCACGCCGATGGGATTGTTTCCGGCCAGGATGGAGACCGCGATGCCGTCGAAGCCGAGCGACGGAATGCCGGCCTGCCAGCGGTACTGGACCATCATGACGTAGACGGCGCCCGCGATGCCGCCCAGGGCGCCCGAGAGCGTCATGCTCGTGACAACGTTGCGTTTTGCGTCGACTCCGCCGTACTCGGCGGCAGTCTCCTGGATGCCGCTCGTCCGCAGGTCGTAGCCCAGGACGGTCCGCGTGTACAGGAGGGCGATACCGACGGCGACGGCCAGCGCCGCGAGCAGGGCGATGACCGAGAACCGGCTTCCGGCGATCGACTCCGGGAGCCTGGCGATTGCCGGGATCGAATGCGTCTGGACCGAATCGCTCGCCAGGTCGCCGATGTGGACCTGGACGAGCCAGTAGGCGACGCCCGCGGCGACGAAGTTGAGCATGATCGTCGTAATCACTTCGTGAGCGTCCGCGTAGGCCTTCATCAGGCCGGGAATCATGCCCCAGATCCCGCCGACGACGGCGCCGACGGCGACGCCGAGCGGGATCACGACGAGCGAACCCAGCAGGTTCGCTGGGAGGAACTCGCCGACGGTGAGCACCGTCATCGCCGTCGCCAACCCGCCCAGCACCATCTGTCCCTGCGTGCCGATGTTGAACAGCCCGGCTCGAAAGGCCACTGCGACCGAGAGTCCGGTGAACAACAATAGCGTGGTCTCTAACAGCGTCTGTCCGAGGTCGCTGAAGGAGCCGAACGAGCCGGCAAGGATCGTCCAGTAGACCTCGAGCGGGTTGTAACAGCCGTACCCCAGTCCCGGCAGGTAGATGAAGGGACTCGAGCAGTCGGCGACGAAGCCGGAAACGAACACCAGCACTGCGCCGACGACGATGGCGAAGACCAGCGCCGTGAGACTGATCGCGATGCGCTCGGCGGCCGAGGCGTCGACGAGTCGGTCGAGGGTTGCGCCGCCGCGGTCGCGCCAGCTGCCGTCCGTGCCGTCCGTGCTGTCGTCACCGTTCATGCGACGGACCTCCCAACTCGAGCGCCGTCGACGTCGAGTCCGTCTGGCCGTTCGCCGGCCATGAGCAGGCCGAGTTCCTCCTCGCTGACGGCGTCGGGGTCGACAACCGCGACGATTTCACCGTCGTGCATTACCGCGAGTCGATCGGAAAGCTGGGTCACCTCGTCGAGTTTCGAGGAGACGAGCAACACGGCCTTCCCCGCCGAACGGAGGTCGAGCAGTCGGTTGTGGATGAACTCGATGCTCCCGATGTCGACCCCTCGAGTCGGTTGTGCGGCGACGACCAACGAGGGGTCGCGCTCGAACTCGCGGCCGACGATGAACTTCTGCTGGTTCCCGCCTGAGAGCGAGTGCGCGTCTGCCGAGGGATCGGGCGGGCGCACGTCGTACTCCGCGATAATCTCGTCGACGTAGTCGTCGGTCGCCCCCCAGTCGATCACTCGACCGTCCGAGAACGGCGCGAGGTGCTGACGGCCAAGCAGACCGTTTCGTCGAAGGTCGTAGTCCATCACCAGACTTCGCTTTTGCCGGTCTTCGGCGACGTAGGCCATGCCAGCGGAGATGCGGTTGCGACGCGGCGCCGAGGTGATATCTCGTCCCTCGAACGTGATCGTGCCGTCGTCGGCCGTGCGAAGACCCGTGATCGCCTCGATGAGTTCCGATTGGCCGTTTCCGTCGACGCCGGCGACGCCGAAGACCTCGCCCTCGTGGACGCGGAACGTCGCTTCGTCGACCGCGACGACACCTCGCTCGTCCGTGACCGTCACGCCGTCGACGTCCAGGACGACGTCTCCGCGCGTGGCAGCGGGTTTGTCGACCTCGAGGAGCACGTCCCGACCGACCATCATGCGTGCGAGTTCCTCGCGGGTGGCGTCGGCCGCCGGGACCGTCCCGACGAGTTCGCCGTTTCGCAAAACGCTGATTTCGTCGGCGACCTCGAGCGCCTCACCGAGTTTGTGCGTGATGAAGATGATCGTCTTGTCCTCGGCGATGAGTTCCTCGAGGACGTCGAACAGGGCCTCGACCTCCTGAGGCGTGAGAACGGCCGTCGGCTCGTCGAGGATCAGGACGTCCGCGCCGCGATAGAGCGTCTTCAGAATCTCGACGCGCTGTTGCTCGCCGACGCTGACGTCCTCGATTCGTTCGGTCGGGTCGACGTCGAAGCCGTAGCGGTCGGCCAGCGCCTGCGTCTCCTCGTTGGCCCTGGCCCGGTCGGTTGCGAGTCCGCCCCACTTGGTGGGCTCGTTACCGAGGACGACGTTCTCGGCGACGGTCATGGTGTCCACGAGCATGAAGTGCTGGTGGATCATGCCGATGCCGACGGCTATCGCGTCGCCGGGGTCGTCGAACGTCCGGGGCTGGCCGTCGATACGAATCGTCCCCTCGGTCGGCTCGTAGAGCCCGTAGAGGACGTTCATCAGCGTCGTCTTCCCGGCCCCGTTCTCGCCGATCAGGGCGTGGATCGAGCCGCGTTCGACGGTGAAGTCGACATCGTCGTTCGCGACGACACCCGGGAATCGCTTCGTGATCCCCTCGAGAGCCACCGCCGGCGGTGTCTCGCCGTCCGTCCTGCGGTCGTCAGTAGCCATTGCGTCTTAAAGGGTTAGAGGTCGTCGGTATTGTCGGGAACCTCGATGTCGCCGTCGATGATCCCCTGGCGGGACTCCTCGAGCGCGTCGACGATGTCCTCGGGAAGTTCGCCCTCGAAGTCCTGGCCAATGGTTGCGCTCACGCTGCCGTCGTCGTCAAGCCCGAGGTCGTTCATGCCGGACTCGAACTCGTCGTTGACGACGGCCTCGACGGAGTCGAAGACGGCGTTGTCGACGCGTTTGACCATGCTAGCGACGATAACGTCACTGAATTCCTCGGCGCTGACCGACTGGTCGTCGTCGACACCGATGGCGAACCGACCGGCCGACTGGGCGGCCTGGAAGACCCCGCCGCCGGTGCCGCCTGCGGCGTGGTAGACGACGTCGGCGCCGCCGTCGTACATGCCGCCGGCAATCTCCTGACCGGTCGAGGGGTCGGTCCAGCTCCCGGCGTAGGCTGCCGGCGTCTCGATATTCTCGTCGACGTGACGGACGCCGGCTTTGTAGCCCGCCTCGAACCGGTCGATGAGGGCGGTCTCTTCGCCGCCGACGAAGCCGACGACCGTATCTTCGGTGTTCGTCTCGCCGGCGCCGTGGGCGTACTCCCGCGTCGTCAGCAGGCCCGCGAGGTGGCCGACCTGGAACGAGCCCTCGTGTTCCCGGAACGTGTAGTTGGCGACGTTGTCCGCCTCGACGACGGCGTCGACGAGCACGAAGCGCTGATCGCTGTACTCCTCGGCGTTCTCCCCGAGGTCCTCCGCGTGATCGAAGCCGATACAGCAGACGAGGTCGATCTCCTCGTCACCCGCAAACTCCTGTTGCATCTGGTTCATGTCGGCAGGCGAGCCCGGTTCGGCGTCCTGATAGGAGATCCCGAGTTCCTCCTCGGCCCGCTCGATGCCGTTGTAGGCCATGTCGTTGAACGAATCGTCGTTCAGGCCACCCGTCGAGTAGATGATGCCGACGGTGACGTCGGACTCGTCGCTGCCTCCACCGTCCCCGACCAGACACCCGGCCAGTCCCGCCGTTACCCCTGCACCTGCGGTCGTGAGAAACCTCCGTCGTTGCATACCCGTGCAAGTGCACGCGACCGGTTTATAGATTCGGTTTCAAAAGGAGATAGCGACTTTACGTGAATTACCTGAAGGTTCGGTCGAAGAGAGTTACCGATCGGTCACTCCGCTCGATGGGGATCACCGTGCCGGAACGCGTCGAGCAGCAGCCGCTCGAACCGGTCGCCGTCGACTGACTCGATTACCCGCGTCTTCGCCTCGCGGTCGGTCACACTGAGTTCGTCGACCAGGCTGTACCCGCGGGTCATCCCCTCCCGGTCGTCGACGGCCACGTAGTACGTGCTCGCCGCCTCGACGATGTCGGGCTCGAGCACCGTCGCAATCGCCAGCGAATCTGGCTGGGTCGTCACGTCCGCGCCGAGGGCGTCGTGGTCGGACTGGCGGTTGAACGCGCGGACGGCCTCGGTGACGGTCAGGTAGAAGTCCGCGAGCGGCGTGTCCATCACCTCGACTGCCTCGAACACGTCGGTGTCGAACGTCGAATCCCGGAGCGTCAGCCCCCAGTCGATCAGCGTCGTCTCGAAGGCGTCCATCACGACCGCCGCGGCGTCGGGGTCGACCCAGAAGTTGTACTCCGCCGCGGGTGTGATGTTCCCGAGCGTATTGACCGCCCCGCCCATGATCACCACTTCGTTGAGCAGCTCCGGCAGGTCGGGTTCGCGCTCGAACGCCAGGGCGACGTTCGTCAGCGGGGCGATGCAGGCCAGGGTGATCTCGCCGGGGTTCTCGCGGGCGGTCTCGACGATGAAGTCGACGGCGTGTGCCTCGGCCGAGGGGATTCCCGTCTCGGGGAAGAGGTCGCCACCCAGGCCGCCCTCGCCGTGGATGTACTCCGCGAATTCGTGGTCCTTCTCGAGGGGTTCGCGAGCGCCCTCGTAGACCGGTACCTCGTCGGCTCCAGCGAGGTCGAGGGTGTACTTCGCGTTCTCGATCTGGTACTCGAACGGAACGTTCCCCGCACAGATCGTCACGCCCTCGAGGGCGACGCGATCCGAGCAGGCCGCGAGCACGAGCGCCTGCGTGTCGTCTCCCGCGGTGTCCGTGTCGACGATCAGCCGTGTCGGGTCCGAATCACTCATCGACGGACGGTTCGAGTCGGACGAGGAATACCCTGTCGACCCTCTCGAAGTCGGGTGGTGTCTGCTCGTCGGACTGGTGCGAGTAGAAGGCGCGCACACAGCGCGGACGCCGTCCGAATAGAACGAACGAAGAATCGGCCACCACGGTGCTCTCGGCGGCGAAACTACACTGAACTAGTCGCTGGCCCACGACCCTCTGCACTCGTCGCTACAGAACGAGATCGGAGAGGTGGTGTCGTCGTCCGTGACCACGCCGACGATTGGTGGAGAGGCAGCGGTGCTGTATTCGATTCCGCACTGAGCGCAATAATTCCAGAAATCCGGTCTGTCGTCACTCATTGTCCCCTCCCGTCGTGACTCGCCCGTCACCGGAATCACGCACCTGGTTGCCGCCATTGGCACCCTCGTCAGTCACATCATCGACAGCTCGAGCGAGGGCGCGGTGGGCATTCAGGTCAGTTACCGTGGCCAGCGGTGGCGACGCAGGTAGTGGCCTCCCTTCCGTTTCAGCAACGGCTCTGACAACGGCTGCTGTGGCCGTATCAGACCCGTGGGAGTTCACCGTCGAGGACGGAGCAGGTAGGCCCGGTTTCACAGTCGTTCAATAGCGTCTACGTATAAAAAACCCAGGTTGCGTGATTCGATACTTCCCGAGAAAGTGAGATATAGTGTGGGACTTCGAGGTTATTTGGGTATATTATTCGATATTCTCTTGCCCTCTCCACTCCCCTTAAATGTACGAAAACGTATTTCGATAATGCCCTGACAACGCCTACTTCTCGAACTTCTCGAAAACCACTCTCGGAAACTGTGGAGTATCGATAGTATCATGGAGGCGGCCCGACAAGCTCGATTGTGACCGAGTACGAACTCGACGACGTAGACAGGCGTTTGCTCAATCTGCTTCAGGAGAACGCTCGGTCCAATGCGATCGGACTGGCCGAGGAACTAGAGGTCTCCGACAACACCGTTCACAATCGGATGGAACGGCTGGAAGAAGCCGGCGTCATTACCGGATACACGACGAGCGTCGACCACGACCGGACAGGCCTCCGCCTCTACTTTCACTTCAGTTGTACGGCCCGCATCAGCGAACGCTCCGACGTGGCCGAGAAGGCGCTGGCGCTCCCCCAGGTCACAGAAGTGACCGAACTGATGACCGGCCAGGAGAACCTCCACATCAAGGCGGTCGGGGCCGAAAACGAGGACATCACTCACGTTGCCGAACAACTCGACGACCTCGACCTCGAGATCAACGACGAGAATCTCATCCGGACCGAACACGCTACACCCCTCGACTACGTGACGGTGAAGGAACTGCTCCCGATCGAACGGTGAAGCGCCGAGCATCGGACTGCGAGGTGCTCTGTGGTCAGCACGACGGGCATCGCACCGCAGAGCGCCTCCGCGGTTAGCCGCGGTATTCTCGACGAGAACCAGGTAGAATACGTCCCGTCACGTACCACCGGCCGCCTGTTCCAGTCGGCCGTTTCTCGGGTATTTCCGAATAGCAGTCCCGACAGCGCCGAACGCCGCCTCGAGCCCGAACTGGACGCCCATCGGCCACGACACTGAAATACCGGGTGGGGTAACTATGAGTCAACGGAATGAGAGACAGGCGTGTTCGGTCGGTGTGGCGGGGGAGTCGGCCAGCGCCGCGAGCCACGACGCTTCGCCGCCGATCCGTCGCCCCCAACGCGGGTGGTCGCCAGTGACCCTCCGCACCGTTCCCATGATCGACCGCGTCCGCGACGCCTTCTTCGCCCTCGACACGGACTTTCGATTCACGTACCTCAACGAGCGCGCCGAGGCGCTCCTCGAGCGCTCCCGGGAGGACCTCCTCGGGCAGGTCATGTGGGACGAGTTCCCCGAAACAGTCGAGACCCAGTTCCCAGACGGCTTCTACCAGGCGATGGACGAACAGGTGCCAGTCTCATTCGAGGTGTACCACACCCCGCTCGAGACCTGGTTCGAGGCCCGGGCTTGGCCCGCCGAGAACGGCCTCTCGGTGTCCATGCGCGATATCACCAAGCGAAAGGAACAGGAGACGAAACTCGCTCGGAACACGGCCGTGGTCGAGGCGATCCAGGACGGCGTGGTCACCCTCGACGACAACAACCGAATCCTCTCGGTCAACGCCACGGTCGAACGCGCCTTCGACACCGACGCGCGGGAGCTGCGTGGCGAACACGTCGAGACCCTCCTGGACCTCGCCGCCGTCGACGCCGACGACGCCGTCCGCGTCGGCCGCGCGCTCAGCGACGTCGACGTCGGCAGCACGGCTCAGCGGACGATCGAGCTGGCCTACACCGACGCGACGGGCGCCGATCGGATCGTCGAGGTCAGCGTGGTGTCCGTCGACCACGGCTCTGCCAACCTCGCGTGCATCGCCCGCGACGTCACCGACCAGCGCGAGTACGAACGGGTCGTGACCTCGCTGCACGAGGTCACGCGCTGGCTCCTGCAGTCGAGCGACCCCGAGGAGATCTGTGCGATCGCCGTCCACGCCGGGAGCGACCTCCTGGACCTCCCGATCAGCGGCGTCTGGTTGCTCGACGACGAGTACGGCTACCTCGATCCCGTCGCCGGCACCGCGGGCGCGCACGACGAATTCGGGGGGCTCCCCCGATTTCACCCCGGCGAGGGCCTCGTCTGGGACGTCTTCGAAGCCGGCGAGACCAGACACATCGAGGACCTACAGGAGGTCGAGGGCCTCTACAATCCCGACACGCCGATCCGCTCCGAAATCATCGCCCCGATCGGTACTCACGGCATCCTGATGACGGGCTCGAAGCGGGTCGCGAACTTCGAGAGCACCGACGTCGAGTTGCTCTCGACGCTCGCCGAGAACACTCGTGCGGCGCTCGACCGGGCGATCCGCGAGCAGGTACTCGAGGATCGAACGACTCAACTCGAACACCAGACCGAACGCCTCGAGAGCGTGGCGAACGTGCTCTCGAGCGACCTCAATCGCCACCTCGAGGCCGTCGCGACGGCGCTCGAGGAGGAGCCCGACCGGCCCGGCGAGTGGGAGTTTCCGCTCGCCGAAGACGCCGTCTCGACGACGCTCGACCGCACGGAACGACTCGTCGACGACATCCGTGAGTTCGCCCGAAACGCGACGGCGGTCGGCCCCCGGACGCGGATCGACCTCGCGTCGGCGATCGAGCACGCGGTCGAGGACTCCCGCCTCGAGCGCCCCGCCGTGGTCGTCGACGCCGACGCGACCCTTCGGGCCGACCGGGAGCGATTCGATCACTTCCTCCAGACGATCTTCGACGACGCGGCCGCCCGTGCCGACGGATCGGTCACGATCCAGGTTGGGCTGCTCGGCTTCGACGATCATCGCTCGAGCGAACGCGGCTTCTTCCTCATGGACGACGCCGCCGAAATCCCGCCAACCGATCACGACCGGGTGATCGACCTCGAGTCGCGCGGCGAGGACACTGACGAGGAGCGCGGCCTCGGTCTCGCTCTCGCCCGGGCGATCGCCGACGCCCACGGCTGGTCGCTGACGGTGACCAACGGCCAGCACGGCGGGACGCGAATCGAGGTGTCCGACGTGACGACGCTCGAGCGTCACCCCTAGACGCCGGCGAGGGCGGCGATCTCAACTCGGGAGCTTTCCGACCCGCTCGAGGACGACGAGGGCGACGACCGTCGCGCCGAGAAACAGCGCGGCGACGGCGAACACGTCGTCGTACGTGTAGTTCCCTTCGACGAAGACGCCGAGGACGTACGAGCCGAGCGACTGTGAGAGCATCCAGACGGAGCTGAACACGGCGTAGGCGCTCCCTCGAGTCGAATCCGGGAGCGTATCGAGGAGGTACGTGTCGACGGCTGGAAACAGCGCGTGGATCACGAACCCGACGACGATGGTGAGCGCGACCAGCGGGATCAACCCCTCGACGAGCGTCAGCGCGAACAGGCCTGCGGCGAACGTGCCGACGATGCCGAGCAGGTACGGGATCTTCGGGAGGCGATCGGCGAGGTCGCCGCCGAAGAAGAACGCGGGGACGCCGGCGGCGAAGACGACGGTGAGCATCATCCCAGCCGCTCGGTCTGAGAGTCCCTTCGACTGCATGTACAGTTCGTAGAAGTTGAACACGCCCTGCCAGATGAACACGGCGACGCCCGCGATTGCCAACGCGGTCACGATGAGTCGCCACTCCGAGAGCGCGCCAGCGACGAAGGCCCGATCGGACCGCCCCGCGTCCGGCATCTCGGTTCGCCTCGCGGTGAGCCACGTGTAGGCCGTGACCACGGCCCCGCCGACGGCAATCGCCCACAGCGACAGGCGCCAGTCGACGAAGAGGGTGAGCGCCACGAACGGGGCGGCGATCACCGCGGCGACCTGATTCGCCGCCCCGTGGATTCCCATGACGCGCCCGACGCGATCGGGGTACAGTTCGCTCAAGAGCGGGTTCGCCGAGACGAAGTACACGCCCGAAGCGATCCCCATGAGGAAGGCACCGCCCATGAGGTGGGTGATCGAGGTGGCGGTCGCGGCGATCCCGGACGAAATCGCGAGAATAACGCCCGAGGCGAGCACGACGTGGTGTCTCGGGACCTTCGTGAGCACCCACCCGGTCGGCAGACGGGGGAACGCGCTCCCGACCCACACGAGGGTGACGATGAGGCCCGCAGTCGCTTCGCCGATCCCGAACTCGCCGATAAACACGTTCAGCAGCGGTGCGAAGACGATTCTGGCGAGATTGATGAGAAAGACGAGTCCACAAAGGGATCCGAAGAGACGAGCGCGGGCCACGGTCAGTCTTTTCTGCATACCGTCTCAAGGCTTCCGAAAGCGGAATCTTCCGCCTCAAGTGGCGGCGCTGTACCGGCGGAACCAGGAACCAGGGCCCTCGAGCCACCCTCGGCGCCCTCGAGCCGACCCCACCCCTCAGGAGAGAACCAGCACGTATCGCGTCAACGACCGGTGCACCCGGCGTTCGAATGCCGCCTCGAGCGTCCAGCCCGCATCTCGAGCCTCGTTCGCCCACGAGCGATCGGCGACGACGACGGCCCGGTCGGCCACTCGGCGAGATTCCGTGAGCGCGCCCGAGACCAGATCCGCTAACCGGTGGGTCTCGATCTTCGACTGGCGGCCGTAGGGCGCGTCGAAGACGACGGCATCAATGGCGCCGTCTCGGAGCGGAAGCCGGGTCCCATCGCCGCGGGCGACGTGCCACGACCCGCGCGGGACGCCGGTCGGCGACGGATCCTCGCGGTCGAGGAAGTGCGCGAGGTTCGTCCGCGCGCCGGCGACCATCTTCGCCTGGGCGTCGGTTCCGACGACGTCCGCCCCGACCAGTCCCGCCTCGACGAGGACGCCGCCGGTTCCACACATCGGATCGAGGATCGTTCGCCCGGGTTCCGCGCCGGCGATGTTGGCGACCGCACGTGCCAGGAGCGGGTCCATGCTTCCGGGCTGGAAGAACGGCTTGTCGGTCGGTGCTCGCGAGCCGAAGTCGCGGACGCTCTCGGCGGCGAGCCAGCCGAGGGCACAGACCGAAACCCGTTCCCCTGATTCGCCGCTCGCGACCGACTCGATGAGGTCGTCACGGCCGTCGTCGGCGTTGGTGTTCGCGTCGGATTCGAGGCGCCCCTCCGAGAAGACCGCGCGGAGGGCGTGGTCGGGGTCCTCGAGGTCCACGGCGAACCCGCGGTCGACGAGGACGCTCCCGAGTTCGCGTTCGGCGTGCGTCGTGGAGACGCCGCTCGAGCCGTGGACGTCCGTCGCGCGAACGGCGACCGTTCCCTCCCGATCGATCGAAGCGGCCTCGAGCAGGGCTCGCGCGCTCGCGACGGAGGCGTCGGTTCGACCCACGAGGTCGCTCGCGGCGCGGGTGTAGGCCAGTCCGCGGACGCGCTCGGGGACGAGGGCGTTCGCGACGGCCAGCCCCGGCGCGACCCGGGTGACACTGGTGGCGGCGTGGCGGCTCTCGACCGCCGCGAACGCATCGTCTTCGCCGCCGTACTCGAGGAGATACACGTGTCTCGAGTGATGCTGGACGAGCAATGATCCTGTCGGTCGACTCGCGGGACGGTTCCTGGGCCGCGACCGTCATCCACTCGTCTGACACACTCAAAGAACCGGACAAATCAGCACGCAGTACCAAGCTTTATAAACCTTAAATACGTCTTTTTAAGCGACTTATGACGGATCCGAAGGACACCATCAACATCGAAAACGTGGTGGCGTCGACCGGCATCGGGCAAGAACTCGACCTCCAGAGTGTCGCGATGGACCTCGAGGGGGCCGACTACGACCCCGAGCAGTTTCCCGGTCTCGTCTACCGAACCCAGAATCCGAAATCCGCCGCATTGATCTTCCGCTCGGGGAAGATCGTCTGTACTGGCGCGAAGAGCACCGACGACGTCCACGAGAGTCTACGGATCGTCTTCGACAAACTTCGCGAACTCCAGATTCAGGTGAACGAGGATCCGGAAATCGTCGTCCAGAACATCGTCACCTCGGCTGACCTCGGCCGCAATCTCAATCTCAACGCGATCGCTATCGGCCTCGGCCTCGAGAACATCGAGTACGAACCCGAGCAGTTCCCCGGACTGGTCTACCGCCTCGACGAGCCGGAAGTGGTGGCGCTGCTGTTCGGCTCGGGCAAACTCGTCATCACCGGCGGGAAGAAACCGGCCGACGCCGAACACGCCGTCGACAAGATCGTCTCCCGACTCGAGGACCTCGGTCTGCTCGAGTAGCGGTCGACTCGCAGACCCGACTTTCGATCAAATCTCCCCCTCGAGCGACGCGAATTCGGCACACACAAACCACGTGATATCGTCTCTCGAGTATGCACGCTCCACCGTTTCTCGCACAGATCCCCAGCGGGATCGATCCGGCCGGGGGTGGCCCGCTGGCGTACCTCGGGACCTTCCTGCTGGCGACCGTCTTCTACGGCGTTACGCTCCACATCGCTGCTCGGTACGTGCTCGGGACGGTCCGGGTCAAACGCGCGTTCACCATCGGACCGGTACTGGCGCTCGTCTCGGTCGTCCTCCAGCGGTGGGGCCCGCTGGTGGTCGTCCCGTTCATGGTCGCCGTCGCCTACACCGCGATCCTGATCGTCTACGACCTGGACTACAAACTCGCGGCGCTGGTCGCGGTGGCGTACTACACCGTCGCCGTCATCGTCGGATTCACGATTTTGAACCTCTGGCTGTTGCTCGGGACGGCACCCGCGTGATCCGACTGTTTCCCGAAACGATACCCGGTGTCTGGCCGTTGCTCGGAACGGCACAGACGTGACGCCAACGAGCGTTCGCTTACCCTCGAGATAACTGATCAGTGTTCGTGATACTCGAGGCGAATTCAGCCCGAATTTGCGATCTGCGCGTCGATTTTCACGCGTGGCAATGGTCCCCCAGACGGGCCCTTGCAGCGAGTAATATCGTTTTACTGCCGGCTAAACGATTCGACCGAGTTGCGATCGGTGACGAACGACGAAACGACTACGGCGCTTTATACCTCCTACTCGAGTGAGTGGTTATCACCCATGACGTTCCGCGTCCCGACCAAGACGGCGAACTCGAGCGGTCGCGGCACGACCGCCGCTACGCACCCTGGCGCTGGCAATCGCGACACTCTCGCTCGTACCGAGGTCACTCGCGTGCTGTCGTCGGACCGTCGCCGGACGCTCCTCGAGCACCTGCTCGATGCGGGGACGGCACTCGACGTCCACACCCTGATCGGCTGGCTCGCCGACGACGAACACGAGCCGACGGTCGAGACGTCGATTCACCAGCTCCGCCAGCGCGTCCACGTCTCCCTGCGTCGGACGCACCTCCCGCTGCTCGAGGAGTACGGGCTCCTCGTCTACAATCAAACGGAGGAACTCGTCGTCCCGACGTGGCGTCTCGACCTGTACGAATCGGTGCTCGAGTCGGACGAACAGTCGTAGGAGCGAGCACCGATGTACGAACGCTCCGTTCGCGGAGCGTACGGGTCGTCGCTCGAGCCGCGAAAACCGATTGTTCGAGTTGACGACTCCGGAACCGCGGCCGCCGTTACTCGTACTCGATCGTCGCCGGCGGCTTGTGCGTCACGTCGTAGACGACGCGTGCGACGTTCTCGTTTTGCCCGGTGATTCGCGACTGGATGCGCTGGAGCGTCTCCCAGTCGAGTTCCTGGGCGCGAGCGGTCATCCCGTCTCGCGAGTCGACCGACCGCACAGAGACCACCCAGCCGTGGACGCGGTTGTCGCCCTTGACGCCCGTCGCCTTGCCGATGACCGCGGCGAGGGCCTGCCAGGGGTCGTACTCCTCGAGTTCCTCCTCGACGACGTGACAGGCGTCGCGGGCGACCTCGAGTTTCTCCTCGGTGACCTCGCCGATGACGCGGACGGCGAGACCGGGACCGGGGAAGGGCATCCGCTCGGCCACCAGTTCGTCGAGGCCGAGGTGGCGGGCGACCTCGCGAACCTCGTCCTTGTAGAGGTCGCGAACGGGTTCGACGATGCCGTCGAAATCGACGACTTCGGGGAGGCCGCCGACGTTGTGGTGGGACTTGATCCCACCCTCGCTCTCGATCCGGTCGGGGTAGATCGTCCCCTGGACGAGGTAGTCGGCGTCGGCCTCGAGGGCCTCGCGCTCGAACTCGCGGATGAACTGCTCGCCGATGATTTTGCGCTTCTCCTCGGGATCAGTGACGCCGGCGAGCGCCTCGAGGAAGCGGTCTTTCGCGTCGACGATCTCGAGACTCTCCATGAACGAGAACGTCTCGCGGATCTGGTCGGTCTCGCCCTTGCGCATCAGGCCGGTGTCGACGTAGACCGGCGTGAGTCGGTCGCCGATGGCCTCGTAGGCCAGTGCGGCGGCCACCGAGGAGTCGACGCCGCCCGAGAGGGCGATGACGGCGTTCGCATCGCCGATTTCGTCCTCGATCTCTGCGACTGCTTCGGGAACGAAGGTGTCGGTGTCGACCATCAGTGAGTCACCTCGGTTTCGTCTGCGTCGCCTGCACCGCTCGGTACGTCTCCGCCGTCCGTTCGACCCGCCTCGAGTACGCTCTCGACCAACCCCACGAACGGCGGGCTCGGGTCGCCCGGTCGCGAACTGTACTCGGGGTGGTACTGCGTCCCGAGGAAGAACGGGTGGCCCTCGAGTTCGAGGATCTCCATTCGGTTACCCGCAGTCCCCGAGAAGGTCAGGGGTTCGTCCGCGAACGCCTCGAAGTACTCGGGGTTGACCTCGTAGCGGTGGCGGTGGCGCTCCTGACACGACGTATCCTGGTAGAGGTCGTAAGCGAGCGTCTCGGGTTCGATGACGGTCGTGTGTTCGCCCAGGCGCATCGTTCCGCCCAGGTTCTCGACCTCGTACTGTTCGGGCAGGATGTCGATGACGGGGTGGGGCGTCTCCGCGTCCATCTCCGTCGAGTGTGCGCCCTCGAGGCCGAGGACGTGGCGGGCGTACTCGACGACGGCCATCTGGAAGCCCAGACAGAGGCCGAGGAAGGCCACGTTGTGCTCGCGGGCGTACCGAATCGCCTCGATCTTGCCTTCGGTGCCGCGCATTCCGAACCCGCCAGGGACGATGACGCCGTCGACGCCCTCGAGCTGGCCGTCGTGGCCGTCAGCGAGGTCGTCGGCGAACACCCACTCGACGTTAACCTCGGCGCCGAGTTCGAACCCGGCGTGTTTCAGCGACTCGTGGATCGACATGTAGGCGTCCTCGAGGTCGTACTTGCCGACCAGCGCGATGTCGACCGACTCGGTCTTCTCGGTGGTGACGACCTCGCGCCACTCGCGAGTACGCTCGGCGGGCGGGAGCGCCTCGTCGGCCAGGTCGAAGTGCTCGAGGACGTACTCGTCGAGGCCTTCTTCCTCGACGGCCAGCGGGACGTGGTAGACGTCCTCGACGTCGGGGTTCGAGAAGACGGCCTCGGTGGGAATGTCACAGAAGAGTGCGATCTTCTCTTTGGTACTGGGCTCGAGTTTGTCGTCCGAACGGCCGACGATCACGTCCGGCTGGAGGCCGATCGATCGAACCTCCTTCACCGAGTGCTGGGTCGGCTTCGTCTTCTGCTCGCCGTTTTTCGAGTACGGAACCAGGGTCACGTGGACGAACAGGACGTTCTCCTCAGGTTCCTCGTGGGCGAACTGGCGCAGGGCCTCGAGGTAGGGCATCCCCTCGATGTCTCCGACGGTGCCGCCGACCTCGACGAGGCAGACGTCGGTTCCCTCGGCGGCCTCGCGGATGCGCCGCTTGATGTCGTCGGTGATGTGCGGGATGATCTGGACCGTCTTCCCGAGGTAGTCGCCCGCGCGCTCCTTCTCGATCACGTGCTTGTAGGTCTTGCCCGTCGTGACGTTGTGATCGGAGTGCATGTCGATCCCAAGGAAGCGCTCGTAGTTCCCGAGGTCGAGGTCGACCTCGCCGCCGTCCTTGAGGACGTACACTTCCCCGTGCTGGTAGGGGTTCATCGTCCCGGCGTCGACGTTCAGGTACGGGTCGATCTTGACCGCGGTGACGTCGAAGCCCGCGTTCTTCAGGAGCCGGCCGGTGCTCGCGGCCGTGATCCCCTTCCCGAGACCTGACATCACCCCGCCGGTGACGAAAATGAACTTGCTCCCCAGCGAGGAGTCGTATTGGGTGTCCGGTTCCGTCGGCATACCGAGTGTCCGGGTGAGGGGATCAAAACCATTTCGGGACGGACCTGCCGCGGCACGGACTGGCAGTCGTCGCCGATCAGCCCTCGTCCTCGAGCAACCCCAGGTCCTCGACCACGAGGTCGGCCAGTTGCGCCTTGAGGTCCGGGTCGACCTCCGCGATCGGTTCGCCGTCGTGAACGGTCTCGTTGTGGCGCTCGATCGATTCGGCGAGTTCCGACAGCGGCACGCGGGTTCGCGTCTCGCACGCGGAACACTCCACCGGAACGCGGGCCTCGTCTGAATCCGTCATCACGTGGACACTCGAGGGGCACCCTCAAAGTGGTATCGTCGCTCGCGAGGGCTTCGAGGCTATGCCCGCTCGGTCAGGCGAACCTCTTCCAGCGTCACATCGACGTCGAAGCCCGCGAACTCGAACCGGACGCGAACGTCGCCACCACCCTCGAGAACCCCGTCCAACGCACCCCCATCGATGGAGTCGTACAGCGGCTCGAGGTCCTCTGGCTGTCGACCCGCAGCGGTCGCAACGGCCTGGACGACCGCGAGCGTCGGCGATTCCCCATCGACCGGCCTGTAGTGGCTCCCCATGTCTATCTCCGTTTCTCAGGAGTCGCTCGATACTGACTCTCGCGTCGGTTCCCATCTCGTGGGAACGATCGAGCGTGACGTTGTCTGGCTAGTCGACAGTTGCTGGTCCTCAGGTACCCAGACACCCGGGGACTCGGACACTCGAGGGCACAGGTACCCAGGCCTACATCGTCTTCAGGCCGCTTCCCGTGAGCGGGACGACCACGTCATCGTCGTCGTCCAGGACGCCCGCCTCGCGGTACCGGCGGAGGGCCGCCGGGGCCGCCGCGCACGTCGGCTCGACGTAGTAGCCGTTCCGGTGGAGCCGATCCAGGGTCGTCTCCAGGACGTTGCTCCCCAGGGCGATGGCGTCGCCGTCGGTCGCCTCGATGGCCTCGAGGATCTGGGTGCCGCGGGCGGGTTCGGCGATCTGGATGCCGTCGGCGATGTCGGTTCGTTCCCCGTCCTCGCCGGTGGTGTCGCCGCCGAGGGCGGCGACGATGGGCGCGTAGCCCGCCGCCTGGGCGCCCAGCAGGCGGGGCATCGACTCGACGATCCCGGCGTCGTTGAGCAACTTGAATCCCCGGTAGGCGCCCAAGAAGAGCGTCCCGTGGCCGATCGGGAGCACGAGCGCGTCCGGGACGGTCCACCCGCGCTGGGCGGCGATTTCGAACGCGAAGGTCATCGTCCCTGCGTAGAACGCCGGGTTCCAGGCGTGGGAGGCGTACCACCCCTCACCACTCTCGACGGCGTCGAGACAGGCTGCCGTGACGTCCTCGCGACTCCCTTCGACGCGGACAGGGCGTGCGTCGACACGCTGGATCGCCATCAGCTTCGACTGCTTGACGTCCGCCGGGACGTAGATGTCGGCCTCGAGGCCGGCTCTCGCCGCGTAGGTCGCGATGGCCGCCCCGGCGTTGCCCGAGGAGTCCTCGACGACCTTCTCGACGCCGAGTTCGACCGCGCGCGAGAGGGTCGTCGTCGCACCGCGATCCTTGAACGAACCGGTGGGAAAGACGTACTCGAGTTTGAACTGGGCGTCCCACTCGGGAGCGTCGACGAGCGGGGTGAACCCCTCGTGGAACGTGACGTGTTTCTCGATGGGGAGGAACTCGAAGAACGTCCACAGCCCCTCGGTGGTGTCGAGCTGGGAGAGCGGCAACGGGTTCCCCTCGGGGTGGGGGCGAGCCGCGAACTCGAGGCCGTGTCCGCAGGTACAGCGCCAGGGTTCGTCCGGGCCGGCGGCGTACTCGGCCCCGCAATCGGGACAGACGAGGTCGCTTGGTGTACCCACGTCAGATCACCTCGAGGTCGGTCCCGACCGAGCAGACGTACTCGCCGGTCGCGACCTGCGGGAGGCGCCGACTCCGCCAGAAGATGCCGTCGTTGTCGGCCGTCACGGTCGCCTTCGACTCGCCGAAGGGCGTCGTCACCTCGAAGAGGGTGTCGCCGGCCGCGACGCGCTCGCCCAGCGACGGCTCGAAGCGGACGAGGCCGCCGACCGGCGACCCGTACTGGTCGAACCCGGTCGCTCGCGTCTGCTCGACGAGTTCGCCCTCGTCCTCGAGGAACCCGTAGTACCGGAGGACGTTGAACAGCCCCGCGACGCCCTTCTCGATACTGCCCTCGTCCCAGCCGACGGCTCCGCCGAGTTCGGGGTCGATGGTCGGGATACCCTCGTTCGGCGCCGCGCGGGCGAGTTGTCCCTCCGGCCCCTTCTGGTCGAGAATGTGCCCGCATTCGAGGGCGAACACGCGCGCGAGTTCGAGGCACGACTCGTGGAGGCGGTGGCGGTGGCCACAGCGGACCCGCACCTCGTCGATCATGCGGCTGGTCGACCCCTGGTGGAGGTCCACGATGAGGTCGGCCTCGCGGGCGATCTGGAAGGTGGCGTGGGCGATACGCTCGCTCGAGGTGCCCGACTCGTTGCCGGGGTAGGTCCGGTTCATCTTCGTGTCGTCGATCGGGTTTCGGTGCTCGGCCACCTGGAAGGCGTGGTAGTTGACCAGTCCCACGGCCAGGATGGTTCCCGACAGTTCGGTAGGATCGATCCGTGGAACGGCGCGGCTGAGCACGCCGACGCCGTTCAACTCGTCGCCGTCACTGGCTGCCTGCACGTAGAGCGTCTTCCCCGGTTCGGCGCCGTTGATCACGGCGACCGGGAGGCCGAACGGGCTGCCGTCTCGGGTTTCGCCGACCTCGAGTCGGCCCGTGTCGATCTCACCGGGTGACGCGCTCGCCGTCCCGAGCGTCGTCGTCATGTGCCCGACGAAGCGCCCGCCTGCCTTTACTGGTTCGGTCTTTCGATGCGGGCGGGAGACGGCGTGACGCCTCGCGTGCGCGGCGTTCGACTCGTCGGGACGGAAATGTCCTTGTCGGTAGAGCCAGAACCGTGACCGTATGAGCCTCGAGGACTCGCAGGCGGACGCGGCCGACCCGCTCGACGCCTGGCGCCAGTTCTTCGCCCTCGAGCGGGACGTGATCGTCCTCTCACTCGCCATGTTCGCGTTCAGCCTGAGCTTCCAGATGACGAGTCGCTACATGGCCGAGTACATGGTCGCACTGGGGGCGACGGGCGTCGCCGTCGGACTCTTCGGAACCGCTGGGAACGTGATTAGCGCCGTCTATCCCTACCCCGGCGGGGCGATTTCGGACCGTATCGGTTCCCGGTACGCGCTCACCGCGTTCGGCCTTCTCGCCACCATCGGGTTCGGCGTCTGGCTCGCGGCGCCCCTCCTCGCCGACGTCGCCGTCGGCCCCACCAATCTCGCCATCGTCGGTATCTTCCTCGGACTGATCCTCGCCCAGGCCTGGAAGTCCTTCGGCCTCGGGGCCACCTACGCCATCGTCAAGCAAGCCGTCCCGCCCTCACAGCTGGCGGCGGGATTCGCCAGCACCGAGAGCTTCCGGCGCACCGCCTTCCTCGTCGGCCCGCTGATCGCCGCAATCGTCTTCGCCCCCTTCACCAGCGCCAGCGACGAGGTGATCTTCGCCTTCCAGGTGATTCTCGTCGTAGCCGTCGCCTTCGGAATCTTCGGGACCCTTGTACAACACCGGCTGTACGACTCGAGCGATGACTCCTTCGGCAAGGAGTTCGAGGGGGTCTCCCAGCTCCTCGCGGACCTCCGGAACCTCCCCGACCCGCTACGGCCGCTGCTGGTCGGCGACACCCTCGTCCGATTCGCCAACGGGATGGTCTACGTCTTCTTCGTCCTCGTGGTCACCGACTTTCTCGCGGTGGGCCTCGCGCTCCCGACTTCGGTACCCGGGGTCGGCGACTCGCTCTCCCCACAGGCGTACTTCGGTCTCCTCCTGAGCCTCGAGATGGCAGTCGCCCTGCTGGTGATGATTCCGGCCGCGAAAGCCGCCGAGCGCGTTGGGCTCAAGCCCGTGGTCGCGCTTGGCTTCCTCGTTTACGCGGTGTTCCCGATCATGCTAATTTCGGTGCCCGAGGGCGGGGTCGGTGCGCTCTCCACAGCGGGGGTCCTCGCGGTGCTGTTTGCCTTCTCCGGACTCCGATTCGCGGGTCTGCCGGCCCACAAGGCGCTGATCGTCGGCCCCGCGGAGATGGGCGCCGGGGGGCGAGTCTCGGGCGCGTACTACCTCCTGCGGAACGTGATCGTCATCCCCAGCGCCGCCCTCGGAGGATTCCTCTGGGCGGGACTGTCGAATCCCCTGACGGGGGAGACGATCCTGGCCGGCGATCCGGTCCTCGCCTTTACCATCGCGACCGTCATCGGCCTCGTTGGAACAGGTTACTTCCTCGTCTTCGGCGAGGAGTTCGAGGCGTACGCCTGACTCGAGCGGAGAACAGAATCCCGACCGAATACTGAAGCGCTTCGTCCGACTACCGACCCAGATCCGCGTGCGCGCTCGCGAGATGCCGCGAAGCCAGCGCCGCCAGGAGCGAGAGTTCGCCAGCCAGCGCACCGACCGCGATGACCTCCGCGAGCGCGTCGGCGTTGCTCCCCGCCGGATCGCCGCCCCCGCGCAGGCCCAGTACGTCGAGCGCCTCCGACTGGGTCGGGAGTTTCGTGCCGCCGCCGACGGTGCCGACCTCGAGGGAAGCGAGCGAGACGGAGGCGTAGAGGTCGCTCGAGCCGTTCTCGTCCTCACTCGGGCGGGCGTCCATCGTCGTAATCGCGTTCGCGCCCTCGACGACCTGGGCCTCGTCCTGACCGGTCGCGAGGAAGGCCGCGCCGACGACGTTGGCCGCGTGGGCGTTGAACCCCAGGCTGCCCGCCTTGGCGCTCCCGATCAGGTTCTTCCGGGTGTTGGCCTCCGCGATGGCGTCGGCGGTGGTGTGCAGACGCTCCTCGACGACCTCGCCGGGGATGACGACGTCGGCCGTGACCGAGCGACCGCGGCCCTCGACGGCGTTGATCGCCGCGGGCTTCTTGTCCGAACAGAGGTTCCCCGAGAGGGCGACCAGCGAGGCGGGGGTGTGCTCCTCGACGACTGAACACGCCTCGCCCGTCGCGATCGTCGCCATGTTCATCCCCATCGCGTCCTTGGTGTCGTAGGCGAACCGCAGGAAGACCGAATCGCCGACGACGTACGGCTCGACGTCGAGCAACTCGCCGTGACTCGTCGTGGACTCGGCAGCCTCGCGCAGGGCCTCGAGGTTCTCGCCGACCCACTCGACGGTCTCGGCGGCCTGGACGACGCCCTCGACGCGAAACACGGGAGCGCGGGTCATTCCGTTTTTCGTCACGCGGGCGCTCGCGCCGCCGGCCGACTCGATCACTGAGAGGCCGCGGTTGACCGAGGCCAGGAGCGCGCCCTCGCTCGTCGCCAGCGGCAGGCGGTACTGCCCGTTCGCGGCGCCGCCGTCGACGGTGACGGGGCCGGCGACGCCCATCGGCACCTGGGCCGCGCCGATCATGTTCTCGATGGCCGAGTCGGCGACCTCGGCGTCGAAGGCGTAGTCGCCGACCGTCTCGAGGTCGGCGTCGGTCTCGGCCTCGAGCAAGACCCGGCGGGCCGCGGCCGCGGTATCGTGGTCGGCGTGCTCCTCGAGTTCGTGCAGTCGCAACTCGCCCGTCCGGACGCGCTCGGCGAGGGTTTCGGCGTCGGTCATGTGCGGGGAATCGAGGCGGCGGGTGCTAAGGGTTGCTGATTCGTCACCGCGAGCGCTCGACTCGAGTCGCCAACGAACTGGTCTCGCTCGACGTGCGATAGCCGGTCCAGAACTCGTGACCCATCACCTCCTCTGACCCGCTCGCTGGTCGCGACGAGGTCGCCCGCTTTCCCAACCGTTTTGCCCTCTCCGCGCGCGCACTCGAGCATGACCGACGCTGCCGACACGGTGCTCGTCGACGCCCGCGTCTATTCGCTGGCGGACGTAGATGGGACCGACCCCGACGCACCCGAACCCGATCCGGCGGAGGCGCTGGCGATCCGCGACGGCGAGATCGTCCGCGTCGGCCGCGAGTACGAGGTCCGCTTCCTCGAGGGCGTCGAAACTGACGTGATCGACTGCGAGGGCCGCCCCGTTCTTCCGGGCTTTATCGACGCGCACACGCACGTAGAGAATCTGGGCCAGTACCTCGTCCACGCCGACCTCTCCGCTGCCGAGACGCTCGAGGGCGCCCTCGACGCGCTCGCGACCCATGCCGACGACGCGAGCGACCGCGAGTGGCTCCTCGGGTTCGGCTACGACGAGAGCGAGTGGCCCGAGAACCGCTATCTCACCGCGACAGATCTGGACGCCGTCAGCGAGGACCGCCCCGTCGTCGCGATGCGCGTCGACATGCACACCGCGTCGCTGAACTCGGTCGCGCTCGAGCGCCTGACAGGATCGATGCCCGCTGCGGACGTCGAAACCGAGGGCGGCGAGCCGACCGGCGTCGTCGTCGAGGAAGCGACCGAGGCCGTCTGGGACGCCATCGAACCCGACTACGCGGAGACGCACGACCTCGTCACTGCCGCCCTCGAGCACGCGAACGCGCTCGGCGTGACCGGGGTCCACGACAAGGTTCGCCAGTCCCACGCCCCGCGGGTCTACCGGGACCTCGAGGCCGCGAGCGAACTGACCTGCCGGGTACGACTGGATTACTGGAGCGACCACCTCGAGAGCCTCCTAGACGCCGGCCTCGCGACGAACGGCGGGAGTGAGTTCGTGGAGATGGGCGGGATCAAGTCGTTCACCGACGGGAGTTTCGGCGGCCGGACGGCGAAGCTGTTCGAGCCGTACGCGGATCTGCCGGGTGGTGGGGGCGACGGCCACGGTGACGGCGACGGCGACGGCGACAGCAACGACGACAGCCCCGAAGCGGGCCGCGGCCAGTGGGTCGTCGACCCCGCCGAACTCGAGGAAACCGCCACGAAAGCCGCCAACGAGGGCGACTACCAGCTCACCGTCCAC
Organism: Natronosalvus rutilus; assembly: GCF_024204665.1. NCBI lineage: Archaea > Methanobacteriati > Methanobacteriota > Halobacteria > Halobacteriales > Natrialbaceae > Natronosalvus > Natronosalvus rutilus. The sequence goes on along the minus strand of NZ_CP100355.1, from coordinate 422,033 downwards.
GCCATCGGTGACGAAGCCATCGAAGAGACGATTTCGGCGTTCGAGGCGACGCCCAACACGGAGACGGCACGCCACCGCGTCGAGCACGCCGAACTCGCGACCGACGACCACCTCGAGCGGATGGCCGAGGCGGGCATCGTCGCCTCCGTCCAGCCGAACTTCCTCCAGTGGGCGGGCGAGGGCGGCCTCTACGACCAGCGCCTCGGCGTCGAGCGCCGCGAACGGTCGAACCGCTACCGGTCGATGCTCGAGGCGGGCGTCCCGCTGGCGTTCGGTTCGGACTGCATGCCTCTCGATCCGCTGCTGGGGGTTCACCACGCGGTGAACGCGCCCGTCGAAGCCCAGCGGCTCTCGGTGACGGCAGCGCTGCGGGCGTACACCGCGGGCGCGGCCTACGCCGGGTTCGACGAGGACCGACTGGGGACGCTCGAGGTCGGCAAGAAGGCGGATATCACGGTTCTCGAGGCGTCGCCGTGGGATCAGACGGTGCAAATCGACGAGATCGACGTTGCGATGACGCTGGTCGACGGGGAGGTGGTCCACGACGCGGGGCTCAAGTCGAGCTGATCGCGGATTTCAGAGGGAGGGGACGGACAACCCGACGGCTCAGTCCCGCTCGAGTCGTGCGACGAAGAACGTCCACGGGTGGTCTTCGTCCCCGTTCTCGCTGTCGTCCCCGTCTTTCCCTTCTTCCTCGTCGTCGGCGAATTCCTCCGGCACACCCCACTCCTCGAGCACCGCGAATCCCGCCTCCTGCAACTGATCCCGTGTCGCCTCCGCGCCCGCGATCTCCCAGGCCATCTCGACGCCGCTCTCGAGCCAGTCCGGGTTCTCGCCGGTCCAGGCGTTCGTCCCCTCACACAGGAGGAGTCGCCCGCCTGGACGGAGGACGCGTGCGAAGTCGTCGATCACCGCCCGGTGCTCGTCGAGCGGGACGTGGATCAGCGACCAGTAGGCGACGACCGCGTCGAACGCCGACCGCTCGAACGGGAGTGCCGTCATGTCGCCTTGTACGTGCCCGGCTTCTGGCGCGTTCGCCGTCGCCAGTCCCAGCTGCTCGCGCGAGAAGTCGAGCCCGACCGCGGTCGTCGTCTCGGCCAGCCGCGACAGCACTGGGGTCCCCTGGCCACACCCTGCGTCGAGAACGCGTTCGGGGTCCTCGAGCGAGCCCAGGAAGCGCTTGAGGACCCTCGTCCCGGGGCCGTCGTCCGATCGCTTGGCTGCGTAAACCGGGGCCAACTCGTCGTAGCTCCGGCGAACGGCATCTCTCTCGACCATTTTGCTGGTATCTCGAGGCTGACCTGTTGAAACTTTTCGTGCCACGCTAGCACCGACCATTCGCCCCTCGAGTGCGTCCGAGACCGAAACGGCCGTAGGGCCGCGCCGCCTCGTACCGGTATGCACGCGAGCGTCATCGAGTCGATCCACGAAGACCACGGCGCGACGTTCACCGAGCGCGGCGGGCGCCAGGTCGTCGACCACTACGGGCGACCCGAACGCGCCCACCGTGCCGTCAGGAACGGCGTCGGGCTGATCGAGACCGCCTCCGGCGTGATCGTCGTCGAGGGCGACGACCGCCTCGAGTACGTCGACAACGTCGTCTCGAACCGGGTCCCGGGCGCCGACGGCGAGGGGTGCTACGCCCTGTTGCTCGACCCCCAGGGCCGGATCGAGTCCGACCTCTACGTCTACAACGCGGGCGAGCGCCTGCTCCTCGTTACGCCGCCCGGCCACGCCGCGGACATCGCGGCCGACTGGTCCGAGAAGGTGTTCATTCAGGACGTCGAAATCCGAGACGCAACCGACGAGTTCGCCATCTTTGGGGTTCACGGCCCGAATGCGACCGAAAAGATCGCGAGCGTGCTCAACGGGGCTGCCGCCCCCGAGGACCGGTTTACGTTCGTCCGAGGCTCGATGGGCGACGCCGGGGTGAGCGTCGTGCGAACCGACGACCTCGCGGGAGAGGAGAGCTACGAGGTCGTCTGCGGCGCCGACGTCGCGTCCGACGTCTACGAGATCCTCTCGATCCAGGGGCTCAACGCGGCCCCGTTCGGCTACCGGACCTGGGACACCCTCACGCTCGAGGCCGGCACTCCGCTGTTCGAGTCGGAACTCGAGGGGACGATTCCGAACGTGCTCGGCCTGGACCTGGCGCTGGACTTCGAGAAGGGGTGTTACGTCGGCCAGGAGGTCGTCTCCCGGGTCGAGAACCGGGGACAGCCGAGTCGCAAGTTGATCGGGTTGGTTCTCGAGGGCGACGTCGATTCCGGACCCGAGCCCGAATCGCCGACCGACGCCCTGCCGACAGCGGGGGCGACCGTCTTCGACGGCGACGCCACCGTCGGCGAGATCACCCGAGCCGGGGTCAGCCCCGTGCTCGAGGAGCCAATCGCACTCGCGCTCGTCGAATACGACCTCGAGGACCCCGACCTCTCGGTTCGGGTGGACGGCGAGGAAGTAGACGCGACATCGACGGCGCTCCCGTTCGTGGAGGGATCGGAACGATCCGCGCGCGTGCCGACCTACGAGTGAGTCTCTCGGAGTGAGCGCGTTGGAGGGGGCGTCTCGGAGTCAGCACCTCGAGAGGCGAGCAGGACAGATTCGACGAGCGACCGACCGCACCGCGTCACCGAAGCCGCGTCTCGAGGTGGACGATCGACCCGTTCTCGATCGTGAACGTGTCGACGAACGCGAACAGCGCGTCGCCGTCGCCCTCGTCCTCGAGCACGCGTCCCTCGGCCACGACGGTGTTCCCGTCGCCGGTACTGTCGTCGATGACGTGCGCGGTGCCAGGGCTCGGTCGCTCCTCGCGCATGAACCGAACGAAGGCGTCCCGCCCCTCGAATCGACGGTCGGGCCGCCCCTGGACGAACGATTGGCTCAGGATCGACTCGAGGGCGTCGTACTCGTGGTGGTCGAGAGCATCGTAGTAGCGCTCGACCGGCGTCGGCGTGGGTGGGTGGCTCGAGGGCATGTGGACGATAACGTGTCGGTTGGATGCCGAGGTCCGACGAACCCCTGGCACCTCCTGTGCCCGATTCGCCGTTGTGGGCGATTCGTCGATGTGAACGGTTCGTCGTTGGAGGCGATTCGTTGTAGTTCCACCGACGTCCTCGACGGCGGGCCGAGAGGATCAAGAACCTTCGACTCGAACGTTCGAGCGATGAAAAACCCGGGCATCCTGTGGATGCTGCAGGTCGGCCTCGGCCTCTCGCTCTCCGGACCGATGTTCGTCGCCGGCGCTATCTTCGTCACCGACGGGCGATACCTGTTCGGCGGCTTCGTGTTCGTCTGCGGACTCGCCGCACTCTTTGCGCCGAATCTCCTCCTACGACGGGTCGGGGGCCCGCGAACCTGGATCGGGCGACTCACTGGTGGTTCGCGAACCTGGATTCGGCGCCGAACTCCTAGTCGCACCGACGAATCTTCCGTCGAGAGCGAGGGGGGCGACTCAAGGGCGGAGTCGGCCGAGGACGGAACGACCGAGACCAGCGGGGTACTCACACGACTTCGAAACCGCTGACTGCGGATCGTCGACGGCCCGTGCCGGCTTCGTTCGGCGACTCGAGCCTGAGCGTCGACGCGACATGGTCAGTGAGCGGCTGAGCTTCGCTCACGATCGCAGTCGTACGTGCGCTCGAGTGACGGATTCACGACCGATCGACGTCGACCGGAACCTCACACCGCTCGTCCACGGACTCGTAGGCCGCCTCGACCACCGCGAGGTCGGCCACGCCGTCCTGGCCGTCGGGTTCGGGCGTCGTCCCGGTGAGCACGCAGTAGCCGAAGTAATCGAACTCCTCGCGAACCTCGTCGGTGGGTTCGCCGGTGTACTCCATGCACACGTCGTCGTACTCGACGCGAATCTCGTGGGGGACGACGCCGCCGAACGGCGAGGAAACCAGGACCATTCCGTCCGTGCCGACCAGTTTCAGTTGACTGCTCGCGTGGGCGTCGTAGCTGGCGCTACAGGAGGCCGTCGCGCCGGTCTGCAACTCGAGCTGGAAGGCCACGTCCCGGTCGACGGGCTCGAACGGGGGCTCGGTGTAGGTGTTCGCGTAGACGCAGACGGGTTCGCACTCGAGCAGGAACCGGATGCTGTTCAGCGGATAGATGCCCAGATCGACGAGTGCGCCGCCGCCAGCCAGGTCCGGGTCGAGACGCCAGGTGTCGGGCTCGGCTTCCTCGAGCAGCGGGTGAGAGAAGCTGGCGTGAATCTGGACGACGTCGCCGACCACCCCGTTGGCGACGACTTCTCGAGCACGGCGAACGATCGGCTCGGTCTGGTGACGGTAGGCGGTCATGAGCGTCACGCCGACGTTCTCGCAGGCGTCGACGACCTCCTGGGCGCGCTCGACGCTCGTCTCGAGCGGTTTCTCGCAGATGACGTGAGCGCCCTGCTCGGCGCCCGGACGGCGTACTCGCCGTGGAGTGCGTTGGGCGTCGAGACGTAGACGGCGTCGTAGGCGTCAGCGTAGTCGCCCGACTTGAAAGCGTCGTAGTCGATGCAGTGGTCGACGTCGGCGGCGATCGGTTCCGTCGCCACCGTCTCCGGCGAACTCGTGACCAGGACAGTCGTCTCGCAGTACTCGCCAGCCTCGATTCCCGGGAGGGCTCGGTTGCGCGCGAACCCGCCCACGCCGACGATAGCGATCCTGACCGTACCGTCGACCGATTCTTGCTCCCAGTCGCGACGGGTGATCCCTCTGAAGTGATCCTCGAGTTCCATGGCGGGTGTTGGTGAGCCAGGGAAATAGGCGCAGTGCCCTCGTGTCCGGTCGACGCCTGATCAGTCGCCGGGGGTGGCGAACGCTATCGAAACATCGGTCTGCCGGTCTGCATCCGACCGGTTTGAAGGAAAAATATTTTCAATACTTGGGTATGAGCTCTATATAGATACGAGAGACGACTATGGTTACACTAGATGCGGCGGATCTCGATACCGAACTTAGCCTGTTCAAGTACGACAACCTCGAGCAATTACCACCGAGGTATCGCGACCTCGAAGCCGACGAGCGAACGGCACGGATCGAGGCGGCGCTCGAGGAACTGGGTGACGACGTGGTCGTTCTCGGGCACAACTACCAGCGTCGAGAGATCGTCGAACACGCCGATTTCGTCGGCGATTCCTACCAGCTATCGGTCGAGGCCGCCGGGAGCGACGCGAAGTACGTCGTCTTCGGCGGCGTCACCTTCATGGCCGAGAGCGCGGACATCATTACCGACGACGACCAGACTGTCATCCTACCGAGCATGGAAGCGTCGTGCCCGATGGCCGGGATGGCAGAAGCCCTCCAGGTCGACGCCGCCTGGGCGGAGATCACCGCGGCCGCGCCCGACGCCGACATCGTGCCGATCACGTACATGAACTCCTACGCCGACCTGAAGGCGTTCTGCGCCGACCAGGGCGGCCTCGTCTGCACATCCTCGAACGCCCACCGCGCCTTCGAGTGGGCGTTCGAGCGCGGCGACAAGGTGCTCTTCCTGCCGGACAAGCACCTTGGGGAGAACACGACCCACAGGCTAGGAATGGAAGACCGGATCGCCGAGTGGGACCCCTGGGATCCTGAGGGGAAGGATCCGGCCGAGGTCGCCGAGAGCGACGTCATCCTCTGGGAGGGCTACTGCCAGGTGCACGAGCGCTTCCGGGTCGAGCACATCGAGCACGTTCGCACAGAGTACCCGGATGCGAACGTGATCGTCCACCCCGAGTGTCGCCGCGAGGTCGTCGAGGCAGCCGACAAAGCGGGCTCCACGGCGGAAATCTGCCGGACGGTCGAAGCGGCCGACCCCGGCGACACCTGGGCCATCGGGACCGAAATCCACCTGACGAACCACCTCCAGCGCTGGCACCCCGAGGTAAACGTCGTCCCGCTGTGTGGCGAGGCCTGCATGGACTGCAACGCCATGCGCCAGATCGACCCCAACTACCTCGCGTGGGTCCTCGAGGAACTCGTCGAGGGCCGCGAGCGCAACGTCATCGAGGTGGCCCCCGAAGAGAAGGACCTGGCGAAGGTTGCCCTCGATCGGATGCTCGAGGTGTGAGCGATGGGTGACGAACCAGGGACACCGGACGCCGCGGACGTCCTCGTCGTCGGCAGCGGTATCGCAGGCTGTGCGGCCGCCCTCTCCGCAGCACGGGAGGGTGCCGACGTTTTTCTCGTGACCAAGGCCGCCCGTCCCGACGAGGCCAGCACCGACCGGGCCCAGGGCGGTATCTCGACGACGCGCGGCGACCCCCGGGCACTGAAAGCCGATATTCTCGAGACCAGCGACGGCACCGCCGATCCCGACGCGGTCGACGTGCTGGTCGAAAACGCCGACGCCGCGGTCGAGGACGTGCTGCTCGAGACCCTGGAGATTGGCTTCGACTCGACGGGCGACGGCGCGTTCGACTACGCTCGCGAGGCCGCTCACTCCGAGGAGCGGATCCTGCACGTCGACGCCGCGACGGGAACGCACATCCTCCGGCCGTTCCTGCAGTACGTCGACGACCACGAGCGCATCGAGGTCCGGGACGACACCGCCGCCCTCGAGCTGCTCACCCACGAGGGGCGGGTCCACGGCGTCGTCACCGACAGCGACCCCGAGGGCCACCCGGTCTACGCCGGCACCACGATCCTCGCCACCGGCGGCATCGGCTCGCTGTACGCCCGCTCGACGAACCCCGAGGGGGCGACCGGCGACGGCATCGCGATGGCCGCCCTCGCGGGGGCCGACGTCGACGACCTCGAGTACGTCCAGTTTCACCCGACGGCGTACGCGGGAAGTGGGGAGCCGTTCCTCCTCTCTGAAGCCCTCCGCGGCGAGGGCGCACTGTTGCGAAACGGCGACGGCGAGCGGTTCATGCCCGACTACCACCCCGACGCCGAACTCGCGCCACGAGACGTCGTCGCCCGCGCCATCGCCACCGAACGCGAGGCCACGGGCGAGGTCTTCCTGGACGTGGGTCCGATCGCGTTCGAATCCGAGTTCCCCGCACTCGCCGCGGCGTGTCGCGACCGCGGCATCGAGGCCCACGAGATTCCCGTCGCCCCCTGCGAACACTTCCTCTGCGGCGGGATCGACGTCGACGACCGCGGGCGAACGTCGCTCGAGCGCCTCTACGCCGCCGGCGAGTGCGCCAGAACGGGCGTCCACGGCGCGAATCGACTGGCGAGCACCAGCCTGCTCGAGGGACTGGTCTGGGGGCTCCGGGCGGGCGAGCACGCGGCGGGGCTCGACGTTGACGCCGAACCGGAAACCGTCGAGGCACCGACCCTCCGCAACAGCGACCCCGACCTCCCGCCACGGTTCGCCGCCGAGAAGTTCGCCCGCCTACAGCGGACGATGGACGAGTACCTGGGCCTCGAGCGCGACCTCGAGGACGTCGCCCGCGCCGCCGGCGTCCTCCGGCGGCTCAAGGGCGAGGTCGACGCCTACGTCCGGACGCGCACGGCACGAGACCTGTACGAACTCCGGAACGCGAGCGTGACCGCGCTCCTGATCGCCCGTGCGGCCCGGGAGAATCCCGAGTCGGCGGGGTGTCACTACGTCGTCGACGACGCACCGCTCGCACGGTAGTCGACGCGTTCTCGAAAATCTCTGCCTCGAGTCCGACGCCTACCGTTCCGAAGCGACCGCCCTGGAGCCGCTCGCGGCCGACGATGGCTCCGGCACGTCGCCGTCGTCTGGAACGGCGGCCGTGTGGACGGTGACATCGCGCTGGGGGAACGGAATCTCGATCTCCGCCGCGGTCAGCGCCTTGTACATCGCTCGATTGAGTTTGTGTCGGGCCTTGTTGGCGCGAGTCGGTGACGCCACCCAGCACAGGAGTTCGTACTCGAGCGCCGAATCGCCGAACGATCGAAATCGCATCCGCGGTTTCGGCGACTCGAGGACGAGCGGTTCCTCGTCCGCCAGTTCCAGGACGAGTTCCTCGAACGCGTCAATGTCCGTCCCGTAGGCGACGCCGATCGGGACTTTGAGCCGTCGCCGACGGCTGGGGGCCGACTGGTTGATAACCTTCGCGGCGTTCAGCGCCGCGTTCGGCACCGTGACCAGCACCTCGTCGCGCATCATCAGCGTCGTCGACCTGACGCCGACTTTGACGACGGTGCCGGCCTCGCCGGTATCCAGTTCGATGTAATCGCCGAGCTTGTACGTGTCGTCGAAGTACAGCGCGATCCCGCCGAAGAAGTTGGCGACGGTGTCCCGGGCGGCGAACCCGACGGCGATGCCAGCGACGCCCGCTGCACCGAGCAGCGGCGAGATGCTGTACTCCCACAGCGACAGCAGGATGCCGATGGTGCCAACGAACACGATCAGCGTCCAGACGTTCGAGAAGACCGGCGCGAAGTCGAATCGCGAGCCCTTGTCCTTGACCTCCTCGACGAACCGGTTGACGAGGCGATTCGAGGCCAGCGCCCAGGCGACGACGATGACGGACAGCGACGGCTTCCCGAAGAACGTGTCGAGTTGTGCCGTCGTGAGCAGGACGTTCTCAGTGACCGACGGGATCTGCGTGAGCACGTAAACGCCCGCCATCGCGGCCGTCAGGACGACCGGTGCCCGGAGTTCCTGGACGAGGATGTTGTCGTACTGGGTCTTCGTTCGACTGGTGTACCGAAGGAGCGTCCGGAGGATCACGACCTCGAGGAGGGCGGCGATCCCGAACGAGATGCCGACGAGCAGGAGGGTCGCCTGCCAGGCGGGGACCTCCTCGAACAGCGCGGCGAGCGAACCGAGGAGCGCGTCTATCATGACAGAGACTGGGCGGTAATGGACGTAACTGTTTCCCTACCCTGAACGTCAGGGTTCTCGAGTTGTCGACGGGGTCGTCGGCTCTGAGATAGTGATGGAATCGCCAATCCTCGACCTGTCGACGAGACTGCCGACCCGCCGAAAACGGGCGCATTTATTCGCCAGGAACGCGCAGCCGCGAACGACACTCGCATGATCTCCGACCTGCAGATCGAACGCTGGCTCCGCGAGGACCTCGGCCACCACGACGTGACGAACGACGTTCCGGGCGAGACGACCGGTCGTCTCGTCACCAAGGAGAAGGGGACCGTCGCGGGGCTCGAGGCCGCGTGCGCCGTGTTCGAGTACCTCGACGTCGACGTCCTCGAGGCTCTCGAGGACGGCACCGAGGTCGACGTCGGCGACGTCGTTCTCCGCGTCGAGGGCTCGGCACGGGACGTGTTGCGCGGCGAGCGAGTCGCCATCAACCTCGCCGGTCACGCCTCGGGAATCGCCACCCGAACGGCCGGGGCCGTCGCCGCCGCTCGCCAGGAATCCGAGCACGTTCGGGTCGCGGCGACCCGGAAGACGACGCCCGGCTTCCGTGGGCTCGAGAAACGCGCTGTCGTCGCCGGCGGGGGCGACACCCACCGCCTCGACCTCTCGCACATGGTCATGGTCAAGGACAACCACGTCGCCGAGATGGGGCTCGAGGCGGCCGTCTCCCACTTCCGCGAGCGCGTCTCCTTCGCCACGCAGATCGAGGTGGAGGTCGAGTCACCTGCCCAGGCGGTTCGGGCAGCCGAGGCTGGGGCCGACATCGTCTTGCTCGATAACATGGCACCCGAAACCGTCGAGGAGGCGCTGGCGGCGCTCGAGGACGGCGAGTTCCGAGCTAGCCGTGACAGTACAGGTGCCGACCGCGTGCTAACCGAAGCGAGCGGCGGGATCACCCTCGAGACCGTGCCCGCGTATGCGACGACGGGCGTCGACGTGATTTCGATGGGGTCGCTGACGCACTCCGCGCCGTCGCTCGACCTCTCCTTTCGGACCGGCCAGTAGGGCCGGTTCCAAAACGGGTGGCCCGCAAGCACTCACTCGAGGGACTTTTCCATCGAGACGAACGCGTAGTCGTGACGCGAAGACTCGTGATACTCGGTTGGCTCGTATCCGCGTTCGCGGTACCACTTCAGGAGGAACGGGTGTTCGTCGAACGTCGTCAACTGGACGCAGTCGTACTCGCGCCCGCGTGCGAGTTCCTCGACGCGGTCGACGAGCGTGGTCGCCACCCCTTCGCCCTGCCAGTCGGGGTGGACCGCCAGCCGCTCGAGGTACGGTTCGTCGCGCTCCTCGAGGAGACGGACGGTGCCGACGAACTCGTCTTCGTCAGTAGCGGTTTGAACGTCATCGATGGCGACTCCCGCGCCGTCGGCGCTCGCGACCAGCGTCACGGCCTCGCGCTCGAGCCACTCCGCGACGGTTTCGGCGTCGATCTCGGTCATTCGCGAGGGGTAGCCGAGCTGGGCGGCGCTCGCGTAGGCCTGCCGATAGAGCCGCGCGATGGCGGGGGCGTCCGCGCCCGTCGCCCGTCGGATGTCGAGACGGGACATACTCGAGGTACGGTCAGGAGTGCAGAAAGAGCCGTCGAATCGCCCCCGGGCGGTCACCTGAGCTCGAGTATTGATCCGAGCCGCCAGAGGCTCCAGACGACTATCACGACGATGATGCCGCCGAACACGACGAGCAGCGGGAAGTCCTCGAGTCCTGGCGGTCGAAGGTCGGTGAGATCGAACACGCCGACCTGGTCGAGCAGCCAGCTCGCGACGACGACGGCGAGCGCGATCCCCACGACGGCGACAGCGAGTCGGTTGTCACGGATTCGATTCGCGCTCGCCGTCCGCTTTGATCCCCTGTTTCGGTCGGCCATGGCGTCTCGACTCGTTTCGGTGTGGAGATAGACACGGAGGCCGTGAAACCGTAGCCCCTGCAGGTTCCGGCTGCGGTCTCGATTTCCGATCCAGCGGTTCGCCTCCCGGTGCCCGAAACTGACAGGTTCTGTCGTTGATGCAAGTATTTTTACGCTTCGCGGCGGTCTCTAGGGTGAATGCCGCCATCTCCGTACGGAGACGCAGATCCGGCACTTGCCGCCTACACCCGCCAACAGGAAACCATCGCCGAACTCGGCCAACAGGGGCTCGAGACTGACGACCTCGATCAGCTAATCCACGACACGACGGTGACGGTCGTCGAGACGCTCGACGCCGACTACGCCAAGGTCCTCGAGTTGCTTCCTGACGAAGAGGCGGTCTTCCTTCGACAGGGTGTCGGCTGGGACGACGGGCTGGTAGGAACCGCGACGGTGCCGACCGACCAGGACTCACAGGCCGGCTTCACCCTCCTGACGGAAGAGCCGGTCGTGGTCGACGACCTTCGCACGGAGGAGCGGTTCTCCGGGCCCGACCTGCTAACCGATCACGGCGTCCGAAGCGGCGTGAGCGTCATCATCGGGTCGGTGGACGACCCGTGGGGTATCCTGGGCGTCCACACGACCGAAGCACGCGAGTTCACCGAGCACGACGCGACCTTCGTCCAGAGCGTCGCCAACGTGCTTGCAACGGCGATCGAAAACACGCGGACGCAGCGGCGATTCCAGGCGGTCTTCGAGGACCCCAACATCCTGGTCGGGCTGCTCGAGCCGGACGGGACGGTGATGGACATCAACCAGACGGCGATGGAGTACATCGACGCCGACCTCGACGACGTGACGGGCGAGATATTCTGGGAGACGCCGTGGTGGGGCGAGGGAGACGACGTCCGGGCCGACGTAAAGGAATGGACCGAACGCGCCGCAGCGGGCGAGTACGTCGAATTCGAGGCCGACCTCACCCGGCCAGATGGCGAGCGATACACCCTCAACGGGACCTTCAGACCGGTGACGGACGACGACGGCGACGTCGTCTCGATCATCGTCTCCGATCGAGACGTCACCGAACGGAAGCGACACGAACGACGGCTCAGGAAGTCCGAACAGCGCCACCGCACCCTCGCCGAGAACTTTCCGAACGGGATCGTCACGATGTTCGACGACGACCTCCGGTACACGCTCGCTGCAGGACTGGCCTTCGACGATCTGCCCGTCTCCTCGAGCGACCTCGAGGGACAGTTCGTCAGGGAAGCGTGGCCGGACGAAGTCGGCGAGACGCTCGAGTCGGCGTTCCGGGACGCCCTCGAGGGCGAGACACGAACGGTCGAAGTAGAGTACGCCCACCGGGAGTGGATTATTCGCGTCGTTCCGCTCACCGACGACGACGGCACAGTGTTCGGCGGAATGACCATCGCCCAGGACGTCACCGAACAGGTCGAGCGCCAGCGAAAACTCGAGGCTTCGAACGAACGCCTCGAGCAGTTCGCCTACGCCGCCAGCCACGACCTCCAGGAGCCCCTGCGGATGGTCTCGAGTTACCTCCAGCTGATCGAACGGCGCTACGGCGACGACCTCGACGAGGACGGCGAGGAGTTCCTCGAGTACGCCGTCGACGGCGCCGACCGCATGCGCGAGATGATCGACGGCCTCCTTCAGTACTCCCGGGTGGATACGCAGGGCGACCCGCTCGAACCGGTCGACCTGGACGACGTCGTCGACGACGTGATCGAGGATCTCCAGCTCCAGATCGAGGAGAGCGGCGCCGAGATCGCGGTCGGCTCGCTGCCCCGCGTCGAGGGCGACGCCAGCCAGTTACGACAGGTGTTCCAGAATCTCCTCACGAACGCGATCGCCTACAGTGGTGACGAACCCCCGAGCATTCGAGTGACGGCCGATCGACGCGGCCAGCGATGGCTGATCTCCGTTCGTGACGAGGGAATCGGCATCGATCCCGAGGACCAGGATCTGGTCTTCGAGGTGTTCCAGCGCCTCCACAGCCGCGACGAACAGGCCGGAACGGGGATCGGCCTCGCGCTCTGTCAACGGATCGTCGAACGCCACGGCGGGCGCCTCTGGGTCGAGTCCGAGCCTGGCGAGGGCTCGACGTTCTCGTTTACGCTTCCAGCAGCCGAGGAGTGACGAACGGGCCCTGGGGCCCGTTTCGGGTCAGACGATGGCCGTCTCCTCGTCGATGAACGTGTGATACCACGCGACGTAGGTGAGGATCAGCCAGAGCGTTCGCCCGACCGATTCCTCGCCGCGACGGTGGCGATCCCGCAACCCCGCGGCTCTGTCCGCGTCGACGTACGGCGTCCGCTCGAGGCGCCCGCGGTCGAACCACCGCTCGATCGCGTCGTGGTCCCCCCGGAACCAGTCCTCGACGGGCGGTCGCATCCCCATCTTCTCGCGCTCGAGGATCTCCCTGGGGAGCAGGTCACCGACGGCGCGTTTGAGCACGCGCTTGACGTCCTGGTCGGTCGCCTTGTACTCGATCGGGAGCGAGTGGGCGAACTCCACGATGTCGGCGGACAGGAACGGAACCCGGAGCTCGAGCGACTGGGCCATGCTCGTGTGGTCGGCCTTGAACAGGTGGAAGTTCGGAAGTGTCTGGCTCGTCTCGAACGCCGAGATGTGCTGTTCGGGCGTTGGATCCTCGACCCGACTCGTCACCTGGCTCACGCTCGAGCGAAGGCCCGACGTCTCGGCGGTTTCGCCCGTCGTGAGGAAATCGTCCGGCTCGGGACGGAACGGCATGAACCCACAGGTGTTGTGGAGGACGAGTTCGGTGTTGTCCTTCAGCCAGGAGTAGTACTGCAGGTGTTTGGAACCGACGGGCGCCACCGTGGCGACGGCGCCGGCGACGTCGTGGGTGAACTTCGGGAGGAAGTCGACCTTCCGCTTGTACTGGGGCGCCTGCTGGTACCGCGAGTAGCCGGCGAACAATTCGTCGGCGCCCTCGCCAGCCAGGGCGACCTTTACGTCTTCGCGGGCGCGTTGAGAGAGCAAGAAGAGCGGTAGCATCTGCAGGTGCCCGGTCGGTTCGCCGAGGTGGCGAATCATGTCGTCGAACACGTCCATCGAGGAGAGGTCGACGTGCACCTCGTGGTGGTTCGTCCCGAAGTGATCCGCGACGAGGCGGGCCTCCGCGCTCTCGTCGAAACGTTCGTCGCTGAATGCGACGGAGTAGGTGTCGAGCGGCTCGTCCCGGAGGTTCGAGGCGATGCCGACGATCGCTGAGGAGTCGAGGCCACCCGAGAGGAACGCCCCGACGGGGACGTCCGCCATGAGGCGCTGCTCGACGGATCGCTCGAGCAGAGTCGACAGTCGATCGGCAGCGTCCGCGAAACTCGTCGTCGCGCTGCCGGTTTCGACGTCGAGGAAACTCCAGTACTCGCGCTCTCGAACGCCGTCGGGGCCGATCTCTACGGTATGTCCCGGCTTTACCTTCCGGACGTCTCGAAGCAGCGTCTGGGAGCCCGGCGCGTACTCGAGCGAGAAGTGGTTGAAGACGGCCGCGGGGTCGATGGATCGATTCACGCCGCCGATCAGCAGCGCCGGGAGTTCGCTCCCCCAGACGTACCCCGTGTCCGTTCGCCCGTAGTACAGCGGCTTGATGCCCATCCGGTCGCGAGCCAGAAAGATCGTTTCCGATTCAGCGTCCCAGATGGAGAAGGCGAACATGCCCTCGAGGTGGTCGACCATTCGGTGGCCGTACGCCTCCCAGAGGTGGACCAGGACCTCGGTGTCGGACTGGCTTTCGAATCGGTGGCCGTCCTGCTGGAGGGACCCTCGTAACTCGTCGTGGTTGTAGATTTCGCCGTTGAAGACGACGCCCACCGTCTCGTCCTCGTTCCACTTCGGTTGGGAACCGCCCTCGAGGTCGACGATGGCGAGGCGTCGCGCCCCCAGCATTACTCCTGCGTCTCGGTCGATGTAGCGTCCTTCGTCGTCGGGTCCTCGATGTTCGATCCACTCGAGCATCAACGAGAGCGTCTCCTCGTCGACCCGACCGTACGCACCAACGATGCCACACATACGAACGGCATTCGGCGTTCGGGTCGTTGTTATGTCGTCGCTACCACGTCGTAGTGGCTTCCTGATATGTGTTCGAATGGTGACTGTCTCGCCGGGAGTTTCGATAGCTCGGTCTCGGCACCCTTATCGATGTCGAACGATCGCAGATATCTCCGCTTCGGGCCGAAGAGAGAGCGTCGGAGCGAAGGTCAACGTTTCGTCGATAGTTACGTCCAGTTCGACGCGGCCGATCATGGTCGCCAGTGCGAGGTGTAGTTCCAGCCAGGCGAAATGCATGCCGATGCAGTGACGCGGGCCGCCGCTGAACGGGAAGTAGGCGTATTCCGGCCGATCGCGTTCATCCTCCCATCGCGACGGTCGGAACGCCGACGGGGACTCCCAGAACCGTTCGTCTCGGTGGAGCACCCACTGCGAAAGCATGAGTTCTGCACCCTCCGGAAGCCGATAGCCGCCGAGCATAACCGGTCGAACCGCCTGGCGCATGGTGTTCCACGTCGGCGGATAGAGTCGCAGCGTCTCCGAGACGGCGTTTCGAAGTCCGTCGAGGCGTTCGCGGGACTCGGCGGTCGGTCGCTTCGACTCGACGTGTTCGTCGTACTCTGCAACGAGCGCGCTGTACGCGTCGGGGTGTGTACTCAGCAGGTACCAGCAGTAGGTCAGACCGAGCGCGGAGGTGTCAGAGCCGGCGAGCAACAGGGCGACGAGATTGTGACGAACCTCTTCTCCCGTCAACTCGCCACGGTCGTGGGCGTCGAGTAGCACCGAACAGGCGTCGTCCCCACGGGACCCCTCCTGCCTGGCGGCGAGACACCGATCGACGTACGAATCGAGCGCGGCCACTTTCCGTCGGAACCGGCGGTCAGTCGGGGTCGGAACCCAGTCCGGGAGGAGTTGAGCGGGTCGTCTGGGGTCGGCTCTATCCACGAGCGCGTCGGTGGCGTCCAGTACGACGTCTTCGTTCCCGCCGATGTCGACGCCGAGGAGCGTCTCGGCGAGGATGTCGAGCGTCAGGTATCGCATCTCGCGATGGAGATCGATCTCCTCGCCGTCGTCCCACGCCTCGACTCGTGAAACAGTTTGCTCGACCATCCCGTCGGCGTACCGATCGATCGTATTCCGGGCGAACGCCGGCTGGAGCGCCGTGCGGAGTCGCCGCCATCGATCGCCAACCGCAGTCGTCACGGCGTGGTCCTCGACGTCGGCGAACGCCCGGCGTTGTTGTTCCGCGATCACGAATCGACCGTCGGCGTCGTGGAGAACCCTCTCGATGAGCGCGGGATCGGAGACCAGGTAGAACGTCTCCCCCGGGAACTCGAGTCGCACGACGTCGCCGTGATCGGCCCACCGTTCAAGCGCTCCGAACGGATCGCGGGAGAACGCGCGCGTGTGGCCGAGTAGGGCCCCTCCGTCCGGAGTCGGCGGTGTCGACAGGTCGCTCATGATCGGTTGTTCAATCGGTCGTTCCATAATGGTATGTCGCGACTGCCGGGTTTACAGATCGTATTCGGTCCGACCGTCGAACTCCGACACTGCACGATGATCTCAACGAAACTGGGGACCGTGCTCTCCGATTCAAACCTGCGTTTCGCACTCGTCACTCGCCAGCGCTCGTGACGGGTGCGAGGGTTAGGATTTGAACTACGCAAAGACGGTCGCCCCGCGTTTCTCGGCGTTGAGACTTCTCTAATTCAAATCTCAACTGCTCAATCGCTGTTGCTCGCGGATTGCTCGCAACAGCAATGCGAGGGTTGGGATTTGAACCCAAGGACTCCTACGAGAGCGGGTCTTAAGCCCACCGCCGTTGGCCTGCTTGGCTACCCTCGCACAGAAGGCAACTCGAGGATTGCCACCGATGGGGGTTGTGCGTTTCGGTGTCGTTTTCGTCTCACTGGCCGTTCTCCGTTCGCTCGCTCTCCGCGAACGACCCGCCCACCCGCCTTCGAAGCCCTTACACGCACGACGGGCCACCCTCGAGTATGGAAACGGACGACGTCACGCGGGTCGAGTGGCGCGAGTGGGGAGCCGACGCCTTCGACGAGGCGGCCGACCGGGACGTCCCGGTCTTGCTCTCGCTCACGGCGACCTGGTGTGACCACTGTCACGAGATGGACGCCGAGACCTACGCCGTGCCGACGCTCGCGGCCAACGTCAACGACGGGTTCGTCCCCGTCCGCGTCGACGTCGACCGCCACCCGCGGGTGCGCGACCGGTACAACATGGGCGGCTTTCCTTCGACGGTCTTTCTCGCCCCCGACGGTTCCATCCTGACGGGCGCGGGCTACCTCGGTCACGACGGCCTTCGCCAGGTGCTCGAGCGCGTTCGCTCGGTATGGGAGACGAAGGGTGCCGAGGCGGGGTCGATTCCACGGCCGTTACAGGACACCGAACCGCCAGCGGGGCAGCTCACGGCGGATGTCGAACGACAGATGCTCGGCCAGCTCACCGACCAGTACGACGAGGTTGCCGGCGGCTGGGGCGAGGAACCGAAGTTCCCGTTGCCGGACGCCCTCGAGTTCGCGCTCAAGCGCGACCGGGAGATGGCGTTGCGGTGCTTCGACGCCGTCTCGGCGAACCTGCTCGACGAGTACGAGGGGGGCTTCTACCGCTTCGCGACGGGCCAGGACTGGTCGGGCCTCCAGCACGAGAAGCTCCTGGACTCGAACGCGGCGCTCCTTCGGGCGTTCGCCAACGCCTACCTCTACACGGGCGAGGACAGCTACCGAAAGCCGGCCGAGCGCGCGCTCGAGTATCTGACGACGACGCTGTGGGTGCCAGAAAGCGGCGAGGATGGAGACGACCGGTCCCACGGCGGCGCCTTCGCCGGGAGCCAGGCCCCCGGCGACCCGGAATCCCACGTCCTCGAGGCGAGCGACCGCGAGGCGGTCGACCAGCCCCCCGTCGACGAAACCGTCTTCGCGGGAGCGAACGCGCTCGCGATCGACGCCCTGTGCACCTACCGGGCCTACACCGACGACGAGCGCGCCGGGCGGTACGCCGAACGTGCCCTCGAGACGCTTCGAGACGCGATGCTCGAGGATGGCGTCGTCACCCACTATCGACCGGCCGGGGCCGACAGTGGATGGGCCGTCGAGAGCGAGCGCGGACTGCTCGCCGACCAGGCCCGAGTTCTGCAGGCGCTGACGAACGCGCGATCGATCCTCGGCGCCGACACAGTGGACGACGCGGTCGCCGTCGCGGACGCGACGATCGACCGGCTTCGGGTCGGCGACTCGTTCGTCGACGGGCCTCGATCCGGCGCAGGGCTGCTCGAGCACCCCCTGCGGCCGCTCGACGCGAACGTCGAACTCGCGGACGCGCTGCTCGACCTCGCGGCGATCACGGGCGAAGATCGGTACGAACGGGTCGCTCGCGAGACGCTCGAGGCATTCGCCGGGGCGAGCGATCGCTTTTCGGTACAGGTCGCCCGCTACGCGAGCGTGGCAACGCGCGTGCTCGAGGGCTCGCTCGTGATCAGGATCGGAACGCCGGCCGGGTCGGACCTCCATCGGGCGGCCTGTCGCATCGCGGATCACGAGAAGGTCGTCGTCCCTGGCGTCCAGGGCGTCTCGGACGTGCCCGAGGGAGCGGCGGTCGCCGAACGCGGGTCGCGAACGACCGAGCCCGCGACAACACCTGCGGAGTTGAGTGATCACGTCTCGAACCTCCTGGTGTAGGTTCTCGATCTTTTGGGGGAACTCGCCGTGCGGTCAAACTATCCAAGCGTTTATGGACGTCGCCTCTCGAGAGAGTAGTATGGCCACACTCAGGGACCTCGGCCTCTCGGAGTACGAGGCACGGGCGTACCGGGCCCTGCTCAACACCGGTCCCACAACGGCGAAGGAGTTGTCGCGCGCGAGCGACGTGCCGATGGGACGGATCTACGATGTCCTCAACAGCATCGAACAGTACAATCTCGTGCGAAGCCAGACGGCTAGTCGACCCAAGAAGTACGTCGCCGTCGAACCGGCGACAGCCCTCGACCGCCTGCTCGACGACAAGAAGCGCGAACTCGAGGAGAAGGCCGAGCAGTACGAGTCCATCGTCGACGATCTCGCGAACGAACTCGACGCGGCCGAACCCGTCGAAGAGCAGTTCTGGACGGCCGCGGTCGGTCCCGACGAGACGATCGACCTCCTGCTCGAACGCCTGGCTGCGGCCGACCGGGACATCGTGATGGTCGCCGCCGACCCCTCCCCGCAGGTGGACATCCGGACGATCGGCGACGAGGTGCTGGCTCACCTCGAGGCGGCCCTCGACAGGGGCGTCTCGGTGAACGTCCTGATGAGTCGGAGCCTGGTCAACGCCCTCTCGCCGACCGTCGGGCGTCGGTACCAGGAGGCCCTGCAAGAGCGCGAGGACTTCGCGGTGCGGACGAACGAGGACGTCCGCGGGTCGTTCAACGTCATCGACGACGTCGAGGTGGTGATCCAGGTGCCGAATCCGCTCGGATCAGGCGAGGCGTTCGGCATGATCGACCTCAAGGATCCGGAGTTCGCCGCCGACGTCCACGAGAAGTTCCTCCCTCGGTGGGAGGAGGCGACGCCGCTCTCGTTCTGAGTCGCGTGAGAGAAGCATCATTGCCACGTCGGAATCGGGTCACGGTAGCAACACTTTAGGACCGAACGCTCGAACCCCGGCGTATGTCCCCTGCGTCGCCCGCCGACTCGTCGATCTCTACCTCTGCCCCCGCAATCGAGGCTCGAGGCCTGACCAAACGGTACGGCGACGAGACCGCCGTCTCGGACCTCGACCTCGAAATCGCCCGCGGCACCGTCTACGGCTTTCTCGGGCCGAACGGGGCCGGCAAGACGACGACGATGCGAATGTTGACGACGCTCACCCGCCCTACCTCCGGGACGGCTCGCGTCGCCGGTCACGACGTCACCGACCGGAACGCCGTCACTCCGCACATCGGCTACCTGCCCGAGGAGCCGCCGATCTACGACGAACTCAGCGGCCGCGAGCAACTCGAGTACGTTGCGGGCCTCAGAAACCTCCCGAAAGCGGAGGCGAGCGATCGCATCGAGTCCCTCCTCGAGCGCTTCGACCTGCTCGAGGACGCCGACAAGCGCATCGACGCCTATTCGAAAGGGATGCGCCAGAAAGTCGGCGTGATCCAGGCGGTCCTCCACGAACCCGCCGTCGCCTTCCTCGACGAACCGACCAGCGGCCTCGACCCGCGGGCGGCCCGAACGATGCGAGACACCATCGCGGACCTGGCCGACCAGGAGATGACCATCTTCCTCTCGACGCACATCCTCTCGGTCGTCGACGAACTCGCCGACACCATCGGCGTCCTCCACGAGGGGACCCTCGTCGCCGAGGGCGACCCCGAGACGCTGAAGTCCCGGGCCGAAACCGGCGAGAGCGGGAGCCTCGAGGACGCCTTCCTCGAGATCACCGACGACAGCGA
This sequence comes from Natronosalvus rutilus, assembly GCF_024204665.1. NCBI lineage: Archaea > Methanobacteriati > Methanobacteriota > Halobacteria > Halobacteriales > Natrialbaceae > Natronosalvus > Natronosalvus rutilus. The sequence goes on along the minus strand of NZ_CP100355.1, from coordinate 401,940 downwards.
GGCCGCGGTTCGAGGTACCGAAAAACGAGTCTGAGCCTGGCCTCGACCGCGGTCAACGGACGTACCCGTCGAACGTACGAACCGCGTAGCCCGCCGACAGCGCCGGCCCGGCGAGCCCCACGAGGAGCGCGACCCAGGCGAGTGCGAGGACGGCGGCGCCCGGGATGGTGAACGTCACGACCGGTGCCATCGCGACCAGCGACGTCGCGACTGACGCGACCGGGTCGGCGGCGTCGGTGTAGATGATACCGAACGCCCCGATCGGAATCACGAGCGCGAGCGTGTAGGTGACGAACGCGGACTTGCTCGGCATGACCGCCTCCCGGTTCGAGGAGATGGTGACGCTGCCGAATCGGGGGAACAGCGAGCCGATGCCGACGGCTAACGCGGGCGCGGCGACGGCGCCGACCGCCGTCGCGGGAACCAGCATGGCGACCCGCTCGAGCGACAGCGGACTCACGAGACCGACGGCGAGGCTGACGACGACGGCGACGGGGACGGCGACGAGGGCGCTCGCGACGATTCGACCGGCGACCACCTGTCGACCCGAGACCGTCGACGTGAGGACGGCTGGCAGCGCCGGTCCGAGGTCGCCCAGCGGATTGAGCGAGACGAACGCGCCGGCGCCCCAGACGACGTACAGGCAGGTGAGCACGGCGATGTAGGACGGAATCGTCCCCGCTCGGGCGATCTCCTGGACGAAGAAGGCCGCCATGAACAGCGGGTAGGCGACGTACAGCAGGCGGATGGGCGCGCGTTTCGTCCGGCGAAGCGCTGTCACGGCGACGGTTCGAACCGGCTGGCTCAGGCCTGGCTCGAGCAGGCTCGCGAGTCGGCTCTCGCCGGCGTGTTCCGCGACGACGCGCTCGTCTTCGTCCTCGCGGAAGGGGTCGGACCGCCAGTGGACGGCGGCGAGACGGGTGCCGACGACGATGGCGAGCGCGGCGAGTGCCACCGAACCGACGACGCCGGCGACGGCGTGGGGCATCGAGAACGTGACGTTCGGGAGCCCCGCCAGCAGGAGGTGGCCGGGCCAGCCGAGAGGCGTCCCGTCGAGGAGGTCGAACAGGACGCCGGTGACCTGGTCGAACCAGCCGAGGGCGATCGACCCGAAGTAGGCCGCGCCGACGAGGACGAGAATCGGGGTGCGGTAGCGCGCGATCGGCTCGTAGACGGTGATGAGGTGGCGGATTCCGACGCCGAGAGCGAACCCGACCGGGAACGCGGACAGGAACAGCACGGCGACCGTCGCCGGGGCGACGAGGACGGGCCAGATCGTACCCGTCCCGTAGGCGAACGCGCCAGACAGCAGCAGCGAAACTGGGAGCAACCAGGTCCCGAAGGCCAGCAGCTCCGAACCGACGAGGCCGACGACGAGCGTTCGAATCGGGGTCGCCGTCAGGACGAGTGCGGGCTCGTCCAGGTCGGCCACCGTCGTGACGACGCGGATCGTCGCGAACGCGACCAGTCCGATCCACGCCATCGCGACGCCGCCGGTGACGACGTCCGCGACGGTGAACCCGGCGATTGGCTCGACCGGCCCCGCGGCCAGCGCTTCGCCCGCGACCGGTAACAGGAGGAGGCCGACGGCCATCATTGGGCCGAGCGCGACCAGGAGGATTCCGACGCTCAGGAGGAGCTTCGTTCGGTCGCCGACGACCGTGCGAACCGTTCGCCGGTACTCAGTCGCGGCGATCGTGGCGGGGACGAACCCCATCAGATCGTCACCTCGAGCGAACGGGGGCCCGTCTCGTTCGGATGAGGTCCCGGCTCGAGCGCACAGGGTCCTGCCTCGTTCGGGTGGGGTTCCGGACCGACCGACCGAGAACTCGCCTCGAGTGGCCTCCGGAGTGGGTTACGAATCAGGGGGCGGCACATAGGTCCCCCTGTGCAGGCTGCCCGCGTAAATCGTTCGGTCCGCTGTCACCTCGCTACTGACCGTCGCCGTTTGCTTCCGCTCGCAGGGTCGCGAAATCGACGACGCGCTCGGCATGAGCGTTGTGCTGGTGGATCGACTCGTCGTTCGACTGGGACATGCGGACGACCGCGTCGTCCGGCAGGTGGCCGAACTCCTCGAGGACGCCCTCGGCCATCGCGCGGACGCAGTCCTCGACGAACTTCGCGTCGCTGTGGGCCTCGTAGGTCATGTGATCCTCGTCGGGGCGCTTCGCGAGGTTGTAGATGTGCGCGCTCATCGAGTCCCGGGCGATGTCGATGACGTCGTTCAGGTCGACGTCCGGGGCACCCTCGGACTCGATCGTGAGCGTCGCGTGCCCGCGTTGGGAGTGGCCCGGCTGGGGCACCTCGTCTAAGAACTCCGTAATCTTCGCCTCGGGGACGTCGAGGTCCTCGAGTTTCTGCTTCGCCCGCGCGACGGACATGCCCTGGGAGCACGGGCAGACGGTCATGCCGACGACGCGGGCGCCGACCTCCTCGCGGGTTCCCTCCTCGGTGGCCGTCGCGGAGGCGATGACGTCGACGGTGTGCTGGGTCTCGCGGTCGCTCGCCGGCGTCTGTTCCCGGCGCATGAACTCGGCTTCCATCGAGACTTCCGCGCGGGAGGTGTAGTCGTGTTTCTCGAGGAGGCGCTCGGCAGCGTCGCCGCAGACGTCCTCGACGCGGTAGGCCTCCTCGCGGGTCGCCTCCTCGAGGGTCTCGTCGATGACCTCCATGTTTCGGCTCATGTCCGCGCCCTTGCGCCAGGCAGGGAGGTCGACGAAGACCTCGAACTCCGCCGTGAACACGAGCGGGCGCTTGTCCTCGCGGGCGATCTTGACGAGTTTCTCGACGCCGGTGACGCCGACCTGGCTCAGTCCGACGGTGACGTCGGGCGCGCTCGCCTGGACGTCGGGCAACTGGTGACTCATTGGTCGCACTCGGGCCAGAACGCGATTAGGCCTTTCGGAAGGGGCTCATCTGTCGAACTCACGGACGGGACTCCGGTACTCTCGACCCCTCGCGTTCGGGTGAGCGATGTCCCCGGTCGTTCCTTTAAGTACTTCTGGTCACAAGGTAGAGCTATGAAGGGCATTCTGCCGTCGTTCCGCCTCTCGAGCCACTGCGCCGGGCCAATCCGTGCACCTCGATAGCACCTCTCTCGCCTTTAAGTGGTTCTGGTCACAAGATAGAGCTATGAAGGGCATTTTGACACCGTCACGTTCCTCGAGCGACGGCGCTCGCAGGCTCTCGGACCGTCGACGACGGGAACGAACCGCCCGGGCCTCGACCACGACCGTCGCGTCGGAGCCGTGACGACGGGATTAAGGGCGTGTGGTGACTAGGTTCCGCGAATGAGTACTCCGGCGCTCGAGGTCGTCGAGTTCCTGCTCACGGCGAGCATCTACTCGAACGACCGTTCTCTCGACGAAAACGACCTCCCGCCGGCGATCCGCCGGGTCTTCTGGACGGGCGCCGCTGGTGGGACCAACGACGACACCGACGACGCGTCCGAAACGGGCGACGCCGCGAGCACAGGCGCGGGTTTCGGCCGCGGACGACGCCACCGCGGCGGCATCTCCCGCCCGCTGTCGGCGACCAACACGACCATCCGCGAAGCCACCGGTGTCGACCGCCCGTGGAACGCCGTCAGCGACCTCATGTTCACCGAGCGCGACGACTTCTCGGGGTCGATCTCGCTCACCGAGCGCGACCTGGCCGAGCGCTGGTACCTCGAGCGAACCGACGCCGACCGCATCCAGGCGAACCCGACGCTCGCGAAGCACTTCGAGGGGCACGAGGACCTCGCTTTCGACGTGGATTACGAGGCTGCCCGCGAGCAGAACCGCCCGATCCAGGCCGACCGCGTCTGGATCGACGGCCTGCTCCAGGAGTACTTCGAGGACGAGGAAGACGAGGAGATGCTCGATCTCGTGGAAGTGCGTGCGCCCGAGGAGGTCGACATCACGCTCGACGACCTGGTGTTGACGCCGAACCAGGAGTCCGAAATCGAGAAGATCGCCAAGGCGATCGAGCACCGCGACTACCTCGCCCAAATCGGGCTGCGCGAGATCGGGAAACTGCTGTTCGTCGGGCCGCCGGGTACCGGGAAGACGTCGACGGCGCGCGCGCTGGCTCACGACATGGACCTCCCGTTCGTCGAGGTCAAACTCTCGATGATCACCAGCCAGTACCTCGGTGAGACGGCCAAAAACGTCGACAAGACCTTCGAGGTCGCTAAGCGGCTCTCGCCGTGTATCCTGTTTATCGACGAGTTCGACTTCGTCGCCAAGACCCGCCGAAGCGACGAACACGCCGCACTCAAGCGGGCAGTCAACACCCTGCTCAAGAGCATCGACAACGTTTCGCTCATCCAGGACGATGTCCTCCTGATCGGGGCGACGAACCACCCCGACCAGCTCGACGCCGCAGCGTGGCGACGGTTCGACGAGATCGTCAACTTCCCCAAACCCGACACCGGGATGCGCTCGGACATCCTCCGGGTCATCACCCACGCGATGGACATCGACGAGTTCGACCCCGACGCCGTCGCCGACGCAACCGAGGGGATGACCGGGAGCGACCTCCGGATGGTCATGCGGGAGGCCGTCCTCGAGGCGCTAACCGAGAACCGGACGACGCTCACCCAGAAGGACCTGCTCGAGGCCGTCCAGGACTTCGAGGAACGAGACAACCTGAAGAACATGGATATGATCGATGGCGATCACGAGGCGCTGGTCGCAGGCGGGGACCTGGGTGCGGCGAGCGACGGTGGGCACTCGCACGATCACAACCACGACCACTGACTGCGACTGCGACCACAATTACTGACCGCGAACCTATTCCGACTCGAGATACCGAACCGCGTGTCGACGTGTGAGCGGCCGCTCCGGCGCGGTGCTCGCGGCCCCAATCGACCCTCGAGAATCGTCACGAACGTTTTGACGGGATTGTCAACACCCTCTTTAGAGCGACTGTTGTGCTCGAGCGTATGTCACGCCAGCCAGTTGATCGGCGATCGGTTCTGAAAGCGTCCGGCGCCCTCGCCGGAGCGAGCGTACTCGGTCTACTCGGGTCCACACCCGTCGCGACGACAGACGGGATCGAAACCACCAGCGGGGAGACCGAACCGCGCTACGACCTCGGCGACCCCGAGTCACACTCCATCGAGGTGGAGTTCACTTTCGAGAATCGCGACGGCGAGGAGGTGACCGAGTCGCCGTCGCTGTACGGCGAAGTCATTCGCCCCGTCGACGCGAGCGGCGAGCCCGTTTCCGACGTACCGGTGATCCTCACGTACTCGCCGTACAACGACCTCTACCAGGCGCTCAACGGCGGGGAGAGTCCAGCGAAAGGCGGCATCGCCGATTTCTTCGTGCCTCGGGGCTACGCTCGAGCCCAGTTCGACCTCATCGGGACGCGCAACTCGGGGGGCTACTACGACTACGGCGGCATCCGCGAGCGCCTCAGCGGGCGGGAACTGATCGATGCGCTCGGCGAGGCGGACTGGACCAACGGAAACATTGGAATGATCGGCGGCTCTTACGACGGGACGACCCAGCTGGCGGCCGCTATCGAGGCCCCCGAGCACCTGCAGGCCATCGTTCCACAGGTCGCCATCGACCGCTGGTACGACTACCGCTTCCACGACGCCTGCCCGTGGGACACCTACGGGACGCCGACGCTGTTCGACTTCAGCTTCGGGCTCATCCCGCCGGCGGCCGTCGAGTATCCCGAAGAACTGCTCGACTCGCTCACGACCCGAATCGAACCCGGCGAGCGCCTCGAGCACGAGATCCGATCCTACGAGTACGATCCGAACTACGACGAGTTCTGGATCGAGCGCGACTACCGCCGACGCGCCGACAGCGTCGAGTGCGCCGTCATGATGGAAGCCGGCTGGGAGGACCGCAACGTCAAGCGCTGGGGATCGACCCGGTTCTACGAGGCGCTCCCCGACGACCACTCGAAACGGCTCGTGATCGGCGACTGGGGTCACGCCGCCGGACAGTACCCCGACAGCCCGGCGCTGTATCACGCCTGGTTCGACCACTGGCTGGTCGACGGCGTCGAGACTGACGTAATGGACCTGCCACCGGTCGACGTCCAGTCGGCGTCGTCTCCGCGGACGCAGTTCGACGTCTGGCCGCCGGCCGCCGCCGAGAAGACGGCGTTCCCGCTCGTCCGCGACGACCCCGCAGCCGGCGAACTCGAGTTGCTGGGGACCGGCGTCTCGAGTTTCGAGGACGCCTCGCCGCCGATCAGCGAGGACGAGATGTTCGCCGAACGGTCGTCCGGGCCCGACCACCTCATGTTCGAGAGCCCGCGCCTCGAGGAATCGGTGCGAGTCGCCGGGCACGTCACCGCGGACCTGCTGGTCGCCTCGAGCGACGACACCTGGTTCACGGCCGTCGTCTACGAGCGTCGATCCGACGGTAGCACCCGGCCTTTTGCTCGAGGCTTCTGGAACTCGCGATTCCATACCGGGATCAACGAGGAGTCCTCGACGCCGACCGACCGGGCCTACCGCGTCCCGCTCGCGTGCTGGGACATCGACTGGACGCTCGAGGCCGATTCCCGACTCGGCGTCGTCGTCGCCTCCGACAACGCCGACTGGGTCAGACACGACCCCGACAACGAGTCGACGAACCGGGTCGTCCTCTCGGAGTCGTGTCTCCGGTTCGACGCCATCGCCGAGGGCCTCGACGCGCCGACGTTCCCGACCGCAACCTTCTCGCGGGAGCAGGATTCGTCGGCCTACACCGCCGGTCAGACGGCAAGGATCGACCTCACCGTCGAGTCGACGACCGAGGCGACCCTGGTTCGCGACCGCCTCCCCGACGGCTGGACGGTGGTGGGCGGCGACGACCACTCGATCACCGAGGTCGAGGGGACGACGTACGTCGAGTTCGACGACTCCCTTGCTGGCGGAGAATCGGTGCGCTACTACGCGGAGGTCCCCGCCGAGACAGGCGAGCACGAGTTCGGACCGCTCGAGTACAGCGCGAGCGGCGACCTCTGGGCGAGTGCGGACGGGACCGCGGCGTCGGTCACCGTGGTTGGTCTCGACACGTCGCTCTGACCCCCTCGAGAGCGCTCGAGGCCTTCGGACCGGGTGCGCTCGAGGGTGCCCGGAGGCCGATCGACGAATCCCTGAACGGGAGCGGGTAACACCCTTATCCCCCACGGCCGTATCTCCCGCCAATGACGTTCCCTCCCTCGAGCGCCCGGTCCCGGAGGTGTCCCTGACCGTGGAGGTGACGCTGCTCGGCACGGGCGACACCACCGGAACGCCCACCGTCGGCTGTGACTGCGAGACCTGTCGGCTGGCCCGCGACCGTGGACTCGAGCGCACTCGATTCTCGGTCCACGTCGAAAACGAGCGCACGGGCGAGTCCCTCCTGATCGACGCCAGTCCCGACTTTCGCTACCAGTTTCTCCGCGACGAGGTTCTCCTACCCGATGCGGCGATCATCACCCACATTCACTTCGATCACCTTGACGGGCTGGGCAACGTCTTCCGCCTGCTCCGTCACCTCGACGTCTATGCGGCCGACGAAACCGACCCCGAGACCGGAAAGAGCGTCGCCGAGACCGTCGACGCGGACTACCACTACCTCGACGCGGTGACCGTCCACCCGCGGACGCCGCTCGAGTCCTTCTCGACCTGCGGGCTCGAGGTCACGCTGGTTCCAGTCGTCCATCCGCCGCTGGTCTGTTACGGGCTGGCGGTCGAGGACCCGGAGACGGGCGCGAAGCTGTCGATCACGGGCGATACCAGCTACGCGATCCCGGACGACTCGCGGGCCGTCCTCGCCGACCCCGACCTCCTGCTCGCGGAGGCCATCGTTCCGGCACACCTCGCCGACAAGCACCCCATCGGTGGCCGCCACGAGGGTCCGGACGGGGTTCCGCGGACGTTCGGTACGAAGCACATGACGCGCGAGGGGGCGCTCGCGCTGGCCGACGAACTCGCGGCCGAGCGTACGCGGCTGGTGCACCTCGCGCACTTCTACCCGGCCGAAGAGGCCTTCGAGGAGCCGCTAGCGGTGGACGGCGAGCGGTACTCGCTGTAGTCTTCCCCTCCTCGAGCGTCCGCGCTCACTCGGTGATCACCCGCCACCCGTCCAGTGATCAGGAGAACCGATCAAGTCCCGACTGTCGGCGCCGCTTGCCCGCCGGATCGGCCACCCACGCCGTCCGCTCGTCGCGCTCGGCCTCGAGGTCGACCCGGATAGTAGGCTCCTCGACCGGCTCGTAGCCCGGACACGCCGGCCCACACTCCGAACTCGCGTCCACGACGCGGTCGGCCCACCGGCAGTGGGGTAGGGTCGCACCGTCCCGCTCGAGCGGCGCACAGGCCGCACACGCGGGAAACTCGTAGGTTCGCCACCCCTTTCCGTACGCTCGCTCGGCAAGTCGACGCCTGGCTCGAGCCTTCCGTTCCGGCGAAACCACCGCGATGTCGGTCCGTCCGGGGTGATACTCGAGGGGTTCGATACCGGCCGTCATGTTCGGTAACGGAGCGGGATCGCGTATCACTTCAATTTCTATAGCATCGTCTACCGGGCCCGTATCGCCACCCGTTGGTGCCGTCTCGTCGCGGTGCACCCGCCAGACGCCCACCGCCTCGGGGATCCGGTTGAGGTGCGCTCGCGTCACGTAACTCTCCGTTGCCAGCACTGCCTCGTCGACCAGCGCGAGGCTCGCGTCGAGGCGCAACTGGGCCTCGAGGTCGCCCGGCCGCCCCAGATCGGGCTTGTTCTCGATTCCCACCAGTTTCCCGTACCAGTCGGGATAGCGAGCCACTTGCCGGACATACTCCCGCCCATTTCGACGCTCGGACTCGAAGAACCCGATCTCGACGGCGCGTTCGACCGCCCGACGAGCCCGTTTGGGGTGGCAGTCGAAGCAGTCCTTCCAGTAGCGCGCCCGGCCCGTACCCACGTCGGCCTCGAGCGCCGCGTCGGGGATCGAATCGGCGGTAATCGTCGTGCGCCGGTCGAACTCGGGGCCCGGCTCGATGTAGACGACGTCGAGGATACGGGAACCGGGACTGGCGACACTCCCGCCGAGCTGGCGGGCGAGAATTCCCTCTCGACGCGCCTCGAGGGCCGCACACAGCTCGAGCTCGAACGCAAACTCGCTCACTGTCTGGGCTGGGGGCGGAACGGGCATAAGCCTGTGGCGTCGCCCGTGTCCGTCGCCTCAGACCGAGAACTCGGCTCGAGCCGTACAGTCGTGGTTCGCCGCGTTCAACTCGCCGACGGCCGTGTACTTTCCGGGTTCGAGTTCGTCGCCCGTCGCCTCGAACGTGGTGGTCTCGCCGGCGTCGAGATCGGCTTGGGAGAGCACCTGCGTGAACATGCGGGTGTTCGTGAGTCGCCAGCGCTCGGTCTCGCTGTCTTCGACCGCGAAGTCGGCCTTGCAGCCGTTTCGAAACTGGAGCGTGACGTCGTCCGGACCGGTGTTCTCGACCGTCAGTTCGAACGTCGGAACGCCGTCCGTTACGGTCACGTCGAGCGTGCCCTCGAGTGTCATGACCGGTGGTTCCGCCCCTTGGACTATATTCCTTGTGCTATCGACGAAATATAGTCGTCCGTTCCGGCCTGGTTGTTGCGGGACGGCTGTCGGCTCCTGGCGAGTACGGCGGGGTAACACCTTCCTCTTCGCCGGTCGATGGATAGGTATGGGAACCGACTGCACCTACTGCGGCAGCGACGTGGAGCGCCACGACCCCGTCTTCGTGAGCGAGGCGACGGACGACGGCCGCGAACGGGCGGGCCAGTTCTGCAACTACGCGTGTCTCGCAGCGTACATCGACGAACAGGCGTTGACTGTCGGCGCCGCGTGCGAGTGGCCCTGACGAGGGCGAGCGTCACGGCTTTCTATCGTGGGTCCAAAGGACGACCGTGCAAGTCGTCGGGTACAGACCTCGCCGCCCGGTGTCGGCGGCGGTCGATGCAGAGTCGTCGGGCACGGCCTCGAGTGCAACCGACGAAACGACCGACACGACGCCCCTGAACGACGCCGTCTTGCTGCTCAGCGACCCCGAAGCGACCGTGGGGGACGACCGAACCGTCACCTCACTCACTCTCGAGCCGGGCACCGTCCTCGAGTACGCCCTCGGAACCCGCCACTGCGCCGGCTCGCTCGAGGGCGACGTCCACCACCCCTGTGACCGCCCGGAGGCACCCTACTGCGAGTACCACACGAACACCTGGGTCTGCGCCCGGTGTACCGGCACCTGCCTGAAAGACGAGATGGACTGCTACGAGGAGCACGCGGTCTACCTCGCGGCGTTCGCGCCGGCGACGTTCAAGGTCGGCGTCACCCGCTCGTGGCGCCTCGAGACACGGCTTCGCGAGCAGGGGGCCGACCGCGGCGCTCACGTTCACACCGTCTCGAATGGCCGCATCGCCCGCGAACTCGAGGCTCAGATCGCCCACGAGCAGGGGCTGGTCGACCGTGTACGGACCGACGCGAAGATCGAGACGCTGGGCAGCGCGGTCGACGGCGACGCCTGGGACGCGCTGCTCGCCCGCGACGCGTTCGACGTCATCGATCGGTTCGACTTCGTGTACGGCCTCGACCTCGATCATCGCCCCGTCCAGGAGACCATCGCCGCGGGAACCGTCGTCGGCACGAAGGGTCGACTGCTCGTCCTGGAGCGCGGCGGGACGACCTACGTGGTCGACATGCGGGATCTGGTGGGGTACGAACTCGAGGCCGCCGATACCGAGGGTCGGCGACTCCAGTCGTCGCTCGGGTCGTTCGCCACTCGGGGGTGACCGCACCAGTCGTGGTCGTGCTCGATCGGCGTTCCGGCGTCAAAACTCCCGAGATAACAATCCTTTTCCGCCGCGCTCGAGAAGGACGAGTATGGCAGACGATCACGACAACGACGCCGACGCGGGGGAGGAGGCCGACGTCGACGTCGATAGCAACGGAGACGGCGACAGCGACGGCGAGGAGAAATCCTTCCGCGAGCGCGTCGAAGAGATCCGCGAAAAGCGCGAGGCGGAGGCCGAAGAGGGTGAGGGACCGCCGGAGAGCCCCTTCGGCGGTGGCGGTGGCGGCGGCCCCGGTGGCATGGGCGGCAACCCCCTCGCCCAGATGATGGGCGGTATGATGGGTGGCGGACCCGGCGGGCCAGGAGCAGGAGCAGGCGGCCCCGGTGGTCGCGGCGGTGACGAGGTCGGCAACGAAGAACTCGTCCGCGAGGTTCGACAGGTCCGCGACGAGCTGCGCGATCAGACCCGCGCACTCAACCGTATCGCCGACGCGCTCGAGGACGACTGAACGCCGGTTTCGCCGGTTCTTTTGCGATTTCCGGTTCGAGAGCGACAGGTTCGACGTCGGCGTCAGCGAGATGTCGTCCAGGCCTCCCGATTCTCTGGAGTCGCCTTCCCGGATGCGCTTCCTGAACCCGTTCCCCTGAAGTCGCTCAGCGGCTCCGATTCCACAGCCCACGACGCTCGAGTCCGTCGTAGACCGACCAGCGACCCACGAGGTGCGTCGAGAGCTCGACGGCGAGCCAGGCGAGGCCGATGCCCGCGACCACGTCGATAGCCCAGTGGATGCCCAGGTACATCGTCGAGAGGGAGACGCTGACGGCCAGCCAGACTGCCAGCCAGAACCAGCCGCGGTAGACCTCGCGGGTTCGGTAGGCGAGCAAGGCGACCGTCGTCGAGAGCGAGGCGTGGAGCGAGGGGAAGACGTTGGTGTTGCGGTTGACCTGTCGGGTGAGGTGCTGGTACTGCGGGTACGTATCGTACAGTAGCGCCTGGATGAGTTCGGGCATCATGTTTCGGGGACCGTAGGCGATGACGAACACGTAGCAGACGAGGCCGAGGGTGTAGTTGAGGGTGTAGGCCGCGAGCAGTTCCCGGATCGGGCGCGTGTTTGGGAGCAAGAAGTAGGCGATCACCGGAAACACGAGGACGAAGACGTAGCCGTAGATGTAGATGAACGAGAAGTACGCCGTCAGCTCGGGGGTCGCCTGGGCTTGCAGCCAGACGATGAAGTCACCCTCGATGTCGTAGATCATCCCGGTGAGTTCCCAGCCGATCATCCAGGACACCTCGGGGGCGAGGTCCCTGGCGACGCTGTTGAACAACAACACGGACACGAGGACGAGCACTATCGGGAGGATCGCTGCCACCCGCCGGCGGAAGTCTCCGGTGGTTTCGACCAGTCGCTGGCGACCCGCGAACGCCGCCGTCGAGACGACGATCATGGCGGCGACGACGACGATCACCTGTGCGAGCGTCTGGAGGAACATTATTGCCTCACCACCAGGGCGTCGCCGTCGTAGTGGTACCCCGCGTCCTCGAACGCCGCTCGAGCGGCCTCGACGTCGAGATCGCCGTCAGAGCCGTGGAACGGGACGACGGGGTCTTCGTTTTCGTCGTCGAACGCCAGCGACGACGGCGTCCACTCGGGGGACAGCGGCGTCGCGATCGGGTCGGCGTGGCCGTGAAACACCGTCTCGGCGAGCCACGCCTCGTCGATCACGCCGGCGACCGCCTGACGGAAGTACGGGTCGCCGAACGGCGCGCGCCGGACGTTGAACCCGAGGTGGTAGAACGCCGCCGTCTCCGACTCGATCCGCTCGACGTCGCCCTCGGCCTCGAGGTCGTCCAGGACGTACGTCTCGAGCGGCGAAATCGTCACGTCGGCGTCGCCATCCCGGATCAACGCGATCGCGGAGGTACTCCGCGGGTCGATCTGGGCCCGGAACGACTCGGCGGTCGGCGCCGGCAGGTTCACGTCCTCGCGAGTCGTGAAGTGGTCGGCGTAGCGCTCGAGCGTGAGGTGCTGGCGATCCACGTGGTCGGCGTACTGGTAGGGGCCGCTGCCGATCGGCGGGAAATTGGTCGCGACGAGAGCCTCGGTCGTTCCCTGCGCGAGGCGAACCCCAGGGACGTTCGGCGGGTCGGATCGCGATTCCCAGACGTGTCGCGGGAGGATGGGTGCCACGAGCGCTCGTTCGGCGATGGCTTCGGTGCCGTCGACGACGAACTCGAGCGTTCGCTCGTCGAGCACGTCGATCGACTGGACGACCGAGGTCCGTCCCCGGTATCGCGGCGAGGGGGCCGGAACGTCGCTCGAGCCCATTGAGGTGTCCGCGAGGAATTCGTAGGTGAACCGGACGTCGTCCGCTGTCACCGGCTCGCCGTCGTGAAAGGCGTGCTCGCGGAGGGTGACCTCGAGGGTGCCGGTGCCGGTTTCGCTGTCGTCGCTATCGCCGCTGTCGTTGCCATTGCCCCCATCGTTACCGTCACCGTCGCCATCGCCCTCACCACCGTCCCAGGTCCAGTCCTCGGCGAGCCACGCCACGACCTCGTCATCACCCGGCGGCTCGATGGCGAGTGGATCGTACACGAGGTCGACGACCGGGTCCGGCCCTCGGTACGGTGCCGAGAGCGGGTTGACGTTCTGGGACGGGGCGGCGTCCATGATCGCACCGCGCAACGCTCCGCCCTCGCCGACTGGTTCGAGCCCGAGGTAGCCGAGGCGGGTCGTGATGTCCTCGGCGCGCCAGCCGTCGAATCGACTGGTGCGGACCAGCCGAACTTCGTCGGGCCGACAGATGGGGACGAACGGCTGTTCGCGGGCGACCAGCGTCGCCAGTTGCTCGACTACCTCGCGTCGGTCCGCATCCGCGACCCGACGCTGGCGCTCGAGCAGGTCGTCGATCGCTATGTTCGTGACGCCGAACGGGTTCTGCCAGCCCGACTCCTCGGCGTACCGGGAGTAGAGCGCTTCGTACAGGAAATCGGGGTCCGCGCCGCCGGGGTGGCGATCGACCACCAGGTCGAAGTCGTGGTTGACCAGGACTTGCCGGCGGAGTTCCTGGGGCGACCGGAGTTCGACGTGGACGTCGATTCCGACCGCCTCGAGGTTGGCGGCGATTTCCCGGCTGAGTCGAATCGACTGCCGATCGCCGTCGGCCGGCTGGGTCGTGATCGTCACCGAGAGCGGCTCGAGTCGGTCCCGGTTGACGGCGCTTCGTATCTCGCGGACGCAGCCACTCAGCGACAGCGAGCAGCCGGCGGCGGTCGCCGCGAGCAGGGAGCGTCGGTCCATCGCGGTCGCATCTCCGCCGTCGGCGGTCGCTGTCCCACTGGGAATCACGGTCTGTTCTCACGAGTAGTTCACCGGGGCCCGTATAACAGTATTGCGGCATCGACACGCGGATGCGGTCGTCGCCTTTCCGCCGCGACCGAAGTCACGGCCGACGCCGTGCCCGCATCGCTCTCGAGGTCGCCGGATTTCGGTACCTAATTACAGGAGACGGCCGAACGACCCGACGATGAGCGTCGCCGCCGAGCGAATCGACCGCCTCCACGCCCTCGCTCGAGCGGCCGCCGCCGACGGCGACGACGAGCGAGCGAGCGCCTACGTCAGGCTCGCTCGCCGAATCGCCGAACGCAATCGGCTCGAACTTCCGCGACAGTTCAAGCGATTCACCTGCGACGCCTGTGACGCCTACCTTCGCCCGGGGAAGAACGCCCGGGTTCGTCTGCGCGACGGCCACGTCGTCGTCACCTGCGACTGCGGGAGCCAGGCGCGCTATCCGTACGAGTGACGGGGGAGTCGAGGCGTTTTTCGAATCGCGAACATTGAAACCGCCCGCCCTCATAGAGCGGTCCATGAACGATCACGAGCAGGAACTCAAACGTCGCGCACACGACCTCGACGTCACTGTCTGGGTCGGGAAGAGCGGCGTCGACGCGGTGGTCGACGAACTCAACGACCAGCTTGCGAACGAGAACCTCGTCAAAGTCAAGTTCCTCCGGGCGGCTCGAGCGGGCAGTTCCACGGAGGAGAAGGCGGCCGACCTCGCCGAGCGGGTCAACGCCCAGTTGATCGACACGCGAGGACACACGGCAGTGATCCATCGATGATCGGCGGCGAGGTCGGGGCGAGAACGCTCCTACAGGACGGCCTCGGGCCAATCGGCCAGCAACTCGACCGGCTCTCCGGGGTCGACGAGACGCTCGCGGCGACCCTCGAGAGCGGCCTGGTCTTCCTGGTGACGCTGCTCCTCGTCTGGTTCGTCGGCCGGGCGGTCGTCGTTCCGCTGGTCGAGCGGGCGATGGATCGCCGCGGCCTCGACCGGCACGCCCAGAAGCCGTTGCTGGTGGTCACCAGGTTCGCGGTCCTCTTCCTCGGCGTCGCCATCGCGTTTGGCGCCGCCGACTACGGAAACTTCCTCGTGTCGATGGCCGGAATCGCCGCCGCGGGGGCGCTCGCAGTCGGTCTCGCGCTCCAGAACGTCATCTCGAACTTCGTCGCTGGGATCTTCATCTACACCGACAAACCGTTCCGCATCGGGGACTGGATCGAGTGGGAGGACGGCACCTATTCGGGCGTCGTCGAAGACATCAGCCTGCGCGTCACCCGGATTCGCACATTCGACAACGAACTGCTGACGGTGCCGAACAGCCTTCTCACCGAGGGCGTCCTGAAAAATCCCGTCGAGGCGGACAAACTCCGCCTGAAGTTCGTCTTCGGAATCGGCTACGGCGACGACATCCAGGAGGCGACGGACATCATCGTCGAGGAAGCCGAGAACCACCCCGACATCATGGACAACCCCGCCCCCTCGGTGCGACTCACCGAACTCGGGGACTCCGACGTCGGCCTCCAGTCGCGGTTCTGGATCGCGAACCCCTCGCGGGCCGACTTCGTCCGTACCCGTGCAGAGTACGTCACCAGCGTCAAGGAGCGATTCGACGAGGCGGGTATCGACATCCCCTACCCCATCCGAACGCTCGAGGGAGGCCTGCAGGTCAGTAATCCGGCGATACTCGAGACGGCCGACGACTGACTCGACGAGGTTTCGATCGCCTCGACTGCTTCGGCAGCTCTCCTGCTCGAGACTCGAGTTCCCCGTTGACTCTCGAGCTGTGCCCACGGTATGTGGCCGGGAGCGTCCCGCGAGTTCCTCGAGCGGGGCGCGACCCGGGGGAGGGCAGGCGGTCACCAGTTTGCTACCGCGAGTGAACGCAGTGAGCGAGCGGGCCGACGAGTGACCCGAATGTAGTGAGGGGAACGAGGAGTGCTTTTGGTCGAACTTTTGCCGAGTAACAGCGAGACGCAGAGTGATCGCTCTGCGTCTCGCTTCAACGCAGCACAAAAGGTCGTTATGAGTGTTGGACCCCGCGGTTGCCCGGCGTTCCGGCCGGGGGAATCCTGGTTGCCTCCTCCACCCCGCAACCCGTCGAGCGACAGGTGTCCGGCGGTCCACTGCTCGCTTCCGCGCCTGATGGGCTGTCGCCGGCTAACGACGATGAGTCGTCCCTGCGGACGGTCATGGTCGACCGCTGTCCCCGACGGACGAGGCTTCCACGTTGGCTCCCGGGGCCCCGGGCGGTCTGACCGGACGCCCGCGGGCTTCGGTCCCCACTGAAGGCCATACCGTGGGTTGTGAGCAGGGCCTAACTGCCCGACCTAGTCCACATCTGGATAGTCGACCGTGACTTAAGGCCCTTTCGTCTCTCGTTCTCGTTTTTTTGTTCTCATCCTCACCCTTACCCTCACCCGCACTGCCGTTCTGGTTCTTGCTCTCGTTCTTGCCTCCGCCATCGAGTCCGCGAGTACCCAGTCGCTCGAGTTGGTGGCGTTCTCGAATTCGAGATCTGGAATCTGGCATCGGGCGTCTGGCAACCGAAAACCGAACCTCCACTCAGACCGCCCTACGACCGATGTAACGGCCTATCGATCTCGACGAGGAACCTCCTCGAGCCGCCGACCTCGAGTGACCTCTCGGAGAGGCAACGTTTTAATGGTGGACTGAGATAGTCGACCAGACAATGGCTCCGGAGTTACCCGACAGACTCCTCGGGATCAGCATCGAGGACCCGAGCGAGCGACAGTCGACCGACGAGACGACGGCCAGGGAAGAAGAGCACGTCCGATTCATCTTCGTCCGACTGGGCGAGCACCGCCTGGCGATTCCCGTCGACGAAGTGAAGACGGTCACGGATCCGCCGGCAGACGCGGACCTCACGCGGGTGCCGCGGTCGCCGGCGGCCGTCGAGGGGCTGGTCGACCTCCGCGGGGAGATCACGGCGGTCGTCGACACTCGCGTCCATTTCCCCGTCGGGCCGGCGCCGGCCGCACAGCGACTCGTCGTGCTCGACCGACCCACCGACCAGCAGCCAGCGGCGCTTCGTGTCGACGAAGTGCTCGGCGTCCACAACGTCGCCGAGGACGACGTCCTGGAACCCGACGAGGTCGAGGACCCCGGGGTCGCCGGCGGCGCCATCGACCACCCGCTCGTCTGCGGGCTCGTCGAACGCGTGCGCCGCCCGCGCCAGGAGTCTCGAGCGCGGCGCGGGAACCGGTCGTCGCGGTTCTCGAGGAGTCGGTCGAAGCCGGGCTCGGGGTCGGCTTCGTCCGCCGCGGTGGGGGGAATTTCGCGCCGTCGTTCGGCGGCTGCGGAAACGGACGCTGGCGCGGATTCAGACGAATCCGTCGTAAGCGACGAGTTCGTCCTCGAGGACGAGGACGACGAGGCGTCCAGGACGCCGTCTCGAACGGAGGGGACGGTCGTGATCGAGGCGACCGGAATCCTCGACGTGCCGGCGCTTTTGTTAGCAGCCGGAACCGAAGCGTAAGAAACACGATACCGAACGGCCGGTAGACCTATTCGTATTCGCCCGAAAACCCGGAGGATTCGGCCGATGGCGTCGGTTATCACGTCTGATAATCGAGAGACAGCATTTATGGTAGTTGTATCTCTATCGGAATTTGGTGTACAATTAAATGTCGACAGGGGTGCTCATCGTAGACGACTCCCATTTTATGCGTAATCTACTGCGACAGATTCTCGAGCAGGATTACCATATCGTTGGAGAGGCGTCGAACGGCGCTGAGGCGGTAAAACTTTACAAGGAACAGAACCCCGACATCGTCATGATGGACATCGTGATGCCGAAGTGTAACGGCATCAAGGCGACCGCGGCGATCAAGAAACTCGATCCCCGGTCGCGGGTCATCATGTGTACGAGTGTCGGGCAACGAGAGAAGATGAAACTCGCCGTAAAGGCTGGTGCTGACGGCTACGTCACGAAGCCGTTCGAGGAACCAAGCGTACGGAAGGCACTGGCTGACGTCGTTGCGGCATGACGGGCGTACTCGTTGTCGACGACTCGCAGTTCATGCGAACAGTCGTCGGTAACGCGCTCGACAACGCCGGGTACGACGTACGGACCGCCGACACTGGCGAGGCGGCCATCGAAGCCGTCGCGTCGGACGATGCAATCGACGTGATCACGATGGACGTCGAAATGCCGGGCATGGGCGGCATCGAAGCCGTCGAGCGCATCATGACGCACGATCCCACGCCGATTCTCGTGCTCAGTGCACACACAGAGGCCGGGGCAGATGCGACCCTCGAAGCACTCGATTGCGGAGCGCTCGACGTCCTCCAGAAACCCGACGGTACGGGGACGCAGAACCTCGGTCACCTCACGGATGCCGTCGTCGCGAAGGTCGACGAGCTCTCGGCGGCCCCGGTGTCGGCGCTGGCGCTCGCGCGCGCGACGGCCGCGGTCACGGCGACCGAACGCCGGCAGGTGAACGCGACGCAGTCGGCGAGCGGCGTTCGCGCCAGTGCCGGGACCGGGACCGGGACCACCGAGGTCCTCGAATCTGGAAACGCGGGCACGCTAACTGCTCGTGGTCCGTCTACCCCGCCGACGATGGACGCGCCGGCCCCTGTCGACGGCACGTCCCTCGACCACCCGACCGTCGTGATCGGTGCGTCGACCGGCGGACCAAAGATCATCGAGCAACTGCTAGCGCACCTGCCGGCCGACCTCGAGGCAAAGGTGCTGATCGTCCAGCACATGCCGGCGGATTTCACCCGGCGACTCGCCACTCGGTTAGATGCGATCTGTGCCTACGACGTGTTCGAGGCGAGCGACGGCGACCGGATCGACGCCGGCGACGTCGCCATCGCCAGAGGCGGCCAGCATCTCCGGGTCGTGAACAACGTCAACGGATCGCTCCGCGTTCGCCTCGACGACGGCGAGCGCGTTCACGGGGTCCGCCCGGCGATCGACGTAACGATGGAGACCGCCGCACAGCGCGTGGTCGACCCGCTCTGTGGCGTCGTCCTGACCGGAATGGGCCGGGACGGTGCCGCGGGCATCGAGGCCATCGCCGACGCCGGCGGCCACACGATCGCCCAGGACGAGGCGACGAGCCCCGTCTTCGGTATCCCCCAGCAGGCGATACGGACGGGTCGCGTCGACGAGGTCGTTCCCGCGTCGGCGCTCGTCGATCGGATCGTCGGCGCATTCGTCACGGACGGTGAGACCGATGAGTGAGTACTGGACGGACTTCGCCCAGGAGAGCGACGAACAGATCACGGAACTGAACAACTCCCTGCTCACGCTCGAGCGAGACCCGGACGACGACGACGCGATGGAGGCCATCTTCCGGACCGCTCACACCCTCAAGGGGAACTGCGGCGCGATGGGTCTCGCCCGTGCGAGCGACCTCGCACACGCCATCGAGGAGGTCCTCGATGCCGTCCGACGGGACGACCTCGAGATTACGCCCGAGGTCATGGACGCCATCTTCGACGGCGTCGACGAACTCGAGGCGATGCTCGAGGAAGCACCCCCGAACGGCGAAATCGATCGCGATCCGGCGGCGGAGATCGAGACGCTCCGGAGCTTTCTGGACGGTTCGACGACGAGGACGAGCGAGGACGTTTCGACGCCGACGGATGCCGAAATCGACGACATCCTGGCCCGGTTCGATCCCCCGCAGGACGCCGACCACGACGCGTTTCTCGTTCGGCTCGCGATCACCGACGACCCACGGGTCAACAACGGCCAACTCGTCGTCGAGGCGCTCGTCGACGCGTTCGACCTCGTCGGAACTGCCCCTTCTCGCGAGGCGATCGAAAACGGCGAGTACGGCACGGCCTTCGACGCCGTATTCGGAAGCGCCGTTGGCAAGGACGCGATCAGTGCGGCCCTCGAGCCGGTCGTTGCGGTCGACGCGTTCGAGATCGTCGAAGTGACGGACCGGCTCGTGTCGAGCAGTGACACGCCCGGTCTCGGGGCCAACGCAGTCGACGCGGTCGACGAGTCGCTCACCGCAGACGACGTCGAGGGCCTTTCCTCGACCGACGCGCAGAACCTCTCGGTCGACGAACTGCTCGAGGAGTTCGACGAGTTCGACGATCTCGACGCGATGGTCGAGGAGGTCGAGGGCGAGGACCTCGATGCGTTCGACGAGATGGGCGATGCGGGGTCGTTCGACGACCTGCTCGGCGAATCGGCATCGGCGGACGCCCCACCGGAAGGCGACGCCGACGATTCGGAGGCGGAATCGGGCCCCACCGACAGGGCTATCGCCGCCGAGTCAGCGGATGCGGAGTCCGCGAGCGGTGGCGGTGTGGACGATCGCGAAGAGGTAGCCGACGCTGACGATGCTGACGACGCCGACGACGCCAGTGCGGTGTTCGCCGAACTCAAAAACGAGGTCGAGATGGTCGGCTTCGACGAACTCCAGGACGAACTCGAGGAACTCGAGTTCGACGAGTTCGACAGCGACGACGAGGTCGACATGGACGAATTGCTCGGCGACGACGTCGACGTCGACGACAATAGTTTCCTCGAGGTCGAAGACGAGTTCGGGGCCGAATTTGACGAAGAGTTCGACGACGTGGACCTCGGGAGCGACGCCGAGGAGACCAGTGATGAGGGCGTCGAACGGACGGACGCCGATAGCGAGGTGGCGGCCGCCAAGTCGTCCGACCTGGACGACGCTCCGGTGGAGCTGTCGTCGGATGTGGGTGTGGAATCGGATGCGGAAGCACAGTCAGATGAGGAGACGGAGACGGGAACGGAGACGGGTTCGACACCGGCTGGCGCCGACGACTCGATCGTCCCAACTGACGACGACTTCGAGGCGTTCGCGTTCGACGATGCGGACCTCGACCTGGACGCGGACGACAGCGCCGCAGAACAACCCGTCGAGGCGTCCGACACCGATTCGCTCGAGCCGCGAGCGACGGACGCCGAGGGAGCCGACGAACTCGAGGAGGCCGACGTTGCCGCCCTCGACGGCGTCGACTTCGGTGAAACGGACGACGGGACGGACGATTCCGAATCGAGTTTCGGCGACGATTCCGCAGTTGACGATTCTGGAACGGATCGGGATGTCGAGGGTGTTGCTCTCGAGGATGAGGATCTGGACCTCGAAGACGAGGAAATGAGCCTCGAAGATGATGCTCTGGGCTTGGAGGATGAGGATCTGGACCTCGAGAACGACCTGGGACTCGAGTCGATCGATCGAGACGAAGTCGAGGACGACTTCGCGGTCGACTTCGGATTCGATCCGGTCGACGATTCGGCACTCGAGGACGAACAGGACGTCTCGTTGGACGACTCGGCGCTCGAGGCCGACGTCGACGTCGATGAGGACCACGACCACGACCTGGACGGAGACCTCGAGACGCCGGACGATACCGCGTTCGTGGGCGACCAGCCGGCACCGACGGCGTTCGACGTCGACGCGGATGCGGACGACGCGTACGCGTTCGAGGACGACGGTGGACTCGAGGCGTCTGCGATGGACGCCGACGACCTCGAGGACTTCGACGATTTCGATACTCTCGATGACCTTGGCGACGCCGACGACCTTGGCGATCCCGACGATCTCGACGTCGAAGCCGTCGACTCCGCTCCGGGGGATGGCATCGCGGCCGGTGCGGACGCGTCGAGTACCGCTGCGTTCGGCGCTGCAGAGAACAGAGACGGTGGGGACGCGACCGCCGCGGAATCAAACCGCGTCTACGAGGACGTTCCGACGATGCCGATTCCGGACGTCGGCGTGCCCGAAACGGACGAGGAGGCGGATTCGGAATCGAACGCCGAGCAGGCGCAGTCGATCCGCGTCGACATCGATCAGGTCGACACGCTCCTCAACCTCGTCGAGGGACTCGTCACCGCCCGTGTTCGCCTCCGTCACACCATCGAGCAGGACGACGACCCGAAGACGCTGCGTCGAGAGCTCGACGACCTGGACGACATCACCGCCGAACTCCAGGACACGGTGATGGACGTCCGACTGGTCCCTCTCGAGACGGTCGCCAACCGATTGCCCCGGACGGTTCGGGACATCGCGCGCGACCAGGACAAGGCAGTCACTTTCGAGACCGAGGGCGAGTCGGTCGAACTCGACCGCAGTATCCTCGACCGGATCGGCGACCCGCTCATCCACCTGGTTCGGAACGCGGTCGATCACGGTATCGAGGCGCCGTCGGTCCGTGAGGAGGTCGGAAAACCCCGTGAGGGGACGGTCCGACTCACGGCCGAGCGGGCCCGCGACCGCGTGCAGATTCGGATTCACGACGACGGTCGCGGCCTCGACGCCGAGGAGTTGCGAGAGGCGGCCGTCGACGCCGACGTCCTCGCGGCCGACGAGGCCGCGGACCTGGACGACGACGAGGTCTACGACCTGGTGTTCCACCCCGGTCTCTCGACGGCGACGGAGGTGACGGACGTGAGCGGCCGTGGCGTCGGGATGGACGTCGTCAAGCGGACGATCGAGGACCTCGACGGCACCGTCTCGGTCGACAGCGACCCCGGCGAGGGGACGACGATCACGATGGAACTCCCCGTGACGGTCGCCATCGCCGACGTCCTGTTCTTCGAGATCGGCGGCGAGGAGTTCGGCGTCCCGATCAAGGCCGTCCAGGACATCGACGACGCGCGGACCGTCGAGACCGTCGATGGCAATCCGGTGATTCCCTCGAGCGACTCGCCCGTTCCCGTCGTGGAACTCGCGGAGCGACTCGAGACGCCGGAGTCGTCCGACCCCGACGACGGAATGGTGATCCGAATCCGGGACGACGTCCGGTCGGTCGCCCTTCACTGCGACGTCGTCCATGGACAACAGGAGGTCGTCATCAAGCCGTTCGAGGGGTTCATGGGTGGGCTTCCAGGTTTGAGCGGGGCGACGGTTCGTGGCCGGGGGGAAGTGGTTACGATCCTCGACGTCAATACACTATGAGCATGAGCATACACACCTACACCGAGAGTGACGGACGGTCGGGCGCGAACCCCCTCTCGAAAGAGACACCGGCTACGGACACGACGAACGAACTCGACAACGCACACGGAGGTACCTAATCTATGACGATGATGGTCGACATTCGGAAGCTGAGCTTTATCAACGAAATGGCGAAGGTCGGAACGAACGGCGTCGCCGACAACATGAGCAAACTAACTGGCGAAGACGCCCAGATGGAGGTCACGAAGACGAACTTCATCGACGTCGATGACATCCAGAGCCAGCTCGAGCCAGGCAAGCGCGTCGGCGTCCGGGTTCGGTTGCTCGACCCGCCCCACGGACACATCCTCATCCTCTTTCCCGAGGCGAGTGCGAAGAAGATCACCGCGATCATGCTTCGCGACGTCGTCGACGACATGTCGAACGTCTCCGGGAAGATGGCCCGAAGCGCCGTCGAGGAGATGGGCAACATGATGGCCAGCGGGTTCATCGACGGCTGGGCCGACGTGCTCGGGCGCGCGATCGACATCGCCGCCCCACAACTCGTCTACGCGCCGGCCGGCGACATCGTCGTTCGAACGGCCGGGCTCGGCGGGGACGACCTCGCGCTCTTCTTCGACTCCGATCTCTCGGTGCCGAGCTATCAGATCGAGGCGGAAATCTACGCCTTCCCGGAGCTCGAGGAGTTCGTCGAGATGGTCAACGGCATTGACGTGCACCCCGCATGAAACTCGACGTCAACGCTCTCGGCACGTTCTACCGGATGGCCCGAGAAGGCGCCGGGCTGGCGGCCGGTCGGCTGACGAAGATGACCGGCGTCGAGACGCAAGTCGGCGTCACGAAGCTCAACTTCATGCGCGGCGAGGAGATTCGCCACGACTTCGAGGACGGCACCGAGAAGGTCGGGATTCGCGTCAGACTCAGCGGCGGCCTCGACGGCCACTCGGTCGTCGTCTTCGATCGCAACAGCGCGCTCCGCATCGTCGAGATGCTGATCGCCGAGGCCGACGTCGAGGAGTTCGACGAGATGAGCGTGAGCGCCGCCACCGAGGTCGGGCAGGTGATGAACAGCGGGTTCATCGACGGCTGGGCCGACGTCCTCGAGACCGTGATCGACGTCTCGACGCCGCAGTTCATCGAGGGGGCGACCGCCGAGCCCTTCTTCGGCGACATCGACGAGGCTCCTGGCAAGGGTGACATGGCCCTGCTCTTCCAGAGTCACATCAACGCCGTCGGCACCGAACTCAGTTTCAGCCACTACCTGTTCCCCGCTCGCGACTCCATGGCGAGCCTGCTCGAGCGACTGCGCACCAGCGACGGGATCGAGTACGACAAGCTCGACGGCTTCGACCGGATGGCCGAGCAGGGCGCCGAGGAGGTGGCGAAGACGGCGACGACGCTCACCGGCATCGAGACGAGCGTCGAGATTCGACGCCTGAACTTCGTCTCGCTCGAGGCTATTCCCGCGTCCGTCCCGAACGAGCGCCTCGTCGGGGTTGCCTTCGAGTTCGACGGTACGCCGAGTGGGTACCTCCTGTTCCTGTTCGACGAGGAGTCCGCACACGAGATCGTCGACGCGATGGTGCCGATGGAGACCGACGACGAGGAGGGATTCGGCGAGATGGAACGAAGCGCCATCACGGAACTCGGGAACATCATGGCCAGTGGCTTCCTCGACGGCTGGGCGAACGTCCTCGACACGACGATCGATCACTCGCCGCCGGAGTTCATCCACGACATCGGCGCCGCCGCCGTCGACCCTGTCATCATCCAGCTGGGCGAGAACCAGGAGTTCGCGTTCGTCTTCGATACCCAGGTGATGGCCGACGGGCGCGAGTTCGACTGTGACATCTACGCCATCCCCGACGAGCGAGACCTGGAACGTGCACTGAACGACCTCGACGTCGACCGCATCGAGGAGACGCCGACGACGGCCGAATTCGGAGACGTAGAATGAAGACGTACGGAACCGAACCGGGGGTCCCCGAACCGGTGCAGGTCGGTATCTCTGAACTCGTCGTCAGCGAGGGCGAGGACACGCTGAAATCCTACGGACTGGGTTCGTGTCTCGCCGTCGCGCTGTACGATCCGGACTCCGACATCGGCGGTCTCGCGCACGTTATGCTCCCGGACGGTGACACCGCCGACAATAGCGACGTCAAGCCCGGTAAGTACGCTGACACGGCCATCCGAGCCCTCCTGCGGCGGATGGTCGAACGCGGTGCCAGCTACACCTCCGTCGAGGCCAAGATCGCCGGCGGGAGCGACATGTTCCAGTTCGAGAGCTTCGGCGACGGCGTCGGCCAGCGAAACGTCTACGCCGCGAAGATCGAACTCGAGAAACTCGGCGTCCCCTTGATCGCCGAAGATGTCGGCGGAAAACACGGTCGGACGGTTGAATTCACTCCCGGAACCGGTGCACTTATCGTTCGGACGGCCAACGGTGAGCACGGAGTGACCGAGTTGTGAGCACCGACCCGGCGTTCGAACGCCTCCTCGAGTACGTCGAGGCGGAGCTGGCTTTCGCGACGAGCCACTACAACACGAGTTACCTCGACCGGCGGGTCTCCTCGCGGATGCGCCGAACCGGCAGTGACAGCTACGAGGAGTACTTCGAATTGCTGCGGTCGGAGGCGGACGAGCAACGGGCGCTGCTCGACTCGCTGAGCATCAATGTCACCGGCTTCTTTCGTAACCCTGACGTCTGGGAGGGGATCCGCGACGTGCTCCGGACGCTGACCGAGCGCCACGAGAGCGTCCACATCTGGAGCGCCGCGTGTGCCGACGGCCGCGAACCGTACTCGCTGTCGATGCTCGCCCACGACGACGACCAGATCGACGAATCGTCGATCCACATCCTTGCGACCGACATCAGCGAGCCGGCCCTCGAGACCGCGCGCGAACGGACGTACACCGAATCCAGGACGGTCGACCTTGGCGACCAGCTCGAGTTTTTGAACGACTACCATCGGTACGTCGACCACGACCCGTCGAACGAGACCTACCGGGTGCGCGAGTCCGTCGCCCGGCCGATCACGTTCGATCGACACGACCTCATCAACGGCGAGGCGAAGTCAGGATTCGACCTCGTAATCTGCCGGAATCTGTTTATCTACATCGACAACGCGTACAAGCAGTCGATGCTCGAGACCATCGCCCGATCGCTTCGGGCCGACGGCTACCTCGTCATCGGCAAGGCAGAGACGATCCCGCCGACGCTCAAGTCCGCGTTCGCGATTACCGACGGCAGACTTCGGATCTACCAGCGAGAGGGCCCGGTGGGGATCTCGATGAACTCCGAGTCGACCAACTGACCTCTTCCGGTGTCGAGCTGGCTACCGAAGCAACGTCCGGACTGACGTGTTCGTCTCGACGAACGCCTCGACGTCGTCGATGACGAGGGAGGCCGATCTGGCGGTCGTTCTGGTATCGCTCCCAGACACACGGCCACCAGGCTCCTGTTCACTGAACAATTCCAAACACTACAATAGCTCTATCAATGGTCCGACCGCATCGCCGCGGTGTTCGAGCGTATCGCCACGGCACTGGAGCGGGGCCTCGAACGTGACGTTCCGCTAGTTCTCCCCGCCAAAGGTGAAGACGTCCGACGGGTCGTCATCGCCCTGGCCCTCGCCCGACGCAGTGTCGTCCGCTCGTTCGACGTCGTCAGTTTCGTCGGCGTCGACTCGCTGGTCTTCGAGGGACTCGGACGCATCGTCGACCGGTTCAGATGTCGATTCGTCCTCGAGCGATGGTTCCGATCCGGTCTCGGGAAGCGGTGTCGGGTCGTCAGTCCCCGCGACAGGGACCGCCGTCTCGGCGTCGACCACCTGGCCCGGTCCAATCTCGGTGTCGAACCGGTCGAGCGCCTCCGAGAGCTGTGCCGCCTGGTTCGCAAGGTCGCTCGCGCTGCGAGAGACCTCGGTCAGGGCCGTGGTCTGCTCTTCGGCCGCAGCAGCGACGTTCTCGCTCTCGGCGGTTGTCTCCTCGGAGATGGTCGCCGCCTCGTCGACCATCGAGACAACTTCCTGGGTCGACGCCGCCTGTTCTTCACTCGCCGCCGAAATCTCTTGGACGCCCACGTTGGTCTCGCCGGCGTAGTCGGCGATCTCGTCCAGCGCAGTGGCCGCCCGCTGTACCGAGTCGGTGTGTTCGGCCACCCGGTCGCTGGTCAACTGCACCTCGGTCGCCGTCTGCTCGGTCTGGTTCTGGATCGCCTCGAGTCGCTCCTCGATGTCTTCGGCCGCGGTCTTCGTCTCCTCGGCCAGTTCTTTGACCTCGCCAGCGACCACGGAGAATCCCTCGCCGGAGTCGCCCGAGCGAGCGGCCTCGATGTTGGCGTTCAGCGCCAGCATGTTGGTCTGCTCGGCGACCTCGGTGATGAACTCGATGAGTTCGTCGATCTGTTCCATCTCCGCCTCGAGTCGTTCGATCTCCTCGACTGCGGACTGGGACTCAGATTCGATCTCGGCCATCCCCTCGATAGCGTCCTGGGCGGCATCGCGCCCACGTTTGCCCGTCTGGGCGGTACGTTCGGCGATGTCGGCCACCTGGTTCGAGGAGGCCGCGATCTGTTCGATCGTCGTCGAGAGGCCGTTCATCTCGTGGTTGACCGACTGGAGGCTCTGGTTCTGGCGCTCGGCGCCGTCGGAAATCTCCTGGACGGATTCGGTGACCTGTTCGCTGGCGGAGCGAACTTCCTCGCTCGAGGCGGTGACCTGCTCGCTGGCGGTCGCGACGTCCGTCGCGAAGGCTTTGACGCCGGCGGTGGTCTCTTCGAGTTCGGCGACCATCGCGTTGAACTCGAGGGCGATGTCTTCCATCGCCTCGTTGTCTGTGTCGGCGTCCATCCGGGCAGTGAGGTCACCTTCGGCGGTCTCTTGCATGACCGCGCGGTACTCGTCGGCTTTCGCCTCGAGGTGGCGGTTGATCGCCTCGGTCTCCGCGCGGGCCTGTTCGGCTTCCTCGCGGGCATTCTGAGCGTTCTGGATCTGGTTTTTCAGCGAGTCGCGCATGTTGGCGAATCCGGCGTAGAGCCGACCGATGCTGTCGACGCGCTGGGTCTCGAACTCGACGTCGAGGTCGCCTTCTTCCATCCGCTCGGCTTTCGTCGTGAGTCGGTCGATCGAGCGCGAGGTGTTGCGCCCGATGACGCCGCCGATGAGCATCACGAACAGGATGCCACCGATGGAGGCGTAGATACCGTACTGCTGAACGTCCTGCACGAAGCCGAACGCCTCGGATTCGGGCGTGTGGACGACGACGAGGAACGGACTGCCCTCAGTGACACGAGCCGTCGCGCCGATGTACGGTTCGTTTCCGTAATCGCCGCCAACGGCGGACGCCAGTGCGTCGTTTGGCTCCTCGGTCGAGAAGTGCTCGCCCTCGGTTCCGACTGCACTGAAGTTGATATCTTTCGTCGAGTAGTCCTCGAAGTAGGCGTTTTCGCTCGGGTCCATGACGACCTGGGCGCCGTCGCCAGTCTCCCTGACGATGAACGAGATTCGACCCTCGTTTTCGGTGTGGATCATCTCCTCTGCGTACGCGCTCATCTCGAGCGACACTACCAGGAACTCGTTTTTCCCGTCAACGCTCGAAACGTAGCTCAACACCGGCGTCCCGTCGGTCGAAACGTGTGGCACGACCGCGACGTTGGTGTCGAAGTTCGAAACCGGCTCTCCGAATACCTGTCCGCCTGATTGCAGCGTATCGCGGTTGCTCTCGTAGTTGGGTTCGATTCTGCCCAGCTCTGCTGCCCAGGCAATCCCACCGTCCTCGGTCTTGTGCTCCTGGGCAATCTCTGCCGGTGCCTTTCCGTGAAGCGCATCAACCGTACTGTTCGTCACGTTGTCGTTTAGGTTGACGTAGTGGACGCTATGGCCGCCTGAGATGGAATTCCGGGCGGCGACCAGCCGTACCTGTTCGCCCGTTCCCACCGAGGACTCCAGTGACTGGTGTTCCTGTATGTTCAGTTGATTCCACTTGTCGACGTTCCGAGCCTCTTGCTGTGCCAACTCTGCGGAATCGTTCTGCACCTGCGACTGTACTTCACTCGCGATTTGATTCGTCCCTAGATACCCCATTGCACCCACAGACAGACCGATGACGAGAAGCACTATAGCGAACTTGAGTGCGTATCGGCGTCTGATGAATTTGGGAATGACTTTTCGGACCGGACCTAACATACGGTCATAGACAGCTATCACCCACAATAAATCCTCTCCCGTGATTATCACGACTGAGAACAGGTCTTCGACGAACAGTGTCGTTTAAGTTGTCAGCCCGGGATATCTACCCGAGTATTCCCCACTGAGCGCACATGCCTCCCCATTCTCTCGAGACGTTCGTTACCCGGACACGGCTCCTGTGTGAAGCCGCGCCGCCGGAGACACTGACCGAAACGACGCCGATCGTCGACATGCTGTTGAGCGCCCTCGGCTGGGACACCATCCAGGACTGCCGGCGGAACGTCTCGGTGGCGGGAACCACACTCGAGTACGTCTGTTCGATCGAGGCGACCCCCGCACTGTTCGTGGCCGTCGACTCGGCGAGCGCGTTTCCCTCGAGCGATCGCCTCTCAGCGCTCGGGACGTGCCTCGCCGAAACCGGGGTCGATCGAGCGATCTACACTAACGGCCGCGAGGCGGTGTTGCTCGCCGGAACGAACTCGATCGACACCCACCGCTGCGACCTTCGCCGCCGGGAGACGCTCGAGCCGCTGCTCGAGCACTACCAGCGACGGGCGCTCGAGCGGCGTCTTGGGCGCCACTCCAGAGCGCCCGTCGCTCGTCGGCTGGCCGTCGAGCGCACGGCGGTGCGAGAGACGCTCGTCGACGACCTCGAGGCGGTCACCGGGTCGGCCTACACCGACGAACTCGAGGCGGCCGTCGATCGACTGCTCGAACACCTGGTCGGTTCGTTCTCGGGGACCGCCACTGCGTCCGCGTCAGGGAACGCCGACGACGGGGTGCCGACGTTCGAAGGCGAGGGCAATAGCGAGGACGAGAGCAAGTCCGCCGAGGAGTCGACTCGAGAACGCGTTCAGTACCGCGACCGGTTCCTGGCCGCTTCCGACGAGCGAGGTGACTCGCAGTCGCGCTCTTCGTCGCACGGTGAGTCGACGGATTCGACCCACGATCGGCCGACCGATTCACCCTCCGATCAGCCGACCGACTCATCGGCTCGAGTCGACGCTGGCACCTCGAGTGACTCCGACGAGGCCTCCAGCGTCGTCGATGGTGACGATGATGGTGAAGACGGCGATAGTGACGCCAGCGACGGTGGCAGCGGGGACGGCGACGCCAGCGACAGTGAGGACGGCGAGTACGTCGCGCGATTCTTCGCCGACCACGGCTCGATCGGCGCTATCGGCCACGGTTCGTCGACGGGAGCGCTCGTCCACGCCGCCGAGTTCCTCCTCGAGCGGGGGCTCTCGGGCGTCCGCGTTCCGTGGCCCGAATCGGAACCAGAGACCCCTGACACCGACGGCACCCTTGACCGCCCGGTTCTCGTCGGCCAGGACGGTGCAACACGTCTCCCGCGGAGTCGGCAACTCTCGAACGGCTACCACCTCAATACCGCGGGTTCCCCGACCGACCACGCCGACCGAGTCGAAGCACTCGGCGCTCGAGCGGGGTATCGGGTGATGTTGACCGGCGACTGGGAGTGAGCAGTACTCGAGGTGGCGTGACGATCAGTACTCGAGGTCCGCGTAGACGACGTGAATCGTGACGCGGCCGTCACCGCCGCTGAACGTGCATTCTCCGTCGAACCCACGCTCCTCAAGCGTTCGTTCCCAAGCCATCTTATATTCGGAGTTGCCGACGTCGACCGTCACCTCGTCGACTCCGGTGTAGGTCCGTCGGGTCGTCTTCGACGTGTTCTCTGTGAGCCGAAGTTGGTTGATCTCGCTGCTCTGGAGGGTCCGTGGTTCGGCGTCGATGACGAGCAGGGAGATGACGGCGGTGTCGTCCCGACAGCGGAGCATGGGTTCCTCGAGGGCGACGTTCCCGGTGTGGTCGCCGCGGAAGATGGCGCTGCCCTCGTAGGCGATGGTGTCGGTGCCGCTGCCGGCTTCGTAGACGAGGCCACCGGTCGTCACGTCTGTCCGATTAATGACGTTGGTACTGTCGTTGACGAAAACCGTCAACTCCGTCCCCTTGTGCGCCGTCGACACCGATCCACCGCGAAGGTTGAGTTCGCCCGCTCGAGCCGTCACGCCGTCGTATCGGACCACGTCGTTGAAGTTGTCGCTCAGGGCGTCCATCGCCCGTTCGGCGTTGCGCAACTGCTCGCCCTCTTGGTAGCTCGTCAGCGATTGCATCCCGAAGACCGACACCATCGTCACCGAGCCGATGATGATGGTGAACACGAGGATGAACGCCAGGACCTCGGAGACGGCGCGGTCCTCGCAATCGTGAGTTATGGTACGATCGAACATCAGCGATCACGCTCGAGTGTGACTTTGTCGCCGTCGTGGACAATCCGGATGGTGCCACCCGATATCGAACTCCCATCGTCGACGGGGGCGGTCACTGGCACGTAGACGTCTACGTCCGCGCTCTGTGCGCTCAGTCGCATGCAGTTCGTCGCGTCTGTGAGTAACGGTTCCTCCGCACACGTTTCGTTATCCAGTAACGTGATCGTGTAGCGATTCGAGGCGACCATCGACGGGTGGTCGACGGTCAACTCGGTCGTCCCGTCCTCCGTTGCCAGCCGGTCGACCTTCGAGATTTCGCCCGCGAGTCGTTCGCCAATCGTCTCGAGCGATTGCTGGGCGCTGCGGTCGGTCTGGGACTCGAGAAGCGTCCCGGCGGAGATGAGGAGTCCGGCGACCAGCACGGTGGTGATGCCGAGGGTGAGGACGTGGGTGATGGCGATGGAGACGCCGCGGTCGTTCGACTCGGGTCCAATCACGAGTCGGACACCCCCAGTGGCATCGACACCTCGAGCGTTCGAGAATGCGTGAGGTCGTTCGTGGCGTACTCGAGGCCGACCTCGATAGCGACGACGGCGCTTTCTTCGTGCTCCGACCCCTCCAGCGAACTCTCGTCGTCTATAAGCACTTCAAGCTGAACGCCTTCCGTATTCTCGGACGTGACGACGAGTTCGCCGTCCATGGTCGGCGGGAGTTTGCTCGCCGAACACGTCGTCCGTTCTGCGCCGTGGACCGTTCCCGTGACGAAGTCGATCGTCGCCGGCTCTTCGTCGAATTCGATCGCACAGCGGTCGTCTCCCTGCTCGATCTCGAGGGTGCCGTCGTTCTCCGATATCGTGACCTCTGTGCTTTCGGACAGTTTGACGGTGACGTCGTCGTCGAGGTCGCCTCTCTCGAGCGTGAGCGCCACCCCGTAGATGTCGGCGTCCGACACGGTTCGCCCGGCAGAAAGATTCGCGATCGCGTACGTTCCACTCACTGGCGACGGATCGCTCGAGACGACCACCGGCCGATTCGTCGTCGCCTGGTTTTGATACTGGACCAGGAATGTATCGATGCCGTCGATGAACGGGCCGCTGTCGTCTTCGTCCGGATCGACGGCCACCTCGTCTCGCTGCTCGGCGATCGTCTGTACACCCTGGATCACCTCTACCGCCGTCCGCTCGGCGTCCGACACGGTCTGACCCGACGCACTCGAGGAGAGCGTCTGCGTGTAGAGGACGCCGTTGAACACGACGACGACGCCGAGGAGGATGAACGCGATGGTGACCGCGGAGATGAGGACGAGCTGGCCGCGGTCTAGGTCGCTCGTCTCGGGCGCCATTACCATACGATCACCCGGACTTCGACAACGTTGTAGAGGCCGCTGTCTTTCTCGAGGTCCGATATATAGCCGTCAGCCTCACCGATGTCACCGAGTGTCCCATCTTCGTCGGACGTGATCGGCTGATTCGCGTGCAAGACGACCGTGTAACTCGCCGTCACGGCCGTGCTCGAGGGCGGGCCCTGGTTGACGAGCATGATAGGGTTCTGATTCTGATCTTCGGCTTCGTCCCCGCGCTCTTGGTAGTGTACCTCGACGTTGTAACTCTGGCCGGCGTCGAGGTGCTGATTCAGGATCGCTCCCAGGGTCGACTCGTTGGCGAACGTTGCCGTCGAATAGACGCCCTGGACGCCACTCGACTGGTTGTGGAACTCTTCGAAGTCGTCCCCGTCGAGTTCGACGTTCCGGAGCATCCTCGAGAGGTCGTTCTCCTGCTGGGCGACGATCAGCGCGTCCTGGACTTGCTGCTGTTGCTGTGCCTGGGCCGTTCGGTCGACCGCTCCGCCCGAAGACGGGGTGATGACCACCGACTGCACTGCGAACAGCACCGCGATCAGCAAGATGAACGCCGCGATGAACCCCTCGAGCGTGTACGCCTGGCCGCGATCGGTCGTCCTCGAGTTTGGTGTATTCCGTATCATATTACCACACCCTCACGACGAGTCGACAGGCGGGGTCACAGTTGATGTCGTCTTCGTCATATCCTGCTGGAGGATTGGTCACCGACACGATTCGTGTCGCACTACCCGCCGACTGGCCCCGGTACTCGTCCCCGACCCCAAACTGGGAATCTCGAGTGGCGTTCACGATTGTCACGTTGATCCGGTCGATCCGAACCGATCCGGTGTTTCGGAGCCCCAGTTTCTCGAGGTCGTCGGAATCGGCGTCCTCGAGCGCCGCCAGATCGAGGTCGTTCGGTTCTCCGCTCGAGTACTCTGTGACAATCTCGCCGGCGATCCGGTCGGCCTGGGCCGACTCCGGCGCCGTCGACGCCGAAAACGGCGTAATCAGCGACGGGACGAACGAGAACACGAACGCGACCGCGAGCAGGAACACCCCGATGCCGACCGCGAAGTCCTGGGTGGTCTGGCCTCTCGAGTCGCGTGGAATCGAGACCGAGACGGTGCGGGGGCGTCGGCGCGTCATCTCAGGCCACCAGCGCCCAGGCGACCAGGGCGATCGTCGAGAGGATGATCACGTACTTCAACCCGCTCAGCAGGTCGGCGTCGCGGATGTAGCCGCTGATGAACCCCGAGAGGACGGCTTGTAAGGTTACCGCGTGGAAGAACAGCAGCGACAGCTGATCGATGTCGACGTTCTCGCTGAAGTTGGCGTCCGCGAGCTGGCTGTTCGCCCCGGCGTCGACGTCGCTGCCGCCCGTCTCGAGGCCCGCCATCGTCCCGATGAACTGGGTCTGGAGGATGGCGATCACCGCGAGTAGCGTCATGAACGTCATGATGATGATGACGACCTGCATCCGCGTCCGGGACTTTCGCTCCCGTTCGATGTCGTCGTGATTCTCGCTCGAGCGGGCGGCCGTTCGCAACACCGCCGAAATCTGGTTCGACGCCTCCTGGGACTTCGTGATAAGCTTGACCGTCCGGGCCAGCCGCGGAATGTGGTACTTGTTGTTGAACTCGACGAGCGCCTCCGAGAGGCTCATCCCGTAGTTGACCTTGGTGTGCATCAATTCGAGTTCGCGAGCCAGCCGCCCCGAGGTCGTTTCGGAGACGGACTTGAGCGACTCGAGGAGCGTGAGGCCGGTGTCGTTCGCGCTCGCGAGTTTGCGTAAGTCTTCCGAGAGCGTCTTGACGACGGCGTTTCGCGAGATGACGTTCCACTCCCGGAAGACCGAGAGCGGGACCATCGTGATGTAAAGCGGCGCGTAGAGGTAGATGAACGTACCCCAGACGGGCCGTGCTTTCATCCCTTCCCACGAGGTCGGTGCGCTCCCGTTGACCATCGCCGTCGTCACGACGACGAGGGCGGCCGGCACGGTCAGTGCGAGCGTGAACAGTGGGTTGTCCCGGAAGAAGAGGTGCGGTGCCTGCAGAACCTTGACGGTCTCGTGGGTACCCTCACGGTTCTTGATCCGGTCGAAGACGCGGTGGGCGCCGGTGTACTGTTCGACGAGGCCCAGGTTGAGGAGGCCGCGGTCCTGCTCGTGCTTAATCCGGCTGTCTCCACTCGATGTTCCGAGGTAGCCGTCGCCGGGCTCGTCGTGTTTGACCGTCGAAACGAGGACGATGAAGGCCACGCCCGTGAGCGGAATCAGTCCGTACACAGACATGAACAGCAGGTTGGGATTGACGGCCGCGTCCGGCACCATCTGCATGATCACCAGGATGATGATCAACAGGAGCGGAAACAACGAGAGCGTCATGTACATCTCGCCGAACAGCTCGAGCGTCTCGAGGGTGAGTTCCTGCTCCTGTTTGGCAGTTCGCATGTGCTTTTCTTTCTTGTCCTCGAGGAAGCTCTCCATGTCGCCGCCGCTGTTGACGATCGAGAGCATGTCGGTGAGGAACTGCGAGAGGTCGTCGCTCGGGGTCTCGATCGCCTGCTTTCGGATGGCCGTCCGGTAATCGACGTCGAAGTACTCGGTTTCCTGGACGATGCTCTGGAACTCTTTCGAGACCTCGCCGTAGGTGTCGTCGGCCTCGGCCATCGCCTCGAGGATCTCGAGCTGGTTCAGTCCGCCGACCGAGAGGGCGTACATGTAGGAGACCGCGTCCGTCAGGAGCATGTTGATCTCGCGCTTGCGCGTCGACGCGCGCGAGTACGGAATCGCGACGAGTGTCCCGAAGCCGAAGGCGAACCCGAGGCTCCCGAAGAACAGGCCCGTCGTGACGATCAGTGCCGGAATCCGCAGCGTTTCGATGATCGAGAGGACCGTCTCGCTGCTGACGGGGAATCCGATGATCGTATCGACCTGGATCACTCCGGTCGCGAACAGGCCGTACCCCAGCATCAGCCCCATGAGCCAGAGCACGAGGCCGGCGATGAACCCGATGCCGAGCGACCGCGAGAGGTACATCTCGACGGTGTCGGTCATCCGGGCCTGGGCGAGTTTCGTCTCGAGGTCGGAGACGAACTGGCTGTCCTCACTGAACAGCCAGTCGTAGAGCGGGTAGAACATCTCGCCGAGAAGGTCGGAACTGCTCGCGATGCCGCCCGGTCCGTCGCTCGACTGGAGGCTCATGCGTCGTCTGCCTCCGCGTCGTCGTCAGCCGCCTCGTCGTCTCCGTCCTCGGAGAATATCGAGCCCGACACGCTTCCGTCGATCCCGTCGCTGGCGTCGTCGTCATCGTCCGAGAATATCGAATCGCCACCGTCGTCACCGAAGATCGAGCCGTTCCCATCGTTCGAGTCGACGGTATCCGTTCCGGTACTCGAGTCGGCGGGGCCGTCACCCGCGCCAGCGCCGGTGGTCTGATTCTCGTCGTCGAAGATCGACCCGTCGTCCTCGTCGAAGATCGACCCCTGGGGGGCTTCCGCCGGAGTGTCGTCGCTCGAGCCGTCAGCATCGGAACCAGCGTCGTTGCTCGAGCTGTCGACGTCGTCGGCCACCGGGCCGGACCCGAATATCGAGTCCAGATCCCGGTCCGGGAACATCGCGTCGAATCCCGACGTGTCGGGACCCGGCTTGGAGTGCGTTTCCGTCCGTGTCTCCGTGCTCGGCCCCTCCTCGAGGCGTTCGAGCGTCGACCCCATGTCGGAGAACAGTCCCTCGAGGGTGCCGTCTCCCTCGTCGGCCGTCTCCGGGGGAGTCGCCGTCGAAGTGCTGCTCGTGACGGACGTATCGGCTGTAGCTGACGAATCGGCCGTGGTTGACGTCTCAGCCGTGGCGGATGTGTCAGTCGTAGTGGACGTATCGGTCGCAGCTGACGCATCGGCTTCGGCGGACGTCCCGGCCGCGGAGCTCGGTTTTCCTGACGTATCGTGATCGGCAGCCGCGGCCGTCCCTGAGTCTGCCTGCTGAGCCGTCACTTCCTCGCCGTCCTCGGGACCGGAGTCGGGTGCCGGCTGACTCGCCTCGCTCGCCGTCTCGTCGGACCCGGTCGCCGGCTGAACCTCGTCGGTAGATCGGCTGGACGTCGATTCGTCCGGCACAGCCGTCGATGTCTCCGCCGGCCCGGCCTCGAGTTCCGGCGCGGACGCCGAAGCCGTCGGCGCCTCGCTCGTCGAATCGGCGGGTGTCGACGACGCTTCCGCCGCCGTTCCGTCGCTCGCGTCGGCAGTGGCGAAGTCCCCGTCGTCGTTCAGCCACGCGGGGCCATCGCCCGAGTCGAAGGCGAACTCGGTCGAGCCGTCGCCGAGGTCCCACTCGTCGTCCGAGACGTCCTCGTCGACCTCGCCGCCGAAGTCGAAGTCGTCGACGTCGGCCCGGTCGACCTCGATCGGGTCCGCCTGTTCGACGTCGCCGAGCGCGCTCGCGAGGCCGCTCGGGACCTGTCCCCGGTACTCCTCGAAGAGCGACTCCTCGGCCCGCTCGAGGATGTCCGTCGAGAGGTTGTACGTCTCGGTAGTCGAGTCCGGCCGGGGCACCAGTTCCTCCTTCTCGGGGTCGACGTCGATCAGGACGCTCTCCATCTCCTGGAGATCCTCGAGGCTGTTCTCGAGCTGGCTGTTGGCGATCAGCGTCAGGATGGTCTCTTGGTCGTTGATGAACGCCTGGACGGTCGCCGCCACTTCCGAGTACGTGTTGAGGCCGTTCTTGATCAGGTACGCGAGGATGACTTGCCGCTTGAACAGCTCTGTCCGGAGCTTCTCGTCGTTCCAGCCGCGGTCGAACTTGATCTCCTCTAAGGTGTTCGAGTCCCCCATCTTGAGGTACTCGTCGGTCTCGGCCTGCCACTGGTAGACGTCTTGAACGTTGATCTCGTCGTGTTCGGCCTCGTAGTGGTTGATCTCGGTGAGCGATTTGTTCCGACGTACCTTCTGGCCCTGCACCCGGGTCTGGGTCTGAATCGAGACCAGGTCCAGCGCCGTGAACATCGTCTTCGAGACGTTGATCGGGTCCGTCGTGAACCGCTTGAGCACCTCGTCGACGGAGTCGGCGTGGAACGTCGTGTACGTCGTGTGCCCCGTGGACATGACCTGGAACAGGGTTCGCCCCTCCTCGCCCCGGATCTCGCCCATCACGAGGTAATCGGGGCGCTGGCGCAGTGCGGCGCGCAGCAGGTCGAACTCGTCGACGTCGCCCTGGTCGTCGTCGGCGAACGACGGGCGGGTGACGGAGGCGATCCAGTTTCGCTGTGGGAGT
Organism: Natronosalvus rutilus; assembly: GCF_024204665.1. Lineage (NCBI taxonomy): Archaea > Methanobacteriati > Methanobacteriota > Halobacteria > Halobacteriales > Natrialbaceae > Natronosalvus > Natronosalvus rutilus. The sequence continues at coordinate 363,927 of NZ_CP100355.1, read as the reverse complement.
TCGACCTCGCGGGTGTCCTCGATGGAGACGATCTTCGTATTGCTCGGGATGAACAGCGAGACCGCGTTCAGGCTGGTCGTCTTCCCGGATGCCGTCCCACCGGCGAAGATCAGGCTCTTGTGGTTCTCGATGGCTAGCCATAGGTAGGCCATCTCGTCGAGACTGAACGTGTTCCAGTTGATGAGGTCGACCGGGGTGAACGGGACGTCCTTGAACTGCCGGATCGTGTAGTTAGTCCCGTGGTCGGAGACCTCCTTGCCGAGGGTCAACTGGGCGCGCGAGCCGTCGGGGAGGGTGGTGTCGACTTGGGGCAGTCGCTTGCTGATCCCCTTGCCCGAGCGCTGGGCGAGTTTGACGACGAAGTCGTCGAGTTCGCTCTCGCCGTGGTAGATGTTCGAGATGACCTGTTCGTACCCCGAGTGGTAGACGAACACCGGCGAGTTGTAGCCGTCACAGGAGATGTCCTCGACGTTGATGTCGTGTTTGATCGGGTCGATCCGCTCGTAGCCGAGGAAGTTTCGCTTCAGGAGGTAGAGCAGTTTCTCGACCTGGTACTCGGTCAGCGTGTCCGGGTCGTCCTCGAGAATCGCCGGCTCCGGCCTTGCCGCCGTGCCCTCGAGGTAGAGGTCGGCCGTCGTCGGCGTCTCGTCCTCGTCCTCGAGCAGCGTTCGCAGGGATTCGATGATCCCCTTCGTGGTCTTCCCGCTCGACTTCTCGAACAGGTCGTAGCGTTTCAGCAGCCGACGGGTTTCCTCCTCGATGACCTCGCGGCGGCCGTCCAGGTCGGCGGTGTGTTTGATCCCGTCGTCGGAGTACTTGATCGCCGTCCGCAACTTCCCGCCGAGGAAGTCCCGTAGCTCCTCTTCGATCGGATTCAGGTGGGGCTCGACGGCGTAGTACTTCTTCTCGTTTTCCTTCTCGGAGTGGAAGATGATGACGAACGCGTAGGGTTTGTTCACCCAGTAGCGCTCGACCTCGCGGTAGTGGCGCTTCTTGGCGAACGGAACCGCCTTCTCGAGGTCGTACCGGTTGACGACCGTCGTGTCGCCGATCTCCGTCGAGAAGAACTTGTCTTCGTCGAGGTCCTCGCTGACGTTGACCGTCCGCTCCTCGATGACGTCGTCGAGTTCCATTGCGGCCTGCCCGCCCTGGTGGAGCTTCCGACGGATGTCGTCCGGATCGAACCCGAGTGCCTCCTCCTCGTCGAACGACTCGATTTCGCCCGACCCGTCGCGGGGGCGACTGCCGTCCTCGTCGTAGTAGTACTCCCACTTGTAGTGCTCCCAGGTGTAGAAGTCCTTCAGAACCGGGGTGGTTTCGGGGTCGACGTAGGTGAGAAAGATGTCCTGGAGACGGTCCCCGTTCGGCTGAAATACCTCGCCGATCAGGTCCGGCAGTTCGTCCGGATCGTAGCCCAGATGGGCCTCCGGATCGAACTCGATGCGCTCCCAGTCGGCGCCGTAGGGCGCAGTCGACTCCGTCGAGCCGTCGGTATCGAGCCCGAGCTGATCGTCGGGGCCGCTCACCCCGTGGGGATAGAGAATCGAGATTTCGTCCTCGTAGCCGTACTCCGTCATGAAATCGGCCCACGTGTACGCTCCGACCCGAACGTCGGCGCCTCGAGTCGGCTCGTGTGTCGTCTGCGTATCCGACCCCGACGCCGATCCCGAGTCACCACCCTCAGTGACCGCACCCGGATCGGTTTGGTCGACATCCTCAGTAGCCATTGACTCCCTCCAATCTCTCATCCATCAAAAGTTTCATCCAGAAATTACCACTTCTGATAATCTCGGGTGACGCCGTCCATGCCACTGTCTCGCGCCCCGCCGATTGCCTCGATCTCACACTCATGTCAGCACCTCCACTGTATCTACCGCTCGTTTCGACCCCGTTTATTTTTGTCTTGTGGTTAACGTTAAAAGACCATCATTTGCGATCGACAGTCGACGATTCGTCAGAGAGTGGGACCTACGGGTTCCGTTCGTCCAGTCTCACGGATTGTGTTCGTCGAACACGTTCACCGGCTGAACAAACCGCTCATTTTATTATTCGATGCGGCCGTCTCTCAGCAGAACAGGCATATGGCACTTCGCCGTCTCCACGACGAACTCAGTCCGCTCGCGTGGTGGATACTCGTCCTCTCGACGATCGCCGTCGGGATCGCGCTCGTCGGAACGATCATCCTTGGCGCCGAGTTCGGGGCCATCTTCTAACACCCATGCAGCACACTCCCCTCATCCCCTCGAAAACGGCCCTCTACCACGCCGCTGGGCTCTTCCTCCGCGTCTACATCACTATCGTGATCGTGACCACCGTCTACAGCCTCCTCTGGTTGCTCGAGATTGCGGGCTACCTCGACGAACAGATCATCGGCGTCATCTGGATCTCGATCGCGGCGATGGGATCGGTGTTTCTCGTCCTCCTGATCCCGCTCTACTGGTCGAGCCGGTCGAAAAGCAGGTAGTCGAACGATCCTCGTACACGAGTGATATGCGTCATGGGCTGGATGGTCGGACTCGACCCGGTCGGGTGATCGAACTCACGTTCGACGCAATCGACGCGAAGCAGCGATCGGTACGCGTGCCACTTCCTCGAGGCGACTGTCGTCCCCGGCAGGTTCCTGGACGCGGTATCCGACGAGGCTGCCGTTCTCCCCGACCGATTTTCGAATTCCTGATAAAGGGGTTTGAATATGCGCGGCCGAGTATGATAGGCTATGGCTCGAAGGGGAGACGGGTCGAACAGAGTGGTCGCGATCTGCGTCGAGTGTGGATCCTCCCACGCGGCGATCGTCTGTGAGGGCGGACGAATTCGCCCGATCGGTACAGACGCGTGTTCCTGCGGCAGTCGCGACTTCGAGATAATGGAATGATGGGTGCCGCTCGAGAGTCCCTGCCATCGTCTGGTTCTCCTGGTTCGTGTCCTGACGCTGGAATCGACCGATCACGTCACTGCTCGATTTACAGCACTCGTTCGAAGGGCCTGGATTCCTGGCCGTTCACAGTTCTGTATATACTGCCCGGCCCCCTTCGACCCGAATTTCGTACACCGGCCACGTTCCGTCTTTCTCCCCGCCCATCCCCGGCGACCCGGACGGCATTCCCGGTAATGCGATTCCAGCGATATCGGGTTCGTCCTCGAACAGCGTGGCGATGGTTTCGGCTGGAACGTGACCTTCGACGAGGTAGTCGTCCAATTCGAGGGTGTGACAGCTTCGAAGGCCGGGTTCGATTCCGCGATCATCCTTGAAGGCCTCGAGGTCGTCGGAAACGACCGTCTCCAGGTCGGCCGTGAGTGAGTCGTCGAGATACTCCGCGTAGACGTCACAACAGTTACAATTCGGCCCTTTGTACATCGTCGCGGCGGTCACTGGAATCGCTTCGTCCGTCTCCCACTCGTCCGTTCCATCGCTCAGGCACCCTGTCAGCGCAATGGCGAGTGCACTCCCGCCGGCCAGCAAAGCCGCGCGTCTCGACATCTCTCTCATTCGTACTCCATTGGTCTCTCTCGAGAGCCATTTCTGTGTCGATACTTCCAGACGAACGAGAATTGTCCGGTTGTCGATGGTTGCGCCACCCGCAAACGAGTGGGCGAATCGGGTAACCGAAACCGAGCGGCGATCGGATCGCTACTCGAGATAACCTAGCGACTCGAGTCGCGCTTCGACTTCCTCCTGAGCCGCCCCTTCGTAGTCGTCCGTCTCGGTTTCGGCTTCGACGGAAGTGAGCACTTCCCGCATGACGAACGCTACGTACTCGTCGGCCGAGTCGAAGTCGCTTCTGGGGAGTCGAGCTTCGATCCTGGAGACGAGTCCCGACGGAAGGGTTATCGACTCGCGTTCGTCGCGCTCTAGCGCGGCATGTTCCGAACTCATTAGCGTGAGTTGGACCGCGAAGCGTATTATTATCGGGTGTATAAGCCATCATAGCGACTTCGTAGAATACCAAACGTTGATTGGGGAGACCATAGACCGTAGCGACAGTAATGGGAGATCAACGGAACGTCATACTCGTCACGGTCGACAGTCTTCGACTCGACTACTGTAGCTACGCAGACGAGCTGTCGGACACGATGCCGACGTTGAAGCGCCTCGCGGACGACGGTCTCGCGTTCGAGAACGCGATCGCTACGGGGCCTGCGACCCACGAGTCGGCGACGACGTTCATGACCGGCGAACACGCGGTCGAGCGACCGGGTAGCACCGAGATTACCAAATCACAGATGCGAGAGCACATCCGAGCGCATCTCCGATCACAGCGAACGCTCGCCGAACGGATGTCGGCGGCCGGCTACGAGACCGCGGGATTCACCGCAAACCCGTGGACCTCGCGCCACTTCGGGTTCGATGCCGGATTCGACTACTTCGAGGACTTCATGGACGAAGACCTCTCAAAGGGGCTCGTCGAGGGCGGACGGCCGGAAAACTCCGCTCGCTACGCGCTCGTCCAGGCGCTCAACTGGTGGCAGGGACAGGACATGTTCATGTCCTGGGAGAACTACTACGACGAGATAACCACGTGGCTCGAGAGTGCGGACGACCCGTACTTCGCGTGGGCGTTTCTGGTAGACCCACACCTCCCGTACATTCCGGGTGACGAGTATCGATCGCGCTCGCGACTGATGACGTACCTGGCGAACATGTGGATGTACGCCGGGCGGCCGGACTGGTTCGACGAGCGGTTCCGCTCGGCGCTTCTGGACGCGTACGAGGACACCGTGCGACACACCGACGCGTTCCTCTCGCAGCTCTTAGCCGATCTCGAGGAGATGGACGACGATCCGTTGCTCATCGTTCACGCGGACCACGGCGAACTCTTCGGCGAACACGGACGATACGGCCACGGCGGGTATCCCCACGAGGAACTCGCTCGCGTCCCGCTGGTCGTTGGGAACGGGCCGAACGACACCGTGACGGAACCGTTCTCTCTGCGGCGCCTTCCGGAACTCGTCTCGACGCTGGCAGCGGGTGGGGACTACGAAGCGCTGACGGAGCCGTGGGTGGTCACGCGGAACCGAAACCCGACGACCTGCATCCGCGGGAAGAACTGGAAGTTCGGCAGAAGACACGACGGCGAGGAACTCCTCCACACACTGCCGGGCGACGAAGACGAGCAACTGGACAACGAGGAACTGCGCGCAATCGGTTGCCAGCTGGTTGACGACTGGGAGGAAGCCAAACGCGAGCGCGAACGAATAATCCGCGGCGTCGACGAGTTGCCGATCGGCAGCAAAGTCTGAGCGGACTGGCTCATCAGGTGGTTCCGGGGAATCTAGCGACGACTCGAGGGCCAATCGCTAGTTACGGTCACAGACGAGACACAAGCGCTGTCCCCTGTAGAGACGTTGGTTGGGAATCGTGTGGTCTCTGGATGGGCCCTGACGGATTCGAACCATCGACCACTCGGTTATGAGCCGAGCGCTCTAACCAGACTGAGCTAAGGGCCCCTTTCAATCGGGGGAAAACGGGCAGGCTAATTAACGCTTGTTGTCCGGGGTCGCCTCGAGCTTCGAGTACCGTCTCCTCACTCCCCGTCGAAATCCGCGAGCGTCTGCGTACCCGTCCCGGCGCGATGTTTCGTTGCCAGTCCCGCGAGATGGGGCGCCTCGGGGACGATCAACTGCTCGCAGGCCGTTCGGCAGGCGTTCGTACTCCCCGGGAGACAGAACACGGGCGTGTCCGCGGCGATTCCCGCCGTCGCTCGAGAGGCCATCGCCCGTGTCCCGACCTCGTCCCACGAGAGCGACCGGAACAGCTCGCCGAATCCGGGCAGGTCGCGTTCGAAGAGCGACGAGGCCGCGTCCGGGGAGACGTCGTCGACGGTGACGCCCGTCCCGCCGGTCGTGAGCACGACGTCGATTTCGGGCTGGACAACCAGACTCCTGACGGCCGTCCGGATCGCCGCGTAGTCGTCGCGAACGAGCTCGCGGGTTCGGACCTCGTGACCCTCGGCCTCGAAGCACTCCTGGATGGTGTCGCCGCCGGGGTCGTCTGGATCCGGCTCGTCGCTCGCGGCTCTCGAGGACGAGACGGTGACGATTCCCACGTGTAGCGGATCGATGACGTCGTGTCCGTCGTCGTCGGTCGTTCGTCTGTCGGCGGGTGTCGACATGGACGTCACTCCGGTGGGCGGGGACTAATAGCCATTCCTCGAGAACGGTGTTGCGATAGCCGTTCGCGAAGCGCAATCGCGTCCTCGAATCACGGCGTAGGTGCTCCTCGAGTGCGAGTATGAGTGCGAGAGAAGGCGCCGAAGCCAGGACTCGAACCTGGGACCGCCTCGTTAACAGCGAGGTGCTCTACCAACTGAGCTACTTCGGCTTGGGGCATCTGCTGGTTGTCGGGTCGATTTGATAGGGCTTTCGCTTTTCCCCGGGTCGTGCCCCGAGTTCACGTCGCACACGGGTTTACTTCCCTCTTGTCCTCGCACTCGAACTCGTCCTCGTCTTCGTCCCCGCGCTCCGCTGTCGCACGCGCGCTCGCCGTCACTTTCCAGCGAAGGCGCGTCGTCCTTCGATACCCTTTCGGCCGTCGCTCGAGTACGTCCCTCGTATGAGCGACGACACGGGGGAGGGCGAACCCGAAAGCGGGGCCGACGGGGCGCCCGAGGACGCGGACGCGAGGACCGCTGCACTCGAGGCCATCACCGAGCGCGTCCTGGAACGAATCAGCCCCGACGACGTCGAACGAGCCACCATGCACGCGGCCGCCGAGGAACTCCTCGCTCGAGCGACCGCCGCGGCTACCGACCGCTGTCCGGACGCCGACGTCGTCCAGGTCGGCTCCACGGCGCGCGACACCTGGATCAGCGGCGACCGCGACATCGACGTCTTCGTCCGCTTTCCACCGTCGCTCGACCGCGAAACTCTCGAGACTTACGGCCTCGAGGTCGGCCACGAGACGCTCCCGGAGGGCCACGAGGAGTACGCCGAACACCCCTACGTTACGGGCGAGTACGACGGGTTCGACGTGGACGTCGTCCCCTGTTTTCGACTCGAGGCCGCCACCGACATTCGCTCGGCGGTCGACCGGACGCCCTTTCACAACCGGTATCTCGAGGCCCGACTCGACGGCGAGACCGCCGACGACGTTCGTCTCGCCAAGCAATTTCTGAAGGCGATTGGCGCGTACGGGTCGAACCTCCGGACGGAGGGATTCAGCGGCTACTTGACCGAGTTGCTCGTCGTCGAGTACGGCGGCTTTCGGCCCCTGCTCGAGGCGGCGGCCGACTGGCACCCGCCCGTCGAACTCGATCCCGAAGATCACGGGCGGGCGCGCGAGACGTCGTCGTCTCGGAATGGAGCGGACGGCGACTACCCGTTCGACGACCCGCTCGTCGTCATCGACCCGACCGATCCCGAACGCAACGTCGCCGCGGTGTGCTCGGCGGCGAACGTCGCCCGATTCCAGCACTACGCGCGCGAGGTGCTCGAGTCGCCCCGAATCGATCTGTTCGAACCGGACGAACCGGAGCCACTCGGGCCCGACGAACTCGCGGCCCACCTCGACCGACGCGAGACGACACCCATCGCGATCCGATTCGATGCCCCTGCTCTCGTCGACGATCAGCTCTACCCCCAACTCCAGAAGTCCCTCGACGGCGTCGTAAGCGGTCTCGACCGTCGCGAGTTCGACGTCCTCAGAGCCGAGACGTTCGCCGACGCGAGCGCCGTTCTCTTCGTCGAACTCGCCGTCGCCGAGCGCCCGGCCGTCGAGCGCCACGAGGGGCCGCCGGTTCACGTCAGGGGACACGCGGAGGGGTTTCACGACGCCTACGCAGACGACGAGACGGTGTACGGCCCGTTCATCGACGGTGACCGGTACGTCGTCGAACGCGGCCGGGATTTCACCGACGCCATTTCGTTCCTCGAGAGCGACCGACTGCTGGACGTCGGGCTCGGCGCTCACGTCGAGACGGCGCTCGAGGACGAGTACGAGGTGCTGGTCGGGTCCGACGTGAGCGCGTTGCTCGAGGAGTTCGGGGCAGCGTTACGGGCGTATTTCGAACCGACGCCGTGATCGAATCAGTGCCGTCTCAGTCGTCGTCGTTTCAACCGGCGCCGTCTCACTCGGCGTCGCCTGCGTCCTCGATAACGCCCTCGACGAGCGAGAACACGTTCGGTTCTTCTCGCCCCTGGATCTGTTCCGGGTAGACGCCGATCGCCACGAGGTGATCCTCGCTGGTCTGGATCGCTTCGGTGACGTGAATGAACACGTCGAGGTCGGCACCGTCGAAGTTCGCGCTCGCGCTGAACCGCGACATCCTCGTCTCCTGGTCGAGCACCGCCACCGTCTCGTCGGCGTCGTGGGTAACGTTACTGAACCCGTCGTAGTTGTTCTTGACGAGCGCCATGACCTCCTCCGTCGACATCTCCTCGACCGGGTTGAGTTCCTGCCCGAGGACATCGACCTGCGGCGTCGTTAGCACGTTGAAGACGGCCGCGCGAAGACTCCCGAGGGGCCCGAGGTCGACGCTCTTGTCGTACTCCGTCAGGTAGTTCGTCACGGTCACCGTTTCGCTGTAGAGGAGCAAGTCGACGTTCTCTTCGACGCCCAACGGTTCGGTCCTGATCTCTTGGTAGCCAGCCTCCTCGAGCACCGACTGGTCGACGCCGGCCGGCGCCGATTCGTGTTCAGCAAGTCCCAGTACACCCAGACACCCCGAGAGACTCGCGAGGCCGACGGCGCCGGTCCCCGCGAGAACGTCTCTGCGATTCATCGTGTGCTATCTGGCGAGTCAGTTCTAATGAGTGTGTTGGCTTCTATCCAGTCGTTCGATTGGCACGACCTGATTCTCATCGGTGAATCGATTCGCGGCGACGCTACTCGAGGCCGTGTGCCTCGCGTACCTCCTCGAGCACCGCGGCGACGTCGTCGCTCACCGGGTCGTCCGGGCCGAGCGGGTCGCGCCCATCGAACGTCTCGTGGACCAGCGCGACGCTGTCGGCGAGCACCTCCAGGCCGTAGCCTCCCTCCAGGACGAACGCGAGGGCCGCGTCGACGTCTTCGGTCAGCGTCCGGAGCCGATCGGTCATGAGTGCGTACGCTTCGGTCGACAGGCGTACGCGCGAAATGGGGTCGTGGCGGTGGGCGTCGAAGCCGGCGCTTGCGAGGACGAGTCCGGGGTCGTACTCCTCGAGCACCGGGGCGATGACGCCGTCGAGCGCCTCGAGGTAGTCGCCGTCGTGTGCGCCGGCGGGCATCGGGACGTTCATGGACGTCCCCTCGCCCGTGTCGGTCCCGGTCTCGTCGACGTCCCCCGTCCCGGGATACAGCCCCTTCTCGTGGAGCGAAACGAAGAACACGTCGTCGCGCTCGTAGAACAGGTCCTGGGTTCCGTTGCCGTGGTGGACGTCCCAGTCGATGATCGCGACGCGGTCGACGTCGTACTCGTCGATGGCATACTGGGCCGCGACTGCGACGTTGTTGACGAAACAGAACCCCATCGCGTCGTCGTAGACGGCGTGGTGACCCGGCGGCCGACCCAGCGAGAACGGCGTCTTCCGACCGTCGTCGCCCTCGAGGGCGCGTTCGGCCGCCCAGCACGCGAGGCCGGCGCTGGCCCGGACCGCGTCCCACGTCTCTTCGACGGCGCTCGTGTCCGGGTCCCAGCTACCGCCGCCGTCGGCACAGAACTCGCGAACGTCCTCGAGATACGATCGGTCGTGAATCGCAGCGATGGTGTCTATTGACAGCGGATCGACGTCGACGTACTCGACGCCGTGTTTTCGCTTCAGTCCCTCGCGAATCGCCCGGAGGCGGTCCGGCGTCTCCGGGTGGCGCGGGCCGGGGTCGTGTTCGAGGCAGGTGGAGCTGTACCCAAAGCGCATGTGATTACTGGAAGAGTGCGAAGTACGTCTCGATGTCGTCGGCCGTGATCGTCCGTCGGTCGGCGTGATGGGCGAGCGTCGCCGCCGCGCGGGCGACGTTGTCGGCGTAGTCCTCGAGAATGTCCGCGAGCGCGATGCGGGCGTCCATGGAGACGCGATAGTGTTCGTCGATGTCGATGCGCGCGATCCGATCGACCGGGGCGACCGGTAACTCGAGGTCGTCCTTGTCGACGACGGTTTCGACCTCGAAGTCCTCGGCCATCAGCGTCTTCCGGCCGTCCGCGGTCGCTCGCTCGGCCGCGTCGATCGCTAGCCGGGCACCGTGAGCCTGAATCTCCCTGGCCAGTTCCTCCGCCGCACCGGCGCTCACCCGAAGGTCCCCCGCGTTCCGTCGAATTATCGTGTCCACCGGAGCGAACGGGAGTTCGACGTTCATACACAGATAGCCGAAGTTGACCTTCTTAACGCTTTTCGTACAGGCTACGGGCGTGCCCGCTCAGAAGACCTCGTCGGCCTCGAGTCGCCCGTCGCTGACTTGGCCACGTGCCGTCACTTCTTCCCCGAGGCCGACGTCGGCGCTCGTCTCGACGCTCATCGTCGTCTCGCCGTCGTCGAGGACAACCGGATCGCCGGCCTGGACGACGACGCCGGTGAACTCGATCTGTTCGCCGTCTTCGGGGTCGTTGGGGTCGTTGGCGTCGTTGGTGTCGTCGGCGTTGGCGGTATCGGCAGCATCACCTGTCCCGTCTGTATCGCCACCTTCACCGTCTTTAGCCGCGTTCGCCCCGCCGGCATCGCCGTCCGCGAACGCTGAGAGCCCGGCCGACTCGCTCCCGCCGTCGCTCGAGTCGGCGCTGGCACCACCGCCACCGCCCTCGCCGAGCACCGTCACGGTCGAGCGCCACCCGGCGGAGGCCTCGAGGTCGTCCTGCCAGCCGTCTTTAATCTCGACGTCCGCCAGCGCGACCTCGTCGCCGGGACCGATGTCGACGTCGGCCTTCTCACTCCACATGGCGACGCGGATGTCGCCCGTCGCGTCCTGGACGCGGATGTTTCGAACCTGTCCCTCCGAGCCGTCGTCCCTGTCGAACGTGCGTTTCGGGTCCGCGGATCGAACGACGCCCGCGATGTCGACCGTGTCCCCGATCTCGAGGGATTCGATCGGCGTACTCTCGGGGACGTACTCGACGTCTGCCTCAACTTCCTCGACGGCGCCGCGGTTGCCGACGTGGAGTTCGAGCGAGCCGTCACGGTCGCGCACGTAGCCGTCGACGACCTCGACCGTGTCCCCGGGAGCGAACTCCTCGGCGAGGTCGGCTCGCTCGTCCCAGAGGGTGACCCGGACGCGTCCGGTCGAGTCGCCGAGGGTGAGGTTGGCCACCTTCCCCTCCGAGCCGTCGTCCCGGTCGAACGTTCGGACGGCGTCGGTGTCGAGGACGACGCCAACGAGATTCACGTCCGAGAGGCCGAGCGAGAGCGCCTCGACGGTGTAGGTGTCGGAGATTTGGACGTCGATCTCGGTGTCGTCGTCCGGTTCGACGTCGTCGACGCTCACTTCGACGCCGCTGAACCCCTCCTTCGGGCGGCCCTTGATCTTCAAAACCTGTCCCTCCTCGAGTTCGTCGACGGCCGCTTGGGCGTGTTCGTCCCAAAACGCGGCCCGGACGCTCCCGGTTTCGTCGGCGACTTCGACGTTGACGACGCGCCCGTCCTCGTCCTCGCCGTCGCGTTCGAACGTGCGGATGTCGCCGATTTTCACGACCTTCGCCGTGAACTTCGCTTCCTCCATCCCCGGTTCGATGTCCGCGACGCCGGTGACCTCGCTCTCGCCGAGTTCGTGTGCGATGAGCATCGCTGCCGTTTCCTCGTCGGCGAGCCCACCCATCTGCTCGACTTTGGCCTCGACGGCCTCCTGGAACTCCTCGAGGGAGACGTCGGCCTCGAGGTCTTCGTAGATACCCTCGATCTCGCTCATTCTATGCTCGTGCATGGGTAGCCCGCGCATAAGCATTGTCCATTTGCGGTCGTCGCCGGATTCGGTCGTTCATACCGGGATCTGCCGCGGGATCGTATTTAAACCGTCGGCCGCCGACGGTCGGTGTCGAGCGTGCGCTGGTGCTCGAGGTCGTGACCTAGAACGTGGTTCGGAATCCTGACTCGTGAGTGACTCGCGAGCGATTCGTGACGGACTCGAGGTAGTGACTCGAGAGCTGTGCGCTGCGGTCACGTCCCACAGAATCGACAGCGACACCGCCTCCCTTTCGAAAGGGCTTTAACCGACTCCGGGTAACCATGAGATGAGTCCTGGTAGGGTAGTGGACTATCCTCTTGGCTTGCGGAGCCAGGGACCGGAGTTCAAATCTCCGTCAGGACGCTCACTTCTGGCGAGCGCTTCGCGTTGCTCAGCGCTCGCTGCGGGTTCGGTCCTGACGTGCCTTTCGCTCGCGAAAGACTCCGTCAGGACGTTCTTTGGACGTACCTCTGGACGGAGGCTCAGTCAGGACGCTCTCGTGAACGTAGTCTCAGCGGAGGTTCCGTTAGAACGCTCTCGTGGACGTAACCCTCCGGTGGAAGACTCCGTCACTCCCTTCGAGTGTGCTCCAAAAAACGCAGGCCAACAGCGGCCCGACTACCGTTACCGGGTGTCTTTCACGCCGCCGGGGAAGTCGTTGTTCTGAAGCGAGACGTTACTCGAACCGTCGAGGATGAGCAGGGAGGCCTCGCCCTCGTAGGACTCGCTGTAACTGTCTTCGATCACCACGTCGTCGGAACCGTTGACGACGATGGGAATATCATCCGTCGTGAACTCGCCGTCGGTAATGTGGTAGTTGTCACCGCGGAGCTCGAGTCCCCCGCGGCCATCACCGGGCTGGTCGATCGACAGGTCGTGGAACCGGCAGTTGCTTCGCTCACAGTAGATCGTGTGCCGGATCGGCGACCTGGTCGCGTCGCCGGTCACGTTCACATTTCGCAGACTAACGATGCCGGCGTCCTCGCCGAGGATGCGGAACGCGTAGCCACTGGCGTCGATGTCCACGTCGACGTTTTCGACCGTCGTTCGCCCCGACTCGGGATCGATCCGGATTCCCGAGTTGTTACCGTCACCGATCGAAATCGAGGTATTCCTGATCGTCGCCTCGTCGACGTCGTCCAACACTCGTATCGCGGCCCCGTTCGGTTCGGGAATCCTGATGTCGGCACCGTCGATCTCGAAAGAGGCCCCACGATCGAGTCGAATCGCGTGCTGGCCCGCTGCTCGCACGGCATTGTCGTCCACGATGATGGTCGGGTAGTTTACCGTAGCTTTGTTCCCGGAGAGTCGAATCGACGCGGTGCCGCTGTTTCTGAACAGACCACCCTGGACGACGAGTTCGCCGTCGTCCGACGATTCGTAGAGGCCGTTGTCAGGGAACGCGCCGAGGGTACAGTCACTCAGCGTGAGCGACCCGTGATGATTCGGGTTGACGCTGATCCCGGTGGGTCCGCGCCACATGTTCCCGCTGTTGGGCGTGTCGTCGACGTGGGCCCCGCCAGCTTTCGCACGAAAACACTCGACGAATCCCGATCCCCCCGGATCGGTAATGTTGAACAGACCCGGACCCCACGTGCCGCTGTCGTGCAGGCCGTAAATACCGATTCTGCCGACGTAGAGGCCGTCCTCGACCTCCGCGTTGATTACGCGGATCCCCGTGTCCTTGGCGCTCTGATCCACGGTAAAGTTCTCGAAGTGCAGGTCCCGTCCAGGACGATCGGCAGTGCCGAGCCTGAACAGACGGTACTGCGGTCCATCGAAATTGTGGTAGTTCGCGGGTACCAGCGTCGCGTTGTCCCCGACGAACCCGGCATTCTCGAAGTTGGTGAACCGGACCTGCTCGTCCATGTAGTAACGCCCCTCGGGGAACTTCAGCAGCGTGTCGTCGTTGACGAGCCGCTGTATAACGGGTGTCACCGATTCGTTCCCGGTGTTATCCGCCCCCTCCTCCGTGACGTCGATAACCGTCCGATACTGGTCCTCGAGTGTATCGTCAGACGCGGACGTCACGCCCGAAAGAGCGAGCGCAGAACCGGCGCCGACGAGACAACCTTTCAGATACGATCTCCGACCGAATCGAGCCGACTGTGGTTCGTTGGAACTCACGGAAGGCCCTGAGAACAGTGACTATTTGGCTATAGGCTCTGTAACGTTTCACTCTCGAATTTCAGGAATAAAACAATAGAGTTGCAATTATTCGAACCAATAACGCTCCCCCAGAAACGACATTCACGCACGCGAGGGGGTCGATGGGTTACTCGCCAGCTAACTCCGTTCGGATCAGTGAATTCGTCGATCGACCGCTCGAACGGGCGCTAAGTATGTGAACTGGGTTAGTTAATCCGGATTGATCACAGTTCGTGGGTTTCTCTCGACGGAATCGTGCGCCCTCACTCGCCCCGAGCTAGAGGGAGCACGTATTTGTTCCTGGAATGAAAGGAACGACGTATGCCAGGCAGTCGCCAATTCGCACTCACGACGGTACTCGTCGGCGTCATTGCCCTCACGCACGCGGCGTTCACGTGGCCAACGCGCGCGACCGTCGCGTTCTTCGTCGGCGGCGCGCTGATCGCGTTCGTCGCGGAAGCACTCGTCATCGGCCTCGGGTGGCTCGAGCACCACGTCGGCCCGAAGGTCGTGGGCGTGCCGCTCTACGTACTGTTCGGCTGGACCGGCGTGATTTACGTCGCGCTTCGGCTCGCGTTTCTCGCGGTCGACGGCTGGAATGTCGTCGTCCTCGCGGCCGCGCTCGCGACCGGGTACGATCTGTTAGTCGATCATCAGGGCGTCGAGGAGGGATACTGGACCTACACCGACAGTCTCCCCGGACCCCGTCGCCGCGGAGTTCCGTGGTGGAATTTCCTGGGGTGGTTCGTCATCAGCGGACTGACGGCGGCAATCGCCGTCTCGTTGCTCGAGTTCGGCCTCCCTTTCGCCGACTAGCGAGTCAGGACTCGAGAACCTCGAGGACGCCCGCCGTATCGGCGGGCACCGGCTCCGGATCGCGGCCGGCCGCGGCGGCCGCGTCGGGGTCCTTGAGCAAGTGTCCGGTGGTGAGGCAGGCGACGCGTTCGTCCGCGGCGACGACGCCCTGTGCTCGGAGTTTTCGAAGGCCAGCGACCGACGCGGCCGAGGCGGGTTCGACGCCGATCCCTTCCTCGGCCAGGTCGCGCTGGGCTGCGGTAATCGCCTCGTCACTGACAGCGACAGCGGTCCCGCCGGTCTCCCTGATCCCGGGCAGGGCCTTCGGCGCGTTCACGGGATTGCCGATCCGGATCGCCGTCGCGCGCGTCTCGACTTCGTCCCAGCGGCGCACCGCGTCCGCGTCGTTCTCGATCGCTTCGACCATCGGCGCGGCCCCCTCGGCCTGCACGCCCGTCAGTTTTGGCACGTCCTCGACCGCGAGTTCGCCCGTCTGGACCAGTTCGCGGAAGACCTTGTACAGCGCCGCAGTGTTCCCCGCGTTGCCGACGGGGAGGACGATCCGGTCGGGCCAGGTCCCGTAGTCGGCCTGGAACCCTTCGAGGATTTCGAGGCCGATCGTCTTCTGGCCCTCGAGGCGGAACGGGTTCAGCGAGTTGAGGAGGTAGGTTTCGCCACGGCTTGCCAGTTCCTGGACGATGTCGAGACATCGATCGAAGTTGCCGTCGACCTCGAGAATGCGCGCCCCGTGGAGGCTGGCCTGGGCGACCTTGCCGGCGGCGACCTTGCCCGCGGGGAGGAGGACGAGCGTTTCCATGCCGCCGCGAGAACCGTACGCCGCGAGGGCAGCGCTGGTGTTGCCCGTGGAGGCGCAGGCGAGGCGGTCGACGCCGAGTTCACGGGCGACGGCGACGCCGACGGTCATTCCCCGATCTTTGAAGCTCCCGGTCGGGTTCATCCCCTCGTGTTTGATCCGAAGGGTCTCGACGCCTACGTCGGCCTCGAGCCGAGGAACTCGGTAGAGCGGCGTGTTCCCCTCCTGGATCGTGACGCCCGAGTCGAGCGGGAGCGATTCGGCGTACCGCCAGACCCCGGTTCCCGAGAAGTCGTCGAACGTGGGAAGGTCGTCGGAGCGAACCTCGAGCAACCCGTCGCAGGCGTCGCAGGTGTAGCGGATGGTCTCGAACGGCGCGAACGTCTCGCCGCAGGCGACGCACTCGAGCCAGGTACCGTCGGCCGCGGTTTCGGCTGGTGACTCCCAGTCGGCCGTGAGAGAGAGGGTGTGCGATGGATCGTGGCTATCAGTCATTATCCGGCGGGAGGGAGCCAACGGGGAAAAGTGGGCGGGTTGCTGCGGATGCTGCCGTCGAGAGCTATCGGGCCACCACGGTGCCGGTGGCCATCGCGACGTCGGTGGTCATCACGACGTCTGCGCTCACGAGAAGTCGTCGATGACCTCGTGAACGCTCGCGGTCCAGGTGTCGAGCGCCTCGTGGAGCGCTTCTTTCGCCTCGGGCAGGGGAACGGCGGTGTACTGGTAGACGTATCCACCGCCGTCGAGTAGCCGCCGGTCTCGCTGCGCGAGTCCGCGTTCGACGAGCGTCGACAGCGATCGATTCACCGTGCTTCGGTCGCGGTCGAGCACCGACGCCAGCTCCGCGATCGTGCTCCCGGGGTGCTCGAGGAGCGCCAGATAGGTCCGCGTCTCGTGGGTTTCGATTCCGAAGACGCAACTCATCACGGTTCGAAATTGCGGATCCGACTGCTCCATCAACTCCTCGAGTCGATGGCGTGGATCGTTCGACATGCGTTCACGTGCGGTCGGTGGCGCCAAAAACTCTCGCTCGCTCTGCAGGAGTATCGATCGTACTCAGTCTCCGTCGCTGCTGTCCGAGTCCGCCGATTCCGTGTCGCCGCTCGAGTCGGCTGAATCCGTAGCATTCGATTTCGCGTATCCCATCTTTCGAATGCAGGCTCGCATCTCCTCGAGCGTCTCGTGCCGGTGAAGGCGAGTCGGCGTATCGCAGTAGTACGTGCCGTCGACGACGCGGAGCGTGACGTCGTGGCTCTCGCCGAGTGCCCTGGTCGTGATCACGACTCGGCGTCCGTCTCGAAGCGCCTCGAGAATCGTTTCGGACGGGTGCTCGCCGGCCGCGATCCGCAACGGCGTCGTCATTCGTTCTCCGTTCGAGGACCACGGGAAAAACGGTTTCTCTCCGTTACCCCGTCTGTTCCCGTCGCCACGCACGCGCGGTCGTGTATGGATGAGTCCACACCGAGATAGACGTAGTTCCTCGAGGACTGTACGTCCTCTCGCATGGCATCAGGTACCACATCACAGACTGCCGTCGCAAATCGAACATCGATCCAGCCCTGGCAAGCCGGGGCCGTCGGCGGACTACTCGGCTCCGTCGTCTTCGGCGCGCTCATGGTGACCATGATCCCGAACCCCGTCCTCGAGGTTGCGATTCCGAATATGTACGGCATCGAGGCCACGCCCGCGAACCCTGCGGAACTCGCGGGCTGGGTGATCCACCTCTCACACGGCGCCGTTATCGGCGTCGTCTTCGCCGCGCTGGTTCACCGTGGACCGATCGCTACCTGGACGAACTCGAGTATCAAGACCGCGCTGGTTGGACTGCTGTACGGCGTCGTCGTGTGGGCCGCCCTGGCGGTCCTCGTCATGCCGGTCTGGCTCGACGCAGTCGGCTTCCCGGGCGCTCCGCCGCTTCCGAACGTCAGCGAACTCAGCCTCGTCGGTCACGCCGTTTACGGCCTCGTTCTCGGCACGGTCTACGCCCTGATCCAGCCCTGACCGGGACGGCGGCTTCCCCGCTGGGTTTTGTGCCGCTTCGATACACACAAACCCCCGGGGCCCGTCGCCTCAGCCACGATGAACGCGATTGTCACTGCTCCCGACGAGGACGGTATCGCCGACGCGCTCGAGGCCGTCGGCGCCGACGTAAAACGGCTCGAGGGGCCCCTGACCCGGCCGGTACTCGAGGAAGCAGGCATCGTCGACGCTGAATTGTACGTCCTGACTGACGTCGGCGAGTCGACGACGATCCCGATCGTCTGTGATCTCACCGACGACGTTCGGACGGTCGTCTACGACCGAAATACGGTTCCAGAGTTCGTACGCGGCCAGCTCGATCTCGCGGTCGACCCGGCCCTGATCGCACCCGACGTGCTCGCGAGCGAACTCGTCCGGGAGCCATCGCCGTGACCACTCGTCGCTAGTTCCCGCGGGATTGGCACATTTTGCCTGCAACTGGAATAAATTCGTTGCAATTGATCGTGTGGATTTGGAATATACCGCTAATGAACTTTCTAACCCCTGAATTCGGCAGATTAAATCCGGGTAAAGTGTGGTAGAATCCGACCGAATCGGGTGGACCGACACCGCCGTTGAAGTAACTACCACTCGTTGTCGTTGATGGAGGTCGACGGGCGAATCCCACCACAAGAGGCACCCCAAGCCTTAGTCGATCCCGTGACTTCCAGCAACCCACCACAGCACCCTTCCCCACCATTGCCGCGCCGCGTTCGCGGACGGAGGCCTGCACCTCCTCCGGCCGGTTCGTGGCTGTTGACGACGGGGGCTCTGCACCGGCCTCCTTCGTCCCTGCAATTTCCCACCCTCGAGATCGATCTCTAGTCGATGTCGTCTCGAAGTGCCCGCAGTATCGGTATTTCGTCGAGCCGTTCGTCAGCGAGCGCGTTCCAGTCGATACCCGCCGGTCTGTCTGCCGAGTCCGGGCGGAGAACGCGTTCCGGTGTGACGATCAGGTCCATTGGGACGTCGTGAGCATCCGCCTCGAGACCCGAGACCAGCTGTCGTTCGTGGACGGTCGTCGCGACGACTGTCTCGTCGTCGACCAGGCGGAGTTCGCGAAGGATCGCGTACTCGAGGTCGCTGTAGCCCTCGCCTTTGCCGATCCGCGTTCCCGTTCCGGCGACGGCGACGCTTCCGGAAACGATCAGGTCGATGTCGGGGACGGATTCGGGTCGAACCGCGGTGCCGTGGGTCGACGATCCGGAGACCGTCGTCGCCGCGTCGTAGTCCTGGAGCGTCTCTGGATCGAGTTCCAGGAAGCACCGCTCGTCTCGAAGGCGCGGGACCGCCATGTACACCGTCTTTCCGTCTCGAAGCGCTCGCCGCCGCACGGGTAGCTGTGGCGCGTCCGGATTGGCCTTGATTGTCTCTGCGGCCCGCCACTCCGGTTGGTCGGCCAGCACCGCCGCGGCCTCGCTCGCCCCCTCGAAATTCGGAATGCGGCCGTGGGGTGGGTAGGGAAACCGGGCCGTTCCGGAGGACTCGAGGTCGTCCCAGGTTCGTTCGCGGATCACGTCTTTCTCCATACGAGTCGTGTACGTCTCACCGTCCCTTTGGGGATGGTGATTTCGACCGATCGTCGCGTCGCTCGCCCAAAGATTTCGGATGCGGCCGATCGTTCCCAGATCACTACGGCCGCTCGTATGGACCTCTTACACATCTAACACCCGGACTTCCGGCAAGCATACACAGGTGGGAAACCCTTATGCGCGGCGGGCGGAAAGATTCGATGAACGGCATGACTGTTACGCTCAAGGACTTCTACGCGGACTGGTGTGGCCCCTGTAAGACCCAGGATCCGATCCTCGAGGAACTCGAGGACGACTGGGACGGCCGATTCGAAGTGGAGAAGGTCAACGTCGACGAGGAACAGGACGTCGCAAACGAGTATCAGGTTCGCTCGCTGCCGACGCTCATCATCGAGAACGACGACGGCGTGGTCGAACGCTTCGTCGGCGTTACCCAGCGCGAGGACATCGAAGACGCTCTCGAATCGGCCGGCGCGTAAGGACCGCGACCGAGCGCTGAGGCCCGGGCGACCGAAAATCGGTTCGTCGCTCGGACGGACGATTCTCTCCGCGTTTTTCGCCGTGACGAACGAGTACGTTCCGATCGACGAGCGGGACGTCGACGTCGCTGATGCGCTCGAGGTAAGCCTGGAGGGCGGTGATCGTATCGTCCTCCGTCTCAGGCCAAATCGGTTTTTCGTCCTCCGTCTCAAGATCGATTCATCGACGCGTACGCGTCGGTGAGGGTCCTGGTGTCGGCGGTCGAGGACCGCTCGTCGAGAATCAGTACCGTGACGCCATCGTTCATCGGCGCCTCGAGAAGCGGTGCCAGTGCTCCTCTGTACAGGTCAGTGGAATCGAACACCAACGTCGCGCATATCTTCGTTGTACCGGGCGACGTTGATTACGAGCGGCGTCACGCTCTCGACTTCGGGTGCGTTGGCGATGGGGCCGGCATCGAGCGCCCGGAGGCCGTCGATCTCCGTCGCCAGTCGCCGCACCGTCTCTTTCGCCGAGGCGTCGTCGCCGACGACGAGGGTGTCGACGTCCAGGTCGGCCTCGAGGTTCGACAGTTTCGCGGCGGCGAGGTTGTGGAACGCGCCGACGATCGGCACGTCGTCGGGGGCGCGCTGGGCGACGAGCGCCGTGACGCTCCCGGTTCCGGGCGGGTGATAGTGCAGGCCGTCCTCGTCGCCCTTCATGCCGACCGCGGGGCTAACCAGAATCGAGTCCGCGTCGAGTTTTTCGGCGACCGCCTCGACCGTGTCGCCGACGTGGTACGGCGGCACCGCGAGGACGACGACGTCCGCGCGGTCGGCCGCCATTTCGTTGGCGAAGCCCTTGACCGTCGGCTCCCCGCCGGGGCAGTCGGATTCGATCGCCTGGACGTAAGCGTCGGCGGCGTCTCGAGCCTTCTCCGGGTCGCGAGAACCGATCAGAATCTCGTGGTCGGTGTCCCGAGCAAAGCGCAGCGCCAGTCCTTCGCCGATGTCGCCGGTCCCACCGAGGAGTGCGATTCGCATACCCGATTCTGGGGTCGGCAGGGTGATTAAACGCTAGGTGTTCGGCCGGCGCTGCCGGTTTCGGCTCGGGTTCACTCGAGAGCGGAAAAGGACTGAAGGCGGTTTGGCCATCCTACGGCTCAGGGTGCGTCGTCGTCGCCCGGGTTCATCGCCGACCCGAGGCCGCCGTCGTAGGCGTCGCGGTTCTTGATTTCGCGAATCCGCTGCTCGATTCGTGTTTCCAGGGCTTCCCGAGGCGATGTGTGGCCCTCGAGGTCGACGTCCAGGTCCGCCTCCTGGAGTTGCGAATCGTCGAGGTCCGCTAGCTTTCGGTGCGCGTCTTCGAGGACCGCGAGCGCCTCGTCGGTCTCGAGATCGGTCGCGCGCTCGAGTGCTGATTCGATGGTCGAGACGGAACGGTCGGACATACCGGCGTTACGAGGGGACTCGGTATCAATTCCGGGTCTGGTGTCCGTCCCAACCTGACCGTTTCGAGCGGATCGAACGGCGTGGAATCGAAGGGCTGTGCCGGGAGTTGAAGGGAGTGCTGTCGATACTCGAAGCTCGAGCGCTCAGAAAATCGAACGCGAGGTGAGCGGGTGACGCCCACGTGGCGCGCTCAATTCAGCTCGGGAACGGCGGGAAGGCTAGTCGGTTTCCGTCTCGTTCATGCCGGTTTCGTTAGCGTCGTCTTCCTCGAGCGCCTCCTCGAGTTCGCTGGTGTCGCCGAGGGTAACCGTTTCGGCGGCGGAGTTCTCGACGGTTACCTCGCTTGCGGAGACGTATTCGACCGTTTCACTGGTTCCGGTGCCGTCCATATCCTGGTCGGTTTCGTTGTCGTCGGTTTCAGTCTCGTCACCGCTCTCGAGCGACTGGATGGTCATCGATTCGAAGGTCAACTCATCGATGTCGAACGTTTCGATAGTGAGATCCTCGATCTCCTGCGTGTTCTGCTCTCCCGCCTGGCCGGCATCCGTCTCGTTGTCGTCGGTTTCGTTGCCGACGTCAGTCTCGTTTGTATCCGTCTCTTCCTCGCCGCCGCCTAACAGCCCCTCGAAGAAGCCGCCGATTCGATCGATGATGCCTTCACCGCTCTCCTCGACGGTGAGTTCTTCGATAGTAAACTGTCCGACGTTCATTTGCTCGATGGTCGCGTTTTGAACGACCAGTTCGTCGGTATCCGGTTCGACGACCTGCTGGTCGTCGGTCCCGATGTCGCTCTCGTTGCCGTCATCTGTGAGGTTGTCGTCAGTCGTGTTGTCGTCGGTGAGGTTGTCGTCAGTCGCGTTGTCGGTGTCAACGCCATCACCGCCGGCTACTCCATCCTCCTCGAAACTGAGATCGGTCATCGAGACGTTCTCGAGCTGGAGTGATTCGATCTCGATATCCGAAATGGTTGTCTCCTGGGTGCCGGTGTCCATCTCCGTATCAGTGTCGTTAGTCCCCGATTCGTTCGTCTCGTTCCCGTCGAGCGCTTGCTCGAGTTCGTCCCCCGTGACGTTCAGGTTCTCGACATTGAGCTCCTCGATCGTCACGTTCTCGAAGGTGACGTTCTCGAGTTCGAGGGTTCCGACCTGTACGTTCTCGATCGATACGTTCACGTGTTCTGTTGTCGCGTCATCCGCACTCACGCCCGTCGTCGCACCCGCCAATGCAGGGCCGCCACCGAACGCGACGGCGACCAGTACTGCGACGAAGATGACGCCCAGAGTGTGTGTTCGTAAAACCATGACACCTGTCTGTCACTGACGGCCGGCGTAAAACGAGGAGACTGTTACGAGATTTCTTCGAGGGAAATCGGTGCTGTCCCATCGATCTATCCGATAATGATGTTTTAGCAGCAACGACGTATCCGAGTGCGCTCACCCGAAACAGTGAGGAGAGCGACGACGGATTGGCTCGCTGTTTAGACGGGCCGACTTCGTCCTGACGATCCGGAACGGAACGTTTACCGGCGCGCTCGCCAACACTCGGTCGATGCGCGAGTGCTTCGAAATCCGGACGACGGACGCCGGCGGCCGCCTCGGCGAGTTGACGGTCCCGCGGGCCAACACCACGGTCGAGACGCCGGCGTTGCTCCCCGTCATCAACCCCCACCTGGACACCATCGAGCCGGGCCGCCTGGGCGAGGACTTCGGCGCGGAGATTCTGATCACCAACGCCTACATCATCCACAACAGCCAGGACGTCCGCGAGCAGGCGCTCGAGGACGGCCTCCACGACCTCCTGGATTTCGACGGTGCGATCATGACCGACTCCGGCTCCTTCCAGCTGTCCGAATACGGCGACATCTCCGTCACGACCGAGGAAATCCTCGAGTTCCAGCACGCGATCGGCTCTGACATCGGGACGCCCGTGGACATCCCGACCCCGCCGGACGTCTCCCGCGAGCGTGCCGAGACGGAACTCGAGACCACCCAGGAGCGCCTCGAGGCCGCCGAAGCCGTCGACACCGGCGATATGCTCGTCAACGCACCCGTCCAGGGCTCGACCTATCCCGACCTGCGCGAGCGGGCGGGCCGACACGCCGACGAAACCGACCTCGACGTGTTTCCCGTGGGCGCGGTCGTCCCGCTGATGAACGACTATCGATACGACGACATGGTCGATGTCGTGGCCGCCGCGAAGCGAGGACTGGGTGCCGACGCGCCGGTCCACCTCTTCGGAGCGGGCCACCCCATGATGTTCGCCCTCGCGACCGCCATCGGCTGCGACCTCTTCGACTCCGCCGCCTACGCACTCTACGCCCGCGACGACCGCTACCTCACCGTCTGGGGGACGCGCCACCTCGACGACCTGACGCACCTGCCCTGTCCCTGCCCCATCTGTACGAGCCACGACCCCGACAGCCTGTCCGCACTGGACGACGACGCCCGCGAGACCGCCCTCGCTGAACACAACCTCCACGTCAGCTTCGCCGAAATCCGCCGGATCAAGGACGCGATCCGCGCGGGTCGCCTCCTCGAGCTGGTCGAACAGCGCGCTCGTTCACATCCGACGATGCTCGACGGCTACCGCGCCCTGCTCGACCACGCCGAGCAACTCGAGCGGACCGACCCCATCTCGAAGGGGACGTTCTTCTACACCTCCCACGAGAGCGCCCGCCGCCCGGAAGTCCTGCGCCACCACCGCCGGCTCGAGCGCCTCGACGTGCCGGACTCCGTCTTCCTCACCGAGGGCGACGCCTCGAGCGAGGACCGGTACGACGCCTCCTGGCGCGTCCTGCCCCCCTTCGGTCCCTTCCCGCGGGCACTCTCGCGAACCTACCCGCTCGCGGCCGAGGTGCCCGACCGCCGGGATCGGGCGGCCCTCGAGGCGGCGGCCGCGGGGATCGCCCGACTAGCCGATGCCAACCCCGACAGCGCGTTCACGCTGGGCCACCGCCACTGGCCGGCGAGCGTCCTCGAGTCGGTGCCCGGGAACGTGCAGTGTCTCGACCTGACGACCGATCGTCCGCCGCGCTGATCCCGTCGGCGACGAGACGAGCCGTCGGAATACCGTTCGAGGAAAGAACAACACACATAAATCACTGCACCCAAATCCCACGCATATGGACTACAGCCAGATGGGGCTCATCATCGGGCTCACCCTGACCCTCGGGGCGACCGTGCTTCACCTCGCCCGCGGGACCCCGTGGCGCCCGACCGAGGACATCTCCCAGGACGTCCTCGAACACCGTGCGAAGAGCGTCCCCGAAACGGACTTCCCGGAGCCGATGAACCGGTCTATCGGCGGCGGTGGCGCCGTCGCAGCCGTCGGCGGCGAAGCAGGCGCCGAACTCGAGGGAGGTGAGGGCGAGAGCGAAGCCGCATCCGGACCCGGGGACATTCCCGAGGACGAAATCGAATACTACGAGGTCGAGTGGGTCAAGGAAGGCGAGACGATCGAAGTCGCGAACAACGAACCGCTACTCGACCAGGGCGAAGACCAGGGCTGGGACCTGCCCTACGCCTGCCGCGAGGGCAGTTGCGTCTCCTGTTCGGCCAAGATTTCGGGTGACGCGAACGAACTCATCGAACACGACAACCAGCAGATGCTCGACGAGAACGAGATGGGTGAGGGATACGTCCTCACGTGCGTCGGCTACCCGCGCGGGGAGTTCTCGATCGAGACGAACGAAGCCCCGTAGTTGGTTCGACTCCCGCTTCCCGACTCGCTTTGCGGTCGCTATTCTTTCACTCGTCGCGTGGCTTCGATGCCCTACTCGAGCGGGTCGAGTCGACTCGAGCTTTGATATAGAAACTATAGTCTGCTACGAACACTTCCGCTGTCTCAACCTGCTTCCTGGACGTATCGATGAGGAAACGCACACTCGCAGCCGAAATTACTATTCGTCTACCAAAACAGAAGACTGACCGTCTCAGGCGCGAGCACGAGCGCGATCGGGCGCGTCGGCCTTGTTGTTGGCGTACGCGTTGTACGCCGAGAGGAGGGCCACGAGCGCGCCGGAAATGGCGGTACCGGTCGCGAGTTGATCACTTCCCATCTCGATGAACGAGGGCGCGATCAACAGCCACAGGCCGAGCAGGACAGTCAGCGACGCGGCGCCGACGCTCGCCAGTCGATCCCTCGAGAGCCGGTAGAAGTTGTACCCGGCGAGCAGGAAAATCGCCGTGCCGACGAGCGTGTCGTTCCACGCCGCTGCGTCCGTGGCCTCGAAGATGAAGGGCGACGCGACGACGTATAGGCCGATCAGTGCGACTAGAGCACTCAGCCATTGCATGACGTCCGTGTTTATGGTATTTCGCGCGGCTTCGCGACGACCGGCCGGTTCGGTGTCTGTTGGTGTATCGCTCATGATGAACTCCGTCCGGACCTGTTGCCCAGTCGAGGATAACGGCGGTGCTTGCACCCGTCGGGAGGACGAAAACCGGGGCTGTAACCCTGAGTTACCACGGTTGTACACGTGGCAGGCAACCCGAACGACGGCCAACGTTTCTCCGCTTTACCGCGCGTTCATCGTCAGATTGGTGGACCAGCACGCGTCGCTCCACGACGAACTTACTTCGATACGTTTGGCTCGCTGTGTGTCTTCGAATCGGGCTCCGAAGCGACGACCTCGCCGTCCTCGGGTAGTTCCGCGAGGGAGGAGAACTCGCGACCGAAGCGGATTCTGCGTGTCCGGTCGCCAACTCGTGAACGGAACGACAAGGTGGAAAGCCGTACACGTGGCGACGCGGGGAGCGTATCGCCCCGCTCTGATTCACTCCTCGAGTTCGCCTTCGCCGTCGCCGCTCGAACTCTCGACGACGGCCTCGAACGCCTCGAGAATGACCTGTTTGGTGACCGCGCCACGGGTCGTCCAGTGGTGGGCGTAGTCGAGCATGTCGTCGTAGATGTCGGGCTTGCAGCCTGCGGCCTTCGGGTGGCCGCCACCGTTGACCCGTCCCGCAACCTCGTGACAGCGGTCGAATTCGTCGGTGCCGCGGATCGAGGCCGACCCGGCGGGTTTGACGACGACGGAGGCGTCGGCGCCTTCCTCGCGCATGGCCTCGGCGACCTCGTTCTGCGAACAGCGGCCGTAGGTGACGCCGACGGTGTAGCCGCCGACGTCGTGGAACTTCGCACGGCCGACTGCCTGCTCGATCAGGGCCTCCTTCTCGACGCGGCGCTCGGTGATGAACTCGTGCACCCACGCGGGGAAGTCGACGCCGTACTCCCTGACGACCTCGACGTACTCCGCGGGGTTCGTCCAGTAGGCGTAGTCGGCCAGGTCGTCGCTTCGCGGGTCCTCGCGGAGCCAGAGGTCGTGGTCGCGGGTGACCGCCGCGAGGGTTTCGTACTTGTCGTCGAAGTCGTAGGCGAGCGACCGGAGGGTCACGTCGGCGGTACACTCCTCCTCGGAGTCACCGACGACGAGGTCGACGCCGGCGTCCCTGACCGCCGCGGCGACGGCGTCGTCCCACTGGTGGTGGTCGAACCACGAGATGTCGCCGGAGACCTCGAGCAGCGCCGCGAGTTCGTCCTCGACGTACTCGTAGCGATCAGGGCAGAGGTCACAGACGTAGCAGTCGATTCCCGGTTCGGCGTAGGCGGCGACGCGCTCGAGGGCCTCCTCGACGTTGTGGGGGCTCGCGGGGAGCAAGGCGACGCGGTGAGGGGTCGGTTCGAGTTCATCGAGGGGGTCGGCATCGGGGTCGTCTTCACCAACCCCGTCACCTTCTTCCTCGTCCTGGTCGTCCGTCGGCGGCTCCGGAACCACCTGCACGTCGTCGTACGCCTCGCGAATCATGGCCACGCAGGCCAGTCCGTCGGCGTCCGGGTCCGCGACGACGGCGACTTCGGCGCCCTCGAGGGCGGCCCGCGCTTTCTGCTCCTCGAGGCCGTCCTCAACGTCGTCGGGCAGGAAGAAGCCGGTGCCCGGGAGTACGGATTTGCGACCCAGTGGGAGATCGGAACTCGAGATGAGATCGGCGTCCATACCCCTGCTGAGGGGGCGAGAGGGAAGTAACCGCCGGATGTCGCTCGAGTCCGTTCATGTCGTCGCCTGACTGCTCCCGGCAGCCGTCTCCTCGCCTTCCGCGTCGGGGAGCTGTCTGACCGTCAGGACCGGAATCGGTGACGTGCGGACGACGCGCTCGGCGACGCTCCCCAGCAGCAGGCGGTTCTCGCCGTGGCGACCGCGCGTGCCGGTGACGATCAGATCGGCGTCTTGCTCGCGCGCGTACGCGACAATTTCGGGGGCCGGACGCCCTTCTCGGACCGCGGTCGTGATTCCGGGACCAGCCTCGTCGCGAACGCTCGAGAGCGCACCTTCGGCGTGGGTCTCGAGGGCGGTTCGGAGCTCCTCGCGGAGCTGTTCGGGCGAGGCGTCGACTTCGCTGGCGTCGACGACCGAGAGGGCGTGTACGTCGGCGCCGAACCGGGCGGCGAGGTCGATGCCGACCTCGACGGCGCGCTCGACGCTCTCGGACCCGTCCGTCGCGACGACGACCGTGTCGAACATGGTCGTACGTTTCCCCTCCGAGCCTATAAACGCATTCGAACGGCGCGGGTCTCGTTCGGTCGGAATCGATCGGTCGGAACCGACGCCTCGAGTAGACGGCGCGTCTCGATATCTGAGTGACGGACCGCGTGTCTCGACACCGCGGTCGACGGACGATTGCCCGAGCGTAGAGACGGTTGGTTTTTTGCCATCGGCACGCCCACTAACCGTATGGACGTCAGCGATCCGCTCACCGTCGACACCGTGCTCGCCCCGGTCGACGGCAGCGAGGACTCCGCCACCGCCGTCGAGTACGCCGTCGCCATCGCCGACCGATACGACGCCACCGTCCACGTCCTGTTCGTCCTCGGACGGGAGGTCGTTCACGGCATGGATTCGGGCGTCGTCTCCGAGACCGACGTCGCCGAGAACACCCAGGGCTTCCTCGAGGAGGTCGCGGGCGTGACCGACGCCTACGACGTCTCGTTCTCGATGTCGACGGCTCACGGCTTCTCGTCGTCGGTCAAGACGCGCCATCCCGGAAGCGTCGTCCTCGACGCCGCAGAGTCCGTCGACGCCGACTTCATCGTGCTCCCGCGCGAGTCGGTGACCGACGCGCCGACGGAGGTCCTCGAGAAGGCCGCCGAGTACGTCCTCTCGTACGCGAGTCAGCCGGTGCTGTCGGTCTGACTACGGTCGCGGAAGCCGACCACGCGATAGCACGCCGAGGAACTACAGCGATGACGCTCGAACGTTAGCCCATGCCCATTCCCGGCTACGATCCGCAGGACATCGTCGAACGGACACTCGAGCGGACCGCTCCCGGAACGACCGCTCGCCTCGAACTGGTCGCCTCCTCGGTCCCCGACGCCGTCGATATCGTCGAGGCTGAGTCCGACGTCGAGGCCCCGCCCGGCGCCCTGGGCGATCCGGTCGAACTGTACGCCGTCGACGAAGTCGAGGGACTCGTGGCCTGCCGCGTCGAACTCCCGTACGACCCCTCGGAACTACCGCCGGGGGCCAGTCCGACCGACGTCGCGGTCGCCGTCGAGACGGACGACGGCTACGAGTTCCTCGAGTCTGACACCGACCTCGAGGAGACGACGGTGGCGGCGACGGTGACCGACGCGCCGCCGGGCTCCGTGATCGTTCCAGTGACGACCCACGACAGGGAGATGCCGGTGGACGATTCGCCTCGAGAGTGAGCGCCCAGGACGCCGCGGTTGCTGGTATCGTCTCCCTAGTGCCGCCCCGTCGATCAGCCGATCAAGCCGATTAGCCGATCAGATTCCGAAGAGCGCCTCGACGATGGCGATGGTCAGGTACGCCTCGACGAACGCCGCCAGCACCAGCAAGAGCCAGCCGAAGCACGCCAGCAGGCCGGTTCGATAGAGGTACCGCTTCGTGAGAAACGAGTCGCGGTTCCCGCGAAGGCGCTGGCCGAATCGGTGGACGAGCCGGAAGCCGATGCCGGCGGCGATGAAGAGCGCCGTGAGTTCGAACACGCCGTGGGGAACGAGCAGGGCGACGAACTCGCCGTAACCGATCAGGCCGCCGATGCCGGCGCCAAGGTTTCCGATGAGGACGCCGTTGAAAACCATGATGAGGAGCGTGAACGCCCCGAGCGAGACGGCGCCGAGAATGGCGAGCACGAAGGGGCCCGAGTTGTTGACGACGAACAGTCCGGCCGTCAGTTCGATCGATGAGCTTTCGGTCCCCGGTTCGCCACCGGGCTCGAGTTCCTCGTCCCCGACGAGTTCCTCCCCGAGGGCCTCGAGCACGAACTCGAGCAGGTCGACCCCGAGCGCGTAGAGGAGTACCCCCAGGAGGATCCCAATGGCGAAGGTCGCGGCAGCGAAGCCGACGTACGGTCGGTGCTCGCGCCACCCGGCCTCGAGGGCCGCGAGCACCCGGCGCCTGCTCAGTCGATCGATGGCGGCGAACGCGGCGAACCCGACCGCCAGGAGCGACGCCCCGGCTGCGGGGCGAATCGACGATTCCGTGACCAGGAGATACAGTGCTGTCAGGAGCGACAGACCCGCCAGTGCGAGCACGAGCACGAGTGGCCCGTCCCTCGAGTCCGTCGCCGCTCGCGAACGTGTCGCCATACGCCACGTTCGGTCAGCAAAGCGATAAATCCGCCGACTGTAACGGGCGCGGTGGAGGTCGTTGCAGGCCCCGAACGTGGCGAATCCTCGCAATCGCGTCCGACATCGTGGTGTCTCCGGCGGTCCGACCGATAGCGGAGACTGTGGCGGTGGCTACCACGCTTGCATCGATTCCCGGTCGATTGTACCGAATACCGGTGACAACCGCCGTTCGTTGCGATTTTCAGGGTGTGGAGCACACAGGTTTTATCTCACCCCTCTCGTAGTGTCTCGTCGTCTATGTCGGCGTCCATCTCAACGATCCGATCGGGAATTGATGGCCTCGATACGCTTCTCAACGGCGGACTCGTTCGTGGCCGCATGTACCTCGTGCAGGGAAGGCCCGGGACGGGAAAGACGCTCCTCGGTATGCACTTTCTCGAGACGGGACTCGAGGAGGGAGAGACCGTCCTGTGTATCCACGGCGAGGAATCCCAGGAAGAAATCGTCTCGAACGGACTGGCCGTCGGAATCGACGTCAGAGACGCCGAGTTCCTCGATCTGGGTCCCGAATCTGACTTCTTCACCCAGGACGAGGCCTACGACCTGGTCCACCCGAGCGACCTCGAGCAAGAGCAGTACACCCGCGACATTCACGACGCGATCAAGGAGATCGATCCGACGCGGGTCGTCCTCGACCCGATCACCCAGCTCCGGTACGTCGAGTCGAGCGGCCACCAGTTCCGCAAGCGAATGCTCGCGTTCATGCGATTCCTCAAGCAGCGCGATATCACGGTCGTCGCGACGGCGCCCTCGGCCTACGACGAGAAGTCCGATGCCGAGGTACGCTCGCTGAGCGACGGAATCATCGAACTGACGCGCGGACCCGACGGCCGACGGATCAATCCCGCGAAGCACCGTGCGCTCGGGCAGATGGAGGGCGAACACGGGCTCGAGATCAGACAACACGGAATTGAGGTCTACCCGGACGTCGTTCCCGTGCACGAAGAGACGACGTTCGACCCGATCGCGCTTCGGTCGGGAATCGACGAGCTCGACGACCTGCTCGAGGGCGGATTCGAGCAACAGACGGTCACGTTCGTCAGCGGCCCCTCTGGCGTCGGGAAGACGACCATCGGGACGCAGTTCATGGCCCAGGCGATTGAGGAGGGGTTGACCTGTGCGGCCTACCTCTTCGAGGAGAGCATTGAAACCTACTGCCACCGCACGGAGTCGATCGGGTTCCCCATCAGCGACATGCGCGAATCGGGCGACCTCTCGGTCAACCAGGTCGAACCGCTGACGCTCTCGAGTGAGGAATTCGCCCACCGGATCATCGAACAGACCGAAACCCAGGGAACCGACGTCGTGTTCATCGACGGCATCGACGGCTACACGATTTCGGTCCGTGGCGAGGAGTCGGCGCTGATCCGCAAGCTTCACGGACTGACCCGCTACCTCAAAAACGAGGGCGTGACGGTCATCTTCACGAACGAAATCTCCGAGATCACCGGCATCTCGACGGCGACGAGCCCGAACATCAGCTACCTGGCTGACAACCTCATGTTCATGAGCTACGTCGAGATGGACGGTCGACTGCGGAAGGTCATCGGCGTCTTGAAGAAACGAACTGGCGGGTTCGAGCACAGTCTCCGGGAGTTCGAGATCACCGACGACGGTCTCCGGGTCGGCGACCCGCTCTCCGGACTCCACGGCGTCCTCCAGGGGAACCCACGCATGAGCGATGTCCGCGACCTCGCGCAGGATGAGTGACCGACGCTCGAGTCGATCGACACCCCTCCACCAGCTGGTACACCCGACCAATGAGTAACTTGAACCGCGTCGAGCGACGACGGTCCGAAAGCCGCGTCCAGCTCCTGATCTCCCAGGAACGAAACCGGGCGGCCGTCCGTCACCTGCTCGAGGATCGTTACGAGGTGCTCACCGACGAGTCGGTGGTCGAGGCCGACGCGTACCTGGTCGACGACTTCTCGTTTCCCGACTACCACGCGGCCCTCGAAGAGCGCGTCGAGGCGAGCAATCCGGCGTTCTGCCCGGTCGTCCTCGTCCGGCGGGAACGGACGAACCCCCGGATCGTTCTCCCCGACCCGGAGGAGAACGACGATTCGCTCCTGGTCGACGAGATCGTCACCGCGCCGATCGAGTGCGAGCCGCTGGTTCGACAGCTCAACTCGCTGCTCGCCCGGCGCCAGCAGTCGCTCGAGTTGATGCACTCCGTCACCCGCCTCGAGGAGTCCAATCGCGCGCTCGAGCAGTTCGCCTACGCGGCCAGTCACGACCTCCAGGAACCGCTGCGGATGGTCTCGAGTTACCTCCAGCTGATCGAACGGCGCTACGGCGACGACCTCGACGAGGACGGCGAGGAGTTCCTCGAGTACGCCGTCGACGGGGCCGAACGCATGCATCGGATGATCAAGGCGCTCCTCGAGTACTCGCGGGTCGACACCGAGTCGGGGTCGTTCGAACCGGTGGACCTCGAGACGGTCGTCGAGAACGTGCGTTCGGATCTGCGGATGAAGATCGGAGAGTCCCAGGCGGAGGTTTCGGTCGACCCACTTCCGATGGTTCGTGGCGACGCCGAGCAACTCCGACAGCTCTTTCAGAACCTGTTGAGCAACGCCCTGGAGTACACTGACGAGGAGTCGCCGACCATCCGTATCGCCGCCGAAGCGGACGGGGAGCGGTGCCAGGTGAGCGTGACGGACGACGGACTCGGCATCAGCCCGGAGAACCAGGACCGGATCTTCGACGTGTTCGAGCGACTGCACACCCGCGACGA
Source organism: Natronosalvus rutilus (assembly GCF_024204665.1). Lineage (NCBI taxonomy): Archaea > Methanobacteriati > Methanobacteriota > Halobacteria > Halobacteriales > Natrialbaceae > Natronosalvus > Natronosalvus rutilus. The sequence continues at coordinate 331,487 of NZ_CP100355.1, read as the reverse complement.
GCATCCGGGGACGGGGATCGGACTGGCGTTGTGTAAGCGCATCGTCGACCGCCACGACGGGCGAATCTGGGTCGAGTCCGAACCCGGGGAGGGGTCGACGTTTACGTTCACGCTCCCGCTGGCCGACGAATCGGCGGAGAGCGAGGCGGCGTCGAAATCGGAGACGGCAGATTAACACCGATCCCGCCGAAACGTCACGCAATGACCACGCTGGCGATCGTCGGCGGGGACTGCCTCCGCCCCGATGGAACCGTCGAACGTGCGGACGTACTGATCGATAAATCGACCGGCGAGATCCTCGAGATCGGCGAGGATTTCTCGGCCGACGAGACGCTCGAGGCGACCGACTGTCTGGTGACGCCCGGCTTCGTGAACGGCCACACCCACGTCGCGATGACGCTCCTTCGGGGGTACGCCGACGACAAGCCCCTCGACGCCTGGCTCAGCGAGGACATCTGGCCCGCCGAGGCCGCCCTCTCCGCCGAGGACGTCCGGGCCGGCACCGAGCTAGGGTTGCTCGAGTTCATCAAGGGCGGCGTCACCGGCTTCGCCGACATGTACTTCGAGGTGTCCGAGATCGCCGCCGCGGTCGAGGAGGCCGGCCTCCGGGCGCGACTCGGCCACGGCATCGTCACCGTCGGCAAGGACGAGGCCGACGCGCGAGCAGACGCCCAGGAGAGCCTCGATGTCGCCCGGGAGTTCGACGGCGCGGCCGACGGCCGCATCTCGACGGCGTTCATGCCCCACTCGTTGACGACCGTCTCACAGGAGATCCTCGAGGAGTTCGTCCCGAAGGCCCGTGCCGACGGTATCCCGGTCCACTACCACGCGAACGAGACCACCGACGAGGTCCATCCCGTCGTCGAGGCCCAGGGCGTTCGCCCGCTCGAGTACGCGGACGACGTCGGCATGCTCGAACCCGATGACTTCGTCGCCCACGGCGTCCACCTGAACGAGCGCGAAATCGAGTTGCTCGCCGAGACCGGAACCGGCGTGATCCACTGCCCGGCCTCGAACATGAAACTCGCCAGCGGCATGGCGCCGATCCAGGAACTCCTCGACGCGGGGGCCACGGTCGGCCTCGGCACGGACGGCGCCGCCTCGAACAACGACCTCTCGATGCTGGACGAGGCCCGCGACGCCGCGATGCTCGGCAAACTCGCCGCGAACGACGCCAGCGCGGTCCCCGCCGAGGCAGTCGTCGAGATGCTCACCCGGGGGAGCGCCGACGCCATCGGTCTCGAGAGCGGCCGCCTCGAAGTCGGCGGCGTGGCCGACCTCGCCGTAATCGACCTCGAGGCGCCCCACCTGACGCCCCGCCACGACCTCGTGAGCCACCTGACGTACGCGGCCGCCGCGAGCGACGTCCGCCACACGATCTGTGACGGGCAGGTGCTGATGCGCGACCGGGTCGTCCAGACGCTCGACGAGGCCGCCGTTCGACGACGAGCGACCGAGCACGCCGCGGCCGTCCTGGAGCGGGTGGCCTGACGAGGTCGTTCGCACTGTTCAGCGAAACGAACGGTCGGTCCCGGACGTACCGCAGTCGTGAACGTACGTTGAACACTCAGCTTATTCTATAAACGCTATAAACGGTTCTCGAGGCGCCAAAACGAACGTCAACGAACCCGAACTGCTGACGGGGTTTATCAGTGATCTCGAGGGTGTTCCAACCGGGATGAGACGCCACACACTCACCGCAGCGGTACTGGCTGCGGCGATGATCCTCTCGGTGCTGGCCCCGCTCGGTGCAGCGGCCATGGCCAGCGGGGACTCGCCGCTCACGATCGACGTCGACCAGACCGACGACGTCGTCGTGACGATCGAACGAAACGGAACGGCAGCCGACAACGCCACGCTCGAGGTCACCCCGAGCGACGAGAACGACTCCTACGCGGGTAACGGAACGTACACAGCCGACGAGAACGGGACCGTCGCGTTGCCGACCCCCGAGGAGAACGTCTCCGTCGATCTCACGGCGTCCGCCGACAACGTGACGGCCACCAAGAGCGTGACGCTCGAGGCGGCCGACGACGAAGACGAGGCGGCCGACTCCTTCGGTGCCCTCGTCTCGCAGTTCGTCGAGGAGAACCGTAACGACACGGACGGTCCGTTCGGAATCGCCGTCGCGAACTTCGTCGTCCAGAACAACCCCGGGAACGCCCCGGATCACGCCGGCCCGCCAAGCGACGACGAGCGCGGCCCGCCAGCCCACGCGGGTCCTGACGGTGATGCGAACGACGATGGGGAAGACGATGGTGACGCTGACGACGAAGACGATGACGACCGTCGTGGCTCGCCGGACAGAGACGATGACGACAAGCGCGGCCCACCAGCCCACGCGGGTCCTGACAGCGATGCGGACGACGGTGGGGAAGAAGTTGACGAGGCTGACGAAGCTGACGATGACGACGAAGACGACGACGGCGCAGACGGTGACGACGAAGACGAGGACGGCGACGACAGCTAACCCCGATCTACCACGATCGAACCCGAACCTGAATCGAGCCCGAATCAGAACCCGAACCCGGACTGACTCCCCCCCAACCGGCTTCGGGTCGACGCGCTGCTGGGGGAGCGTACCGGACGCGGTCGCTGTCAGAGGCACCCACTACGCTCCTCGCCGGACACCCTGCTCTGAACTCCCCGCGAATTGCGACCTCCTCAAGCCGTCCACTCCACACCTAAACCGACAGGTTTCTTCGGACTCGTCACTGCTCGAGGTCCGATTACGCCTTCGAGACGCGGACTCCCTCACAGCCCGACCCGCCTTCGGTAGGGTTTTGAGCGCCCTCCGTCTCTATCGGACCATGACCGACTATCCACCGATCAGCGACCAGCTATCGGCCGCCGCCGAGGACCCCGACTCGGACGTCCAGGACCTCGAGTCCGTACGCGAGGAGGGCCGACGCAAGATGGACTGGGCCGCCCAGCACATGCCGATCCTCACCGCCCTCCGGAAGGAGTTCGAGGCCGACCGGCCCTTCGAGGGCGAGCGAATCGCGATGGCGATGCACGTCGAGGCCAAGACGGCGAACCTCGTCGAGTTGCTGGCCGATGGCGGCGCCGAAATCGCCATCACCGGCTGTAACCCGCTGTCGACCCACGACGACGTGAGCGCGGCGCTCGACACCCACGAGCACATTACGAGCTACGCGAAACGTGGCGTCGACAGCGAGGAGTACTACGACGCGATCCACGCGACCCTCGACCTCGAGCCGACGATCACCGTCGACGACGGGATGGACCTCGTCGCGGCGGTCCACGAAGACTACCCCGAACTCATCGACGGCATCGTCGGCGGTGCTGAGGAGACGACCACGGGCGTTCACCGCCTGCGCGCGATGGACGAAGACGGCGCCCTCGAGTATCCCGTCTTCGCAGTCAACGACACGCCGATGAAGCGGCTGTTCGACAACGTCCACGGCACCGGCGAGTCCTCCCTCGCGTCCATCGCGATGACCACGAACCTCTCCTGGGCCGGCAAGAACGTCGTCGTCGCCGGCTACGGCTACTGTGGGAAGGGCGTCGCGAAGAAGGCCGCCGGCCAGAACGCAAACGTGATCGTCACCGAGGTCGAGCCCCGCCGGGCGCTCGAGGCCCACATGGAGGGCTACGACGTGATGCCGATGGCCGAGGCCGCCGAAATCGGCGACGTCTTCCTCACGACGACGGGCAACCGCGACGTCGTCGTCGAGGAGCACTTCGAGTCCATGAAAGACGGCGTCCTGCTGGCCAACGCGGGCCACTTCGACATCGAGGTCGACCTCGAGGGGCTCGCCGACCTCGCCGTCGACACGTACGAGGCTCGCGACGGCGTGCAGGCCTACGAACTCGCGGACGGCCGCCGCCTGAACGTGATCGCGGAGGGCCGACTGGTCAACCTCGCGGCGCCCATCGCGCTCGGCCACCCGGTCGAGGTCATGGACCAGAGCTTCGGCATCCAGGCCGTCTGCGTCCGCGAGATGGTCGAGAACGGCGAGGCGTACGGCCCCGGCGTCCACGACGTGCCGGACGAACTCGACAAGGAGATCGCCGAGATCAAGCTCGCTGCCGAGGACGTCGAATTCGACGACCTGACGGACGTCCAGCGCGAGTACATGGGCTCGTGGGATCACGGGACGTAGGTTCGTCCATCGAATTTCCCGTACTGCCGGTCGAACCCATCCTCAAGCGCGGGCAGACAGATGGTTTTAAGCGAATCGCTCGCCGAGTTGGCGTCATGAGCACTGCAACGAAGGTCGTCGTCACCACGATCGCCGCCTCGGCCCTACTGGCGCTGCTGTTCGTCGCCCAGTCGATCGCCGCCGCGTGAACGTGATGTTCGAGGAGCGCACGCTCTCACCGGCCGTCGACGCCGTTCGCGAGGAACACGCCCCCGAGGCGCTCGTCCTGGACACGGGCCGGGACTTCGAGACGTTCCCGCCGGCCCAGGCGGAAGACCTCGGCTTGCTGGTCCAATCCCTCGAGCCGTCGACCTACCCCGCCGAGTGGCTCCCCGAGGACGCCCCGCGACTCCTCGCTCGGTATGCCGGACGGGACTTCACTATCGGGATGCCCGGCGACGGGAGCATCGTCTGGACTCGCCAGACCAGGCCGCCGGTCGTGCTGGTCAAGAGTCGCGTCCAGGGCACTCCGGAACCGTTTCTGGACTTTTTACTCGCGGAGGCGCTCGTCGAACTCGGCCTCGAGGTGCCCGAGCACTTCCTGGGGTTCTTCGAGGAGGCGTATCGAGACCTCGACGCGGCCGTCCCGCTCGAACCGAACGCCACCTACCAGATCGCCGCCGCGCTGTACGACGGCTGGACGGGGCTACAGACCCGCGAGGTCTTCCAGTCCTGGACGGACATCCTCCCCGAACTGGCGGCGGCGTGGGCGGACGCGGGGACGAGACTCGAGGGTCGGGTCTCCGAACTCCCGGGGGCCGTCGCCCGCGGCGAGACGGACCTCGCCGACGCCACGGAACTCGCGTGTGCGGCCATCAAACACGGTCTCGAGTTGCCGGCCCCGTTCGCGGCCCTCGATACGAGTGCCTACCGCGACCACGGCCCGTCTTACGCGGTCCGGTGGGCCGAGAAGACGTTCGCGGCGCTCGAGGATGTGTAAGCTCTCGAAGCGTGAGTAATTGAGTCGTAAGCCTCGAGTGCAGACTCGCGCCTACGAAGCCGCGTTCAGAACTCCGCCGTGACGGTCCCGTCCTCGTCGAGGTCGACGATACCGGCGAACAGCCCTCGGAACTGATCGACGACGTCGGCGTCGTGGACCTCTTCGGAGAGGTGAAACAGGCCGACGGCGTCGTGTTCTTCGAGCAACCCCACCAGTCGTTCGACGGTCTCGAGGGCGGCGTCTTCGCCGGCGTAGTAGGCGAGTTCAGTGACCGAGTCGAAACTCAACCGTACCTTTCCGTCGTTTTCCTCGAGGAAGCGCTCGACCTGACGGACGATGCCGTCGACGTCGTCAGGGGCGGCGACGTAGTGGACGTCGTCGCTCGAGCGCCGGGAGTACCCCCGCTCGATGCTCAGCGTGTCCAGGATGACGGCGCGGGACTCGTCGACGTCGTAGTACTCGAGTTTCTGGGTGACCTCGCGGGCGGTGGTTCGCGTCGAGACGACGAGGAACGAATCGGTGTCGGTCTTCAGGAAGTCGGTGTCGATGCGGTCAGTTTCGCCGGTGCTCGGGTGCAGGAGGAGAATCCCCGTCCCCCCCGGTACGGTCTCCGGCGTCCCCTCGATTTCGAGCGCGTACTCCATACTGGCGTGAACAAGTTCCGGGATTGACTTAAGGATGCGGATGTCCGTTGGCGTTCGGTTTCCGACTCCCGTCCGACCGAGCGCAACGGGAACGCGAGCCCTCTCTCGCTCGCGTGTCCGACGTACTTGGTACTCTCGACTCGGTACGCTTCGTCGGACGAAATGGGACAGAACGGAGGGCTTCAGTGGACGGCAGACACTCACCCGATGCCCACGGGTTCGGCTGTACGACCTCCCTCCACTCCCATCTTTTTAGGCCGTCCTAAAAAATGTGTCGGTCGCGCCTCGAGCGCGTCTCGAAACGGAAATTCCTTTCCTCGCTCGTGCTCGACGTAGACCATGAGCGTTCGCGAGGAGTTCGACGAGTGGGCGGCTGACGGCCGGGACAAGGGTATGGAGACGCGCCACTGGCACACGGCGAAACACGCGCTCGCGCGGATGCCGGTCGAAGCGGGCGAGACGGTCCTCGACCTGGGATGTGGCAGCGGCTACGCCGGACGCGCCCTCCAGGAGACGAACGATGCCGGGGCCGTCTACGGCCTGGATGGAGCGCCCGAGATGGCCCGCAACGCCGCAAGCTACACCGACGATTCGCGCGTCGGCTACGTCGTCGGCGACTTCGGGTCCCTCCCGTTCGCCGACGACAGCGTCGACCACGTCTGGACGATGGAGGCCTTCTACTACGCCGCCGACCCTCACGAGGCGCTTGAGGAAGTCGCCCGCGTGCTTCGCCCGGGTGGGACCTTCTACTGCGCCGTCAACTACTACGAGGAGAACGTCCACTCACACGGCTGGCAGGACAACATCTCGGTGGAGATGACCCGCTGGAGTCGCGACCAGTACCGGAAGGCCTTCCGGGAGGCGGGGCTGTACGTCGCCGAACAGGACTCGATTCCCGACCGTGAGACCGAGATCCCGGACGAGAGCGCCTTCCCCACCGACGACTGGGAGACGCGCGAGGACATGGTCGAACGGTACCGGGAGTACGGGACGCTCCTGACGGTGGGCGTCGCGCCCTGACGCTAACGAACCCTTCTCAGCACGCTTTCTCCCGCCGCTAAGTACGCATTCTCTTGCCACTCAGTACGCCTTCTCTCCCGCCGGAATCGCCACCTCGAGCCAGTTCTTCTCGGGCGGGAGCGGACAGTCGAACGTCTCGCTGAACGCACAGAACGGCGAGTACGCGAGGTTGAAGTCGACGACGAGGGCCTGTCCGTCCTCGAGGTCGCCGTCGACCGCGAGTTCCATGTACCGGCCGCCGCGGTAACTCTGCTGTCCCGTCGTCTTGTCCCGGAACGGGACGAACAGTTCGTCGGTACTCCCGTCCTGACTGTAGGCCGTGAGTTCGTACCTTCCCCCCGCGAGGTCCGGATCCGCGCGCTCGAGGTCGAACGCAAGGATGGCGACCCGGAGGTAGCGCACTTCGCGTCCCGCGGTCGTTTCCATCGCGACGGGGTCTGCCTCGGGGTCGTCCTCGAAGTCGACTGTCGCCGTCACCCGGTACTCGAGGTCCGGGTCGAAGTACGCGAGGCCGTCGAAGTCCTCGCGGTCCTCGGGTGGAACCGGCGACTGGGGGTGATCGCCGAAGAATCGGTCCTTCTCGGCACGTTTTTCCTCGAGCGCTCGACGGTACTCCTCGCGGTCGACGTCGGTAGTGGCTCCGCGGCCGCTCGCGGAGCCAGGGTCAGGGTCGTCGGTCGTCATAGCCGCCGATTGGCCCGCCGGACAGGTATGCCTTCCGTACTCAGGGGCTTCCCGGCCCGCCGTCGACGTCGGGGAGTCGAGACGGATCCTCCCTTGCAGCACGAAACGCGACCAGGAACTCGTAGCCGAACCAGCCGACGACGGTGAGGGCAGTGAGGCCGACGATCGCCAGCTGCTCGAGTCCCTGGGCGGCTCCCACGAACAGGAACCCGAAGACGACGGTCAGGAAGACCACGATCCGTAGCCGGGTGAGGGGCGATCGGTCGTCGTCGGTGCGCGCGAGGTACAGTTGCGGCGCGGCGACGCCGAGGCCGACAATCACCAGGAAGCCAAAGAGCGGACTCGACCAGCGAGGCAATCCGAGCGCGTCCGTCACGAGGTCCAGTCCGAGGATGACGACGGCGACGAGCGCCATCGACCCCAGCAGGACGCGACTCTCTCGAGAGATCATACGCGGGGATTCGTCCGCCAGCGAGTAGCCGTTTTGGTTCGTGGTCGAACGGGTGGGGCGTCCGCGGACGCTTTGGATTCCTGAAAGCGAACCCGGTTCCGGAACGATTACTCGGCTGGTCCCCGGAGGTGGAGGCATGCTGTCGATCGTCGGTCGCTTCCTCTCACTCTTTCGCGTCGACCGGCGCGTGCTGGCGCTCGCGTTCGCCCGGATGGCCGACGGCGTCGGCAACTCGTTTCTGATCATCGTCATCCCGCTGTACGTCGGCAGCGACCTGATCGCCGGAAACGCGTTCGGTCTCGAGGAGGCCGTCGTCATCGGCACGATCCTCTCGCTGTACGGCTTTCTCAACAGCAGCGCCCAGCCGTTCACCGGGCGGTACTCCGACCGAACGGGCAAGCGAAAGGCGTTCATCCTGGTCGGCCTCGCCGGGTTGGCCGTGACCAACCTGGCGTACGTCTTCGCCGACACCTACGCGCACCTGTTCCTGATTCGCGGCCTGCAGGGCGTGAGCGTCGCCTTCATCGTCCCGACGTCGATCGCGCTCGTGAACGAACTCGCGACCACGCGGGATCGAGGCGGCAACATGGGCGTCTACAACACCTTTCGGCTGATCGGTTTCGGTGCCGGTCCGGTCGCCGCCGGGGTGGTCGTCAGCGCGGGGCCATATGCGCTGTCGGTCCCCGGGACGAACGGCCTCGGAGTCGCCGTCAACGGGTTCGACGCGGCCTTTTACGTCGCGACGGTCACCGCGGCGGTGAGCTACCTGCTGGTCACTGTCCTGGTCTCCGATCCCGAGTCGACGGTGGCGGACGCGGGGTCGGACCTCTCCATCGCTATTCTCGACCGATCGGGTCGTCACCTCCTCGACCCGATCTTCACCCTCGGCGTCGCGACGCTCTTTCTCGCGGGCTCGATCGCCCTGTTCGCGACGCTCCAGCCCCAGATCAACGCTCGCCTCGAGCAGGGATCGACCTGGTTCGGGCTCCAGTTCGCCGGCTTCGTGATCGCGCAGATCCTCCTCCAGACGCCGATCGGCCGGGCCAGCGACCGGGTCGGGCGACGGCCGTTCATCGTCGCCGGGATGGTCCTGTTGATCCCGACGACGATCGTGCAGGGGTACGCGTTCACCCCCGAGACGATGTTCCTCGCCCGCCTGGCCCAGGGCGTCGCCGGTGCGATGGTGTTCGCCCCTTCGCTCGCGCTAGCAGGTGACCTCGCGGGCGCGGGCGAGTCCGGGACGAAACTGTCGGTGCTGACGATGGCCTTCGGGTTCGGCATCGCCCTCGGCCCCTTCGCCTCCGGGACGCTCGTCGGCTACGGCTTTCGGGTGCCGTTTCTCTTCGGCGGCGCGATCGCCGCGGTCGGCGCAGTACTCGTCATAACGCAGGTCGAGGAGACGCTCGAGATCGACCGTGTCGACGAGCAGGGCGAACGCGACGAACCGGCCGACAGGTAGCACTGACCCGCTTCAGTACTTGAGGCGTACACATATCCAGCCGTGGGATTGTACCACCCGGATCGCAAATGATGGGTGATGGATCCTCTCCCAACCGTACTCGAGGTTGCGATCTACGCCATCTTGATCGCGACCGGGCTCGCGGGGCTCTCTCTCCACGTCCACTTTAGACGACTCGGCGAGCATCGGTAATCGGCTTCGAGCCGGAGATAGACCCCGCCTGCAGGCGGTCGGTAGCTCCCGATAGGTGCCGGCTGACTCTGGACCGATAGCTCCCGATAGGTGCCGACAGCCGCGGCTCGAGCGGCGATCATCGCACGCTTCGCTACCTTTTTCCCGCCGCTGTGGGTACGACACGCCATGCGAACCGTGCGAGCGCCCGCGACGAGCGCGAATCTCGGCAGTGGCTACGACGTATTCGGCCTCGCACTCGAGACGCCCGCGGACGTGGTTCGAGTCGAGCGCGCCGAGGAGACCTCGATTTCGGTGACGGGCGTCGGCAGCACATACATCCCGGAAGATCCGAAGTCGAACACCGTCGGGGCGGTCGCGGAGGCGCTCGGGGTGACCGCACACATCCACATCGACAAGGGCGTCCGCCCATCGTCGGGGCTCGGCTCCTCGGCCGCGAGCGCCGCCGGTGCCGCCCTCGCGTTGAACGCCCTTTACGACCTCGGACACAGTCGAACGGAGCTCGTCTCGGCGGCCGCCGAGGGCGAGGCGCTCGTCTCCGGGGAGGCTCACGCCGACAACGTCGCGCCGTCGCTGCTGGGCGGGTTCACCGTCGTCACCGACGACGGCATTACGCAGGTCGACGCGTCGCTGTCGCTGGTCGCCTGTCTCCCCGAAATGGTGGTTTCGACGCGCGACGCCCGCGAGGTCGTCCCCTCGTCGACGTCGCGAGCGGCCGTCACCGAAACCGTGGGCAACGCAGCGACGCTCGCGGTGGGAATGACGCGAAACGATCCCGACCTCGTCGGACGAGGGATGGACGACCCCGTGGTCACACCCGCTCGAGCGGCCCTGATCGACGGCTACGACGACGTCAGGGCAGCGGCTCTCGACGCCGGTGCGACGGGCGTGACGGTCAGCGGCGCCGGCCCGTCCTTGCTGGCGGTCTGTCGGGCCAGCGACCAGCGGGCAGTGGCCGACGCGATGCTCGAGACGTTCGACGCCGCGGGCGTCGAGAGTCGGGCCTACCAGACCCGAATCGGTCAAGGCGCGACGCTGTACGATTGACGCGAGGTTCGGTGAATTGCTGACTGGCGCGAAGTCTGACGACCTGCCGACTGACGCGAGGTCCGACGATCCGCCCACTGGCGTAATCTGACGATCGATACCCATACACGCCCAGCACCTCGAGTGTCGAGTATCCGCATGCGCCAGTTCGTCCTCATCGCCCACAACGTCCCCACCGACGCCGACTTCTCGCTCGCCGACCTCGCCGGCGGCGCCGGCCGACTCGACGCCCTCTGCCGGTCGATCACCGCCGCGTTCGTCACCTCCCACGGCATCCGAACCGACGTCCAGGTCCACCTCGTCGTCCAGGACACCTACACGATCACCTTCGACGGGCGCGACCTCCGGAACCTCAACCCCGACGAGCGAAGCACCGCCGCGCTGGTCCGAACGGCCCTCGAGCACCGCGAGGAGGCCATCGGCGCACTGCCCGCCGAACCGAGCCCCGGCGTCGAACTGTATCGACGTGGGTTCGCCGGGACGCTCGAGACAGTTGGTGGGGACGGGCCGGTGATTCAACTCCACGAGGACGGTGATCCCATCGTCGACGCCGATCCACAATCGCTCGCCGACCCCACATTCGTCCTCTCGGATCACCACGACTTCACCGAGGAGGAGGTCGACCTGCTCGCCGAGGCGGCCGACCGACGGCTTCGACTCGGACCGACGCTGCTTCACGCCGACCAGGCGATCACCGTCGCGCACCACTACCTCGACACCGAGGGCTACGAGCGAGTTTGATCCGGCACGCGGCCGTCGCGAACGCCCCATTCGCACGAACCGCACCGAAGCGCAAAGGCCAAACCCCCACCGTCCCATTCACTCATCGAACCCGAAATGTCCGAACGGAAGCGTCTCGTCGTCGTCTGCGGGCTCCCCGGAACCGGAAAAACGACCGTCGCGTCGGACCTCACGAAGCGACTCGAGGCCGACCTCGTCCGCACCGACGTCGTGCGCAAGGATCGGTTCCCCGACCCGGAGTACACCGAGACGGAGACGCAGGCGACCTACGAGGCGACGCTCGCTCGCGCGTCCAGGGCGCTCGAGCGCGACGACGTCGCGGTCGTCGACGGGACCTTTCGCCGTGAACCCCTTCGCGAGCGAGCGCGGGCGGTCGCCGAGGACGCAGACGCCCGATTCGAACTCGTTCGCGTCGAGTGTGACACGTCCGTTGTCCGTACGCGTATCGCGGAACGCGAGGGTGACGAGAGCGATGCCGACTTCGCCGTCTACGAACTCCTCGAGTCGGAGTTCGAGCCGCCAGCGGAGCCTCACTACCGGGTGGACAACTCGGGCTCGCTGGGGGAGACCCGTCGCCAACTGGCCGCGATCTGTGAGACGCTCGAGGCGCGCGTTTCCTGAACCGGACCCATTCGCAAACGTTAAACTGTCGGCGGGCCTCAACTCGAGTGCGGGCCGGTGGGGTAGCTTGGTATCCTTCGGCCTTCGGGTGGCCGTAACCTCAGTTCGAATCTGAGCCGGCCCATACTACTCCCGCACCTCACACCGCCGAGCGACGCGCACGCGCCGCGAGGTAATCGAAGTGTGGGAGTCGATGATGAGGCGAAGGTTCGAATCAGGGAGCGGCTTCGCCGCGACCGTGGTTCGAATCTGAGCCGGCCTCCCGTTCCACGTTCGGCCGTAGATCTTATCACTGTCGATCGGTATCGCTGAACGCAGCTGAACGGTGGTGAGATTCGACTCGAGTACGTGAGCTTCGACCTGGACGGCGAACGAAGCGGACGGCCCGGGTACATCGAGCAGGCTGCTCGAGCGATGAACCGACCGCGTTCGCCAATCACTCGAGAGTCGACCGCTCGCCGCTAACCGTCGTCGTTCCGTCCTCCCGGTTCGGTTCTCGCCGCCGGTGGCCGGCCTGGACGAGGTTGGGTCGCGTCGACGCAGGTGACTGCTGTCGGTCTCCTGTCGGGCGAATTACCCTGAGCAATACTTTTATGCTTGCCTGGTATCGATACGCACCAGAGAGGGTTGTGAAAGAATGTCACGCAAGGAATCAGTCGGGACCGATCGCCGAACCTTTCTGGCGATCACTGGATCGGGCGCACTGACGACGGTCGGCCTGGCGGGTTGTATCGGGACCGAGGGCGACGGGAACGGTGGCAACGGAGGCAACGGCGGAAACGGAGGGAACGGCAGCAACGACAGCAATGGCGGCAACGGCGAGTCGCCCGACACCGTCATGGTGGGACAGCCGGCGTCGTTGACCGGCGCGTGGGACTTCCTGCAGCCAGCGGCCTCCGACGCGACGGACCTGGCGGTACAGCAGATCAACGACGCTGGTGGGCCGCTTGACGCGGAGTTCGAGGTCAACCGCCAGGACACCACGGTCGACCCGCAACAGGCTCGTCAAGTGCTCCGGCAGTTCATCGACAGCGACGGCGTGGCCGCTATCAACGGCCTGTACTCGAGCGAGATCGAACCGCTCTGGGAGTTCATCCAGGAACAGCAGGTTCCGATAATCACGCCGTGGCCAGGGTCGACGTACCTCGACACCAGAGGCGGGGACAAGGGAACCGACGAGACGGACGACGACGAGTGGCTCTGGCGAACCGTCATCGGTGACACCGTCCACACCTCAGGCGCCGCCCAGGCGATGATCGAGGAGGCCGGTGTCGAACGAATGGGTATCCTCAGCGCCACGAGCGCCGGCGAGGAGGGCTGGACACGGCAGTTCACCAGCTGGTACGAGGAACTCGGCGGCGAAATCGTCGAGGTCATCTCGGCGGACGCAGGGCAGTCGTCGTATCAGAGCCAACTGAACGAACTGTTCAGCAACGACTTCGACGCGTGGGCGCTGTCGTTCGCCCTGGAGGACGCAATCACGATCCTCCGCAACTGGGAGGACGGCGGCTACGGCGGCCAGTTGCTGATGGAAGACGGCCTCCGGGACGATTCCCTCATCGACGAAGTCGGCGAACAGGCGGAAGGCGCCTGGATCGCCGCCGGGAGTACGGAAGGCCCGAACTACGATCAGTTCCTCTCGAGTTACGAGGAGGTGAGCGACGAGGGGCTTCATCCCTGGGGAGTCGCGGCCTACGACGCGACGAACATTCTCGCGCTGGCAATTCACCACGCCGGCGAGACGTCTCACGAGGCTATTCAGCAGAGCATCGGCGCGGTATCTCGCCCCGACGGAACGACCGTAACGACGTTCGCCGAGGGCAAGGAAGCGCTCGACAACGGCGACGAAATCAACTACGAGGGCGCCGTCACGGACTGCGATTTCACCGAACACGGGAACGTCTGGGGTGACGTGGTCGTCGAACGGGTGACGCCCGACGGCTTCGAGACGGAGTTCACTATCAGCGGCGACGACCTGCAGGACGAGATCGACGAGTACTGACGAGTCGTAGAACTATCTATGGAAATTCCACTCGCACAGGAGATCATCTTCGGTCTGGTTATCGGTTCGTACATCGCACTCGGCGCGATCGGATTTACGCTGGTGTACGGCCTCGTCAACATGATTAACTTCGCTCACGGCGAGTTCATCACGGTCGGTGCGTTCGTCGGCTATCTCGCGGTCGTATTCGGCGGTCTCTCGATCCCGGTGGCCGTCGTCGTCGCCCTGGTGATCACGGCAATCGTCGGCTGGGTCATCGCCCGCGTCACGTTTGAACCCATGAACGAGGCGGGGGCGGTTCCGCTGCTGTTGATGTCCATCGGTCTGGGTCTGGTCTTGCGGAATGGGTTCCGGGTGATTGCGGGGGCGGATCGTCGGAGCCTGCCGCGAGACGTCACGACGTACCGCTTCGACGACTGGGGTTTCTTCGTCACGAGTCAGCAGCTGTTCATCATCGGCGTGACGCTCGTCGCCGTCGTCGTCCTCCACGTCTTTCTCAGCCGGACGATGCTCGGGATCGCGATGCGCGCGACCTCGGACAACGAGGACCTCGCGCTCGTCTCCGGGATCGACACCCGTCGAATCAGAAACGCAGTTTGGCTCGCCGCGTCCGGCCTCGCAGGCGTCGCGGGCGTCATGCTCGCCGTCTCGCAGTCGGCCAATCCCACCGTGGGCTTCGGCCAGCTCCTGTTGATCATCACCGCCGCCATCCTCGGCGGCGCGGGCAGTCCCTACGGGGCCATCGTCGGATCGTACCTGCTGGGCATCGGCATCACCGTCTCCGTCGCGTTTCTCCCGTCCGGGCTGTCGGAACTCAACGCGACCATGGCGTTCGTCGTCCTCATCGTCGTCCTGCTCGTCCGTCCCGGCGGCCTCGTCAACGCGGAGGTGCGGACGTCGTGAGCGCCCCGACGTCCCGGCTCGAGAACCTGCCGTTCGACGCGGTCCACGCCGGACTCGCGTTGCTGGTGCTTTCGGTAGTGTTCTTGGTGAGTCCGCTCTTCGTCCAGCCGCCGGGCGGCTCGTTCGTCTTCTTCGAGGTCGGCGTTCTCTTCTTCCTGTACGCGATGATCCTGGTCGGGTTGAACCTCCAGTTTGGCCACGCCGGACTGGTCAACTTCGGCCCGGTCGCCTTCTTCGCGGTCGGTGGCTACGCCGCAGCGATCCTGACCGCAAACGATCCGTACCAGGCCGTCGGGCTCGGATTCCCGTGGCCGGTCGGGGTGGTCGCCGCCGTCCTCGCCGCGGCCGCGCTCGGCGTCTTGATCGGCGTCTCAACGCTCAGGCTTCGCGACGACTTCCTCGCCATCGTCACGCTGGCCGTCGCCGAAATCGTCCACGGGTTGATCATCGCGTTCCGCGACGTGACCGGCGGAACGGTCGGCCTCACCAGCGTTCCGCGACCGATCGCCGGGACCACCGACGTCGGCGGTGGTGCAGCGCTCGTGTCGACGATTCTCGTCTTCGCGGCGCTCGCGTTGTTCTTCTACGGCGTCTTCCGTCGGCTGTCGTCCTCGCCGTACGGGCGGGTCCTCCGCGCGATTCGCGCCGACGATCAGGTGACGGAGACGCTCGGCAAGCGCGTGTTCCGGTACAAGATCGCCGTGTTCGTCTACGGCGCCGCCATCGCGGGACTGGCGGGTGCGCTGCTGGTCTTCTACAACGGCGCCGCCGCGGAGGGCTTTTTCACCATCGACGTGACCGTCATCGTCTGGGTCGGGATGCTCATCGGCGGGGCGGGCAACGACCGCGGCGTCATCGGCGGACTCGCGATCATCATGGGCTTTCAGCTGGTCACCCGTTTCTTCAACGACGCGATTCCGTTCATTACCCAGGACCAGTTCGCCTCGATCCGGCTGATGTTCGTCGGGCTCCTGTTGATGCTCATCATCAGATACCGCCCGGAGGGGCTCTGGGGAGACGCCGACAGGCTGGGGGTGGAGTCGTGACGTTGCTCAGCGTCGAGGACCTTCGCCGGTCGTTCGGCAACCTCGTCGCCGTCGACGGCGTCACCTTCGAGGTCGAGGCGGGCGAAATCGTCGGCATGATCGGCCCGAACGGCGCCGGGAAGACGACCACGTTCAACTGCCTCTCGAGCGTCATCGAGAGCGACGCCGGGACCGTCACGTTCGACGGGGAGGACGTCACGACGCTTCCGCCCCACGCCCTCGCGCGACGGGGGCTCGTCCGGACTTTCCAGCGGACTCGCGAACTGGAGACGTTGACCGTCGAGGAGAACGTGCTCCTCCCGGCACCCGACCATCCCGGCGAGCGAGCCTGGCACGCCGTCGGACGAACGGGAGCGAGCGAACGGCGCGAAGCCGAGGCCCGGCAACGGGCGCTCGAACTCCTCGAGGTGTTCGACCTCGAGACGATGGTCCACGAGTACGCCGGTAACCTCTCCGGGGGCCAGCGCAAACTCCTCGAACTCGCGCGGTCGCTCATGCTCGACCCGAAGATGCTGCTGCTCGACGAGCCGTTCGCCGGCGTCAATCCGTCGCTGACGAACGAAATCGTGGCGCACATCGAGGCGCTCAACGAGGACGGTCTCACGCTGCTCATCATCGAGCACGAACTGGAGACGTTGACCGAACTGGTCGACCGCCTGGTCGTCCTGGCGGACGGACGGGTCCTCGCAACCGGGACGCCGGCGGAGATTATGGAACACGAGGAGGTCATCGAAGCATACCTGGGTGGGTGAAGACAGGACAATGAGCACATTCTACGAGCACGTCTCCGAACGGAGACCCGAACGCGAACCGCGACGGGGTGGCCGATGAGTTTACTCGAACTCACCGACCTGGACGCGGGCTACGACGAGCTACAGGTACTGTACGGGGTGGATCTCCACGTCGACGACGGCGAGTACGTAGCGATCGTCGGCCCCAACGGCGCGGGGAAATCCACCGCGATGAAGGCCGTCGTGGGACTGGCGACGCACATGAGCGGCGAGATTCGCTTCGACGGCGAGAACGTTGCCGGACTGGAGCCACAGGCGATCATCGACCGCGGCGTCGGCTACGTTCCCCAGACCGAGAACGTCTTCCCGTCGCTGACGGTCGAGGAAAATCTCCGCATCGGCGCGTACCTGCTGGGCGACCTCCCGGACGACCGACTGGCGGCGGCCCTCGAGCAGTTCCCGATCCTCGAGGAGCGTCTCGACCTGCGGGCGGGGAACCTATCGGGCGGTCAGCAACAGATGCTCGCGATGGCGCGAGCGCTGATCCCCGACCCGCCCTTGCTGTTGCTCGACGAGCCGTCCGCGGGGCTCGCTCCGGACCTGGTCGACGAGATGTTCGATCACATCGACGCGATCAACGACCGCGGCGTGACGATCCTCATCGTCGAACAGAACGCGACGACCGCACTGCGTCGCTGTGATCGCGGCTACGTCCTCGCCCAGGGTGAAAATCGGTATGTCGACGAGGGCGAGGTGCTGTTGAACGATCCCGAGGTCCGGCGGCAGTTCCTCGGTGGGTAGCAGCGAGTCGCTCGAGACGGTGTCGTTCGAATCGGTGTTTCTCGGTTCGGAGATACTCGAGTCGGTTGCTTGAGACGGTGTCGTTCGGCCTGGTGTCACTCGAGCACCGATTCCTGGAGACAGTCACTCTAATCTCTCGCTCGTCGGGCGTAACGCAATGACCGCGGTTCGACGAAACGAGACGAACTACAGCGAAACCTCGGTCCCGGCGTCGCTCTCCAGCGCCCGCTGGTAGACGGTCGTCCCCGCAACCGCGTCCAGCGTCGCTGAACCGACGCTGTCGACGACGACCACCTCGTCCGGTGATCGACGCTCGTAGCCGTCGGCGACCAGTTCGCCGAGGGCGACGAGGTCCTCGGCGCCGATGCTGGTGGCGAGGACGTCACCTGTCTCGGCGACCTCGGACGGGACGTCGGCGAACACCGTGCCAGCATCCTCGAGAACGGCTGGCTCGACTTCCTGCATTTCGGCGGTGAACGCGCCGACGGCGACGACGAGCGCCCCCGGATCGAGCGCGTCGGCCGGGAACACCGGCGCGGTGGCGGTCGTCGCGGTCACGACCACGTCGGCCCCGTCGACAGCGGCCGCCGGGGTGTCGACCGCTCGAGCTGGAATCCCTTCGCCGGTCAGGTCGGCGGCACAGGCGTCCCGGGACGAACTCGGGGAGTAGATGCGCGCGTCCTCGAGCGTGGCGATCGTCTCGATGGCCCGGGTCTGCCAGCGAGCCTGCGCGCCCGCGCCGATGACGCCGAGCGTGATCGCGTCGGGGGCGAGTTCGCGGACCGCGAGCGCGCCGATACAGCCCGTTCGGGCGTTCGTGATGGTCGTCCCGCCCATGAACGCCTCCGGAACGCCGGTCCGGGCATCCGTGAGGACGATCTGTGCATGAATCGTCGGCAGCCCACATTCTGCGTTCCCCTCGTGGACGCCGACGAGTTTCGTCGCGTACTGGTCGTCGCCGTGGACGTAGGCGGGCATCGCGATCCCGGTTCCCAGCGGCTCGTCCCCCTCAAGCCCCGAGCCGACGGGGAAGTGCGGTCGGTCGGGTCGTTCGACGTCACCCGCGGCCTGTTTGACGAGTGCGTCTCCGACCGTGTCGACGAGGCCGGCGAGGTCGAGTGTCTCCTCGACCGCCGCCTCGGAGAGTACGAGTACCATGAGCGGGCATTGCCCCCTTCGGACTTAGTTTTTCGTCACGGGCCGTCCGCGTTGACGGGTGCCTCGAGTCGGCGAACGATTATGCTCCCCGGGGCCGATGGAGTGTCATGAACGTAGTCGTCGTCGGTGGGGGCATCGTCGGACTCTCGTCGGCACACTATCTGGCCGAGCGTGGCGCGTCCGTGACGCTCTACGAGCGCGGATCGCTCGGCGCCGGGAGTACCGCCCGTGCGGCCGGCGGGATCCGGTCGCAGTTCTCGACGGCGGTCAACGTCGAACTCTCGCTCGCCAGCAAACGCGTCTGGAACGCGTTCGAGGAGACCTTCGGCGTCGACATCGGGCTTCGAAAGAACGGCTACCTGTTTCTCGCCCGCACCGAGTCCACCGCCGACGGGTTCCGCGAAAACGTTCGCATGCAACGGCGTCTCGGGGCCGAAAGCGAGTACCTGTCGCCGACGGAGGCGACCGACCACTGTCCCGGCCTGGACCCCGAGCCGTTCGTCGGCGCGACGTTCAATCCCGACGACGGCGTGGCGGATCCGAACCTCGCCGTACAGGGGTACGCGGCGGCGGCCCGGGAACTAGGCGTCGAGATACGAACGGGGACGGCCGTCACGGACGTTCGCCTGGAGGACGGCCGCGTTGTGGGCGTCGACGTGCAGGGACCCGACGGCCACGAACGTCACGAGACAGACTACGTGGTCAACGCCGCCGGGGCGTGGGCAGGCGCGCTCGCCGAACTGGCTGACGTCGAGTTACCCATTTCGCCGCGACGGCGACAGGTCGCGGTCGTCGATCCGACGCCGCCGATGCCGGAATCGATCCCGTTGACCATCGACCTCGAGACGGGGTCGTACTTTCGCCCCGAACGCGAGGGAGTCGCCCTCGTCGGGGGCCACTTTGCCGAGGACGACGACCCGGAGATGGACCCCGGTCACTTCGACCAGGGGATGGACCTCGAGTGGGCGGCCCGCGCCGTCGAGTACGCGGCCGACTACGCCGAGTACTTCGGCCCGGAAACCCGCATCAGACGGGGCTGGGCGGGACTGTACGCGGTGACGCCGGATCACCACCCGATCCTCGAGGAAACGATTTCCGGTTTCGTGACCGCTGCTGGCTTCTCGGGACACGGATTCCAGCACGCCCCGGCAACGGGGCAGATCGTCGCGGAGATCATGCTCGACGGCGAGGCGACCCTCGTCGACGTGTCGGCGCTCGACAGCGGTCGGTTCGACCGTGGTGAGACGCTCGCCGAACGAAACGTCGCCTGAGGTCGCTGGACTCGGCTTCCTTCGCTGGGCGAGAACAGTGGGATGCGCTATGCGGGCGGACCGTTCTCGAGTTCCGCAACTGGATAGCGAGGCGCCCGAACGCTCGAACGATCCTCAAGACTGGATCTTCTTGACGATGTCTTTCGCCTGCTCTCTCGCCTTCCCCTCGCCGACCGACTTTTTGATGAGGACACTTTGAACCTCCCAGTCGTCGTTGCCTTCCGTGTTTCCGGTTCTGCCCTCCGCGCCCTCCGAGAGCGACTCCGCCGGGTTCTGCGCCCAGTCGGGCGTGCGAATCTCGTCGAACTCGTCGGGGTCTCGAAAGCGGACGTGGATGTAGTCGTCCTCGGTCTCGACGGTCTCGATGTCGGGTACGTCTGCCATACGAGAGTGGACACTGCGGAGGGGAAAAAACGGCCAGCCAGCAGGTTCACGCTCGCCGGCCCACCCCTCGAGCGAGTGGCCGGACTCGAGGTGGGGGAGGGAGTCCATCGGTAGTCCTGGCGGGGACGCCCTCGCGTCCCGCGCCGGATCAGGTGACGTCGCGGGAGTCGTCGAACCGATTCGTGAACACCCGGGCAAGCCCGTCGAAGTACCCGGTCCCCCAGAGACCGACGAGGACGGCACCGACGGCGTTGAACAGGAGGTCGAGCGCGATGTCGCTCGTCCCGTACTGGGCCAGGACGGCTTCGCCGCCGACGAGGCTGGCGAGGCCACCCGACCCGAACTCGAGGATCTCCCAGGCAACGCCGAAGGCGAGGACGAAGATCACGAGAAACACGAACCGAAACTCGGTGGGGAAGTCCACGCCGCTTTCCGTGCGCTCGAGGGCGTCGACGACCGCGTACCCCAGACCGGCGACGAGCGTCGCCGAGAGGGTGTGTGTGAGCTGGTCGAACCACCCGAACGTCGTGTACAGCCTGATCGCGCCGACCGTGTGGAGGAACGCGGCAGCGGCGATCCAGAGCGCGAGCCCCGCTCCCATCTCGTGGCCGGACGTTCGGCGGACGAGGGTCGGGGCGAAGGTGAGCGCGAGCGGGAGCGCGGCGTTGACGAACAGCGCCGGATCGACGGTGACGACCGCGTAACCGACCAGAAGCGCGAGCGCGCCCTGGAGCAGCCTCACTCCCCGCCAGCACCGTCGTTCGGAGAGTCCGAGGACGGTATCGCTGTCGCTCGTGTCCGACTCGCTCGAGGAGCGGTGATCCCGTCCCTCGTCGTGGTCCGCTCGTTCCTGCGTCAGATCACCGTCTGCGTCGTCGCGCTGGAAGAAGTAGAGGACGAAGAGCGCGCCTGCGAGTCCCCCGAAGGCGGTCGCGTAGACGATGTCCCACATGAGGGGGACCACCCCCGTAAGGTGGGACGTACCGAGCAGTGCGTCGCTGGTCCATTGGAGAATAACCCAGCACCCGGCGACGGCCATCGTCGCGAGGACGACGAACGAGACGGCGAACCGCGACGTCATTTCGACCGAGGTGTACGTATCGAGTTCCACGGCGATGAGCAGCGCAATGGTGGCGACCGTGAGAAATCCCGCGATAGGAATCGACGCGACCAGACGCACCACCAGCGGTACTGCCGCGAGCGCCAGCACTTCCCACGGAAGCATCACGAACGGGTCCCATCGACGCAGGGTCGGAACGAGCGCGAGCGAAACGGCCGTCGCCCCGAGTGCCGCCCAGACGAACGCTCCCGCTCGAGCGCTCACGATTGCCGTGACGACGATCGCGGCGACGATCGACCAGGCGAGCGCAGCGTTCGCTCGCTCGCTCTCGACGATAGCCGCGAGCACGTTCATGGGCAATATACGTGCTCAACCTCCCTAAACCGACCACCTGATTGTGCCCGTGAACGTGCTGTCGAACCGCCTCTACTCGAGCATCGATACGAGAAGTGCAGCGTCCCTGGCACCTTGCGCCGGAGTCACGTGTCGGACTCGCGGGCACCGATGGCCTGGGCGACGTGACTGAGCGTGACCAGCCCAAGTCCCCCAACGAGGTTCCCGGCCGTCGAAACGATCGTTATCACGGCCAGGGTGCCAGCGCCGATGTCCGCCCCGAACCGCATTCCGAAGAGCACGTGCAGGACGGTGACGACGACGTGATCGAACGGTCCGAGGGCCAGCAGGACCCCGACGATGTAGGCGACGGCGATGCGGCCTCCGTCGCTATCGACGGACACGAGGAGGTGAGAAAGCAACGCCACGAGAACGCCGCCCGCTATGGCGTCTGCGAACATTCCCGCGCTCTCCCGGTGAGCGAGTTCTTCGGCGGTCGTACTCATCGCCGCTCCCGACCCGGGGGGAAGCGCGACGTCGACTGACATGACGAGGACGAAGAGCGTGCCACCGACGAGATTGAACACGAGGGTGAGCGACCACAGGCGAAGCAGCGGACCGATGAGCCACGAATTTGATCGTTCGACGGCCGCCGCGATCGGGTCGAAGAAGTTCTCGCTGAACAGTTCCGCGCGACCGACGACCAGCATCACGACGCCCACGCCGAACGCGAGTGCGCCTGCGACTCTCGCCACCTCGCCAAATTGTGGCTCGACCGTCGCGTGTACGATGCCGAGCGCTACGATACCGAAGACGATCGTGAATCCGGCGATGAACCCCGTCGCGGCGAGTTCGAGCAACGGCTGCTCGAGACGTCGCCTCCCTTCCTCGGCCGCCCGATGAAAGATCTCCGATGGGTCCGGAACGTCGGACATATTTCGATAACCGTTCGATTCTGTGCGGGAAAAAAGGAGGGCT
Organism: Natronosalvus rutilus; assembly: GCF_024204665.1. Classification (NCBI taxonomy): domain Archaea; kingdom Methanobacteriati; phylum Methanobacteriota; class Halobacteria; order Halobacteriales; family Natrialbaceae; genus Natronosalvus; species Natronosalvus rutilus. The sequence continues at coordinate 308,855 of NZ_CP100355.1, read as the reverse complement.
TGCCCGCCCAACGGGAGAATCACGCGATACTCGTCTCGAGTCAGCCGTTCCGTTCGGTGGCGGAAGGCGATCCCGATCGTCCAGCGTCTACTACGGAGGTACCCCCTCTGGACCCGCCGATCTTTAGACCCTCTGGATCTGCGGGTCTTTAGCCCCCTCTACGGCTCGAGGACGATCCGGCGATCCGCATCGACGGTGACGAGCCAGCCGCCGTATTCGAAGGAGAGCGCCCAGGATCGGCGTTCGGGGCCGGACCGCGGTTGGGCCACGAGTCCGTTCAGTGCGTCGGGATCGATCGCGTCGAAGAGCGGCGGGAGCGAGAGCGGGTCGCAGCCATCGGCAGCGGCGACGGCGTCGATGATCGCCTGTGCCGGCGTTTCCTCCGTCGGATCGAATGTATAGGCGAGCGGCGCATCCTCTATGGTCGATCTCCGACGATCCGGACCGACGGCGGACTCCGACGTCTCGACGGCTCCTGTCGTCGCCGACTCCGCTTCCAGACCCCCTCGATCGCTCGCGTCGGACTTCACGTTCGCGTCCTCGGTTCCTGTCCGTATCATCAGCACTACACAGACGACGCCATCGGAAGAAGAGCCGTTTTGACGACGAAACGAGCTTATATCAGGGGTGATATCGTTGCGGCGGCGACGACAGTCATGGCTTCGATAACAGTTCCGGCTGCGACGACAGTCACAGCGACGGCAAGTACGACGATGGTCGCCCGGGCGGTCCCTCAAGACGAGTCGCTGCCACCGGTCTCGTCACGCCGGTTGGTTCGGTTCGGGCTTCGAGGCGTCGTCTTCCGGATGCGTGGGATGGGTCCCGTTGAGCGCGGTCAGGACGAGTTCCCGGTAGGCGCGACGGAAGCGCTCGGAGAGTGCCTGGTGGGAGATGCCGAGTTCGTCGGCGAGTTCCTCCATCGACGTCTCGCGCGGGATGGTGAAGTAGCCCTGCTCGAACGCCGTGAGCAGCGTTTCGTACTGTTTCTCGGTGAGGCGGTCCGTCGTCGACGGGGCCTCCCGGAGCTCGGTCAGTCGCTTGAGCGTCGAACTCGCTTCGCTGTCCTCGAGTCGATCGTAGAGTCGACTCGCGTCGTCGTGGTCGATGAACCGGACGCGGAGGTGCCAGCGTCCCTCGCTCGCGGACGCCGACAGGACCGTGCCGCGCTCCTCGAGGATGAGTTCGAACACGTCGATCGCGTCGTCGCCCATGGTCACGTCGTAGAGGAGTTGTCCGTCGGCCTTGTCGGCCGCGATCAACGCTATGTCGTCGACCGTCGGGTCGTCCTCGAGGGCTGCCTCGAGTTCCGAGCGGTCGGCGCCCTCGAACCAGAGGCCGCGATCCGCGGCCGCGATGACCTGCTCGACCGAACAGGTCAACTCCGGCAGGGTGTCGAAGGTCTCGCCGAGGGCGACCGTCGACGCGTCGATCTCGAAGTCAGCGATTGTCGTCATGGGTACCTATCGGGTACTGCTACGAAAGGGATAACGACCATTCCAAAACATTTAGCTTCGAATTTCCTGACTGTAAGAAATACAACCATTAGTAAAATGATTGATGTTGCGGTCAGTGGAAAACGCGACGGCACATTCTGAATGGTGTATCAATTCGACCGACAGTATTCGACGCTGATCGAAGGTGAGGGGCACGGTCGACGGCGGTCGAGTCCGGCGCCCAACGCTCTATCCTTCCATCGTCCCCGTCGCTGTACGGAGCGCTTTCCGTGCGGTATCGTCACCCTACACGCGCCGCGCGCGAGTAAACCGGATCACGGGCGCCACAACCGACTGGACGCTTTATCCGGTCGGCACGCACGATTGCGACCGCATGACCAGTACACGACGCACGACACTCGAGTCGCTCGATCGCGCGGGCCACTCGAGCCAGGTCGCGGGTTCCGAGGGTGAGCATGTCTTTGCGGTGAACGAGCACGAAGACGATTCGGACTCACCGACGACGGGCGTTCGCGTCGCCCACCTCGCGCCCGGCGCACCGGCCGTCGACGTCGCCGTCGACGGAGAGTCGATCGTTTCGGGGATCGCTTCCGAGCGGACGACGCCGTACTTCGTCGTCGAACCCGGCACTCACGACGTCACGATCACGGCGACCGGCGACGAGGAGACCGTCCTCTACGACGAGTCCATCGCGCTCGAGCCGGCGTTCTACACGATCGCCGTCCTGGACGCGCCGGAGGAGACGGTCCGGGTCGAGTTGCTATCCGACGCCGGATCGGCGCTGCTTCGGCTCGTTCACGCCGCCCCCGACGCACCGGCGGTCGACGTCCGCGACGCCGAGAGCGGACAGGCGGTGTTCGGCGGCGTGGCCTTCGGCCGGGGGACGAACTACGTCGCCCTCCCGGCGGGATCGTACTCTCTCGAGGTGGTGCCCGCAGCGGCCGGTAACGGGGCGAGCGACGCGTCTGTGGCCGGGGGCGAACCGACGGGGGACGAATCGGAGCCCTCGGACGAGTCGGAGACGACAAACGATGAGGAGCCGTCAACTGACGAGGAGCCGTCAACCGACGAGGATACGTCAGCCGCCGATGGCGATGATCGCACTGACCAAGGTCAGGACGCCGTCGCCACCGTCACCGTCGGACTCGAGGCGAACACCGCCTACACGGCGTTCGCGGAGGGATTCCTCGAGCCCAGTACCGATACCGACCGACCCGATCGCGCGTTCGCGGTGCAGTTGACCGAGGACGGGCCGGCGGCGCTCGAGGAGCCGGACGCAGAACCGGAACCGGAACCGGGTGAGCGCGCGCCGGGTGACGACGACGATTCCGACGGAGGTGACGATGCCGACGAAGCCGGGATGGACGAACCCGACGGAAGTAGTACCAACGGAGACGAACCCAACGGGACCAACAGTACCGACGGAACCAACAGTACCAGCGAATCTGACACCTGAACCCACACTATCGAGAGAAGAAGCCAGCCGACGTGACGCCACTCGGTCAGGGAGGCGCACGTCGCGCATCCCTGCCCGTCGGCCGTGTCCACCGTCCGGCGCCGACGCCTAGACGTCGACGTATCGCTGTACCCACTTCTGGCGCCGCTCGAGGACGCGCCGTCCCTTGGGGGTGAGCGCGTAGTAGTTCGTCCGCCGGTCGAGCTGTCCCTTCTCGACCAGTTCGCGTTCGACGAGCGTATCGAGGTTCGGATAGAGCCGGCCGTGCGTCACCGGCTGATCGATGTACTCGTTGATGTCGTCGAGAATCTGCTGTCCCGACGGACGGTCCATTCCGGCGATGACGTACAACAAGTCGCGTTGGAAGCCTGTTAGTTGATCCATGGATCACCCTCTGAAAACGAACCTTCACCGATCTGTGGCTTTGTTATAGAGCGGGTACGTCGGTGGAACGGACAGCGTAGCAACGGCGTAGCGACGGCGTAGCGGCGAGGGCGAGACGACCCGTTCGACTGACTTCGACTCGAGCCGGGATGGAACCGGACGTTTTTGCCCAAGACGCCCATACTGGCGGGTATGCCGGCAGATCCCCTCTCCTGGGAGACCGTCGAATCCGACGTAGCCTACTCCTGTCCGGGCTTCGACGTCGTTACTCAGACCGTACGGCTCCCCGACGGCAGCGAAACCGATTTCGATTACCTCTCCGAACCCGCGAGCGTCTGCATCCTTCCCCTGACCGACGACGGCGAGGTCGTCTGCATCGAGGAGTGGCGCCAGGCCGTCTCCCGGGTCAGCCGCGGGCTGCCCGTCGGGACCACCGAACCCGACGACGACGACCTCGAGGCCGCGGCCCACCGCGAACTCGCCGAGGAAACCGGCTACCGGGCCGAGACGCTCGAGGCGCTGGTCACCGTCGAGCCTGCGAATGGCCTCGCCGACTCAGTGATGCACTTCTTCGTCGCTCGGGGCTGTGAGCTGGCGAGCGAGCAACAACTGGATCACGACGAGAGCATTCGCGCGTCGCCGACGGACTACGAGGCGTTTCTCGAGTCCATGCGAGAGGGGACGATTCGTGACGGGCGGGCCGTGCTCGCGGTAGCCTACTACGAACTGTTGTCGCAGCCGAAACGGTCGTCCGATTGACGACAGGCGGTCCCTGTAGCCGGACCAGGCAGGCGGTTCCTGCAATCGATGGTCGACCGAACGAACGCCAGAGGCAGGTGGGCTTTTGGCCCGCCGCACACAACCGTTCGTTATGCGCATCGTCACCACCCTTCCGTCGGCGACCGAGATCGTCTGTGCCCTGGGTCTCGAGCCCGTCGGCGTCTCCCACGAGTGCAACTTTCCGCCCGCCGTTCGCGACCTTCCATCGGTGACGACCTCGCGGATCGACGCCGACGCCTCGAGCGGCGCGATCGACGAACAGGTGCTCGAGGCCGCCGCGGGCGACGGCGTCTACGACGTGGCTGTCGACACGCTCGACTCGCTCGATCCCGACCTCGTCGTCACCCAGGGGATGTGCGACGTGTGTGCGGTCGACGAAGTCGTCGTCGAACGCGCCCTTGAGGAGATCGCGGCCGACCCCGAGGTGGTGACGACGGATCCACACTCGGTCGCGGACGTGCTCGCGGATGTCGAACGCGTGGGCGAGGCGGCGGGCGTCCCGAAACGCGCTCGAGACGCGGTCGCCGCTCTCGAGGAGCGCATCGACGCCGTCCGGACTCGAACGGCCGACCTCACGCCAGACGAACGTCCGCGCGTCGCCATCTTCGACTGGACCGACCCCGTCATGGTCGCCGGCCACTGGACGGCCGAACTCGTCGAGTGGGCCGGCGGTCGGTACGGGCTCGCCGATGAGGGCGAGCGCTCGCGCCCGCGAGAGTGGGACGAGATACGCGCGTACGACCCCAAAATCGCCATCGTCGCCCCCTGCGGCTTCGACCTCGAGCAGACGGCGGCCAACCTCGCGGACCTCACGGACAGAGAGGGGTGGGACGAGCTGACCGCCGTCCGCGAGGGGCGCGTCTGGGCGCTCGACGGGAACCAGTACCTCAACCGGCCCGGCCCGCGGCTGGTGGATACGCTCGAGGCCCTCGGACCCATCGTCAAGCCCGACCGATTTCCGGATCCGCCGGACGAATCCGTCGCCGTCCCGCTCGAGGTTCTGGATCGAGAGCTCGAGGTCGACGCGTGAGCGCCGGAGGTGACGGAAACGGCGATAGAGACGGCGACGGCGAAACCGGTCGCGGAGGGTCGGGCGATGATTCGCTCATGGCGCCAACGCTCGTCCTCCCCGACCCGATCGAACGGGCGATCCTCGAGGCCGCTCGAGCTAGCGCTCCCCGGGAGTGCTGCGGCATTCTCGGCGGCGAGTTCGCCCCCGGCGCGAGTCGCGTTCGGTCGCACTACCCGGCCCGGAACGTCGCCGACGAGCCGCGAACCCGCTATCGAATCGACCCCGAAGAACAGCTCTCAATCTTCGAACGACTCGAGTCCCGCGACGAGGAGATCGTTGGCTTCTACCACTCTCACCCGCGCGGACCGCCGGGACCCAGCGCGACCGACGCCGAGGCAGCCGCCTGGCCCGATCGGTCGTACGTGATCGTCAGTCTCGAGGGCAGTGGTGGTGACGACAATGCGGTCGTCAGGTCCTGGCGGTGGCGAGACGCGAGTGGCGAGGGTGGGCAGTTCGAGCGCGAGCGACTCGAGCGACCCTGACGCCGGGAAGCCTGCGTTACTCCTCGAGGTCGTCGACCAGTTCGTTCGCGACGCCGACGTACGTCTCCGGGCGCAGGGCCAGGAGCTCTTCGCGAACGTCCTCGCTCACCTCGAGGTCGACGAACAGGTCGTGGAAGTCCTCGAGGGTGACCTCTCGACCGCGGGTGAGCGCCTTCACCTGCTCGTAGGCGTCGTCCCGGCCTTCGCGCCGGAGAATCGTCTGGACGGCCTCGCCGATGATCGCGGGGGTCTCTCGGAGGGCTTCGCGCATGACCGCTTCGTTGGGGACGACCTTCTCGAGGCCGGCCTGCGTCTTGCCGTACCCGATCAGGCAGTGAGCAAACGCCGCCCCCACGTTGCGCTTGACCGTCGAGTCCGAGAGGTCCCGCTGGAGCCGGGAGGTGGTGACGTAGTCGGCGAGGAACGTGAGGTCGGCGTTTGCCTTCGAGAGGTTCCCCTCGCTGTTCTCGAAGTCGATGGGGTTGACCTTGTGCGGCATCGTCGACGAGCCAGTTTCGCCCTCGACGGCCTCCTGACCGAGGTAGCGGTCGGAGACGTACAGCCAGACGTCGAGGTCGAGGTCGAGCAGGACGTTGTTGACGCCGCGGAACGCGTCGAAGACGACGGCGAGGTCGTCGCACGGGTTCACCTGCGTGGAGAGTGGCGTGAACTCGAGGCCCAGTCCGGCGACGAACTCGCGGGCGAAGCCCCGCCAGTCGACGTCGGGGTAGGCGGCGACGTGGGCCGCGTAGGTGCCGGAGGCCCCGCCGAGCTTTCCGGAGAGCGCGTCGGTTGCCGTGCTCACACGGGCCGTCTGCCGACCTAGCCGAGCCGCGTACACCGCGAGTTCCTTCCCGAACGTCGTCGGCGTCGCGGGTTGGCCGTGCGTCCGCGCGAGCATCGGCAAGTCGCGGTGCTCCTGGGCCATCTCGGTCAACGTATCGCGGAGATCGTACAGCGCGGGCAAGAGGACGTCCTCGACGGCCCCTCGGACCAGCAGCCGGTGGGCGAGGTTATTCACGTCCTCGCTGGTCAGTCCGAAATGAATCCACGGCGACGCCTCGCTGTCGTCTGGCAGGTGGTGGCGGACGAAGTACTCGATGGCCTTCACGTCGTGGTTGGTCGCGTCGAATCCGGCGTAGCCGTCGGTCTCGAGCGTCTTTATCAACTTGGCGTCCTCCTCGTCGAAGGTCTCGTAGAGTCCGCGAAGGTGGTCTCGCTCGTCGGACGTGAGTTCGAGTGGCGTCGCCTCGAGGTCGGCCAGTGCGAGCAGGTACTCGACTTCGACGCGGACGCGGGCGCGCATGAGCGCGGCCTCGCTCGCGTACGGCGCCAGGGGTCTCGTCCGGGAGCCATAGCGGCCGTCGAGCGGCGAGACGGCGTAGAGTGCGTGAGTGTCGGTCATGTGCGTGGCTCCACGAGCGGCGTGCAAAAGCGTGTCGGAACGAGTCCCACGGCCGTGCATATCGTATGGGTCACCACGCGCTTTCCGGATGACTTTACGGCACGTTTGTGCATACTTCTCGTCTCGAGACCGCAATCACTTTGCCGTTCGCGGGCGCCCCATCACGTATGACACGACTCGCCGGACTCGCCGGGAACCGCGGGCGGAACCTACTGAACGTCGCTGATCGCGCGCCGGGCGGCACCGAACTCGCTGTCGTTCTGACGAACGACGCCGACGCGCCAGTGCTCGAGGCCGCCGCCGAACGCGGCATACCGACGGAGGTCGTCCCGCTCGAGGACGGGATGAGCCGACGAGACCACGAAGAGGCCGTCAACGCCGCGCTCGAGGACTATGACTACGACCTGGTCTGTCTCGACGGCTATATGCGCATCCTCTCGGATACGTTCCTTGAGGCCCAGCCGACGACGCTCAACGTTCACCCGTCTCTGCTCCCGGCGTTTCCCGGCATGGACGCTTGGGGCGACGCTCTCGATGCCGGCGTCGCTGTCACGGGCTGTACGGTTCACGTCGTCACCGACGCCACGAACGAGGACGGCGAGGTCATCGAGAGCGAGGTCGACATGGGTCCGATCATCACCCAGGAACCGGTGCCAGTCTACGAGGATGACACCCGCGAGATGCTCAAAGACCGCGTGCTCTACGAGAGCGAGTTCCGCGCGTACCCGCGGGTGGTCAAGTGGTTCGCCGAGGGAGCGGTGGACGTGAATTTGGACGATAGAGAGGTCACCGTCGACGTCGACGCTGCCGACGAAGATGGCGGGCTCCCGGCTCGACGACTCTCCTCGAGCGACCGACTCGACACCCTGCGATACGGCGAGAACCCCCACCAGAACGCGGCCGTCTACGCCGACTACACCTGCGAGGAGGCCTCCGTCGTCCACGCCGAGCAGCTGAACGAGGGAGCGAAGGCACTCAGTTACAACAACTACAACGACGCCGACGGCGCCCTGAACCTGATCACGGAGTTCGACGAGCCGGCAGCCGCGGTCATCAAACACACGAACCCGGCCGGTTGCGCCACCGCTGACACCGTCGCCGAGGCCTACGACCGCGCGCTCTCGACAGACCCGATGAGCGCCTTCGGCGGCATCGTCGCCCTCAACCGGGAGTGCGACGCCGACACCGCCGCGGCGATCACCGACTCGTTCAAGGAAGTCGTCGTCGCCCCCGGCTACGCCGACGATGCCCTCGAGATCCTGTGCGAAAAGAAGAACCTGCGCGTACTCGACGTCGACGACCTGGACGGCACTAGCGAACGGTTCACCGAGAAACCCCTCGTCGGCGGCCGCCTCGTCCAGGAGCGCGACGACCAGCGCCTTTCGACTACGGACCTCGAGGTCGTCACCGACCGCGAGCCGACCGACGAGCAACTCGAGACGATGGTCTTCGCCTGGCAGACGCTCAAGCACGTGAAGTCGAACGGCATCCTCTTCGCGAAGGGCACGGAGACGGTCGGCGTAGGAATGGGCCAGGTCTCTCGCGTCGACGCGGTTCGACTCGCGGCGATGAAGGCCGAGGAACACGCCGAGGGCAAGTCCGCCAAGGGTGCAGTGATGGCTTCGGACGCATTCTTCCCGTTCCCGGATGGGCTCGAGGAGGCGGCAAAGGCGGGAATCGAGGCGGTAATCCAGCCCGGCGGTTCGGTCAACGACGAGGACGTGATCGAGGCGGCGAACGAACTCGGCATGAGCATGGTGTTCACGGGGCAGCGGTCGTTTCGACACGACTGAGCCGCGAGTGAGCACAGCGAACGAGCACCGTCCAAGCGAGTCTGCTCTCGAGTCATCTCGATAGTGCAACGATGTATTTGCGTGGTTGGTAACACTACTCAAACGTATGTGCCCGAGAACGGTACGAAACGGACGCATGCGCTCTATCGCGCTATCGACAACAGTTCTGAACACTGGCAGGTTGGCCACATCCCTTAATATCGTCGCCGTCAGTTCAGAGACAGATACGGGTATGCACGAGAAACTCCCCTGGCTGTTACGATGGTTTGGCGTCCTGTTACTCGCCGTTCAGGCCGGGGAGGTGCTGACGCACCGGGTTCTCGGTGCGAACGTCCTCGTCAACGGCGCCTTTGCGATGGGCGCGGCCTCGACCGTTATCGCCGCAACCGGAATCATCTATGGCGGGTACTGGCTGGAACAGGCTCAGGTGTCGTCCCGTCGGTATCCCCGCATCGCCTGGTGGTGGATCGGCGGGCTCGTCACGTTCACCTTGCTCAACGTCGGATTCATGGCCGTCATGCCGACCGGATCGTGGGGCATCGTGGTGGGCTGGACGCGGTGGGCGGTCGCCTTCGGCGCCGGCGTCGGACTGCTGCTCGGCATCCTCGGGGTCGGGCCATCGATCAGGCAATCGCCGCCGAGGGAGCGATGGTCCGATCCGAACAGCTCGAGGAGCAACGGACGATGCTCGACTACCTGAACAGCGTGCTCAGACACGAGGTTCTCAACTCTGCGAACATCATCGACGGATACGCGTCACAGATCCTGAAAGCGGATTCGGAACTGGATCCAGCGCACAGGGAGTACGCCGCGATCATCCACAAGGAGGCCAACGAGATGAGTACGATCATCGACGACGTTCGCGTGCTCCTGGAGACGGCTTCCGGGACACACGAGCAGTATCCGGTGGACCTCGCCCAGGTCCTGACCGACGAAGTGACCAAACTCACGAACCGATACGGCGACGTCGAGGTTCAGACGGACATCCCGGACGAACTCGTCGTCCAGGCCGACGAGTTGTTGCCTCGCGTCTTCGGAAACGTGCTCTCGAACGCGGTCACGCACAACGACGCCGACACTCCGACCGTAAGCGTCATCGCCGAACGGATGGACGACACCGCCCGCGTTCGGATCGAAGACAACGGACCCGGGATTCGGGCGGACGCGATCGACTCACTCTTCGAGCGCAAAAAAGGACGAGGGACCACCCACGGGCTGGGGCTGTACCTGGTCGACGAACTGGTCAGTACCTACGACGGCACCGTCGAAGTTACGGAGACGGGACCCGACGGAAGCCAGTTCACGATCGAGCTCCCGTTCGCGCAATCGTCGGACGACAAGACGGTGCCTGAAGCGATCGCAGCATAAGTGAATTCTGCGAAATCAATTGTGGACGCTTCGAGACGTCCGTTGGCGGCCGAGCGTCCCTCGAGGTCCGATTCGATTGTGACCGAGCCGACGTCGACGTAAGGTGCGTGCAGGTATTCCGCCTGGCCGCCGTCGAACTCGCCGAGCACGTGCGAGAACCCGAAGCGGCCCGTAGGGTAGGGGGAAGGGAGGTGGCCTCTCTCCTCACGTGCCATCTCGGCGTTGGATTCGAGTCGTCACAGAGGTCTTGCTCGGAGAACCAGCACGAGCCACAGGTGATGGGGGAACGGAACGACGCGGTCGGGCACCTCGAGAGAAACCAACGGGATGATTATTTCCTGCCACGTCTTCGCTGAACGCCTCGAGATCAGCCAATACACTCATGTGGTGCGCTTTCCCTGTATGTCGTGTGAGTTGGCAATACACGCCAGTCGTACTCCCAATTCTCTTTGCAACGATAGTTACGTTTATAATCGTTGTTTACACCCTGTTTCGCGTGCGAACCCGGGGAGCGGACTCGTCGGTCGTCCTTTTTTTCGGCCTCTCGCTCGGTGCGTTCCTGTGGACGGGCTTTTCGGCGCTCAAATTGCTTCATACCGACCCGGACGTGAAACTGCTGTTCTACCAGCTCCTCCACGTCGGCGTGGCGCTCGTCTCGCCATTACTGTTCCTGTTCGCCCTCGCCTGCACCGACCGCCACCGGTGGCTTCGATGGGACGTCGTCGCCGGCGTCATAGCTATTCCGACGCTGTTCGTCGTACTGCTCTTCGTCGGGCCCGACGACGCCGTCATCGCTGGCGTAAACGTCATGGAAGGGGACTTGACCCTGGTTCGTGTCGAGGACGGGCCTGTATTCTACGTGTTCAGCCTGTACACCCTCGCGTTGACGGTCGCCGCGATCGTCGTCATCGGCCTGGAGGCCAGGCGCGTCGGTCCGTCGTACTACCAGCAGGCGGGCCTGCTCACCGTCGGCGCCGCGAGTCCGCTCGTGTTCGCGGTCCTGTCGAAATCTGCCGTCCCGCCGTTCGGATCCGACACGATAAACCTGGTCCCGGTATCGGGGGCGATCGCCGCCACCGCGTTCGCGATCGCCATCTTCAGCTACCGCCTCTTTTCACTCCCCCCGCTCGCCTACGCGACGGTCATCAAATACTCGCCCGACGGCACGTTCGTCCTCGACGCCGACGGTCAAATCGTGCACGTGAACGAGCGGGGACGAACGCTGCTCGAGCACCTCGGGGGCGACTTCGGGTCGCCCCTCGCGTCGCTGCTTCCCTCGTTCGACCTCGAAACGCTCACGGGTGAGGACGAGCCGATTCCGATCGACGTCGACGGTGAGGTCCGATACGTCAGACCGCTCGCCGAACCGCTCGAGCGCGGAAATCGACGGGTCGGATGGGTCGTCGTCTTGCGCGACGTGACGGAAAGCCAACACTCCAGGCGCCAACTCGAGACGCAGTACGAGCAGATGGACGCGTTTGCGGCGACCGTGTCCCACGACCTCCGGAACCCGCTGGCGGTCGCCCAGGGCTACCTCGAACTCGCTCGCGAAGACGCAGACAGCGAGGCGCTCGAGAACGTCGCGATTGCACACTCACGAATGGAGAGCATCGTGACCGACATCCTCGCATTGGCCCGGCGAGGCGACCGAGTCGGCGAGCGAGCGGAAATTTCCCTGGGAAGTGTGCTGGACACTGCCTGGAGCGCCGTCGACACGAAACAGGCGACCCTCGCCGTCGAGACCGATCGGACTATCTATGCCGACCCGACGACGGTCCAGCACGTGTTCGAGAACCTCCTGCGGAACGCCATCGAACACGGCGGCCCGGAAGTCGAAATAACCGTCGGTGACTTCGACGGTGGCATCTTCGTCGAAGATACGGGCACCGGAATCCCTGACACCGAGCGCGAGGCGATTTTCGATCCAGGGTACACGACTTCGCCCGACGGAACGGGGTACGGCCTCGAGCTCGTCCGAACGATCGTCGACGCCCACGGGTGGACGCTCGCGCTCGCCGACGGATCGACTGAGGGTGCACGATTCGAAATCACGGGGCTGTCCGCCGAGCGGGAATGCTGATCTTGATCTGCCGAAGGCCCCGAACTCGAGAGCCCGAAGTTCAGGAGTCGGACTCGTCGATTCCCTGTCGTTCGTAGAACTCCTCGGGCGTGTCGTCGATTCGCTCGAACGTCGCATCGAAGTAGTGCTCGTGGTGGCGAACCACCTGTTCGACGACCCACGCGCTGAACGTCTCGTCGAAACGCCACTGGCCCTCGAGTTCGGGAATGTCGAACCGCTCGTCCGTCGAGAAGGCGGCGTAGACGTGGAAGAACCCGAGGATCACGTCCGCGAAATCGCGCGCCTTCTCGGCACTGTCATCCCGTCGGTTCTCGAGTTCGGCCTGCCCATCGTCGGTGAGCTCGAAGTACTTTCGGTCGGGTTCGTCCTCGCGTTCGATGCGCTCGGCCCACCCCTTCTCCTCGAACTTGTAGAGGATCGGGTACACCGACCCGTAGGACGGCTCCCAGTGGCCACCGCTGATCTCACGGATTTCCTTGAGAATTTCGTAGCCGTATCGGGGTTTCTCCTCGAGCAACTCGAGGACGAGGTACGCGATGATGCCTTTCGGCGGCCCACTTTTCCGCATTATGCTCCTGATTTAAATCGGCGGGCATAAATGGTTTCGGTCGGCGGAAGGTGACGTTCAGGCGCCGTCTGCGACCGCCGGGTCCGTCGATTCCGGTGACTCGCCATCGAGGCCCTGGATGTAGCGAATCCGGTCGGGAATCGGCGGGTGGGTGTAGTGGAACGTTGCGTACCACGGGTGTGGGAACGGGTTCGAGAGGTTCTCGCTGGTCAGCCGACAGAGCCCGTCGATCAGCGGTTGGCCGCTTCCCATGACCTCGATCGCGAACGCGTCGGCCTCTCGCTCGTGGGCCAGAGACAGTTTGTTCTCGAGTGGTCGGGTGAGCTTCGCCAGCGGCTGGATCCAGAGCGCGCCGACGGCGAGGCCGACGTAGGCGGTCTCCGGGAGGCCGAACATCGCGTACAGCCACGAGGTCTGGAGGAGCGCCCAGAGCGCGACGAACATTGCGCCCACGCGGAGGGTGCCGACGCCGAACTGCTTCCAGATGTGCGCGCGCTTCCAGTGGGCGAGTTCGTGAGCGAGGACGGCCTCGACCTGCTCGAGGGTCATCTGATCGACCAGCGTATCGAAGAGGACGACCCGTTTGGTCCGTCCGAAGCCGACGAAGTAGGCGTTCGAGTGTGAGGAGCGCTTGCTCGCGTCCATGAGGTAGATGCCGTCGCAGGTGAAGCCCGCGCGTTCGAAGACGCGCTCGACGGCCTCCCGGAGGTCGCCGGTCTCGATCGGCTCAAAGTCGTTGAACAGCGGGGCGATCACGCGCGGGTAGACGACGAGCATCGCGAGCGAGAAGGCGACGTAGAGGGCGACGGCGGCGAGGGGCCAGTAGGTCGGAACCACGTCGACGAACCAGAGGACGCCGGCGGCGAGCGCGGCGGTGATGACGACACCGACGAGCGTCCCGAGGACGAGATCCTTGACGAACAGGGCTGGCGTCTGTTCGTTGAAGTCAAACCGCTCCTCGATCACGAACGTGGCGTAGGCGTCGAAAGGGAGCGATAACAACTGGAGGGCGACGAGGACGCCGGCGAAGAAGCCGACGCCGGTGACGACCGGGCCGTACCCCAGTCCCTCGAGTGCGTCCACGACGGCGCCGAGCGCCCCGGAGTAGAGCGCGGCGAGGACGAGCGCGAGGGTGACCCAGGTCTGAACCTGTGAGAGCCGGGTTGTCGCCTGCTGGTAGGCGGCCACGCGGTCGAGGTCGTCGAAGTCCAGACGCGAGGTGACCCACTCTTGCTCGCGCTCGAGCGCCCGTTCGCCGTAGCGGACGTTCAGGAACGAGAGCGCACTGAAGAACGCGGTCGTCCCGACGACCAGGACGAGAAACGCGAGGTGATAGCCGAGCATACCCGACTCCTGTCACGCGGGTGAGTTAACGCTGTTGGTGAGGTCGGGTTCGAAATTGCTGGCCCCGGGCTCGAACCAGGTGGCACCAGGCTCGAACCTGGTCGCGACGGTCGCACTCGACCTCGAACTCGAGTTCGATTCGGCGGTACAGTTGACCACCGGTTCGACGGCGCGGTGACCGTTTATCTGCCGAAAAATCGATGGCATCGGCCACCAGTCAGTATCGACTCGACGGCGTCAGTCCGTGCCGGATCCGTCGGGGCCGCCCATCGGATCGACCCCAACCTCGAGCGACGACCCAAAGTACTTCGAGAGGACCTCGGTGACGTCGTCGGCCTTGAAGGACTCGAGGTCGTCCCCGACCGCCGATTTCAGGGCCTCGAGGTAGGGTTCGTCCGCGTAGAACGCCCGGAACTCGACGGCCTCGACTGGCAGCCCGAGTTTCTCGGAGATCAACGCTCCAGCGTGGCGCTCGTCGCCGAGTTCGCCGCGCCAGAGGAGGTCGCGAAACAGCCGCCACCCCTGGTTGCCGGGTTCGGCCGCCTCGAGCAGACAGCGTCGCTCGACGACGGGTGAATCGACTGTCAGCCCGGGGTCGACGGGCGTGAGTCTGGCTTCGACCAGGAACGCGTAATGGGCCTCCATCCGTGCCTGTCAGGCGTCGTGTTCGGACTCGATCAACTCCGCCATCTCGAGGTCGTTCTCCGTGATCCCGCCGGCGTCGTGGGTCGTGAGCCGAATCTCGACTTCGTCGTACCGAATCGTTATTTCGGGGTGGTGAAACTGTGATTCGGCGATTTCGCCGACCATCTGGGCGAAGTTCACGCCGCGCAGGTAGTCGTCGAACTCGTAGACGCGAACGATTTCGTCGCCGTCGCGGTCCCACGCTGCCGGGAGTCGGTCCGAGATCTCGTCGTCGGAAAGTACGTCCGCCATAATCACTCGAACGCAAGCCAGTGAAATAACGATTGTGCCGACGGCCGCCTCAATCGTCGTCGAGCGCGCCGATCGAGGCGTCCCGGTCGGTGGACGCTTCACTCGTGACCGCCGCCGTCCTCGCACCGGCCGTGACGACCCCGTCGTCGCCGAAGTCCGGATCGAACAACTGCAGGGCTGTGTTGATCGTCGCCCAGTCGTCCTCGGCGGCGGCCTCCCGCAGGCTCTTCGTCGGCGGGGCGAGCAGCTGGCCGACCAGCGCGTCGGCCATCGCCTCGATGATCTCGCGCTGATCGTCGGTGAGTCCATCGTCCGTCGCCTCGAGTCGCGAGAGTGCCGTCTCAAGTTCGCGTCGTTTCAGTCGTTCGGCGGACTCGTACATCGCCGCGATCACCTCGTCGGCGCGGGCGCGCTTGTATTGTGCACAGAGGTGATCGAACTCCGCGTCGACGATCGCTTCCACGTCGCGAGCGGCGTCCAGGCGCTGCTCGCGGGTTTCGGCGGTGAGTTCCTCGATGTCGTCCAGATCGTAGAGCGTCACGGTCTCGAGGGAACCGGCGGCAGGGCGGACGTCGCGGGGCTGGCCGAGGTCGACGACGACCTGCTCGCGCGCGCCGAGGTGGGTCGGCTCCAGGACCGGGTCGGCGCTGCCGGTCGCCGCGACGACGACTTCCGCGTCGGCCGCGACCGCTTCGAGCGCCTCGAGGGAAACGGCCGTCCCCTCGACTGGAAGGTCGTCGACCAGGTGTTCGGCGTGGGGAACGGTTCTGTTGGCGACGACGACCTCGTCAACGCCCGAATCGGCGAGACTGCGGGCGGCGAGTTGCCCCATCTCGCCGGCGCCGACGACGAGGGCGGTTTTGCCCTCGAGGTCGAGGTCTGTCGCGGCGAGTCGAGTCGCGGCCGAGCCCAGGGAGACGACGCCCTCGTTGATCGCCGTTTCGGTGCGCGCGCGTTCTCCGACCCGTATCGCTTTCGTGACGGCCCGTTCGAGCAACTCGCCGATGCCGCCGCCGGAACGGGCGTCCTCGTAGGCGGTCCGAACTTGCCCGATGATCTGGTCCTCGCCGACGACGACCGACTCGAGGCCGGCGGCGACCCGGAGGAGGTGTCTGAGACTCGACTCGTGGTCGCTCGCGATGACCGCATCCGCGTCGACGCCCTCGAAGAACGCCTCGAGGGTTGCCCGCCCGTCGGCTGAGTCGGCGGTGACGACGTAGCCCTCGACCCGGTTACACGTCGAGAGGACGTACGCCTCTTCGACGTCCGGGGCGGACACCAGGGTGCTCACGGCCAGTCGCTGGCTCTCCGGGCTGGCCGCGGCGATGTCGTCGATGCCGCCGCTCTCGTGGGTCACCCGCATCCCGGAAACGACGCCCGCGCGGATCACCGCGACTCACCACCCAGTCGTTCCTCAGCTAGCACGTCGTCGATCACTTGCCGGTGGTTGGTGGTACCCGTACGTAAAGCTGTCCAAACCGACGACGTATTGACGACGTCTGTGACGACCTGCCGCCGTCGCTCGGGATCGACCTCGCGGGCCTTGAGTTCCGCTCGCAGTTCCGCGAGCAACGTCGCCATCTCGCCGGCGCCTGCCAGCGCGTCTTCGAGTTCCTGCCTGAGGTACTTGCTCAGCGCGGGTGCGGTTCCCCCGGTTCCGATGGCGACGGTCACGGGCGGGTCCTCGACGGTCGCGGGTACGACGACGCTCCCCGGGTCGCGCGATCCGGCCCTGTCGGCCCGGTTGACCAGCACGCCGCGGTCTCGAGCGGCGTCGACGACGGCGTCGTTGACCGTCTCGTCGTCGGTTGCGGCAACGACGAGCGCGGGGTCGTGGCGCTCGAGCCACCCCGGTACGTCCACGGGGTCGGGAGCCGCTCGAATCCGTTCGGCGTCGCCGAAGTCCGCGTCGCCGAAGTCGGGACTGACGACGTACACCTGCGCCTCGCGAGCGAACCGCCGGGCCTTGCGCGCGCCGACGGGGCCGCCGCCGACGACGAGGACGGTTGCGTCCGTGAAGTCGTGAAACAGTGGGATCATCGGTAGCGTCTCGAGGGGGTTATCGCGGCTCCGCCTCAGGTTGTGTCTGCGTGTTCGTGTCTGTCTGTGTGTCTGTGTCCGTCTGCGTGTCCGTGTCCATCTCTGCTCCCGTCTCCACCTCGGTGTTCGCGTCCGCCCGCTCCGCGAGCCTGATCCCGGTCTTCTTCAGGATCTGCGTCGAGAACAGGGTGTCCCAGTCGTCGTCCGTGACGTCCCAGTACTCGGCCATCGTCTCTCGGACCTGTTCGACGCGTCGGTCGCTCTCGGCTTCGCTCCGACCGTGGGTCATCGCGAAGACGTTGTACGGCCAGACACCCTCGTGGCGCGGGCGCTCGTAGCAGTGGGTGACGAACGGCAGGGCGGCCACCTCGGGACCGACCTCGGAAACTACCTCGTCGGGGACGTCCCAGACCGTCATCCCGTTTTCCGTGTATCCGAGCGCGTAGTGGTTCGGGATCACGCCGATCCGTCGAATCTTCCCTTCCCGGTCGAATCGGGCGAGCGTCTCGAGCGTCCACTCGAGGTCCTTCCCGATGGCCTCGGCCACGTCGGCGTAGGGTGTCTCGGTGATCGGGAACCCGTCCTGGACCGCGAGCACGAGGTCGCGTTCGGCGGGGGTGAGCGAGTCGCGGTCGGTCGGCTCGACGGCGGGGCCGAGGTCGGTCAGGTCGAGGCCGCCGTCTCCGAGGGGGCCGTCGACGTAGAATTTCGCCTCGACGCGGAACTCCTGCAGTTTGGGCAGGTTGTACGTCTCCTGGCCAGTCTCGGCTTCGATGTCCTCGAGCACTCGCTCGACCTCGGCCTCGTCT
The DNA here is from genome assembly GCF_024204665.1 of Natronosalvus rutilus. NCBI lineage: Archaea > Methanobacteriati > Methanobacteriota > Halobacteria > Halobacteriales > Natrialbaceae > Natronosalvus > Natronosalvus rutilus. The sequence continues at coordinate 290,884 of NZ_CP100355.1, read as the reverse complement.
GCTACCGACACGACGAACCAAACGTTCAGGTGCGGATGCTCGCGTTCGTAGTTGTGCGCCACCTCGAGATGGTCGTTGACCGCCTGGACGACCTCGTCGAACCGGTCTTCGGGGGCGGACATTGCGACCAGGGTCGCCGCGCCGCCGATCTCCTGGGCGTTCACGAGGGGGCCGAACCGGGAGAGTACGCCCCGTTCGTCGAGGTCGCGAACGGTCTCGAGGAGTTCGCTCGCGGTAATCTCGACCCCGGCCTTGCGCATGGCGGTCGCCGCCGGCTCAAAGGGCGATTCGACGACCGGAAAGCCACCCTGGAAGGCGTTGACGACCGCCCGTTCGCGCTCGGTGAGGTCGACGTCCGTGTTCATACACGGGTGTCGGGACGGACGGGACATAAGGGCCTCGGGACGGTTGGAAGCCTTTCCCCGCTTCGTACCGGCGAGCCAGTCCTTGGAGGTGAATCGAGTCTACTAAAAGACGTTACTGCCGGGGCTCGCCCACGGTCACGTACGGACTCGAGCGAGTGGCGCGGGTACGCCGACGCCACGGTCACCGACTCTCGAGCGGGTTCGCGAGCGCTGACTGCGGGCACTCACGGCGTGACTCACTCGCCTTCGACGCCGGTCACGTCGTAGCCCAACTCCTCGATATCCTCGAGGATCGCTTCGTGGTCGGCGCTCGCCTCGTAGTAAATCACGATGTCGAACGTCCCCTGGCGCAGTAGCTGCTGGCATTCCCAGACGAACTCCTCGTCCTCGAGGGTCAGCCCCTGGTGCTGGTTCGAGGAGAAGTTCGGGTCGTCGTTGCCCGAGTAGACGAAGCAGTCTTTCGGGTCGTGACCCGCGTGTTCGGCGATGACGTCACCGACGTCGATCGTCGCCTGCATCATCTGGACGTCCTCGTCGGAGCCGTACTCAGTGTGGACGACCGCCCCGTTGAGCTGGATGTCCCCTGGCTCGAGCAACGCCTTCGTCCGCTGGTAGAGGTCCTCGTCGATCGCGTTTGCCATGTCTCGAGGGTTCGTGCGCCGACGGATAGCCGTCACGGTTCTGATTGATACCTTTCCCGCTTCCGACCTCGTGTGACTGCGAGACCGAACCTCGCTTCCCGAATGAGTTGTTTGCGGACGAAACACACACAAGAACCATAACGATAGCTATTCTTGGTACCGACGATGAGGAGTTGGCTTCGTCGGCGAATCAACTGGGGCTACGAGCGGCTGCTTTCTAGTGAAGTCTCCGGCGCGCCGACGCACGTCGCCGTGATCCAGGACGGAAACCGCCGCTACGCCCGGCAACACGGCGACGACGCCCCCGACGGACACCGAGCCGGCGCCGACACGACCGAGCGGGTCCTCGAGTGGTGTCAGGAAATCGGCGTCGAGGAACTCACCCTCTACGCATTCTCGACGGAAAACTTCTCTCGACCCGAGCACGAACGCGAGGCGCTGTTCGACCTGCTCTGTGAGAAACTCCGGGAGTTCGCTGACGCCGATCGCGTCCACGACAACGGCGTCTGCATTCGCGCCATCGGCGACATCGAACGCCTGCCGCCCCGGGTTCGCGAGACCATCGACTACGCGGAATCGCAGACGGCCGACTACGACCGGTTCGTCCTCAACGTCGCGCTGGCCTACGGCGGTCGGACCCACCTGCTCGAGGCCGCCCGGAGCGTCGCTCGAGACGTCGAGGCGGGGTCGCTCTCGCCGGCGGACATCGACGTCGAGACGATCGACGAGCGCCTGTACGGGCAGTCGGTTCGCGACGTGGATCTGATCATCCGAACCGGCGGCGACGAACGAACCTCGAACTTCCTGCCCTGGCACGCCAACGGAAACGAGGCCGCAGTCTACTTCTGTGCGCCGTACTGGCCGGAGTTCTCCAAAGCCGACTTCCTGCGCGGGATCAGGACCTACGAACACCGCGAGGCGTCCTGGCGACGGACGCGCGCCCGACGGGCACTGGCGCTGCTGGGTGCCGTGAGCGAACCCGAACTCGCCGACGCGCGGGCGATCCTCTCGCGGTTTCGCGATTCCTTGCCGACGGCCGAACAGTCGGCAGTCGATGAACTCGAGAACCTGAGTACCGACGCTGACGGACGAGTCGAAACGGTCGACTCGAACGGACGAGTGGCGGATTGATCTGCTCCGCTACCGGGCGAGAATTGTGTAACCGCAAGCTGGCGTACTGTTTGGCGACCTGCGTACAGTTGCAACTCGAGTAGCTGGAGCGCCACCGCGACGAGCGACGATAAAAGATGCTTACGACTGGTCGGTTCGGCCGAAGACGCCGTCGTTGAACTTCTCTGCCGTCATCAGGGTGTATCCCAGGAGCGCGACGGCGAACAGGATGGCAATCGAGAGCGGCGAGAAGGCCGTGACCTCGAGGATGGCACCGAGGAACACCATCGCCGAGACGCCGGTGAAGCCCACGAAGCGGCCCGACGCGAAGTCGGGGCTCGCGCTGGCGTCCGGCCCTTGGTCGTCGCCGTCCCGCTCGGCGTCGATGTATCGGTCCATCTCGTCAGCGAGGGGTTTCCGCTCGACGATGCCACGACTCTGGTTGTAGTCGATGATCCCGGCCTTGTCCAGCTTGGGCAGGTGGGACTGGTAGAGCGGGATGTACACGCGCTGGCGCTCCTGTGAGGACAGTTGCTCGACTGTCGTGTCGTTCTCCCAGGCGGCTACCTGTTCTGCGATGTCAGGCATGCGTACGGAGTCGTCCTTCCCCTGCAAATATTGCAGGACGAAGCGACGACGCTCGTTTTGCAGCAGGTGGAAGATTTCGTCCTTCGAAAGGGTGGGTTCTTCCTCCGTGTCCGCGTCTTCGGACGCGGATCCGCTGATGGGGGACTCGTCGACAGCTGGTGTGTCGTGCGTCGTGGATGCGGTTCGTGATTGACTCATCATCAGGTACGATAGCGGAGAGGGTAATAAAGCGATAAACCCCATCCAGTAAATTTCGAACAGTTGCAGTGGCCTCTACGATTGTTTTGGCTGTTCGGAAACTGTTGCAAGAGCCAAAACCCACAGCAGTGACGGCAATACCTGGAAATCGTAAACGGTTCTTACTGAGGCGTAAACGTTGCTTGCAATTTCCGTTTTTCGCGTCATTTCACGCTCTTTCAGGAGTTTGCCGTGCAATTCCCTGGGATGGCCGAAAGGTATATTAATGACTTCCGGACCGGGCGCTATTTATCAGTATCTCTATGGGTGAGACGCGTTCGGATGCCCGTCGTCTCGATCGCGTCGTAACGGACATCCTGTTCGGCAGAGGGCACGTTCCCCCACGAATACTGTGAGTCTGTCTCTACCACACATTCAGGCTGAACCACACTCGAGGTGACCCTCCCATGGCGTTGCACAGCGACAGTGGACCGCACTCGAGGCGACGCTACTCGAGATGCGAGCGGCGAATTTTGAGCCATCACGTCGTCGCCGGAGCACTCGCTCGTGACCTGGGGCCTGGCGTCGAAAACGAGTCCCTGTTCAGGAGAGGCGCAGTCCGTCGATCTCGAATCGCGCGCCTGTCTCGCTGTCGACCGAATCGATCTCCCACCCGTGTGCCTCGACGATCTGCTTGACGATCGGGAGACCGAGACCGGTCCCGTTGCCTCCGGTCGTGAACCCCCGGTCGAAAATCGTCTCGCGGTCGCCGGGTTCGATGCCGGGACCGTCGTCCTCGACGAACACGCCCGACCGCTCGTTCTCGAGCACCCCGACTCGCACCGTCACGTCGTCCGTCGCGTGCTCGATGGCGTTTCGAAACAGGTTCTCGAACACTCGCTCGAGCCGATCGACGTCCGCCTCGGCGGTTCCGGACAGCGACTCCGTCCGGAGGGTCGCCTTGGGTGCGGCCACCTGGGACCAGGCGTCGTCGACGACCGCCTCGAGCGAGACCCGTTCGGTGACGTCGAGCGTCTCGCCCTCTCTGGCGAGCGAGAGCAGTTCGTCGATCATCTCACTCATCCGCTCGAGCGAGTCGTCGATCTGCTCGAAATCCTCCGGTTGGTGGCTCTCTCGTGCGATGGAGAGGTACATCTGGGCGATGCCGAGTGGGTTTCGAAGTTCGTGAGCGAGGATGCTCGCGAACTCGTCGAGGCGCTCGAGTTCGCGTTTCTGTCGGCGTTGCTCGGTCACGTCGCGAAAGGTTCCGATGATCTCCTCGAGTTCGTCCGCGGTGTCGATCCTGGAGGTGTTGACCTCCGCAATTCGACGGCGACCGTCGACGGTTCGGTACGCAACTTCGCGTTCCTCGTCCCCTGCCTCGTCCACCGGACGGAGTCGTTCGAGAACGTCGTCCGAAAACGCGTCCAGATCCTGCAACCGCTCGCCGACGACCTGGGTGGGCTCGAGGCCCGTCTTCGCACAAAACGCCCGATTGACCTCGCGAACGAGGCCGTCGGCTCGAAAGACGAACGCCGGATCCGGTGCCGTGTGAAAGAGCGTCTGGAATCGCTCGTGGCTCTGGCGCTTTTGCTCGGTGAGCGCGACCGACTCCCGTCGTTTGGCGAGGAGGTCGTCGATCTGTTCGCGCAACTTGGCTTTCCTGACCGGGACCGTCACGACGGCGTCGATACAGTGACGGTCCAACGCAGACGGCGTGGGGGATCGATCCGTGATCAGCAGGTACGGCAAGAACGTCGGCCGAACGGCTTCCTTCCGGGACGTACACCAGTCCTCGAGCCGTCTAAACGCCCTTTCGTCGACGATACAGAGGTCGAAGGATACGTCGACCGTCTCCACGACATCGGGGACGACGATGTCGTATTTCGGCGTCAACCAGTCGACGAGCAACTGCCGGTTCTGATCGTGATCGACGGGTATCAGGACTCGCGTTCGGGGCGTGATAGCCGACTCGTCGTCGCTCACTGCCTGTCTCTCACCGGTCGACGATGGAGTCATTCGCCTGGATGGAGGGTCGAATCGGGGTGGATGGATCGTTCGTCGGTTCGCGTCGGAATCCCGCTGAGAATGCCCTGGAGGTTCCTGAGCGGTTCGCCGACCTTGATGCCGTGGCTCGAGATTTCGAACTCGCGCATCGTCCGCTCGAAGTCGCTCGTACGCTTTTTCAACACGCCGATGACTTTCTTCATTTCACCATCGACCTCGATGTATCGCAGGAAGATGATGTTATCGGAGAGGTAGCTGATGTCGACGTCGGTCGCTTCGAACTGGCTCGTCACCGTCCCGACCTCCTCGACGAGGATCACGGTTACCCCTCTGGACTTCAGGTATCGACCCAGCGAGTGGAGTTTCCGAATGAGTCGTTCTCGCTCGCCGCGCAGCGAGAGTCGGTACCCGTTGATGCCGTCGATCATCACGATCTTTGTGTCGTTTTCCTCGACCTCGCGTCGTACTTTGTGTGCAAACTCCTCGGCGGAGAGGTTGAGCGGTTCGACTTCCTCGACGGCGAGCGTCCCGTGTTCGACCATGTTCGTGACCGGGATGTTGACGTTCTCGGCCCGCGCGAAGAACGTCTTCCTGGTCTCCTCGAACATGTAGATGACCGACCGCTCACCGCGTCCAGCGGCCTCTTTCATGAACTGGGCGCCGGTCGTCGTCTTGCCGACGCCGGTCGGCCCGCTGATGACGGTGATCGTCCCCCGGTCTATACCACCCATCAACAGTTCGTCGAACGCCGGGACGCCGGACTGGACCGTTCCCAACCCGGCGTCGTCGGCCTGCTCCGGAATCGTGAGGCGGGGAAACACGTCGACGCCGTCGTCTCGAATTCGAAGCGAGTGTGGGCCACGCCTGGCGTCCGACCCGCGAAGTTTCGGGACGGAGACCGTCCGCCCGTGCTCGGCGTTGTCGAGGTGAAAGGTGCCGTCGCTCAGGAACTGGAGGTCGTCGTCGGCGGCTCCCTCCATGTGCTGGGACGTGAACATCACGGTGGTATCCATGTTCTGCAAAAACCGCATGAAGGAGATGACCTGCTGGCGGAACTGGTACTCGTCGGGGACGAGGTGACGAAGTCGCGTGATCGGATCGATGAACACGCGACTGGGCTCGATCTCTTCGATCCGGGCGGTCACTTCGGCGGCAAACGACTCCTGGTCCACCTCGTCGGGGGAGAAAATGCTGTAGTTCTGTGACTCGCGGAACAGATCCGAACTCGGGCTCATGTCCAGAAATTCGACTGCGGACAGTTCGAGGCCGACGGACTCGGCGTTTCGTGTGATGTCCGCCGTGGACTCCTCGAGGTTGATACAGAGGACGTCCTCGCCGTTTTCGGCCCCCGCGAGCAGGAAGTGCAGGCCGACCATTGTCTTCCCCGTTCCGGGGTTTCCTCGTATCAGGTAGCTTCTGTTCGGGATCAATCCGCCGTCGATAATCGTGTCGAGACCGGTGATTCCGGTCGAGATTCGATCTGCTGGTGGCATGGATACGCTCGTTTCGTCGTGGTGAGTGGGGTTTCGTTTCTGTGTCGATCAATCCTCGAGCGGTCTCATGGGAACTGACTCGTTCGGCGTTCGGCGGTCGAATCGTCATCGAGTACGCAGGCTGTGAACACGGTATCGCAGCCCTGCACCAGCCGATCCGATGGCCGACGAACGACGAACGAATCAGTGGTTGCGGAACTCCGCACGGAGATCTTCGTCGTCCAGTTCCGTTGCGGTGGCCGAAAGGTCCGTTCGCAGGGAATCGACCTGATCGGCGAGTTCCTGGTACTCCTCGTTCGAGGAGAGGTCCTCTTCGTTCTTTTTCGCCTCGAGCGACGCCTTTTTCGAGGCGAGCGAGAGGAACTGTTGCATCTGTTCGTCGTACGTCGACCGGTCTAGCAGTTTCGAAACCGTTTCCCGGAGTTCGCTCGGCTCCGAAACCGGCTTTTCGAGGTACATGTCGAACCCCATGTCGATGATGTCGAAGTCCGGCTCGACGGCCGAGACGATGGCAACCCGACAATCCAGGCCGCGCTCTCGGATCGTCGCCAGGAGTTCGTCGCCGGACACGTCGGGCATGCGTCTGTCGAGAAGGACGACGTCGACCCCCTCGTCGAGGTTCTCGAGCGCATCTGGGCCGCTGTTTGCGGTCCTGACCTCGTACGTCCCTTCGAGCCACCGTGCGTACGCACTGGTGATTGCGGGCTCATCGTCGACGATGAGCACCGTCCCCCCATTCGAGTCGTCTGCAGTGTTTGTTGATGTCGCCATGTATTATACAGGAGATATGTTGTCGCTCGTGTCGTATTTGACGCTCTTTGGTATCTGCTTACGTAGCTTAATAATTTTGGCTATCCCAACCAGTCCCGTTCCGTCCCATCCAGCGTTACCGGCGCGTACAGGCAATCTCGGGCGCGGCTGTGCAACCGTCAGACCGACAGCAGACGACCTATTCGCCTTTCAGCGGCGTCGTTCGTTCGCTCGACGTGCCGGATGGAGAGACGGCCGCGTCGGGTTCGTAGCCGGCGAGGAAAACGAGATTCCCGCGGCCAACCTGCACGCGCGTGATCAGTCCTTCTTCTTCCATGCTCGAGAGTTTGCGGCTGACGGAGGAACTCGACCACCTGGTCTCCTCGACGAGGTCCGACTGTCGCATTCGGCCGCCGGACTGGGCGATCAACTGCTGGATCTGCTCCTGATCCGTCAGTAGTGGATCGTCCGATGCGGGCGCCGCCGACGGTTCGACCGATTCGCTCGTCCCGTTCGATCCGTTCTGGGACGGTGCTGGCGGCTCGGTTTCGGCGTCACGGGGTGGCTGGTCCGTCTCCGTCTCGAGCGACCCGTTAGTCGCAGGGCCGGTTTCGCCTCCGTCGAGCGTCCGGTCGTGTGGTTGCTTCCGGGCGCTGTCGCCTCCATCGCTTCCGTCGCCTCCGTCGCCGGACCAGAGCGAGCTAACCCACGTCTTGAACTCGGTGAGCGGCGAGTGGTCGTTCCCGTCCCTGTCTCGTCGTGGTTCGGTGTGGCGTTCGACGTCGGGTGTACGCTCGCGCGTCGACTGGTCCAGTTCCGATTCCGACTCCGACTTCGCCACCGTCGAGCCGTGATCGTGGTCGTGAGGGACGTCCGCGCGTGACTTGCTCCCGACGAGTGTCCACTCGTCCTCGCCGGTTTCGGTCTGGCTGACCTCGGCGACGACGTCGAAGAGCACCGAGAGCGTGTTGATCGTTTCCTCGTCGTGGATCGTGGGATCCATCTGGTAGTACCCGATCGCTCCAGCAGCCTGCACGCGGTGGATGAGAATGTGCAGATACCGAAATGCCGTGTCGAAATCGATGTACTCGAGCAGGATCGTCAACGTCTGGACGGAGATGACCGACTGCCTGCCCTCGTCTTGCCAGCGTTTCAGTTCGTCGCCGAGGTGGGTGACGACGTCGATGGGGTCCTGTGGGCTCGCACGGACCGTGTTTATCGTTCCCGGTCGCTGCTGGTCGGTACTGATCTCCTCGCCAGGTTCCGATCCGTTGTGGATGAAGGTGATTTCGTTCGGTGGACCGTTACTGGCCGCTTCCCAGTCCGTCAACCACATGCTCGGTGGCTGCGTGTACGTCACGACAGCCATGTTCGTCCTGGATGGGTTGGTCGTCGAAAGCAGCTCCGTAAACGCTTTCGTCCCATGGGGGGTGAGCGGTGAGAGAACGAGAACGTTCGTCCCCTCCCGAATGTGCTCTCGTTTGAATTCCTCTAATTTCATGCGCGTATTAGGTACCGTTTATCATCTGTTTAACATCTGGATCGGGACCAGGTGCCGTATGCCCCTCGTCGTTGCCTCTGACCGACCATCGGTTATCGGTTCCGTTGGTTTCGTCGATGGCCATCGCGATCGGTCGTGATCGTCTGCTTCTCCCACGGTACACGGCCGTCGCTGGATTACGTCGCCCATCGTTCGGTGGACGACTCGACCGAAACACGGTACCGTTACGTTTTCTTGCCATTTGTCCAGACAGCACGCGTCTTGTCGTGATTGTGCTCTTATATCCGTTCTCCGCTCGTCAAGGATTGGTTGCACCGCCAACCTGATTCGGATACACGCTTCCCCGGCCCACTCACGGCGTCCTACGGGGGTGCTCGATATTCGTGAGGGGGCCTTCCGATAGACTTGCTATCTCTGTTTCAATTCTGGGAACTGAGGGGGCTTTGTCCTTGTCCCAAAATGTTTCGGTATATCCGAGAGTGACACCGCTCCATCCCGGAACGAGGTATTCGCGCCACCGTCCCGCCCGTTCCCGTGGAGACGATCGCGTGTCGCCCCTCGAGAACACCGTCCGGCCCCGTCGCGGACACGGATCGACCCGTGCTGGCCGATCACCGCCCGAACCGCCTCGAGCGATTACAGAACTCCCGGACCGCCCGGAGAAAATCCCGCTTTCGAACGTTACGCCAGTTGACGTCGGTGAAGTACAGTTCGGAGTAGACCGACTGCCAGATCATGAAGTCCGAGAGCCGCTCGGCACCGGTCTTGATCACGAGGTCGGGTTCGTCCGGGAAGATCAGGTGTGCTTCGACGTCGTCGTCGTCGATCATCGCCGGCTCGAGGTCTCCCGCTTCGACGTGCTCTGCGAGCGTCCGGACCGCACTCGTAAATTCGTGTTTTCCGCCGAGTCCGATTCCGATCTGGATGGGCGTATCCGCCGATTGTCGGTCGTCCGGTCCCCGGACGGCCACCGCTCGAGGAGCGTCGATTTCCTCGAGTTCGCGTCGCAACGTCGGCACGGCCGCCGGGTCGAGCACGCTCACGTAGACGGTGACGCGCTCGGCGTACTCGAAGGCCCAGGTGAAGAACTCCGCGAGCGTCTCGTAGGCACCGCGCTCGAGGAGGTCTCGTTCGGTGATCACGAGCGCGACATGAGCCGGCGGCTCCCCCTCGTGGTGACGGATCCGTGCGGCGAGATACCGTTCGTACAGGCCCACGACGTCTCGTATTCCCGGCCGGCAGATACCGATTACGGTGTGGACCCGTACAGTGCGCGGGTTAGCAGTAGGGCTATAGCAGGGAAATAGGAGGACAGAAGTGGGACGATAGGTAGCGAGAGTGGGACGATTTTCGAATCGGCCAACCGATCGATCTGGGCCGCCTGAGCACTCGAGCGACCGAATGCGTCGCCTCGACACGCCCGGGGCAGTTGACGAACCTTCAAGTACCCCCCACAGAAAGGAATCGACACCGTGACGACACCGGTTCGACGGGCAGGAGCCTTCGCCGCACTCTGTACGCTCTCGCTGGCCGTTCCGATTTTCGGCCCGGAGCTGTCGGCCCCGATCGCCCTCGTCCTCGCGCTGGTGGCCGTCGCCGTCACCGACGGCCCCGTCTTCGATCTCTTCGCGTTTCCGGACGACTACGCCGAGGGACACCTGTTCGGGCTCCTCACGTTCGTTCTCGCCGCGACGACGCTCGGTCTGCTCGCCGTCAACTGGTCGCTCCCGCTCTCGATTTTCGTCGGCGTCGTCTTCCTCGTAGGATACGGCAGCCTGGCGGAGACGTTCGTCCGAACGCGAACCGACGCCGACATCCTCCAGACGATCGCGTTCGGAGCTGTCGGCTCGGTCGCCGCCATCGCCGGACAGCTCGGCGCTCGGCTGGCCACCGATGCCCCACTCGAGAGCGCGTTCCCGGTGGTCGTGTTTCTGGCCGTGAGCGGCACGTTCCTCGCGGCGTTGCTCCGTGACGTGCTCATCAGCTACGACGACCCGATCGTCCTGCTCACCGTCGGCCTCTCGCTGTGGCTCCTGTACGAACTCGAGCCGAGCGTCGACGTCGCCGGGATCGTCATCGCAATCGCGATCACGATCGCAATCGGCTACGTCTCGTACGCACTGGGTGCGGCCTCTATCGCCGGAATGCTCACCGGTATCTTGCTCGCGCTCTTGACCATCGTTCTCGGCGACTACGGCTGGTTCGCCGTCCTCATCACGTTCTTCGGCGTGGGAAGCCTCTCGACGCGGTTTCGATACGAGCAAAAGACCGACCGTGGCGTCGCCGAGGAAAACGACGGCGCACGCGGGAGTTCGAACGTGATCGGCAACACCGCGGCCGCGCTCGTCGCCGTCGTCGGGTTCGCTGCCAGCGAGGCCGGCCTGCTCACCGTTGATCCCGACCTCTTTCTGTTCGCGTTCGCCGGATCGATCGCGACCGCGCTCAGCGACACGCTCTCGAGTGAAATTGGGAGCGTCTTCGATTCCCCGCGACTGATCACGACGTTCGAGCGCGTCGAACCGGGAACCGACGGTGGCGTCACCTGGCAGGGCGAACTCGCCGGCGTCGTCGGTGCGGCCGCGGTTGCAGGCGTGAGCTACGTGGCGTATCCCGGCGTCGGACTCACGGGGGCGCTCGTCATCGGCGTCGCCGGCTTCCTGGGGATGACCGCCGACAGCATTCTGGGGGCGACCCTCGAGGGTGACCTCCTCGGCAACCAGAGCGTGAACTTCCTCGCGACAGTCTCGGGTGCGCTCGCTGGTGCGGTGCTTTACGCCGTCGTCTGATCCGTTTGCCGCCGTCGTCCAAACTACTTCTCGACCTCGAGCAACGCCACCCGCTCGCACACGAGGTCCTCGAGGCTCGCCGTCGTCGCCACCCGCTCGACGTCGCTGATTTCGAAGAACGAACGCACGGTGTCCAGGTCCCGATCTACGTTTACGTCTTCGCCTACGTCTGTGTCTACGTCCACGTCTACGACCTCCTCCACCGTCTCGAGCGCCGACACGGACTCGAGACCAAATCTATCCTCGAGGTCGGTGCGGGCCGCACGTTCGTCGCCTTGCCCGTCGATCAGCACGATCACGTCTGATTCCCCCTCGTCGACGCCCATCTCGAGAGCGCGATCGATCTGGCGGCGTCCGGCGGCGTACAGCAAAATCTCGACGGCCCGGTCGCGAGCGACGTTCTCGCCGCGCTCGGTGGCCCGATCCGCGAGGGCGACGGCTCGCTCGAGGTGGCGTCGACCCGCGACGTACCGGGCGTCGAACGCCTGGATCGTCACGTCGTGTGTCTCGCCGATTTCGCCGAGGTCCGCGATGAACGAGTCGAGGTCGTCCACGCGGAGTCGGCCCTCGAGGAGTTCCATCAGAAATCACCCAGCGAGGCCTGCGTTTCGTCGTCATCGTCTTCTGCATTGCTGCCGGCGGACTCGATGGCCTCGCTGGTGCCACCGCCACTGCCGCCACTTCGGAGCGACCCGTCCGGCGCTCGCGGCTCGACGCCGTCCATCGATGGATCCTCGCGACCGGCGTTCTCGAGTATCGTCTCTGCGGTCTTCTCCCCTCTGAGTGCGCCGAGCACGATGCCCTTGTCCGCCGCCCGGAGATCCGCGGGCGTCTCGAGCCCCGCGGCGTACAGCTGTCGCGCCCGTTTGCGACCGACGCCGCGGATCCCGACCAACTCGAGCAGGTCCTCGCGGACGCCGTGTTCGACGCGGGCGCGGGCCTCCCGTACCGCGACCGTCCACTCGCTGCCGATTTCGCCGGCCAGCGATTCGGCCGCGCCCAGGAGCCACTCGGCCGTGTCGACCTTCCCGCGAAGGTCACCGGGTCCGATCTTGTACCGGTCGGTGAGCCGATCCTCGTCGTCCTCTTCGGCCCAGTCCTCGAGCAGCTTTCCGGTCTTGAGGGCGGCGAGCCAGTCCTCGAAGCGGGCGTCCTCGTACTCGCTCGGGGCGTCGCCGAGCAACTCGGCCTCGCGTTCGTAGAACAGTTCGCCGAACTTCTCGTCCTCGCCCGACCGGAGGTAGAGTTCGTACATGTCCGGTGTGCGGGCGATCAACTGGTACAGGCCGAGGGGCGTGGGTCGTTCGTCGGCGGACTCGAGCCCGTGGACGATTTCGGCGGCGCTCATCGGGTCGAGGTAGAGCCGCGAGACGGTGTGGCCGAGGCTCGTCGCCCGGAGCGTGACCGCCTCGTCGCTCGAGTCCGGCTCGGCGAGATCGGCCGCGGAGACGAACGCGCCCTCGTCGACGGGTTCTGTTTCGCTCCCGTTCCCGTTCCCGCCCTCTCGTTCGATGAAGTCGTTCCGCTCGAGATAGCCCAATACGTCGTCGGTGACGGTCTCGAGGCGGCCGGCCTCGCCCGACTGGCTGGCGTAAAGCGTATCCGAGAGAAACGAGAGTAGCCCCTCGCGCGTGGTGGCGAACCCGGAGGCGACCGTGGCCAGCACGTGTGTTCGGAGGGCGGGTTCGGCGGCGAGCTTCGAGCGGACGTCCTCGGGCTCGGCCCAGACGTAGCCCTCGAAGAGGTCGTCCATCTCGTCGTGGTTCTTCGCGAGCAGGACGGCTTCGCCGTAGGGATCCAGTCCTGGACGACCGGCCCGTCCCATCATCTGGTGGACCTCGAGGACGTTCAGGGGCGCCATTCCACCGGCGGTGGCGTCGAAGCGCCGCCAGTCGCGAACGACGACGCGGCGAGCGGGCGTGTTGACGCCGGCGGCGAGGGTCGGGGTCGCCGAAATCACTTTCAGCAGGCGGTCGCGGAAGGCGTCCTCGACCAGCGTCCGGTGCTCGCTCGCCAGGCCGGCGTGGTGAAACGCCGACCCCTGCTCGACGCAGGTCGCGAGGTCGTCGCTCGTCTCGGTGTCGCTCACGTCCCGAACTTCGGTCGCCAGATCGGCGAGTCGTCCTCGCTCTTCGGGCGTGAGTTGCGGGCCGCTGGTCCGCGCTAACCGGCGGGCCGCCGCCTCCGCGTTCCGCCGCGAGTTGACGAACACGAGCGAGGAGCCGCCCTCCTCGAGGATGTCCCTGACGAGGGCTTCCTCTTGCTTCTCCGAGCCCTCGACGGGCACCTCGCGGGTCGTCCCGTCGTCGAAGTGGAGGGCGTTGCCGTAATGAACCCCCATTTGGAGATCGATCGGTCGCCAGTCGCTGTCGACCAGTTCGGCGCCGAGCCAGCCCGCGATCTCGTCGGCGTTGCCGACCGTCGCCGAGAGCGCGACCACCTGCAGGGCCGGGTTGAGTTGCCGCAGTTTGGCCAGCGTCACTTCGAGCGTCGGCCCCCGATTGCGGTCGTCGATCAGGTGTACCTCGTCGCTCACGACGCAGGTCAGCTCCGAGAGCCAGTCGGCGCCGTTGCGGACGAGCGAGTCGACCTTCTCGCTCGTGGCGACGATCAGGTCCTTCGTGGCGAGCCAGTCGCTCGTGGACTCGTAGTTGCCCGTGGTGACGCCCGTCGTCACGCCGAACCGTTCGAACGCATCGAACTCGGCCTTCTTCTCGCTCGCGAGCGCCCGGAGCGGGACGATGTACAGCGCCTTCCCGCCGCGTTCGATCGCCGATAGCATCGAGAGGGCGGCGATCATCGTCTTCCCGCTTGCGGTCGGCACCGCGGCGACGAGACTGTCGCCCTCGAGGATGCCCGCCTCGACGGCGGCGGCCTGGGGCGGGTACAATTCCTCGATCCCCTCCTCGCGAAAGTGTTCGCGGGCGCCGGGGGGCAGTCCCGAGAGGTCCTCGACGTTCATTGCCGTCCGTTGGGCCGTGCTCGGGTTTAAAGTGTCGTCTCTGGGCCGAGGGAAGCGACGTCGGCGAACGCGTGTGCGCTCGAGCGCCGCCAGGACGCGACGTCGAACGCCGCCGGCGCGCACCGTCGAAAGTCGATACGTCCATACGGCAGGCCGCCCAGAAATCAGCCATGCACGCAGACGCCGTCGTCCTCGACATCGACGGAGTGATCGTCGACGTCGCCGACTCCTACCGGCGGGCCATCGTCGAATCCATCGATCACGTCTACGGTCGGACCATCGAGAAAGCCGACATTCAGCTGTTCAAAGACGCGGGCGGCTTCAACAACGACTGGGAACTCACCTATGCCGCTGCGCTCTACCTGCTGGCCACCGGCGAGGGCTTCCAGCGGTCGATCGAGGAGTTCACCGACGCCATCGCCGACGCGGGCGGCGGTCTCGAGGCCACCGAATCCGTCGTCCGCGAGGAGTGCGGCGCTCGAGCCACCGAGCGAATCAAGCAACGATGGGATCGCGAGCGGCTTCGGGACGTCTTTCAACAGCTCTACCTCGGAAGCGACCTCTACCGCGGACTCGAGGGCGGCGAACCGGATCCGGACCTTGAGACCCGCGGGTTCATCCACGACGAGCCGCTGTTGCTCGCCGAGGAGACCCGCGAGCACCTCACCGAGCGCTACGACGTGGGAATCGTCACCGGCAGGCCGGCCGCCGAAGCCGAGATCGCCCTCGAGCGGGCGGGGCTCGACGTCCCGGCCGAGCACCGGTTCACGATGGACGACTGGGAGGAGGGCAAACCGCACCCGCGGGCCCTGACGACCCTCACCGACCGCTTCCAGGCGGACTCGGTCGTTTTCGTGGGCGATACGCTCGACGATATTCGAACCGCGACGAACGCCGACGAGGCTGATTCGGACTCCAGCCGCGAGTACCACGGTGTCGGCGTCCTCACCGGCGGACTGACCGGCGAGGAGGGCCGCCGGAAGTACGACGCTGAAGGGGCCGCCGCGGTCCTCGAGTCGGTCGACCAGTTGCCGGACCTGCTCGAGTAATCGTCTTTTCGACTGAGTCGTCTCACTATAGCGCACGACCGTTTTTTCTCCCTCGACGACGAGTAGCGAGGCGAGACGATGGTCGAGCCCCCACCCTTCCACGACGACGAGACGCTCCCCGGCGAACCGACCTCCCCGTGGCTCACGACGACCCCCGATGCGACCTACCCGGCGCTCGAGGGTAACGCGACGGCCGACGTCTGTATCGTCGGTGCCGGAATCACCGGCCTCTCGACGGCGTACGAACTCCGAGAGCGCGGGCATTCGGTGATCGTCCTCGAGCGCGACCGGATCGCGTCCGGCGTGACGGGCAAGTCGACGGCGAAGGTCACGAGCCAGCACGGCCTGTGCTACGATCACTTGCGTCGGGAGTTCGGACGGGAGACGGCGCGGACGTACGCCGGGGTCAACGAGGCGGCTATCGATACTGTCGAGTCGCGAGTCGAAGAACTCGACATCGACTGTGGGTTCGAGCGCCAGCCGTCCTACTGCTACGGCGACGACCCCGACGAGTTCCGACGGGAGGCCGATGCCGCTCGGCAAGTGGGCCTCCCCGCGTCCTTCGTCAAATCGGTGCCGCCGTTCGAGCGCG
The DNA here is from genome assembly GCF_024204665.1 of Natronosalvus rutilus. Lineage (NCBI taxonomy): Archaea > Methanobacteriati > Methanobacteriota > Halobacteria > Halobacteriales > Natrialbaceae > Natronosalvus > Natronosalvus rutilus. Next base: position 274,863 of record NZ_CP100355.1, on the reverse strand, counting down.
CCGCTGCGGCCGTCAAGTTCGACGACCAGGCCTGGTTTCACCCGCGGAAGTACCTGCTCGGCCTCGCCAGCGCACTCGAGACAGAGGACGGGGTTCGAATCCACGAACGAACGCGCGTGACCGACGTTTCTCCGGGGAACCAGCCACGCGTCGAGACCGAAGGGGGAACCGTGCGAGCAAAGCAGGTCGTCCTCGCCACCGGCTTCCCTCTCCTCGATCGGGTCGGCTTCTTCACCCGGCTGTACCCGAAACGGTCGTACGTCCTGGGCGTTCGGCTCGAGGACGAGCCACCCGAGGGTATGTACTACCGGGACGACGACCCATACCGGTCCGTCCGAACGTACTGCGACGACGACGAGACGCTGTTGTTAGTCGGCGGCGAGAACCACAAGACTGGACAGGGGGGCTCGACCGCCGACCGGTACCGCCGACTGGCCCACTGGACGCGCGAGCACTTTCCCGTGGCGTCGATCGAGTACCGCTGGTCGACGCAGGACTACGTCTCGGTCGATTCCGTGCCGTTCGTCGGCCCCGCAGGTCCGGGGGCGAAACACGTCCTCGTCGCGACTGGGTTCGGGGGCTGGGGAATGACCAATGGCACTGCCGCTGGACAGCTACTCGCCGAGACCATCGCCGGTGACGCGCCGACACCACGGGCCCTCGAGACGTTCGATCCACTTCGATTCACGCCGAAGCCCTCGCTCCCGAAGACGCTCACCGAGAACGCCGACGCTGCGAGCCAGTTCGTCACCGACTGGGCGCGGACGCTCCTCTCGCCGGCCGTCGCGTCGATCGAATCGGGGGAGGGCCGAGTCCTGCGGCGAGGGCCGAAACCGGTCGCTGCCGCGCGCGACGACGAGGGCGACCTCCACGCGGTGTCGGCCGTCTGTACGCACACCTACTGCGTCGTCGACTGGAACGACGCCGAGTGCACCTGGGACTGTCCCTGTCACGGGTCGCGATTTTCGCCCGACGGGACCCTGCTCGAGGGGCCGGCGACCGAGGACCTCGAGCCCACGAGTCGCGACCTCGAGTGACGTCGTAGCGCTCGACTGATCGTCGAACGAACCGACGGTCGCGGGACGGTACGTTTTTGCCCCCGACGAACCGACGCTCGCACATGTCCGACCTCGAGCGAGCGGCGACGGCTATTCGGAACGGGAGCCTCGTCGTCTACCCGACCGAAACCGTCTACGGACTCGCGGCGAACGCCCTCGACCCCACGGCCGTCGAGCGAGTCTTCGAGGTCAAGCGCCGTGATCGATCGAACCCCATCTCGCTCGCCGTTCCGTCGGTTCCGGCGGCCCTCGAGTACGTCCGGGCGAGTGACCGCGAACGTCAGTTCATGGCGCGGTTTCTCCCCGGTCCGGTGACGGTGCTCTGTCGTCGCCGCGAGACCGTTCCCGACGTACTCACCGCCGGCAACGACCGGGTGGGTGTTCGCGTTCCGGATCACGACCTCGCGCTCCGCCTCTGTGAACGCGCCGAAACGCCGATCACGGCGACGAGCGCCAACGTCAGCGGCCGCGGGAGCGTTCGACGTCCCGCCGATCTCGATCCCGAGGTTCGAGAGGCCGTCGACGTCGTCCTCGAGGCCGGCGAGACGGCCGGTACCGAGAGCACCGTCGTCGACATCGCTTCGGGGACGATCCACCGGCGTGGCGCGCTCGCCGACGAAATCGAGGCCTGGCTCGCCGCCTACTGACGACGCTCGCGTCCTCATCGTCGATTCGAGTCACCCGAATCCCAGCAGCGATCGGAGGCTTCGTGTTCGGACACCACAGGTGTCGGCGTACTCGCAGGCGGTACACTTCTCGCGGTTGCTGAGTCGCGACGGTGGCTCCTCGAGTTCGCGGACGGTTCGGAGTGCCCGTCGGTACTCGGCCTTCCGGCGCGTCCTCATCGGAACGTAGCGGATCTCCCCGTAGGCTGGATACTCGAGCCAGGCACCGCCAACCGGTTGTTCGTGTGTCCATGCGAGGGCCTTCGCGGCGGCGACGGCGTGGACGCGCTGGGATTTCCAGACGCCCTGGTCGGGCGGTTTGCCGGCGGAGACGAGGGCCGGTTCGAGCGGATCGTGCAGTACTTTGTGAACGATACCACGGCACTCTCGACCGGTGACGAGGGCGTCCACGGTGGCGGGGTCACAGGTCGCCGCCCATCGGTCCCCGTTCGTCGCGTCGTGGTCGCGATTCGGCGGCGGCTGGAACCGCGTCTCCTCGGCGGCGTTCGTCAATCGATCGCGCGTTCGACAGAGCCTGGCGCGATAGACGGACGGCTCGAGTTCAATCGGTTCGTGGGCGAGTGCCTTGTCGGTCGCCGTGAGGAGGGATTCGTACCGGGTCGCGAGGTCTCGGACGGCGGCGACTCCGGGTGGCGGCTCGCGGTCGTCGGCGCGTCGGGCGTAATAGAGCTTTCGCGGACAGTAGGTGGCCGTCCGGAGGTCGCTGAACGCGACGTGCGTCATGGTCGGTCTGGCCGCGTATTGGTATATAAATTGCTGGCTCGGTGGGGAAGGGGCTGAGCTGCACGGGAGCGACGCGGTCAGCAGGAAACAGCTGTACGCGGTAGCCAATTAGAAGCAAACCGCTCTACGAAGTGACCGATCAGAAGGAGACGTCCGTTTCCATGCCCTCGGTCGCGTCCTCGAGACCGTCCTTCCGGACGTCGCTCGCCATCTTGGAGGCGAGTTCCGAGTCGGCCAGCAGGCTATCGAACTCGTCGCGGTAGCGGTCGTTCGCCGCTCGCGATTCCGCTTTCGCGGCCGCGACGAGGCGGTAGCGCCGGATCGTCTCCGGGTCGACGTCGTACTCCTCGGCGAGGGTCGCGTCGGCCTCGTCACGTTCGCGAATCGCTACCAGGTCGATCTCGTCGGCGTCGCCCTCGTCCACGAGGTGTAGCGCACACCGGGCCTCGAAGACGTTCTGTGGGTCGACCTCGAGGTCGGCGGCGATCTCGTCGTCATCGTCGCGTTCGTAGTAGCGTCTCGCGACGGTCTGTAGCTCCGCCTCCGATAACGGCGTCTCGAAGCCGTATCGTTCGCGCATCTGTGCGATCACGTTCTCGAGGCGCTCCTCGACGGTTCGCTCGTCCTTCTCGAGCGATCCACGGGTGTCTTCCTGGGATTCGGTGACGGTCTCTTCGCCGTCGGTAACGCTGGTGAAGATGTCTCGGAGTTCTTCGGTTTTCTCGTTCATGGATGCACACTGGAGACGGGTGGATATTTAAGCCTGTTGCCGTATAGCGTTGGCCGACGGGTGAGCGAATCGTTCTCAATAAACTCTCAACGGCGTATCGATTCTCGGACGACGGCTCCGGGACACCCCGTGGACGGTGTGACAAGAGTTAAGTACGTTCTCTCCGCGTCATAGTACATGAACGTTATCGCACAGACGGAGGTGACCAGGGAAACGTACTACGGCATCTCCTCCGTGGAGAAGGTGCTGTTTTACTTCCTCGCCGCCGTCGCCATCCTCGTCTTCCTGTTCGGCGTCTACGCACGGTTCGCCCGTTACGCCGAGGGAGACGACGACCCCTTCCCTCGCGTCGACGACCTCGCGAGTCGAGTCGTGGCCGCGTCGAAAATCGTCCTGACGAACGAGAAGCAGTTCAATCGCGACCTCTACGGCGGACTGATGCACGCCTTCATCTTCTGGGGCTTTCTCTCGCTGTTCATCGCGACCTCGATTCTCGCATTCGACGAGTACGCCTACGGCCTCGTGTTCGACGCCTCCTTCTGGCACGGCGACTTCTACCTGGCCTACCAGTTCATGGTCGACGCGATGGGCCTGCTGTTCGTCGTCGGCCTCGGAATGGCGATGTACCGCCGGTACTGGGTACAGAACGAACGCCTGTGGGGTCGACACACCTCCCTCGAGGACACCGCGTTCGTCTGGATTCTCTTTCTCCTGGGCCTCGGCGGGTTCGCCCTCGAGGGAATCCGGATCTACGCGACCGGCATGCCCGAGTTCGAGGTGGTGAGCTTCGTCGGCTACGGCCTGGCGATGGGCCTCGGAGCGCTCGAGTCGATGGGCATGAGCGAGTCGCTCGCGACCTCGATGCACTGGTGGGCCTGGTGGTCGCACTCGCTGCTCGCGTTCTTCTTCATCGCGTGGATTCCCTACGCGAAGCCGTTCCACATGCTCTCCTCGTTCGCCAACGTCGTCACGCGCGACGAGAAGACCGGCAAGCGCCTGCCCGGCGTCCCAGCCGACCTGGACGCGACGAACGCCGAGTCCATCGACGACTTCACCTGGAAGGAGATTCTCGACCAGGACGCCTGTACCAAGTGTGGGCGCTGCTCGTCGGTCTGCCCCGCGAAGGCGTCCGACCGGCCGCTCGACCCGCGGAACGTCATCCTCGACCTGAAATCCTACCGCGAGAGTCTCAACGCCGGTGGCGAGGAACGACCGATCATCGCCGACGGCGGTACCTCGGTTATCGACGCGGAGACGATGGAATCGTGCATGGCCTGCATGGCCTGCATGGACGCCTGTCCCGTCGAGATCGAGCACCTCCAGTCCTTTACGCGACTCAACCGCCAGCTGGTCGACCAGGGTGACGTCGACTCGAACATGCAGGACGTCTTCCAGAACGTCATGCAGAACGGCAACACCTTCGGCGACTCGCCGCGGAACCGCGCCGACTGGGCCGACGAACTCGAGTTCGACCTCGTGGACGCTCGCGATGAGGAGGTCGAGTACCTCTGGTACGTCGGCGACTACCCGAGCTACGACGAGCGCAACAAGCGAGTCGCCCGCTCGCTGGCGACCATCCTCGAGGCCGCCGACGTCAGCTTCGGCATTCTCTTCGAGGACGAGAAGTACGACGGCAACGACATCCGCCGCATCGGCGAGGAGTTCCTCTACCTCGAGCTGGCGGGCCACCACGTCGAGTCGTTCGAGGCCTGTGACTTCGAGAAGCTGATCTGCACCGACCCGCACAGCTACAACACGTTCGAGAACGAGTACCCCGAGGTCGACTTCGCGGAGTTCGCGGACGATCCGATGATGCCGTTCGAGTACGACGAGTACTGGAATCAGCGCGGGGAAATCGAGGTGCTCCACTGGACGCAGGCCGTCGAGGAGCTGGTCCAGGACGGCAAGTTGGCCCTGTCGGGCACCGAACTCGACTACACCGTCACCTACCACGACCCCTGTCACCTCGGGCGGTACAACGACGAGTACGAGGCTCCGCGCGAACTCATCCGGGCGACCGGCTGTGACCTCCAGGAGATGCCGCGCAATCGTGCCGACTCGTTCTGTTGTGGCGGCGGTGGCGGTGGCCTCTGGATGGACTTCGACGAAGAGCCGAAACCGAGCGAGGAACGGCTTCGCGAGGCGCTCGAGGACACCGACGCCGGCGCTGGCGTCGAGAAGTTCGTTGTCGCCTGCCCGATGTGCATGACGATGTACGAGGACGGGCGCAAAACTGGTGGATTCGAAGAGGACATCGAGATCGTCGACGTCGCGGAACTGCTCGTCGAGGCCATCGGTGAGCGAGAGACGGCGGGCCTCGAGTGATCACGCCGAGACGTCTCGAGCCCCGTCGTCCGCGGCCGCTCGCTCACGAACTTCGCGCACGAAATCGACGAAGTTCTCGAAGACGAGACTCGCCGGGCGCGTCCTCGCGTGGTTCTCGTCGGTGACCTCGGCGAGCAGACGCTCGCGGGTTTCGGACTCGAGGTCCTTGTTCTCGAGCAGCTTTCGCATCGTCGGCTGGTCGAACTCGGGGTGGAACTGGACGCCGAAGACGTTCCCGAGGCGATAGCCGTGGTTCGAGTACTCGTTTTCGGCCAGGGGCTCGGCATTGGGGGGTAACTCGAGGACGGCGTCGGAGTGGCTCGTGTAGCCGACGAACTCGCGGTCGATTCCGTCGAACAGGGGCGAGTCGCCGGTGTGCTCGATATGACTGTAGCCGACCTCGTACTCGCCCATGTCGTCGACGGACCCGCCGAGGACGTCAGCCAGGAGCTGGTGGCCCCAGCAGATGCCCAGAAACGGGACGTCGCGATCGATGGCTTCGGCGACCCACGTCTTCGCTGGCTCGATCCAGTCTTCGTCCCAGTAGACCGAGGCTCTCGAGCCCGTGACGACGACGCCGTCGTAATCGTAGGTTTCGGGGAGTTCGCCGTCGGTGATGTCGAACTCGGCGAGCGAGGCGTCGAGTTCGCGTCGAAAGTTTCGTCGCGTGCTCTCGCCCTCGTAGGCGGCGTTGAGCAGCGCGAGACGCACCTGTGTCATAGGTCTGTAAATGTCCTCCGGATAGTAAGGCCTTCTGCCCGCTCGCTCACGGAAGTCGCTCTCGAGAAAAACACGGGGGAATGTGGTGGTTGATAGGTGGTGTGGGTGGAACGTTGACGATCGATTCGACAGACTGATCCCGCCCGTCCCCGTGCAGATTCTACTCCGGAGCGAGCGAGCATGAATCCACCGGATACCGTCAGTTAACTAGCCGATTTTTGGCGTCAGCGTCCTCGTTCACGGATGGCACGGCTAGGGCGCTCACCGCTCGAGGCCGTCGGTGTGATCCTCGAGGAACCCAAACAACCGATCGTTTACCGTCCGCGAGCGTTCGACGTTCGCGAGGTGGCCAGCGCCCTCGAGCGGGACGAACGTCCCCCTCGGAAGGCCGTCGGCGAGGTCGCGTCCGGCGCCAGACGGGACGAGTGCGTCGGCCGTGCCGTGGAGGACTAACGTCGGCTGGGTCACCTCCACGAGCCACTTCTGAGCGTCGAACTCGGCTAGAGCGGCAAGTTGCGCACGTCGCCCGGCGGAATCGGCGTCGCCCTCGAGACGCCAGTCCACGATGCCGTCGACGACGTCCGGCTGGCGGTTTCGAAAGTCCCCGGAGAGGGCGGACTCGAGGGTGGCTCGAATCGCGTTGCGTCGGTCGTCTTGGGCGGTCGTCGCGTCACCACTCGTTTCTTCGCCGCCGTCTTCCAGCGGGTCGAACAGCGCCTCGAGGTCGAACGCCGACCCGTGTGCGGCGGTTCCCAGGAGCGTTAGCGTCTCGACGCGACCGCTCGAGCGAGCGGCTTCGAGGGCAATGGCGCTGCCGAGTCCCAGGCCGACGGCGTGGACGCTCCGGCTCCCAATCTCGCGGCAGACGGCCTCGAAGTCGCTCGCGAGCGTCTCAAGGTCGTACGGCCCGGTCGTCCCCTCGGAGCGACCGGTGCCCCGGAGGTCCCAGACGACAGTCTCGAAAGGGCCTGCCAGGGAGGCGTGTTGCCAGCCCCAGAGCCAGCCGCCGAGGCCGGCCTCGTTGACGAAGACCACCGCTGGCCCCTCGTCGCCGCCCTCGGCGCTGTAGAACAGCGACGCACCGCGGTTCCGTACGGTCGGCATGCGGTATTCGAGGGGGCGGGAACACAGGGGCGTTTCGGTTCGTGCACGTCGACTCGAGAACGAAACCGAGACCGTGAACGAGAACGAGAACGAAACCGAGACCCTGAACGAGAACGAAAACCCGGTCGCGACGGTTCCGATTTCGTTTTGACACTCCCGCCGCGAGTACGCCCATGAACGCGATCAAAGACGCCGTCCACGACTACGTCGAGGTCGACGGCGTCGTACAGGATCTCCTGGACACGGCGGCGATGCAGCGACTCCGGTACGTCAAACAGCTCTCGACCGTCCGACTGGTCTACCCCTCGGCCAGCCACACCCGGTTCGAACACAGTCTCGGAGTCTATCACCTCGCGCGCCAGGCGCTCACCCACCTCGGCGTCGAGGGGGCCCGCGCGGAGGCCGTCCGCGCAGCGGCCCTGCTCCACGACGTCGGCCACGGTCCCTACGGCCACCAGACCGAACGGATCATCGAGCGCCACCTCGGGCGCCACCACGACGACGTTCACCACCTCTTCGAGGACTCGGAACTGGCGGCCGTCCTCGAGTCCCACGGCCTCGCCCCGGAAGTGGTCGCGAACCTGATCGCCGGCGAGGGCAAACTCGGCCAGCTCGTCTCGGGGGACCTCGACGTCGACCGGATGGACTACCTCGTGCGCGACGCCCACCACACGGGCGTCCCCTACGGCACGGTCGATCCGGGGCGGCTCGTTCGAGTCCTCCGGTTCGTCGACGACGCGCTCGTCCTCGAGGAGGGCAACGTCGCGACCGCCGAGAGCCTGCTCGTTGCCCGCGCGCTGATGAACGCGACCGTCTATCGCCACCACGTCTCCCGCATCGCGGGGTCGATGCTCGAGCGCGCCTCCGAGACCCTGCTCGAGGAGACCGATCTGACGGCCGAGCGATTCGCCCGGATGACCGATGCGGACCTCCTGTCGGCGCTCCGGGAGTGCCAGCCCACGACCGATTTCGCGGCTCGACTCGCGGAACGGCGCCTCTACAAGCGAGCGGCCTGGGCCGAACTCGAGGCGGTGCCGGAATGGCTGCTCGAGGCCGACCACGACGAGGTTCGAGAACTCGAAGACGACGTCGCCGACCGGGCAGACGTCGATTCGCGGTCGGTCGTCGTCGACTGTCCAGGTCGGCCGAGCATGCCCGAGACCGAGACGCGCGTCGTCGTCGGCGGCTCCGTCCGCAGGCTTCACGAACAGTCGCCGCTCGTCCAGGGGTTACAGGCCGCCCAGCGCGCCCAGTGGCGGCTCGGTGTCTACGCCCCGGAGGCCGACCTCGAGGCGGTCGAACGGGCGGTCTCGTCAGTGCTGGCCCTCGAGTGATCGCGGTCGGTGTGTCGCAGAGGGAGGAAGAGTGCCCACGGTCGACGTATCGCAGAATACGGGGGGATGGGCGACGCGTGTGACGCCGCCACCGTACTGGATTCGTGGCCCGTCGCAGGTACCCCTACCCAGGACAGGATCTATGTGATATGGTCTCAAGGAACATGATTCTGTCGCTCGCTGTCGGCCAGTGAGACACGAGGGCGGCGCTCCGTGGCGAGACGACGTTTGCTCGATTCGTCGAGACTCGACCCCATCGCGTCTGACTCACGTTTTTGGTTGTCCGGTTCGGACGAACGTTCATGCGCGCAATCCAAAGCTGTGACTTTTGTGGAGAACCGGCCGCCGGAACCTTCGAAATCGTCCCGGCAACGCTCGAACCGAACGAGCGCGAACAAGGTCGCGCGGTTCTCTGTGATGCCTGCCACGCCCGCCTGGAGACGCTCCTCGAGCCGTTGCTCGACCGACTCGGAGGCGGCGAGAGCGGACGCGACGGAAATGGTCGTCCCTCGCGTGACCGCGCGCCGTCCGAAACTGGCGCTGCTTCTGAAACCGACGATGTCGCCGTGTCGATCGGCAGAAACGACGAAACCCGGGCCGCTGACGAGAGGCGAAGCGACGACGCCGAGGGCGCCGCTCGAGCGAGCAGGCAGGGGGTTACGACAGAGACGAACGTCGAAGCCGACCGAGAATCTGCTGGAGGCGGTTCTGAACCCGTCGAAAGGGATACTGAACCCGCGTCGGGTGACGACTCGCAGCCGCCAGCCGCCTACGGCAAGGTCCTTCGACTCCTCCGCAATCGCGAACTCCCGATGGACCGCGCCGACCTCGAGGGGCTCGCTGCCGGCGCCTACGACCTCGAGAACCACGAGGTCGACGCGATCATCGACCACGCGCTCGAGGAGGGGAAACTCGTCGAGGACGGCGATCAGTTGCGTCGGCCGTAGCGGACGTCGTCGTAGTCAGAGCGTCCCCTTCGTGCTCGGCGTCCCCTCGCGCCGCTCGTCGAGTCGCGTCGCGTCGTCGAGCGTTCGCGCGAGCGCCTTGAACAGCGCCTCGACTTCGTGGTGGGCGTTCTCGCCGTCGACGGCCAGGTGGAGGGTGAGCCCGGCGTGCATCGCCAGCGACTCGGCGAAGTGACGCGCCATGTCGCTCGTGAACTCCCCTACTCGATCCTGTGAGAACGTGCCGTCGAAGTAAAACCGGGAGCGCCCGCTCACGTCGATGACTGCGTCTGCGACCGCCTCGTCGAGCGGGACGCGCCGGTCGGCGTACCGGACGATTCCCGCGCGGTCACCGAGCGCCTCGTCGAACGCGGTTCCGACGACAATGGCGACGTCCTCGACGGTGTGGTGGTCGTCGACGTGGAGGTCGCCGTCGCAGTCGAGTTCGAGGTCGAACAGGCCGTGCTCGGCGAAGGCGGTACACATGTGATCGAAGAAGCCGATCCCGGTGTCGATCTCGGCGGTTCCCGACCCGTCGACGGCGAGAGTGCACTCGATAGTCGTCTCGCCCGTTTCGCGGGAAACGGTCGCCGTTCGCTGACTCATGCTCGAGGTATGCGGCGGCCGATACAAGGCGATTGCGCTCGAGGCGGTGTCAGATCGGCTCGAGTTTAGTCCTGTTTGTGTCGAGATTCGACGACAGAAATTACCGCCTCTAATGGTGTTTTAAAATTTTAGGAGCGTTCTAAACGCGTTTCAGGCATCCGATACCCCAGTCGATAATCGGTGAAACGGACCGAAACGACCTCAATGTTCGTCCCCTTATATGATGGGTGCAGTGAATGTCTCTGCTACCCAGAGGTGTTCGATGACCATGCCAAATCCGTCCCCGCCCTCGACTGAATCGCTCACGCCGTCTCCCGAAGCGGTCAGCCAGTACAGTTCCCGACTTCGCCAGACGCTCGGCGTCGTCAGACCCTCAGCACAGTTCCTGAGTTTCTGGATCGCCATCGCGCTGCCGTTCGCGTATCTACCCCTCCTCGCGAACGGCCTGAACGATCCGACGATCGCCCTGACATTCGTGACGCTGCTGGTCGTCAACGTCTTCGCCCTGTACGCCGGTCACGGCTACAATCAGCACTGACGGTCGACACTGCTGGGGCCCTCCACTCCTCCAACTTCGACCCTCCACTCCTCCAACTCTGTCTTCCTTCTCGACCCACGTACCACGCTCCACTCCACTTTTTACGCGTCATCGGATACCTTGGAGCGGCGATACGTTCGCCCGTCGCCGGTGAACGATCGTCACGCCGTCCGCCGAATTACCCGCCGTCAGCCACTCGCTGGGCCGCCTCGAGCGTGAACGCCCCCTCGTAGAGTGCGCTTCCGACTACGACCGCCGCGGCCCCGGCCTCGTGAAGCGCCGCGATGTCCTCGAGCGACGCCACCCCGCCGCTGGCGACGATCGGGACGTCGGTTGCGTCGACGAGGTCGTGAACCGGTTCGGTCTGGACGCCCTCGAGTTGCCCCTCGACGTCGACGTTCGTGAAGAGGATTGCCGCAGCGCCGAGGTCGTCGTACCGCCTCGCGGCGTCGACGGGCGTGATGCCGGCGCCTTCGGTCCAGCCCTCGACGACGACCTCGCCACCTTTCGCGTCGAGGCTGACGACGACGGAGTCCGGGTACTCGGCGCTGATCTCGGCCACGACGTCGGGATTCTCGACGGCCGCCGTTCCCAGGATGACCCGATCGAGGCCGCGCTCGAGGAGGTCGAACGCGTCGCTGGCGGTTCGAATGCCGCCGCCGAGCTGGGTCGGCACGTCGACGACCTCGAGGACGGCGTCGATGGCGTCGGCGTTCGCTCGCTCGCCCTCGAACGCGCCGTCGAGGTCGACCAGGTGGAGACTGCGAGCACCGGCGTCGATCCACCGCTTCGCGGCCGCCACGGGGTCCCCGTAGCGTTTCTCGGTGCCGCGCTCGCCCTGGACGAGCTGGACGACCTCGCCGTCCTGGACGTCGACCGCCGGAATCACCTCGAACTCCGCGAACTGCTGGCTCATGCGGAGTACGCAGAGGGCGACGCGAGTAAATGCCCCGGTTTTCGGCTACGGTACGGTCCCACGGTCGTCGTTTTACCACTCCTGTTGACGCTCGTGACGACTCCCTGAATCGTCGCCCTCTGAAGCGTCTGACCGTCCGACCGACCCAAATAGGCGCGTTTTTAGGCCCCTGCCCCATACGTTCGTCCGTGTCGGAGATACTGTTATACGCAGGTGTTCTCGTCGCGATTTTCGTCGGCTACAACATCGGCGGCGCGACCACGGGCCCGGCGTTCGGTCCCGCCGTCGGCGCGAACGTCATCACGAAGGTCGCTGCCGCGGGACTGATGTCTATCTTCTTCTTCGTCGGCGCCTGGACCATCGGCCCCGCCGTCGTCGACACGCTCGGCAACGACCTTATCACTGACAGCGACATCTTCACGCTCGAGGCCAACGTCGCCGTCCTCTTTTTCATCGGCGGCGCCCTCTTCATCGGGAACTACGCGGGCGTCCCCGCGTCGACCTCGATGACCGCGGTCGGCGCCATCGCCGCGCTCGGGTTCGCGACCGGCGAGTTGAACGTCGGCGTCGTCCTCGAGATCGCCATCTGGTGGGTCGTCGCGCCCGTCATCGGCTTCTGGGTGTCGGGCGTCATCGGCCGCTACTTCTACCCGCAGATCAATGCCTGGGTCGCCATCGAGTCCAAGCGCGGCGGCGAGCCGATGCTCTCGCTCGACCGCTCCGGGCTGGTCCCGCGGGTCGCCTACCGCGCCGGTTCGGGCCGTCGACAGCGAACTGGTGCGATAGTCGTCGTCGTGATCGGCTGTCTGATGGCCTTCAGTTCTGGAACGAGTAACATCGCCAACGCCATCGCCCCGATCTACGGCGCCGGCGGCCTCGACCTGGGTCCGCTCATCGTCATCGGCTCGATCGCCGTCGCCGTCGGGGCGTTCACCATCGCCCGCCGGACCCTCGACACACTCGGTAACGACATCACGAACCTGCCGCTGACGGCGGCAATCGTCGTCGCGGTCGTGGCCTCGGCGATCGTCATTTTCCTCTCGCTCATCGGGATTCCCGCCAGCTTCGTCGTCGTCGCAACCATGTGCATCGTCGGGCTGGGCTGGGGACGAGCGACCCGGACGACGACGCTTTCGGACGCCGCCCGCGGCGAGGAAACGGCCGTCTCGATCGGTGCGCTCACGGCCGACGAAGAGGGCGAACGACCGCCCGAAATCGGCGAGGAAAGCGCCGAGGACATCCCGAAGGCGGCCGACCTGTTCGACCCGTCGACGACCGCTCGCGTCATCCTGATGCAAAACGTCGTTCCGCTCATCTCGACGGTCGCGGCGTTTCTCACCTTCCGATTCGTCCCGCTGTTTGGCTTTTGAGCCCGACCGTTCTCGGATCGGGACTGTCCGGACTGATAAACCGTTGCAAATGAACAGCAAGCTATACCAGTACGGGCCTCGAAGCGCCACCTGATGCCCACGGTAGAATACCTCAACTACGAAGTATTGGACGACCAGGGATGGAGTGTCGACGACGACGACGTCTTCGAAAAAGCCGCCGACGCCGACTTCGACGCCGAGGACTACGGAACCCTCGAGGTCAACGAGGGCGAGTACATCCTCGAGTCCGCCGAGGCCCAGGGCTACGACTGGCCCTTCTCGTGCCGTGCCGGCGCCTGTGCAAACTGTGCGGCCATCCTCAAGGAGGGCGAAATCCAGATGGACATGCAGCAGATCCTCAGCGACGAGGAAGTCGAGGACAAGAACGTCCGCCTGACCTGCATCGGTACTGCCGAGTCCGAGGAGGTCAAGATCGTTTACAACGCCAAGCACCTCGACTACCTGCAGAACCGCGTCATCTAGTCCGGAACGCGCTTTCCAACATTTTCTAGTATCACGGGTAAACGCATTTGTATCCGATCGGCTCGAGCGAGAGCGGGTCGAGGACCGGACGCAATTCGTGTTGCTCGAGGATCGTCACGGGTTCTAGGCGCCTTCCCAGTGATTCCGGGCGTGCCACCTCGTTCGAGACTCCGTTGCAGCCGTAACACCTACCACCCACCGGGACGCCGTAGCGAACGTGTACGACGTCGTCCCGATCGCCTCGACGCCTGACGTCCTCCGGCTCGTCGCCGTCCCCGTCTTCGCCTGGGCGGCCGTCCGCGACGTGAAGACCCGCCGGATCTCGAGTTCGGTTTGGGTCCCGCTGTCGGCGCTCGCCGCGGTCCTGTTCGTCTGGGACGGCTGGGTCGCCTACCAGGCTGGCGGGGTCGTCTGGAGCCACGAGTTTCTCGTCCCCTCGGCGCTGAGTCTCGGGGTCGTCGTCCCGCTCGCGTACCTCTTCTGGTGGTTCGGCGGATTCGGCGGTGCCGACGCGAAGGCGTTGCTGGTGCTCGCGTTGCTGTTTCCGACGTACCCTGCCTACGAAATCGGCTCGTGGACGCTCCCCACCGTCACCCCAGAGATCGCCAGCGCGTTCTCGCTCGCCATCCTGACCAACGCGGTCCTCCTCGGCGTCCTCATCCCGGTCGTCCTCGCGATTCGAAACGCCATCGCTGGGCGAATCGCCCCCGTGATGTTCATCGGCTGGCCGGTCGAGTGGACGACCGTCTCGAGCACCCACGGACGACTCCTGGACGCGCCCTCGGGGCGGTCCCTGAGCGGTCTCGACCTGGACGCCCTCCGAATGTATCTTCGCTGGCGGGGTCTCAGCCTCGAGGAACTCCGGACGGACCCGGAGACGTATCGCGACCCGGCGAGTCTCCCCGACGAACCGAATCCGCCGACCGACGGCGCGGTGACGGCCGAGGTTCGGAGCGACGGCGGGTCGAGTCCCGTCCAGGACAGCCTCGAGCGCGATACCGACGCATCAGCCGACATCGAAGTCGAAGACCCCTGGGGCGCCGCAGCCTTCCTCGAGGACATCGACGGCACGGCCTACGGCACCGGCCCCGAGACGCTCCGAGACGGCCTCGAGGTCCTCACCGAACGCGAGGCCGTCTGGATTTCGCCGGGAACGCCGTTCCTGGTGCCGATCTTCGCGGGGCTAGTCGTCGCGCTCGTCTACGGCGACCTCCTGTTTACCCTTCTGTTCTAACTCCCCGAGTTACTCGAGTGACGATTACTCGAACCACTCCTCACCTACGTCGGCGAGCCACGACGGATCCCCGAGGTCGACGCCTTCGACCCGCGCCAGCGTTCGCAGCGCGTAGAGGTTTCGGCTCGAGGGAACGGCCTCGAGAACCGCATCGTCGACGATTCCGTGCCAGGCGAGCGGGTGGGAGCCGGGTTCGCGCCACCGTTCGCGCGGGGCGAGAAACGGCGGCTCCCAGTCGCCGCCGCGCTCGAGGAACTGCCGAACGGGGGTGTGACGGACGAGTGAGAGCAAGCGATCGACGGGCTCGAGCGTTCGATCCGTCACCGCGGCCCGGTCGTGGGTGACACCGGCGACCCGCCAGTAGATGGCCGTGGCGAGGTCGGCGTGGAGCCCCTTTCCGCGACGGAAGGCGAGGGGAACCGCCTCCCAGGCCCGGACGTAGGCGGGGTCCCACAGCGGGAGCCACCACTCGAGGCCGGCGTCCTCGTAGACCCGGCAGTCGCCGTTGGTGAACGTCGACATGCGCCCGCGCCACTCCCAGCGTTCGTAGGCTGCGGCGGCCGTCGCGGGGTCAGAGATCGTCTGAGGATCTCGGTCGTCGAGGAGGCCGCGTCGAATGCGCTCGCGAAACGCATCCTGGATGCTTCCGCCATCGTCCGTGGGCACGTTCGCGACGTCGTCCAGATCCCAGAGCACGTAGTGCGTCTCGAGGACGTACTCGACCAGCGCCTCGAGCGTGGGGTCGATCGTCTCGAGGGCTTCGTCGACGGTTCCCCGTTCGTCGGCATCCACGGCGGGCCCACAGCCGACAGTCGTCCGGTCGATGTCGAACCGGGGCTCGCCCGCGAATCGCGGCAGTCGTTCGCTGGGTGTCGCCACGGTGTGACCTGGACAGTAGAGCGCGTCTTCTGGAAGCCGGCCGTCCTCGAGCAACCCGTGGACGGCGGGCCACTCGGCCAGAAACGGGAGGGCGTCCCTGCTGAAGGCCCACTCCCGGTAACGGTGGCCGGCCTCGCCGTGGTACCGCTCACGCCACATCGCTCGCGAGTAGGGGTAGAACTCCCAGCGGATCCCGAGTTCGGCCGCGACCTCTCGGCTGACCTCGACGTCGGGGTGGCCCGAGCGGCCGAAGGTAAAGCCGATCACCTCCCGTCCGCGCTCGACGAGGGCTGCGGCGAGCAGTCGGGAGTCGTACCCGCCCGAGAGTGGGAGGACGACGGGGCGGTCGCCGGCGACGACCTCGAGTCGGTCGAGTGCGGCCTGGAGGCCGGCCTCGAGGCGCGTGAGGGGTGCCTCGAGCATGTCGCCGGCGCACTCGTCCTCGGCAGTCGGCGTTTCGGCGGCGGGCCAGTACTCGCGGTAGGTGTGGCGAGTGACGATTCGATAGCCGTCGCTGGTGGTGCCAGTGCCGTCGACGTCGCTCGACTCGAGTCGAACCATTTCCCCCGGTTGCACGGCGAAGACGTCCCGCCAGATGGTGTCGGGACCGGTTACGTACCGCGTCAGGAGGAACTCGCGCTCGGCGACCGGGTCTCGAGGCGCGTCGACGGCGTCTCTGGCGATCCACCCGCGATCGCTGACGACCGACCCGGCGGCGTCGTACCAGAGGGGAATCGAGCGAGCGCCGTCGGCGACGAGGTACGTCGAGTCTGCGTCGAGGCCGACGACGGCCGCGAAGAAGCCCTCGAGGGAGTCGGCGCAGGCGGCGACGGCCTCGAGGTGAGCGTCCCCGTCTTGATTCCGGCCGGCCCTGTCCTCGAGCGCCCGTGCGAACCGCTCGGCGATGGCCGGCGCCTCGAGGAGGTCCGCCCCGTCGAATGCCTGGCCCCGGACGGCGACGCCGCGGCGGCGCACCCACCTCTCGTCCTGTAGTCGAACGTTCATTCGTCGATGTATTCACTACCGAAACCACCCAGTTATAGCTCTCGACTGATCGCTGCCGGATTCGGCTCGATCGAAGGGAACGCACTCGAGTGCTCGTGCGGACCGTTCAGCGATAACTGCAGCGACGGCCGACGCCTCAAGGACCTGCCCTCCGTCGAACGCACGGTCGCGAACGACGACGTCAACGCGCCGGATCCACTGGTCGGCCCGTAGCGCCACGTTCGTGGCTCGAGTAACCGTGGTATTCCCATCTGGAATGTGGATACGCCGGATCAGCGAGTGGACCGCCGATCGGATGTGGTCGACGTATCCGTGAAAAAACACTTGTGGCAGCAAGAGCGAGGTGTACCATGGTCCTCCAGCGATTGAACCGGTACGGATACGCCGTCCTCGGCTGTCTGATCGCCGCACTCGCGTCGGTGATCGCAGGTGTGAGCGAATTCGCCTGGGCGTTTCTCGTTCTCTCCGGTGTGCTCCTGTGGCTGGCACTGACCCGGAACACGCGCTCGGATTCGGAGGGCGTCTATCCCCACGATCGCGAACCCGACCCGGAGGCGGAAGAAGAACGGACCCGAACCCGCGAATCCGAACTCGAGGGCGACAAGGCGAGAGGGGGTGGACTGGGGTAGTCGCGTTCCCGCTCAGTCGGCCGCTTCGGCCGGTCGATCGGACGCGCGCTCGGGATAGATGTCCGCCACCTCCTCGTCGAATTTCTCGAGGATCACGCGACGCTTCTTCTTCATCGTCGGCGTCAGCATCTCGTTTTCCTCGGTGAACTCTTCGGGAACGAGCTGGAAACGCTTGATCTGCTCGTGTTTCTCGAAGTTCTCGTTCACCGCGTCGATCTCCGCCTGGACGAGGTCGTGGGCGGCCTCGCTGTCGACGATCCGCGCGTCGTCCTCGAGCTCGAGTTCGTCTCGCAGATACTGGAAGTTGGGAACGACGAGCGCGCCGACGAACTTCTCGCCGTCACCGACGACCATGCACTGCTCGACGACCTGACTCTGGGCGAAGCTGTCCTCGATGGGGGCGGGGGCGACGTTCTTCCCCGTCGAGAGGACGAGCATCTGTTTCGAACGCTCGTGGAAGACGAGGTAGCCGTCGGGTCGAATTGTGACGATGTCGCCGGTGCGGAACCACCGTCCCTCGTTGTCCTCGACGAACGCCTCGGCGGTCTTCTCGGGCTTGTTCCAGTATCCCTTCGCGACCTGCGGGCCCTTGATGAGCAACTCGCCGGTTTCGCCGATCGCGGTGTCGGTGCTCTCCTCGGGGACGACGGTCTCGTCGACCTTCAGATCGGTGTCGACGAGGGCGGGGCCGATCGTCCCGATCTTGGGTTCTTCCGGCGGATTCGTCGTGACCACGGGTGCGGTCTCGGTCAGGCCGTAGCCCTCGTAGATGGGCAGGCCCATCCCGTGATAGAGTGTGCAGAGCTCGGCCGAGAGGGTGCCGCCGCCGCTGACGAGCATATCGATGTTGCCGCCGAGGGCCTCCTTGACCTGCGAGAAGACCAGCGTGTCGGCGACCGTCATCTTCAGCTTCAGACCGGCTCCGGGGCTGTCAGCGCGGTAGTACGCCCGGCTGACATCGGTCGCCCACTCGAAGATGCGCTCCTTGATCGGCGATTCGCTCGCCTGTTCGCGGATGGCGTCGTAGATCTTCTCGTAGACCCGCGGCACGCTCGTCGCCGTCGTTGGCGAGACGAGCTGGAAGTCCTCCTTGAGCGTGTCCGAACTCTCGGCGTAGGCGACGCAGGCCCCGCTGGCGAACATCAGGAAGTGTCCCGCGGTGCGCTCGAAGACGTGTGCCAGTGGGAGGAACGAGACGCTTTGTGTGTTGCTGTTGATCGAGGGCGTCCCCGCCGGTTTCCCCGGACGCGGCCCGAACCGCCGGTAGGTCTGGTTGACGTTCGCCCGGAAGTTCCGGTGGGTCAGCTGGACGCCCTTCGGCTGGCCGGTCGTTCCGCTAGTGTAGATCAGACTCGCCAGGTCGTCCGGCGTGCGCTCGGCGAGCCAGCTCTGGTAGGTCTCCTCGTCATAACCCTCGTCGCCGCGCTCGTAGACGTCCGCGAGGGTGCAGATGTCGTCGCGGTCGTCGTACGTGCTGGAGAGGTCGTCCATGGAGACGATAAATTCGAGGTCGAGGTCCTCCTCCACCTCGAGGACGCGCTCGAGCAGGGCTTCGTTCTCGACGACGACGCCGGTCGCCCCCGGGTCGTCGAGCAGGTACCGAACCTGGTCGGGCGACGAGCTGCGGTAGACGGTAGTGACTACGGCGCCGGCCGAGAGCAGCGCGAAGTCTGTCTGGGCCCACTCCATGCGCGTCCCAGCAAATATGGCGACGCGATCACCGGCGTCGACGCCGAGGTCGCGAAAGCCGGTCGCGAGTCGTTCGACGAGCGCCCCCATCTCGGCGTAGCTGAGCACTGCGTAGTCGCCGTCGGGTGCGGGATCGACCACCGGCCCCGCGAGCGAGCGGTCGTAAATCCCGCCCTTGTAACGCTGGGCCGGTGCGTCCCTGTTGCGCTCGACCGTCTTCGCGAACAGCTGTCCCAGTGTGTCCATATCGAGCACGTCGTCCTCGAACTCTCGTTCGGATTCCCTCCATCCCATGGTATGGTTCCTCAATGCACATGCCACCTCTTGAACTATTCGGCTGTTTTGAGTGGTTCGGGCGGTGGCAGCGCTTGAGCGGCGACGGCGCTTGGACGGTGGCGGCGTTCTGATGGCAACGGGCGGCGATCAACGGACGGCGGACGACAGAACGAGTTAGGGAGGGGGGGATGGTGTCGGGACGTCGAAACACCGGTCAGGCGTCGGCGTAGACCTCGTCGACCCGGTCGTCGAAGCGCTCGAGAATAACGCGACGTTTCTTCTTCATCGTCGGCGTCAGCATCTCGTTGTCCTCGGTGAACTCGACGGGGACGAGGCGGAACTGCTTGATCGTCTCGTGTTTCTCGAAGCTCTCGTTCACCGCGTCGACTTCCTCGCCGACGTAGGATCGGACGCGCTCGTCCTCGCAGACGGCTTCGGCGTCCTCGGGGAGGTCGACCCCCTCTCGGTCGGCCCACTCGCGAACGTGCTCGAGGTTCGGGACGAGGAGTGCGCCGACGAACTTCTCGCCGTCGCCGACGACCATGCACTGCTCGACGACCTCGCTGGCAGCGAAGGCGTCCTCGATGGGGGCGGGGGCGACGTTCTTCCCCGTCGAGAGCACGAGGATCTGTTTGACTCGCTCGCGGAATTCGACGTAACCGTCCGGACGAAGGTGGACGATGTCGCCGGTGCGGAACCAGCGCCCACCGTCGTCCTCGCTCTCGAAGAACGCCCGGTCGGTAGCGCTGGGTTTCTCCCAGTAGCCCTCGGTCACGTTCGGTCCTCGAACGAGCAACTCCCCGACCTGACCGGGGTCGTCGAAGACGTCCTGGTCAGCGACGGACTCGTCGATGCGAAGCGTGACGTCGGGCAGCGCGGGACCGACCGTCCCGATTTTGGGCTCCTCGGGCGGGTTGACCGTCACTACGGGGGCGGTCTCGGTCAGGCCGTACCCCTCGTAGATGGGCAGGCCCATCCCGTGATAGAGCGTACAGAGTTCCTTCGAGAGGCTTCCGCCGCCGCTGATGAGGAGTTCGACGTTGCCCCCGAGGGCCTCCTTGACCTGCGAGAAGACGAGTCGGTCCGCGAGGGCGTGTTTCGCCCGCAGGGCCGGTCCTGGCACGTCCGCCTCGGCGTACTCGACGCCGACGTCGGTCGCCCAGTGGAAGATCCGTTCCTTGATCGCGGACTCGCTCGCCTGTTCGCGGATGGCGTCGTAGATCTTCTCGTAGACGCGCGGCACGCTCGTCGCCGAGTTCGGCCGAACCGCGCTGAAGTCTGCTTGCAGGGTGTCGGGGCTCTCGGCGTAGGCGACGCAGGCCCCGCTGGCGAACATCAGGAAGTGCCCTGCGGTGCGCTCGAAGACGTGGGCCAGCGGCAGGAACGAGACCGTTTGCACCGATTCGTCGATCACCGGCAGGTCCGCGGACTTGTCCGGTCGCGGCCCGTAGCGCTTGCGAATCTGGTTGACGTTCGCCCGGAAGTTACCGTGGGTCAGCTGGACTCCCTTCGGCCGACCGGTCGTCCCGCTGGTGTATATCAGACTCGCCAGGTCGTCGGCCTCGGGTTCGTCGACCCAACTCTGGTACGCCTCGAGGTCGAAGGTCTTCTCCCCGCGCGCGTAGACGTCCGCGAGCGTGTAGACGTCGTCGCGGTCGTCGTACGTGCCGGAGAGGTCGTCCATCGAAACGACGAACTCGAGGTCGAGGTCCTCCTCCACCTCGAGGACGCGCTCGAGCAGGGCTTCGTTCTCGACGACGACGCCCGTCGCCTCCGGGTCGTCGAGCAAGTAGCGGACCTGGTCGGGCGACGAACTGCGGTAGACGGTGGTGACCACGGCGCCGGCCGAGAGCAGCGCGAAGTCGGTCTGGGCCCACTCCATGCGGGTGTCGGCGAAGACGCCGATCCGGTCGCCGAACTCGACGCCGAGGTCGCGAAAGCCGGCCGCGAGTTTCCGGACGACGTCGCGCATTTCGGCGTACGAGATCGCGCGGAAGTCGCCGTCGGCGGCCGCCCGCAACACGCCGTCGGTGAGCGAGCGGTCGTAGACCCCGCCCTTGTAGCGCTGTGCCGGGCGATTGGGGTGTTGCTCGGCGGCGTCCTCGAACAGCCGACCCAGGCTGGTCGTATCAATGACCGCGTCGTCGTACTCGCGTTCTGCGTCCCGCCAGTTCATATGCACGTGGCAAGGACTCACGGGCGATAAAACGTGAGGGAACGCGTTTCCCGTGACGGACGGTTTATTCGGCGTCTCGAGCGACTAGGGCGAGAACGGCGGAGTCGGTCGTCGTCTGGGAGTTCACTTACGATCCGAAAACCGGAATCCGATCAGTCGGAACTGCGGACGAACGTCACGGGACACGGCGCCGAGAGCAAGACTTCCTGGGCGGTCGAGCCGAAGACGGCCTTCCCGGTCGGGGAGCGTTTTCGTCCGCCGACGACGACGCGGTCGGCGTTCACGTCGGTCGCCAAATCGACGATTGCCTTGCCGTGATCGCCCACCGAGCCGCGAACCTCGTAGTTCACGCCCGCGTCGTCGAGCGGATTCCGGAGGTCGCGGATCGTGGCGTGACGTCCAGCGACTTCGTTCGGGTCGACCTCCTCGACTTCGGGGTCGAAGGAGAGCTGGTCCAGGACCTTCTCGTACTCGTCGTCGGTGAAGACGTGAGCGAGCACGACCGTCGACTCTGCGGGCGCTGCGACTTCGATGACTGCCTCGGCGAGTGCGTCCGTCCGTTCGGCATCGCCCGGACCAACCGCGAGCAGGATTGTTTCGAGCGTCATACTCAGTACGTATACCCTCCACTACCTTAAGCGTTCATACGATTACTCGATATCGAGTAAAAACTCCCACCTGCCGACCCCGGCGACTTTTCGTGCTCCTGAGTGAGGATGACGTATGGACGAACCAGACCTCACCGGTCGGACCGTACTGGTCACCGGCAGCGCGCGCGGCATCGGTCGGGCGTTCCTGCTGGCGCTGGCCGAACGCGGCGCGAAGACGGCCGTTCACTACCACACCAGCGACGAAGCCGCTCGTTCCGTCGCCGACGAGGCTCGAGACCGCGGCGCCGAGGCTGTCACGACGGTTCGCGGCGACGTGATCGACCCCGGAAGCGTCGACGAACTGTTCTCGAGCGTCGAGGACGATCTGGGGGCCGTCGACGTACTCGTCAACAACGTCGGCGACTTCGCACCCACCCACTGGGCAGACATCGAGTTCGAGACCTGGAACCGCGTCTTGGAGACGAACCTCAACGGGACCTACCTCTGCACGAAGCGTGCCCTCCCCGGCATGCGCGAGAACGGATTCGGCCGCATCGTCAACCTCGGCAACGCCTCGAGCGAGAAGGGACTCGTCAACCCGGTGAATTTCCCGTACTTCGTCGCCAAGGCTGGTGTGATCATGTTCACACGGATGCTCGCCGCCGACACCCAGGACGACGGCATCACCGTGAACGCCATCTCGCCGTACGTCGTCGAGAACTCCGAGGCGTTCCCCGAAGAGATTCCTCGAGGGCGCCCCGCCAGTTTCGACGACCTCGTCCGCCCGCTCCTGTTCTTCGTCGACCCGGAGAGCGACTACGTGAGCGGTCAGAATCTCGAGGTCGATGGTGGGTGGCTTCCGGAGACGGTGTGACGGCGGGTGGCCCCCAAGAGACGGTCTAGCGGCTGCCGGCTCCCGGGGACCGTCTGCCGACTGCCGACTCGAGCGACGCGCTACTCGATTCGACCTTGTTCGCACGTCGTCGCTCGAGCCTCGACAAACACCCGAAACCGGGCCCTCGAACACGGTTTTCCCGTCGATGAACTCGACTATGGAGTTGTTATACGGCGACCAAGGTGACTTATCAGGGCTATAATGATGTGACGGAAGCCGATACAGACGTCCACGATGCAGTTCAGAAAACTCGCTGTGATCGGCGTCGTCTTGCTCGTCGGCTTCTCGGGGTGTACGTCCCTCGGGGGGTTCGGCGCGGGCGACTCGCCGAACGAGACACAGCCCGACGGGGAGGATCCGTCGGAGAACACGTCAGAGAACGATACCGACGAAAACGATTCGCCGAACGAGAGCCAGGATGCCGAAGACGACTCGGACGGGGATGATTCCACCGACGACGCAAACGGTGACGGTTCCACCGACGACGGGGAAGGCGACGAATCGACCCAGTCCAGCTGGTCACCGCCACAGCAGCCGAACATGCCGCTCGAATGGAAAGACGAGAGTTCGACCCGGATCAAGAGCGTCGAGTTCGTCGACAAAGTAGAGGCGGAAAACGGCGAGGGCTACTCGGACTTCAACATCGAAATCGTCGCCAACACGAGCATGGAGGACGTCGACCCGCCGGAGTACGGTAACGTCATCGGTGAGCCGTACTTCTTCGTCAAGATCAACGAAGGAGAAGGCAACCGGAAGATCGTCGAGCGCACCGGTCAGGTCAAGATGACCGAAAACGGGACGTTCCACATCGAGGTCCGGCCAGGCGGTCTCGAGGAGTTCGGCGAAAACGAGCGCCTCACCGTCGAGGTCTTCCTGATGGACGAAGACAAACAGTACGACGACATCTACGGTGCGGTCTCCAAAACCATCCACTTTAATCCGGACGTGGAGTCCGACTCGAGTGAAGAGACGGACGAGACCGAGTCTGACGAGGCCGACGATTCCAACGAGAGTGACGAGACAGACGAATCGAACGATACCTCTGAGTCTGACGGCACCGACGACACTAACGAGACAGACGACACTAACGAGACAGACGACACTAACGAAACAGACGACACTAACGAAACAGACGAGGCCACAGAAAACGAAACCAGCGACTGACGACCGCTTCGCTCGAAACCCTATCGTCTCTTCGACTTTCTTCGATCGTAGCGACGAATGCCTCTCGAGATATACCCTCGAGCGCCGGCAGTCGCCGGCGCTCTCGACTGGTCCAATCGACAGTATAACGTAACCGTACGTCACACTCCTCGCTATGTTCGGAACGAGCGGTATTCGCGGTGCCGTGGGTGAGGAAGTCACGGCCGAACTCGCGCTCTCGGTCGGCCGAGCGGTCGCCTCCGAGGGCTACGACCGGGTCGTCCTCGGCCGCGACGCCAGGGAGAGCGGCAGGGTCCTCGGCCGGGCGCTCGAGGCCGGCCTCCGCGAGTGCGGCGCGGACGTCGTCGACCTCGGACTCGCAGCCACGCCCACCGTCGCCCGCGCAGTCGGCACGCTCGAGGCCGACGCAGGCGTCGTCATTACGGCCTCGCACAACCCGGCGACCGACAACGGAATCAAACTCTGGACGCCCTCCGGGAAGGCGTTCGGTCCCGACCAGCGAGACGCGATTTCGTCCCGCATCGAGCGGGGCGACTACGACCTCACGGACTGGGACGGCCACGGCACCGTTCGCGCGTACCAGGACGCCGCCGTGGATCACGGCGACGCCATCCGGGACGCCGTTTCGCTCGAGACGCCGCTCTCGATCGTGCTCGACCTCGGGAACGGCGCGGGGCGGGTCACTGCGGACGTGCTCGCCGACCTCGGCTGTACGGTCACGACGCTCAACGGCCAGCCAGACGGCTCGTTTCCCGGTCGGCCGAGCGAACCAAACGAGGAGACCCTCGAGACGCTGCTCGAGACGGTCGCGGCCACGGACGCCGACCTGGGCATCGCCCACGACGGGGACGCCGACCGGATGGTCGCGGTCGACGAGACGGGGCGGTTCGTCCCGAAGGACGTCCTGCTAGCGCTGTTCGCCCGGGAGGCTGCGAGCGAGGGAGACCGGGTGGCTGCACCGGTGGACACCAGCCTGACCGTCGACGACGCGCTGGCCGCCGTCGGCGCGTCGCTCACGAAGACGCCGGTCGGCGACGTCTACGTGGCCGAACGGGCGACCGACGCGGACGTCGTCTTCGGCGGCGAACCCAGCGGCGCCTGGATCTGGCCCGCGGAAACGCTCTGTCCGGACGGGCCGCTCGCGGCCGCGGAACTCGTCGAACTGGTCGCCGAATCCGGTCCGCTCTCGGCGCTCGTCGACAGCGTCGACACCTACCCCATCCGGCGCGATTCCCTCGAGGTTGACCAGAAGGGCGCCGTGATGGACGCAGTTGCGGAGTCGGTCCTCGAGCGATACGACGACGTCGACACCCTCGACGGTGTGCGCGTCGACCGCGGCGACGGCTGGTTCCTGCTCCGGGCGAGTGGCACACAGCCGCTGATCCGGGTCACCGCCGAGGCGCGGTCTGCCGACCGGGCGGACGAACTCCGGGCCGAGGCGATCGAGTTGCTCGAGTCGGCGAAAAACTGAGATTGGGGCTGAGACTGAAACTGAGATTGGTACTGGTACTGATTTCTGCCCCGACGCCTACGCGAGTACGGAGTACGCCAGGTACGCGAGTGCGACCACCACGGCGAGGACCACGAGGCTGATGACCGCCGAGA
This sequence comes from Natronosalvus rutilus, assembly GCF_024204665.1. NCBI lineage: Archaea > Methanobacteriati > Methanobacteriota > Halobacteria > Halobacteriales > Natrialbaceae > Natronosalvus > Natronosalvus rutilus. The sequence goes on along the minus strand of NZ_CP100355.1, from coordinate 249,184 downwards.
CGATGCCGACGACGACCTCGAGTACGACCCAGAGGACCACGAGCGCGAGCAGGCCGAGTCCGGCGAGGCGAAGGAGCGAATCCATACGGTAGTCTTTCCAGTCGGCAACTATGAACGTTGCGTCCGTCCTCGTTGTGCTATTGACCCTCTGTCTCCCGGAATGCTGCGTGTTCCTCCCCATCACACGAGCGTCGACTCGTCGTGCCCTCACGCGCTCTCCTCGAGAAGGCGGTATCGTGACGCTGTCTCGAAAGGTCGTACTTAAAGGATCAATATAATCAGCACCAGAGACATGGGGGCGACTCGAGTGGATGCGTGTATGGATTCCGCTGACGATTCGCTCCCTCCCTCCGCGACCGTCGACCGAACGAAGCGCACGCACACCGAGTCGTTCGATCCGACGGAGGGGCCGGTCGAGACGATCGTCGACCTGGTCGCTGCGGCCTCCGGGCGGTCGCTGGTCGAGATGCCGCCGATCTACGAGGTCATTGATCCGGACGCGCTCAACGCGCTGTTTCGTCCGCGAAACAGTGGCGCCGACCTCGAGGACAGGGTCTTCGAGTTTACCTACGAAGGGTACCACGTCAGCGTCCACGGGGACGGCCGCGTCCGCCTCACCGAGCCCACCAATCCCACGAAGGTAACCGAGCCGCTCGAGTAGGCGGCACCAATACTATTGATCCTATAGTAAAATAGTTCAACAACAATAGTGGGCGCTCAGGCTCGAGCGACCACGAGGATGTGGTTCGACCAGTCGACGACGGCGGGGTCCGTCCGCAGGCCGCGAACGGCCTCGGTGACAGCCTCGACCACGTCCGGCTCGAGGTCCTCTAGATCCTGTCGCTCACCGACGTTCGCCGCAATTCCCTCGAGTCCCACCAGCGCTTCGATCTCGAACCCGGCCGACTCCAGGACGGCCTCGAGTTCCGCGGCCCGAAAGAAGTGACACGCGGTGAAGCCGGGTTCCTCGAGGTGGGTGAGGTGCTCGCGGGCGAAGTCGGCGTCGTAGGTGCCGCTCTCGACCATCGCCAGGATGCCGGGGGCGTACTCGACGGAGCGAACGAGGTTCTGGAGGAGCGCGAGTCGGCCCATAACGGAGACGAAGACGGGGCTCTCGGACCGGGCGACGCGGCGGAGTTCCGCGAGCGCCTGCTCTCGGCTGGATTCGTCGGTGAGGTGGGAGAGCGGCCCGCCGGTACAGCAGACGGCGTCGAACCGGTCGCCGGCGAACGGCAGCGCGCGCAGGTCGGCGCGCTCGACCGTCACGCGGTCGGCGACGCCGTGTTCGCGGACTTTCGCTCGAGCGATTTCACACTGGCGACGGCTCTGATCGGCGAGCGTCACCGAGTACCCGCGCTCGGCGAGCCAGACGGCGTACCGCCCCGCACCGCCGCCCGCGTCCAGGACGTGACCCGAGTTCGGCAGGTAGCGCTCGAGGTAGGTCGTCGTCCCCTCGAATTCGAGGTGACCGCCTAGCGTGGCCTCGAGACGGTTCCACTCCTCGTGGCCGTACTCGTCGTAGTAGCGTTCGGGATCGAGCGACGACAGGTCCTGCGCTCGAGTGCGGTCGTCTTCGTCGTCGTCGCGGTCCGAACGCCCGCCGTGCTCGCGCCGTTCGGTGCCCGAACCGGTGTCCTGCGTCTCCTCGCTCATACGCTCTCTCGAGTCGACGGGCCTATCAAGGCACTGGGGGTGTGTCACTACGTGTCATCTGTCCGACGACGTTTCGGCTGGACCGACTGCCCTTCGAGGTGAACCTGCCGGTCAACAGGTATTTGCCGTCGAGCACCTATATACGAGTAAACGGTCTACGGGCGCGATGTTCGCGCCGCAGGTCCGACACGGACCGGATCTCCCATGGAAGACACGTCAAAATATCTCATTCGGGCGAACGTCATGGCCGACGGGGTGGTCGAGCGCAGTGACGTCGTCGGCGCCATCTTCGGCCAGACCGAGGGCCTCCTCGGCGACGAACTCGACCTCCGCGAACTCCGTCAGTCGGGCAAGGTCGGTCACATCGACGTCGAAATCACCAGCACTCACGGAACGTCGCAGGGTCACCTGACCATTGCGACCAGCCTCGACAAGGTTGAAACTGCCACGCTCGCAGCCTCTCTCGAGACCATCACCCGGGTCGGTCCCTGTCGAGCGAACCTCGAGGTCGGCGACATCGAGGACGTTCGCGCGGCAAAGCGCAAGGACGTCGTCGAGCGGGCGAAGGAACTCCTCCGGACGGGGTTCGACGACTCCGTCATGTCCTCGGACGAGATCCTCGAGGAGGTTCGCGAGTACGTCCGCGTCGCGGACATCACCGAGTTCGAGGGCCTGCCGGCCGGGCCGCGGGTCGCCGACAGCGACGCCATCATCGTCGTCGAGGGGCGATCGGACGTCCTCACCATGCTCAAGTATGGCGTCAAGAACGCCATCGCCGTCGAGGGGACGAACGTCCCCGACGCGGTCGCCGAACTCACCCATCACCGGACGGTCACGGTGTTCCTCGACGGCGACCGCGGCGGCGACCTGATCTTCGAGGAACTCTCCCAGGTCGGCGACATCGACTACGTCACGTTCGCCCCGGCGGGGACGTCGGTCGAGGACCTCGATCACACCCAGCTGTTCACGGCCCTGCGAAACAAGGTCCCCTTCGAATCCGTCTCCGGGGCGAACGAGCCGCGGGACGCCATCGCCGCGACCGACGGCAGCCAGACGCCTGCGCCGCCAGCGAGTACCAAGTCACCAGCCGATGACTCGGTTCAGCCCGACTCGAGTCCAGGACCCGAGGCCGATTCACCGTCGCTCGAGGGAGACGTCGACGACGGTTCGACGTCAGACCCAGGTACCGAATCCGCTCCAGAACCCGAAGCGGCGCCCACCGATTCCGCGGAACCAGTACCGCGAACCGTCTACGACCACGCCACCGAGGTGATCCGAAACGAGACCGGGCGCGTTCGGTTCCTCGACGCCGACGGCGAGATCCTCGAGGAGGGCGAGGCGAGCGACGCCCAGGCGTTGCTCGAGGCGGCAGAGCCCGATTCGGTCTCGACGATGCTCTTCGACGGGATCGTGAGCCAGCAACTGCTCGACGTCGGCGCGGACGCGGGGGTCGACCGCCTCGTCGGGCGATTGCTCGGGCAGTTCACGAAGCGACCGACGGGCGTTCGCGTGTACGCGATCGACGACATCGCGGAATCGGCCCCGTGATCAGTGCCGTAGCGAATGTGGGTCCGTAATCGGGGGATCGATGATCGGTGATCGGCACTCAGGGCCCGCGTGTCGGGTGCCCAGAACGTATACGTCCTCGAGAGAGCGGCCCTGGTCACGGACGGCGACCCTGTCTGCTCTCTACTCCGGCGCGGCGTCCTCGGGTACTTTCCCGTCGACGAGCGACTGGTCGGCGTAGCGCTCGCGGATGTCCTTCTTCGAGAACTTGCCCGTCGCGGTCTTCGGTACCTCCTCGATGAACTCGACGTCGTCCGGGAGCCACCACTTCGGGTAGTCCGCGGCGAGGTCGTCGGTAACTTCTTTGATTAGCCGGTCGCGATCGGCGCCTTCAGACGGAACGACGAACGCCACAGGTCGTTCCTGCCAGCGCTCGTGAGGGACGCCGACCACGGCTGCCTCCGCGACGTCGTCGTGGGCCATGATCGCGTTCTCGAGTTCGACTGAGGAGATCCACTCGCCGCCGGACTTGATCACGTCCTTGGCCCGATCGACGATCTGCAGGTATCCGTCCGGGTCGACGGTGACCACGTCGCCCGTTTTGAGCCAGCCGTCCTCGAAGTCGGCCTCGTTGGCCTCCGGGCGCTCGAAGTATTCGGTGGTGACCCAGGGTCCACGAACCCACAATTCGCCGAAGGCTTCGCCGTCGTGGGGTATCTCCTCGCCGGATTCGTCGATCACCCGGAACTCGAGGCCGGGGACGATCAGGCCCTGTTTGCTCCGCTTGTCGAGTTGCGTCTCGTAATCCGCGCCGCGCAGGTCGGCCTTGAGGTGGGCGACCGTCCCGATGGGCGCCATCTCGGTCATCCCCCAGGCGTGGAGCACCTCGACGTCGCGGTCGTCGAACCACTCGATCATCGACTTCGGGGCCGCGGCTCCGCCGACGACCACCGTCTCGAGGCTCGAGAGGTCCACGTCGTTCTCCTGGCAGTACTCCATCAGCCCCAGCCAGACGGTCGGGACGCCGGCGGTGATGGTGACGCCTTCCTCCTCGATGAGCGTCGCGAGGTCGCCCGGCTCGGGCGAGGGGCCGGGGTAGACGTGCTTGGAACCGCCCGCCGTCGCGCTGAAGGGCATGCCCCAGGCGTTGACGTGGAACATCGGCACGACGGGCATGACCACGTCGTCGTCGGCCATCGGAATCCCCTGCGGGGTCAGCGTCGCCATCGTGTGACTCCAGAGCATCCCCTGGGTGTACTCGACACCCTTCGGCTTCCCGGTCGTCCCCGAGGTGTAACACATCCCGGCCCGCTGGTCCTCGTCGACGTCGGGCCAGTCGTAGTCGGTCCCGTAGCCGTCGATGAACGACTCGTAGGGCGTCGCCTCGAGGTGGTCCGTCGGCTCGCTTCCCACGACGACGAAGTCGACGTCGTCGAACTCGCCGTCCGCGCCGCTCGCGGCGCTCGCGAGTTTTCCCGCTAGTGAGGGATCGACGAAGATGATCTCGTCGTCGGCGTTGTCGACGATGTATCGAATGTGCTCGTCGGGGAGCAACGGGTTGATCGTGTGCAGTTGTGCCCCCATCGACGGGACGGCGAAGTAGGTCTCGAAGTGCCGGGCGTGGTTCCAGCAGAACGTGCCCACTCGATCGCCCGGTTCGATGCCGGCGCCCTCGAGGGCGTACGCGAGTTGGCTCACGCGGTCAGCGTACTCACTGTAGGTGTATCGCTGGAGCCCGTCGTGATTACGAGAGACGATTTCCGTGTCGCCGTAGAGGGTTTCCGCGCGCCACAAAAACGGTCGAAGTGTCTGGTCCGTCGTGCCTGGCATATCCACTCGAGACGACGAGAAACGCAGGTATTACCTTTTTTATCGTTAGGGTTAGGTATACTCGCACTCGACGGTGGCGAATTACTCGTCTACAACGAAGCGGCGAGATTCACTCCTCTGACTCTTCGGGGTCCCGAACCGCTTTTCCGACCACTCGACTCACGACCATCCCCGGAAGATCACCGGGCGTCGTCAGATAGTGGTCGATGACGACCAGCATGATCGCCAGGCCGACGAGTGCGCCGCCGACGAGCGTGTTCCCCCGCAACGCCAGCTCGAGTCCGGCGAGGCCCGCCGGAATGGCGAATACGAGGATACCGGCGAGTTTGATCGTGTCGATGAGGCCACCCATTGAGGACCAATTCGTCGGGAAGCGGGAAAAACACGACGACTACGCTCGAGCACCGTAACGAATGTGGGATGCATTACAGATCCGGAACGTATTTGGTCACGAGCGCGCGAGTCTCGAGCATGTTCACCGGCATCGTCGAGGAGACGGGCGAAATCGTCGACCGAACCGAGACGGACGAGGGCCTCAGACTCCGGATCGGTGCGGACGAGGTCGCCAGGAACCCGGCACACGGCCAGTCGATCAGCGTCAGCGGCGCCTGCCTGACCGTCGAGGCGTTCGAACCCGGTACCTGGTTCGAGGTCTTCCTCGCCAGCGAGACCGTCGAGCGGACCTACCTGGGCTCACTCGCGGTCGGCGACGCCGTCAACCTCGAGCGAGCGATGCCCGCCGACGGCCGCTTCGACGGCCACGTCGTCCAGGGGCACGTCGACAGCGTCGCGACCGTTCGCGACGTGGAGTCCGTCGGCGACGACTGGTTCTTCGAGTTCGACCTTCCCGAGGGCTACGGCCGCTACGTCGTCGAGAAGGGGTCGATCACGCTCGACGGGATCAGCCTCACCGTGGCCGACCTGACCGACGACGGCCGGGTGACGGTGGCGATCATCCCGACGACCTACGACCTGACGACCCTCTCGGAAAAATCGCCCGGCGATCCCGTCCACCTCGAGGTCGACGTCCTCGCGAAGTACGTCGAACGGTTGCTCGAGGGACACCTCGAGCGCGACCGCCTCGCGGCTACGCAGTAACGGAACGAAGTCAATTTCGCATGTTCAGCGCTGACCTGGTTCGAACTCCGTCATCTCGGCGCCGTGGTCGCCGCCGTCGTTGCGGACGGCGCGGTAGGTTCGCCGGTAGCGGCTGAGTTTTCGGTAGAGGTAGAAGGCGGCTAGTCCGTCGTAGACGACGACGTAGATGATAACCGCGAGCGCGGGGCCGATCCCCCAGAGTGCGGCGATCACCGGCGGCACGACCTGGACGGTGACGTTGTACGTCGCGTGGATGAACGAGGCGACGAGCAGGCCCTTGACGACGATTGGCCCGGCGTTTGCCGGGTTGAACTTCGCGAGGCCAAGGTAGTAGCCGGCGACGGCGGAGTAGATGACGTGACCGGGGCCGGCGAGCGCGCGGGTCGTCGTGATCCCGCCCGCGGCAGCGAACAGGCTGGTCTCGGCGCCGACGGTGCCGACGGACTGGGTGATGTAGAGAGCGTTCTCGATGGCGGCGAAACCCAGGCCCGCGACGGCCCCGTAGACGGCGCCGTCGATCACGGCGTCGAAGGAGTCGTTCCGGAAGGCGAAGACGCGCACAGCGAGGAGTTTGACCGCCTCCTCGACGGGCCCGACGATCAGGTAGAAAAAGAGGATCGTCCCGACGATGGGAATCGGTTGCAGGAAGGAGCCAGCGAACGTATTCGTGACGGCGGCGAACGTAGCGAAGAGGACGGCCAGGACGAACGTGCTGACGAGGAGCGAGAGCGGTTCGCTCGTGGTGATGTCCGCGTACCAGATATACGCGGCGAGGAGCGCGGCGGGGACGACCGAGAGTGCGAAGAACGCGCCGATGAGTGGCTCGTCGAGCACGAGAAACGTGGGCGAAGCCAGGAGTGAAATCGTGATCAACAGGGCGACGGCGAGCACGATGGCGTGGAGCCCGTAACTGATCGCGGCGTACAGCCAGGCGGCGAATCGGTCGAGTCGCGAGCGAGGTTCCCAGGTCGAGACGTCGTAGAGGTCGGCCGAGGAGCCGGCCGCTCGTTCGATCGGGTCGCGCTTGCTGGCCATATCCACCATACATTGGCCAGCGATCAAATACGTTCGTGGGTACCCACTCCTTATATGTGATTATATGACAATAGGTGTTTAAGGATCGGCTTTATGCGGAATGAATGCCCACCCTCCACCATGACTCGACCCACCCGTGGGGTCCTCCTCACGTCGCCGCCCTCCCCGGAGGACACAACACACGTACGAGACCTTCCGCCGGCGATCGCCGGTACACTCGAGAAAGAGGCCAAACGACTCGAGGACGAACCTGAACCGGAAACCGAACGCATCGAACCCGACCAACCCGACGCCGACCCGACGCCGACGACGTCCCTGTCGTCCGGACCCACCTATTCTTCGCTGACTGGCGCTCACGCCGACGACTGATTCCGACGACGAGCCGTCGCTGCCAACACCACCGTCTCGAGCCGCCGCCGTGTCCGCTGTTGCTGTTGGGTCCGTACCACTGAATTCACAAACTCGAGTCGCCGTTCGCCGCGAACCCACAATCCACAAACGCTCCCGGTGCTAACCGTCGTCCATGCACTTCGATCAGCGAACCCAGCGGGCTCTCCGGGAGGTCGGCCTCGAGACCGACGACCTCGGGCGAGCCTCGGAACTCGTCGTCGAGGCCGTCGCCGCAGACGCTGCGGCCCTCGAGTCGTTCTTCGAGCGTCACGACACCGTCTACTCGGATCTCGACATGGCCCACTCGAGCGCCGAGTATCCCGAACACGCCGTGGAGGGCCTCGACCTGACCACCCACGCCGCCGAGATGCGCGGCTGGCTCCGGTTCGACACCTGGGGCGTCTACGTCGAAGACGGTCGGGTGCTCGACGAGGAGTTCGTCGAACTGACGCTCGGCCCCTCGGTCAACGACCGGGTCCGGTTCGCCGCCGACCGGGAGACGCTCCGATGAGCGAGGGGGGTACCGGTACCGACGGGTCGGCCGATCCAGGTACCGCCGTCGACGTTCGCATTCGCGTCCGCGGCATCTACACCACCGCCGTGACCCAGCGGCTACTCGAGGCCGGCCACACGGTCGTCCAGGCCTCGGAACCCATCCGAGCGCGGTTTGAGACCGACTTCCCGACGGCACCCGCTGACGTCCGGATCGAGACGACTCGCGACCGTCAGGGTCTCGAGGTGTCGGGCGACCCCGAGTGCGTCGATCGCGTGCTCGCACACCTCGAGTCGCTGGCGCTCGACACGTTCCGCTGGGCGGATCCCGTCCCTCGGGGAGCGGTGTTCGACGGCGCGGTCCGCGAGGCCGACGGCGGCCGCGGCGCTCCCGTCTCCCTCGGCGACGGACGACGAGGGTACCTCAAGTACGACGACGCCGACGGTTACGTCGACGCTGACGACCGCTACCGTCTGCAGGTCCGCGAGCCGACGTCCCCGTGGGCCGACGACGCTCCTCGCCTGTCACCCGGACTCGCCGTCGAGGGCGGCTTCTGTACCCTCTCCCGGGACCGAAGCGGCATCGGTGCCGATTTCGACGGAGCGCGAGCCGAGGAACTCGTCGGGATGACGGACCTGCTCTCGACCTCGATTCCGGATGGCTGGGGCCTCCGGTGGCACCGCAGCGCCGTGGACGCCGACCTCGAGGCGATGACCGCGGCTCTCGAGGACGCCGTCGATCGCGTGCGAACGCTCGAGGCCCATCTCGAGGACGCGCCCGAGGAACCCGGCGACCCCGCGCGACTCGCCGACCCGCAGGCGACCGCCTGGCTCTGGTTCGGCCGCGAGTCGCGACTCGCCCTAGACGAGGTGCGACGAACCGTCGAGACCACGATGGTCGGCCACCACCGGATCAAGGCCGGCGACCGGTCGGCAAGCGTGGCCGTCGACTTCGCCGAGGCCGTCGCCGATCCGACAGGCGAGGAAGAGTTCCCCTTTGCCGCCGTCTCTCGCCAGTTCGGCCCGACGGCGGGCGACCGCCTCGCGCTCGGCCACGGCAAGCCCGACGGCCGCCTCATCACCCTCGGGACCGGCGAGGTGACCGACTGGAGCGAGGACGGTAGCCTGACCCTCGAGCGAAGCATGCGCGGGGGCGGGACCTACGACGCCCTCGAGGTTCCCATTGAAGACGGCGACGTGGCGATTACCAAACTCAAGGAGGGGCGTTGGTGGTACCCGACGACCTACAAAGCCGCCGATGGGAGGACGAAGGGCACCTACGTGAACGTCTGTACGCCCGTGGAACTGTTTCCCGACAGCGCTCGGTACGTCGACCTCCACGTCGACGTGATCCGCCGAACGGACGGCTCGGTTGCGGTCGTCGACGAGGACGAACTCGAGGCGGCCGTCGACGCCGGCCAGATTTCGCCGGAACTCGCCGAGAAGGCCCGCAGCGTCGCCGCCGCGGTCGAGCGGGCGCTCTCCTGACCACAACGCTTTTGATGCAACTCGCCGCAGTAGCGGGTATGGCACCCGAATCCCGACCGCGTGCCCGCACCGCCGCCCAGCCGACCAGCCGCCGCGCGGGATTCGGCTTTTTTACCCGGTGACCGGCCGGTGGACCTCGAGGGGGAGCGATCACCCTCGAGTCGAAACCGACCGGACGACGCCTCGACTCGCGTAGCCGGGGCCGAGACTTCGGAACCGCTAACTGACCGACACCCAGTCATACGAGCAAGCGAATGCAGCTACCCACACCACAGGCCGCGGTCGTCCAGGCCGCGAGCGCAGACGAGGCACGGAGCGTCGACGCCCTCGCCGACGCGACCGACGTGCCCCCCGAGACCGTCACCGGCGCGGTTTTCGAACTCGAGGAGGCAGGTCTGGTCGACGTCACCGAGCGAATCGACGAAACGATCACTCTCACCGACGAGGGTCGCGAGTACGCCGCCGACGGCCTCCCCGAGATGCGCCTCTACGAGGCTGCCCTCGCGGCCGGAGCCGACGACGAGGCCGTCGAGATGGGCCGCGTCATCGGCCAGTCCGGACTCGAGGGGCCGCAGGTCAACATCGCGCTGTCGAACTACGCGCGCAAGGGCTACGGCGCGATCGACGGCGGCGAGATCACGGCCGACCCCGACGCCGACCCAGAATCGGACGCCGAGGCGAGCGCGCTCGAGGAGCTGGTCGACGGCGAAAGCGACGGCGACGCCGAAACCGCGACCGACGCCCTCGAGCTCGACGACGACACCCTTGAGCACCTCGAGCGGCGGGGCCTGCTCGAGCGAAGCGAGTCGACCGTCCGCGAGGCGACGCTCACCGAAACGGGTGTCACGGAATTGATGGCGGGCATCGAGACGGCCGAAACGGTCGGCCAGGTCACCCCCGACCTCCTGACTAGCGGCGACTGGCGTGACGCCGAGTTCACCGAGTACAATGTCGAGGCCGACGCGGCACCCGTCGACGGCGGCAGCGTCCACATCCTGCGCCAGACCGCCGAGCGGGTCAAGGACACCCTCGTCGGCATGGGCTTCCAGGAGATGGACGGCCCCCACGCGGACGCTGACTTCTGGATCAACGACTGCCTGTTCATGCCCCAGGACCACCCGGCTAGAACGCACTGGGACCGGTTCGCCCTCGAGCACCCGACTCACATCGACCACCTTCCCGAGGATCTCGTCGAGCGCGTCGAGCGCGCCCACCGCGAGGGCGTCGGCGAGGACGGCGAGGGCTACAACTCGCCGTGGGACGAGGACTTCGCGCGCGCCATCGCGCTTCGCGGGCACACGACGTCGCTCTCGGCGCGATACCTGTCGGGTCACCAGATCGGTGACCTCGAGCCGCCACAGCGGTACTTCAGCGTGGAGAAGGTGTACCGGAACGACACGCTGGACCCGACTCACTTACTGGAGTTCTTCCAGATCGAGGGTTGGGTGATGGCCGAGAACCTGTCCGTGCGGGACCTGATGGGCACCTTCGAGGAGTTCTACGCCCAGTTCGGGATCACGGACATCGAGTTCAAACCCCACTACAACCCCTACACGGAGCCGAGCTTCGAGCTGTTCGGCACCCACCCGACGACGGGCGAGATGGTGGAAATCGGCAACTCGGGCATCTTCCGCGAGGAGATGCTGGAACCGCTGGGCGTCGACTGTGACGTGATGGCCTGGGGGCTCGCCCTCGAGCGCCTGCTCATGCTGATGTACGGCTTCGAGGACATCCGGGACATCCACGGGACGCTGTGTGATCTGGAACTGCTGCGCGAGACGGAGGTGACCTACTGATGCCAACGGTCGAAATTGACCCCGACGAACTGCGCGAACTGACCGGCCACGAGGAGAAAGGCGACGAGGAACTCAAGTCGGACCTGTTCGGCCTCGGCCTCGAGTACGAGGGCCGTACGGACGAGGGGGAGTTCGAACTCGAGTTCGCCCCGGACCGCCTCGACCGACTGTCGGTCGAGGGCGTCGCCCGCTCGCTTCGCTACCAGTACGGCGACGCCCGCGGCGTATACGTCCCGACGACGAACGCCCACGACTGGACCATCGTCGTCGACGACTCCGTGCCCGACGAGCGCCCGTACGTCACGGGTGCCGTGATCCGGGACGTGGACCTGGACGAAGCGGCCCTCGAGTCGCTGATCCAGCTCCAGGAGAAGTTGCACGCGACGATGGGGCGCAAGCGAGCGAAGGGGGCCATCGGGATTCACGACCTCACCATGCTGAAGGGGAGCGCTGCGACCGAGGGGAACCCCACCATCGAGTACGTCGGCGTCGAACCCGACGAGGACCGGTTCGTGCCCCTCGATTCGGATCGGGAACTGACACCTGCCGAGGTGCTCGAGGAACACCAGACGGGCAAGACGTACGCCGACCTCGTGAGCGGCTACGAGCGCTACCCGGCGATCTACGACGACCTGGGCCTGTTCTCGTTCCCGCCCGTGATCAACGGGCGCCGGACGGAGGTCTCGACTGACTCCCGCGACCTCTTCGTCGAGATGACGGGGACCGACCAGTGGACGATCGACCGGATGCTCAATATCGTCTGCTACGCCCTGTCGGCCCGCGGGGCGACGGTGGAGGAGGTGGCTGTCGAGTATCCAGACCAGCGAGTCGTCCGGCCCGACTTCTCGACGAAGACCAAGACCGTCCCTCACGCCCGCATCAAGTCCATCCTCGGGATCGACCTCGAGCCCGAGCAGGTGGTCGACCTGGCCGAGCGTTCGGGTCTCGAGGCTGAGCGCTCCGACCGGTCGGAACCCGCGGGAACCGCGGGAACCGTGGGAGCCGAAGAGGGCGAGGGCGAGGATGAAGAAGGAGACGAGAGCGACGAACACGATGCCCTCACCTACGAGGTCACCATCCCGCCCTACCGCGTCGACGTCCTCCACCCCCTCGACGTCATCGACGACCTCGGGCGCGCTTACGGCTTCAACGACCTCGAGCCCCGCTACCCTGACGTGGGGACCATCGGCGGCCGCCACGAGCGCTCCCGCCTCGAGAACGCCGCTCGGACCCGACTGGTCGGCCTCGGCTTCCAGGACCTGCTGAACTTCCACATGATCAGCGAAGCCGAGAACTTCGATCGGATGGATCTCGGACCAGACGACGATGCCTACGGCGCGGGCGAGCCCGCGACGATCAAGGGGCCCTACAGCGAGGACTACACGATGCTCCGCACCTGGATCACGCCCTCGCTACTGATGGTCCTCGAGAACAACACCCACCGCCGGTACCCGCAGGACCTGGCCGAGATCGGCTTCGCCGCGCGGGTTGACGACGCCGAGAACACGGGCGTCTGCGAAGGACGGTACGTCGGCGCCGTCCTTACCCGCCACGACGCCGCCTACGAGGACGCAAAGTCCCGCCTGCAGGCGCTCGTCCGGAGCTTCGACGGCGACCTCGAGACGCCCCCGACGAAGCATCCGTCGTACATCCCCGGTCGGACCGCGGCCGTCGTGATCGACGGCGAGAAGGTCGGCGTGATCGGCGAAGTCCACCCGACGGTCCTCGTCGAGCACGATCTGGAGGTCCCCGTCGCTGGCTTCGAGTTCGACCTCGAGGCGCTGGCGGAGTGAATCGCCTCGACCTGCTCCGCCTGTAGAACCCGGCTCAGGTCGTATCCAGGTCCAGCCGCGACAGGTGCCAGTCATCGACCGTGCTCGAGGCGAGTCGCCGACTCACTTCGTCGTCGAGTCCACGGGCGTACAGCGTTCGCGTGGTCGGCCGGAGGATCGGCTCGAGGGGCGCCCGGGTATCGGGAAGGAACCGGTAGCGGAGCGGATCGGGAAGGACGTCGCCGAACGCCGTTAGAAACGGTTTCTCCTGGTACGCCTCGAGCACCGCGAGGAGCAGGTACTCAAGCGCCGAAGCGGCGGGGTCGTTCGCGTCGACGCCGCGCGGGAGGGCGTCGACCAGTCGGACGTGGTCGTCCTGTGGCGAGACGATCATCGCGGCGATCGGGAGTCCGGTGTCCGCTCGCCTCGCGAGAACGGTCACGTACTCGTGGAGAGGATTGTCCAGTCGCCACCGGTAGAACGTCGACGACCGGCGGACGCGGATGCCGTCCAGTCGTGACCGGCGCGCGAGCGTCTCGAGCGTTCCAACTGGTGCCAGATCGTACCGTTCGACGTTCACGTCGACGTCCGCGTCGCGCAGTGACCGCCGTGCGAGCAGTCGATCACCCAGCCGGTGGCCCGTCGTCACGGCGCTGGTGAGGCCGCGGGCGAACGCGTCTGTCGGCCCCGTTGTTTCTCCAGTAGCCGACTGATCGGTCGAGTCGGAGTCGGCGTTCGTGTCGGCTGAACCGGCTGAACCGGTTGAATCGGCGGTAATTGGCACGCGGGAGTCGACAGTCGAATCGACCGCCCGGAGCCATCGAGCGAGGACTGCCACGGGATTCTGGACCCGGTAGTACATCGGCACGGGTCCGAGCGGGCGCCAGCCGAGTCGTTCGTTACCCGGTTTCGCCTGCGCATTCGGGAAGTTGAAGAAGAAGGCCGGGCCGTCGTCGTCGTATCGTTCGAGGCCCCAGCGGTTCATCGCCGTGAACAGCCCGCGGCGTCGGTGATCCGGGTGGACCATCGTATCGCAGGGCTGGAACGCGAGGTGGGCCTCGTCGTCGACGCTGACCTCGAGCGGAAAGTGGGCGCGACAGCCGACGACGGTCCCCGAAGGCTGTCGTCTCGCGACGGCGATGGGAACGTGATCGACGTATGGGTTGGCCTCGTACTTCCACCGAAACCATTCGGCGGTTCGCTGGCGGTCGAAGACGGTCGCGTAGAGGTCCAGAAACGACTCCCGGTCGTGTTCGCGAAACCAGTCGATTGCGTACCCGGAGAGGGTCGACGAACGTGTGTGTGTCACGATGTGATTGGTGGGGAGTCGCGTGGTACCCTGTGGGATCTGGCACCAGGTGCCTGATACCTGGCACCGCCGTCGGTCACAGCCGGGTTCGGTCGATTCGATTCAGACGATGTGGGCGGGGAACGGGGCCGTAATCGCGGTCGATCCCCCGGCGCCGAGGAGCTGACGCAGCGTTGGCGTACCCGTTCGATAGCCCACTCTCTCCGGGAGTACACCAACAAGTAGAATATAACCACCACCCTGCGATGACAACCGCCGGGATGTTATCGACCGCATACTCACCGGCGAGCGGCGCGCTCGAGAGCGAGTCGATCCGGGCCGGCAGAGTGCGTTAGAATTCGTGTTCGACGTCGTCCTCGTCGGCTTTCTGGATGATGATCTTGCCGTCCCTGACACGGACGAAAACCTCGTCGCCGATATCCATGCCCGCGACTGCGAGTTCGTCCTCGTGGAGGTTCAGGTGAACGTTGTGATAGTTGCCGTCGTCGTCTTTCGCACCGCTTGGACTCAGCTTCTTTTTCCGTACCATCGCGGGTTTCTAGCACGAACTTCGCCGTAGGATATACTTAAGTGTTTTCTACGCCACAACCAGTGTCTCGCGTTCCCACGGGAGACAGAATCAGTCAATTCGCTTACCACGGCGTCGTCTACGAGTCTTGCCGAGAGGTGGTGTTCGCTACCTACTTAAAGATACCGGCGCCGTCGGCCGGTTTTCGGGGATATCTTTATAGTAAACCGTGTGCTGGGTTGACACGGAGGTCGAAAACCATGGTACGTGAAGACGGTAAGCGAAACTTTGCACTGCGCGAAAACGGCGGCGACGAATCGAGCGTCTTCTCGGGCAACACGCCCCGACAGGCCGCGTTGAAGGCCGCTCGACGACTCGATCCCGGAAGCAGCGAGGACAGCGCCGACCGCGTCGAACTCCGACTCCGCGAGAAAGGGACGGAGAAGGTCCACATCTACGACGGCTGGGCCTGGGAGGAAGAGGCGCCGGACGACAAACCGGACTGGATGCCGAGCGATATCACCGAGGCGAACGTCTCGAAGAAGGGCATCGAGCACCTCGACGAGTAAGTCGCACACCACGACGATTTCTTGGCCAACGACCAGTGCTCGAGCGACGGCGTCGTCAGGGAATCAGTTGCTCGCCATCATCGTCGTAGATCGTGATCGCGTCGACGGGGCAGGTCCGGGCAGCGAACTTCGCGTCGAGTTCGGCGTCCTCTGGCACGTCGCGGGCGAAGATGCCGTCTTCGACCTCCTCGGACTCCAGCAGGACGGCTTTTCCCGCCGACTTGTCCTTCTCGAAGGCGCTCCACTCGGCGACGCACTGGTACATCCCGATGCACGTCTCTTCGTCGAACTCGACTCGCATGCTCGCTGGTTCGAGCGGCGAACCTAAATCGATGACGGACGGAGGACGAGAGCGGATTCACGAACGACGAGCCGACCGGGCGACCTCGAGGCGACGGTGAGCAGTTCGGCAGATGGCGGTGAGCGGTTCGGTCGGTGGCGGCAGATGTCTGGTGACAAGTGACGTGGTGCACGTTACTCGGAACCACATGTCATCGTGATTTTATCACCATCCGACTCGTCGCCTCGAGCATGGGGATCGACCCACAGCGAGCGAGCGATCCGCTCGGTCAGGCGATGTACGATTACCATCGCGGGGTCTACGGAACCCTTCGCTATCGCGATGGGACCCGTACTCGGGACGGCAACGTCGAGGGATTCTACTTCCAGCCGCGATCTGCATGGGCCGATCAGACGGTCGAACGCCTCGAGCGACTCGCTGCCCGGGGCGACCCGATGCTCGACGTGGGGTGCGGGTCGGGCCAGCACGTCCGCTGGTTTCAGGATCGGGGGTGCGTGACGACGGGAATCGACGTCGACCGATGGGCCGTCGCGACCGCTCGAGCGCGTGGTGCTGACGACGTGCTGGTCGGGGACATGTTCGACCTCCCGTTCGAAAACGGACAATTTCGCTCGCTTCAGTGCGTGGGGACCCAGCTCGGGCTGGGCGGTTCGATCGAGGGGATTTCGGCGCTTCTCGAGGAATTCGCGCGGGTGACCGACGACCGCGCGCTCGCGGTGGTCGACAACTACGATCCGCGAGGGCTCGACGAGTCGTTCCTGGGATACCGGTCTGACCCCCGTGACGGGGTCGCCCACCGGTGTTTTCACTTCGAGTACCATCCGGTGGGCGACGACTCGCAACTGGTCGGCCCGACGCTGCACTTCCTGCTGTGTTCACCCGACCGGTTACGGGAGGCCACGATCGGGACGCCCTGGACGCTCGTGGAGACGCTCGAGCGCGAGGCACACTACGTGGCGTGTCTCGAGAAGGGAGCCTGACACCGCTCGAGCCGTCAGTCGGCCGTACTGACCTCGGCTGCTGGGTTCAACGCCCCGCTCTCGCGGATGATGTTCAGCGCGGTCATCAGGTCTGTTCGCGTAATCAGGCCGACGAGGTCACCCTCGCCCGCACTGTCGACGACCAGGAGTCGACCGATGTCGTCCTGTTGCATCCGCTCGAGGGCCGTCATCGCGTCGGCGTTCGGCTCGATGGTCTTCAACTCGGTGCTCATCACGTCCGAGACGGTGAACGCGTCGCGCTCGACGGGCTTGACGTCCCGGGCGTCTGAGAGAGTGACCAGGCCGACCAGGTAGCCGTCCTCGAGGACGGGGTAGCCGGTGTGGCGTTCGCTGAACATGCGGCGGATGAGGTCGGCGACGCTCGTCTCGGGAGCCACGGTGTGGAGGTCCGTCGCTGGCGTCATGATGTCCGAGACGGTGACGCCCTCGAAAGCGGCCTTCATCGTCACCTGGCGGGACTCGCCAGAGGCGGCGATGTAGACGAAGAAGGCCACGGCGATGAGCAGGACCCGAAAGGTCAGCACGCCGAAGAGCGCCATGAGTACGGCGAACAGTTTGCCGACGCTCGCGGCCTGCTGGGTCGCCCTGGCGTAGGGCTGGTTGCGCGCCAGCAGCGCCCGGAGCACCCGTCCCCCGTCCATCGGGAACGCGGGGACCATGTTGAAGATCGCCAGGCCGACGTTCAAGACGGCCAGATAGCCGAGCACGAAGCGTACGCCGTCGAGCGACGCCGGCGTCACGGTAAAGAGGCCGTAGGAGGCGAATCCGACGAGGACGGAGACGATGGGGCCGGCGATCGCGATCGCGAGTTCCTGGCGCCAGTCCTCGGGCATCTCCGAGAGCGCCGCGAGGCCGCCGAGCAGCCAGAGGGTGATCGACTCGATCGGAAAGCCAAAGCGCTGGGCCGTCAGCGAGTGGCCGAGTTCGTGGAGCACGACGCCGACGAAGAGCCCAATCGCGGCCACGAGGCCGAGTATCCACGGCGTCGTACCGGTGGTGATTGCCTCGCTCGAGATGCCCGCGCCCATCACCTCGTTCAGGAGGTCGGCGACTGGCTCGATCTGGACCCCGATCAGGTACGCGAAGAAGGGGAGCACCAGGAGAAAGGTCACGTCGAGTTTGATGGGAATGCCGAACAGCGACCCGATCCGGAAACTCGTCATGATAGTGACTAACGGGGCAGTCCCCTTAAACGCGCCGTCGATCGGCAGTCGGTGGGACGTATTTCGGTCGTCCCGACTCGCATTTCCGAGCCGAGTTGGTGGGACGATTGCGAGCGTCCTGGACCGAATCCCGGCCTATCACAGCCGACGGTACCGCAGGAACGGTTCGAAGCCTTTATTCCCGCGGTGGGCCTCGTTCCCACCAAGTAACCATGTCCGACAAACCTGCCTCGATGTACCGGCAAATCGACAAGCCGGCCTACACGCGACGCGAGTACATCACCGGGATCCCCGGTTCGAAGATCGCCCAGCACAAGATGGGCGACACCAGCGCCGAGCCAGAAGACTACCCCGTCCAGATCAGCCTCGTCGTCGATGAGGAGTGCCAGATCCGCCACGGGAGCCTCGAGGCCGCTCGCCTCTCGGCGAACCGCCACATGATCAAGAACGCCGGCGAGTTCCAGTACAAGATGATCCTCCGAAAGTTTCCCCACCAGGTTCTGCGAGAGAACAAGCAGGCGACGGGTGCGGGTGCCGACCGTGTCTCCGACGGGATGCGCCAGTCGTTCGGGAAGATCGTCGGCACCGCCGCCCGCATCCAGCGCGGCGAGCGCCTCTTCACCGTCTGGTGTGACGTCGAGGACGCCGACTTCGCGAAGGACGCGTTCCGCCGGGCGTACAACAAGATCACGCCCCCGTGCCGGATCGTCGTCGAGCGCGGCGAAGAGAAGCTGATCTCCTGATCGGTTCCTCGGTTTTTGTCGGGTTCGGGTGCTCGAGCGACCGCTTTCTCGTGTGAATGATAGCTTCCTGACCGTACTACGATCATCGGATTCCACGGCAAACTAGCCTATCGAATTGGCAGAAAACGATTCCGTTACATTGTGCCCGTCTACTGTCTCTGTATGGAGTTCAATCTGGTTCCTGTGACCGGTTCTGCTGCCGAGAAGATAGCCGAATGGCGCTACGAACCGCCGTACGACTTTTACAATCTCGATGCTGATCCCGAGGACTATGCGGCGTTCATGGACCCCTCGAACTGGGAAACGAAGTTCGCAGTCGAGGACGGCGACGGAACGCTCGTCGGATTCTTCGATCTGACCCCACGTAACCAGTTCGTCGAAGTTGGCTTGGGGATGCACCCTGACCTCACCGGCCAGGGGCTCGGACGAACGTTCGTCGAGGCGGGTCTCCGACACGCACGTGATGATCTCGAAGCTGACGTGTTCGAACTCGCCGTTGCGACGTTCAATGATCGAGCAATCTCTGTCTACGAGGACATTGGATTCGAGTACGTAGAAACGTATTCTCAAAGGACTAACGGTGGCGAATACGAGTTCCTTCGAATGCGCCGAGAATGAGTAGTCAGTCTGCGTCCTGTACCGAGCAATCTCCCGCAAACTGTAGTCGAGGGCACTGAACCAGCACTCGAGTCCCCATCTACAACCCGAGAATCTCCCGTGCTTGCGCCGGCGTCGCGACCTCCCGCTCGAGTTCCCCAGCGATGCGGACGACCCGCTCGACCAGCTGGGCGTTGCTCGTCGCAAGTTCGCCCTGTCGGTAGTAGACGTTGTCCTCGAGGCCGACCCGGACGTGTCCGCCGAGGAGAATCCCCATCGTCGTGAGCGGCAGTTGGTGGCGGCCGAACCCGAGCGTGTTGAACAGCGCGCGGTCGGGGAGATTGGAGACGGCGTTCAACAGGTTTCGCGGTCGGGGGCGCGTGAGCGTGCCGCCGCCGAAGATGAGCGTCGTGTACACCGGATCGGCGAGATCGCGACGCTCGAGCAGGCCGTGGACCTCGTTGAGGTGGCCGTCGTTGAACACCTCGAGTTCCGGTTTGATCCCGCGGTCGCGCATCTCTTCGTGGAGGGCGTCGACCGTGCCGCGCGTGTTCTCGCTCGTCAGGTGGTCGTACCGGTTGAGCGGCCCCATATCGAGCGACGCCATCTCCGGCGACGGGTCAGTGCGAAGTGGGAGGCGGCGGTCCGCGGCCGGGGCGCCAGTCCCGCCCGTGGAGTGCTGGACGACGACGTTATCGGCGTGCGCTCGCACCGCGTCATCGATGGCTTGGAACCGCTCGGTGGAAAACGAGCGCTCGCCGTTCGGTTTCCGGGCGTGGAGGTGGACTACGGCGGCGCCCGCCTCTTCGGCAGCCGCGGCGGCGCGACCGATCTCTTCGGGTGTCTCCGGGAGATTCGGGTTGGCCTCCTTGCCGTGGACACCGCCGGTCAGCGCCGCGGTGACGATCAGCGGCTCGCCAGCGAGGTAGTCCGCGTAGCTCACGGCTCCGGCACCTCGGCGTGCTCGTGGTAGATCTCGCAGTGGGCCTCGTGCTCGAGGGCGTACCGGTCGTTGCAGATGTCGGCGCGCATCGGCTGGACGAACCGCTCGGCGGCGGTGCAGTACGCCCGCGGCTGGTCGAACTGTCGACCGTCGGCCTCATCGTGGTACTCCAGGTACGGGCAGGTCATGTGAGTCCTTCACGGGCCGTCCCAATAACGATTCGGCGACGCCGACGTCCGGTGCTAACCGCCTCGTCACCCGATAACGCCGGTGTCCGAACAACCCATACGTACCTCCAGCCCCTACCAGGACGTACGATGTCACCAACCACGCCGGGAATTCACCACGTGACCGCCATCGCGGGCGATCCGCAACGAAACGCCGAGTTCTACGTCGAGACGCTGGGGCTGCGGTTCGTCAAGCGGACGGTCAACCACGATGACACGGGCACGTACCACTTCTACTTCGGCGACGGCGAGGGAACGCCCGGGACGAACGTTACGTTCTTCCCCTGGACCAATAGTGGCCGACGGGGCCAGTTCGGCGCGGGGCAGACCCGGGAGACCGCCTACCTGATCCCCCCCGACTCGGTCGAGTACTGGATCGACCGACTCGAGTCGGCGGGAATCGAAGTCGACCGGGACGAACGGTTCGGCGAGCCGGTCCTGGGATTCGACGACCCGGACGGGATCGGTCTCGAGTTCGTCGCCTCAGAACAGGCGCTCGAGGCCGATGCGCAGCCGTGGCCGGAGAGCCCCGTTCCGGCGGAGTACCAGGCTCGCGGGTTCCACAGCGTCACGCTCGCCGTCTCGGCGTTCGGGCCGACCGCGTCGGTCCTCACGGACGTCCTCGGATTCGAACTCGAGGCCGAAGCGGACGGGCGCCGGCGCTACCGCGCGGCGGGCGGCGGCCCCGTCTCGATCGTCGACCTCGTCGAGACCGACGTGGGGCGCGGGCAGATGGGCGTCGGCACCGTCCACCACGTCGCGTTCGAGGCGGCCGACCTCGATGAACAGGAGCGCTGGCGGGAGGCGTTCGCCGATCACGGACTGAACGCGACCGAGATTATCGATCGCATGTACTTCCGCTCGGTCTACTCCCGCGAACCCGGCGGCGTCCTCTTCGAGATGGCGACGACGGAACCAGGATTCACCGTCGACGAGGACGTCGACGACCTGGGATCGGGACTGATGCTCCCGGAGTGGATCGAGGACGAACGCGACCGGATCGAGGCACAGCTTCCCGAGTTCGACCCCGAGACGATCGGGTTCGGGACGGGGGCGAACTGACGTGGCGCGCGACGATCAGTTTCGGTTCGAGTACGAGCCGGGGGTGCTGCGGTTCGGCACGGGCTCTGTCGACACCCTGTCGGACGAACTCGTCGAGCAGGGGTTCGACCGTGCGCTGGTCGTCTGCGGGTCGACGGTGGGCAGTACGCCCGAGGTGATCGACCCCGTCAAGCGGGGACTGGGAGAGCGGCTGGCTGGCGTCTTCGCGGAGACGACCGCGAGCAAGCGTCTGTCGACGGCTGTCGACGGCCTCGAGGCGATGCGCGCGGTCGACGCGGACGTCCTCGTCGGCCTGGGCGGCGGTAGCAGTCTCGACGTGGCGACGGTGATCGCCGTCCTGGCCGCGGATGACCGCGACCCCGCCGAGGCCGGCCGAGAACTCGCCGAAACCGGTTCGATCTCGGTCCCCGACGGCTCGCTGCCGCCGATCGTTGCGGTGCCGACGACGCTCGCCGGCGCCGAGCAGTCGAACGTGGCTGGCGTCACCGCCTCACCCGAGTCGGGATTGGTCGACGAACCGGCGAGCGGCGGCGTCTCCGACCGGCGACTGATGCCGCGGGCGGTCGTGTACGATCCGGCGTTGTTCGCGACGACGCCGAAATCGATTCTCGCTGCGTCCGCGATGAACGGCTTCGACAAGGGCCTCGAGACGCTGTACGCCCGCAATGCGACCCCGATCACCGACGCGACGGCGATGCGCGGCCTGCGATTGCTCCGTGACGGACTGGTGGACCTCGGCGAGCAGCCCATCGACGAGGACTTTCTGAAGCCGGTCGTCGAGGGCATCGCACTCGTCCAGTACGGCGTCTCGAGACCCGGGGAAACGACGCTCTCGATTATCCACGCGTTCGGCCACGGGTTGACCCGCACCTACGACGTCCAGCAAGGTGCCGCCCACGCCATCGTGGCTCCGCGGGTGCTCCGGTACCTGTTCGATGCCGTCGACACTCGGCGCGACCTGCTGGCCGACGCGCTCGCCCCTGACCGCGACGCCGACCCGGCCGAGGCGGTCGTCGAGGCGGTCGAGGACGTCCGCGAGGCGCTCGCCCTTCCCTCGCGGTTGCGCGACGTCGACGGCCCCGAACCCGAGGAGTTCCCCGCGGTGGCCGAGGCGATCCTCGAGGACTCGTTCATGGGCAACGCACCGCCCGGACTCGAGCCGACGGCGGACGAGATCGAGGCCGTCCTTCGGGACGCGTACTGACTCGCCGGTGGTCGACGAGGCGCTGGACCTTTTACCGACTCGCACCCACTACCGGTATGATCGACCTCGCCGTCGCTAACCGCAAAGAGACCTTCGAGCGCATGCACGAGCCTCTCGCCGAGCGAGGGATTTCCTGTCACCACGTGCCGGTTCGCGAGCGAACCGTTCCGCTCAGGGAACCGCCCTGGGATCCCGACGACTACGACCTCGGCTTCGTCTACCCCGGTCGGCTGATGGAAGGCGGCGTCGCCGACGCCCTTCTCGAGGTGCCCTGGCTCAACGGCCTCGAGGCCGTCGTCACGTCCCGGAACAAAGCGGGGGTGCTCGCCCGTCTCGAGCGCGCCGGCCTCCCGGTTCCCGACTCCGTCTATGTCTCCAACCCGGTCGACGACGAGGAATTGACGGCCGTCTTCGAGCGGTTCGAGCCGCCCGTCGTCGTCAAGCCGAACTCGACGACCCGGGGCGTCGGCGTCGCGAAGGCCCACGACCTCGACTCCTTCCTGGGGATCTGCGAGTACCTCTCGCTGGTCCACGACTACCGGGCGACTGGCGACAAGTCCTTCCTCGTCCAAGAGTACGTCCCCGGCGCGAGCGACTACCGCGTGATGGTCCTCGAGGGCGGGTACGTCGGCGCAGTCGAGCGACGACTCCCCGAGGGCGCTCGAGCCGACGGGCGATGGAAGCACAACGTCCACCGCGGGGGGCAGGCCACGGGTGTCGACCTGCCCGACGACCTCCGGGACCTCGCGCTCGCGGTCGCCGAAGAACTCGAGATTCCGTTCCTGGGGGTCGATCTCCTGGTGCCGGATGCTGGGGAGGCCGTCGTCAACGAGACCAACGCCCGTCCGACGATCGACGCCGCGACGAAGTACGAACCGGGATTTTACGATCGGCTGGCGACGGCGCTCGAGAAGCGGGTTTGAGGCGGCAACCGCGAGCATAGGTACTGCGCGCTCGAGGGGTTGGCAGCCTGGATTATAACTATAGGTTTTATAGTTGGGTTCGAGGTTACCTCGACGAATCGAGGACGTCAAACGAACTGTTGTCAGATACGAAAATCGGAAAATACGGGCCGACTACGCGTACGTTACTCGAGTGCGGTGGGTGATGGTGAGGTGGCGCCTGCAGCGCTTACATCGCACCGCCCATACCACCCATGCCGCCCATGCCGCCCATGCCGCCACCCATACCGCCGCCGGGTGGCATCTCGTCGTCGCCGTCGTCGTCGCTGCTACCGCCCTTCAGCTCGCCGGCGGCGATCACGTCGTCGATGCGCAGCAGCATGACGGCGGCCTCGGTGGCCGACTCGATGGCTTGAGTCTTGACGCGCAGGGGCTCGTAGACGCCCTCCTCGGCCATGTCGATCGTCTCGCCCGTGTAGGCGTCCAGCCCGGCGGCCGTGTCGCCACCGTCGTGGGCGCTGCGAAGCTCGACCAGGGAGTCGATGGGGTCGAGTCCGGCGTTCTCGGCGAGGGTGCGCGGGATGACTTCCAGCGCGTCCGCGAACGCCTCGATGGCCAGCTGTTCGCGGCCGCCGACGGAGTCGGCGAAGTCGCGCAGGGCCAGCGAGAGTTCGACTTCGGGGGCGCCACCGCCGGCGACGACCTTGCCGTCCTGGAGGGTCGTGCGGACGACGCCCAGGGAGTCCTCGATGGCGCGGTCGATCTCGTCGATGACGTGTTCGGTGCCGCCGCGGAGGATGAGGGTGACGGCCTTCGCGTCCTCGACGTCCTCGACGAAGAGCCGCTGATCGCCGGCGACGTCCTTCTGGGCGACGCTACCCGCGAAGCCGAGGTGGTCCTCGGTGAGGTCGTCGACGCTGTTGACGGCTCGAGCGCCGGTCGAGCGGGCCAGGCGGTTCATGTCGCTGGACTTGACCCGACGGAGCGCGATGATGCCCTCCTCGGCGAGGTAGTGCTGGGCCATGTCGTCGATGCCGCCGTCGACGAAGACGACGTCGACGCCGACGTCGACGAGCTGGTCGACCATCTCCTTGAGCTGAGCCTCTTCCTGCTCGAGGAACTGCTGGAGTTGGTCGGGGTCGGTGACGTTGACCTCGGCGTCGATCTCGGTCTCTTTGATCTCGAGGGCGCCGTCGATGAGGGCGACGTTGGCGTCCTCGGCGAAGTACGGCATGCTGTCGCTGACGCGCTCCTTGTCGATGATGACGCCCTCGACGAGTTCGGAGTTCTCGACGGAGCCGCCGACGACCTTCTCGACCTTGACGTTGTCCGTGTCGACGCCGTCCTCGTCGGCGACGGTCTGGACCGCGCGAACGACGAGTTCCGAGAGGAGGTCCTTCGCGTTCTCGGCGCCCTTGCCGGTCATCGCCGTCGCGGCGATCTGCTCGAGGATCTCCTCGTCGTCTGCGTCGACGTCGATGGCGATCTCCTCGAGGGCCTCGCCGGCCTTCTCGGCGGCCTGGCGGTACCCCTGGGCGAGGGTCGTGGCGTGGATGTCCTGCTCGAGGAGGTCCTCGGCGCGCTTGAGCAGTTCACCGGCGACGACGACGGCGGAGGTGGTGCCGTCGCCGACTTCCTCCTCCTGGGTCTCGGAGACTTCGACGATCATGTTGGCGGCGGGGTGATCGATTTCCATCTCCGTGAGGAGCGTGACGCCGTCGTTCGTGACGACGACGTTGCCCGTCGAGTCGACGAGCATCTTGTCCATCCCCTTCGGGCCGAGTGTCGTGCGTACCGCCTGGGCGACGGCTTTCCCGGCCGTGATGTTCATCGACTGTGCGTCCTTGCCGGACGTTCGCTGGCTGTCGTCGGAGAGGACGATGAGGGGCTGGTTGCCCATTTGCTGCTGTGACATAGTCATGGATGGATTGTTTGCTATTCTATATAAATGCATCGCTATCGAGTTTGTCAAATCGACACACAGCGCTCGTGTCTTGCGTTTGTGTGTGGCGGCGCTGGCGAGTATATATGTGGTCCGTTGCCGTGCGCCTGGATGGAGCGATGTGGCGATGTGGCGAAGTGGCGAAGTGGCGATGGGCCGCTCACTCCTCCCTGCCGTCCGCGGGCACCCAGTCCGGTCGCTCGAGGTCGATCACCTCGCCGGCGCGGTCGACGGTCACCCGAAGCGTGATCTCGACTGGTTCACCTCGTCGCGTTCCGTTGCCTCGCAGGACCAACTGTTCGATGTACCCGTCGTCGGTAACGACGATGGCGAACTCGGCGTCCCGGTAGGGAAACACGTTGGCACTCCCAGTCAGGACGTATCGCATC
Organism: Natronosalvus rutilus; assembly: GCF_024204665.1. NCBI lineage: Archaea > Methanobacteriati > Methanobacteriota > Halobacteria > Halobacteriales > Natrialbaceae > Natronosalvus > Natronosalvus rutilus. Next base: position 223,264 of record NZ_CP100355.1, on the reverse strand, counting down.
CCTCGTTCGGACCTCGTCGGCGTCACCGTCTCGACGGCGTTGAACAGGGCCCCCGGTTCGACCAGCAGTCTGGTGGCCGGGTCCGAAACCTGGGCTCCCGAGTGAACCGTCGTTCGGTTGCCCTCGGCCAGGCGGTATGCGGTCTCGTTATCGTCGGTCCACTGCTCGATCGTTCGCGTCGTCGTCTCGTTCGCGCCTTCGTCCTGTTCGGTGATCTTGACGATGATTCGCTCGGGGCCGTTGCTCGTGACGACCGCCTCCGATCGTCTGGTCTCGAGCACCGTCCCGTTCGAGTCGGCGTATTCCACCTCGGCGGTCGCTTCGTACGATGTCCCCTCGAGACGGTCGACGTGACCGGACCAGAGCGCGATCCAGTCGGTGACGTTGTTTGCTCCGAGGCCAGCGACCTCGGGTCCATCGGCGGGTCGAACCGGTTCGTCGATGCCGTAGACCTCCCTGTCGACGGAGTCGCCACCGGACAGGCCGGTACAGCCAGCGAGCAGGAGACAGGCGACGACGAGGAGTGCGCGAGTCCCGGCCGGGGCGTCCATGCGTCTGTCAAGACGTGGCAAGCGTAAAAACGGTGTGGGCGATCGGGTGGCGGGACGCTCGGTGCTCGACCAGGCCGTTTAGGACTCGCCGCCGGGGAAGCGGTGGTACTGCATTCCCTGGTGTTTCATCTCGTTGTGCCGGTCCTCGAGGAACGAGTAGACCGCGCCGTGCGGGGCGCCGTCGAGCAACATCTCGGCGGCCGTCCGGGCAGCGTCGACCTCCGGGGGCGTGCCGATGATGCCGAGCGTCGACCCGTAGATGACGACCGAGGCGCCCGAGAGTTCCTCCATGAGTTCGCGAGTGCGCCCACCCTCGCCGATGAGTCGCCCTTTCTGTCGCTGGAGGTCGTTCTTGTTGCGGGCGGCGGCGTCGATGTCGACCAGATCGAAGAGCATCATGTCGTCGGCGAGCAGGCGGAGCGCGTCGTCGGGGGCGAATCCACGACCGATGGCCCGGACGATTTCGGGGCCCTTGAGGCCGCGGACGGGGTCACCGACGGTCTCGACGGCGACCGATCCGTTCTCGGAGTCGATGTCGAGACGGACCTCGGCTTCGGACTCGATCCGACGCATCGTCTCGCCACCCTCGCCGATGAGAACGCCGATCCGGTCCTGCGGAATCTTCACGTGCTGCATGCCTCGAGTGTACTTCGTCGGGCCGGTTAAGCCCTTTGTCCGCGCGGGACGCCTCCACACGGCCTGTTTTTGGACCCTGCGCTCACCCACTTGCTCCCCGTTCGATCACGCCGTCTCGAGCCTCCCACTCGGTCAGGCTCCCCTCGTAGAAGCCGACACGCTCGAACCCGAGCCAGCGGAGGACGACGTACGTGTGGCTGATCCGGCGTGCCGTGTTGCAGTAGAGGATCACTCGCTTGTCGGGCGTGATCCCGTGATCGGCGAACAGTTCCTCGAGGTCGTCCCTGGGTTTGAGCCGACGGCGGTCCTCGTCGACGGTCGAGCGCCAGTCGAAGCGGACGGCGCCAGGCAGGTGCCCCGTCTCGAACTCCTCGCGTTCGCGCGTGTCGACCAGGACGTGATCGTTCGAGTCGGGTTCCTCGAGCACCGCCTCGATCGTCTCGGCGTCGACCAGGGGGCTCGTGTCGCGGTTGTGGTCGGGCTCGTGGTTGTGGTCGGGGTCGAGCGGCCGCGCCTCGTACACTGTTTCCTCGAACGCCGTCGATTCCTGGGACGTCTCGTGCTCGCGGGCCCAGCCGCTGTAATCGGTCTCGAGCAGGCGGACGTCGTCGTGACCGTAGAGCTGGAGGGTGACGAGCACCCGGGCGGCGAAGACGCCGTAGGTGTCGTCGTATACGACGACGGTTTCCGCGGACTCGACGCCAGCCGAACCCAGGAGGGATTCGACGACCGATTGCCCCGGAAGCGTCCCCGGGTCGTCGCTCTCGCGGTCGCGAAACTCGTCGAACGGGACGTTTACCGCCTCCGGCAGGTGGCCGATACCGTCGAACTCCCAGGCGTCGCGCACGTCGAGGAGGCGGACCGACGGGTCCTCCCGGTGGTCCTCGAGCCAGTCGACCGAAGCGACGATGGTCTCACTCATCGACGAGTATTCGTCGCCGAGGCTCCAGAGACCACCGATCACGGCAGGTGTCCCCGTCTGACCGAGGTAGCGGCAACAATTTCCGAACCCCGGACTCGATCGGTCGGAAACGCCTCGAGAACGCCGGTCGCGGTCCCGGCCCGCGTCGAAGTGGCGGCAAGATTGGCCAGTATGGTCGAGCGACGACCGTATTGGCCGATTCGCCAGTCGCTTTCTGTGCCGTCCCCGTAGTACCGGCCATGGCAGACGACACTTACGCCAACGACGTTCTGGTCACCGCCGACTGGGTGGCCGACCGACTCGATCAGTTCGAGAGCGACGACCCCGAATACCGGCTGCTCGAGGTCGACGTAGACACCGAGGCCTACGACGAGAGCCACGCCCCCGGCGCCATCGGGTTCAACTGGGAGACCCAGCTCCAGGACCAGACGACGCGCGACATCCTCTCGAAGGAGGACTTCGAGGACCTGCTGGGCAGTCACGGCGTCAGTGACGACTCGACGGTCGTCCTGTACGGGGACAACGCCAACTGGTTCGCCGCCTACACCTACTGGCAGTTCAAGTACTACGGCCACGACGACGTCCGCCTGCTCGACGGCGGCCGCGAGTACTGGCTTGAGAACGACTACCCGACGACCGACGAGGTCCCCGAGTTCCCTGCCGTCGAGTACGATGCGTCCGGCCCGCGCGAGTCCATTCGCGCCTACCGCGACGACGTCGAAAACGCCATCGACAAGGGCCTTCCGCTCGTCGACGTTCGCTCGCCCGAGGAGTTCTCCGGCGAGGTCCTCGCGCCTCCGGGACTGCAGGAGACCGCCCAGCGCGGCGGCCACGTCCCCGGCGCGAAGAACATCTCCTGGGCGGCCGTGACCGACGACGACGGCACGTTCAAGAGCCGCGACGAACTCGAGGAACTGTACGGCGAGGAGGGCATCGACGGCGACGAGACGACCGTCGCCTACTGCCGTATCGGCGAGCGCTCCTCGGTCGCCTGGTTCGCGCTGCACGAGCTGCTGGGCTACGAGGACGCCGTCAACTACGACGGCTCCTGGACCGAGTGGGGCAACCTCGTCGGCGCGCCGGTCGAGACCGGCGACGGCAGCTGAACAGCGCTGTACTGATCTCGACGGACTCACGATTCGAAAGGGCGAACGCTCGAGCGCTCGAGTTCGCTCGACCCGTCCATCGCCGTGACCGACGAGAGCCGAACACAGCGATAGAAACACGATTCTCCGCGTCCATCGTTTACGCAGACCCATGACCGACACCGACACCTTCCTCGAGACCATCGAAGACGAGAACCGGACTCCCCTCTCGCGACTCGGCTCCTCGAAGTCGCTGTACGCCGCGACCGAAGGCGACATCGACACCGAACCCGTCCTCCGGGCGGCCGCCGATGCCGAGTACGCTGCCTGGCAGACGTTCGAGACGTGGGCCGACGACGAATCCCACGACGATGCTCGCCAGACCTTCGCGGCGGCCGCGAGCGACGAGAACGACCACTACGAGACCGTCACTGACCTCCTCGAGGACGATCACGACCCGGAGGAAGCGGAGACGCCCGCGCTCCACGAGTTCCTTCGCGAGCGCGGGGACACCGTCTCCCGGCTGGGTGGCCTCCTCGGCCGCATCCTCGCGAGCGACCGCTCGAAGAGCCAGACCGTCGGCTTCTTCGTCGGCAGTGCCGACCCCCGGACCGCCCAGGTCTTCCGGGACTTCGGCGACGACCTCGAGACCCAGCGGGAGGCGACGCTCGAGGCGCTCTCGACGATCTGTGAATCCGAGGACGACTGGAACCGGGCCCAGGACGCCGCGACGGGAGCGATCGAAGCGGCCTACGGCGAGTACGTCGAGACGCTCGAGGGGCTGGGGGCAAACCCGAAACCGGTCTGTTGAGATCACCGGTTAGACGGTCACGTTCTCCTCTCATCCAATATATAGGCCACTACAGCGAAGAATAGTCAAAAACTCGAGAGGCGTTCCCGTCCTGCACTTTTAGGCTTGCCTAACTCGAGAGCTCACGACGGAGTATATAAATGGAGGGATACAGTTAAGGGGCCGTCGGACGATGTGGATGTTAGCAATGGCCATTGATCCGCAGTTCCACGAGAATCGAGAGAAAGTCGGCGAGGAGAACGGCGTCGCCGTCTGGGGGCCAGTCGACGAACCCGAGGAACTCGGGATCCACGGTACCCACGTCGCCGTCGACTACGACATCTGCATCGCGGACGGGGCCTGCCTCGAGGACTGTCCCGTCGACGTCTTCACCTGGGTCGACACGCCGGGTCACCCCGAGAGCGATCAAAAGGCCGAACCGACGAAGGAGGCCCAGTGCATCGACTGCATGCTCTGTGTCGACGTCTGTCCGGTAGATGCAATCGACGTAGACGCGGGTCGCACGGCTTGAGAAGGGGCGCGAACGGTTTTTCACTCCGCCCGGTCGACGTTGACCCGTTCTTTCAGCGTCTCGAGCCCGTCTGCCTCGGCGAGCTCCTGCAACCGCTCCCGGAAGTGCTCCTCACAGAGGCCGACTCTGAGCCCGTCGGACTCGGCGGCGAAAGCGGCTTCCTGGTCGCAGTAGTGGCAGTTCATACGGCGTAGTATGGCACCAGTTGCATTGAACCCTCCGTTCTCGTCCGACGGGACCACTCCGAAGTCCACCGACACGACGACGCGCCCAACCCAAATGCGTAAGATGACACCCCTGATACAGGTCGGTAATGCAGGGTGCCCTCCGTGCTGGTCTCGTGATTCTCCCGGTCGTCCTCCTCGCTGGCTGCAGCGCGTTCGGCTCGAGTGTCGAAGAACCCGACCGGGAGCCATACGGTGTCGACGAACCGGTGGATCCGGAGGCTTCAGAACCGGACGAACTGCTTCCGGGATTGACGGCGGAGGGCGTGGCGGATCCACACGGACTGGCCGCGAGCCACGAGAAAACGCTATCCGAACGCAGTTTCAGGATCAACCAGACCGGCAGGTGGTACCACCCAAACGGTTCGGTCGTTCGAGAGTATCGGTTAAACGCGACTGCCGACGCTGACGGGTCGATGCTCGGCCACGAGTACGTCGACCCTCTCCACGAGGATTCCGTGATCAGACAGGATCTCTGGCGGGAGAACGAAACCTACGTCCGTGCCCAACTGATGAACGGATCGGTCGCATACGACCGGTCTGCTACCGTTCCGTGGCGACTGAGAGGATCGGGAACGATTCGATCGGGTCTCGAGTCGATGGAGAACGTCTCGGTTTCCCGCGCAACTATCGAGGACGACACGTACTACGTCCTCGAGTCGACGGATCCGGACGAGCGCACTTACGACACGGAGAACGTCTCGATGCGGATGGTCGTCCACGAAGCGGGCTACGTGCGGGACTACCGCCTCGAGTACGAGGTCGAGCGCGAGGAGACGCTCACCGTCGTCACCGACCTGTCGACCGGTCGCGTCGGTGATCCGGACGTGAGCGTCGCTGCTCCGGAGTGGGTGGACGACGCGAGAGAGGCGACTCGAGACGAGTTAGACGAACCGTCCGAAAACGAGACCGGGCGGTAAGTGACCAGCGGCTCAGACGCTCTCGACGGGTGTCGGTAACTCCAGGGCCTCGTACTCCGCCTGCGACAACCCGGCGATGCCCAGTTCCGTCTCGTGGGCGTCCGTCCCCCCGGTCGCGAGCAGGTCGTAGCGCTCGATGGTTCGCTCGACCGGCTCGAGGTCGACCTCGCGACCGTAGGGGTAGGTCAGCTCGACGGCGTCGAGGTCGGCCGCCAGCGCGAGTGCGGATTCGGGATCGGGGTATCGCAGGGGATGAGCCAGCGAGACGATCGAACAGGCCTCGATGAGGATCTCGCGTCCCTCCGAGAACGACGTGACGTCCCGCGGTACGTAACACGGCCCGTCGTTCCCGATGAGGTGGTCGAACGCCCCCCTGTAGTCGTAACCCGAATCGGGGTGGCTTGCGATGGCTCGAGCAACGTGTGGTCGGCCGAAGCCGGTGTCCACCTCGAGACCGAGGTCGATCCTCAGTCGCTCCTCGACCTTTTTGACGATCTTCCGCCCGCGTTCGCGCCGATCTCGCTGAATGCGTTCGGTTTCGGCGACCAGGGCGTCGGTTCGCTCGACGCCGTAGCCGAGCAGGTCGACGCGCTGGCCGCCCTCGGTTTCGACGCGGAGTTCGATTCCCTGGACGAGCGTGACGCCGTCGCGGTCGACGACCGGCTGGTCGAACGGCTGGAGGCGGTCGTGGTCGGTGATGGCGACGACAGCGACGTCGGCGCGGTGAGCGGCCGCGGGGACGTCGGCGAGCTCGAGGCTGCCGTCCGAGCGCGTCGTGTGAACGTGAAGGTCGGCGTAGGGCATAGTGGGTGCTGACGGGCCGACGTTAAAGCGGTTGTCAGTTCCTCTGGGACGGGTCGAGCGCTCGTCTCGAGGGCCACCGACGAGCACGTCGATTGGATACCTTTACTATATCTTCTATACCAATGGCTAATTCCTCCCTCGAGCAAGAGATGGGCCGATCAACGGCTACACTCTAGGGTCATTAATGAATCAAAGGAATACGACCCTCCTGGGGGATGTTTATGGACAATGTTTATAATTATTGTTCAGGTTGGTCTGGGTGTAATGTTCCGTAACCGAACCGGCGAGTTCATCGACGCCCACGAATACCCCGCGACGACGGAGGAACTGATCGAAGCCTACGGCGACCGGGATCTCGAACTCCCGAACGGGTCCGAGCAACTCGGCGACGTACTCGGCCGCCTCGAGGGCGAGACGTTCGAGTCCGCCGACGACGCCCAGTTGGCGGTCTACTCCGCGGTGAGCGACAAGGCGGTCGGTCGCGTGGGTTACTCCGACCGGGATCCGACGCCGCTCGGCAGTCCGTACGCGCCCGTGCCGATGTCGTTCTAGTCGCCGTTCGAACCCGTCGTTTTTTGCGGATTAGAAGATCGATCGTTACCGAGAATCAGCCTCGCTCGAGAACCAGACTCGTTCGAACATCAGTCCGTACTCGTACAGAGTCAATCGACGAACGAAATCGCGTCCTCGAGGTCGAGCGGTACCGACCCCTTTTGATACCCTTCGACGCGCCCGTCGGGGCGAGCGCGGTAGACCACCGCGGGCCGATGGCGAACGTCCGGCTGTTCGCCCCGGACGGCCGCCCAGGCGTCGTCGGGGAAACTCGAGCAGTCCACGAAGAGCGTCGCGCCGCCACCGTGATTTGCTAGCTGGCCGCTGGTCTTCGTTTCCGCGGTGTCCCTGACGGCAGCGACGGGGCCCGCGGCGGCGCGGTTGGCTGGGGGCTGGGGACGGGTGACCTCGACCAGCACGTTCGTGCCGGTCGCGGTGTCCTCGGCTCGATAGTCGAGCGAGTGGCCCGTCGTCACTTCAATCTCTGGCGTAATCTCGTAGCCGGCGTCGACGAGAATCTTCGCCGCGATGAACTCCGCCATCGCCGCGCTCATGCGAACCTGGTCGACGTGTGGGCTCGTGCCGAGTTTGCCCGCCATCACGTCGCGGTAGGGGTCGAGCGCGCCGGTCTCGAGGATTTCTTCGATGAAGCGTGTCGCTTCTCGCCGGCCTGCGTCCGGGAAGCCTGCGGCGTGTTCGCGGAAGAACGCTCGCGTCGACTTGCGGCCGTCTTTGGACATGAAGACCGGGAGGAAGAACCACGAGAGGTAGGGGTAGTCGGCCAGCCAGGGTTCGCGCTCGTGGAGCGTCGCGAGGAGTTCCCGCTGGGCCCACCGGGCGACCTGGTAGGGGACGTCTTCCCAGGCGAACTTGTCCGTTCGCCACAGCGAGGACGGGGTCTCGGTGTTGCCCATCCAGTAGGCGTCGTCGTCCGAGCGAGCGAAGAGGGCGACGTCGCCGTTGGCCATCTCGAATCGGTGGGTGTTCCACGAACCGCCGATCGCGTACCACGGACCGGCGTCTCGAGCCCCGATATTACCGTTCAGCGGGTTGAAAATCTCCTGTCTGACGCGCTGGTCGGACCAGCGCTGGGGCGAGTATCGAAAGCGAAGCGGCCGTGCCACGAGCGATCCTACGGACCGAACCGGCATACGTCTTCCTTTCTTTCGAAGTGGTGCTGTGAACGACCGTTACATTCATATGGCGATCGTTCCTACAATGAGTGTACTTGCCATGTCAATGGGTGCCTATGACGAAGACGAACACGAGCGACGCGAACGCCAGGTGTCCCGGGTTGACACCGACTTCGACGACGAACGAACGATCCACGAGGGAACGATCGAGTACGACTCCGGCGACTCCGCCGACGCGCTACTCGATAAGTTCCGCGAGATAAAGTCGAACTGAGGGCTGCGGCCCATTTTCGACGTTACCGCCCCTCGAGAGCCGTCTGTAGCGACCGCTACTCCTCGCTCGAGTCGGGCCAGCCCGGCGTCTCGGGAGCGCCGCGAGCGACTTCGACGGCCTCGCCCTGGGACGGGTCGGCCGACGTTTCCGACGCGCGCCGTTCCCACTCGCGGATAGCCGCTCCCGCCCAGGAGTCGGCCTCCAGAACCCGCTCGTACGCTTGGTCGTAATGGTTGTCGGAAATTGCGAGCGTCCCGGGCGCGGAGGCGGCAGCGACGGCGACGAAGGCCGCCCGATCCTCGGTCGTGAGGTCGTCCGACACGAGGCGCTCGAGGCGCCCCTCGAGGGCGTCGGGATCGGGGTGGACGAACAGCTTCTGGCCGATCGCCTGGGGGCCGAGGAGCAGGCCGTCGGTGGCTTCGACGTCGACGGTGACGCCCTCCTCGTCCCGGCTCGTCCGTTCGTCGTCGCTCGATTCCTCGAACCGTATTCGCTCGCCGCCGATCGCCTCTTCGACGCGTTCGCACTCGGTCTGCTGCTCGAGAGCGACGTTGTGAGCGGGGTACTCCGCGCACTCGCTCGGGTACAGGTCGTCGCCGTGGATGCGACACTGGAGGGTTTCGGGGTCGAGAAACGTACAGGTCGGGAGCCAGTCGGCGTCCTCGCGACCGAAGGGAGCGACCGGCTTCGGGGGCTTCCTGAGTCCGACGAAGAAGGCCGGGCGGCCGGCGATGGCGGCGACGTCGTAGCCATCGATCGAGACGGACTCGTCGACCGCGTCGGCCTCCCACAGTCGGGGGATTAGTACGTCCCCGAACTCGGCCTCGAGGAACGCCCGGACCTCGTCGCGGGTGAGCGGCACGAGGTTGTAGACGTCGTCGATCGCGTTTCGACGGCGAATCGGGGTGCCATCTGTCCGCGTTTCCGTTCCCGCCTCCGTCTCCGTTTCCTCCGCAGTCCCCTCGTCTGGAACGACGCCCAGGCCACGTCGCTCGTGCTCGATGGCGTCTCGCTGATCGGACTCGAGCAACGGTCGCCAGTCGATGCAACAGCCAGCACAGCCCTGGCAGTACACCTGCATGTCGTGTGGTTGGCGGCCCAGGACTATCAATCGCCCACCGAAAAATTGGAAAACTGAAGAACCGGAAATCGGAAAACGGAAACCCGCTACTGGGGCTGCGACCCCGGATAGTCGTGGCCCACGACGAGCGCGAGCACGTTGAACGCGACGAGCGCGAAGAAGATGCCGAGTCGGGTCGTCGAGTTGAGGCCAGTGAGAAACACTGGCAGGTAGACGAACGGCAGGAGTGTGCCGACCCAGAACCCGACGGTCGTCACGGTCTCTCCGAGGTACATGGTCACGGTGTCTCCTGTGTAGTGGGGAGTGCGGTCACTGTCGCGTCGGTGGCTCGACGGGCGCGGGGTCCGTCGAACGAACCAGCGCGAGCAGGCGGTACGGTACGGCTCGAGTGAGGGGGATTCATGGCTGAGGCGGGAGCGACAGTTCGAAGTGTTAACGACGAGCCCTATTGTTATCGACCGGTTAACGGCCGTCCTCCGTGGATTTCTCTCAGCAACCGGGCGTTTCGATTCCGTTCGTCGACCGATACCGACGCTCACGAGAACTGATCTGTACGGGTGGCTTACTCGAACGAGGACCACGTACTCGAGCGTAGGGATTGCCTTCTCCGGGGGATCGGCGGGGTTTCGTTTGAGCCGGTTTAGTTCGATCCGGTTCGATTTGAACGACTTCAGAACGACTTCAGAACGGACCCCGATCCGGCTCGGGTCGCTCCCCGAGGGTCAACTCGACGGTTCGCTCCTCGCCGTCGCGCATCACCGCAATCGAGACCGTATCGCCGGGGTCGGTCTCGAGGGCGAGGTACGTCGAGAGCGCGTGATTGTCCGGGATCGGTTCGCCGTCGATCTCCCGGATTACGTCGCCGCCAACCGGAATCCCGTTCTCGATCTCGCTCGGTTCCAGGACGTCGTCTGCGGGCCCGCCGTCCGGCGTCTCGACCACCAGGACCCCCTGGGCGCGCTCGAGGTCGTTGGCCTCGGCGAGCGTGGGATCGACCGGGACGAGACGAATCCCCATGTGAGAGTGGCGGAACTCGCCCTGATCGACGAGCGCTGGGACCACGCGACGCGAGAGCGCCGCGGAGATGGCGAAGCCGATGTTGTCGCCCTGGGTGGCGTGGACGACGCCGACGACTGCGCCGTTCATGTCTACGAGCGGGCCACCGCTGTTGCCGGGGTTGACTGCCGCGTCGGTCTGGACGACATTTGGGTAGGAGAAGTCGTGCCAGCCGGGGGAGACGGCCCGGTTGACGCCGCTGACGATCCCCTGGGACATCGAGCCGTCGAGGCGAACCGGGTTGCCGATGGCGAGCACCTCCTGGCCGACGACGGGCCGCTCCTCGGCGAACGAGAGCGGCGTCGTCGACTCGGGAACCTCCTCGAGTTCGACGACAGCCAGGTCGCTGTAGAAGTCGGTGCCGATCACCTCACCGCTCGCCCAGCGGCCGTCGGCGTACTGGACGTCGACGTCGACGTCCGTGCTGCTGAAGACGACGTGGTCGTTGGTCACGAGGTAGCCGTCGCCGTACAGGAACCCCGATCCCTCACCTTGCGTCGGGATCTGGCTCCCGTCCTGACCGTTCTCCGCCACGCGGACGAGCGTCACGGCATCGCCCGTGGCCTCGTACACCTCGGTGTACGCCGAGCCGTCGGCCCGGTCTTCCTGGTCGACGTCGATCGTCGTGTTGTCCTGGTCGAACGGCACCGCGCTCGAGGACGAGCCGGGTTCGGCACAGCCCGCGACGGCGGCGAACGCGCCGGTGGCGGCCATCGAGAGGACGCGGCGACGGCTCGGTCGTGGGTCGGTCATACAGGAGAGACGGGCCAGAGGCGTGTAAAAGTCATCGCCTATCAGTGAACTGGCTTTCCGCAGGTTGTCGGATTTTGCTCTCTCCATTCGCGGCCCACGGCTTCGCCGCGACTCGAGTGCGGACGGGAAGGGAAAGCGTGTTACCCCCGGCCTCCCCATACCGGGACATGACGCTCACGGAAGACGCCCGGGCGCTCCTCGCGTCGGGACCGGTCTGTGACGCCTGCCTGGGCAGGCCCGTCGCCGACCGGAGTTTCGGGCTGGCCAACGCCGAACGGGGGCGGGCGCTGCGGACGACGGTCGCACTGGCCGACGACGAAGATTTCGAGCCAGTCGATCCGCTCGACTGCTGGGTCTGTGAGGGGTACTGCGGGACGTTCGACGCCGTCGCCGACACCGTCGTCGCAGCCCTCGAGGGAATCGACTTCGACACCTACCAGGTGGGGACGCGCGTCCCGCCGCTGGTCGAGGAGAACGACCGCTTGCTCCGCGAGGACGCCGGCTTCGACCTCGACGCTGGCGAACCGCTGAAACGGGAGTTCAACCGCGAGGTCGGCCGCCGGGTCGGCGCTCGGACCGGCGCCGCGTTCGAGGTCGAGCGTCCCGACGTGCTGGCGGTGATCGATCTCGAGGCGTTCGATCCGTTCGAGGTGCTCGAGGCCGTGAAGGAGAGCGAGAGCGAGGCTGTGAACGAGAGTGAAAGCGCGAGCGAGGGCGACGCGAGCGTACCCGTGACGAGCCACACCGTCGACCTGCAGGTCAACCCCGCGTTCGTCTACGGCCGCTACCGCAAACTCGAGCGCGACATCCCCCAGACGGAGTGGCCCTGCCGGGAGTGCGGCGGCGACGGCGTCCAGCTGGGCGACGAGGGCGAGGAGCCCTGCGAGTACTGCGGCGGCTCGGGCTACCTCTACGACGAGAGCGTCGAGCAGTTCGTCCGTCCCCACGTCGTCAAGGCGATGGACGGCGAGTCCGGCACCTTCCACGGCGCCGGCCGGGAGGATGTCGACGCGCTGATGCTCGGGACGGGCCGGCCGTTCGTCCTCGAGGTGAAACGCCCGCGAATTCGGTCGCCCGACCCGGCGGCCCTCGAAGCGGTGATCAACGAGGCCGCCGACGGGTCGGTGGAGGTCGAGGGACTGCGACTCGCCACCTACGAGATGGTCGAGCGCGTCAAGGAACACGACGCGAGCAAGCGCTACCGGGCGCAGGTCGCGTTTGAGGACCCCGTCGATCAGGCGACGTTCGACGCGGCCCTCGAGGCGCTCGACGGGGCGACACTCGAGCAGTACACGCCCGAACGGGTCGACCACCGGCGGGCGAGCCTCACCCGCGAGCGAACCGTCCACGCCATCGAGGGCGACCTGATCGAGCCGACCAGCGCCGAGGTGTCGGTCCACGGGGAGGGCGGCCTCTACATCAAGGAACTCATCAGCGGCGACAACGGCCGGACGGAACCGAGCCTGGCGGGGCTGCTCGAGGTGGGCGCCGAGGTGACGGCCCTGGACGTGATCGCCGTCGAGGGCGAGGACGAACCGTTCGAGCGCGACGAATACTTCCGCGAGCCGTCGTCGGCCTGAGGTCGTTCGCTTTCGTCGTGAGGTCGATCTCCCGCGTCGATTCGACGGACGAACGCGATCAGTGACGGGGGTCGGGAGAACTGTTCGAGGCAACCAGACGACGGTAAAAATGCGACGGAGGGACACAGTTATCTGGCCGCTCTGGTAACGGTCTGGCATATGAGCGATGCCACCGTGACGCCGTCGACTGCGCGGGTGAGTCGATGCGCGTCGTAGCCAAGTTCGGCGGGACGAGCCTCGGCAGCGGCGACCGGATCAACCGCGCGGCCGACTCCATCGCCGCCGCCGTCGCCGACGGCCACGAGATCGCCGTCGTCGCCAGCGCCATGGGCTCGACCACCGACGACCTGCTCGAGGAGATCACCTTCGAGGCCGACGACGCCGACCGCGCCCAGATCGTCAGCATGGGCGAGCGAACCTCCGTCCGGATGCTCAAGGCGGCCCTCTCCGCCCGCGGGGTCGACGCCGCCTTCTACGAACCCGGGAGCGAGGGCTGGCCCGTCATCACCGACGAGTTCGGCGAGGTCGACGTCGAGGAGACCAGGCGCCGCGCAGCCGCCCTCTCGGCGGAACTCGGGGACACCGTGCCGGTCATCACGGGCTTCCTCGCGGAGGGGCCAGACGGTTCCGTGACGACCCTCGGCCGCGGCGGGTCGGACACGACCGCAGTCATGCTCGGCAACTACATGGACGCCGACGAGGTCGTCATCGTGACCGACGTCGAGGGCGTCATGACCGGCGACCCGCGGGTCGTCGAGGGCGCCCGCAACGTCGGCGAAATATCCGTCGACGAACTTCGTAACCTCTCGTTCCGCGGCGCGGAGGTCGTCGCCCCCTCTGCACTTTCGTACAAGCACGGGCAACTCGGCGTCCGCGTCGTCCATTACCAGCACGGCGACCTGCTGGCGGGCGGGACCAACATCGAGGGCCAGTTCCAGAGCCTCGTGGACATGCGCGAGGAACCCCTGGCCTGTCTCACGGTCGCCGGTCGCGCTATTCGGAACAAACCGGGCGTCTTCCAGTCGCTGTCGGCCGCCCTCGGGGAGAGCGACATCAACATCGACGCCGTCGCCAGCGGCCTCGACTCGGTGACCTTCTACGTCGACGAAGAAGCCTCCGAGCGCGCCGAGAACATCCTCCACCGCGAGGTCATCGCCCGGAACGAACTCTCGAGCGTCACCGTGGACGCCCCGCTCGCCGTCGTCCGCGTCACCGGCGGCGAACTCCCGAACCAGCCGGGGGTCATCCAGGGCATCGTCGGCCCGCTTGCGGACGCCCGCATCAACGTCCACGACCTCATCACGTCGGCGACCAGCGTCGCCATCTTCGTCGACTGGGACGACCGGGAGGAGACGCTCGAGATTACGCAGGATCTGTTCTGACGGCGTCACCGAACCGGTAGCGATCGATATCGACGCCGACCGAACCCGGCCGTGTCGGAGGTGCGTTACGCGGGGTTGGGCGTGCCATAGGCGAGACGCGTTTGGTGGAGCGACGGTGACCGTCCGGACTGACCGACAGTTCGATCGATCGCCGATACGATTTACAATCTGCACTGCTGTGCTAACAATCAGCATGGCCAGCGAACGTGACGCCTCGACGATTCGGCGCCGGACGCTGCTCGCGTCCGCCGCCTCGATGGGAGGTTCGTCCGTGACCGGAACGGCGACAGCGAAGCGGTCTGAACGGTCGAGTCGACGCTGCCCCGAGGCGACGATCGGAACGGACGCGGCCCCGTGCGACGGTGCGAGCACGGACGGGTGTGCGGACGACCATCCGACAACGGTCGAACTCAGGGAGCGAGCGAGGGCGGCGATGGAACGCCGGTACGCCACCGTCGGCGATCTGATCGATCGAGGATTCGTTCCGTACTTCGATGCCGCGCGCCTCGAGTCCGAGAACGGGTGGTCACACTGGCTGCACCCGGCCCACATCGGCGACGACACTGTCCTGGACCCCGACCGACCCGAGGCGGTCCTCGTCGACAACGAGTTCTGGCGACCCATCGGCGTCATGTTTATCGCCACCGTCGACGGCGACCCGGTCGAGCGGCCGCCCGCGCTCTACGCGCGAGAGGACGCGGAGAGCGAGGGAACCGACGACTTGCCCGCCGCGGAGCGTCGGTGTTCGCCCTGGCACTATCACCGTGGCCTGCCCGGCCGTTTCGCGTGGAAGTACTACCGTCAGGTGTACGAACACGACTACCGAGAGGGGGAGCTCTCGCTTCCGTGTCGGACGCCGTGCGTGCTGCACGTCTGGACCGTTCCACACCCCGACGGCACCCACGCTCACGGCGCGCCGCCCCCGGCCGAACGCGGCGGCCCGCCGGCCAACGACCCCGGGTTCGAGACCGACGCCGATCCGGACGAGACGCGCCTCGACTGGGACGTCCTGCCGGACGACGTGGTCCCGAACCTGAAGCCTGGAGACCTCCTGGAGTCGTGGTGATTCCCGTGACGCTCTAACGGTCGGCCGTTCGGCCTTGCCAATGTTCTTCGTCTCTGCCGGCGTTCGAGAGTCCGGGCTCCGACCACCCCATCAATCGCCGGTGCCTCGAGCGCCGGGGTCGATTCTCGTAATCTGCTCCGGGGTTCCGCACCGGTAGGACACCTGGTACACGTCCGGCATCGCCATTTCCCGCCAGAAGTCGAAGTCGTATCGGTCGTCGTAGGCGCGCAAGATCAGCGCCAGGAGGTTGCCGTGGGTGCCGACGATCACGTGATCGCCGGGCCACCGCTCGAGCGTTCGCTCGACGGCCTCGAGGCCGCGCACCTGCGCCCCGTCGTTCGACTCGCCGCCCGGCCAGGCGAACGTGGGTTCCGACCAGACCCTTTCGATTGCTACCTCGAAGTCCTCGACGTGGCTCCTCGCCAGCGCCCGCTCCCGAAACCCGTCGTCCGTGACGACGCTCGTTCCGACAGCTTCGGCTATCGGCTGGACGGTCTCGACCGCCCGCGCGTAGGGGCTCGAGACGACGGCGTCGACGGTACGGTCGTCACGAGCGAGCACGTCGGCGACCTGAGCGGCATCCCGTCGTCCGCGCCCGGAGAGTCCTCGTTCGGCCTCCCGGTTCGGCACGTAGGGGGAGTGGGCGTGGCGGACGAAGGTGAGCGTCGTCGCGTCGGTTGTCGGAGAAGCAGTCATGAGAAACGGCCGTCAGCGGCGCGCCTCGAGTTCCGCCTCGAGTTCCGAAAGTTCCATATCCTTCATCGAGAGCAGGACGAGCAGGTGGTAGACGATGTCGGCGGCCTCGTGGGCGATCTCCTCGCGGTCGTCGTCTTTGGCCGCCAGTACGAGTTCCGTCGACTCCTCGCCGAGTTTCTCGAGAACAGCGTTTTCCCCTTTCTCGTGGGTGAACAGCGACGCCGTGTACGAATCTTCCGGGAGCGTTTCTTTGCGATCCTCGATCACCGCGAACAGGGCCTCGAGCGTGTCGTCCATCTACAGGTCACCGGTCTCGTCGAGGGATTGTAACTGTTCGAACTTCTCGCTGTCGTCTCGTCCGGCCTCGAAGACGCCTTCGGTGACCTCGATCGGGACGTTCGTCCGGGCTGCCAGCGCCAGCGAGTCGCTCGGCCTGGCGTCGACGACGACCGTCTCCCGTGGCGTCTGGACGTGCAGGTCCGCGATGTAGGTGCCGCCCTGCCCGTCGTCGCGCTCGAAGAGTTCGCTCACGACGATGCGGTCGACCCGGCCGCCCAGTTCCTCCATCACGTCGAGCAACAGGTCGTGGGTCAGTGGCCGACCGATGTCCTCAGCCTCGAGGCCGCGGACGATGCTGGTCGCTTCCTCGAAGCCGATGAATATCGGGACCACGTCCGTCTCCCCCTCGACCCCCAGGACGACGACCGGGACCGGTCCTTGCGGGGTCCCCGCGACGCGAACCGCGTCGATCGATGCCTTCATGCGTGTTCTCACGACGGCGGGTGAGAAAAAGAGTAGGTACGCGCTGGCTTCGCCGATTTCGGATGGCCGACGAAGCGATACAGCGGCCGGCGACCGCGTTCGAACGCGGTTCGCGTTTTCGGTTCCCGAGTGTGAGGGAGATCAGGAGATGAGCGGCGCGAGCGGGCTCTTCGACCCATCCACACCCGGAGCCTCGAGACGCTCGGATGGGCCGACGACCTCGACACACCACCCGTTCGTCGAATCGCTCGCGGTCGCGGACACGGGGAGCCACGCCTGCTGACAGCGGAACCACTCGACGACGACGGGCAAGAGCGGAAGCCGACCGCCGTTGGGCGACAGCGCGTACTCGCCGAGGTTGATCACGGCCCGTCTCGAGGTACGAGTCGTCGTCTCGGCGGCTCCCGTTCCCACGCACTCGACCGTCTCGAGGATGCCGACGGCTCGCAGTCGCGAGAGTGATTTGTCGATGGACCGTTCCACTCGAACGTCGCTCGGGTCGTCGCTCGCGTTCAGCCGAGCCGCCGTCGCCGAGAGGAACGTCACCTGCTCGGCCGGCGACAGCTGAGTAGCGAGTTCGATCGCCGTACTCTCGAGCAAGCAGAGACAGAGCCTGTCGGGACTCGTGAGGCGTTCGGCGAGCGAGAGGTAGGCGTCCATGACCGCGGATTCGAGGGCGTCGTAGCCGTGGGTCGACATCGTTTCGAACGCGGCACCGACGACGCGATGACAGAACTCGACGAGATTGCGTCTCTCGTCGGTTCGTCGTTCGTCATCCGATTTCGAACGAGCGTTCGCAGCGAAGTCGTCGGTTGCACGGGTGTTCGAGTCCCGTTTCCCGACCACGTTCCAGTCGCCTGGCGGGTGTTCCTGACGAACGATCACGTCGTAGTAGAGCAACTGTGGGTCGTACCGACGGAGCGTTTCGCGATACTGCTCGGTGGCCCTGGCAGCCAGGCGGGCGGTCGCTCGGCTCTCGAACCGGAGGTCGGCGACCGGTACCGGACGGTCGCCGTACCGGGCGCAGACGAGCGAATACTCGCCGCCCTCGCTGGCGAGCCCCTCGAGGTGGGTTCGGATGGTCTGGAGCGTCGTTCCGACCATCGCTCTCGTTACCGCTGCAGGATCGCTGGCCGTTCGGCGTGGATAAACGGCTCGGAACCGTCCGCGGCGAACGCGATGCCACCCGACTCCGGCTCGAGGACGGTCCACGCCGGCAACCGTGGGGACGTCGTAGTCGGCCGGGTCGCCGAACCGGGCCGCCAGGACCCACGTCCGGGCCAGCATGCGGGGGCGGTCGTCGGTCGACGGGCCGGATCTCGTTTCCGCTCGCGATCGATCCGACCGGCGCTGTCGGTTCCGGGGACGTGAGTCGTCGCTGCTCATGCGTCGTTGCCCTCCGTAACGATGGAACTCACCCGCTGTCGATCGAACAACTGCTCGTCCGCGTCGAAGTCTGGATAGCTGTCGCCGTCTTCGTATCCTGGCCACTCGCCGAACTGCTCCGGATAGAGCTGTTTGGCCGTCATCTCGAGCTGAAACAGGTTCATGAGCGGTCCCTGGAACCGCGTCCCCTGCGTGAACACTCGTCCCTCCTGGACCGCGGAGAGATGGCCGCCGATGGAGTGATCTTCGAGATTTGCGCGCAACGCCTCGAGGTCCACCGACGATGTCATCCCCCAGAGCATGAGGAGGACGTCGGGGTCGGCCTCGAGCAGCGTCTCGAAGTCCACCGAGGCGAACTCGCCGGTAGTCTCGAGGTCCTCGAACGCGTCGGTCGAACCGAGCGGTCGCGTGTGTGCGTTGTAGTAACCAGCGGCGTTCAACCGGAGGACGGAGACGGCGCTGAGGTCGGTCGGGAGCTGGAGGTAGCCGACGGTCGGGCGATCAGCTTTTGCCGGGCGATTGCGCTCGATTCTGGCGACGAGGTCCGCGTGGACCGACGCCAGTGCCTCGTACCGGGCTCGTTCCCGGTAGACGGCAGCGACCTGTTCGAACAGTTCCCAGAGCGTGTAGTACTCGTAGTCGGCGGCCCACGCCTCGGGCGCCGTCTGGTGGAGGTTACTGTACTGGTTGCCGAACCACGGCGCGACGGTGTCGGCGATTCGATCGATGGCGTCGCGGTCCCAGCCGTCCTGGGTCGACAGCCAGGCGGGGTCGACGAGGTGGAGGTCGCTGTCGAGTTCGTACAGTCGCTCCTCGTTCGCCCCGTACTGGCCCTCGAGGTCCGCCCACGAGACCGACACGCCCTCGAGGTCCGCGGTGAAGTACTGCATGATCGAGTCGAACTCCTCGGCCCACCACAGCGAGTTGATGCTGTCGCCGTGCCCGACCGCGACCGCCATGTCGGCGTACCAGGGGAAGACGGTGAAGACGGTTTCCGGAACCGCGTCGAACGTCACTTCGCCCACTGGTGCCAGCGTGGCGGTGTGAGGTCCGTCTTCGGACCGAGTGTCTTCGCCGTCCGACTCGTTTTCGGCGTTCGGTTCGGTCGACGAGGGAGAATCCCCGTCTCCGTTCTCCTCTCCGGCCAGACAGCCGGACAACACGCTACCGCCGAGGGCGGTTCCACTGTACACGATCGCCTCTCGCCGCGTTAGCCCTCGGCGAGTCGCCGTTTCTCTCGAGATACGAGTTAGGCTCGCCTAAACCACTATAACCCCCTCGATCTTTAGGCCACCCTAAAAGATGTGGTGTTCGTATGACTCTTCCCCGACGGAGACAGCTACCTCGAGCGGACCGTCTCGTCGCCGACGCGGTAGCGGTCTGAACACGCGAGCGGCCGTTCGACAGCAGACACACTGCTCGTTCGGGTTCGAACGCGCACGCGTTGTCTCGGCTCACTCGAAAAACGCCAGTTCGTGGATTCGGTTGTCCTGCGTCAACTCCGGGTGAAACGACGTGCCGACGACCGATCCCTGCTGAACCGCGACCGGGCGCCCCTCCCACTCGGCGAGGACCGTCGCGTCGCCGACCCGGTCGATCACCGGCGCGCGGATGAAGACGCCGGGAAACGGTTCCTCGAGCCCGGCGACCTCGAGCGGAGCCTCGAAGCTGTCTTTCTGTCGGCCGAAGGCGTTGCGCTCGACGTGGACGTCGAGGAGATTCAGCGTCTCGACACGGTCGTCCTGGGCGTCGGCCGCGGCGACGATCAGGCCCGCACAGGTCGCGAGCAACGGCTTCCCGGCATCGACGTGGTCGACGATTTCCTCGGCGATTCCCTCGCGGTGGACCAGCCGCGAGATGGTCGTCGACTCGCCGCCGGGCATCGCCAGCAGGTCGCACTCGGGTACCACGCCGGCGGTTCGAATCTCGTGGACGATGACCCCCTCGCCTCGAGCCTCGCAGGCGCGTTCGATAGCCGTCGCGTGTTCGCTGACGTTCCCCTGCACCCCGACGACGCCCGCAATCAGTGACATAGCTTGCCGTAGTGGGGGTAGGGAGAAAAATGACGCGTCACGAATGCGAGACGGCGACTCAGGCCTCGAACGGACGAGCGCCGGAGCACATAGTGGTGACTCACCGGGGTCTCTTTACGCGGTGGCTCGAGGCGTTCGACGGCGCCAAATTCGTGAAAGGCGCCACAGGCACCGAAAAGTGACCTACGCGACGAACGTCAACAGCTGTACGAGCACGCCGAGCAGGACGCCGAAGGCGATGACCGTCTTCGGATCGATGCGGATCCCGCGGTCGTCCTCGGAGTCGAAGTAGCGAACGAGTCCGGCGCTGGACATCAGCCCGCCGGTGTTCTGTCCTTTATCCATACTCAATCATACGTCAGCCCCACACTAAGTCTTTCGACCCCGACCGACCCTTCGAAGCGCTTTTGATTGCAGCGACGAAATCCACGCTATCATGCTCGAGCGCGAGCGACTCATCGAAATTGGCATCGCGATCCCGATGGTGGCCATCATGATCGGCGCGATGATGGTCGTCGGCGAGAACCACAAGACGAACGGGACGCTTACCCCCGAGGGCGGACAGCTGCTCGTGGGGACGATCATCGGTTTCGTCGTGCTCATGCTGGCAGTCGGCATCGCGCTCGCGTACGTAACGAACGATTCTACCGACGCGTCGGCCTGAACTCAAATCGATTCGTCCCCGCTCACACCGCCTACGCTTCGCGCTCGCTTCTTCGCACTCGCCTTTTCGTGTTCGTTCCGTCGAGACACGATCTCCGAGAACCCGCAACGCCAGAAGTCAGTCGTCAGTCGCCCTCGGCCGACTGCCCGCTCTCGGCGCGCCAGTCCTCGAGCTCGTCCTCGTCGGCGTCGTCGATGCGGTGTTCGTAGTAGGCCATCGGGTGTGGAATCCGCTCGCAGAGGTCGTCCTTGTTCACACAGTCGCCGTACGACTGCATGGTGGCACACGACGGCGGCGAGTACTCCGTTGGGGAGCTATCGCCTCGGATGTGGTCGGTCTGGTAGCGCGTCATCTCCTCGCCGAAACTCGAGTTGACGCGGTAGAGGTCGACGATCTGGTCGGTGGTCATCCCGATGCTCGTCAGGAAGGCGGTGATCGCGAACCGCGAGTGGTGGGGCAGGTGCTCGCCCTTCTGGACGTCGTCGAGCAGCGCCTTCATACACGGCGGGAACAGGTCCGGGACGACGGTGTCGATCTCCCGGGTGAGGTCCATCTCGGCCAGCACCTCGCGGATTTCGGCGGCCTCGTCCTCGAGGGCAGCCGCGATCGATTCGGGCACGTCGAAGGGGAGCCCCTCCTCGACGCGGGTCCGGACGGCCTCGCGAACGAGCGTCAGGAGTTCAGCTTCGGTGATCGGCACCTCGCCGTCGGCGAGCGCCCGGTTGACCAGGCGCCACTCGTCCGCCCAGAGGTCGTCCGCGAGCGGGAGGTAGGCGCCGACGTCGATCCGATATGCCGGGGGGCCGTCGCCGACCGACCGCACCGACGGCCCGAGGTCGAACTCCGCGAGCAGCATCTCGAGGTCGACCCCGGTCGACTCGACGCTCTTGAGTTCGGTCGTATCGGTGAAGTCGGCCGTGAACCGATCGAACGCCGTCTCGGCCTCCGCGCGGGCGTACTTTCGAATCAGGACGTTCTCGGCGACCAGAGACACGAGGACGCGTGCAACCGGGTAGGAGAGCAGTTCGACGCGGGCGTCGCGACTCGGCTCGCCCGTTCCGCCGTCCTCGAGGGCGGCGACGACGCGCTCGCGGGCGCGCTCGACGACCGCCTGACCCTGCTCGACGACCGTCGCCAGGTCGACCGCCTCGGTGGCGACGGCCTCGCGGGCGGCCTCAAGGAAGGGGTAGCGAGCGTGGAGCCGTTTCATCAATCCATACATTCCGCCGGGGGTGGTTAAACACACGGTTTACCAGTTCGGCCCTTTATCTCGTCGGGCCGGTTCCAGAACGCGATCGACCTGGGTCCGAGTCGGCAGTGGTGTCCGTTCAAGAGGCCGGACCTCGTATCTCGAGGCATGCCACGGGTCACGCGAGACGGAGTGTCGATTCACTACGATCGAGAGCGAGGGGACGGACGAGGCGAGGGGGTGCCCGTCGTCTTCCTGCAGGGACTGGGCCTCGGGCGCTGGCAGTGGCGCTGGCAGCGCGAGGCGCTCGCCAGTGCCGGCGAGTACGACCTGATCGCCCCCGACACGCGGGGAACGGATCGCTCCGACGCCGGACTCCCCCCGCTCGTCGGTCGACTCCCGCGGCGCCTCCGGTCGCCGCTCCTGCAATCTCGCCTGAGCTACTCCGTGGGCGGACTCGCCGCCGACCTCGAGGCCGTACTCGAGGACGCTGGGGTTCGAGACGCCCACCTCGTCGGCCTCGACCTCGGCGGGATGGTCGCCCAGCGCTACGCGCTCGAGTACTCGCGTGCGGCCTCGCTCACCCTAATCGGGACGAGCCACGGCGGGGTCGACGCGATGGCGATGGACGAGGACGTCCTGTCGGAACTCCTCGCGAGCGCCGATTCGCCGCGCGAGACCGCTCGCGAGCGACTGCGTCCGCTCTTCGCCGAACGCTTCACCAACCGCAACCCCCACCTGCTGGATCGGCTGATCGAATGGCAACTCGCCCAGGCGCCGTCGAACCCGGCGCTCGAGTCCCAGCTAGGAGCGATGACCGGGTTCGACGTGAGCGACCGCCTCAAGGGCCTTCGCCTGCCGACGCTCGTGATCCACGGGAGCGGGGATCGGATCGTCCCGGTCGAGAACGGTCGTCTGTTCGAGGCGAAACTCCCGAACGTTCAGTTCCTCGAGCTCGAAGGTGGTTCACACGGTTGTTTCCTCGAGCAGGCCGACCGGGTGAACGACGTGCTCGAGTCGTTCCTTGCGGAAGTGTCAGCGACCACGACGGCGACAGTCTGACATGACTACGAAGCGCCCGAGCTCGTGCACCGACAGCCGGAGCGTTTTTGCGCCGCCGGCGTGACCAGCAGTCGTGGAATCCGACTCTCGACCCTGGCAGGCGGATCGCGAGGCGATCTTCGAACGCGACAATCACGCGTGCCGATACTGCGACAGCGACTCCGGTCCCGATACCGACTCGTCGTCCTGCCGCGTCGCGGCGGTCGGCGACGTCGCCCTCGAGGGCACGGTTCACGAGAGCGCGCTCGTCACCGTCTGTGACGACTGCTTTCGGACGCTGCACCGCTCCCAGGACGCCGTCTTCGACGAGCGAACGCGCCTCTTCGAGACGATTCGCGACGTGACGAGACGACAGAGCGACGTCATCTCGACCGTCGCCTCGTTCGCCTCCCTCGCGACGCAGTTGCCGGCGGCGATTGAGGACGGCGAGAACGACCGCGCGACCTACGTGATCGCTCGCCAGGACGCCTGCCTCGCGCTCGCGATGGTCGACGCGACCCTCGACCCGCTCGAGCGGGCGCCGGCCGAGTCCGATCTCGAGGCGCTCGCGGCGGGGACGGCCGACGGAACGAGCGACGCGGTGCCGAACGACGGTGACGAGGCGGGCGACGACCCGCCAGCCGAAACGCTCTCGACGGCACTCGAGTCGTTCTGCACCGCAGCGCGGAGCCTCCAGCGTGACCTCCGCAAGGTGGTCGAACTCTCCGACGGCATTGCGGTCGGACTCGGGTGCTGTTACGGCTGCTTCACGGGGCTCGAGGGCGCGGACGACCCTGCCGTTCTCGATCCCGATTCGTCCCGCCAGTGTCCGACCTGCGGCCTCGAGTCGCCCGCGCTCGAGGGCTGGCGCGATGGGGACGGCGACCTCGCGTTCGACGCGCTCTACGGGGCGATCAACGACTCGCTCCAGGCGAGTTCGAAGACGACGACGGCGCTCACGGCGCGGACGCAAGTCGTCGCCGAGTGCCTCTTCGAAACGTGAACGCGAGTGCGATCAGTACGGCGCGCGCTGCTCGCGGATCACGCCGACGAGTTCGCTCTGTTCGTCTGCCAGCAGTTCGCTCAGGTCGTCGAGCGTGATGATTCCCACGAGTAAGCCGTCGTCGTCGACGACCGGCAACCGCCGGACGTTGCGTTCGTTCATTCGTTCGGTCGCGTCGTAGAATCCCGCGTCGACGCCGATCGTGTGAACCGTCCCGGACATGACGTCCTGGACGGTCGTCGATTCGGGGTCGTCGCCGTCGACCAGGACCGCGAGCGCGAGGTCGCGGTCGGTCACGATACCGACCGGTTCGTCCCCCTCGGTGACGACCACGCTGCCGACCATCTCCTCGTCCATCATGGCCGCAACGTCTCGAATGGAACTGTCCGGCGACGCGGTGACGACGTCGCTCCGGGCGAGCGTCTCGAGTGACATGTGTCGTGCTACGGGGTCGAGATATGTAGTATCGCCACCAGTGATTGCAGGCGTAGCGGCCGGTTCGTTCGGCCGACGGGTGCCAGTCGGTCGCATACCTCACGCGAGTGTGACGTTCATTTGCGGACATAACTGGGTATACTCATAATGCTCCAGCACAGTCTGTGCCTTATGAACGGAGATTGCGACGTAGTGATCGCCGGGGCTGGGCCTGCTGGTGCGCAGTGTGCGCGGGATCTGGCCACCCGCGGGTACGACGTCGTCGTCCTCGAGACGGAGGCGGAAGACGAGTTCCCGAAACAGAGCAACAAGTCGACGGCCGGCACGTTCCCGTCGATGATGGCCTCGTTCGGGATCCCCGACGACGTCGTCCAGCAGTTCACCGAATCCGTGGTGCTCGAGTCGCCGAACGACTACTACGTACAGGATCAGCCGGGCGCGGTGCTGGACTTCGGGAAGTTCAAGCGGTTCCTGGTCGAGGACGGCCGCGAGAATGGTGCGGAGTACCGCTTCGACTCGAGAGCGACGGCACCGATTACGGAGGGCGGCGAACCCGTCGGCGTCACCTACAGCGGGTCCGAGGAACTCTACGCCGACATCGTGATCGACGCGACGGGGCCCGCGGCGCCGCTGGCGAAGAAACTCGGTGTGAGCGACCTCAAGCGGGAGAACCACGCCATCGGGATCGAGTTCGAACTCGAGGGAATCGAGGTCGACCATCCTGGCTACGCCGACCTGACCGACGCGATGATGTTGCGCCTCGACCACGACATCGCCCCCGGAGGCTACTCCTGGATCTTTCACACCGGCGCGGACACCGCGAAGGTGGGCGTCTGTTACATCCAGAACGAGAGCCACCACCAGCACGGCCGGGACAACTTCAACATCGACGACTACCTCCAGCACTGGATCGACACCGACCCCCGCTTCGCGAACGCCGAGCGAATCGAGGGCCGTCAGCACCGCGGATCGGCCCACATCCAGCCGCCGGGCCAGATCCACACCGACCGGTTCATGGCCATCGGCGACACCGTCCCGACCGTCGACCCACTCTGGGGCGAGGGGATTCACACCTGCATGAAGTCCGGTCGGGCGGCCGCCGTCGCCGCCGACAGCTGTCTCAAACACGGCCAGATCGAGCCCACCGCCGACAACCTCGCGGTCTACGACACGCTCTGGCACCGCGATGTCGCCCCGAACGTGGACACGCGGCTCCTGATGACGCACCTGCTCTACCTCGCCTCGAACGACCGCTACGACGACCTCATGGCGGACCTGAACCGCTTCGACACCGATACGCTGGCCCAGGCCAACAAAGGGAGCCGACTCGCGCTCGCGAAACTGCTCGGCGTTCGGGATCTGCCGCTGATCGCCCGCGTGCTTCGGGCTCGGCGGGACTGGTACAACTAGGTATCGGGAGGCAATCGGTTTAGATGCCTCGAGCGCCAACGACCGACATGGATCCGCTGGCGCTCGCCGCGCTCGCTCTCGCCTCGCTGGCGTTCTTCGCCGGCCTCGCCGCGTACGTCTACCGCGACGCCCGCGAGGTGGGGATGTCCAACCCGCGGAAGTGGGCCGTGATCGTGTTCGCGGTGCCGGTCTACGGCGCGATCGTCTACCTGCTCGCTCGGAGCGAACTGGACTACGACCCCGAGACGGATCCCTACCGTGGCGGCGCCGTCAACGTCCATCCCTCGCGGGCCGACGAAGTGCCCTGGACGGTTCGGTCGGGGAACGACGAAGGCGCGGGTGAGGGCGGAGACGACGGCGACGAACCCGCAAACGAGTGGAACGACCCCGTTCCGCTCGAGGACCTCGAGGACCCCGGGACTGACGACGGCGACCGCGAGTGAGCGCCGAACGTCCCCGGGACACTCGGCCGGCACGGACTGACGGGACCACCGATGTCAGGTCGAGTGACGAGCACGGCGTCTCCAGTAACTGGTGAGCCACGCCAGCTAGCCCACCCACCTCGACACAACTCATTACTATATTTTCTATACCATTTTCACATCCCCGGTCGCACCAAATGCGAAACCGTGAGAGTGAACCACCCCCCGGTGCAACCTCGAGCAGTGACCTCCTCGAGTCAGCGCGTCCTCGCCGCCGCTCGCGCCGCGGGGCAGATTGCGGCGGTTCGCCACCGCGTCGAACTCCGGCGCCGTCGTCGCCACCCGCAACTGGCGGCCGCGGTCGTCCTGGGTGCGACGTTCGCGACGCTGTTGCTCGTCGGCACCGTTCCGGTCCCCGTCTACGAGTCCGTCTGGCCCGAACCCGGCGCCTACCATTACGGCACCCTCGTCGGCACCGAGAGCGACCGCGTTCTGGAGCGCACGCGCGAACTCGCGGCCACGGGACTCGTTCTGACGGCGGGCCTGGGCGCGCTCGGCGCGACGACGAGCGACGGCTGGGAGACCCCACCGACCGAGGCCGTCACCGCGGTCCCGCTCCCGTCGGCGATCACCGGTGTCCTCGGGGCGGCCCTGCTTGAGCACGGCTGGTTCGTCGCGCCGGCAACCCTGGGAGCCGTCCTGGCGTTCACGGTTGGGACGGGGTCGCCCGCGACGTTCGTCGGCGCAGTCGTCGGCGGCGGCGCCATCCTCCTGACCGGCCTGCTGGCCGGAACCGCCGTTGGCGTCGCCATCCGGGCCGCCATCCGTCGATCCCCACGACTCTACAGCGCCCGCTACGCCGTGAGCGTCCTCCTCCTGTTCGTCACGTTCGTCGGGCTCGCCGTCAGCCGTCGGACCGCCGGCCTGCTCGGCTCGACGCCGCTGGGGTGGTACGGCGACCTCGCGCTCGCGACCACGCCCGGCCTCGAGGCGGGGGCCATCCAGGCCGGGGCTGCACTGCTCGTCGCCACCTGCGTGATCCCCCTCGCCCTAGGAACGACCCTCGTCTCCGGCCGCTCGCTGTGGTTCGCCGAGACCGTCCTCGACGACGGCACCGTCTCCGACTCGCGTCCCGGCCGGCGAACGCGGTTCGTGGGGCGGGTGCTCGAGGCGCGATTCGGCCGGGCGACGGCGGGAGCGACGGCGGTGGTGTGGCGTCGGATGCGCCGGTCGCCACGGGCGATGCTCTACGTCGTCCTGCCGCTGGCGTTCGTGGGTCCGGTGACGGCCGACGTATCGACGACGGCGCCCGCCCTACTCGCGCCGCTCGTCGTCCTGTACGCCGCCTCGGCCGTCGGCCTCGGGACGACGCTCAACCCCCTCGGGAACGAACGGGTCGCCCTGGCGCTCGTGCGGACCACGCCGGGCGGGCCGGACGCCATCCTCCGCGGGCACGCCCTCGCCGCGCTCGTTCCGGGCACGCCAGTCGTCGCTACCGCTGCACTCCTCGTCGGTGCCGCTGCCGGCTATCCGCCCCTGACGAGCGTCGGATTCGCGGCCGCCTCGACGCTGGTGACCATCGGCGGGACGGGCCTCTCGCTCGCCGTCGGCGCCTACCTCCCGAACCTCGAGGGACCGACGCCTGCCTCCCTGTCGCCGCCCGAACTGTACGCCATGCTCGCGTACCTCGCCGCGATGGTCGTCGTCGCGAGCCCACTCTTCGTCGGGTTCGGGACGGGGGTCGCCGACTCGCTCGCGGGAGTCGCGGCGACGGTGGGCCTCTGTGGCGTCTTCGGCGGCGTCGCGGGGCTCGGCGGCTATCGATACGCGAGACGGCGGCTCGAGGCGTTCGAACCTGGCGTCGACCAGTGAAACGACGAAAACGACGAGAACAGCGGGAACGGTGAGAGCGGCGAAAACGGCGGAAACGGTAGAACAGCTGAACCCGTCAGTCGTCGCTCGAGACCGCCTCGCCTGCGCCGACGGCTTCTGCCGGGACGGTGCCGTCGTCGTTCCAGCCGCGCTCGGCGTAGTACGCCGAGAGGGCGTCGTCGAATCCCGGAAGTTCGTAGGGCAGTCGGTCGTCCGCCCGGTCCATGCCGCGCCGGTTGTTGAAGTGGCGCTCCATCGCGACGACCTCGCCGCCGACGGCGAGCAGGTCGTCGTAGTCCGCGTCGAGGAGCGTCTCGAGGCGGTCGGCGTCGACGAAGTCTCGGGAGAACTTACACAGGACCGCGCTGTCCTTGATGACGTTCAGGTTCTCCTTCTCGACGACCTTCGGGGGTTTCCCCTCGAGCCCCTCCTTGTCGATGGCCTGGTCCTGGTCGACCAACGGGTACTCTAGCGAGTAGAACTCGGCGTACATGTGATCGGCGCCGCGGTTGGAGGTGGCGAAGGACAGCCCCTGACCGTTGAGCGTGCGGCCGTCGTGGGCGGGGAACTCGAGGCCCTTGACTGACCAGTTGTCGACGCCCAGTTCATCGTGGATGCGGTCGACGCCCTCGGCGAGCGTGTCGCCAATTCCCTCCCGATGGGCGATCTTCTCGACGGTTTCGTGGATCAACTCGGCGTCGCCGAATGCGTCCTCGCTCGCGAGGTACGCCGAGACGACGTCGCCCGCGGAGATGGTGTCCATCCCGAGTTCGTCGCACAGTTTGTTCGACTGCATCACGTCGACGATGTCGTCGACGCCGGCGTTCGAGCCGAACGCCATCACCGTCTCGTACTCCGGGCCCTCGGTCTCGAGGCCGGATTCCTCGTCCCTGGTTGGGAGTTTGCAGGCGAACGCACACGCCGAGCAGGTCCCCTTCTTGTACTTCTTCTCTTCGACGCGGTCGCCGCTGATGCCCTCGGCGCCCTCGAAGCTCAGTTCCGAAAAGTACCGCGTCGGCAGGGCCTCGACCGTGCTGGCGAACTCTGTCATCGAGGAGGTGCCCTGCCGTTTCATGATGTGGTCGGACTGGGCAGCCTCCCGGTGGACGTCCATCTGGAGGGGTGGAATCTCGACGTCGTGCGTCGAGTCCCCGTCGAAGGTGATCGCTTTGACGTTCTTCGACCCGAGCACGGCTCCGAGACCGCCGCGGCCGAACGCGCGCTCGCGGGAGGTCATGATCGAGGCGAATCGAACCTGGTTCTCGCCCGCGGGGCCGATGGTGACGGTGTGTTCGGCCGCGAGGCCGTGTTCGTCCTCGATGTAGTCACAGATTTCGCTCGTCTCTGCCCCCTCGAGCGCCGACGCGTCCTCGAATTCGACGCTATCGTCCGTAACGTGTACGATCACGAGGTCGTCGCTCTCGCCTGCGACCTCGACGGCGCCGTAGCCCGTCGCCGTGAAGTTCCGCGAGAGGAAACCCCCGGCGTTCGAGGAGAGCAGGCCGTCGGTCAGCGGCGAGAGCCCGGTCGCCGACATTCGCCCGGTGAAGCTCATCGTCGAGTGCTGGAGCGGTCCCGTCGCGAAGAAGAGGCGGTTCTCGTGACCGAACGGGTCCGCGTCGAACGGAATCCGGTCGTGAGCGAGTTTCGTTCCGACTGCGCGACCGCCGACGTAGCGCTCGAGTACGTCGTCGATCGATTCGGTCTCCCACGAACGGTCCTCGAGGTCGATCGTGAGCAGCGGTCCTCTGGCGTGGTTCATACCTCACTGTGTCACGCGGCCGTGCAAAACGGTACCGGTTGTCGAGTTCGGTCGTGGAGGCTACGACGAGCGGTCGTAGGTATCCCGTGGCTCGCCACAGATTGCGTCCATCCGAGCGGCGATGCGTTCCCCGGTTTCGGTGAGGAGGGCCGTCTTCGTCTCCGGGTCGTAGTCGATCGCGTCCGCGTCGGCGAGCTTGGGAATGTGTACGTGGTGGAGCGAGATCGTGATCGACCGGAGGTGGTCGTGCTGGGCGTCCGCGTGGTCGGAGATCGAGTGCAACCGACCGCTCGATTCGCGAACCGAGATTTCCTCGGCCAGTTCCCCGAGGGTCGCCGGGCCGGTCGTTTCCTCGAGGTATCGTACCACCACGCGGCGCCGCTGGTCGGCCAGAAGGTCGAACGTCGAGGTAACTTCGCCGGCCTGCTCGAATAGCGCTGGTGATGGGATGTTCGTCGTCATGTGCTGATCGTACGCTGGGGTTGGGTGGTGACGGGAATAATCTCGGTTCCTACGTGTTTTGACCGGATTTTCCGTACCGTTCGGACCACGTGAACGTTCCTCGAGCACCCAATGATCGACGACTCCCGGACCCGTCGGCCAGAAACCGGAGGCTGTTCGTGAACGACGAGTCGCGCTATGCACGCCAGTTGCAGCTCGGAGGGAATCTGTTTGCTTCCCGTTGTGCGTTCGGACGCGCGAGTGCTCTACCTCTCGACCGCCCGACCGCTCGAACGATCAGTCCAGGCGCTCGATTCGAACCGTCCCGGTGCCACTGACAGTGACGTCGAAACCGTTGCTGACGAAGTGAAATGACTGTCGACTCGACCGGGAGCCGACGCGTTCGAGCAATGCTGGATCGACGTCGTGGTAAAGTGGTCGCAGATCGGTCGACGGACAGCCTCGAATCGTCGCCATGGCCTCGGCGATCGACACCGTCGTTTCGCGATTGTCGTCGAGTCGAAATTCATACGTGTCCGTGGAGGGGTCCCGTGCCACGATATCGAGATTAGGGTCCATACTGGTCATTGGTGGATTCCTGTGAGTAGTCCGTTCGAAGGGACCGACGTCCCATCGTTCGAGAGGGACACCAGCGAGTTGTATATACTCGATGGAATAATTCGGTGACGAATCGGCTGAATTGCACGAATGAGAGACGTCCGAACGTTCGACGGCTTTGCATCAGCCGAACGGATTGTATCGATCGAACAGTATATGCTGGTGCGGCAATCTCGAGCAACGAACCCGAGCAACGATCACGAGCGACCTTGAGACGATGTCGAACCGTCGAGGACGGCGTCTCGAGACGGCAGCAGTCACGATTCCAGCGTCTCGCGTGACGGAATCGACGTTCCCGTCACTCCATTCGAAACGCGTCCGTGTCCGCCGCGTACTCCGCGTAGAGCGATTCGGCCCACGTTCGCGCCCCGGCATCGGTCGTTTCGACGAACGCGCGGGCGATACCCGACTCGTCGTGGGCCGCAAGGCCCACCCGCTCGTCGAAGAGAAAGAGTTCGAAAGGAACGTTTTCGGCGACGTAGACCTCGAACCGGCCGGTTTCGAACGCCTCCATTGCCTCCTCGACGTGTTGTTCGAGGATGATCTCGATGACCTGCTGGTCGAAGATCACTTCGATTTCCATACCATCCAGGATCTCCCGTCGGGCCACGTCGACGTAGAGCGGCGAGATGATGCTCGAGAACATCCGGAGGGAGTCCGTCGCCTCGATGAGCTCGGTGATGCGCTTGATGCCGACGTGTGCCTGCCGGTGGCCCGAACAGGTCACGGTCGCGTCGGTGAAGTGCTCGATCGGGAGCTCCGGCGCCGAGTCGTCGATCGTGTTCAAGAACGGCTCGATCCGTCTCGCGGCCTCGAGGTTCGTTCGAAACGTGCGGAGTTCGTCGGCGACGACGTCGCCGAGGCCGGTGCTCTCGAAGCGGTCGGCCGGTTTCTCGACCAGTCCGTGCGCCTCGAGCGCATCGGCCGCCCGGTGGACGGTCGACCGGGCCATCTCGAGTTGGTCGGCCAGTTCGCGGGCCGTCCGCGGTCGGTCGGCCAACAGTTCCAGTAGTTCGGACCGGGTCATCACTTCCTGGACGAAGTCTCGATCCCAGCGGGGTTCCTGATCGGTTCGTTCTCGGTCAGTCACGTCCGATCACCATCAGAGTGGGACGTTCGTGGGGTCGGCTGCCCCCGGTCGTGGCGAGTCGGTGTCCGTCTGTCCGGCGACGCGGTGACGACGTCGCTCTCCGGGCGGTCATTCTCGCATTCGCATTTGCGTTCGCTTCCGTTTTCACACGCGCCTTCATTTTCGCCCCCGGCTTTCCAGATGGCACGCGAGCACCGTCTCGAGCCCCTCGAGAAGCGCTCCGATATCGACGGTCTCGATGTCGGCGGCGTCCCCCTCGACGTGCTCGTAGTGCTCCGACCACCGCTCGAGTAATCGATCTTCGATATTCGCCTCGTGGATCCGCGCGACGATCTCGTCACGATTGGCGGTCGCGGGATTGGCCCGCAATCGCTCGAGTTGCTCGCGTGAAACGACGCCTCGTTCCACGGCGGAGACGACGACGCCGGAACTGCAGTCTCCCTCCTCGAGTTCGCGCTCCCACGTGGTGACCCAGTTGCCGATGCGGGTCATCTGCTGGGCGCGTCTGAGTACCTCCCGCAGCTGTCCGAGTTCGGAACGGTCGAACGCCGGCGAGTATAGCAGGTCGATGGCGGCGTAGGTGAACAGCATCATGTTGTGACTGTCGTAAATGGCGGTTTCCTCGAGGGACGCCAGCTCGAGGTGGTGGTTCAGCAGGTAGGTGTACTCGATGGCGGTGGTGGTCCGGTCGAGGTCGAACTGGAGGAGGTCACAAAATTCCGGGTACTGGGGTGCCGACTCGAGCCTGTCAGCGACGTGCTCCCAGACCTCGTGGGCGAGTGCGACGGCCGCCGCGTCGACCTCCGGACGCGTCTCGTCGGCCACCCGGTGGTCGAACGGCGCTTTCGCGGCTTCCCGAAACGTGTGTACGTCCTCGTCGCGTTCCGCGAGATCGTCGAGGATGGTGACGTACAGCGACGCCAGCAGCTTACTCTCTCGGACCTGCTGGCTGTCGTCGGGGCGGACACACGAGAGGGTAATCTCCGGAAAGAGGTAGTAGAGCCACTTCCAGAGGAAACGGTCCCGTTCGTCGACGGTTTCCTCGTAGGTCTCGAGGAGGGTCGAAACGGACGCGGGAAGGGCCGTTCGCTCGATCCGCTCGAGGTGGGTCGTGCCGGTGAGATTTGTGTTCCGTGTGGTCATTATATAGGGAGTCGGTACGACGAAGGACGTTTTTCGGCCCGAGGTGTCACCGAGGGTGCGACTCGTTGGTGTCGTCTACAGAGCGGCGGGTGTGCTATGGGCCATAGTAGCGTGTGACAACCTCATAAATATAACCATGTGTTATTTTGTATGCCCAGGTGACACGACTCACTCGAGCGCGTTCGGCGGGTCCGGCAGGCGTCGCTGTTCGTCTGGATCGTGGTGGACGATAACGTCCGCGTCGGCGACGCGGGCACGATCCTTGATCGCGGCGATCGAGTCGACCGACGCCTCGAGCGACCACGCGAACGAGGCGGCCAGTTCCTGCTCGTAGCCCGTGCGACTGTTCGCCGCGTCGGCCGCGAGGATCGTCGTCCCCGAGGCGAGGTCCACCTCGAGGGACTGGTGACCCGGCGTGTGCCCTGGTGTCGGGAAGGCAACGGCCGATCCGTCGCCGAAGATGTCGTACTCGTCCGTGATCGCGACGACGTCGGCATCGAGTTCCCGGAGGTGGCGGAAGTCGCCCTCGAGGTAGAACAGTCGCTGGGGGCCGTCGGGCCAGAACGCGTAGCGCAGTTCCTCCTTCCGGACGACGACGGTCGCCTCGGGGAACGAATCGAGGTTGCCGGCGTGGTCGGTGTGGAGGTGTGAGAGAACGACCGTGTCTACGTCCCCTGGCTCGTAACCCAGGTCCGCGAGGTGCTCGACCGGGGGCTTCCCCGCCGAGAGATCGATTGTCTCGGCGAACTCGGCCATGTGCGGCGCCCCTCGCGGGCCGTACTCGAGCGGCGCCGTCGCCATCTCGTGACTGACGCCCGTATCGAACAGGGCGAGTCCGTCGGAGTGCTCGAGCAGGTAGCACGGACACCAGCCGACGTAGGGTTCGCCGGGGTCCTGGAGCTGGGTCGCGGCGCTGTTGTCGAAGGTCCACGTCGCCGTGTTCAGCCGGTAGAGTCGCTCGACTGGCATACGTGTCCCTTCGACTCGAGGACGATGAATCTGTGGCACTCGCCCGAACCGGTCTGCGTTCGCGCCAAGGTCCGAACGCCGCGACACCGTCGCTCGTTATCTGGCGAGCCGGGTGCGTCGGGCGACGCGACGTCAAACAATCCCACTCATTGACACCAAAAGACCGATATATTGCGACGGGTAGCGATGCGTATAAAGAGACGCGGATACCTCGCCGGAATCGCGGATTCTCCGCCTCGAGCGCCGGTTGTACGACGATGCTCGAGGCCGATCGTAGCGACGAGTCCGAGCGCGACGAGTCCCTCCAATCGATTCTGAACTGGGTTCCGAACGCGGTCGCGTCCGACGACTACGAGCTGGTCGTCACGGCCGACGCCCCCGCGGCTCTCGTCGACGACGAGGGATACTCGCTCCAGGACGCCGTCGGCGAGACGATTTCGGTCCTCGAGGCGTCCCAGGTCGACGCTCGCGTATTGATCGACCCCTATCGTATTCTCGTCGGCTCGTTCGACGCCGCGACCGTAACGGACGGGCTGAACGCCACCACCGAAGGGTCCGTCGGGGCGTTCGACCGTATCGTCGACGATCACGGCACGGAACACGCGGTGCGCGACGGCGAGGCGATCGTCCGAACGATCGGGTCGTCGGTCGACGGTCTCACCCTCGAGTCCATCGTCGACGCGCGCGAGGGGTCCGACAGCCTCGTCGAGAAGAACTCGGTCTTCAAACGACTGTCCAACAAGGTTTCGACGGACACGTACGTCGAAATTTCGCTCACGCCGTCGAACGACGAGTGGCGCGGCTTCGGCATCGGTTACGAGATCGCGCCGGAGCAGTCGACGGCGACCGTCGCGATAGTGCTCACGACCGAAGGACGAGGGCTCGACGACGAACGGATTCGTGGCTTCCTCGAGTTTCTCTTCGGCCCGACCGACGTCACCCTGGACGACCTCGAGCGAAACGCTGACCTCGTGACGGCTCGCGCGCCGATTCCGACGGACGAGATCTGATCACCGACTGACGACGTGGGCGTCGCCCGGCCTGAACCCGACTCGAACCTCGCCCGAGAGCGGCTCGCGCGTTCGCAACACGACGTCCCGGCCCTGCCACTCCAGGTTGACGCGCGTCGTCTCTCCGAGGAACTCCGAACTCTCGACGGTGCCTGCGATCACGTTGGCCGGCGCCTCGAGCGTGAGGTGTTCGGGTCGAACACAGAAGGTCAGCGACTCGCCTCGGTTCGGTACGTTGTTCCGGCCAGTCACGACGTCGAACTCGGTTCCGGCGACGTCGACTCGAGTCCGCGCCTCGCCCCTGTAGCCGTCGACGTCGACGCCGACGACCTCGCCTTCGAAGACGTTGTTGTCCCCGACGAACTCAGCGACGAAGCGCGTCTCGGGCCGGTGGTAGATCGTTCGCGGCGGGGCAATCTGCTCGGGCGCCCCCGCACGCATCACGGCCACGCGGTCGGAGATGGCGAGGGCCTCCTCCTGGTCGTGGGTGACGTACACCGTCGTAATCGCTAGCTCCCGCTGGATCGCCTTCACCTGGACGCGGAGGCGCTCGCGGAGTTGCGCGTCGAGAGCGCTCATCGGCTCGTCGAGCAGGAGGACGTCCGGGCCGGGCGCCAGCGCGCGGGCGATGGACACGCGCTGTTGCTGGCCGCCGGAAAGTTCGTTGGGGTCGCGGTCGGCCATCCCCTCGAGGTCGACCAGCTCGAGTAACTCCTGAACCCGTTCCTCGCGCGAGACGTCCCCTGGCGGCTCGGCGAAGTTGAGCCCGTAGGCGACGTTCTCGCCGACGGTCATGTGCGGGAACAACGCGTAGTTCTGGAAGACGACGCCGACGTCGCGATCCTCGGGCGGGACGTCGGTCACGTCCTCGCCGCGGAATCGGACGGTCCCCGCACTCGGCGCTTCGAACCCGGCGACGAGCCGGAGCGTGGTGGTCTTCCCACAGCCCGAGGGGCCGACGAGGGTGAAGAACTCGCCCTCGCGGACGCGGACCGAGACGTCGTCGACGGCCGTCGTTTCGCCGTACGTTTTCGAGACGCCGTCGAGCTCGAGCGCGACGGGAGCGTCCGGGTCGACCGCGTCGGCCTGGTGGTCGGCCACCTGCGCTCGTTCGAGTCCGTTGCGCTCAGAGGCCAACGCGATCACCCCCGAGGCGGTCGATGACGACGAAACTGAACGCGGTGACGACGAGCAAGACGACACCCATGGCGGTCGCCGGTCCGAGGCGGCGCCCGATGAATCGTTCGATCGCAATCGGCATCGTGTACTGGTCGGTACCCGTCGCGAGGATCACCGTCGCGGAGAACTCCCCCATCGAGATGGCCACCGCGAACGCCGCGCCCGCGACTACGCCGGGCCAAACCAGGGGCAACTCGACGTCGAGCAGCGCCCTGGTTCGAGAGGCTCCAAGCGCGCGAGCGGACTCGAGCAAGCTGGGGTCGATCGACTCGAGTCCCGGCGCGACGGTGCGGACGACGAACGGGTAACAGGCGACGGCGTGGGCGGCGACGATGGCCACCGCGCCCGTGACGGTGATTCGATAGTGCCAGACCTCGAACCCGAAAACGGGACCGCGGAGCAGGCCGATGCCGACGACGATGCCGGAGACGGCGAGCGGGGCCATGGCGACCACGTCGACGAGTTTTCGCCCGCGGTACCGGCGCGTCGTCAGCACCGAGACGACGACCCCCATCGGGAGGGACACGGCGAGTGCCGCGGCGGCGAACAGCAGGGAATTACGGATGGCGGGCCAGGGTCGCACCTGGAACGCCGCCGCGGACGCCTGGCGCTCGAGGAGGAAGCCGTAGTGAGCCAGGGTGAACTCGCCGCCGGGGGTGGAGACGCTCCGGACGAGCAGGCTCGCGATGGGGGCGACGAAGACGAACAGGGCGATCACGCCGTAGACGGCCAGGCCGACCCGCGGGAGGAGTTCGCGCGCGGAGAACGCTGGCGGCGCGAGTGACTTACGAGGAAGCGGTCGGATTGCGCTCGAGCGAACCGTGTGTTTCGCCTCGTAGCGGAGGTAGCCGTAGAGTACGCCGAGCGAGATCACCAGTTCTACGATCGCCAGCGCGGCGGCTTCGGCGTAATCGAGGTCCTGGACGAGCTGGTAGACGAACACCTCGACGGTCGACAGCCGGATCCCGCCGAGTGCGAGGACGATGGGAAAGGTGCCGAACGTGAAGACGAACGTCAGGGCCGCGCCCATCAGCGCCGCGGGGTACAGCTGCGGGGCGACCACGTCCCGGAAGGCCCGGAACGGCCCGGCCCCGAGGCTGCGAGCGGTCTCGAAGGCGCTCGCGTCGACGGACTCCCAGGCTGCCGTCGTCATCCGCGCGATCAGGGGCGCGTTGTAGAAGGCGTGAGCGATCAGGATCGCCTCGAGGCTGCCCACGAGCGATACCGGCCCCAGCCCGATGGGCTCGAGGACGGCGTTGAGCGTACCGCTCTGGCCGAACGTGGCGTAGAAACCGATGGCTACCATGATCGAGGGCATGACGAACGGCAGAATCGTCAGCGAGCGTAGCGTCCGCCGTCCGCGAAACTCGTAGCGTGCGAGCAGGTAGGCCATCGGCAGGCCGAGCGCGAGCGAGAGGAGCGTCGAGAGGAGCGCCTGGTAGGCGGTGAAGCCGACGATGCCCAGTCGACGGTCGCTCGAGAGCAGGTCCCGGAGGACCTCGAGCGGGGGTTCGCCGGCGAGGAACCGCGCGAAATCGCCGAAGTAGAACGGATCGGTCACCAAATCGGCGAAGATGGTGAGCGTGAGGATGCCCTCGACGACGACCGACTCGACGAACACCGTCGCTACAGGGTAGTAAAACATCGCGAGCAGCAACCCAACCGTGACGACGGCTCCGGCGGCGAGCGCCCGGCGCTCGAGGCGGTCGCGGACGGTCCGGTGGCGGGTGGGGGATCGACTCGACACGCCGTCGGCGGAGGGGGCCCCCAGCATCGCCGCGCTCGCGTCACCGCCGTCGGGACTCGCACGGTCGGCATCGGTCGTCACGTTGGTACCTCCGTCGGCCGTGGCCGCGTTCGGACTCGAACCCGGGGTCGAGCGCGCCGCCGGACGCTGAACCGTCCAGAACGGAACCGACGTCGGCGACCGTCACCACTAACTCCCGC
The DNA here is from genome assembly GCF_024204665.1 of Natronosalvus rutilus. Taxonomy (NCBI): domain Archaea; kingdom Methanobacteriati; phylum Methanobacteriota; class Halobacteria; order Halobacteriales; family Natrialbaceae; genus Natronosalvus; species Natronosalvus rutilus. The sequence goes on along the minus strand of NZ_CP100355.1, from coordinate 184,851 downwards.
TCGCGCCAACGCCCGACTATGACCGTCTTTGCACTGCTCCGCGTCTCGCCCATCACCGAAGACGACATCACGCCCGACGTGGCCGCCGCCATCGACGCCCTCGAGGAATTCGACGTCACCTACGAGACGACGCCGATGGCGACGACACTCGAGGCCGACGACGTCCACGAACTGTTCGCGGCGTGTGCGGCGGCCCACGAGGCCGTCGACCGCGCGCACGTCCAGACGCTCGTCCAGGTCGACGACAAGCGCGAGGTCGAGATGACCGCGAGCGACAAGGTCGACGCCGTCGAGGGCGAACTCGGGCGCGACGCCAGGAGCCAGCGCGAGGAGTGAGGTCGTCGGTGGTGGCGACGCCACGCTCGAGCTGCGCGGCGAGGGAACGCGATACGGCGGAACAGGAGCGAACATCTCGATTTTCGTGTCGTGCTCAGCGACCGCCGGCGGCCATGCGACTCCAGTCGTCGAGCCACCCAGAAAGGTTGCCACTGAGTTCCTCGTAGTCGTAGAAGACTGGCTCTTCGGGCTCTCTGGCGTACTCTTCGAACACCTCCGGAAGTTCCGTCTTCTCGTTGGTCGGCCCGGTGACGTTGCGCTCGGCGACGACCGCCTGGACCTCCGGGTCGAGGACGAAGTCCATGAACTTGTGGGCCAGGTCGTCGTTCGTCCCACTCGAGAAGCGGACGACGCCGGAGTAGTTAGCGTAGGACTGTCCATTGAGCAGCGCGACCCGGTGTTTCTCCAGGTCGTTGCCGAAGCGCTTCGCGTAGACGCGATCGTTCGCGTAGGAGACGATGACCGGGAGTTCGTCGTTCTCGAACTGGGTGTAGACGTCGCTCCATGAGTCGAGCACGCGGGCGCCGTTGTCGAGCAGGTCCGACCAGTAATCGAGGTAGTCGTACTCGCCGCCCTCGCCGAACTCGTTGAGCGTCCACAGCAAGAATAGAAGTCCCGTCGTGTCCTGCGGAGTCGGGATGCCGATCTGTCCCTCGTAGGCCGGATCGAGCAGGTCCTCGAACGTCTCCGGTGCCGGGACGTTACGACCGTCGTAGACGATTGCACAGAGAGCCCGGTAGGTCGGGATCACGCGTCCCTGGGGGTCGAACTCGTGTTGCTCGCCGATGTCGTCCGCGTTCTCGAGTTTCGAGCGGTCGGTTTCGGTGAAGAGGCCGCCGTCGGTGTTCTCGTCGACGCGGACGAGGTCGTGGGGGCTCGCTCCGTAGTAGAGTTCGGGTTCGATCTCGGCGCCCTCGTTGTAGCGTTCGACGTAGTGGGTGAGCTCGCGCTGGGGCGTGTGCCACTCGAGGGTGGCGTCGTAGCGCTGCTCGAACTCTTCTTTGATCCAGACGCCGGGGCTGTCGCTCGGCGCGTCGACGAACGACGTGTAGGTGGCGACGTGGAGCGTGTTGTCGCCACCGTTGCCGTTGGTATCGCTGTCGTTTGCGTCGCCGTTGCCGTTGGTGCCGTCCCCGTTTCCATTTCCGTCCCCGTTCCCATCCGACGTATTCTGGATGCACCCAGCTACGCCGGCGACCGCGCCGCCAGCCGTACTCGTCAGAAACGCTCGTCGTCTCATTATCCTGTGGTTGAACCGGGTGGTATGTAAGTAGCGTGGTCTCCGAACGACGTGACACGGCGTACCGGCGTCGTCTGAAGTACTGCCGCCCTGCGAACGTTCGGCTATCAGAGTAGTCGTTCGTACAGCGGCACGACGAGTGTCCAGAACAGGACGAAGAAGCCGCCAGCGGCGATCACGACGAGCCACAACCGATCGCCGGTGACGGTCCCGGTCGGCGGCCCGCTCGCGACGGCTGCGACGGTCGTGAGCAACAGGAGGAAACAGGTCAGAAAGCTCCCGAGCTCGATCGCTGTGGCGACCGGATGGGCTCGAAACCGTGCACCGATACCGGCGATCCCGCGCATGGCTCGAGGCTCGCGGTCGAATGAAATAAGATTCCCGGCCTTCGGTCGCAGGCTGGCACGGCCAGCGGTACGCTGCACTCGAGTCCGATTCGCCGCAACGGCTTCAGACCCGTTCGTCGATCGCGGCCGCGATCTCGTCGAGTTCGTCGTCCTCGAGGTCCGGCGTCTCGCCCGCGACGGCGTGAATCGGGCCGCCCCCGTCGCCGTCGAACCGCGGGACGATGTGGCAGTGAACGTGGGGCACCTCCTGGCCGGCGGCCTCGCCGTTGTTGAACGCCACGGTCGTCGCATCGGCGTCGACGGCGTCTTCGACCACCGGCACGAGGCGGTGGATCGTCGCGTACAGATCCGCGGCGACGTCATCGGGGACGTCGTTCAGCCGCTCGTACTCGTCTCTCGGGATCACGAGGGTGTGCCCCGGTGCGAGCGGATTGGCGTCGAGGAAGGCAAACGTGGTTTCGTCTTCGTACACGACCCGCGCGGGGATGTCGCCCGCGACGATCTGGCTGAATATCGTCGACATACGAGACGATGCGACGGCCTGGTCAAAGAACGTTGCCACCGCCGGCGATGGCGGGGTCGGCTCGAGCGACGACCCTCGCTCCGCTCGAGTCGCGGCGGTGCGTTTCGGGCAGTGGTTTCGCGCTCGGGCAGCGGCTTCACCACGACGCTCAGCCGTCGACCAGCGCATCGAGTTGCGTCCGCAGGTCCGCGCGGTACTCCTCGGGGTCGTATCCCAGTCGGCCGAGCCAGACGTCCTGGTAGGAAGGGTGCAGGATCGGCAACAGCCACGCTTCCAGGCGATCACACCACCTGGGCTCGAGTACCGTCTCCAGAAAGCCGTCGAGCGAGTCCTCCTCGAACGCCAGCACCGTCGTCGTCGCGTGCTTGCCCGTCGCGAGGATCACGGTGGGGTCGACTCGCTCGAGTTCGGTCAGCAGGTGCCCCCGGCAGGCCGACCGTTCCTCGGCGGTCGGTTCGCGATTCGTCGTCGGGTCGTCGGGGTCCGCGGGAAAGCACTTCACCGCGTTCGTGTAGAAGGCGTCGTCGCCGTAGCCCACCGCCTCGAGCAGTTCGCGAATGCGTCGGCCGGAGTGTCGCGAGGTGTAGGCCATGCCGGTCCAGTTGCCGCCGCGCCAGCGCTCGGCCTCCGGGTTGCCCCGGCCGGGAGCCTCGCCGACGACGAGCACCGAGGCCTCGAGCGGGCCGGTCCCCCAGGAGATACACTCGCGGTGGTCGACGAGGTGAGGGCAGCGCGCGCAGTCGGCCTCGAGGACGTGTCGTTCGGTCGGGAACGCGGGATCGGCGTCGGTCGGCGGCGTCGTGTCGGACACGTTCCGGTGGAGGGGTCGGTCGGGTTTAGGTGGCGCGTTTTTCGCTCGAGTTAAGCGGGCCAATCGAGACGACCGAGGCGTTCGAAGTGAGCGAGGTCCTCGAGCCGGCCGACGTAATCGAGACCGACGGCTGACTGACGTCTTCGCCTCGTTCTGGTGTAGCAGGGGGCCAGAAGCGAGAACGTCAGCCACCTATAACGAAAAACGCTCGCGCAGCCGCTCGAGCAGGGAGTCCTCCTCATCGAGGTCGTTCTCGTCGGGAACGACGCGCTCGTCCGGTTTGATGACCGTCCGACTCGTCTGGTTGTCGATCACGATGAGCCCGTCGTCCTTGAGCGTCGCGAGCGCCTCCTCGAGGTCGTCGATGCTGACGGCGACCTCGGCTCGAAGTTCGAAGACCGTCATCCCGTTCTCGGTGCGGTCGACGAGCGCGTCGAGCACGGCGACCTCCGTCGTTGACCGGTCCCGGAACTCCCGTTTCGCTCTCATCCGATCTGCCCTTCGTGACGCTGGGATTTGACGTTTGCCGTTGTCCCACTCGACGGCGGTTCTTGCAGTACGTTTTTTATGGCCTGGGTTGGAACGGTCTGACAATGGCCCTTCGATGTTCGCTGCTCGGGCACGACTTCGGCGAGACCGAGGTCGACCGCGAGCGCGAAGAACGGGGAAGCGAGGTCGTCGTCACCGTGACCGAGTACCAGCGGTGTCAGCGCTGTGGCGAGAAGACCGTCACCAGCGAGAACACCGAGGTGACCGCACTCGGTCCCGACGTCGCACGTTCCCCAGGCGAATCTACATCCGACCAGCCCCCGTCTCCCGGAACCGACGATGCAGCCGGCGCCGGTCTCGAGGACGGTGAATCGACCGAGGAAGTGGCAACGAGCGCGGGGGATCTCAGCGATACGGCCGAAGTCGAAGTTGAAGCCGAAGTCGAAGCCGGAACTGCAGACGAGACGACGGACGAGGACGGGGACGGAGACGCAAACGAAGACGACGGCCTCGAGATCCCCACCGACGAAAACGGCGACCCGATCACCGACGACGCCGAAATTCTAACCGAACCCGACACCGACGACGGCGACCGGGAACACGGCGAGTGGCCCGAGTCGGACGACGTCGGCCCACCGGTCGGTTCGGAGGCCGAACCGACCGCCTGGCCCGAGGAGGAAGGCGCCGACGGGGACGGGAACGACTCGTCAGTCGAGTCGAACGGTATCGAGACGACGTTCGTCGAGGAGGACGTGGGTGCGAGCGCGAACGCAGGCGCGAACACAAGCGAAACCGAGACCGAGAACGATGCCACTCGGGACGAACCGATCACCGACGACGCGGTGTTCGTCGACGCCGACCCGGAACCGTCGCCCCAGCAGTCGGAGTCCTACACCGGCATCGCCAGCGCACAGACCGCGCCCGACCCGAGCAAAGCCACGACACAGGGTGGCGCCAACACCGAGTTCTTCTGTCCGCAGTGTTCGTTCATCGCCCCCGGCGACCGCGGCTCCCTTCGCGCGGGCGACATCTGCCCCGAGTGTCGCAAGGGCTACCTCGGCGAGCGTAAGCGGTAAGCCGATTCCTTCGTCTCGTCCTTGATTTTGACATCGACTTCCCGGATTTCGGTCTCGACCTTGGTGCTCGAGTCGGTTCCATGAATGGAGTCCGCTCCGTGGCTCAAGCGCGTCCCAGCCCTCGAGAACCGAACACAACCTCTCTCGGCGATCCTCGAGCCTCAAGTCTTGACCCCCGAGCCCCGAGCCAGACGACCTAATCACGACCGCCCGCCGCCTGTGACGGACTCCCACCTCACAGCCGCTGGCGACGATGAAAAGAGGTAAACACTACCCCGTACATGGCTCTGCCATGAAGGAGTACAAGATGCGCCGCGGTGAACATCTCGAGGACCGAATCCCCGACATGAAAGCCACCGTCGAAGACTACTTCGGCTCGATCACGACCACCGAGGAGTTCAAGGGAAGCGACCTCTTCGTCGTCGAAGAACCCGACAATCCCGTCTTCGAGCGCATCACAGTCGGCACCGTCCAGTACTCCGGCAAAAAGGACAAACTCGCCGTCGACTTCGTCGAGCGTGACCCCACCGAACTCGGCCCCGACGAACTCGAGGCCGCCGGCGAGGCCGTCTCCGCGAAGAACGACTTCCTGCTCGAGGCCACCGGCCGCGACGCCAAGTCCCGACGCGAGTCGCTCAAGCGAGCCGTCGAGGACGATCCGGACCACGATTTCTAACCACCTTTTGCGCTGCGTTCTGGCTCACCGACGGTAGCTTTGCTACCGTACGGTTCGCCGTCACTCGGCAAAAGCTGGACCAAAAACACTCCTCCTTCCCCTGCGGGTCAGTCGTCGGTCCGCTCGCTCGGCGACGCCTCGCTCACGGTGCAATTACTGGGCCGCCACGGCGACTGACCGCCTGCCCTTCCCCGGCTCGCGACCACGGAACGGTGGTCTGGTAACGGGTCGTTGGCTCGTAGATCACTCGAGTCCGATCCATCCCGATTCACCGATCCTCGCGCCGTTTGTGGACCTCGAGCAGCCCGATTCCGTCGTCGCTCTCACGCACGTCGATCACGTCGCCGACGCGAACCTCGTCGAAGTCCTCGCTCACGATCGAGACCGAGCGACAGCCGCTCGCGGCGTCGGGGTCCTCGAGCGGCGCCGAATCGCAGACTCGAGCGCGGAGCCGAATCTCGGGGTACGTCGACTCGAGATCCTGGCGAAGGTCGCCCTCGAACGCCAGCGGCTCGTCGTCGGAAACAGTCCCCTCGAGGTCATCGTGAACGGTTTCGTAGGTCGGCCCTTCGGGGCCGTCGCGTCTGGTGAGGAGCGTGACCGTTCGACGCTCGCCCGTCTCGAGGTCGACCTCGACGCCCTCGATCGTCTTCTCCAGGACGACGACGCGTTCGGCGAGCCCGAGACGATAGAAACAGCCGGCGAGGGCGACGGTGGGGACGCAAGCGAGGAACGCGCGGCGGTTCACACCCGACTCTCGAGGGCGAATCGAGGTGTACTTTTCCCTCTCGTTGCGCTCACCGAGTCGAAATCACTATCCGCTCGCGGTCGAACCTGCGAGCGATGGACCTCCAGACGTTCCTCGCCGCGACCCTCAGCGCCCACGTGGGACTCACGATTTTCGTTACGATTCACGCGAAGTTCACGGACAGAGAGCTCGGGAAGTGGCCCTTCGTGACCCTCGCGCTCGGCCTCGCGGGGGTCGCCGGCTACTTCTTTTACGACGAGTCGCCCGAGGCCCGGATTTAGCGCTCCTCGACCGCACTCAGGCCAGGAACACGTGGCGCGGCCGCTCGGTCAAGATATCGCGGCCCCACTCGACGGTCTCGGCGAACGCATCGCTGCGGAAGAACGCCATCGCGTCCTCGCGGGCGTCCCAGCGGCTAGCGATGAACATGTCGTTCTCGTCCTCGAGATTCGCCAGTAGAGTAGTCTTCCGGTGACCGTCCATGTCCGCGAGGGCGTCGCCGACTTCCTCGAAGGTCCCGACGAAGTCCCCGCGGTGATCAGGCTCGACGGCGTAGAACATCCCCATCGTCCCCCAGGAGTCGCCCTCGTCGCCCGCCTGTCGGACGATTTCGGGGAGGTCCCCGAGGAAGCCGGCAGCCGTGTTCGCGGCGCGTTCGGTCTCCCAGAGGCTGACGACGGCGGCCTCATTCTCGTCGCCGCCGTCGCCTTCGGCGTCGTAGACGGCCGTCTTGACGTGACTGTCGTAGTGATCGAAGTTCGCCCGGAGGCCCTGAACTTCCTCGAAGAGGTCGTCGACGTCGGCGGCCGAGTAGAGCACCACTGCGTGGACGTCCTCGCCGTGGGGTTTCCCGGCGTAGACGCCGAGGTCCTCGAGTTCGTCACGGACGTTGCTGTCGTCTCCGTCGTCGCTCCCGTGTGCGTGATCGTGGCCGCTCGAGTCGCCGTGGTGGCCGCTCGATTTATCGTCGCCACCGTGGCCGTGGTGACCGCGGCTCGAGCCGTGGTCGTGTCCATGTCCGTGACTGTGCCCGTCTCCCTCGTCCACTTCCTGCGACACTCGCTCGCCTGACAGGAGCGCCCTCAGGTTCTCGGGGGCGAAACGTCGCCCGAAGCGGAACCGGCCGAACTCCCCGAAGCGCGAACTCGAGGGGTCGAACCGCATCTCGTAGAGCAGTCCCTTGATGTCGGCCGGGTCGTCCGCGAACAGCGTCACGCCCCACTCGTGATCGTCGAGGCCGACGCTCCCGGAGATGATCTGGGTGACGCGACCGGCGTACTTCCGACCGATGTCGCCGTGGCCGGACATGTACTCCGCGCGCTCGTCGAACGACAGGTCGTACCAGTTCCACTCGGCGTCGCGGCGCTTGTCCATCGGGTAAAACGAGACGTACTCGGCGTCGGGAATCTCGGGCTCGAGGCGGGACTCGATGTAGCGGGCGATGCCGGAGTCTGCCTCCCCGTCCTCCTCGAAGTACTCCTCGGACATGTAGCCCGAGACCTCCGTGACGGAGAGATAGGAGTCGGTGTGCTCGGTGAACTCGGCCAGAGCCGTCCCCTCGAACCGTCGCTCGAGGGCGTCGAGGTCGGCGATCGTCGGCCGGAGGTGAAGTACCATGAAGTCGGCCTCGTGGCCGATTACGGAGAAGACGGCCGAGCCGCCCTCCTCGGCGTCGACGTCGGTCAGGGACGTCGCACTCGAGAGGTAGTCGATGCCCTCCTCGAGTGCGCGTGCGCGTCGGCGTTCCGGGGCGTTTCGCCAGGCGTCCCAGTCGACCGACCGGAAGTCGTGCAGCACGTACCAGCCTTCCTCGGTCTGTGGCGGTCTGCGTCGGTCCATACGTGGGGCTTCGAGTGCAGCGGTGAATAACGAACGGTTTCCGATTCGTTGGGCCGTCTTTGCTATATCCGTTGTACCATAATACTATACGTTCTATAGCAATATCGGCGGACGAATCGGCGCAGAGACGGCGACTCGAGGCGGTCCGGAACTCGACGACTCGAACGAACTACTGCAACTCGATCGAACGCACGAACGACAGCGCGCGGATGTCGGTGATGACCTCGCCCGGCAGGTCCTCGTCGGTGACGAGGTGGAGGCGGGGTTCGTCGGTGAACTCCGGGTCCTCGCTGATCGTCTGGCGTATCGAGATGCCGTGGTCGGCCAAAATCCCCGTCACCGAGGCGACGATGCCTTCCTGTTCGGCGTCGGCGACCTCGACGGAGAGCACCGTCAGGTCGAGGACGGGTGCCAGATCCATCAGGCTCGGCACCTGCGAGATGTTCTGGAAGATCCGTCGCAACTCGGGGTCCTCCAGGATGACGTCCGTCGTCGAGTCGACGACGCGCCGGTCGACGTCGATTTCGCGAGCGATACCCGTGTTGGGGATCTCGATTCCGCCCGAGACGACCCGGCCCTCGTCGTTGACCGAGAAGCCCCGCTCCAGGAGGAGGCGGATGACCGCCTGCTGGCTCGGCGATCCCTCGAATTTCTCCATGATCTCGTCGAACATGCGTTTTCGCTGGCGGACAGTACGTGCGCCGTCGTATAATGGTAGGTGATCGGTCAGCGGTACCGTCCTCGTGCAACGGTAGCGTCCCCTCGAGCCCCGACAGCCACTCGATATCAGACATACGCCCAAAATTCCTACAGTGTACCAGACAAAAATTATTTATTCACCATCTTATGTGTGAGATCGAATGGATGCAAACAGGCGAACACTCCTGAAAGCGGCCGGCCTCTCGGTCGGCGGCGCGGCATCGCTCGCGGCGACCAGACGTCGGCACTCGCGGCCGAGGAGCCGGGCGATCGCTGGGTCGCGGCCGACTCGAGCAACTACTCGTGGGCGGACCGCGGCGTGAACGACATCAACTGGATCGTCGTGCACACGACGGTCGGGTCGTACTCGGGCGCGATCAGCTGGTTCCAGAACCCGGACGCGAACGTCTCTGCCCACTACGTGATCCGCAACTCGGACGGGCACACGACGAAGATGGTCGACGAGTCGAACGTCGCCTGGCACGCCAGCGGCTTCAACTCGAGCGCGATCGGCATCGAACACGAGTGGACCGAATCACAGGGGTACATTTCGGACACGATGTACCAGCAGTCGGCGGCCCTCATCGACTACCTGGCGGACACCTACGACATCCCGAGAAACTACTACACGTCGATGTCGGCGCCGTGTAACGCCAGCGGTGGCATCATCGAACACCGCCACGCGCCGACCAATAGCTACTGCTCGAGTTCGAACGCGACGGCCTGTCCAGGACCCGACTGGTCGGGGTCGCGACTGATGGACTTCGTGGGCGACGGCGGCGGCGGTGGTGACGGAAAATTCGAGATGGACCAGACCGTCTACACCACGGCCAACCTCAACGCTCGCGAACAGCCCGGCACCGACTCGACCATCGTCGCGACGATGCCCGAGGGGTCCGCCGGCCGGATCATGAATGGGCCCGAATCCGCCGACGGCTACACCTGGTGGGGGCTGCACTTCGAGGCGGACAACATCTGGGGCTGGTGTGCCGAGCCGTGGCTCGAGGTCTGATTCACGGCCACGTCCTCCCACGGCACTCGCGGCAATTACCTGCAGACGGCCCGACGCGGCTCGAGTGTCAATCTGGAAGCCGCCTCAGTTGTTAATCGCGGCCCCAAGTGCCCCAGCGACGGCGCTCTCGAGCGCCATCACGAGGGCGAGCACGACGGCGGCAAGGAATATTCCCGCGCCGGCCACGCTCGAGATGGCGGCCCCGGCGGGGCCGAGCGCGACGCCCGCGACGGCGACGAAGAGCCCCAGGATCACGCCGGCGATGATGCCCCCGAGCGATCCGGCGAGCAATCCGTGCCAGAACCCGGAACCGAGACCACCACCGGCGAGGTAGCCGGCGACGAACCCGCCGATCAGGCCGGCGGTTAGCTGGCCGAGGCCGGGGGCGACGACGCCGAAGACACTCAGGACGACGATCGTGAGGAATCCGATGCCAGCCGCATGCCAGTCGGTCATACCGGGAGTGAGGGGCTCGAGGCGCATATATCGTCCGCCGGAACCGACTGTTGATCCGCGAATTCGAGACCAACGGTGACAGCGGCGGGGGCGAACCGCTCGAGATTGCGTCGCTTCGAGCCCGGGAGCGACCCGTCGCGTATCGAACGACCTTTTACGCTCCCTGCCGCTAGTATGCGTATGATTTTCGAAGACCTTCCGACCACGCCCACGTCGGAAGAGCTGATCGACAAGGCGTTCTCCCGGGCTTCACGGGCCGGTCGGGCCCAGAAGGGGCTCGACGCCCAGCAGTCGATGCTCCAGACGGCGGCGAACATCCTCTCGGACAACCTCGAGAACGTCGTCACCTCCTGGCCGGACTTCGAGTACGACGTCCACCCGTTCTACGAGGAGCTGGCCGACGCTATCGTTGACGTCGACCGCCTTCGCCAGAGCCTCTCGGAGGTGATGTGGGCCAGCCGAAAGACCCGCGAGATCCACCAGGAGTACCAGCCGAAGCTGCGCAAGACGGACGTCGACACGGCCAGGAAGTACCGCAAGCAAGCGTTCGCCCGCCTGGCGGACATCGTCGAGCAGGTCGACGACGAACTGCGCTACATCAACGACTCGCGCAACGACCTGCGGGACCTGCCCGAGATCAACCCCGAGGAGCCAACCATCGTCGTCGCCGGCTACCCCAACGTCGGCAAGTCCTCGTTCGTCAACGCCGTCACCAACGCTCGCGGCGAGACCGCCGCCTACCCGTTCACGACGCGGGGGATCGGCCTGGGTCACTTCACCAGCGATCACATCCGCCATCAGATCGTCGACACGCCGGGGCTGCTCGACCGGCCGCCACAGGAGCGAAACGAGATCGAGTCCCAGGCCGTCAGCGCCCTCGAGCACCTCGGCGACTGCGTCCTCGTCTTCGTCGACGCCAGCGAAGAGTGTGGCTACCCGCTCGCGGACCAACTCGAGTTGCGCGACGCCATCGCCGACCAGTTCGCGGACCTGCCGGTGTTCACGGTCTGTAACAAGGCCGACCGCTCACGCGACGTCGAGGCCGACTTCTACATGAGTGTCGAGACCGGCGAGAACGTCGACGCGGTGCTCGAGGCCGCCGTCGACGCTATCGGATACGAACCGAAGTTGCCGTCTCGAGATCGCTGACTGGCTTTCCCTTCCCGCGTTCGCTCGTGTGCCTCGAGTGACGCCGGTTGTTGATGCGACACAGGTTGCTGGATCGACGCCGGTTGTTGATGCGACACAGGTTGCTGGATCGACGCCGGTTGTTGATGCGACACGGGTTGCTGAAGCGACGTCGTCTCATCTTCGTCGAGTCCCGTCTCGTCGCCGTCGGCCGCCTCTTCGTCACTGTCGTTTTGCGGACCGATGGAGATGAGGTCGACGTATCGGACGTCGACCGCGACGGGGTCGTCGGTCTGTGCCGAGATGCGTTCCTCGAGGTCGGTCGCGATCTCGAGCGGGGCGTCCTGGGGCGGGCCGCCGATGGTGACGATCACCCGTTCGGGCCCGCGGAAGGGGAAGTCGTCGGTGAGTTCGATCTCGAGGGCGATGAGTTCGTAGGCCGCGTACTGCTCTTGCTCGAGCAGTTCCTCGGTTTCGGTGCGGGCGTCGTCCTCGAAGGTGGCCGTTGTGAAGTTCGAGTAGGTGATCCCACCCAGAAACGTCGAGAAGATAAGGACGACGACGATCAGGCCAACGACCTGTTTGCGAACGCGGCGCTCGGCGAGGCCTCGATCGAAGAGCCGTTCGGGTCGGTAGCCAGCGTACCAGAGGGTGAGGAGTCCGGCGAGGTTCACCGAGAGGACGTTCACGAGGACGAGGACGGTCGAGCCGACGGCGGCCATCGGTTCGCCCCAGGCGATGGCGATGCCGGCCGCGGCCGCCGGCGGGATGAGGGCGGCGGCGATCATGACCCCGACGAGGGCCACGGAGATGCCCGTCGTGATGCTCACCACGCCGGCGACGCCGGCCCCGAGCGCGACGGCCAGCGAGAGCAGGTCCGGGGTGAGGCGCTCTTCGATTTCGCCGACGCCGCTGATGGCGAGTCCCGGAGGCACGATGTTCCCCAGCCTGACGAGCCAGGCGAAGACCGCCGCCGCGACGATCGCCAGGGTGACTCCGAGAAGCTGGTACTTGACGCTCTTGGTGAGCAGTTCCTCGTCGTTGATCACGGAGCCGACGCTCGCACCCAGGGCGGGCCCGATCAGCGGCGCGATCACCATCGAGCCGACGACGACGGCCGCCGAGTCGAGGAGGAGCCCCGCCGTGGCAACGATGGTGCTGACGACCGTCATCACGACGAATACGTCGAGCGGCGGCGTCAGTTCGGCGGCCTCGGTCCGTAGCTCCTGTCTCGAGATGCGCTCGGACTCGACGTCCCCGGCGTCGTTCTCGTCCTGGAGCGCGTCGAACTCCTCGGAAATGACCGTCTCGGCGTCCACGACGACCGTGTAGGCGTCCTCGCCGATGCCACGGGCGCGTAGCGTATCGAGCGTCGATTCGACCATCCCCGTCGGCAGCGGAATGTAGACGAGCGCCTCGTGGCCGCGGCCGCTGGTTTCGTCCGTGATGACGTAGGGGAGGTCGTCCTCGTCGAGGGCCTTGCGGACGGCCTCGAGTTTTCCCTCCGGAACCGATAGCTGGACGAGTCGCACAGGTGACGCTCAACGGCCGGTCGAATAACCGCTTTGCAAGCGGGTGGCGGTCAATAGCGCTGCAGGCGGCGAAGGCCGTCACCTCTCGGACTCGATCCGGACGACCAACGTCTGCGTATCCCAGCCCGCGTCGACGGTCACCAGCACCGATTCGGAGACGTCGGTCTCGTTGGCCAGCGGGCTAAAGTCGAGTACGGTGGCGTTCTCGCCATTCGAGTCCGTCGTCCCCGTGGTGCGTTCGAACGTGACGTTTTCGTTCGCGGAGTCGTTCAGCGAGTAGGTCACGTCGACGCCTTCCTCGAGGGGATCGGTTCCCATCGTCAGCGTCAGGGTCTCCTCGCTGGTGTTGACGACGCACTCGTCGGCCGAACACGTCGCTGGCGGCTGGCTGTCGAGCCAGAAGACGACGCGGTGGGCGAACTCGAGCGTTTCCCGCGCCTCGTCGAGGGAGACGGCGACGCGGTGATCGCCACGCTCGAGCGGACGGTCGATCGTCACTTCGAGGACCGTCCCCTCGCGCCAGCGGTCGCCGTCGACGACCCTGGTTTCCGGTGCGGTGACGTACTCGCCGTCGAGGACGACCTCGAGGTCGTCGGGCTCGAGGGTCTTCCCGCCGACGTTCTTGACGTAGATCGTGGTCGTTCCGTTCCCGTCGTAAGTCGCGCCCGATTCGGGATCGTTGACGATCGTCAGTTCGGTCTCCAGGACGGCGCGCTCGCGTTCGCTCTCGTCTTCGAGGGCGTCCGCGTAGAGCCCGGATTCGGTGACGAGCACGCCGACGGCGAGGGTGGCGACGCTCACGACCGCGATGAAGAGGACGAGGTGGACGAGGGCGGTGCGAGCCATGATCTCGGGACCGTGCCGGGGCTGGTCGTCCGCGGCGTTCGCTCGAGAAGCCGAGCGCGACGGGGTTAATCCTACCGGCCGGTCTCGGGCCTCATTTTTGTCGATCTGACGACCACGGAAGCGCCCGGCCGCCACCCCCGGCGGCGGCACGGACGACCCCCACTCGCGGCACGCACGACCCCGACGCGGTTCCTCACCTTTTTTGAGCGAACGCGCCGTCTCTCGAGACGTATGTACAAACACGTCGCGTTGCTGGTCCGGAAGGACGACCTCAGCCACGAGGAGTTCGTCGACTACTGGCAGAACGAGCATACCCCGATCGCCCGCGACATCGAGGGCGTCGTCCGCTACCAGACCGTTCTCCCCACCGAACCCGAACACGCCGAGTTCGACGGCCTCGCCGAACTCTACTTCGAGACGCTCGAGGACCTCCACGACGCGCTGGGCAGTTCCGGCTCCCGGGACTACGACCCGACGAAGGAGGTCGCCGTCGAGGCCCGCGCGGACGTGGACAACTTCCTCGACCTCGAGGGTCGCCCCCGCTTCATCGGCGAGGAGATCGTTCAGAAGGACGAGACCGACGGCGACACGACGGGGCTGTACAAGCACTCGGCGTTCCTCGTCCGCCAGGAAGGGATGAGCCACGAGGAGTTCGTCGACCACTGGCAGAACGAGCATACCCCGATCGCCCGCGACATCGAGGGCGTCGTCCGCTACGCGACCGTTCTCCCCGCCGACCCCGAGAACGCGGAGTTCGACGGCATCGCGGAACTCTATTTCGAGGAACTCGAGGCACTCTACGACGCCCTCGGGAGCGAGGATTCGCGCGACTACGATCCCGACCGCGGAAAGGCGAAGGAGGCCCGCGAGGACGTGGACAACTTCCTCGCCATCGAGGAACGCCCGCGATTCATCGGCCAGGAGACGCTGCAGGTCGACCGGACGGACGGAGACTGACGGATGACCAATTCCGACCCGGAGTCTGGCGGGGGCTCCGAATCCGAGTACGAATCGCAGGTCCGCGAGGCCTTCCCCGAACTCGAGGCCATCGCGGACGACACCCTCCGTGAGCAGGTCGTCGAGGCCTGGACTCTGGCGCTCGAGCGCGGGGGCTGGCAGGATATCCACGACGTCCCCTACGCCTGGAACATCCACGAGGTCGACAACGTCGAGCACGTCCGCGGGACGACGAAAGTCGCCCTCGAGTCCGCCGAAATCCAGCGCGAGTTCCACGGCGCCGACCCCGACGAGGACGTCCTGGTCGCGGCCTGTCTGCTCCACGACGTGGGCAAGTGTTACGAGTACGTCGACTTCGTCGACGACGACCTGGTCGACCCCGATCCGACCTACTGCAGCGAGGAGATTCCCCACTCGATTTCGGGGTACGCGCTGGCTCACGAGGTCGGCTGTCCGCTCGCAGTCCAGCGGGCGATCCCCCACTTCCTCGGGGAGGTGCCGACCCGGACGCTCGAGGCGGAACTGGTCAAGAGCGCCAACTCGGCGAGTTCGAACGCGATCACCCAGGCGACGATGGGGATCACGCTGAAGGAGTGGGTGGCGGAGTACTCCCAGACGACGGAGTAGGCGCTCGGGTGGTCTCCACCGTTTACCAGTGCAGCCACGGCTGAACTCGCTGCCGGACGAACTCGCGGTCGAACGAGTGCCCGCTGCGGAACGAACGCTTGCTGGCGAACGAACGCCTGCTGCCGCAACCGATGCGTACTCGTGGCTGGCCCGCCGAGGGTCGGAAAATGGCTCGAGTCGGGGCGGTGCTGTCGCGATCCTCGCTGGCGGGGCTCGCCCGCTACGACGCACTCGTCCTGACCGCCCTGATCTGGTTTCTCGCGAAGTTCCTCCGGTACGCCTTCCCGCCTCTGTTCGACGCCTTCCAGGCGAGCTACGGGGTCTCGAACGCCGTCCTCGGCACCGCGTTCACCGGCTTCATGCTCGTCTACGCCGCCATGCAGTTCCCCTCGGGCGTGCTCGCCGACCGAATCGGCGCTGTGACGGTGATCGTCGGCGGCGTCGTCCTCGCTTCTGCCGGGGCGCTCGTCCTGGTCGTCGACTCCCCCTTCGTCGTGCTCGTGGGCGCGATGCTCGTCATGGGGGCCGGAACCGGCGCGCACAAGACCGTCGCCGTCCGCCTGCTGTCGCGGGCCTACCCGGAGCGGACGGGTCGCGCGCTGGGCTTTCTCGACACGCTCGGCACCTACGCGGGCGTCGTGGCCCCGACCGCGGTCGTCCTCGCCGCGGGGCTGTCCCTCGCGGTCCCCGGCTGGCGACTCCTCTTTCTCGTCGCCGGCGCGGTCGGACTCGTCCTGGGGGCGCTCTTTCTCGTTCGGGTGCCGAAGCGGTTGCCGGGGGCTGCTCGAGGCGTCGACTCGAGTTCCGGCGATTTTCGAACGGACGCCTCGAGTTCACCGTCTGACCCCGGCCTCCGCCGATACGCGAGCCTGTTTCGCGACCGTCGATTCACCGCGTTCGTCCTCGCGACGATCTGTTTCTCGTTCACCTACAACGGCCTCGTCGCGTTCGCCCCGCTGTACCTGACGAACGAGGCCGGCCTTGAGTCGGCTACGGCGAACCTCCTCTACGGCGCCCTGTTCGCCGTCAGCGTCGTTCAGCTCGCGAGCGGCGAACTCAGCGACCGGGTCGGCACGCTGCCGGTAATCGTCGCCGCGCTGGCGCTGGCCACGGCTGCCACGGTCGCGTTCGTTGCGCTCACGGGAACCGGATCCGCGCTCGCGCTGGGTATTGCGCTCGTCGGGATCGGCCTGGGATCCCACGGCTTTCGGCCCGTCCGCGGGGCCTACCTCGTACAGACGATTCCCGACTCGATCGCCGGCGGCAGCCTCGGCGTCGTCCGAACGTTGCTAATGGGCGCGGGTGCGGTCGCCCCTGCCGTCGTCGGCGTCCTCTCTGAAACCGCTGGTTTCCGACCGGCGTTCTGGCTCCTCGCGGGGACCGTCGCCGTCGCGACGCTCGTCTGCGCTGGTCTGCTCGCGACCGAGTGACGAGTGCTCGAACGACTGAGTGACCAAGTGAGCGACCGAAATGACCGAGTAGCCTTTTCAGTTCGGTCGGTGTAACGAACCTGATGACCGACTCGCCGCCGAACGTCCTGTTCGTCCTCACCGACCAGGAACGGTACGACTGCACGGCACCCGACGGCCCGACGGGCGAGACGCCGTCGTTCGCCCGCCTCTCGAGCGACGGCGTCCGGTTCTCTCACGCCGTGACGCCGATCAGCATCTGCACGAGCGCCCGCTCGTCCCTGCTGACGGGGTTGTTTCCCCACGCCCACGGCATGCTCAACAACTCCCACGAGGCGGACGCGATCCAGGCGAACCTCCCGCCCGGGTTGCCGACGTTCTCGGAGCTGCTCGCCCAGAGCGGCTACGACCTGACCTACACCGGCAAGTGGCACGTCGGACGCGACCAGACGCCCGAGGACTTCGGCTTCGAGTACCTGGGCGGCAGCGACGTCCATCACGACGACATCGACGAGGCGTTCCGCGAGTACCGTGAGCGCCGCGGCACCCCCGTCGAGGAGACCGACCTCGAGGATGAGACTTACACCGCAGGCGGGTCCGAGTCTGGGACGCTCGTCGCAGCGAAAACGCCAATCGAGGTCGAGGACACGCGGGCGTACTTCCTCGCCGAGCGAACGATCGAGGCGCTCGAGGCACACGCCGACGGTCGCTCTTCCGACAGCGAATCCCCATTCTTCCACCGCGCCGACTTCTACGGCCCCCACCACCCCTACGTCGTCCCCGAACCCTACGCCTCGATGTACGACCCCGAGGCCCTCGAGCCTTGGGACACCTACGCCGAGACCTACGCGGGCAAACCGGCGGTCCACGAGCAATTCCTGCACTACCGGGGCGTCGAGGACTTCGACTGGGACACCTGGGCCGAGGCCGTCGCGAAGTACTTCGGCTTCGTGACGCTCATCGACCACCAGGCCGGACGGATCCTCGAGGCGCTCGAGGACCTCGGCTTCGACGAGGAGACGGTAGTGGTCCACGCCTCCGACCACGGCGACTTCACGGGATCGCACCGCCAGTTCAACAAGGGGCCGCTGATGTACGACGAGACCTACCGCATCCCGCTGCAGGTTCGCTGGCCGGGCGTCACCGACCCCGGGACGACCCGCGACGAACCGGTTCACCTCCACGACCTGGCGGCGACGTTCCTCGAGATCGGCGGTGTGGCGGTTCCGGAATCGTTCCACTCCCGGAGCCTCGTCCCGTTACTCGCTGGCGAGAACCCGGCGTGGCCCGACTCGACGTTCTCGCAGTACCACGGCGAGGAGTTCGGCCTCTACACCCAGCGGATGGTCCGCACGCGCGAGCACAAGTTCGTCTACAACGGCCCGGATCGGAACGAACTGTACGACCTCGAGGCCGACCCCGCCGAACTCCAGAACCTCGTGGACCATCCCGCCTACGCCGACGTTCGCGACGAGATGGCCGATCGACTCGTGGACTGGATGGAGCGAACCGAGGATCCGAACCGCAAGTGGGTGCCGGATACGTTTCGCCGGTAACGGCGCTCGCGACGGATAGCAGTCGGCGCAACCGTCGGCGATACCTGCGGTCTCAGAGTGGCACAATCGCGAGCGCTACGGAGCCGAGGACGGCCGCGTACAGCGGAATCGTCAGGTTGTCGTCGACGACGAACTCGCGAACGCGGATGGTGATCCCGTCGGCGATCGTTGCCCCGAGGGCAGCGGCGACGGCGACCAGTGGCGTCTCAAGGAAGAACGGCAGGGCCAGTAGAGTGCTGACGACGAACATCGTGACGAGCGTCTTGCGGTCCTTGAATCGCGTGAGGGTGTCCGCGGAGACGTAGCCCGCGATTGGGTCGCCGATGGCGAGCATCAACATCGCCGGCAGGGCGATGTCCTCGGGGAAGAGGAGGACGACGATCGTCATGCTCACCATGTAGTAGCCGTAGCCCGCAAACTGATTTTGCTCGTACTCGCGGGTGAGTTTGTCGTAGAGCCACCACTCGAGGCCCACGTGCAGGCGCAGGAGCTCGAGGACGACGGCACCGAGTGCGAGAACCACCATCAGGACCTGAAACCGGGGCCACGTTAGCCCAAGCTCGAGGGCGCCCGCGAGAAGATAGAGCGCGACGAGTCCCGACCCGCTGGCGTGGACGAGCCGTCGCTTGAGTTCATCGGCCATCCCGTGGGTGCTCACCGGCCGGCGTATTTAGTACGTCGATTACGACACGTTCTCACCGCTGGGAGTCACGAAGGATCAGCGGCCCGATGGCGAGCGTTCGCTTTGCCACCGTCGTGATGCGGAGGATGTACGCCAGCAAGAGGAAGAACGGGACGAGGGTGAACGTGAACGCGCCGGCGACGAGCCAGAGCAGGTTCTGCACGCCCAGGGTCGTCCCAACGACCGTCGTCGCGTCGACGTACGTCACCATCATGCCGCTGACGAGCAACGCCGGCACGCTCGCGTAGAAGATCAGCCGCGAGAGGTTGATCAGGTCCCACTGGAAGTACAGCGTCTTGACGTGCTCGCGAGCGGGGCCGAACATCGCGAGCGACTGGCGAAGATCCTGGAGGGCGGTTCGCTGCTCCTCGTCGAGCACGTCGGCGTACTCGTCCTCGAGGCGCTGCGTCTGAAAGACCTTCCAGCCGTAGTTGAAGTCGAGGGCGGCGTGGACGACGTCGAACGTGCCGAATCGGGCACCATCGAGCTTGTCGGTGACCGTGTCGGCGTTTCCCAGGACGCTCGAGGTGAATTCGTCGAATTCCTCGGCAGCGGCCTCGTTCGACAACCCCTCGGTGGCATCCTCGAGCGCGAGCGCGCGAGTGCGGGCAGCATTGACGAGCACCCGAAGGAACGCCGACGGATCGGCCGGGGCCGGTTCGTCGACCAGTTCGCTGACGTAGCCGCGGAAATCCATCGCCATGCTCATGCGTTGTTGTTGATCGCCGAGCGGACCGTTCTCCTGGGAGAGGATGAGTTGTCCGATCGTCACGACCAGCGTCGCGATGGTGATGTCCGCCGTGATCATCGTCGCGAACACCCAGGCGATGACGTTTCGATTTCGCAGGAGCGTGGACAGCCCCGGTTCGAAAACGGTCCCGAGCGAGAACAGGACGAAAAACGACACTGTCAGGACTGCCGTGACGACGAGACGATTGGCGCCGACGAGCAGCCAGAGTTTGAGCCGACTTTCGTCGGCGCGTTCGCGCATCGTGTCGGCGGTGCTGACCTGGTCGTCAGTCATCGTCGTCACCGGAGCGCCGTCGTTTGAAGACAAGGTACTTCGTGCCGCCCTCGGCGTAATCGATCGTATCGACGAACTCCCACCCCTTGCTACCGAACTCGTTGAGCATGTCTTTCGGATCGGCGGCTTCGCGCATGGTCGCCTCTCGAGGCGGCCTGACCGTCTCGTACTCCCACGTCGCGTCCGAATCCGTCGCCATGCCACCAATATCCACGAATTCGGACAAAACGGTTGGCCTTGCGCCCGGTATCTTCCGGCTTTCGCCGACTGCTGTGAGCCGGATTCCGACGACTGTTGTGAGTTCCGTTCGCCTCAAACGGCTTCCAGCACGGCGTCCAGTCCGTCCCATTCGCGCTCGAGCAGGCCGTAGCGCTCGACGTCGACGTAGTCGCCGTGGGCGAACTGTGCCTCGCGGGCGGTCCCCTCGTGGACGAATCCGAGGCGCTCACACAGACGCCGAGAGGCGCCGTTCGGTGCCATCGCAGTCGCCGACACGCGGTGCAGACGAAGTTCCCGGAAGCCGTACTCGAGGAGGTGGGCGCTGGCCTCGAGGGCATAACCGTTCCCCCAGGCTTTCGGGTGGAACCAGACGCCGAAGTTGGCGTAGCCGTCGCGCTCGATCAGCGGCGAGAGCGCGACGGAGCCGACGGGGTCGCCCGCGAACTCGCCGGTCGTCGGCACGGCGAGTAGCGTCGGATCGGCGTCGACGTCGCGGTCCCACAGTTCTTCGCGGTAGCGCTCCTCGCTGTAGGGCGTTCTGAAGGCGCTGATGTACCGGCGTACCTTCGGGTGGTTCACCCCCTCCTGGAGGAAGGTAACGTCCGATTCTTTGGGCGGTCGTAACTCGATCCGATCGGTGCTGATGAACGTCGGTGGTGACATCTGTGTGGATCGATCGCTGCGGTGGCGGTTGGCTCACGAGACGAGGTCACTGGGTGGGTACAGTCGACGGGCGTCGAGCGGGTCGAAAACGGCCTCAACGGGGGAAAACGGTCATCGGTCAGCTCTACCGTTGGACTCGAGGGATCGCGAGTTAAGTGCTGTGGTGAACGGAGACGGAGCGCCAGCCCTGGTCGAGCCTACGCGAGATCCTCGAATTCGACGTCGCCGGCCCGCAGCGCCGACAGCGCCTCCGGAAGGTCGTCGATGGCCAGTCGCGTCTGGGTCGTCGAGTCCCGTTCTCGAACCGTCACGGTGTCGTCCTCCAGACTCTCGTAGTCCACCGTGACGCAGAACGGGGTACCGACCTCATCCTGGCGGCGGTAGCGCCGGCCGATGTTACCCGAGTCGTCGTAGGTGACCGAGAGGCCCTCGGCGCGCAGGGCCGCGGCGATCTCGTCGGCCGTCGCCTCGAGGTCGTCGTCGCTCTGCAGCGGGAAGACGCCGACGAAGGTCGGGGCGATTTCGGGCTCGAGGGCGAGGTAAGTCCGGTCCTCGCCGTCGACCTCGTCCTCGGCGTAGGCGTGGTGGAGCACGGTGTAGAGCAGCCGGTCGACGCCGAAGGAGGGCTCGATGACGTGTGGGGTGACGTGCTCGCCCGCGATGGTTTCGTCCTCGACGGCGAAGCCCGTCTTCTCGACGGGAATTTCGTGACTCTTGCCCTCGAGGTCGACCTCCACGACGTCGCCGGAGAAGGCCTCGCGGTCGCGTTCGGCCAGCGACTCCAGGGCGTCGGCGACTGCGCCGGCGTCGCCGCCGAATTCCGGACCCAGGTAGCTCATGTCGGGGTCGACGCTCGCGCGTTCGACGGTCTGGGGTTCGTCGTACTGTCGGAAGACGGTGAAGCGCTCGCCCGAGCCCTCGGCGTGCTTCGAGAGGTCGTAGTCGCCCCGGTCGGAGAAACCGGCGAGTTCGATCCAGTTGCCGTCGATGAGGCCCTCGGCGTCCCAGCAGTCGCTCGCGTAGTGCGATCGCTCACCGGCGAGGTGCTGGCGGAACCGGAAGCGATCCATGTCGACGCCGACGGCAGCGTACCACTCGCGGGCGACGCCCAGGTAGTAGGCGATCCACGGGCTGGCGATGATCCCCTCCTCGGCGGCTTCGCCGATGGTCGTCTCGAGGATCTCGCCGTCCTCGTTCTGTTGTTCGGTCGCCGGGTACAGCCGGACGGGCACGTCTTCGACCGGCGAGAGGTCCGGGTCGTCACCCTCGGGATCGACGAATAACTCGAGTTCGGCCTGGGTGAACTCCCGGGTGCGGATGATCGAGCGCCGGGGGCTGATCTCGTTGCGGTAGGCGCGGCCGATCTGGGTGACGCCGAAGGGAAGCGTGTTGCGCGCGTACTCCTTGAGTCGCGGGAACTCGACGAAGATGCCCTGTGCGGTCTCGGGGCGGAGATAGCCCGGCTGGGAGTCGCCGGGACCGATGTTCGTCGCGAACATGAGGTTGAAGTCGTCGATGGCCTGGCCGGCCAGGCCGGCGCCACAGGACGGGCAGACGAGTTCGTACTCGGCGACGATCTCCTCGACTTCAGGGATCGGGAGGCTCTCGGCGTCCTCGTACTCGGTGTTGTCCTCGACGACGTGGTCGGCGCGGTGACTCTCGCCGCACTCGGGGCACTCGACTAGCATGTCGTCGAAGGTGTCGAGGTGGCCCGAGGACTCGAAGACGGGTTCGGGCATGATCGTCGGCGCGTCGATCTCCATGTTGCCCTCCTCGACGGCGAATCGACCCCGCCAGGCGTCCTCGAGATTGCCCTTCAGCGCGGCACCCTGCGGACCGAACGTGTAGAATCCGCCGACGCCGCCGTAGACGTCTGAAGACTGGAAGAAGTAGCCGCGGCGCTTGGCGAGTTCGGTCAGTTTCTGGCTCGTAGCCTCGTCGCTCATACTCGTCTCGAGCCCCGCCGGACAAAAGTCACTTTCGAGGCTGCGTCACGGGTTCACAGTCGATTCCTCGGCGGAGCGACTCGAACAACTCGCGCAACTCGAGGAACGAACGTGTGGTTGGTTGCCTGTAGCTCGCCGAACCAGAGGCTGTCGACGGGGGCTCAGTCGTACAGCGACCGCACGAGGTCGATGTCCCGGACGATACCGACGAGGTCGTCGCCGGTGACCATCGGAATCTGCTCGATGTCGTTGCTGATCATCAGCTGGGCGGCCCCCTCGACGGATTTCGACCGCGAGACGGTCACCACGTCCTCGGTCATGAACTCGCTGACCGGACTGGTCGGCAATTCGATGTCGCGGGTGGGAAGCGACCGACTGCCGACGCCCTTGATTCCCTCCCAGGAGTAGTCGGCATCCTGGTCTGGGAAGTTGTTGCCCGTCTCCTCCTCGCCCTCGACGATTCGAGCCACGTCGATGACGTCGACCTCGGTGATGACGCCGCTCATCCGCCCGTCGTCGTCGAGGACGACCGCGTACGGGGCGTTCGCGTAGTGGAGTTCGCGCTCCGCGACGGGGAGCGGAACGTCCTCGTAGGTCGTGTTCACGCTCCGGGCGGCGTAGTCGCCGACTTCGGCGTCGGTCTCGGCCGCCCCCCTTGCGATCGCGTGGACGACGTCGGTAACCGTGACGATCCCCTCGAACTCGCCATCCACGACGGGAACGCGCCGCGCACCTTCCTCGACCATCACCTTCGCGACCGCCTCGAGGCTCGTGTCCGCCGTCGTCGTCGGCACGTCCTCCATCAGCATGACGAGCTGGTCCTCGTCGGGCTGTTCGATCAGCGTCTCTCGAGAGACGAGTCCGCGGTACTCGGCCGTGCCGTCGTCCGACTGGACGACCGGTACGGAGGAAAACGCCCGCTCCTGAAAGTACTCGAGCACGTCGGTTCGGGTTCCCGGTAGCGAGACGGAGACCACGTCGTCGCGGACCGTCATCGCGTCGGCTACGTTCATACCACCTGGGTACGGCCAAAATCGGTATAAAGGCAGTGCTTCTCTCCCTCCTCTCGTGACGGGCGTTCGGATTCGACCCTCGTCGACCACATCCGACGAGTTTATATTCGCGTGCAAGTGAACTACTCGCATGGTGGCGAATAACATCCATGGTGCAGCCGTGTCGGACGACACGGTTCTCGGTTCGATCGACTCCGACGGACGCCGCGACGAGTACGTGATCGCGGACATCTCCGTCGACGATGCGTGGCTCTCGATGCGAGCGGACGACGCGCCGACGCTCTCGACCTGGCGATAGCCTCGGCGTCTGCGTCCTCCTCGATTCGACGATTCAACCGTTCGACCCTTCGCCAGCGCTATCGACGCGCAGCGATGTCGTCCGCGTGCGCCTCGAGCAACCGCCCAAACGCCGTCGCTTCGCGTGTCTCCTGCGAGTCTCGGTCGGCGTCGTCCCGAAGGCGTTCCTTGAGTACCCGGAGGGTACCGGCCGGATGTGTCGCGATCGACGCTGCGACTGCCTGCGGATCGGACTCGATTCGCGACAGCAGTCCCATCCGGAGGGCCTCCTTGGCCTCGAGCACCCGCCCCGTACACGCGACGTCGAGCGCGTTCCCCTCGCCGACGATCCGCGGCAGGCGAACCGTCCCACCCCAGGCGCCGAACAGACCAAACGTGACCCCTGGCTCGCCGAGCGTCGCCCCCGGCGTCCCCACGCGGACGTCGCAGGCCAGCGCCAGCTCGAGTCCCCCGCCCCTGGCCGACCCGTCGATCCCGGCGACGGTGACGGCCTCCGCGGTCTCGAGTTCGCGCGCGACCCGCTGGCCCAATTGGGCGAACGCCTCGGCCCCCTCGCGATCCAGGTCGGCGACGGTGTCCAGGTCGGCGCCAGCACAGAAGGCCGGCCCCGCTCCCTCGAGGTAGATCACTGGTTCTTGCGCGGTGCGCACGACTTCCTCGAGGGCCTCGAGACCGTCGACCGTGAGTGCGTTTCGCGCGGCCGGGCGGTTCAATCGAATCGTCCGAACCGATCCGTTCGATCGACTGTCGATCATGCCACTCGTCGGTGGCACCTTTCCAAAGGTCTTTGCCTGCTCCGCCGTAACCATGCGATGATGGATCGGGTCGATACCTGCCGAGGAGCCGCTCGCGACGCGCTCGCGGACGTCGAACCGGCAGCGCTGCACGACTTTCTCACCGACACCCTCGAGACGGCCTCGATGACACCCGGCGTGTTGACGCTCGCGTCCGCGTCCGTCCTCGAGCGCGCGGCGTCGCGACCGGCGGACGACCGGGACTCGAGCGGTGGGAAGCACGAGCGAAGCGACGGCAACGCCGAAACGAACGGCGAAACCGCGAGCAGGGAGAGTCCGGGAGCACCCGAGACCGAGGACCGATCGGCCGCCAAATTGGTATACGGCGAATCCGGCAACTCCCTCGAGGGAATCGCCCACCACGCCGCCGGCGTCCAGCTCATCTACGAGGGCCTGCGGCTGACCCGGGCGCTCGCCCACGACGAACCCTGGGCCGAAACCACGGGCGACACCCGCGCCGACCTCGAAATCCTCGCCGCCGACATTCTCGTCGCCCGGGGCTTCTACCTCCTCGCTCGCACCGATGCCGCCGACACCGCCGTCCGAACCGTCCGCCGCTTCGGTCGCGACCAGACTACCCGCGCGGACGCCGACGAGACGGACGCGGCCGCCCTGGACGCCAACCTCGAACAGGACGTTCTCGAACTCGCGGTCCGGACGGGTGCGACGGCTGCCGACGCCGACCCGACGCCCGAACTGCTCGCGGTTGCCACCGACGTCGCCGACGTCGCCGACGCCACCGCTACCACCGACACCGGTCTCGCGTTCCCGCCGGCTGCAGAGTGCCTCCCGGACCTCGAGGCGCTCGAGGTCGGTTTCGATAGTGAAGGTGCAAGCGAGGACACGGATGAAGACGCAAGCGAAGACAATCGCGAACACGGACGCGACCTCGAGCGACCGCCGGTCGAAACGGAGATTCCGACCGACCGTGTGACGTCCACTGGAGACCACTGAGCGATTCGTTTGCGTCCTCTGTCACCCCGACACACACTCAGGGGGGAATCGAAACCCATAAAGACGACTCCGGTCAACCAACGCATGCCTGCCTGGGTAGCTTAGCGGTAAAGCGCGTCCTTGGTAAGGACGAGAGCCCGGGTTCAAATCCCGGCCTAGGCTTGATACGATTCTTGAGTGCTGTCCGAGAGTTCATCTATGGCGTCGCCCTTCGGGCATTTATCAGACCCACAAGAGGACTATTTCACGATTGAAACGGTTGCTCGACGTGAAAGTTACGGTTAGTAGGCCGATAGCAATACGGAATTTCGTGGTGGCTGGTGTATGCCGACATTCGACAGACGAAGCGTTATCGTATCCGGATCGGCCCTGTTGACGACTGGCGTCTTCGCGACGGTGGGTTCGGGAAGCGCGGAGAACGACACGGAGAACTCGAGCGACGCGGGTACTGACGGCGAAACGGAAATTGTCACCGAATCGACATTCAACGCCGAACCGTCCGACGGCTGGTACTCGTTTTACGCGAATAGCGGCAGTACGCGTGCAGTCTCCGCCGCGAACGAACCGAGCGCACTCGAGGGGGTCGCCTGGAGTTACGGAAACGTAGAGGCGAACGACGGGATTGCCATCAGCGACGGGCGTGTGTACCGCCACGATGGCAACGATCGGATTCACGCCCTCGATGCCGAAACGGGCTCGCTGCAGTGGGTGAGTCCCGACATCGGAGCCGACGACGGTCCGAACCTCGCACCGGTCGTCGTCGGGGACTGGGTCTTCGTCGGCGGCGAGGCGCTGACTGCCCTCGACGCCGACACCGGGGCCGTTCGATGGCGGCAGTGGTTCGGCGAGGGCGAAGAGGCGCCGTCGGTCTACCAGCCGGAGTTCGCCAACGGACTGCTCTACGTCTGTGGTGACGACGACGAGCGACTGTACGCGGTCAACCCGGACGACGGATCGATCGCGTGGGAACGCCATTCGATCGACGAGATCGACGAAGGCGATTCCCTTCTCGGCCGGTTCGACACGTTCCATGCGTACTCGCTGGCCGTTACGGACGACGCGGTCTACGCGACGGTCGGCATCGACGGAGACACGGCTCACGTCGTCGCGCTCGATCCGGAGACCGGCGACACGCTGTGGGTATCCGAGACCGGCTGGATGTGGCAGATGCGCCCCGTGGCGACCGATCAGTACGTCCTGATTCACGACGGAAACAGCAGAGAAGTGTTGCTCCTGGACCCGGAAACGGGCGAGACTGTGGGCTCGGTTTCGTCCCGCAGGAGCACCTTCGCCGCCGACGACGTCCTCGCGTTCGCAACGATCGGCGAGGATCAGACGCTCCGTATGACGAACCTCGACACCGGATCCGACGGCTCGAGCGAGCGCTGGTCCGTCGACGAAATGCGCCTGTACAGCGACCCGGTCGTCGTGGGGGAAACGGTCATCGCGATCACGGCCGACTGGAACGGCAACGAGTTCCTCAAGGGTTACCGCGTCGAAGACGGTAGCGAAGCGTGGTGTCTCCACCTCGAGGACGTGCCGCAGTTCGAAGACGATCACCGCGTCCTCCGTGATCACCTCGCAGTGAGCGACGGAACGGTCTATCTTGGCGGGGAGGACGGACTGTTCGCGGTTCGCTGAATTCGTCGGCGGAGTCGCTTTCACGACCCAGCCGTCTCTCGACACCAGTCGATTCTCGGCGGTGCAAATTGGTTGCGTGTACCGTCGCTCGTACCTGCCCGGGGCTTGAGTCTCGAGTCTCGGCCTTGTCTGTTGGCTCTCGAGTCTCGAGACTCGAAACGAGTAGCGGAATCGTCTGCCGTCCCCGTCGACCAGGCGCTGCGTTCGTGGTGACTCAGAGACCGTCTCGAGAGCGCGCGCGAGCGCGTTCGAGGGCAGTTTGGGCCGATTCGAGGGGGTCCGACGCCCGCCGGAACTTCATTCGACATATACTTTCTGGTGGGTGGTGCGCGTAAAGACGGTCTATCGGGCCGCTCGAGCCCGAATTCGCCGCTCACAAACAGAACCTTTATAGTAGGGAAACGGGAACGGGTATTCTGTATGGCAGACCTTATCGTCAAAGCCGCCGTAAAGGAAGCACTCGATGACAAGAACGTCGCTTCGGATTTCTACGAAGCACTCGACGAGGAAGTGTCCGAGCTGCTCGAGGACGCTGCCCGACGTGCCGAAGACAACGACCGGAAGACGGTCCAGCCCCGCGACCTGTAAGGAACGCCACTGACTATCATTTTATCGAGCGCTACCCGGTGAGCGACGGCTCCAGCTAGTCTGTGCTGGTTTCTATCGAGGAGTGACGCGACTAGTTCGAACCTACTCACGCATCGGACGCTCATCCAGCTCGGGGTGAGATGTGAGGTTAGCGGACGGCGTCCGAGAGCGGCCAGCGGCCGTCGGTCAGGGACTCGAGTCGGGACCGCCCGTCGTCCGTGAGTCGGTAGCGGACGCTCGAGGCATCGTCGTCAGCCTCACCTCTTTCGCCGTCGGCGGCTACGGCGCCGCGTTCACGCAGGTGTTCGAGGTGGGCGTACGCCTCGCCGGGCCCGTGGAGGATGTGGATGTCCGCGAGGTCGCCGAAGAGCCGGGCGCTGATCGTCCAGGCAGCTGCGGAGCCGGCGTCGGCCAGCGCGTCCGCGACCCGGTAGGCACGCTCTTCGTGGTGAGCCAGGATGTAGCGAGCGCGTGCTGCGGGGTCGTCGATCGGTTCGCGGTGGCCCGGCCAGGCGCGTGAGTAGTCGGCCTCGATCAGCGTCTCGAGTGTCTCCACGTACGCCGAGAGTGCTCCCTCGAGGCGGACGTCGGCGCCGCCGACGTTCGGGGTGTATTCGGGGAGGAGGGCGTCGCCGGTGTAGACCTCCTCGGGTGCGTCGGCGGGTACGAAACAGCTCAGGCCGGCCGTGTGTCCGGGTGCGTGACGAACCTCGAGCGCCAGGTCGCCGAACGAGAGGT
The DNA here is from genome assembly GCF_024204665.1 of Natronosalvus rutilus. NCBI lineage: Archaea > Methanobacteriati > Methanobacteriota > Halobacteria > Halobacteriales > Natrialbaceae > Natronosalvus > Natronosalvus rutilus. The sequence goes on along the minus strand of NZ_CP100355.1, from coordinate 155,985 downwards.
GGTCGCCGTCCTCGAACGCCATCACGTCGACGGACTCGCCGTAAATTCCCATCTCCTCGCCGGCGTCGAGAAACGCGAGGAGTTCCTCGCGCGCGTCGCTCGACATACCCCAGTCGGCGAACAGCCGTCGCTGACGTGCCTCGAGTTCGTCCCAGGCGTCCTCGTCGTGGGCGATCAGCGGTGCGTCGGCGGCGTGAGCGTGGACGGTCGCCCCGCTCTCGGCCTGGATCTCGCCGGCGAGGCCGGTGTGGTCGGCGTGGTAATGGGTGAGGACTATTGCGTCGAGATCCGCGAACTCGACCTCCAGTTCGCGAAGGCCCGCCTCGAGTTCGGCCCGGGTGTCCGGGACGGCGACGCCCGTATCGAGCAGGACGGTCGCCTCGCCGTCGAACAGATACGCGTTGTTGGCTCCCTCGAAGACGGTGTTCCCGAGGGAAATCCGGTGAAACGTCATCAGCTGAGGTTTGGACTCGAGGGGCTACCCTGTTTTGATCTGTCGCGGGCAGCTGGGTCGTTGCACTGGCAAGCCCAATCGGTTTTCTCGACGGAGGCGACCCCCACGATATGGCAACACGCATCGCCGACGGACGGCAGTTATTGGTCGCCCTCGAGGGGGAACCCTGTCCGTCCTGTCGGGCCGGATCGCTCGTTCGAACGGAGTACAAGGGCAACAGCGCGGTCTGTTGTGAGGAGTGTGGGACGCCGCGGGTCCAGCTCTGGTAATCGCGACGCACTACTGTTTCAGGAGGTTAATCGACCGGATCGATGGGACGAACCGGACACGAGGTCTCGGTTCGGCTCATCACTGCAGGCTCGACTCACCCTAGCGCCACAGCCGACCGACGAGCGGCGCCCGTTCGCGGGCGAGTGTCGTGACCAGCGAGACGGCCTCGTCGGCCGTGGATTCGTCGACCCCACCGCCGTAGCGAGCCTGCTCGTAGGCGTCCAGCACGCGTCTCGCGCGCGGGTCAGTCAGGCCGACCCGCTCGAGCGAATCGACGTACTGGCGTGGTGATTCCCCGCGTTTGCGGGGTCGGAAGCGACGCTCAAGGACGAGCTCGAGGCGCTCGTAGGCCCGGACGGTGTCCTCGGTCGGGTCGCCGCGGAAGCCGTGCCAGTAGCGGCTGACTTCGCGACTTACGAGGGAGCCGACACCGGCTCGATGGCCCCCGGCGGCGAGACCGACCAGGAGTGCGACGCCGACGAGGAGGTCGCCGGGTGCGAGCGGGATCAGATCCTCCTCGTCCTCGTCGCTCGAATCGACGCCGCCGGTCCCGCCCGTGCCGTCTCCAGACGGGTTGCCAGGCTGGAGCGGATTCTCGGGGCCGCCCGGTCCGCCGGGGGTCTCGTTCGTGTCGTTGGTGTCGTTCGTCTCGTTCCCCGACGGGCCGTCGTCGGTGTCGTTCCGATCGAGTAGGTCGTCGATGTCGCCGTCGAGGTCGGGCACCGACTCGTTCTCTTCCGGGCCGTCGACGGGAACGTCCTCGCTCCCATTCGTGTCGACGCCCGATTCGTTGTCCTCGCGGGCCTCCTCGAGTCGCTCCTGGTGGGTCGCGTCCCGGGACGAGGAGGGCGTCGGCTCGAAGACGACCCAGCCCTGGTCGGGGAAGTAGACCTCGACCCAGGCGTGGGCGTCGAGCCCGCGGACGACGTACTCGTTGTCGTCGACCTGCTGGCCCGTGGTGTAGCCCGTGGCGTATCTGGCGGGGATGCCCTCCGAGCGCAGCATCTGGGTCATCGTCGTCGCGAAGTAGACGCAGTAGCCTTCGTCCATCTCGAGCAGGAATTCCTCGGCGGCGTTGCCCCCGGGGCGGTCGACCTCGAGGGTGTAGTCATAGCCGTCCTGGAAGTACTGCTCGATGGTAGCGGCCTTCTCGTAGGGCGTCTCCGCGTCGGATTCGGCGAGGATCTCGTCGGTTCGCGCGTCGAACTCGTCCGAGCGACTCTCGGGCATCTGGAGGTAGTACTCCGTGACCGGGTCGGGATACTCCGTCCCGGCCTCGTTGAGGACGGTGGGATCGGCCTCGAGGACTGCGCTCTCGACGTTGTACGTGTCGCCGGCGATGAGCGGTCCGTCGGGCATCGGCTGGCCGTGGTCGGACACGCGCGTGTGTGCCGTCACGTCGCCGTCGAGTGCGGTCGGATTGGTGGCGACCGGCATCACCTCGAGCTGACGCTCGATGGTAATCGTGTGCCTGGCCGTCTCGTACTCCCCGTCCGGTTCGGGGAGGCCGACGTCGTCGTAGGTGGCGTCCGGACCGCTCCTGATCCACGAATCGCCCGTGTAGCGGTCGTACACCCCCGTTCGCCAGTAGGTGGGCTCCTCGGTCACGACGGTGAAGTGGACTTCCGGCGAGAGGTCGACGCTGCCGGTGATCGTCGACCGATCGGGGTCGCCGTCGACGGCGCCGTCGAGCGTGCCCGGCTCGCTCTCGAGCAAGAACGTAGGGCTGGCGGCGCCCCCTGGGACGAAGGTGATGGTCATCGAGAGGAAGACGATGATCGCGAACATGATCGCCAGGACGTCGGCCTGAGCGATCGAGCCCTCGTGTCGGTCGAGTTCGCCGAACCCGACCGCGGCGATGCCGCCGACGACGCCCACGAGGGTCACGCCGATGCCAGCGTCCGTCGTCAATACGAGAAACAGGAGGGCTACGCCGCCGGGAACGACGCTCAGGACGTACCGCTCGCGCATCGCGAGGTACCACGTGAGAAAGACCGGCGCGGGCGCAAAGCCCAGCGTCCAGATGCCCGCTTCGAGCATCTGAATCAGCGGCATTCCGGTCGCGAGCGTGATCGTGTCCGAGAGGAACTTGCCGGCCTGACCGACTGCGGCTCCCGGCGCGTACCCGGCGGCCTCGAGGTAGTACAGGAAGCCAATCGCCGTCGCGCCCAGACCGATTGCGAGGGCCGTCCGCGGTCGGATCGCGTGGGCGAGAATCGTCGCCGCGAGTACCATTGTGAGCACGAGGAGGTACAGCGACTCCGTGCCGCCGACGGTTCGCGTGATCTCGCTCAGCGTGAAGACGATGGCCGCGAGGAGCACGAGCACGCCCGCCAGCGCGAGGGTCCGAAAGAGCGTCGTCGTCGATCCCTCGAGCGAGGTGGCGATCGAGTTCGGAACGGTTCGCGTGCTCATGCCGACACCCCCGTGCCTGGCTCCTCGAGGTCGTCACCGGGGACACCGGACTCACCGGAGGCGCCGACCCCGCCAGCCCCGTCGGCGCTCGAGCCACCGGACCCGTCGGCGGCTATCGCCGTCGATTCGGTCGAGGACTCGTCGACGGCGCCGCCGCGACGCCCGCGAAGCCGGTCGAACGGAATTTCGTGCCCGTCGACGAGCACCAGGACGCCCGACGCGTCCGCCTGGATCAGGACGTCCGCCTCCCGGCGAGTGCGGTCGTCGAGTTCGCCGGGACCGACCACGGCCAGCTGTCGCAGCACCTCGAGGTGATGACGTTCGCCCGCGTCGGCCTCGAGGGTGCCCTCGACGGTCGAGACGCCGACGGCGACGTCCTCCCTGAGCAGGTACGTCGCCACACTGGCGACGGCGGCGGCGAGGTCGTCGTCACGTCCGGGAATGCACTCGCCGACGAGGTCGACCGAGCCGACGCGGCCGTCCGCGACGAACTCCTTGACGACGAGTTCGTCGTCGGCTCGTTTGGCGGCGGACTTCCAGTGAATGTCGCGAAGGGAATCGCCGCGGGTGTACTCGCGGAGGTGGTCGAACTCCTCGCGGTCGTAGGCGCCAATAGCGTCGTGAAGTAACTGTAAGTCGTGTTTCGCGCCACCCCGGAGGTCGTGGACCCGGGGATAGACCAGCACCTCGTCGGTCCGGTCGTACTCGAACCGTTGCTCGACGAGCCCGAAGACGTCGCTGACGACGACCGTGACCGGGCCGATTTCGTGGGCGCCACGGCCCTCGAGGTCGATCTCGTAGGTGAGCGAGTCGCCGTCGACGAGGGTCGTGTCCCTGACGTTGCCGTCGTCGACCGCGGACACGCCGTCGGGGAGGTCGTCGCGGACGGTAGCCGATAGCGGCGACTCGACGTCGACGGTGAGTTCGACTGTCCGTCGCTCGCCTGGATACCCCTCCGCGGTCGGAACTCGGCGGATCCGTGGGCGGTCGACCCGCGCGGCCGTGATCACGCCGGCGACGAGGACGAACGCCAGCGGCGCGACGACTGCGTTGAGCGCTCGCGAGCCGAAGCTGGCGGCCATCCAGAGACAGAAGCCGACGACGGCGACGGTCCCCCAGCCGCGTCGCGTGAGTCTCATGGCACGCGGACGTGTTCGAGGGCGTCCTCGACGACGGTCGCACCATCGGTCTCGCGGCCGTTCGCCTTCGTCTTGATCCGGTGGGCGAAGACGTACGGCGCCTCGTGCTGGATGTCGTCCGGGATGACGTACTCCCGTTCGTCGAGCACGGCCCTCGCTTGGGCGGCCCGCAGGAGGGCGATAGTTCCGCGTGGACTCGCGCCGATGTGGGCGTGCTCGCGGGTGTAGCCAGCGAGTTCGCTCGCGTACTCGCGGACAGGCGGTTCGACGGCGACGTTGGCCACCGTCTCGCGCGCGCGGACGATCGACTCGAGGTCGGTGACCGGCTCGAGCCCCTCGATGGGGTGGTGACCGACCGTGCGACCGAGCATCTCGGCTTCCTCGTCGGTGTTCGGGTAGCCGAGCGAGAGTTTCTTCATGAAGCGATCGACCTCCGCGAACGGGAGTTCGTAGGTCCGGTTGGGCTCGATGGCGTTCTGGGTGGCGATGACGACGAACGGGTTCGGCAGCGGGCGGGTGTCGCCGTCGACGGTCACCTGGCGTTCCTCCATGGCCTCGAGCAGGGCCGACTGGGTCTTCGGCGGGGCGCGGTTGATCTCGTCGCCGAGGACCACGTTCGCGAAGACGGGGCCGTGCTGGAACTCGAACTCGCGGGTCTTCTGGTTGAAGACGTTGACGCCGGTGATGTCAGAGGGGAGGAGGTCGGGCGTGAACTGGACCCGTCGGAAGCTACAGTCGATCGATCGAGCGATCGAACGGGCGAGCATCGTCTTGCCGACGCCGGGGACGTCGTCGAGGAGCACGTGACCGCGAGAGAGGATGGTGGTGATGACGTGGTCGACTTCCTCGTCGTGGCCGACAATCACGCGCGTCACGTTCTCCCGAACCGTCTCGACGAGGTTCGCGACGGCTGAAACGGGGAGTGGATCGATAGTTCCGAGCTGATTCGTCGTCTCCGGCTGGGATGAAGGATTGGCGTCGGTCATGGTGGCTGCGTGTCTGGAGGCCAGCGTAGCGGGCATACCCTGGATACACGGTCGATAGTGCTCCTTGTGCAATTGATCGACATATGTTTTGTGTCTTTCAGGTATGCTGGGTCCGTCGACGGACGGTCGACGACGCGCCGAGACGAACCCGGGTGTCTGGATGGTAGTGATAGACTCTCGGATTGCCAGCGGGAAATAGTTGTACCTGCTCGTGTTCGACCCGCGACGCTGTCGGCACTCACAGCGTAACGATCAGAAAACGATACCTCCGTCTGGCTCGACTGACTCAGAGTCGCTCGAGATTCGTCGCGCGCGGGCCTTTGTCGGCCTGCTCGATGTCGAACTCGACTTCCTGCCCCTCCTCGAGGTCAGGACCGCCAACGTCTTCCATGTGGAAGAACACGTCGTCGTCCGCGTCGTCAGTTTCGATGAATCCGTATCCGCCAGTGTCGTTGAAGAATGCGACCGTACCTTTCGCCATTGCGTTCGTACTAAGTGAGGACGGAAGCATAAAGCTTCTGGAGGTGACACCCGGCCGGTTCGTCACCGCTCATCGCGTGAAGCTGACCTCGAGCAGGGCTGTAGGGCCACAATCGGCGTCCAGTCACCACTCCTTACACGACGGACACACCAGGTCGTCCCCATCTCGCCAGACCCGGTCGACGCTCGAGTCACAGCGAGTGCAGGTGTAAGTCCCCCAGGCGTACGTCGAGAGGCCGGCGTCGGGATCGCTCGGCGGCGGATCGGATTCGTCCGCGTCACCCGCGTGTTGGCTGCTCGAGGCAGTCGTTTCGTCCGACGAGACGGCGGCGGCTGTTTCCTCGGTACTTGCTTCCTCGGTATCAGCTTCCGCGGTGTCCGCCGCCGACGCGGACGACCCCTCGCCCTGGCCGTAGTCGGTGAGTCGGCTGTCCTCGGTCACGCGTACCGATACGAACGCCCGGGGTTTATACTGTTTGTCCTGGCCGAATCGCCGTTCCCAGACCATCGTTTCGATGGTCGTGACCCGAACGCCGACGAGTGCTGCTCTGGGGGCCGGGTCCGAGCCCGAGTTCGAGCCCGAGTCAGAGTCCTGACCAGAGCCGGAATAGACGACGCACCTCGAGCGGCGCCGGTCGGTCAGGTCCGGACGACCATCGACCAGATCGATATCACCAAGTACCATCGTTGCCAATCGTCGCACATGGTTTCCGCTCCGTTCCTCGACCCGATCGTCAGCAACCTGGTCGAAATGATCAACCTGTTCTCGAACGTCGCCACCGGCGAGGGGCTCGCTCCCCTCCTGTTCTTGGTCGGGGCGATCCTGGTCGCCTTCAGCATGGGCGTCTTCGGCGTGCTCACCCTCGGCGGACTGGGCAGTCTCTTCTCGCTCGAGTAGGGCGTTTTCTCGCCCGATCTCCGGTCGATCCGTCTTATACCTGCGCCTGCTCGAGCGCCCGCGCTGCCTGCTCGACCGCCACCTCGAGGTCCGGCCCCAGCGGCGACCCGACGACGACCCCGTCGACGAACTCGAGGATCGCCTCGAACCGGTCGGCGACCGTCTCCGGCGTGCCGGCGACGGCGAACGCGTCGATCATTTCGGGGGTGACGGCCTCGAACGCCGCCGAGAGGCTGCCGGCCTCGAGGTGCCGACCGACGGTCTCCACCGCCGCCTCGTCGAGCCCGTGGCGCTCGATCACGGGCGGGGCGGCCCCGCCGGCGATGAACGCGACCGGCGGACGGGCGGCCTCCCGCGCTGCGGCCTCCTCGTCGGCGACGCTCACGCTCGAGAAGGCAAGCGCCTCGAACGGGCCGCGGTCGTCGGGACGGTCCGCGAGGCCGATCTCGAGCTGGTCGGCGGCCCATTCGAGGTCGCGCGGATGGGAGGCGTTGACGAGCACGCCGTCGGCGTGTTTCGCGCTCATGCGGAGCATGTGGGGGCCCTGCGCACCGACGTAGACCGGGATCTCCGTCGGCTCGAGATTGAGTGAGGCGTCCTGGGCGGTGAACGTCCCGTCGTGGGTGACGGTCTCGCCGGCCCAGAGGTCTCGTGCCACCGAGAACGCCTCAAGGACGCGTCGGAGGGGGCGATCGTGCTCGAAGCCGAGGTTCGACAGTGCCGAGCGGTCCCCGGCACCAATGCCGTAGACACCACGACCCTCAGAAATCTCGTCGACCGTCGCCATCCGGGCCGCGAGCGTCACCGGGTGGTCCTGGAACGGGTTGACGACGCCGGGACCGAGGGCGATCGAGTCGGTTCGCTCGGCCATCCGCGAGAGCGTCACGAACGGGTCACGGTTGAAGTAGTGGCTGCTCGAGAACGCAACGTCGAAGCCCTCGGTTTCGGCGAGGGCCGCGAGGTCGGCGATCCGGTCCGGCGGGTGTTCGGGGGTGAGTTCGATTCCCCAGGTGGGACTCGAGTCACTCGAACCGTTCGATCCACTCGAGTCGCTCGAGGTGGGGTTCTCGGCCGCCATCACTCCTCGTACCTCCACTCGCGGAGCGCCTGCCGAACGAAGTCCCCCTCGAGGTCGCGAAAGAGAGCGTCGCTTCCCTCGTGGTTTCCGAAGTTCCAGTCGCGGACGACGACGGCGGGCGTGCCGCCCGCGCCCTCGCCGGTCACCAGGTTCGCGGCCGAGGCGAGTTCGTCGACGACCGACTGGACGGTGACGCCCAGTTCGCGGCCGTCGCGGTCGCGTTCGCCCCGCCAGTCGCGACTCGCGGGCATGCCGTCCCAGCCCAGGGCGACCCCGCGCTGGCCGTGGCGAAACGGCCGGCCACAGGTGTCGGTGACGATCACGGCGACGTCCTCGATCCCGCGCTCGAGCAACCCGTTTCGAATTTGCTCGGCGCTCGCCGCCGGGCGCTTCGGCAACAGGAGCAGGTCGTGACCGGGGACGTTCGAGCGATCGATCCCCGCGTTCACGCAGACGTGGCCGAAGCGGGTCTCGGTCAGCAGGAAGGGCGCCTCCATCACGAGTTCCGTGCTCTCCTCGAGGACCGCCTGGGCGAACCGGGGATCTTTCTCCTCGCCGGCGATTCCCTCCAGCCGTGTCGCGATCTCTCGGGCGCGCGGGCCCGCCGGGAAGTCGTCGAGGTCCGCCGCCCGACCCTCGGCCTTCGAGACGACCGTGCTCGCCACCGTCAGCACGTCGCCGGCCTCGACGTCGGTCCGCTCGGCGACGAGTCCTGCCAGGTCGTCTCCCGGGCGGATCTCGGGGAGGTCCGGCACCGCATTGAGTTCCATACTCGAGGGTGGGTCAGGAGGGTGAAAAACGCACCGTCACCGGAGACCGCGGCCGGTGCCAGACCGGTTGCCGAGTCGGGAGAGGATACCGCCGATGTCGGAAGGTGCACGCCTCGCGATTAAGGTGACGTCCGTGGTAGGCCACACTCGTGACCACGATGGCTGTGGCTGACCACCTCCGACGCCTGCGTTCGATCGCCGGGACCGAGGGCCGCTCGAGCGAGGCGGACGACCGTCCACGCGAACACCACGTCGCCGACGCGGTCGCTCGAGGCGTCCAGGCCGGCTTCGTCGCGACGCTGATCATGACCGCCTTCCGCCTGCCGATCCTGCGCTCGCTGCCGCCGTCGGCGAACTTCTGGGCGCAGTACGTGACCGGCGACGACCCGAGCGACCACCCCGTAGCCGGTCTCGTCTTGCACTTCGTCTACGGGGTCCAGGCGGGCGCGCTCTTCGGTGGGCTGTTCGCCCTGTTCGACGCCGACCGTGCCATCGAACCCGAACAGCGCGGCCTCGTCTGGGGTGCGGTGTACGGGATGGCGCTGTCGGCGTTCGGCTCGCAGGTGATGCTCAAGGAGATCCTCGACATTCGCCTCGAGTCCGACGAACTCGCGCTATTTCACGCCGGCCACCTGGTGTACGGCCTCTCGCTGGGTGCCTGGGTCGGCTCGCGAACCGAGGGCGTCGAGGACCCCGAGGAGTACGAGTACGGCGACGGCAACTGAGGGGTCGGGTGACGGACGCAGATATCGGTCTCCGAAAACGCTACCCCGCGAGCGCGCCTCGTTTTTCGCATGACCGATTCGACGAACGGCGACGAACCGAGCCAGGTCGTCACCGCCTTCCTCCGCAACGCCGGCGAGGTCCTGCTGGCGCGTCGGAGCGACGCCGTCGGCACCTACACAGGGACCTGGGGCGCCGTCTCCGGCTTTGCAGAGGGCGACCCCAACGCGCAGGCTCGCCGCGAAATCGCCGAGGAGACCGGCCTCGAGGACGCCTGCACGCTCGTTCGGTCGGGTCGGCCGCTCGAGGTGACCGACGCCGAGATCGGCCGGGAGTGGGTGGTTCACCCCTACCTGTTCGACTGCGACGCCCGCGAGGTCGAGTTGAGCGAGGAACACGACGTCCACGAGTGGGCACACCCGACGGCGATCCTCACGGGCGAGTACGAGACGGTTCCCGGCCTCTGGGCAGCCTACGAGCGAGTGGCACCGACTGTGCGCTCGATCGCCGCTGACGCCGACCACGGCGCCGCGTGGCTCTCGATCCGGGGACTCGAGGTCCTGCGGGACCGGGCGGGACTGCTCGTCGCCGAGCGCGCGGACGGGAAACAGTCGCTCGAGGGGAGCGAACTCGACGACGGACTGGCGCTCGAGAACGAGGGACAGACGCCCGCTCACGACGACGAGTGGGACGAACTCGCGACCCTCGCCGAACGCCTGCTCGAGGCCCGACCGTCGATGGCCGTCCTCCGGAACCGGGTCGATCGGGCGATGGGGACGGCGCTCGATGCCGGTCGAGAAGGCGACGACGGCGGCGAGGCAAGCGAGGACGAAACCCCGGCCCCGGACGCCGCCGCAGTCCTCGAGGCGACGACGGCCGTCCTCGAGCGCGCCGCGACCGCCGACGACGAGGCTGCGGCCCGGGCGAGCGACCGTCTCGAGGAAACCGTGATGACGCTCTCGCGATCGGGAACCGTGCTCGAGGCGATTCGAGCGAGCGACGCGCACCGCGTCTACGTCGCCGAATCCCGCCCCGGTCTCGAGGGCGTCGGCGTCGCCGAGTCGCTGGCCGACGAGCGCCCCGTGACGCTCCACACCGACGCCGCGGCGGCGTCGCTCCTCTCGCGCGAGTCGGTCGACCAGGTGGTCGTCGGCGCCGACACGATTCGTCCCGATGGCGTCGTCGTCAACAAGACCGGCACCCGTGGGGTGGCGCTCGCGGCCGTCCACGAGGAAATCCCCGTGACGATCGTCGCCGCGAGCGACAAGGTCTCGACTCGGGAGGAAATCGCGCTCGAGTCCGGCTCGAGGAACGCGGTCTACTGCGGCGACGCGCCGTTCGACGTCACGAACCCGACCTTCGACGTGACGCCCGCCGAGTGCGTGACCGAGGTCGTCACCGAACGCGGCGTCCTCGAGCCCGACGACGTCACGGCCCTCGTCGAGGAGGCACGCGAATTCGCGGCCTGGCGGGAGAAACGATAGACCGAAACCCGTTCGAGTCGTACCGACGAGCGGGCGGCGGTGACGAGGAGTTACCCCCACCGAGCCCCGTGTGACGAGGGATTCAATACCGAGCCGCCCACTCCTACTCGCCGCAGGAACGTTGAACTACCAGTCGTCCGTACCGCCAGTCATGGCTGATTTCGATGCCGCACCCGATATCGACCTCGAGCACCTCGGCGTTCACCGGTCCGTTTCGACCGTGTTCCCGCCCGAGGAACTGATCGAAACGCTCGAGGACCTCCCCGTGACGGTATCGCTCGTCGAGGACGAGGACCACAACGACACTGACTGCGAAGCCATCGTCACCTTCGAGCACCGGGAATGGTTCGCCGACCTCGAGTGGGTTCACTCGGTCCAGGCGGGCGTCGACCGCTTCCCGATGGACGTCTTCGAACGCGAGGGCGTGGTTCTCACCAACAGCACCGGCATCCACGATCGAACGGTCGGCGAGACGGTGGCCGGCTACCTGCTGGCGTTCTCCCGACGACTCCACCGTCACGTGGCCAATCAGCAGCGCCGGGAGTGGACCCAGCCCGACTGGGACGAGGCGTTCACCCTTCCCGGAACGACGGCCTGCGTCGTCGGCACCGGCACTCTCGGCCAGGGTGTCGCCGAAGTCGCTGGCTCCCTGGGCGTCTCGGTGCGCGGCGTCCGTCGCACCCCCGAAGACGTCCCCGGATTCGACGACATCTACACGACCGACGCCCTGCTTGAGGCCGTTTCCGGCGTCGACTTCGTGGTCTCGACGCTCCCGTTGACCGACGAGACGCGCGGCCTGCTCGACGCCGCCGTCTTCGAAGCGATGGACGAGGACGCCTACGTCGTCAACGTCGGCCGCGGCCCGGTCGTGGACGAGGCGGCCCTGATCGACGCACTCGAGGCGAACAAAGTGGCGGGAGCGGCCCTCGACGTGTTCGAGACCGAACCGCTCTCGTCCGACTCGCCCCTCTGGGCGATGGACGAGGTGATCGTCACGCCCCACAGTGCGGCGTTCACCGTCGATTACTACCGGGACATCGCCGGCCTGGTCCGGGAGAACGTCCGTCGACTCGAGGCGGGCGAGGCGTTCACGAACCGGGTGGTGTGAGGAGGTCGACGGTGACGGGGTGTCGACGGTGTCGGTATCGACGACGACGGCGTCACCGACGACGATGACAGTCGATTCTGCCTGATCGACAGGCACAGTGGTACCCGTCCCGTACCGATCGGTATGGTCGAAATCCGCCCCGCTCGAGCGACCGACGGCGAGGCCCTCGTGTCGGTCCACGTCGCCGCCGTCCGCGAACTCGGGGCCGCCGCCTACGAGTCAGCGCAGGTCGACGCCTGGGCGGCCAACAAGTCGCCCGACGGCTACCCCGTCGACGTGGATACCGCACACTTCGTCGTCGCCACGCGAAACGGCGCGGTCGTCGGCTTCGGCCACCTCGAGTTCGGCGTGGACGAGGTCCAGGCCGTCTACGTCCACCCCGACTACGCGCGAACGGGGGTCGGACGAGCGCTCCTCGACCACCTCGAGAAAACAGCGCAAGCAGCCGGACTCGAGCGTCTGACGCTGTTAGCGTCGAAAAACGCGGTCGGCTTCTACGAACGCCACGGCTGGCGGGGACTCGAGTGGGTCGACCACGAGTCGACCGGCGCGGTTGTCCTCGAGTGTTTGCGGATGGAAAAGCCGGTCGGTCAGTCGTTCAGTATCGAGTGACGGGAGGCCATCTACCCTGATCAAATATAAAGACTTATTTACAAATTGATGTTTCGTTTCGATATGCCACGAAAGGTATCCCGCCGAACGGTTGGTATCGGTCTCGCGACCGCAGTCGCCCTCCCACTCGCTGGCTGCACGAGCGATGACGGCCAGGACGGAAACGGCGACGACAACAATAGCAGCGACGACACCAACACAAGCGACGGCAACGGTGTCGACGGCAACAACAGCAACGACACCGACTCCGACGGAAGTGGAAACGAATCGGACGACAATTCGAACGACGAGACCGACGGCGCCGAGGAGTACGTACTGTCCATCACGATCGAAAACGAGAACGGCCAGACGGTCTCCGAGGGTATAATCGTGACCATCGAGCCGGCAGACGACTCGTTTGGCAAACAACAACTCTACGATTCCGACATTTCCGAAGGGGTAGCCGAAGCGACCCTCGAAGCAGGCGAGTACGTCGTCACCGTGGAAGCAGACGAGTACAGCGAAAACGACTTCGAGTCCCAGGAACAGGAACTGACGCTCGAAGAGGACACCGAACTCGAGTTCACCGTCGATGCGATCGGTGACGACGAGCGCGACGACTCGTCGTCAGAAGAATCGGAATAGGTCGTCCCGTTTTTGCGCGTGCAGGTGCGTGCGAACTGACTCCTCGAGTGCGTCGATCTGCCCGCGCTTGGCCGTGATTGGAGCGATCGTGTCCTGCCATTGTTTCCACGGTGGGAGTAGCCCCAGTCGGTCACACAGCTCGTCGAGTCGCTCGTCCCGGTCGTCGACCTTGTCCATCTTGTTGACGGCGACCACCGTCGGCACGTCGAGTTCCCGGAGGAAGTGAAACATCTCGACGTCGTAGGGGATCTCGTCCTCGCCGGTGTGGCGGTCGATAATGTCGACGACGCTCTTGCCGTCGACGACGAGGATGCCGACGAGGATCGAGTCGGCGTGGGCCTCGAGGTACCGGACGATGTCCGTCTTGATCTGGTCCTGGCGATCCGCTTCGACGCCGCTCATGAAGCCGAACCCGGGGAGGTCCGTGATGACGAAGTCCTCGGCCGTCCAGTCGTAGTGGTTGGGCGTCCGGGTGACGCCGGGCTTGCCGCCGGTGTCGAATTTGTGACCCGTAAGCTCCCGCATCAGCGTCGACTTGCCGACGTTCGAACGGCCGACCAGGACGACCTCGGCGTCGCGGTCGGGTCGCGTCTCGAAGGGATTCATGTACTCGCCATCGGGCGGGGCGGGTATAAACGCGACGAGAGCGGGTGAGCGTGACTGGTTCGCCGCCGGCGCTACGCGGACCAGCGCTCGAGGCAGTCGTCGCTACAGAAGTACCGGTGGACTACCGTTCCGTCTTCGACGGCGGTGAGTACCCGCTGGTCCGGTGTGTCGGCGAGGGACTCCCCACACATCCGACAGTCTCGCCCGTCGGTCGTTCCGCCGTCAGTTCGACACGTGCGCATGGCTATCTCGTCCCAGGGGCGTGTCACACTTGAACGAACCTGTTGCGGCGGTATCGGCCACCGTCGGCGCCAACGCGCGACTGAATGGGCGCGATTCGAGATTCAGGACTCACGACGCCGCCCGATTGCCGCGATCACCAGCGACATTATCGCGAACCCGGCTACTCCTGCGCCGAAGCCCGGCTGAGCGTCGTCGTTCGCGCCGGCAGTCTCGTCGTCCTCGGGGTCGTCTTCAAGGACGGGGCCGTCGCTCGAGCGGTCGTCTGTCCCAGTCCCGTCGTCGTCCGTTTCGTTGTTGTCGGCACCGTCACCGTCTCCCTTCGTCTCCTCACCATCGGCATCGGATCCATTCCCGTCATTCTCGTCCGAATCCGAACTCGAGTCGTCCGTTCCGTTTTCGGACCCCCCATTGCCGTCATCGTTTTCACCGGCCTCGCCATCATCGTCACCACCCGTCTCGTCGACGAGTTGCAAGACGACCGTCACCTGCCCGTGCGAGGAATCGGGCGTGAACGTCCAGCCGCCGCCGGCTTCCTCGTACGAGACTGCGTCCGCGACGGGGTCGACGTTCGAGTCCCAGCCGGTACCGGCGGGTTCCTGCTGGATGTAGCCGACGACCTCGACGCGGTCGGCGTGCTCGCCCTCGACGATGGCCTCGCCGTACTCGACGCTGTCACCTTCCTCGGAGAGGCCGTGGATCTCGATGCAGTGGCTGTCCAGGTAGCCGTCGCCCTGTGGCAGATCGGAGACGCCGAACTGGTCGGCATCCAGCGGGCGCTCGTAGTGGTCGTTAAGTGGATACTGGGTGACGAACGGGTCGGCGTGGGAGTGCCACGCGACGGACTCGCCCATCGGGAGCGTGACGGTCGTGTTCGGGACCGTTTCGCCCATGATCGGGTCGCCTGCCTCGTTGACCAGCGTCGTACAGACTTTCGAGGAGCCGTCCCCGAGATACGGGGTTCGGTACTCGTCGCGCGGATTGACGTAACTGATCCAGCTCCCGTCGGCGGCGGCCGCCTCGAACCAGGGGTCCCCGCGTTCGGGAACCGGTTCTTCGGCGGCCGGTTCGCTGACGTTCTCCGGACCTGGGTCGACCGGGCCAGTGGCAGGTGTGAGCGGCCCAGCGCCGACGAGGGCGCCGACGGTGAGGCCGGCGAGCAAGAGGGTGAGGCCGGCGAGCGATACGACTTTCCAGCGATCGGGTAACGTGTGCGACATGAGCGTGATTCTGACTCGTCGCCGCTCGAGAGCCCCGCGAGCGCGAGCAAGCGGGCCTCGAGGCGACGAACGTGGATCTGCCCACGACAGTCACCGTTTTGGGTATATCACGCGTACCTGACCGTACGGACTCGATACGCGACGGTACGTGGCGGTTACCGGTCGCTCGAGTTCCTTCAGTGGCTACGTAACTGCGTAACTGCGTCACTGCGCGACTGCGGACGCGTCGCTCGCCGGTCAAAAATGGTGAAAATGTGAAATCCGGGCGTCGGAACGAAAAGCCGTGTTACAGGCGGGTGACGTTCGTCGCGCGGGGACCCTTGGGGGCCTGTTCGATGTCGAATTCGATGTCTGTGCCTTCTTCGAGGTCCGGACCGCCGACGTCTTCCATGTGGAAGAAGACGTCATCGTCCGCGTCGTCCGTCGAAATGAAACCGTAGCCGCCTGTGTCGTTGAAGAAATCAACGTTGCCTTTCGCCATTGCTTTTGAACACAACGCCGATAGACGGATAAGACTTGCGTGGGCCCCGTTCACTCGGGCCTCGATGTAAAAAAACTCGATGCCATCGGAATCTCCATTCGTTGTGCCCGATTCGGAACGTGCCACGTTCAGAGGCTCAAATACAAACGTTCTGTCGTCGCACGTAGAAATAATCGCTCTGTCGGGCAAACCCCCTCCATCGATATTCTCTGAATCACACTCGAGGAAGCGTTTCGCTACGACTTTATCCGCGTACTCGTGAGAAGTGGGTATGACTCAGTCACAGCCTCGGGCCGGGCCGACGGTCGTCCAGGTCTCGCTCATCGCCGTGTTCGTCACGGCGCTGGTTACGGCCCAGGTGACGGCAGCGAAGGTGCTCGCGTTCGAACTGCCAGTAGCGCTCCCGATAGCGGGCAACGAACTCTTCCTTCCGGGGGCCGCGCTCGCGTACGCACTCACCTTTCTGGCGAGCGATTGCTACTCGGAACTGTACGGACGGAGGGCCGCCCAGGTCGTGATCAACGTCGCGTTCGCGATGAACTTCCTCCTGCTGGCACTCGTCTGGTCGACCATCGCCGCCCCCGCCGCACCGACGAGCATCGACCCGGCGACCTTCGAATCGGTTCTCGGGGCATCGACGAACATCGTCGCCGGGAGCCTGCTCGCGTACCTCGTCAGCCAGAACTGGGACGTCTGGGTGTTTCACGAGATCCGCGAGTACACCGACGGGGATGCCCTCTGGCTACGCAACATCGCCTCGACGGCGAGCAGCCAGGCCATTGACACCGTGATTTTCGTCTCGATCGCGTTCGCGCTCGCACCGATGGTTCTCGGCGTCGGTCCCGTCCTCGAGCCCGGGGACCTCGCCGCCCTGATCGTCGGCCAGTACCTCCTCAAATTGCTGATCGCTCTCCTCGACACCCCCGTCGTCTACGCCGTCGTCGGGTTCGTTCGTTCGAGAGACTCGAATTCGCCGTCGACTCCCGTCTGAACGGCGTACTCGAGGCCGATCTCGAGCCTGCGATGAATTCGATAACACTATCCTTTCTATAGCAACGGCGGACGGCTGGTGGTGTCGATACGGACCGCCGGCACTCGAGTCGAACCACTGGACGTTTAGTGCCGACTCGAGTCAGGTGAGGTATGGACGAACGCGTACGCGAACACGCATCAGTGCTGGTCGACTGGAGTGCTCGGATCGAGGCGGGCGACGACGTGGTGCTCTCGGTCGGGCCAGAGGCACACGACCTCGCGGTCGCCGTCGCTGCGGAACTCGGCGAGCGCGGGGCGAACCTGCTCACGACCTACGGTTCCGGGGAGGTGAGTCGAGCGTACCTCCAGGCGCACGACGGCGACTTCGACGAGGACCCGGAGTACGAACGCCGCCTCTACGAGGCAGCCGACGTCGTGCTCTCGATCGGGGGCGGACGAAACACGGCGGCGATGGCCGACGTGCCGAGCGAGACCCGCCAGACCTACCGCACGGCGCGCTCGGGGGTCCGCGAGGCGCGCTACGACACCCGCTGGGTCTCGACCGTCCACCCGACGCGCTCGCTCGCCCAGCAGGCCAGGATGGCTTACGAGGAGTACCAGGACTTCGCCTACGACGCCATCCTCCGGGACTGGGAGGCCCTGGCCGAGGAGATGGCGAAGATGAAGGACGTCCTGGACGCCGGATCGGAGGTCCGACTGGTCAAGGAGGGAACCGACCTCACCATGTCGATCGAGGACCGGACGGCGGTCAACAGCGCTGCATCCGTCGCCTACGACTCGCACAACCTCCCGAGCGGCGAGGTGTTCACAGCGCCCTACGACACGGAGGGAACCGTCACGTTCGACGTCCCGATGACGATCGACGGCGAGGCCGTCAGAGACGTCCGCCTCGAGTTCGAAGCCGGCGAGGTGGTCGACCACGAGGCTGCCCAGGGCGAGGACGTCCTGACGGACATCCTCGAGACCGACGAGGGTGCCCGACGCCTGGGCGAACTCGGCATCGGCATGAATCGCGGTATCGACCGCTTTACCGACAGCATCCTCTTCGACGAGAAGATGGGCGACACCGTTCACCTGGCGGTCGGTCGGGCCTACGACGCCTGCCTGCCGGAGGGCCAGATGGGCAACGAGTCGGCCGTCCACACCGACATGATTACAGATATGAGCGAGGAGTCTCGGCTCGAGGTGGACGGGGAAGTTGTGCAGCGAAACGGGACGTTCAGGTGGGAGCGCGAGTTCGAGGCCTGAGCAGGTACTTTTTGATCCAGCTTTTGCGAACGAGTCGCGAAGCGAGAGTGAGACGGTGGGTGCGAGCGAGACGCTCGAGGACGACCGGTAGATGCACGGTTGGGCGGTCCCTACCATCCGTAAACGACCCCATACTCTTGTGATGCGTCCTCGTCGGTTTCCTCACCGCTCGATCGGCGGCGGTGGCCGTCGGCGTGCTCGAGGCGGCTCGATCCGAGGCGACCGACGGCCAGAACAGCCGATCAGTCGATACGGACGGTGGGCTGCTCGTCCCCGCATCGTTGACCTGTCCGCCCCGCCGGAGGCGGCACGTATCCGGCTTTTTATGCGCTCGACCCGATACTTACGGCTATGCGCGACGCGCTCCGGGCCGGCATCGCCATCTACAACGACGGCTACTACCACGCCGCCCACGACGCCTGGGAGGCCCACTGGCTCGACCTCGAGGCGGGCACCGACCACGAGCGCCTGCTCCACGGACTGATCCAGTTCACCGCAGCGATCTACCACGCGCGGAACCGCAACTGGGCGGGGGCGACGGGGCTGGCCGCGAGTGCCCACGAGTACCTCGAGGACCTTCCGGCGGACTACCGCGGGGTCGATGTGGCTGCCGTCCGTCGCTCCCTACGAACCCTCGCGAGCGATCCGGAGGTGATCGAGCGCCGCCGCCCCCCGACCCTCGAATACGCCGGTGCGGCGCTTGAACTGGCGGATCTCGACCTCGAGGCGACGTTCCTGGCAGCGGGCGTCCTGGCCGAGGAGTTCGGCTACGACGAAGCGATCCTCGAGGACGGAGTCGCGTTCGCCCGGGCGGACCTCGAGGCCGAACGGGCGACCAGTCGCTTCCTGGCGCTGGTCCAGGACTTCGTCCGCGAGCCGGCCGACCGCGCGCTGGTGTACGATCGGCTCTCGGCTCACGTCGAGCGCCGCCGAACGAAGCGGCGGGACGTCGAGGGATTGTTCGATTCTGACCCGTGACCGACCAGACGGGCGCGTAGCGTGGACTGATGAACCACCGACGTATTTTTTATCCCACCAGTCGACGTGACGAACATGTCTGCAGGCCTCTCTCGAACGATCGACCGGCTGCGCCAGCCCGAGTACACGGGCGAGAATCGATGCACGCCGTGTACCGCCGTCAACGTCGTCATCGCAGGCGTCCTCGCGGTCGCCGTCGGTGTGGTCGTCCCGCTCGCGGGCATCGCGGTGTTCGCCGTGTCCGCGTTCGCGATCTACGTTCGCGGCTACCTCGTTCCCGGGACGCCCGCGCTGACGAAACGGTACTTCCCCGACTGGCTCCTGGCGAAGTTCGACAAGGCGCCGCCTGGGTACGGGCTCGAGACTGATTCCGACTCCGACCCCGACACGACGGCGGGCCATGGACCCGACCCGATCCACGAACGCGAAACGCGCCTCACCCCGGAGGAGACGCTGCTCGAGGCGAACGTCGTCGAACCCTGCGTCGACGAGGACGACCTGTGTCTCCGCGAGGACGTCCGACGCGAGTGGCACGAGCGCATGGACGTGGTCCAGGACGGCGACCGACCCCAGCAACTCGGTCCCCTGCTCGAGGCCGACCCCGGGGCCATCGAGATCAGCGGCGAGCGCCCGGAGGATCCGGTGGTCGTCCGCGTCGACGGCTACGTCGCCGCCCGCTGGGAGTCCGACGCCGCCCTCGTCGCCGACCTCGCCGGGCTCGAGGTGCTCGCCGAGCGCGTGCCGGGGTGGGAGACCCTGCCCGCCGACCAGCGGAGCCAGCTCGCGAGCGGACTGCGCGCCTTTATCGAGACCTGCCCGGCCTGCAGCGGGGCCATCTCGATCGATGCCGAGACCGTCGAGTCGTGCTGTCGCTCCTACGAGGTCTACGCCATCACCTGCGACGACTGCGAGGCGCGGCTGCTCGAGGTCGACGCCTGATTTCGGGCCCGCTCGAAATCTACCCCATCCCCGTCCCAGATTGCGGCGAACCTGCAACCGACCGAAGGAGTGTTTTGTCTCCAGCGCCTGTCTTCGCGTAATGAGCCACCAGCACCAGCGCGAAGGCGCCGACCCCCTCGACGTCGCCTCTCTCCGCGAGGACTACCCCATCCTCGAGCGCGAGTTCGACGGGAGCCGGCTCGTCTACCTCGACAATGCAGCGACGACGCAGACCCCGGACCAGGTCGTCGACGCCATGAGCGACTACTACCGCGAATCGAACGCGAACGTCCACCGGGGCATCCACCACCTCAGTCAGGAGGCCTCTATTCTCTACGAGGAGGCCCACGACCGGGTTGCCGAGTTCATTGGGGGGGAGGGTCGCGAGGAGATCATCTTCACGAAGAACACGACCGAGAGCGAGAACCTGCTCGCCTACGCCTGGGGATTGACCGAACTCAGCCCCGGCGACGAGGTCGTCCTCACGGAGATGGAACACCACGCCTCGCTGGTCACCTGGCAGCAGATTGCCAGGCGCACCGGTGCCGACGTGAAGTACATTCAGATTACGGACGACGGCTGCCTCGACATGGACCACGCTCGCGACCTCGTCACCGACGACACCGCCATCGTCTCGGCGGTCCACGTCTCGAACACGCTCGGTACCGTCAACCCCGTCTCGGAACTGGCCGACCTCGCCCACGACCACGGTGCCTACGCCTTCATCGACGGGGCGCAGGCCGTCCCCACCCGCCCGGTGGACGTCCAGGCCATCGACGCCGACTTCTACGCCTTCTCGGGACACAAGATGGCCGGCCCCACTGGCATCGGTGTCCTCTACGGGAAAAAACACCTGCTCGAGGACCTCGAGCCCTACCTCTACGGCGGCGGCATGATCGAGAAGGTCACCTTCGAGGACTCGACCTGGGCCGACCTCCCCTGGAAGTTCGAACCCGGCACCCCGCCCATCGCCGAAGCCGTCGGCCTCGAGGCGGCGATCGACTACCTCGAGGACATCGGGATGGACCGCGTCCGCGCTCACGAGGAGGAACTGGCGGGCTATGCCTACGACCGGCTGAGCGAGTTCGACGATATCGAGGTGTACGGCCCCGAACCCGGCCCCGACCGCGGTGGCCTGGTGAGTTTCAACCTCGAGTCCGTCCACGCCCACGACCTGGCCTCGATCATGAACGATCACGCGGTCGCCATCCGCGCGGGCGACCACTGCACCCAGCCGCTGCACGACAAACTCGGCGTCGCCGCCTCCGCGCGAGCGTCGTTCTACGTCTACAACACGCACGAGGAGGTCGACGCGCTTGTCGAAGCGATCGGCGGCGCGCGCGAGTTGTTCGCCTGATTTTTCGGCTCGAACGCTCTCTCACGCGAGCGGCGCCGTTCGTCACCCTCAGACGAGCGAGTGCGGGTGCCCCGTCGCCTGGGAACGAGTGCCAAACCGAGAAACAATGCAACGATTCGGCTTTTCCCTCGAGCGACGGTAGGTCGGGTGCCGCAGTGAGTACGATGATAGAGACGACTCGCGACCGACCGGTCGGCAGTCGGATCGTTTCAACCCTCGAGACCGCCACTAATGGCGGTTCGAGAGCCTCAAGGTTCGATCTCACGCTTGGGATTATCCCGCTGGCTTACGCGTCCGCGCTCGCGGCGACGATTCCGACCGCGCTGTCGGTTCTCCAGTCGCTGGCGGCAGCCTCGACCGTCGGCATTCTCGCCATCGCGGACGCGTGTTGTGTACGCCCGCCCAAGATCGACGAGCGAGTTGGCAACCACGACCACGACCGCTCGTCCGAAACCCCACCGGCCCGCGAGCCGTTTCCAGGCCGTTCGCTCCCGAGCGCCCCGGAACCCTTTTCCACGCCACCGACCTACGTGTCGGCAAATGGGACTCGGCTCCGATATGTACCGGCAGCAGATCCTCGATCACTACAAGAGCCCCCGCAACTACGGGGAACTCGAGGATCCCACGTTCACCCACGTCGGCGAGAATCCGATGTGCGGCGACGAGATCCGCATGGACGTCGTCCTCGCCGACGACGGCGAGACGATCGAGCGGGTCGCCTTCTCCGGCGACGGCTGTGCGATCAGCCAGGCGTCGGCGAGTATGCTCTCGACGGAGCTGCCGGGCACCACGATCGACGAACTACTCGAGATGGACCGCGACGACATCGTCGACATGCTCGGCGTCGAAATCTCGCCGATGCGGATCAAGTGCGCGGTGTTAGCCGAAAAGGTCGCCCAGGACGGTGCCGAGATCTACCGCGGCGAACTCGAGGCCGAGAAGACGACGACCGAGGACGACTGACGGACTGACACCGACGCTCGTTTTTGCTACCGCCACGCGTCGATAGCGAGAGTGCCACCACCTCGCTCGAGCACAGATAGCGGGCGCTCGTGGTGCTCGAGGAACGGGCCGGGAGGTAAAGAGCGGCGTGAGTCGTCTACGACTAGCCTACTCGGGCTTCAGTCCGCCGTCCTGAACGCGCATGACGGCTTCGCCGTCAGCGAGGTTCGGCGCGTCGACCAGCTTGACGATCCGCTTGTCGCCCTTGGACTTGCGGAGGTACATTCGGAAGGTGGACTTGTGGCCGAGAATGTTGCCACCGATGGGTTTGGTCGGGTCGCCGAAGAACGCGTCGGGGTTGGAGGTGACCTGGTTCGTGACAATGACGGCAGCGTTGTAGAGGTTGCCGACCTTGTCAATGTCGTGGAGGTGTTTGTTGAGCTTCTGCTGGCGGTTCGCGAGGTTACCACGGCCGACGTACTCCGCGCGGAAGTGGGCGGTCAGCGAGTCGACACAGAGCAGGCGAACGGGGAACTCCGAGTCCTCGTGCTCGCCGGCGATCTCTTTGGCCTTCTCGGCCAGCAGCATCTGGTGGTTGGAGTTGAACGCCTTCGCGACGTGGATCTTCTCGAGCATGTCCGCGACGAGTTCGTCGAGCGCATCCTCGTCACCCGCGGATCCTTCAATCTCGCGGTCCTCGAGGGCGGCGTCGATGGCCTCTTCGGGGAGTCCGCGGACCATGTCGTCGATTCGCTCGGGGCGGAAGGTGTCCTCGGAGTCGATGAAGATGACGCTCCCGCGGAGACCGCCGACTTCCTTGGGGAGCTGGACGTTGACGGCCATCTGGTGGGTGACCTGGGACTTGCCGGCACCGAACTCGCCGTACACCTCGGTGATCGACTGGGTTTCGATGCCGCCGCCGAGGAGGTCGTCGACCTCGTCGATGTTCCAGGTGAGTTTGCCGATCTGGTTTCGTCGCTCGAGGACGGTCGAGCCGGTTTCGAAGCCGCCGATGTCCGCGGCATCGCGGGCCGCGCGGACGATGTCGCCCGCGGTGGACTCGCCGACGTCGGCGGTGTTCGATAGTTCGGAGGGGGAGGCGACGGCCAGACTCTGGTAGGAGTCGTAGCCGGCTTCGGTGAGTTTGTCCGCGGTTGCCGGTCCAACGCCGGGGAGCGTCTCGAGGTCTACGTCTGCCATACCCGGTCGTTGTGCCGGATGGGGTATAAACCCTCGTTAACAGTAGAGTGGAAGTGAAAGTGGTGGACGAGAGCGGGCCCCAGTTGGGGCCGAAGCGAGGGTTTGTATACGATGGCGCGCGCCGACGGGTGTGAGCGAAAGAGGAGATTTCGACGAACGTTCACTGATCGGCGTCCCACGCGAGACAGCGAAGTCGACCCACCTCGTCCCCGATGAACAGGCGGACGCTCGAGGGTTCGTTGTCGAACGAGTCCACCTCAAACGCGGGCGCGGGCGTGCTCGCGATTCCCGCCTCGAGCGGAAGGTGCCAGCGAAAGTCCGGACCGTCGGTGTCTACGCCGTAGAGGCCGCCCGACTGGTCGCCGACCAGGACGGTGTCGCCGACCACGATCGGATCGGTGGCAGGCGTGTCGTCGAGCGGGAGGCCGGGCTTCGAGAACAGGAGTCCGCGGAGTTTGCGATTGCCGAACGTCGTGTCGGTCACGTGGAGGGTGTCGTCGTCGGCGGCGACGAAGAGCGTGTCCGCGCCCTCGAGGACAGTCGGCGCCAAGGTGAACGCCCCGTCGATTTTGTAGGTGAACCAGGTCTGGCCCGTCTCCGCGTCGAGCGCGAGGACCGTCCCACTCTCGTCGGCGACGTAGGCGCGGTCGTCCGCGAGCGTCGGGCCGCCGACGACGACTCCGTCGGCCGGAACGCGCCAGACATCCTCGCCCGAGTCGAGGTCCATCGCGGAGACCGACTCGTCCTGGACTGCGACGTACACCCGCTCGTCGTCGACGGCGATGGCGCCGACTGGCGGAGCCTCGAGGTCGTTCGTCCAGATCGCTTCGCCCGTCTCTGCGTGGATCGCGGTGATACCCTCGGCGTCTCCCACCAGCAGCAGGTTGCCCGCGAGCGTCGGCGGCGTCGTGTAGAGCTCCGTCGCCTCGCGCGTCCAGACAGGGTCGCCCGTCTCGGCCTCGAGTGCGACCAGCGCGTCTTCGAGACAGCAGTAGACGTAGCCGTCGACGGCGGGGGTCAGGTGCGTCGACGCGTCCGTTTCGTACACCCAGCGCCGCCGGCCCTGGAAGTCGAGCGCGGTGACGGTTCCCTCCGTCGTGGCGACGTAGACGCCGTCTCGATCGACGACTGGCGGACAGGCGACGGGCCCTCGGAGGTCGGCCGTCCATCGCTCGACGGGCTTTCGATGGAGTCCCTCGAGGCTCGCGTCCACCTCGAGTCGAGCCGTCTTGCGCTCGTCGCCGCGGTACTGGTTCCACTCGGTCACTGCTCGATGCATGTGAGGCGGGGACGATAAGACCGACGGAACGCTCGAGGTCCACGCTGGCGTCTCGAGTCTCGACCGTCCTAGAGACTGTCCGAACGACCGCTCCCGCGCGAAGCGTTATCCCGCTCCTCGTGGTTCGCCAGCACGATGGCTCGCCTCCACGCCGGCCAACTGCTGGCTCGCCTCGAGCGCCCACGAACCCCGGAGCCGACAACGCTCGCGGTGGGTTCGGACGTGCACCTGGCGACCGACGCCACGGGCACGTGGAAGGTCTTTCACCGGACCGAGCGCCACCTCCGGGCTGCCGTCCGGTGCGTCAACGAGCGCGACGTCGACGGCGTCCTCCTCGCGGGCGACCTGACGCGAAACGGGACGCAGACGGAGTTCGATCGCTTCGACGAACTCGCGACGTTCGACCCGCCGACGGTCGCGATTCCGGGCAACCACGACGAACCGACGACCTTCGACGAACGCGAGTCGCTACCGATCGAGGCTTTCGAGGCGCGCTACACGCCCGATGGCCTCCCGTTCCGGGTTCGCGTGGGCGACCTCGAGGTGATCGGTCTCGACAGCCACGCCGCCGAACCCGACTCGCCCGCCGAGACCTGGGACGGACGCGTCGACGCCGAGACGCTGATGTGGCTCGACGAGACGCTCGAGACGACGCCCGCCGACGCGACGCTCGTCGCCATCCACCACAACCTCCCCGCGACCGGCGAACTCTACGAGCGCTGGCGCGACGAGTTACCCGTCGAGGGGCGTGTCCCCGGTTTCTCGAACCCCGAACCGCTGCTCGAGGTGCTCGCCGACCACGACGTCGGACTGGTCGTCACCGGTCACCTCCACTTTCCGGCGATCGAATCGAGCGGTGGCGTTCGGGAACTCACCGTTCCGGCCGTCTCCTCGTTTCCCCATGCCCTACTCGTCCTCGAGGTCGACGAACGGGGCACGACCGTCCGCCAGGTGCCCCTGACCGACAGCGACGGGATGGTCGAGTCGATCGCGCACGGCTACGAGAAGGATCGGGTCCTGCTCTCGGCGGCCCAGCACGCGGCGTACCCGCTGCTCGAGGAGTGGTGAGGCGAGAACGCAGCGACGTGGTACGTCCCGGCTAGCTACGGACACGAACCCAGACGGGACCGTCCGGGCGAGACGTCAGTGCTGGCGTCGGTGACCACTCGGTTTCCGGCGTCGCCTCGAGCGAGACCGTCCGCAGGATCGTCGCCAGCGCGAGTCGTAACTCGAGGAGGGCGAATCGGCGGCCGATACAGGCGCGCGGCCCGCCGCCGAACGGAAAGTACGCGAAGTCGGGGTACGCGTCGGGGTCGAGCCACCGATCCGGACGGAACGAACGGGGCGCGTCGAACAGGCGTTCGTCCCGGTGAATTCCCCACTGAGGCAGGCAGATCCTCGTTCCCGCCGGAATCTCGTAGCCGGCGACCTCGTCGTCAGCGATCGCCTGCCGGAAGAGGAGGTACGTCGGCGGGTAGAGCCGAAGCGTCTCCCGGATCACCCGGTCCGTGCGAGGCAACGCGGTGCCGGCGTCGACGGTCTCCGGTTCGCGCACTTCCTCGAGCACGCGCGCCTGCTCGTCCGGGTGGGTCGCCAGCAACGCCATCGCGCACGTGAGCGCGATAGCGGTCGTCTCGTGCCCGGCGAGCAGCATGGTGAGGAGGTGGTCGCGGACCTGTTCGTCCGACATCGCACCATCGTCGGCCGCCGCGAGTAGCGTCGCACAGAGGTCGTCTCCGGAACCCGGCGACGCCCGTCGACGGTCGAGCAGATCCGCGATGACGCCGTCCAGGTCGTCGACGGCTCGTCGGTAGCGACGGTTCGCCGGCGTCGGCACCCAGAGCGGGACCTCGAGGGTCACGCTCAAGGGTTCGAACCGGCCCGTGATGGCGTCAGCGGCGCGGGAAATCGTCCGCATCTCCTCGACGCCATCGACGCCGAAGACGACCGACCCGACGATCGACAGGGTGAGCCCTCGCGCCCACTCGTACGCGTCGACGCGCTGGCCGTCAGACCAGCGCTGGACGAACCCGTCCGTTCGCTCGAGCATGACCTCGCCGTACGCCCGCAGTCGACCGGGGTAGAACGCTGGCTGGACCTGCTTGCGCCCGCGCTCCCAGGTTTCACCTCGCGCGGTCAGGAGGCCGGCGCCCAGGAGCGGGCCGAGCAGATTCCGTTCGCGGGGGTCCTTCTCGTAGCGGTCGCGCTCGGTGACGAGGACCCGTTCGACTAGCGAGGGCTCTGCGTAGCAGACGAACGAGAGCCCCGGCACGGAGACACGGAAGACCGGGCCGTGGTCGGCCACGGCGTCCTCGACGAACCCGAACGGATCCCGACCGATCGACAGCGCGTTTCCAAGCAGCGGGAGGCCGACGGGTTCGGGTATCGACTCGTTCATACTCGAGCGTGACGCCGCTCGAGGCGTATCCCTGGTGCCGGTTTGACACGGTAGTTTATATGTGATTAGCGAGCACTTTCCCTCATGCACTACGCTCGCGTTCGTATCGCTGCGTCGGGTCCGGAGACGCCCGTGACGGCCCTTGCGGCCCACGAGGACGTCGACGCGGTTCACCTGCTCGCGGGCGGCGTCGCCGACACCGACGCGCCGACGTACTCGCTCTCGATCGACGGGAACGCGGCAGCCGTCCGCAGCGTCCTCGAGGCCGAGTCCGACGTTCTGGAGTGGGATGTCGCCAGCGCCGAAGCGGGATCGGTGTTCGCCTACGTCAGGTTTCGTGCGCCGGCGGCAGTCGGCGCGCTTCGAGAGGGACTCACCCGCGAGAGCCTCGTCGTCCTGCTGCCGGCGACGTTCCGGGCGGACGGAAGCGTCGAGATGACGGTCGTCGGCACCCAGACGGACCTCTCGACGACGCTCACCGACCTTCCGGACCCGCTCGAGGCGACGATTCTCGAGGTCGGCCCGTACCGCGCCGATCGGCTCGTGGGCGGCCGGGCGTTGACCGCTCGTCAGCGTGAGGTTCTGGCCGCCGCGTTCGAGCACGGCTACTACGACGTGCCGCGAACGGCGAGCCACGAAGACCTCGCGGCCGTCCTCGAGTGTGCGCCGAGTACCGTCGGCGAACACCTGCGAAAGGCCGAGCGACGCCTCGTCGAGAGCGCGCTCGAGTGATCGGATTCGAACGCGTGGGCCTCCGTCGAATCGGTGTCAGTTCGTCGCCAGCAGTATCGATCGGTGGACCCCGACCAGCACCGCTACTGCGAGCACGATGAATGCCCCCTCCAGGACCGTCGAGAGTAGCCCCAGCGAGACGATCAACGTGGTCGCGCACGCGGGCGGGTGACGGGTATCCGTCGCGAGCATCCCGCCCGCGGTGGCCGTCGTCGCGAGCACGCCGCTGGTTGCCAGGCGCAGTCCCTCGAGCGAGCCGGGTTCGTACGCGACGGTCATGGCGGAGTCGCCGGCGACGACGTGGTAGGCGAGCAGTCCGGCGACGACGCCGATGAGGTGGCCGCCGACGACGCGCCGCGGACGGGTCGCCTCGCTGCGTTCGAAGAGCGCGAGGACGAACGCCGAGGGGCCCAGGCTCGGAAAGAGGAGGGGGAGTCCGGAGAGCCACGCGAGCGTGCCGGTCACGGCGAGTAACAGGCCGGTGTGAAGCGTCGTCCCCACGCGGTCGTCCATCACCCGTCATTTTGATTGCGGATAAAAAGGAACGCCGGTTTCGCCCTCCGGTCGAGAACGACGCTGCTATAAAATCTATAGCATTCACTGCGTACTCGAAATCCGACCGTATCGGAACGACGCGCAGGGTGGACGACGAGTCCGGTCCCGGTCTCGAGTCAGACGATCGTCACTGGAACCTCGACACGCCGGGCGACGCCTTCGGCGACGCTCCCCAGCAACATCCGCGAGACGCCGGAACGGCCCTCGCTCCCGACGACGACGCCGTCGACATCGTTCGAGCGCACGTACTCGAGAATGGCGTCGACGGGGGTCCCCTCGAGCACCTCGAGCGCGACGTCACCCGCGTGGCCCTCGGCGAGTCGGCGGACGTCCGCGAAGAACGCGGGTTCGTCCTGGTCGCGGGCCGCCTCCGCGGTCGGCCCGCCGCCGTAGCCCGCCTCGAGGTCGTCGACGACGTGGACCACTGTGACTTTCGACTCCGGAAACGCTGAGAGCGCGTAGTTGAGAGCCGTTCTGGCCGGCTCGGAGTCGTCCATAGCGACGAGGAGGTGTCGACTCACGTCTGAACGGTCGAGCGCCGCGGTCAAAAATCCTCGCGGATCTTCGTGTCGTCGGGGCGGTCGCCGTGCTCGAGGGCTATCCGTCTGCCAGTACTACCGTCTGCGAACGCTATCCATCTGCAATCGAATTCATCTGCGAACGCTCCTTATCTACGAGCTCTACCCGTCCGCGACCGCTACCCATCTGCGAGCGCCGCCTCGAGTTCCTCGCGCGCGTCTCGAATCCCCTCGAGTTCCGCGTCGATGTCCCGACGCTGGAGGCGCTCGCGTTCCGTCGCCGAGAGCTGGTCGAGTGCGTTCGCGGCGGTCTGCAGTCGGTCGTAGTCGTCGTCGTACGTCCGTTCCCGAACCGCGAGCAAGCCCTCGACGAGCTCCTGTCCGCCGATGCGTTCGACCAGCGGTCGCCGGTCGCGGATCGCGTACCGCAGGGTCGTCGCGTCCGCGGGCGGCCACGACAGCGTTAGCGGCGTCGCGTCGATTCGTTCGAGGTACGTCTGTCGGGTGGCGATTCGTCGTTTGAGTTCGTCGGGGTCATCGACGTAGTGATCCAGTTTCGACCGGGAGTACTCGGCGTACTCAAGGAGTTCCGGGATCGAGTACGTGCCCGCGTCGTTGTCCTCGACGTACTCGCGCAGCTCTGGCGGCGGCGTTTCGAAGTCGACGAACGGCCGGAGCCGACTGCGCTCGAGCAGGTCGAACACCGTCCGTGCAGACCGGTCGTACAGAAACGACTCGAAGGCCTCCCGAATCGACTCGTTGTAGGCCTCGATGGGGTCTCGAAGGCGGTCCACCGGGGCCTCGAGGTCGGCGTCGGCGAGCGAGCGCAGTCGCTGGAGATCGCTGATCTCGTCCTCAAGCGCGTCGAGCTGGTCGGTCGCCGCCTTTCGTGCGAGTGTCACCTCTTCCTCGGCGGCGGCCTCCTCCTGGAGCAGGTCGACGAAGCGTTCGGCCGGCCCGAGCGCCGATTCCGCGCTCTCGAAGTCCGACTCGTGCAGTCGACGCTTGTCGACGGCCTCGAATGACGCCTCGAACGCCTCGCGGTGGGGGAGGTCCGCGGGCAAGTCCTCGACGAGCGTCGAGTACTCGCCCTCGAGATTGATGTAGTGTTTGAACGTCTCCCGCCCCGTGCCGGTCGCCAGGTCCACGTACCGGTCGAGGAGGCTCGCGGCCGATCGGTAGGCGTCGGCCCCCGTCTCGACGGTCTCGCGGCCGCCGGCCTCGTCGATCGCCGTCTTCGCGGCCTCGAGACGCTCGCTGGCGCGCTCGAGTCGCTCCCTCGCCGCGTCGGCGTCGGCTCTCGGGTCCGATCCGTCGCCCGTCGTCAGATCGTGAGCGGTATCTGGCATCGTTCGTCAGTCGTCCTCGCTGGTGTCCTCGTTGCCGATTTCGTTGCCGTCCTCACTGTCGTAAACCGCGTTCGGATCGAACACTCGCTCGCCGACATTGTCGCCCTCGATCGTCCGGTAGAAACACGACCGGTGGCCGGTGTGACAGGCACCGCCGGTCTGATCGACGAGGTACAGGAGGGCGTCGGCGTCGCAGTCGACGCGCACCTCCTCGACGGACTGGGTGTGGCCGCTTGTCGCCCCCTTCTCCCAGAGTTCTTCGCGGCTCCGCGAGTAGTAGTGGGCCGTGCTGGTCTCGAGGGTCGCCTCGAGCGCTGCCGGCGAGACGTACGCGAGCATCAGCACCGCCCCGGAGTCGGCGTCCTGGGCGACGGCCGGCACGAGGCCGTCGTCGCCGAAGTCAACTTCGATCCGCCCCTCGAGGCCAGTCTCGTCGGCCCCGCCAGTCCTGCCGCTCCCGCCTCTGGCCGGAGTCGGTTCGGTCATACTCGCTTCGATGACCGTTGGGGCTATGGGTCTTTTGCTGACTGTTGGAGCTATGGGTCGTTTGCTAACTCGCGGTGGTCATCGGCAGACCTCGGCCACGACCCGCGCGACCGTCCCGTCCGCATCAATGAGACGAACCCGCACGACAGCACCCTCAGCGAGCGCCGGCGAGTTCGTCGCAGCGAGGCGAATCGTCGCACGCTCGCCGACGGTCCAGGTCGGACCGGTCGCGGCGTTGAACGGGCCCGAGGGAAAGCCACGAAACCCCGTCGCCCCGACGAACGGCACCGGTGGCTGGTGGGCGAGCGGTTCGCCGTCGATGGTCACCTCGAGCGTCAGGTCGCGAGCGTCGAGTGCGTCGCCACCTGCGTGCTCGAAGACGAGTTCGTTCCGGTCGGCGTCGACCTCGAACTCGATGGCTGCAGTGGCGCTCGAGTCGGACTCGAGCGAGAGCGACCCCATCGCCGTCGCGACGGTTGCTGCCAGCAAGACCGTGATCGCGACGAGCAAGATCGTTCCGACGAGCGGGCTGACGGCTCGATCGCGGCCGCTCTCCAGGTCGGCCGGAGAAGCCGATCGAGCGTCCGGTACGGATCGAGGCGTGGACACGGGCCATCCTGGCCGCGCTATTGAATATAAATGGTTGCACGACTGTTCCACGAGAGATCGGTACGGCGAGGCAGCGAGTTATGTGGCACCGCTCGCGCCGATTTCCGGTGGTACTGGCCTGCTGTAGGATGGATTTCTCGAGGTAGAAGATCGACGACGAACTATCGCGACGGGATTCTCGAGGTACTGGATGGACAGAAGGCTGTGGCGACGAGGTATCAGGTGGCCGGCGCGATCGTCACCGTCTCGTCTGCCGTCTCTACTTCGATTTCGTAGTCGCCTGCCGGCGTCGCCAGCCAGAGGTATCCGTTGCTCCCCGTCTGTCCGACGGCGACGCCATCGAGACGAACGGTCGCCTCGACCGGTTCGCCGGTCTCGAGGTCGGTCACGCGGACTTCCGCGGGACCGTCTCCGGGAGTTCGGTTCAGGGTGATCGCGACGGTGTCTCGCTCCCAGGTGTTCTGGTGTTCGATCGGGAGTCGCGAGACGACGAGCGACTGGTGTTCGCGGGCGACGGCTTCGGTCGCCCCGTCGATGTAGCTGTACAGTTCGCCGTGGTTGTGGGAGATCTCGGTCAGGTAGAGGTTCGGACTGGCCGTCGAAGAGAAATGGTACGAGTTCGCGTTGCCCTGCGCCCACGGATACCGTTCGGCCGCGTGGCTCTCGGCCGCGGAGAACGAGCCGAACTGGGAGTCGCCGTCTCGGTCACGGAGATCGAAGCGAGCCACCTCCTGGAAGTACCGATCGCCCGAAATCAGGGAGAGTCGGTACCCAACGTCGCTCGTTTCGATGGTCACTGTTGGCGATCGGTCTGCCGCCGAGGCGGCGGCGATTTCGGCGCGCGCCTGGCTCTGGTGAGTCGCGATGGTTCCCGCCATGGGTCGAACGCTATTGCGACTGTATCCGGGGACCCGATTGGCGTACTCGAGGAGGTCACGATACTGCTGTTCCAGTTCGTTCGCCTCGTTGTAGTTGCGCAACAGTACCTGCGTGAACTCCTGTTCGGTGATGGTACCGTTCGCGTACGCCTGGACGGCCCGCTGCTCGCGCTCGTCGAGGGCCTGCACGCGGGCTTCCATCCTGTCGCGCGATGCGTCGATCAGGTCGGCGCGTTCGTTCGGATCGGTCGTCTCGTCGAACGCTTGCTCGAACGCGAAGTGGCCGGCGTCCGCGCGAACCTCGTCGTCGGCCGACGCGATCGCCGTCCCGAAATCCTGTGTCGGCGAGGTATACGTGCGCTTACTCTCCTCGGGAACGGTGAGTCGATTCGCCGTGTTCTCGAGTTCGAGGAAGGGGCCGTTCGAGTCGTGCGGGGTCGTCAGGACCGTCGATTGCGTCTCGGTGCCGGTCGACGACCCGGGGGCGGGAGCGGCAGCGACCAGCGTTACCGCCGGTAGGGCACAGACCAGTAACAACGCCAGGAGGGCGGGGGACGCCTTGGTCATTAGCCACTGCTATAGAACCCCTGGTACAAAAACCCGCCCGTCTCCTGACTGGTATGCCATTGCGACAGGTGAAACCACGTTACGAAACGCCTCGAGAGCGTCGGAGACAGTTTAGAAGCGGAAATAACGTTTTATTGGGGATGGAAAGGGTTTTTTGCCCTGGGAGATACCCGTTGAGACGTATGCGGTTTCCCCGCGCGAGTGTCGTTGCCCTCACGGTCCTCCTCGTGGCCGCCGTCAGTGTTGGCGTCGTGGCCGCGACCGCGCCTGCCGATCACTCGGCTCACGAGCAGCCGACGCTCGAGCAGTCACCACTCGCCGTCCAGGACGACGATAGCGACGACGATGGCGATGGCGGTCAGCTCCAGCCGGCTGACCCGCAGCAGGTAATCAAGATCAACGTCACGGACAGCGGCGACGCCCGGTGGACGATCGAGAGTCGCTTCCTCCTCGAGGACGCCGAGGACGAGGAGGCGTTCCAGTCGTACGCCGCCTCGGTCGCCAACGGCGAGCGCGACGGCGGGTACGACGCGTCGGCGTACGAGCAGTACGTGGAGGCGGCCTCGGAGGCGACCGGCCGCGAGATGGCACTCGTCGACGCCGGGTACGACGAGCCGCGAATCGAGGACGTCAATCGAACCGGCCCGATGGGCGAGCAGTCGACCGACCGCATCGGGGTCGTCGCCTACTCGTTCACGTGGGAGTCGTTCGCGACGACCGGGGAGAGTCGGATCACCGTGGGTGACGCGTTCGAGTCGCCGGACGGGGACGGCTCCTGGTTCCCGGCGCTGAACGACGACCAGCAACTCGTCGTGGATATCCCGTCCAACTACGGGTTCCATTCGCTTCCCAGCGATTTCTCGAGACGGTCCGATGGCGCACTCGTCTGGGACGGTCCGGTGGAGTTCGCCGATGAGGATGGCAGCGACAAACGAGAATTCGAGTTGCTCCGGGGAGAATCGTCGAGCGACGACACCGACGAACCCGGCGATCCCGGCGGCGAGACGCCGCCTTCAGAACCGCTCGAGGAAGGCTGGGGCGCGGAGACCGTCCTCCTCGGTGGTGCTGCCCTCGCGTTGCTCACCGTCGCCGTCGTCGGCGGCTACCTCGTGACTCAGCGCTCGAGTTCGTCCTCGGTACCTGCCTGGCTCCCGGCCCCCGTTCGCGCCCGACTCAAGGACGATGAACCAGAGGTGCGAGATCCGACGACCCCGCCCGTCGCCGCCCCACCGGACGACCTCGTCGAGGAACCCGACGACGAAGGCGGGATCGATCCCGACCTGCTCAGCGACGAAGAGCGGGTGCTCCGACTCCTGCGAGGCAACGGCGGTCGGATGAAACAGGCCTCGATCGTCAAGGAGACCGGTTGGTCGAACGCCAAGGTCTCCCAGTTGCTCTCGAAGATGGACGACGACGACGAGATCGAGAAACTCCGCATCGGTCGGGAGAACCTCATCACGCTACCCGAGATCGATCCGACCGAACTCGATTGACGCTCGCGACCTTCTCGACGCTCACATCCTTTCGACGCTCGCTCCCTGCGGATCGTCTCGAGTTTTCGACTACCGCTTCCTGCTTCCCGCTTCCTGCGTCGAGCGCATCAGAGAACTCGTACTCAGTCGTACTGACACGACTCGAGGCGGTGTGCTCACGATTTAAGGTCCTCCCGCTACACTGTCTGGCTAGTAATCGAGTATGTCTCAAGAGACGGTATACGCCATCGCGAGTGGAAAAGGCGGTGTCGGGAAGACGACGACGACGGTGAATCTCGGGACAGCCCTCGCCCAGGCTGGCAAACGCGTCGCCATCGTCGACGTCGACCTCGGCATGGCGAACCTGGCCGGGTTCGTGAGCCTGAGCCCCGAGTCAACGACGCTCCACGACGTGCTGGCATCCAACGCGTCGATCGAAGACGCCACGTACAACCTCGCCGATAACATCGTCGCGATCCCGAGCGGGACGGGGCTCGACGACTACGCTGAAACGAGCCCCGAGGGGCTTCGGGAGGTCGTCGAGACGCTTCGCGACCAGTTCGAGTACGTCCTGCTCGACGTCGGCGCCGGCGTGAGCCACGAGACTGTCCTTCCGCTGGGCCTCGCCGACGCCGTCTTTCTCGTCTCCACCCCGGAACCGGCCTCGGTTCACGACGTCAAAAAGACCATCGAGTTGACCGAACGGGCGGGCGGTTCGACGGCCGGGCTGATCGTAACCCGGACCCGGCCGATGGGCGACGTCTCCTACGAAGAGATTGCCGACCGACTCGACCTGGCACTCCTCGGCACGATTCCGGACGATCCGCTCGTTCGCGAGAGCGTATACGCGGGAACGCCCCTCGTTGTGCACGATCCAGATAGCCCGGCTGCGGTCGCCTATCGTCGGCTCGCCGCGGATCTCGCCGGTATCGAACCGCCCAGCGTCCCGGAGGACGCGTCGAACGAGGACGCCGAATCCGACGAGTCGACGACTCCCGATCCATCCTCACAGCCCGCCTCGTCCTCGTCATCCTCGTCGTCCCGGCCGTCGGATGAGGACGTCGAATCGAGCCAGGCGGCATCCCACGACGACGTTTCGAGCGCGATCACCGAGGCAGAGTCGGACTCGAGCTAGCGAGAGTCGCCGGGGCCGTTGTCGCCGGAACCGTTCTTCAGGGCGACCTCACGCGTCCGTCCAGTCGAGATAGCCCAGCACGCCGCGGGCGTTCATCGCGGTTTCGGCGCGCGTCTTTCGCTCGCCCCAGACCTCGACGAATCGCTCGTCGGCCCCCTCGGCAAGCGCGTCGACCACAGCCTCGTCGTCCTCGAGTTCCGCTCGCGTTCGTTCCACCCGGCCGACCCACGACTCGAGGACGTCGCCGTAGGCCTCGAGTGCGGCCCCCAGGTCGTCGACCTCGCGTGGGCCGAAGTGGGTGTAGAGGAGGACCGACGGATCGATCTTGCGGATCGTCTCGAGGTCGTCCAGGCAGCCCTCGAGATCGAACTGTGCGGGCGGGGAGGTCTCGCGAATCGTCTCGAGTGAGGGGACCCAAATGCCGGCGGCGTCGCCGGTGAAGACGGCGTCCATCTTGGGGACCTTGAAGATGGCCTGGTGGGGCGCGTGGCCAGGCGCGTCGTGGGCGATCAGCGAGTAGTTCCCGAGGTCGATGACGTCGCCGTCTTCGAACGCGACGACGCGCTCTTCGGGGACGGGATTGGGGTCGACGTAGAACTCCCACTGGTCGCCGACGGCGGCTTTCGTCCCGGCGACGAGGCGTTCGGGATCGATCAGGTGGGGGGCGCCGACGTGGTGGGCGTAGACATCGGCGTTCGGGCAGGCCTCGGCGAGGAAGCCGGCGCCGCCGGCGTGGTCCAGGTGGATGTGGGTAACGACGATGGCCTCGAGGTCCGATCGATCGATTCCGATGGTGTCGAGCGCCTCGAGGATGCGCTCGTGGTTGGTCCCGATGCCCGTCTCGACGACGGCGGGACGGTCGGCGTCGAGGACGTACGCCGCGCCGTACTCGCTCGTGTCATACATGCCGGTGTCGACGAAGTAGAGGTCGGCGCAGTCGTCGGCGTCGACCTCGCGGACGGCTCCGATGTCCGTGTCCGTATTCGTGTCTGCGTCCGTGTCCATACGGAGACGGCGAGGTCGCGGGCGATAAAACCTGTCCTCGAGGCGGTTCCTGAAACAGCCCTCAGGCGGACTACTATAGTGACTCGACGAGAAGGGCCACCGATGGAACGCGGTACCGGTATCGACGAACCCGCACCGAACACGGCACTGCTGATCGGTGCCCCGGAGTGGATCGAGGCGGTGCGCGCGGCTCTCGAGGCGACGGTCTCGGAACTCGAGCCTGTGGCGGTTTCGACGGCCGATTCGGACGCTCCGCTCGCGACCTGGGACGGCGACGACCCGGCGGTCGTCCTCGTCGACGCGACGACGTCGCCGGACGACGGGTGCTCGCTCGTCGAACGCGTGCGGTCGCGCTGGCCGTCCCGTCCGGTAGTGACCGTACCGGTCGACGGCGACGAACGCCTCGCCAGCCGGCACCTCGCGGCGGGTGCGAGCGGGTACGTGCCGTTCGACGATCGGGAGTCGCTCCTCGAGGAGGCGCTCAAAACGGTCCTCGAGGACCGAGACGAATCCGGGAGGCGGCGGTCGGCGTCCGACGCTCGCCGGCGGGCTCGCCAGTTCGACGCCGTCGCCGACGTCTCGACGAGCGGCGACCACGGTGACGCGCCGGACGTCGGACCGTACCTCTGGGTGCTCGAGGCCGACGGCACGATCGCCGAGGCCAATCCGGCAGTCCGCGAAGGCTTCGAGACGGGAGCCGATCCGGTCGGCCGCTCGTTCGTGGATCGTCGCTACTGGGCGCTCGAGGCCGTCAGCCCGCTCGAGTCGGGGCTCAAGGCCGCCCGATCGGGCGCGTACGCAGAGCGAGAGGTGACGCTCTCGCGTCCGAATACCGAGAAACGAACGCTTCCGGACGACGAAGGACGAACGCTCGCGCTCTCGTTTCACCCGATCGAGTCGGGCGACCAGGGGGTGGTTGTCCTCGGCCGCGACGTCACCGAACGCGTCGAAACGATCCGCGAACTCCGGCGCTCGGAGGAACTCCACCGGGTGACGCTCGCGCACATGACCGACACGGTGTTGCTCACCGACGAGGAGGGGCGCTTCACGTACGTCTGCCCAAACGTCCACTTCATCTTCGGCTACACCGCCGCGGAGATCCACGAACTGGGAACCATCGACGCCCTGCTGGGCGAGTTCTACGACGAAGAGGCACTCGCCGAGCGGGGCGTCCTCACGAACGTCGAGTGTACGGCGACTGACCGGGACGGCGACGAGCACGCGCTGCTCGTGAACGTCCGCGAGGTCTCGATCCAGGACGGCCGCCGGCTGTTTAGCTGTCGCGACGTCACCACGCGAAAGCAGCGCGAACGCGCGCTCACGTCGCTCCACGAGACGGCCCGCGCCCTCCTGTACGCCGAGTCGGAGGCCGAGATCGCCCAGCGCGTCGTCGACGACGTCGAGGCCGTCCTCTCGCTCCCGTCGGCGGCGGTCTATCGCTTCGATACGGCGGCAAACGCGCTCGAGGCGGCGGCCCGTGCCGGTATCGGCGACCGCAACCGGCTCGAGTCGATCCCGCTGGGAGCCGACGACGCGGTCGCGAACGCGTTCGTCGAGGACGATACGCACGTCTTCGAGGGACTCGACCCGTCTGATTCGCCCGTCGACGGGCTTCGAAGCGGCGTCATCGTTCCGCTCGCCGACCACGGCGTCTTCCTGGCCGGGACCGCCGACCTCGTTACGCTCGACGACGTCACGATCGAGGTTGCTGATCTGCTGGCGGCGACCGCCGAGGCCGCCCTCGACCGGGTCGAACGAGATTCGCGACTCAGGGCGCGAGATCGGGAACTCAAGCGACAGAACCAGCGCCTGAGCGCGCTCGATCGCATCAACGAGATCATCCGCGAAATCGGACGGGACCTCGTTCGGGCCGACACCCGCGACGACATCGAGGACGCCGTCTGCGGTCGCCTCACCGACGCCGACCGATTCGCGTTCGCCTGGATCGGGTCGCTCGACCCGCGAACCGACGAGATCACGCCTCGTGCCTGGGCCGGCGACGGTCAGGGCTATCTCGACGCGCTCGAGACCCTCGCGGCCGATTCGATGGAGTCGGAGCCAACCTCGCGCACGCTCGAGACCCGGTCGCCGACGGTCGTCGAGAACGTCGCGAACGACCTGCGGGCGGGGGAGTGGCGCTCGCCGGCGCTGACCCGCGGGTTTCAATCCGTCGCCAGCGTCCCGCTCGCGTACGACGAGTTCAGCTACGGAGCGCTGACGGTCTACGCCGACCGACCCGACGCCTTCGACGAGACCGCGCGCGAAGTGCTCCGGGAACTCGGCGAGACCATCGCCTCGGCGATCGGTTCGGTCGAACGAACCCACGCCCTGCTGGGCGGCCGTGTGGCGGAACTCACCTACGAGGCCGACGTCGAGAACACGGGGACGGCGATCGATCGCCTCGCGCGAACCCTCGAGTGCCGGCTCGACCTCGAGGGCGGTATCCAGCGCCTGGAATCGGGCGTGTTGACGTTCGTCACTGTCTCTGGCTGCTCGCCCGAGGCGGTCGTCGACCAGGCTTCGTCCCTGACCGGTGTCGAGGACGCACACGTCGTCAGCGCGAGTGCGAGTGCGAGCGCGGACGGTGGCCTCGTTCGGCTCACGCTCTCCGAGCTGGCGCTCGCGACCCGGCTGGCGGAACACGGCGGCGTCGTCCGCCGACTCACCGCCGATCCCGACGGCACGACGCTCTCCGTGGACGTGCCAAGTCCGGTCGAAACCGCGTCGATCGACGACCTCGTCCGATCGACCTACCCCGACGCCTCGCTCGCGACGCGCCGGGAACGGACCGGACCCCCGACGACTGGCGCCCGCCTCGAATCCGCGGTTCTGGAGTCGCTCACCGACCGCCAACTCGAGGTGGTTCGGACGGCCTACCACGCCGGGTTCTTCGCGACACCGCGAGCTCAGACCGGTTCGGCCATCGCTGACTCGCTGGACATCTCTCCGACGGCCTTCTCGAACCACGTCAGGGCGGTCGAGCGAACACTCTTTTCGATCCTGTTCGAGGACTCGTACGCGACGGGGGTTCAATAGTAAACCTGCTGTGTCGAAGGGGGGTTTAGAAATGAACCACCACGCCCATCGGCGTCGGGCAAATATTGCACTACGTGGCCACCGACCGTCGCGTGGCCGGCTACCCATGAAGGATGCTCCATACGATCCAGCGGCCGAATCGACCTACGAGTGCCTCGAGTGCGGGGACACGGTCACCGCGACGACAAACCCCGGAACCTGTCCCGCGTGCGGGGTCGCCTATCGGAACACGGCGATGCCGATCGAGTAACGAGCCGGTGACGAACCGTAGCGGTACGTGTCGGCCGGTCCCCGAGTGACCCGCCCGAGTGACACACCGAACCTCCTCTCGATCAGTTCCTCTCGAGAGGCGAGTTCGATACCCGCCCCCGTCGAGCCCCTTACAGGTCCCCTTCGTTTATAGCCCGCACTTTGTCCGCTTCAACCTTCTTCTCGCGTTCTTTCTGCCGATTCGAACGCGTCGGGGGGCTGTCCGGTGCATACTCGTCGTCATCGTCTGAACCGGAACCCCGATACATCGCCAGTCCGACCGTGAGCGCGGCGATACCGAACAGCACGACCGCTTCGTAGGGATAGGGCGGCCCCCCGACGAGAAGGACGATCAGGCCGAGGCACGCACTTCCCGTCGCGACTTTCCCGTAGACGTTGAGTTGCCGCAATCCAGCTAGTACCATAGCTTTCGTTACACGTCTCTCGTCAAAAAGATTCCTTCGAGCTGTCAGTATCGGTCCACCGCCTCGCCCGAGCGACGGCCGACAGCCTCGAGGCGGGACCAGCGCGCCATCCTCGCAGGACCCTCAGTCGGCGAAGAC
Source organism: Natronosalvus rutilus (assembly GCF_024204665.1). Classification (NCBI taxonomy): domain Archaea; kingdom Methanobacteriati; phylum Methanobacteriota; class Halobacteria; order Halobacteriales; family Natrialbaceae; genus Natronosalvus; species Natronosalvus rutilus. The sequence goes on along the minus strand of NZ_CP100355.1, from coordinate 115,909 downwards.
GACTCGTTTCACGTCGTCGACCCCGGCTCGTCGAACGACCGCCCGGACGGGGTCGCGGACGCCGTCGAGATTCGGCGAATCGCCGTCGAGCACCAGCACGCGGGCAACGTTTCCAGCCTCGAGCGAGCCGTACTCCAAATCCATCAGGGCGGCCCCGTTGATCGTCGCCATCCGCAGGATTTCGCGAGCGGGGAGGTCGGAGCACTTCGCGAGGAACTCCATCTCCCGGAACATCGACGGCGAGTTGAGCATCACGTTGTCGGTGCCCAGCGCGAGCGTCGTTCGCTCGAGCAACTCCTCGACGGGCGGGAGGCCGACCCCGGTGACGAGGTTCGAGCGCGGACAGACCACGACGGGAATTTCTTCCCTCGCGATCCGCTCGAGGTGGTCGTCCTCGGGGTGGACGACGTGGACCAGAAACTCCGGCTCGAGGTCCATCGCCGGGTGGAGGTCGCTGGGGTCGGCCTCGCCCGCGTGGATGGCGAAGGGCTTGCCAGCTTCGCGGGTCGCCTCGCGCTCGCGGTCGAAGGTGTCGTCGTTGGCCCCGCTGGCCCCGAACCCGTCGCCCGCCTCCATCGCCTCGAGCGATTCGCGAGCGAACGCGTAGGCGTCGATCGCCTGACTTGAGGCGGCCTCGCGAAGTACCTCCACGCCCGCGACGCCGCCCTCGCGGAAGTCGAAACAGACCGCCGTGCCGCCGCGTTCCATGTACTCGAGCGAGGTTCGGACGGCCGAGACGAGTTCCTCGCGACTGGCGTCTCGAAGCAGGCGATGCTTGAGGCCGTCCGGCGGCGCGACCAGTTCCTCGAGGGAAAGCCCGCCGCCGGCTTCCTTCGCGATGGAGTCGCCGACGTGGGTGTGGGCGTTGATAAACGCCGGGAGCACGACGTCGTCGCTCTCGACCGTTTCCTCCTCGATGGCCTCGATTCGGCCGTCGTCGCCGACGACCAGCCGTCCCTCGACTGGCTCGAGGTCCGTTCCCCGAAGAATCGTTCCGGTGAGTTTCATGCCCGTCGGTTCGGTTCGGGCGCCTTCAACGGTTCCGTTTCGCCGCGTCTCGGGTTCGGCGGGCGATTTGCTGGATATCGGTTCGGTTCGTGTTCGTCGCTGTTCGAGTCCGGCCCCGATTTCGACTCGAGACGCTCACTGGCGTGCTCGAGGGGACCTCAGTCCACGAACTGATCCAGCGTCGCGTACAGTCCGTCACGCACCTCGGTGACGAGCGGGCCGTCGATGTCGAGGCCCAGCACGTCGACGGCGGCCCGGCCGACGGGTTCGCGGACGTCGTCGGAAGAGTAAACGCCGAGTCGCCACTGGGAGTACTGGGCGGCCCGGAGCGCGTCCACGAGCGGGGACTGTCGACCCAGCTGGCGGACGTCGCCGTTGACCAGCACGCGCGTCGTGGACTCCTTCATCGACGGACGAGCGGGGACGTCGATGATGACCGTCTCGGGATCGACGTTCGCCAGGTCGGCGATCTCGCGCTCGAACTCTCGAATCGCCTCGTGGTCGGCCTCGATGATCCCGCCCGGCACGTCGTCGATCTCGGCCCAGACGGCTCGCTTGTACAGGTCGCGGTGATCGAGGCGCCGGGAGAATTCTCCGGTGGCGTCGCTCGAGCGCAACGAGACGATCAGGTCGTGGTCATCCATCCGCTGGAGGGTGTGGGCGTCCGTTTCCTCGGCCTCGAGCAACTGTTCGCCCGCGCGTCGGAGCATCGCCTTGCTGATGCGAGCGACGCTGTGGCTGTAGACGGTCGGATTCATCAGCGCGCGAGCGACTAGGAGGCTCTCGGCGGTCTGGACGTTCCCCTCTGCGAGGACGAGTTCGCCGTCGGCGAAGCGAAGCTCGCGAACCAGTCGGCCGTGATCGATCGTCCCGTAGGGAACGCCCGTGTGATGGGCGTCGCGCACGAGGTAGTCCATCCGGTCGACGTCTAGTTCCCCGGAGACGATCTGCCCGAAGCGACCGTTGCCGGCGACCAGGTCCGCGACGGCGTCGGGCTCGAGGTCGTGCTCACGGAGGACGTCGCCAATCTCGCCCACGGCCAGCAGGTCGTGGACATCGTCGTGGTATCGGCCCGTCTTCCGGTGGGTCAGCTCCTCGAGGTTGTGGCTGAACGGGCCGTGGCCGACGTCGTGGAGAATGGCGGCGGCCTGGACGCGATCGGCCTCGATGCCGCCGATACCGAGGTGCTCGAGGGCCTCGCAGGCGAGGTGGTAGACGCCGAGGCTGTGCTCGAAGCGGGTGTGGTTCGCGGAGGGGTAGACGAGCGAGACAGTGCCGAGTTGGGCAATGTTCCGGAGACGCTGGACGGCGGGCGTGTCGAGGAGGTCCCGCGCCACGCCGTCGACCACGATGTGGTCGTGGACGCTGTCCTTGATGGTTTTCATGCCATCGCATTCGGCGCTCTCGTACAAAAATGGACGTATGCGCGGTTCGCGCGAGTCTCCCGGTTTTCTCCCGTGGCCACCGAAACGATGAATACCGCTTGAAGCGACGCCGGTCACGACGTCCGTCGCCGCCCGAAATCGCCGCCATCGTACTGGTGCCAGTCCTCGCCGTGACGATTCTGGCGTCGCTCGTGTACTTCGTCGCCGCGAAAAACGGCCTCGAGAATCCCGCGAAGTGGTTCGCAGTCGTCCTGGTTTCGGCCAGATTCGGCGTCGTCTTCTCCCTGCTCGAGCGGGCGGAGTCGGCAACCGACGAAGACTTTTGGGGACCACATAGGCTCCCGGGCGGCCCGGAGAACGGGGAATCGGCGTCGGAACGCGAGGGGTGAACCGCCAGGGGGCGATTACTGCTCGGCCTCGAGCGCGTACTCGAGGAACTTCGGCACCAGCACGGCGTCGAGGACGGCGAGTCCCAGCGCGAGGTAGCGAACGAGGCCCTCGAGGTAGACGATGGCGACGAAGGCGATGATCGCTGCCCCGGAGAGGCCGAGCGCGTAGCGGACCATTGGATTCTCGAACGGGTTCGCCTGCTGCGTATAGGAGGTGCTCATACGAGAGAATCCAGGATGGCCCGGCAAAAGTATACTGGTTCTAACCAGTCGAACGCGAATAAAAATCGAAAGACTCGAGACGATGCACGAACGTGGATATGGAAACCCCTTTACTGTCCGACTTTCACCACCTAGGTGAATGAGCGAAGCCGATTCGGACCACGAACTGATCGTCGCCGAGCTGGGCCGAGAGCCCACCCCAGCTGAGGCGGCGCTGTTCGAGAACCTCTGGAGCGAACACTGCGCCTACCGATCCTCGAGACCACTGCTGTCAGCGTTCGAGAGCGAGGGCGAACAGGTCGTCGTGGGGCCGGGCGACGACGCGGCGGTCGTCGCGCTGCCCTCAATCGGCGGCACGAGCGAGGACGGAAGCGAGGATGGCGAAACCGAGGGAGACGAGGACGTTTACATCACCCTCGGCATCGAGAGTCACAACCACCCCTCCTACGTCGACCCCTTCGACGGCGCCGCCACGGGCGTCGGCGGCATCGTCCGGGACACCCTCTCGATGGGCGCCTACCCAATCGCGCTCACCGACAGCCTCTACTTCGGCCCCTTCGAGAACGAACACTCCCGGTACCTCCTCGAGGGCGTCGTCGAGGGAATCAGCCACTACGGGAACTGCATCGGCGTCCCCACCGTCGGGGGCAGCGTCGACTTCCACCCCGACTACGAGGGGAACCCACTGGTGAACGTCGCCTGCGTCGGCCTCCTCACCGAGGACCGCCTCGTGACGGCTGTTGCCCAGGAACCCGGCAACAAACTCGTGCTGGTGGGCAACGCCACCGGCCGGGACGGCCTCGGCGGCGCGAGCTTCGCGAGCGAGGACCTGGCCGAGGACGCCGAAACGGAGGACCGCCCCGCGGTCCAGGTCGGCGACCCCTACGCCGAGAAACTGCTGATCGAGGCCAACGAGGTCATGATCGACGAAGGGCTGATCGAGTCGGCCCGCGACCTCGGCGCCGCCGGCCTCGGTGGCGCCTCGAGTGAACTCGTCGCCAAAGGCAGTCTCGGCGCCGAAATCGACCTCGAACGGGTCCACCAGCGCGAGCCGAACATGACGCCACTCGAGATCCTGCTCGCCGAGTCCCAGGAGCGGATGTGCTACGAGGTCGCCCCCGAGAACGTCGAGCGCGTTCGCGAGATTGCCGAGCGCTTCGATCTGGGCTGTTCAGTCATCGGCGAGGTCACCAACGGCAACTACGTCTGCACCCATCAGGGGGAGACCGTCGTCGACGTTGACGCCGAGTTCCTCGGGGACGGGTCGCCGATGAACGACCTGCCGTGGGAGGAACCGACCGACCCCGAGACCGACCTCCCTGACACTGACCTCGAGGACGCCTTCGATGCCGTCGTCGGCTCGCCCAACACCGCCTCCAAGCGGTGGGTCTACCGGCAGTACGACCACGAAGTGGGGGTCCGGACGAGCGTTCCGCCGGGTGACGACGCGGCGATCGTCGCCGTTCGAGAGACGGATACCGGAATCGACGGGGGAACCGGAACCGGTCTCGCCATCTCCGCAGGGGCCGCCCCGAACTGGACCGTCGCGAACCCGAGAGACGGCGCACGCGCAGTCGCCCTCGAGAACGCCACCAACCTCGCCGTCAAGGGCACGACGCCGCTCGCGGCCGTGGACTGCCTCAACGGCGGCAACCCCGAGAAGGCCGACGTCTACGGCGGCTTCAAGGCCATCGTCGACGGCCTCGCGGAGATGTGTGCCGAGCTCTCGGTGCCGGTCGTCGGCGGCAACGTCTCCCTGTACAACGACTCGGTGAGCGGCCCCATCCCGCCGACGCCGACGCTCGCGATGGTCGGCACGAAGGCGGGCTACGACGCGCCGGGCCTCGAGGCGCGCTCCGAGGAGTCGTCGCTTCTCCTGGTCGGCGACGACGCCCTCGAGCGCGATTCCTTCGCCCTCGGCGGCTCCGAACTCCTGGCCCAGTTCGAGGGCACCGATCGGTTCCCCGATCTCCCTGAAGCGCCCATCGATCGGCTCGAGACGCTCGCCACCGTCGCGAACGCCGAGTCGACGCTTGCCACCCACGACGTGAGCCACGGCGGTCTCGCGGTGACGCTCGCGGAGATGGTGACCGCGGACGTCGGCCTCGAGGTGGCGCTGCCGACCGACGACCTCGCGGCGGGACTGTTTCACGAACTCCCCGGACGGGGAGTGATCCAGACGACCGATCCCGACGCCGTGGTCGAGGCGTTCGACGGCGTCGCACCCGTCGTCGAACTTGGCTCGCCGACCGCAGATGGGACGCTGTCGATTACGGTCGCGACGGAGGGCGGAGACGAGACGACCGTCCTCGATCGAACGGCGGCCGACATCGCCGCTCTCCGTACCGTACTCGAGACGGAACTCGAGTAGCGACCCCATCGGGTTCAGCTACGTTCGAACCGTTCATTCAGTTCAGCGGTGTTTTCCAGGTCCAACCGCCCGATATATTCATATGGCTCCGTGAGAAGTCTGTCAATCGTCAGCCGATACTGGAGACTATCCCGATGCCAACCGAACCCCACGTCCTGATCGTTGAAGACGAACCCAACCTGGCGACGCTCTACGGCGCCTGGCTCGAGGACGAGGTGTCCGTCGAGACCGCCTACGACGGCACGGACGCCCTCGACGCCATCGACGAGACGGTCGATATCGTGCTCCTCGACCGCCGAATGCCGGGTCTCCCGGGCGACACCGTCCTCGAGACCATCCGGCAACGCGACCTCGACTGTCGCGTAGCCATGGTGACGGCGGTCGAACCGGACTTCGACATCATCGGACTGGGATTTGACGACTACCTCGTCAAGCCGGTCTCGAAGACCGAGCTCACCTCGCTGATCGACCAGTTGCTGTTGCGCTCGAGCTACGACGACCAGCTCCAGAAATTCTTCGCACTCGCGTCGAAGAAGGCGCTCCTGGACGGGCAGAAAACCGTCGCTGAGCGACGGACCAGCCAGGAGTACGCCGTTCTCGAGGATCGCCTGGCGGTGTTGCGGGCGACCGTCGACGATACCATGATGGAACTGCTCGAACGGGACGTCTATCGCCGCCTCTGTGAAGATATCTCCAGAACGCCGATCGCGACCGAGTAGTAGAAAAAACCGGGCGAGTGCGTCCCGATAGGTTGTCGCAACAGTTATTTTACAGCGTCGTCTCCGTCTGAACTGAATGACGGAGACTGGTGGCTCGAGCGAGCCGACCGGCCGCGTCTCGATACTGCCGTTCGAACTGCAGACGGACGGCTACTGCGTCGAATCCGATCGAGTCTCGTCGGTGCTGGGCGTCGATGACACCGGCGTCGTCGACGACGCTGAGGACCCCTGGAACGCGGGCGAAATCGCCGTCGGTGGCGAGCGGATCCGGGTCGTCGACCTCGCACGAGTGTTCGCTGCGCCAACGGCGTCGCTCGATCGCTCGAGCGATCCGATGCTCCTCGTATTCGGCGTCACCGACGACGCCGGCGCCTACTACGGGTGGCTGGTCGACGACGTCGGCATCACTCGGCGGGTCGACGGGGACCGCCTCGAGCCAAACCCGCGGGGCGGCGCGTTCGTCGCCGGTCACCTTTTACTCGAGGAGGAGACATATCGCTGGCTCGACGAACGAGCGATTCACGACTAGTTGGGTCCGTCGTCACTTGCTTCAGTTCAGTCACGGAGTCGTTGGCTCCGGTTCAGTCACAGAGTCGCTGGGTCCAGTTCCGCCCCGAAATCGTTGACTCCAGTCAGCCCCGGAGTCGCCGTGCGACTCGTCGAATCGTCTCGAACTCTCCCTCGTCGTAGGCGATGAATCGTACGTCCTCGAGCGTGGTCGGTTCGTAAGCCTGAATCTCTCGGGCGATGATCTCGGCGCCCTCGGCGAGGTCGAAGCCGGCGACGCCACAGCCGAGTGCCGGGATCACGAGCGACTGACAGTCCAGGTCGTCGGCGCGCTCGAGGCTGTTCCGGGTGGCGTCACGGATGCTCTCTGCGGTGGCCTTCCCGTCGCCGTCGTGGGGCATCGCCGCCGCGTGGACGACGTACTCGGCCTCGAGGTCGTAGGCGTCCGTGACGGCGACTTCGCCGAGGTCGATCGGCCCCTTCGCTATCGCCTTCTCGTTGATTTCGGGACCGGCCCCGCGGCGAAGCGCGCCGGCGACGCCCGATCCCATCCGGAGGCTCGTTCCGGCGGCGTTGACGAGGGCGTTGGCGGACTGTGCTGCGATGTCGCCCTTGATGACGTCGAACTCCATGCTCGAGGATACGGTCGTCCTCGTCAAAAATCGTGGGCCGATGCCGGTCCGCTGGCCGTACGGAGGCCGGCCCCCTCGAGTCTCGAGATCGGAGAGTCGAGACTCGAAACCCGCTCTCGAATCGAGCAGTCAGTAGTCGATGCGCGTAATCTCTTCGACCGGCCACTGGCTCAGGATCTCGACGCCATTCTCGCGGACGACGACCATCTCCTCGACGCGCACGCCCTGGTTCTCCGCGGGCTCCTGGGTCTCGACGGCCATCGTCATCCCCTCCTCGATCTCGATCGGGTGCTCGGGGGAGAGGCCGCGCCAGATCAGCGGCACCTCGTAGAGCTGGAGGCCCAGTCCGTGGCCCCAGTGGTTAGTCGTCATCTGCCAGTGTTCGTCGGCGTCGTAGAAGTCGGCGTGCTCGCCTTCCATGTCCGGGAAGCCCTGGCAGATCTCGTCGGTCGTCGCGCCGGGTTCGATGCGCTCGAGGACGTCGTAGAGGTTGTCGCGGGCGATCTCGTAGGCGTCTTTTTGGGCCTGGGTTGGCTCGCCCATGCTGAAGGTGCGGTAGTAACACGAGCGGTAGCCCAGGTAACCGATATTGTAGAAGTCGGCGTAGACGAGGTCGCCGGGCCGGATCATCCGATCGGTGGTGTTCGCCTGGTGTTTCGGCCAGGTGTTCGGTCCAGAGGTGACGTAGCCGCCGCCGACGAACGCCCCCTGCTTCCAGAGCTCCTCCGCGGCGGCGCCCCAGAGGTCGGTCTCGCTGGCTCCGGGGCGGGCGGTCTCGGTGATTCGCTGGAACCCGGCCTCGCAGATGGCCGCGACCTGGCGCAGACACTCGATCTCGTCGCGGGTCTTGACCTTGCGAGCATCTTCCATCACCTTTGGCACGGTCCCGGTGTCGACCTCGATCCCACGGTCCTCGAAGGCGCTCACCAGGCCGGCGTTCCCGACGTCGATGCCCAGCACCTCGTCGTCCACGCCGTACTCCTCGAGGGCCGTCGCCACGGTGTCGGCCATTTTCGCCTTGAGGAAGTCACGCGCGGAGTCGCGGCCGGAGGCGCGGGGGACGTTGCCGAGTCCGGGGCAGGCGTAGCGGATGTCCTGGAGCCACGGGCAGTTGAACCGCTGGTTGCTCGCGTGGTCGGCGGTGTCCCAGTGAATTACGTCGCCCTCCTCGGTGAGGACCGTGTAGTGGTCGGCCCCGCTGCCGCCGGTCATCGCCAGGCCGGTGACGTAGCGGATGTTCGGGTCCGAGACGAGGAGCATGGCGCCCAGTTCGGTCTCCTGGAGGCGCTCGAGGGCGCGCTCCTTTCGCTCGCGGCGCATCCGTTTGACGTCGATGCGCTCCTCCCAGTCGACGGCCTGGGTCCCGCGCGTTCCCTCCATGAAGTCCCGCTGGTACATACTCATAGGTCACGAACGATCCCTAAGAAACCTATCGACACGCGGACGGCGGGGAATACTATATTTTCTATAGTGTATCGATGCGTTCGGAAATCGTCCTCGCCGTCCTCGCCGTCCTCACTGCCCTCGCCGTCCTCGCCGTCCTCACTGCCCTCGCCGTCCTCGCCGTCCTCACTGCCCTCGCCGTCCTCGCCTCCCTCGAGGGACGATGGTCAAGACTCGCAGTTACGGGGCGCAAGTTCGGAGGCGAGCTCGGTCAGGATTCGACGTGGTCCTTCCACTCACCGATCCCCGAGGGATCGAGGTGGACGTGAGCGTCCCCGACGTCGTCCTGTTCGCGCAAGGCCGTCACGAGCGCCGTCTCGAGGTCGTGGGCGTCTCGCAGGGGCATCTCGCCGTCGACCTCCACGTGGACCTCGACCTCGAGGACTGTCCCGTCGTAGTAGACGGTGAGGTCGTGGATCCCCTGCACGCCCGGATGGTTCCGGAGCGTTCGGGAGATGGCCTCGCGCTTCTCGCTCGAGGGGGCGGCGCCGACGAGGTAGTCGACGTTCTCGCGGGCGATGGCAACGCCCTGGGAGACGACGATCAGGCTCACGAGGCCGCCCGCGACGGCGTCGAGTTCCGGAACGCCGAAGACGACGCCAGTGACGCCGATCACCGCCGCGAGGGAGGTGTAGATGTCGTTCAGGCAGTCGACCGCGAGGGCTTCGAGCGCGGTCGACCCGATTTCGTGGTTGATCGCCTGCGTGTATCGGTAGACGAGGTACATGTCGACGATCGCGAACGCCAGCGCGCCGAGCAGGAGGGGACTGAAGGTGACGTCGGTGCTATAGAGGATACCCTGGACGGATTCGTTGAGCAGGGAGAGGCCCAGCAGGGCGATGACCGCGCCGACGAACAGCGCCGTCAGGGGTTCGATCCGGTCGTGGCCGTGGGGGTGGGTGTCGTCGGGCTCGTCGTAACTGCTCGTCCCCCAGACGAGGACGACGACGCTGGCGACGAGGTCGGCCAGGGAGTGGGCGGCGTCGGCAAGCAGCGAAAAACTGCCGAATGCGAGCCCGGCCGCCCCCTCGACGGCGATTTTGACGGTGTTGCCGAGGACGTTCACCCAGGCCGCTCGCCTGAAGTCGCGCCGGTGTCGGTGTGCGCCCTCGCTCATACCCGGTTTAGAGTGAGTCTATCCTTCAACGTTGTCACTCGAGTCGAGTGACGCGACATTCTCGTCGTTCGAGCGCGCCAGAGACGTCGGCCCCTTCGACACGCTCATAGGACCCGCGTTCAAACCACGACGTAGTTGGGTGATGGGGCCCGCCTGATCCAACTGCCGACTGTCCTCGACGACGATCGGCTGACGGTCCCTGGATCAGCCAGCATGTCCGACACCGCACTCACTCGCCTCGAGACGCTCGCCCTGATCGCCATCGGCGGCTTCGCCGGGTCGAACCTCCGATTCTTCGCGTTCGGCGCTCTTCCCGATGACATCGCTCTCCTCGCCGTCAACGTCGTCGGGAGCGCCGTCCTCGGCTTTCTCGTCTACGAGGCCCAGTACCGGGGGCGGATCGACCCGGCCACCCGGATCTTTCTGACGACGGGCTTTCTCTCGTCGCTGACGACGTACAGCGGCTTCGCGTTGCAAGCGGGGACCGCCGATGGGCCGCTGCTATTCGGCACCATCGTCGTCGGCAACTACGCGCTCGGTTTCGCCGGCGTCCTCGTCGGACGGTCGCTGGCTCGAGCAGCGGGCGGTGATCGCTCGTGAACGCCGACCTCCCCCTCGCGTTCGCGAACGCGCTGGCTCGACTCGCGGACGGCGTCGAGCCGGCCCACCTCATCGGCGTCGGTGGTGCCGTTGGCGCGCTCGCTCGTCACTGGGTGTTCCAGCGCCTCTCCTGGGACTCGTTCCCGGTCGCGACCCTCGCGGTCAACGTGCTGGGAAGTTTCCTGCTGGGCGTGGTCGCGTTCGCCAATCCCGGACCCGCGACCGCCCAGTTCGTCGGGACGGGAATCTGCGGCGCGTTCACGACGTTTTCGACGTTCTCAGTCGAAACTGTCCAGTTGCTCGAGCGCGGGGATCGTCGCCCGGCAGCCATCGCGGCCGGGTCGAACCTGCTGGCGTCGCTGGGTTCGATCTGGCTGGCGTGGTGGCTGGTTTCGCTCTGAGCCTGGATCGACGGTCGTCGGGCGTACGCTGTCGAGTGTTACCACGGATTGTGCGGAGGAAAACGCCTATCAGACTCGTCTCAGTAACGAACGTACATGTTCACGTGGGCCGCCACTCCCGTCGACCGACAGCGACGCCGAACTGCGCATCCGGTGTGTCCCAACGCACCGGCGGACGGTTCCGTCGACGGGAGACGCGTCGGTCCACGCCGCCATCGCTGCTCGCACGTCCGGGGTGAGGTCTATGGAGGTCGCTGAACGACGAACGCCAAAAGTGGATCCACGTGGGGCGTTCGACACCGAGAGGAGCGAGGAGCAACGAGAGGCGTTCGAGGGCGAGGCGTGTTCGTCCGGTACTACACGCGACGCTCGAGCAACGCCGCGCGGTCGCCCGGAGGTCACCCCATGAGCGCTCGCGAGGAGTTCGTGTCGATCTATCGGGAGACGCTCCCGGTCCTGCTGATCGCGCTCGGCGGCGGGCTCGCGTCCGGCGTCATCCTCGAGAACCTCCTCGCGAGCGTCGAACGGTTCCCCGGGCTGCTCGTGATGGTTCCGGTCTTCCTCGCCACGCGCGGGAACGTCTACGGCGCGCTCGGGGGGCGACTCGCCAGCGGGCTCCACCAGGGGCTGATCGAGCCGCGCTTCTCCTGGGACGAACGCCTGGTCAACGCGGTCGTGGCCTCCTTCGTCAACGGCATCGGCATCTCGGTCGTCATCGCCGTGCTCACCCGACTCGCACTCGCGGTGCTGGGCTGGGAATCCGCGGCGCTCTGGGAGTTTCTCGCCATCATGCTCGTCTCGGGCGTGCTCACCTCGACCGTGTTGATCTTCGGCCTGCTCCTGGTGCTCTTCGGCGGGTACAAGGCGGGCTACGACCCCGACAACCTGGTCGGCCCGATCGTGACGACGCTGGGTGACATCTTCGGCATGCTCTTTCTCGTCTTCGCCGTCACGCTCGTCGGGGTGATCGCCTGATGTCGATGCCCTCCACGGGCGACTCGCTAGGCTCCTGGAGCGCCCGATCGATCGTCGTCACGATGTTCCCCCTGTTGATCGTGCTCTCGATCATCGTCCTCGCAGCCGGGATCACCCTGGATCGAGCCGAAGCGCTCCTCGAGCAGTATCGCGTGCTGGCGATCATGGTTCCCACCATGGTCGGACTCGGGGGCAACCTCGGTGCGATCTTGAGTTCGCGACTCTCGAGTCGCCTCCACCTGGGGGTCGCGACGTTCGACGTGCGGGATACCGGCCTTTGGGCCAACGTCGCCGCCATCCTCGCGCTAGCGGTGACGGTCTTCACGGTGCTCGCGATCGGCTCGTACCTGCTCGGTCTCGTGCTCGGTTTCGGCGTCGCGCTTTCGACGCTGCTGTTCATCGCCCTAGTCAGCGGACTCTCGATCGCCGTCATCGCCGTCGTCTGCAGTTTCGGCGCGACGTACGCCTCCTATCGACTCGGGATCGACCCCGACGACCTGACGATTCCGATCGTGACGAACGTCGTCGACGTCTTCGGCATGCTCATCTTCGTCGGGGTCTCGTGGGTCGTGCTCGGGTTCTGATTTCGTCGAATCCGACGCGACTTTGTACGCCCGGCCGAAAGATCGAGACGTGTCATCGTCACCGGACCAGCCGGACCGCCCGCCGACGGCGGCCCTGCTCGAGGCCCTCGACGTCAAGCGGAACGCCGTCATTTCGCTGCTCGTCGGCGTCGCGTTTACCGTCGCGGTCTTCGCCTTCTTCGTCGTCGTCCCCGGCTCGAACCAGCAGTCGGGGTATCTGATCGCGCTCGCGTTCGTCCTCGCGACGACCAGCGCCGGAACCGTCTGGATCGCGTTGACGGTGTATGCCGCCATCGGCCTCTCGCGGGAGCTGTCGGCGAGCGAATAGCCCTGGTTCGAGTTGATTGTCGGCAGAGCGAGAGCCGACCCGAGGCCGACCGTTCGAGATTCTGATCCGATGGATACCGATGCAGGCGCCGGGACGAGTGCCATGGTGCCAACGGGCAAACGGCAATACTTTTCCAATCCCGCACGAAAGTTCCTGCTATGGCTGACGATCTGAAGAAAGGGCTCGAGGGTGTGTTGGTCGCCGAATCCCAGCTCAGCTCGATCGACGGTGACGCCGGTCGACTGATCTACCGTGGGTACTCGATCGAGGACCTCGCGGAGGGGGCCAGCTACGAGGAGGTACTCTACTTGCTCTGGCACGGCCAGCTCCCCGACGCGGGCGAACTCGAGTCGTTCACCGACGCGATGGTTGCCGAGCGGGCCGTCGACGACGCCATCCTCGAGGCCGTTCGCAGCCTGGCCGAGGCCGACGAGACGCCGATGGCCGCGCTCCGGACCGCGACATCGATGCTCTCGGCGATGGAATCCGAGAGCGACGTCGATGCCGAGGACGCCGAGGCCTCGCTGCGAAAGGGACGGCGGATCACCGCCAAGATCCCGACCGTCCTGGCCGCCTTCGAGCGCTTCCGCCAGGGCGAGGAGCCGGTCGCCCCCGATCCCGACCTCGGGCACGCGGCGAACTTCCTATACATGTTCACGGGCGAGGAACCCGACGACGTCGCCGCCGAGACGTTCGACCAGGCGCTCATCCTCCACGCCGACCACGGCCTGAACGCCTCGACGTTCACCGCGATGGTCATCGGTTCGACGATGGCCGACGTCTACAGTTCGCTGACCGGCGGCATCGGGGCGCTCTCGGGGCCGCTTCACGGCGGGGCCAACCAGGACGTCATGGAGGTCCTCTTCGAGATCGAAGAGAGTCACCTCGATCCGCGCGACTGGGTCGAGCAAGCGACCGACGAGGGCCGTCGCATTCCCGGCTTTGGCCACCGCGTCTACAACGTCAAGGATCCCCGCGCGAAGATCCTCCAGCGACGAAGCGAGGAACTCGCCGAAACCGGCGACGACACCTGGTACGAGATCACCACGACCATCGAGGACTACCTCACAGAGGAGAAAGGGCTCGTCGAGAAGGGCATCGCCCCCAACGTCGACTTCTACTCCGGCTCGGTCTACTACCAGCTTGGGATCCCGATCGACACGTACACGCCCATCTTCGCGATGAGCCGTGCTGGCGGGTGGATCGCCCACGTGCTCGAGTACCAGCGCGATAATCGACTCATCCGCCCACGTGCGCGCTACACGGGTCCCGAGGATCAGACGTTCGTGCCGCTCGAGGAGCGGTAGACGGTTCGATCCGTTTTCGTTCTGACTTCCCTGTCACTCGAGTTGCGTCGCCTGATACCCCGACACGGATTCGACGGCGAGGTAGACCAGGGCCGTGAGCGCGAGCACCGCGAGGCCGACCTGTCGGACGGTGACGGGGCCGAGTGCGGCGTCGCCAGCGACCCACAGGAGCGCGCCGACCAGGAGGAAGACGGCGACGACGGCGACGTACCGCCAGCGGGATGCGGTCGGGACCATGCCATCGTCGCCGCGAGCGGCCAGGTAGAGGTGCGCGCCGCCGAAGATGATGCCGTAGCTCACGAGGAAGGCGACGAGGTATTCGGGACCGTCGGTAGCGAAGTCGAACCTCGAGACGACGGCGAAGATGGCGATCGCGAGGGCGATGGCGACCAGGTGGACGCGCGTGTCGCGGGAGACCATACGATCGTATTGTATTTCAAATTATTTGATGTTTTCGAGGGCATGGGCTCGAGAGTAGTTCGGAGGGGTCGGCGTACTCGAGTGTGCGGTGCCCCCTCTCCCGAAGTCGGGATTATCCGTCATTCGAGGCGTTGTCGTCTGTGTCTTTGGTTCCATCGTCGGTACTCTCGCCGTCGCCACTACCTTCGGCGTCTGTGCCATCCGTTTGGCCACCTCCTGTGTCGCTCGTCTCGTTTGTCTCGTCGGTTGCGTCGCCGTTTTCACTACCTTCGCCATCGGTCTCGCCATCGCCGTCTGTGTTCGCTCCGTCGGCTGTCTCACCACCATCGTCAGTTTCCGCGCCGTCGTCACTACTGGGCTCCTCGCCGTCACCGTACGTCCTCGCCGCCTGCGTCGCCACCCGAACCGGCTCCTGCCCTCCGAACGCCGACAGGTCGACCGTCCACTCGAGGCGCTCGTCCCCGCTCCGGGGCGTCCACCGGGTGGTGAACGACCCGCCGCCGGCTGCGAGTTCGTTCGGGGGCTGGCTACTCGCAGTCCCCGCAGTGAACGAACTCCCGACGATTATCGATACCTCGTTCTCGTTCGTATAGCCGAAGGTCACGTCGTAGCCGTCCCCCGCAGGTGAGACGGACGCGACCTTGAGCCCCGGCGGAATTGGGGCGATCGACCCGCTGCAATCGTGGGGGTTCGAGTGGGTCGTCTCGGGGCCGATCGCGCTCGGGCCGCCGATCCCAGTGATCGCCGTCCCCAGGACGCCGTAGTCCTCGACGGTGACGGTGGCGCTCGAGTCGTCGCCGGAGACGCCGCGGTCGTCGCCGATTTCGAAGATGACGGTGCCGGAGAAGGGGGCGGGGACGTGCTCGCCGATAGTGACGAAGTCTTCGCCAGCGGTCGTTCCGATCCCGTGGTCGGTGTTGAAGGCGGTGTGAGCCATGATCGTGTCGCCAGCTGCGAAACTCCCGGTAACCTCGACGCGCGAGCAGTCGACGAAGGTGACCTCGAGGTCCTCGTCCGCTCCGTCTTCGCCCTCGCCGTCCCCGTCGTCCCCGTCTTCGTTATCTTCGCTGCCGCCGTCGTCGCCCTCTCCACCACCGCCGTCGACCCCACGAACCGAGACGGTCCGTTCGTCTCGTTCCTCACCCGCGACGACGGTGATCGGGAACTCGACGTCCTGACGGACGGGGTAGGTCTCGTAGCCCAGCGCGAGCGTCTCCGTCTCTCCGCCGTCGACGGTCACCGACGCCGAATCGACCACTTCGCCGCCAACGACCAGCGAGACGTCCTCGGTCGCGCGCTCGCCGCTCCGGTTCTCGAGTTCGACCGTCGCCTCGAGGCGCTCGCCTCCGGTGACGGGGTCGTTCACTTCGCGAATTCGCGGGACGAGCGCGGGGAGTCCATCGGCGTACACTCGCACGAGACGGCGGTCGCAGGCCCCGTCGGTCTCCACCGACACGAGAAATTCCACGTTTCGGCGGACGGGATAGGTCTCGTACCCTAACTGGAGAGTCTCGGTCGCGCCGGGTTCGAGAGATACTCTCTCGCTCGCGACTCGGTCGCCGGCAGCCAGGTGGATGTCTCGCGTGATGGATTCGGTTCCCACGTTCTCGACCTCCGCGAGCACCGAGAGCACCTCGCCCGCCGCGACCGGCGCGTTGGTCTCGAGAATCCGGATCTCGAGGTCGGCCACGCCGTCGGCGTACACCGAGACGGTTCGGTGGTCGCTGTCGTCGCCGGTCGTCACCCAGACGGGAAACTCGACGTCCTGGCGGACGGGGTAGGTGTCGTAGCCGAGCGTCAGCGAGTCCGTCCCACCGCTATCGACCGTCACCGAGCGAGCGTCGACCACCTCTCCGCCGACGATCATCGAGACCTCTCGCGTCGCCGCCTCCGTGCCGACGTTCTCGAGGTCGAGGACGAACTCGAGGGGGTCGCCGGCGCCGACCGGGTCGTTCGACTTCCGAATCGAGACGTGCAGGTGGCCGCCGTCGGGTTCGACCGGCGTCCACGGCTGGGCCGTCGTCACGGTGCCGTCGCTCGAGCGAACCCAGACGATCACCGGACAGCCGTGACAGAGCGAGGCCCCGTCAACAGCGAGCGTCGCGGTGTCCGAGGACCCCGAGACTGAGGAAATCTCCAGGATGCGGTCGGCGTGGCCGAGCCACCAGACGACCTCCTCGAGGCGTCCCTCCGCGTCGCTCACGTCGACGGCGAGTTCGACCGTCTCCTCGTTACTGACGGTGAGTCGGCCGGGTGCCGGGCGAACCTCCTCGACGACCGGGCCGCCGTGCCCGCCCTCGGCGACCTCGACGGTCCACTCGGCGGTCGCGTTCGCCCCTTCCTGGACGACGCTCGCTCGAACGGTGTACGTGCCGGGCTCGTCGAAGGTGTACTGCCAGTAGTCACGACCCGTCCAGCCGAAGTACTCCGCTTGCCACGGTCCCATCGACCAGCCGGCGTAGTCGTCGTCGACGTACCAGTGCGTGACCCCGCCGTAGCTCTCCGCGTCGTCGGGTTCAGTCTCGAACTGGACCGTCGATCCAGGTGCGACCGTGACCTGCGAGCCGGGTCGCACGCGGTCGGTCGGCAGGTCGTCGATGCCGGTCACGGTGACGAGTCGCTCGTCGCTCCCATCTTGCGTCTCCACGCGGACGGGGAACTCGACGTCCTGACGGACGGGATAGGTCAGGTGGCTGAACTCGAGGTCGCGGGTCTCGCCGCCCTCGATCTGGAAAATCCACCGTCCACCCACCGGATCACCGCCCACGAGAAACTCGGCCGTGACCTCGAGTTCCGACGCGGTCGTGTTCGTTACCTCCGCCGTGACATTCAGGTACTCGCCGGCCTCGACGGGGTCGTTCGTCTCGAGGATCCGCACCGACAGGTCCGTGGCCGTCGCGAGCCCCCTGTCAGTGACCGAGACGAGCACCCCGACGCCGGTTCCGAGTCCCACCAGATAGCCTCTTCGGCGCATGCGAGTGGCTACGCGGGCGAAAGGCAATATATCCTCCCGGATAAATTGGAAATTAACCACGCGACGGTGAGTTTCACGGTCGGTGACATTGATTCGATGGCCCTCCCATGGCCGGGAACGCGAGTACGTCCTCACTACGCGGACTGTCACCCTCGAGTGACGGTCGTAGGGCGAGACTGCGCTCCGACTGTCACCGCAACTGACGTAGTAGTTTATCCGTTCGCCGTCCGCCGACTCCGACTATGCCACTCTCACGACGACGAACGCTCGCCGCTCTCGGCATCGCCGGCGGGACGGCCACGACCAGCGGGATCGTCTTCGGACGCGGGGAACACGACGATGACGAACGGGAACGGGACCCGGGCGACCAGGAGGCGAACGGCCCGAGCGAGCGAGAGGCGCCACTGACGGCCGTTCGCGTCGCCCACCTGTCCCCTGACGCGCCGGGCGTCGACATCCTCGTCGACGGCGAACGCGTCGTCTCGGGCCTCGAGTACGACACCCTTACGCCGTACCTCGAGCTCGAACCGGGCACCGCCACCATCACCGTCACGGCCGCCGACGACGCCGACACCGTCGTCTTCGAGCGCGAGTACTGGTTCGGACAGGCGTTCTACACCGTCGCCGCCATCGGCGAACTCGAGACCGGGACCATCCGCCCGCACGTCCTGATCGACGACGGTTCCGTCCTGTTCCGGGCCGTTCACGGCTCGCCCGACGCGCCGGCCGTCGACCTCTACGCCAACGACGGCGACAATCCGATCGTAGCGGACCTCGCCTACGGCGAGACCTCCAACTACGTCGCGGTCCCGGCCGCTGAGTACGCCCTCGACGTGCGGCCGGCCGGCAATCCTGGGACGACCGTCGCCTCGGTCGACCTCGACCTCGAGCGCGGCGGCGCCTACACCGGGTACGCGGTCGGCGCCCTCGAACCGGACGACGGTGACGCCGAGTTCACCATTCGAGCGACCCTCGACGGCCCGATGGCTGCGCCGAGTGGTCGCTAATCGTCGCTCGAAACCGTCGTCGCGCGGTTCACTCTTCGGCTGGAGCCCTGCTTCGCCCCCTCGATACCCACTGACGGACTCGAACGAACCAACGTCGTGGAAATGTTTTTACGCTTATCTGACGAGTGAGAAACGAGATGACTCGTCCGCCCGCCACCCTGCACCGAACGAGCGAGATCGCGCTCGCGGTCTTCGTCCTCCTCGTCGACCTCGTCCTGCTCGCTGACCGTTCGCTGCCGTGGCCGACGTGGCCGAAACTGGGTTCCGCTCCAATCGATCCCGAACTCGTGCTGCCGGGCGTGCTGGCGATCCTCGTCATTGTCGGCGTAATTAGGGAGGGACTGGAACTCCGCGTCGGTCAGTTGCTGGCGCTCGGTCTCGGGGCGCTGACGCTGTGGTGGGCGTCGCTCAGCCTCTACACGCTCTACGCCGGAACCGGCGGCGGCGTCTTCTTCGGCGGCCTGTTCACCCTCGCCAGTGCCACCCCGCTGGCCGTCGTCGTCCTCACTCGAGCGGGTATCCGCCGAGACCTCCACCGGCGTCTGGTCGCGTCCGTTCGGCGGGCGGGGATCTGACCGATCCGTCTCAATCCCCGCCGTCGGCCATTGCCTCGAGCGCTTCGTCGAGCGTCCCGGCCTGGGCCTCCCACAGCGTCGCGTACCGGCCGTCGGCCGCGAGCAGTTCCTCGTGGTCGCCGCGTTCGACGACCCGTCCGCCCTCGAGGACGAGGATCACGTCAGCCTCGCGAATCGTCGAGAGACGGTGGGCAATGGCGAGGGTCGTCCGCCCCTCCGTCAGGCGGTCGATCGACTGCTGGATCAGGAGTTCGGTCTTCGTGTCGACGGCGCTCGTCGCCTCGTCCAGGATCAGGATCTCGGGGTCCTGCAGGACCGTCCGCGCGATGGCGATCCGCTGGCGCTGCCCGCCCGAGAGTTTGACGCCGCGTTCGCCGACCCGTGTCTCGTAGCCGTCGGGGAGGTCCTCGATGAACTCGTGGGCCTGGGCGGCCTTCGCGGCCTCGCGAACCGCCTCGTCGGAGGCGTCGAAGTGGCCGTATCGGATGTTGTCCGCGATGGTGCCGTCGAAGAGGAACGTCTCCTGGCTGACGTAGCCGATGGACTCCCGGAGGTCCGCGAGGTGAACGTCGCGAACGTCGTGGCCGTCGACCCGTATCTCGCCGTCGTCGACGTCGTAGAGTCGCAGGAGGAGTTTGAGCACAGTCGACTTTCCGGCGCCGGTCGGTCCGACCAGGGCGACGGTGTCTCCCGGCTCCGCCGTGAACGAGACGTCCTCAACGACGATTTCTGCGTCGGCCTCGCCGTCACCGTCGCCGCCGTTACCGGCCTCGAGACCCCCGTCGCCGGACGCCTCGCTCCCACCGATGGCCCGCTGCTCGCCGGTCGCGTAACTGAACGTCACGTCGTCGTACTCGACGCGGCCCGCGACGTCCTCGAGCGGCTCGGGGTCGACGGGGTCGGAGACGTAGACCGGGATGTCTCGCAGGCCGAACACGCGCTCGCTCGAGGCCTTCGCGTTCTCGTACTGGTCGACGATGTTCGAGACTTCCGCGAGCGGGGCGACGATCCGCTGGGTCAGAAAGAGGAAGATGACGAAGTCACCAACCGAGAGCGTTCCCGTGAACGGGCCCGGCGCCGCGCCGTTGGTGAGCCAGAGGCCGCCGACGAGGAAGGTCGCAGCGAAGGCGAGGCCGGCGAGCAGTTCCATCCCTGGTCGATAGACGTACGAGAGCTTGAGGACGGCCATCGTGTCGTCGAACAGTCGCTTCGAGGCCTTCCGGACCCGCGAGACCTCGTACTCCTCGCTGGCAGTCGTCTTCGTCAGATCCATCCCCGAGAGGCTGTTCTCGAGGCGGGTGTTGAGCCACCCGACCGAGGACCGCTGGCGGACGTACCGGGGCTCGATGACGCGCATGAACCACAGCGTGAAGGCGAACATCACCGGAACCGCGACGAGGGTGACGGCCGCCAGTTGCCAGTTCAGGTAGAAGAGGACGCCCGCGATGCCCCCGACCATCACGAGCAGTCGGGCCGAGTTCATCAGCGCGTTGTCCAGGAACCGCTCTAAGTTCTGGGTGTCGTTGTTGAGGACGGCCATGACCTCCCCGGTCTGCTTGTCGTCGAAGAAGGTCATGTCGAGGTTCTGCATCTTCCGGAAGCAATCGACCCGGACGGCGTGCATGACGCTGTGGGCGAAGAGGTTCGCCGACACCCCGTAGATCCAGGTAAAGAGGGCGACGGCGACGAACGCGCCTGCGATGGCCGCAATCGAGAACCAGAATTGCTCGAGGCTCTCCGTCGGGAGCCACGCGTTGGGGACGACGGGGAGGCTGTAGTCCCCTTCGCCGACGAAGACGGCGTCGATGGCCGCCCCAAGCACCAGTGGCGGTACCAGGCTGGCCATTCGGGCCAGGAAATTAGCGACCATGCCGATGCTGAACCAGCTCAGCCGACCGGGCCCGTACTCGCGAAAGAGCCGCCAGAGCGGTCGGTCGACGTGCTCCCGATAGGCATCGAACGGGGTTTCGTCCTCGGTACTCACTGCTGGTGGGCTACTGTTTCGAATCGTAAATGTGTACGGATTCGGATCGTCTCGTTCCCCGCTCGAGGGCAACATTCGACCCTCTCAGACGGTTGTCTCGACGAACTCCATTGGAGGGGGCGTCTTCTCGAGGGTACCGGGGACACGAAAAGTCGGACAATCGGCTCGAACAATTTGTGTACGCCACCAGCCATGCCGTCCAGGGACCGATCCGAATGCTTCTCGTCAATCGACGCTAGCGCTCCTCGGTCACGGTAACGCCGTCAAAAAACGAAACGATCGGTGATCGATCGGCGGTGAGCGAGTGGGGACGATTTCGACCGACGTCTACATCATGCCGCCCATGCCGCCCATGCCGCCGCCCATGCCGCCGGCACCGGGGGCACCTCCCTCGTCGTCGCCCTTGTCCGTCGACAGGTCGCCGGCGGAGATGATGTCGTCGATCTTGAGCACGAGGTTCGCGGCCTCCGTGGCGGAGGTCACGGCCTGCTCTTTGGCGTGGGCCGGTTCGACGACGCCAGCCTCGAACGTGTCCTCGACGTCGCCGCTGAAGACGTTCAGGCCGGCGCGGATCTCGCCGTCCTCGTGGGCCGCGCGGAGGTCGACCAGCGTGTCGATGCTGTCCAGGCCAGCGTTCTCGGCGAGCACGCGGGGGACGAGTTCGAGCGAGTCGGCGAATGCCTCGACGGCCAGCTGCTCGCGGCCGGAGACGGAGTCGGCGTAGTCGCGCAGGCGTGAGGCGAGTTCGACTTCGATCGCGCCACCGCCCGCGAGGACGCGGCCGTCGGAGACGGTCTGGGCGACCACGTCGAGGGCGTCGTTGACGCCGCGCTCGAGTTCGTCGACGACGTGCTCGGTGGAGCCGCGAAGCAGGAGGGTGACGCCGTGGGCGTCGTCGCCCTCAACGTAGAACAGGTCGTCCTCGTCGTCGCGGGTGACGTCACCGAAGCCGAGGTCGTCCTCTGACGCGCTCTCGAGGTCGGAGACGACCGAGGCGCCGACGACCTCCGTCAGGAACTCGAGGTCGCTCTTCTTCGCGCGGCGGACGGCCAGGATGCCCTCCTTCGCGAGGTAGTGCTGGGCGAGGTCGTCGATGCCCTTCTGGCAGAAGACGACGTCCGCACCGAGGTCGACGATGTGCTGGACCTTGTCCTTGAGCTGTTTCTCCTCGCGGTCGAGGAACTTCTGGAGCTGGTCGGGGTCGGTGACGGAGACTTCGGTGTCGACGTCGGTCTCTTCGACCTCGATGGGGTCGTTCAGCAGGAGGATGTTCGCGTCCGTCGCCTCGGTGGGCATGTTGTCGTGGACGGGATCCTTGTTGACGATGCCGCCCTCGAGCAATTCGGACTGGTCGACGGCGCGACCGGTCTGAGTCTCGATGTTGAGGAACTCGAGGTCGACGACGCTGTCACCCTCGTCGGTCTCGACGGTGACGCCGGAGACGGCGTCGACGATGAGCTGGGCGAGGTGTTCCTTGTTGACCTCGGCGCCCTTGCCGGTCATCGAGGTCTCGGCGGTCTTCTTGAGCAGGTCCTCGTCGGTGGTGTCGATCTCGGTCGCGATGTCGTCGATCTCCTCGCGGGCCTGCTCGGCGGCCATGTGGAAGCCCTTGATGATGGCCGTCGGGTGGATCTCCTGCTCGAGGAGGTCCTCGGCGTTCTTGAGGAGCTCGCCGGCGATCGCGACGGCGGTAGTCGTGCCGTCACCCGCCTCGTCCTCCTGGGTCTCGGCGACCTCGACGATCATCTCGGCCGTCGGGTTGTCGATGTCCATCTCCTGGAGGATGGTGACCCCGTCGTTGGTGATCGTCACCGATCCCATCGAGTCGACGAGCATCTTGTCCATCCCTTTCGGGCCGAGTGTGGAGCGTACGGCCTCCGCGACCGCTCGAGCGGCCTGGATGTTGTAATCCTGCGCGTCGCGGTCTTTGACGCGCTGGGAGTCCTCGCTCATCACAATCATCGGCTGTCCCTGTTGCATTCGCTGACTCATAGTCGCTCGAATCATTGTTTGCCCTTCTATATAAAAATACCGTTTAACGCGTACTCGAGTTGCGTCCCCTTCGGCCGATCGAAATCACCAAAACCGCCGGAAGGAACGACCCGAGTACGCAGACCTTGCTACTCTATGACGCAGACGATCGTGGCGATTGGAGGTCCAACCCTCCGTCTTTTATATAAGTGCACCGGACGGTCGTCGGGCGAGAAGATGTCGTTCCCCCGCTTGAATCGGCAGCGATTACTGTCGCTCCCATCAACGGCACCCATGGAACGCGCTATGCGCCACTCGCTCGTGACGGGCGGGGCCGGTTTCGTCGGTTCTCACCTGACCGAGTCCCTGCTCGAGGCCGGCGAGACGGTGACGGTCGTCGACGACTGCTCGAACGGCGACCGCGAACACGTCTCGCCCGAGGCCGAGTTCGTCGAGGCCGACCTGACCGACCCCGACTCGCTCGAGGGCCTGCTCGAGGACATCGACCGCGTGTATCACCTCGCGGCCTCGAAACGCGTCGACACCGACCGTCCGTACGGCCAGTTCGACGACAACACGCGGATGACCCGGACGGTCCTCGAAGCGATGGCCGACGCCGACGTCACCGAGATCGTCTACACCTCGTCGTCGACGGTCTACGGCGAAGCGCCCCGGCCGACCCCCGAGGACTACGCGCCGCTCGAGCCGATCAGCGCCTACGGGGCGAGCAAACTCGCCGACGAAGGCCTGCTCTCGGCGCGCGCTCACAGCCACGGGCTCACCGTCTGGAACGTCCGCTTCGCGAACGTCGTCGGTCCGCGCCTGCGGGGGGCCGTGATCCCCGACTTCATCGAGAAGCTTCGGGACGACCCCGAGACGCTCACCATCCTCGGCGACGGCCGCCAGGAGAAGTCCTATCTGCACGTCGAGGACTGCCTGGCCGCGATCGATCACGTCGTCGCCCACGCTGACGCAGTGGACGCGGACACGGCCACCTCGAGCGACGCTGGGGCGATGCACACCTTCAACCTCGGCACCCGGACAACCACCTCCGTCGACCGCATCGCGGCCATCGTCGCCGACGAACTCGGTGTCGACCCGACATTCGAGTACACCGGCGGCGACCGGGGCTGGACCGGCGACGTGCCGAAGATGCGCCTCTCGATCGAGAAACTGTCCGCGCTCGGGTTCAAACCCAGGCGCTCGAGCGACGAGGCCGTCCGCGCGGCCACGCGAGAGCTACTGGCCGAGTTTGAGTAACCGCTGCTGGCTGAACTCGAGTATTCATCTTCTGGTCGAACCCGAGTACCCCTCTGCAGGCTAAACACCCGCAAGAACGAATATCGATAGCGCCTCGGCAAGTTTTAGGTGAGCTTAAATATCTGGGTCCTGCACGAGTTCGTATGAACGGGCGGGACCGACTCGAGGACGATTCGACGACACGCTCTCGCCGGACGGCGTCGGCCGACGGGAGACGGGGGCGCTCGCTCGAGGCCGGCCTCCGGCGATTCGGACCGTTCGTCGTCGCGATCGGCATCGTTCTCGGCCTACTCGTCGCGTTTCGATCGATCGAACTCGAGACGGTCCTCGCGGAGGTCGCCCGCGCCGATCGCCAACTGCTGGCGGGGGCCGTCGCGGTCTACCTCCTCTCGTGGCCGCTTCGCGGGCGACGCTACGGCGACGTGCTGGGAACGATGTACTACCGCGTTGGAACCGCGCCGCTGACCGCCGCAATCTTCGTGAGTCAACTGGCGAATCTCGTGCTCCCTGCGCGGGCTGGCGATGGCGCACGTGCATACATTATCAAGAACCGGTGGGGCGTTCCCTACCCCACCGGCGGCGCGTCGCTGGTCGTCGAACGCCTCTTCGATCTGGCGACGATCACCGCCCTTGCACTCGGGGCGACCGCCTGGCTCGCGCTCAGCGGGACCGCGTCCCCGCTCGAGGTGTTCACCACCGGCGGCGCTCGACGTGCCGTGCTGGCCGCGTGCGCCGTCAGCACCGCCACCGTCGGCGTCGGGGTCGTGCTGGCGGCCTCCACTCGCTACGGCTCCCCCGCCGGTCTCGGCGCACGACTGCGTTCGCACACCTGGGGGGATCGACTCGAGGCCGGATTCCGGTTCGTCGGCCACCTCCAGGCGATCACCCGACGGCCCCGCTCCCTCGCGGCCGTCGCGACGACGAGCCTGGCGATCTGGTCGCTCGACGTGGTGACCGCCGTACTCGTGCTCGCGGCGTTCGGAACCGGTCTCGACGTGCTCCCCTTGCTGGCCGTCGGGACGCTCGCAGTGAGCGTCGGCAACCTGGCGAAGGTGTTACCGCTCTCACAGGGTGGCGTCGGGCTGTACGAGGCCGCATTCACGGCCCTCGTCGTGTCGATCACCCCAATCGGTGCCAGTACGGCGCTGGCTGCGGCACTCGTCGACCACGCGCTGAAAAACGGCCTCACCCTCGTCGGTGGCGGTCTGAGCGCCGGGGCCCTCGGGCTGACGGTTTCGGGACTCGCCGACGAGCGCCCGGAGTGAACCGGTACTGTTTTAGGCTAGCCTAAAAAACGAACGCTCAATGAGTCAGCACGCGATCCAGGACATCTGCGTCGTCGTCCCGACGATCCGCGAGTACGAGTGCGTGCGTTCCTACCTCCAAAACGCGCGCGATCACGACTTCGACCTCGAGCGCCTGCACGTCGTGCTCGTTACCGAGGACTTCTGTGACACCGACTCCATGACGGCGATGCTCGAGGAGGGGGGCGTCTCGGGCGAGGTATTCGACGGCACCCGTCGCGACGAGTGGTACGAAGCGAACGGAATCGCCGAGTACGGCCACCTCGTGCCGGCGGCCAGCCACGCCGAGACGAGTTTCGGACTGCTCTACCTATGGGCCCACGACCGCTTCGAGTACGGCGTCTTCATCGACGACGACACGATCCCGCACCCGGACGTGGACTTCTTCGGCACCCATCTGGCGAACCTCGCCTTCGAGGGCGAGATCGAGACCGTTCGCTCCGACGAGCAGTGGGTCAACGTCCTCTACCAGAACGCTGAGGAGCACGGCCTCTACCCACGGGGGTACCCCTACGCCGCGATGGACGAGACCGTCGAGACTGGGACGGCGACCCTCGAGACCGGCGACGTGGTCGCCTCCCAGGGGCTGTGGACCAACGTCCCCGACCTCGACGCCGTCCGGATCCTGATGGACGGCGACCTCGAGGGACAGGCACAGACGCGGACGACGCGCGAGGACTTCGCGGGAGACTTCGTCGCCGAACCGGGGCAGTACCTGACGGTCTGTTCGATGAACCTCGCGTTCCGCCGGGAGGTCGTCCCCGCGTTCTACCAGTTGCCGATGGACGACAACGAGTGGAACGTCGGGCGCTTCGACGACATCTGGAGCGGCGTCTTCCTCAAGCGCGCCTGCGACGTCCTCGAAACACAGATCTACAACGGGAACCCGCTGTGTGAACACAACAAGGCGCCGCGAAGCACGTTCGACGATCTGAACAACGAAGTGCCGGGCCTCGAGCTCAACGAACACCTCTGGGCGATCGTCGACGACGTCGGCGGCGACCGCGAGAGCTACGCCGGTGTGTTCGAGGCGATGGGCCGGGCGCTCGCCGAGGGCGACTGGGACGAGTATACCAACGGCGCGTTCTTCAATCACGTGGGCGAGTACATGCTCGAGTGGCTCGCGTGCCTCGAGCGTCTCGAGGGATCGACTGCGGCGACCCGTGTCGAAGCCGTCCGCCACTGACGTCCGACAAACATCGACGCTTATAAATATATTTAGGTGAACCTAAAAACATGCCCCGACGATCAGATTCACCTTCTCGGCGCACCTTTCTGGCTGGTTCGGCCGCGCTCGGTACCGTGAGCGTCGCTGGCTGTCTCGGCCTGATCGGAAGCGATGACGACGACGCACCGAACACGTTTGGACAGATCGGCTCCGGGCGAGCCGGACGCCCCGAACCGGGCGGGACTCGCGTCGAGGACCTTCCGGACCTCGAGGGCGAACTGACCGTCTACTCCGGGCGCGGCGAGTTCCTCGTCGGCACGCTGCTCGGCGACCTCGAGGACTACTACGAGGACTTCACGGTCGATCCGCGGTACGGCAACTCCTCGGAACTGGTCAACCAAATCGCCGAAGAAGGCTCGGGAACCCCCGCCGACGTGTTCTACACCGTCGACGCGGCGGCCCTCGGTGCGCTCGCCGAGGAGGGACGAACGCAGGCGCTGTCCGAGGAGGCCACCTCAATGGTTGACGAAGAGTTTCGAACCGACCAGTGGGTCGGCACCTCGGGCCGGGCCCGGACCGTCCCCTTCAACACCGACTCGCTCTCGAACGAGGACATGCTCGACAGCATCCAGGCTTACGCGACCGACTTCGACGGCGACCTGGGCTGGGCTCCCTCTTACGGCTCCTGCCAGGGCTTCGTGACCGCCATGCGACTGCTCGAGGGCGAGGAGACGACCCGCGAGTGGCTCGAGGGCATCGTCGATTCGGGAATCGCGGAGTACAGCGACGAGTTCGCGGTCTGCCAGGCCGTCGCCGACGGCGAAATCGACGCCGGGTTCACGAACCACTACTACATCCAGCGCGTGCTGGACGGCTCGCCGGACGCCCCAATCGCCACGTCGTTCACCGAGGGTGACGCGGGCGCCGTCTTCGACGTCGCCGGTGCGGCCGTCACAGACGCGGCCGACGACGCCGACCTCGCCCAGAACTTCGTCCGTCACCTGCTCTCGGCGCAGGCCCAGGAGTACTTCGCCACGGAGACCTACGAGTACCCGTTGATCCCGGACGTCGAACCGGTCGGCGACCTGCCGCCCATCGACGAACTCGACGTGCCGAACGTCGACCTCTCGCAGCTCTCGGACCTCGAGCCGACGATCGACCTCATGCGCGAGGTCGGCATCAACACCTGACGAGGGCGATGGTCGATCCCCGCCGGCACCGATTCCGAAGCCACCTCCCCTCGCGTCGCTCCGTTCGTTCCGTTCTCCGGGCCGCCACCCGCCCGCGCGAGCGCCGCTACGCGCTCCTCGTGAGCGTCCTCGCCGGCCTCGTCGTCTTCACCCTCGCGAGCGAGTTGTTCCCGTACCACTCGAGCAACGACGACGAGGCGGTCTACCTGCTGCAGGCCGCGATGTTGCTCGAGGGCCAGTTCCAGATTCACGCGGGCGCCCTCGCCGAGGCCGTCAGACCGTGGTTCTTCGTCCTCGAGGATGGCCGGCTGTATCCGAAGTACGCGCCCGTCCCCGCCGGAATGTTCGCCGTTTCGATGGCCCTGTTCGGCGAGCCCCGGGTCACGCTGGCGATCGTGGCGGCGCTCAACGCCTACCTGATCTACGTCCTCGGCTCGACGGTCGCCGACCGACGAGTCGGCCTCGTCTCGTCCGTCCTCTTCGCGGCCTCACCGATGGCGCTCCTCTCTTCGTCCGTCTTCCTCCCTTACGCCCCGACGACGCTGTGGAATCTCCTCTTCGCCGTCTGCTACCTCCGGGGCGTCCGCTCCAGCGACTCGAGGATGGCCGCCGTCGCCGGGGTCGCCGTCGGCATCGCGTTCTTCGCCCGGCCGTACACCGCCGTCCTGTTCGCCCTGCCGTTCGTCGTCCACGCCGGCTGGCAGACGGTAACCACTCTCCGACGGGGCCGCCCGCTGGCCGACCCCGTCCGCCGAAATCTGCTCACAGGGACGATCGGCCTCGCGTTCGTCGCCCTCGCGCTCGCGTACAACGCTCGACTGACCGGTTCGCCCCTCGAGTTTCCGTTCCAGGCGTTCGCGCCGCTAGACGGACCCGGGTTCGGCTATCGTGAGATCGTGGGCCACGGCCTCGAGTACACGCCCGCGCTGGCGCTCGAGGCCAACGGCTACGTCCTGTGGTACTCCGCCACCCGTTGGGTCGTCGCCGGGCCGATTGGCACCCTGGCGGCGGTCGCGGGACTCGCACTGGCGGGTCGGCAGTGGCTTGAGGGGCGCCGGACCGGATCGCGATCCCAGGGTTGCCTGGTCGCCGTCTCTCCGCTGCCCGCCGCACTTCTCGCGGGCGTCGTCGTCACCGTCGTCCTGGGCAACGTCGCCTTCTGGGGCAATTTTAACATCTTGGCGACGATGGACGACCCGACGAACGGCCTCGTCAGTCGGTTCGGCCCCTTCTATCACTTCGACCTGCTCGCTCCGTTCGCCATCTTCGCCGCCATCGCGATGGTGTCCGGGTGGCGTCTCGCTCGGCATCGCGTCCCCGAACTCCTCGAGCGAATCGACGCGCCGGTTTCGTCTCGCAGGGTCCTCATTTCCCTCGCCCTGGTGGCGACGCTCGTCCTCGCGACGACCACCGTCGCGCTCGTCTCGGGACCGATCGATCGCAACGCCGACTACACCCGGAGTGCCGAGGCGGCCTACGAACCGTTCGACGATCGCGACCTCGAGAACGCCCTCGTCTTCCAGCCCGCGCCCTACGGCCAGTGGACCAACCATCCCTTCCAGGCGCTCAGGAACGACCCCGACCTCGAGGGCGACGTCGTCTACGTCCTGGAGGGCGACCCCGAGAGAGAGTTCACCGCTTTGGACGCCTATCCCGACCGCCATCCCTACCGGTACACCTACCGCGGCGCGTGGGGTGCGAGCCCCGACCAGATCGAGGCCGTTTTCCAGCCACTCGAGGTCCGCCGGGGTTCGACGATGGACGGCGAGACGACAGTCGGCGTCCCTGACCGGGTCAGCCGCGCCGTCGTCACCCTCGAGGGGGCGAACGGCTCCGTCGAGTACCACCTGGAGGACCCGACCGACGAGATCAGCGTCGCCTGGACGTTGGCGGCCGCGAGCGACGACGCCGGTACTGCTACCCTGTCGGCGCCGTCGGCGGCGACTCGCACGCCGACCGAAGAGGGGATCGAACTCGCGGCCAGCGACCGGGTCGTCCTCTCGGTCACGCTCGTCCAGCCCGACGGCGGTACGTACACCTACCGCCAGGAGACCACGGTTCGGGTCGAAGACGGCGCGCTCGAGGTCGTCTGGCCGCCCGAAACGCGAGGCTGTCGGCTCGTCACCGACTGCGGTCGGGAGGGGACGTTGCTCGAGGACGCTGACCTGCCCGAGTGGGAACGCCTCGAGGCGGAACTCGAAGTGACTGCGGATTAACGACGAACGTTCTTCACAAGCAGCGTGCTGGTGAGAGCGCTGTCACTGGGACGATAACGGACAACGGTGATGTGTTAAAACTTCCCGTACCCGAGCGCCTCCAGATGTTCCTCGACGGTCCCATCGTCTTCCGTGGGATTCGCCGCTGGACTCGCAATATCGTCAGTCGCGACTGATTCGTAGTCGGTCGCAGTCGTCGTCGCCCACGGAACTCGTTTCACGTGTGGGTGCGGAAGGCCGGTTGGGTGCCCCTGGATTCCCCACTCGCCGAATGCCTCGCCGTGATCGGCCGATAGTACGACTGTCTCCGCATCGAGGTTCTCGAGGAGCACTCCGACCGAATCGAGCGCGTGGCGAAGGTTGTTGAGATACATTCGCCACACCACTTCGTTCGGCACTGAACCTTGCTTGAGCGCTCCCCACGCACTCTGCTCGATGTCTGTCAACTCTCTCCCACCGTCCATTACTGCATCGGCAATGTAGGGCGTGTGTGGCTGCGCGTAGTGGACGACGAGTCGGTCGGCATCGGCTTCTCGTCCGGCCAGGATGGCTCGGTTCGTCGTCGCTTCTGGGGGAACCGTATCCAGCCGTTCGTCTCGACAGTCGCGCCACACCGGATCGTATCGGAGGAAGTCGTGTTCCGTGACCGGCTCTGCACCCGGCCAGCAGAACGGGACGGCAATCCCCGGGAGGTATCGGCCGTTCATGAAGACATCCCGGTCGAAGCCATTGGCCGTCACGAGTGCGGTTTCCTGGACGTCCTCGAGACGGTCTTCGTTGAACGTCTTGACCAGCCACTCCCGGGAACCACTTCCCACGGACAGTATCGACTCGATGCTCCTCGCGTCCAGAAAGTCGTATTCGGGAGCGAGGTACCGAAGTGCATCTACTCTGCACGCATCCAGAATGATGAGTGCGTCCCACTCGAGGTCGTACACGTTCGTCCCTATGGGACGTCGAGACGTCGCCGTGAACCATGGCCCAAGATACAGACAGTAAGCCGCCTCCAGGACCGCTCGCTTCTTGTCCGACTTCCAGTTTCGCTTCGCTCGGTCGATCCAGGAGTGGACGCTAAGTTCCCTCATGCGGTGCGCCCGTCTCCGTTGCCCGCCCAGTGATCGTCGCCGATCGTCTTTCCGGCGTATTCCTGGTGTGCGACCAATTGGTCTCGTTCATCCTGGTTCGGCCCCCTGTGTGCTTGCTGGCTTCGGACGTTTGAACGCGTGACCCGTGTCCCTGTACGGCGGTGTGCGCTGGTAGAAAAGCGTCGTATCATCGCCATGTGATGTCGGTGTCGATTCTCGAGGTGCCCCGACCGGTTTCGATGATCGATCCATGGGTGTCTCGTCATGGCGTACGGAATTATCGGTTGTAGAGGGAACTCCATACCATACGTTACCCTGAAGTATACCCCTTTATTTACCAATACTCTAAACGCAAGACTGCGGACACCCTTATAAACGTCTGGGAATTTGGCGACTATTCCCTGCTGAGCATAGTCTCTACTAGCCGCATCGACCAAGCGAAGTCTTTCAGCAGGCGAGAATTGCACGGTGGCAACTATTGAGAGAAACGAAATCGTCCGTATCTTGAATTCGAGTCGAATAAACATACGTCAGCAGACGATTCGAATCGAACGAGAGACCCAGCGGACGAGTTTCCGCTCTCCTCGGCGTTCAGTGGTCGGTACTGTGTTGAATCGCGTTTCGCTGGGATGCTCCCGTGCGGTCAACGGTGGCGATACGGTACTCTGCACTGTTTCGCTGGTTGAAAATGACAGAACGAGACCGTCTCTCGAGGGGCCGGATTATCGAAACCCGCTCGCAGTTGATCGCTAGGCCCCTCGCGGCGCTCTCCTCCGAACGAAACACACGGGGTTGGAGCATAGACGTAGTCGCCGTATCAATACCTTCGCCCGCGACCGTTCCAGTGGCAGCGCTCACCAGCACGCTGTTTCTGAAGAGCGACGACGAATAGTGTCGAAATGTAGTACTCCGATGTAGTCGATGCCCGTCTATCGATCGTGCTGTCGCGGCTCGTGTGGCAACTCTCGCATGCGCTCCTCGAAGGCGACCTTGCCGATGGATCGCGCGATCTCGTAGCCGCCCTGGATGGGATCCAGTTTGGTCTCGCCCGCGCGCTCGGCGTAGGCGATGGGGTGTTCGACTACGTCGTAGCCGCGCATCAGCGGACGGATCAGGAGTTCGGCCGAGAGGCCGGTGTTCTCGGACCACTCGACGTCCTCGATGACCTCGCGACGGTAGGCACGCATGCCGGTGGTGGTGTCGTGGACGCGCGTACCCATCAGGACGCTGGCGAGGGCCGCGAAGGCGTGATTGCCGAGTCGGTTGAGCGCCGGCATCGCCTCGGCGCCGTGGTAGAGGCGGTCACCGCTGACAACGTCGTGACCGCGGTTGATCAACTCGAGGAACTCCGGTAACTGATCCATCGGGTAGGTGTCGTCGCAGTCGGTGGTGA
This sequence comes from Natronosalvus rutilus, assembly GCF_024204665.1. Taxonomy (NCBI): domain Archaea; kingdom Methanobacteriati; phylum Methanobacteriota; class Halobacteria; order Halobacteriales; family Natrialbaceae; genus Natronosalvus; species Natronosalvus rutilus. The sequence goes on along the minus strand of NZ_CP100355.1, from coordinate 83,374 downwards.
CGATCACCGGGCGCTCGGGCGCCGTGATGGCGGCGTGGACGGCGACGCCGTAACCCTGAGGCTCCTGTTCGATCACCGTCGCGCCGTGTTCGCGCGCGATGTCAGGCGTTCGATCCGACGAACCGTCGACGCAGACGACCTCGGCGCGACCGTCGGTCACGTGCTCGATGTCAGCGAGGACGGTTCCGATGGCCGCCTCCTCGTTGTACGTACCCATCACGACCGCGAGGTCGTCGAAGGTGTACTCGTCGGCGCTGCTCCCGTCGGTGGCCTCTCGCGTCGGGCCGTTGCTGGAGTCCGTAACGGCGCCAGGACCGACCGATTTCGCGCGTCGATTCGAGGTCTCGGCGTCGGCCTCGAGTTCGTCGCCGTCTGCAGGCGTTTCTACGCTCATTACCGGTACTTTCTCCGACCAGCACTTAAGTTTTAGGTTTGCCTAAAACACCGCCGACCGAGCACTAGAGGGCGTCCTCGATCGCTTCGGCCGCACGCAGAGCTAGCGCGGCGATAGTCAACGTCGGATTCATCGCACCGCCGGTGGGAAAGACTGAACTCGAGACGAGCCAGCAATTGTCCAGGTCGTGCGTTCGGAGGTCGGAATCGACGACGCTTGCGGATGGATCATCACCCATTCGGGTCGTCCCCATGTGGTGGTAGGCAGGTCCGGTGTTCTCCGGTCCGACCTGCCAGGTGATCTCGGCGCCCAGTTCCTCGAGGATCGATCGCTGGATCTCGTTGACCCGCTCGATGGTTCGCAGCGCTCGCTCGCCGACGTTCCAGTGGACGTCCGGGATCGGCACGCCGTTGGCGTCCGTTCGCTCGGGGTCGAGACCGACGTAACTGTCCTCGCGGGGGAGTTGTTCGACGAGCGCGCCGACGCCAACGTGGGCGCCGTACTCTGCCCGGAGGTGCTCGAGGAGGGCGTCGCCCCAGTCGTCGCCGGTGAGCGCCAGTTCCACTGGGGAGGGACCGGCGTAGTTGAAGAACTCGAGTTTGAACGGCGCAATCTCCTCGTCGGCCTCGTCGTAGAACTGGTGGCACTCGCTGGTGAGGAAGCCGACGTGGTTCTGTCGGGTCGGCTCCTCGAGGACGCCGCCCATCCCGGCGAAGAGGTGATCCATGAAGTATCGCCCGACGAGGCCGCTCGAGTTCGCGAGGCCGTCAGGGTAGTGGTCGGATTCCGACACCAGCAACAATCGTGGCGTCTCGACGCCTCCGCAGGCGACGACGAAGGCGTCGGCCGCCTGGCGGTACGTGTCGCCGTCCGGGGTCGCGTAGATCGCCGCCCTGACCGCGTCGGGGCCGTGCTCGAGGCGCGTGACCGGAACCCGGTCGAGCACCGTCGCCCCAGCGGCCTCTGCGCTCTCGACGTGGACGGTGGCGTCGTACTTCGCGCCGGAGGGGCAGACGGGCTGGCAGGTGCCGTAGCCGACGCAGCCGCCGCGACCGTCGTAGGCTTCGGAGTTCCGGGCGTTCGGGACCGGGTGCATCGCGATCTCGAGAGCGTCGCAGGCCTGGGCGAACAGGCTATCGCTGTAGGAGGGCGGAAACGCCGGCATCGGGTGGGGTTCCTCCCGGGGCGGCCCGAAGGGATTGTCGGCGCCCGAGACCCCAATTTCTCGCTCGGCGTCGGCGTAGTACGGCCGGAAGTTGGCGTAGTCGATCGGCCAGTCGACGCCGACCCCGCGGACGCTCGCCGAATTGAAGTCGTCCTCGTGGAGGCGCATGACCATCCCCTGCCAGTGGAGCGTCGAACCGCCGACGCCCCTGACGCGGGCGTGATTCAGGGGATAGAACCACTCTCCGGAAGCAGCGTGGGCGTCGCGTTCGGGGTCGCCGTCCCAGACGTCAGGCCGGTCGTAGGCGGGCCGGATCGCACGTTCCTGCCTGGCTAACCGATCGGCCGGATCGAATCGAGGCCCAGCCTCGAGGATCACCACCTCGTGACCCGCCTCCGCGAGTCGCGTCGCGACGATACTGCCGGCGGGCCCGGATCCGATCACGCACACGTTCGCCCCCGCTACCGGGGTTCGATCCTCGGATTCGACCGACTCGTTCGTCGCCTCCGCGGGTGGTCGGCTCCAGCTCACGGCTCGGACCTCCGTTTGGAGAAACTCACGAGTCGGGCCCCCGCTGATAGGTGTCGATTCCGCCCGGGTGGCCCTGCGGGTTCTCGAGACCGGCCAGTTCGCCGCCGGTCGGCGACGTGTACAGCGCGAGCAGGAGCTCGTTGACGACGTAGTACCGAACTCGCTCGGCGGTCGTGCCCTCCGGCGCTTCCGAGGCGGCGTCCGCCCCGAGTTCGCGGAGGAACCGGTCCCGGTCCGCGACCGACAGTGCGACGAATCGAGCGTCGTGCCACGACTCGGACAACTCCTCGAGTTTCGCGACGGTTTCGTCCATCGCCGCCGCGTGGTCGGGGTCGGCCAGTCGCCCCTCCAGGAAGGTCTCGACGAACGGCTCGACGCCGTCGATTCCCGAGGGGTAGACGACCTCGGCGGCGGCGATCAGCGTCGCTCGGATGCGCTCTTCGTCGACGGACGTCGTGTCCTTCGCCGCCCTCGAGCGGCCGTACCGGAGGGTCGCGGCGGCTCCCCCGCCGACGCCGAGCGCCGCGAGGGCAGCCACGGCGTCCCGTCGCGTCAGGTCCATCACCGCGAGTTAGGCACACCTAAAACTTATACTCGTTGAAACCGGAGTGGCCGTCAAACGACACCGGCAAATACGCCGGGACTCGAGAGTCGCGTACCTGCAGATGTCACGACCGTCGTTCGTCCGCCGAATCACAGCCAACGACGAGCTCCCGCTGGGGTTGACGGCCCTCGTCGCGGCCATCGCGGCGACCCTGCTCTTTCCGCTCTCGTGGCTCCTGGTCGAAGCCACCAGGATCGACGGCGGTCGCGCCTGGAGTCTACTCGTGCGACCCAAGACGGTCGAAATCGTCGGCAACAGCCTCCTGTTGATGGTCGGCGTCACCGTCTGCTCGGTTCTCGTCGGCGTCCCGCTGGCGTGGCTCACCGTCCAGACCGACCTCCCGCTTCGGCGCTTCTGGGCCGTCGCCGTCGCCCTGCCGCTGGTCGTCCCCAGCTACATCGGCGCCTTCGCGTTCGTGTCCGCCTTCGGCCCCCGCGGCGAGTTCCAATCGATCCTCGAGCCCCTCGGAATCGATCGATTACCCGAAATCTACGGCCTCTGGGGATCGATCCTCGTCATCACGCTCTACACGTACCCCTACGTCTACCTCACCACCCGCGCGGCGTTGCTCTCGTTCGACACGCGACTGCTGGACGCCGCCCGGACGCTCAACCACGATACCTGGGGCGCCTTCCGCCGGGTGACGCTCCCCCAGATCCGACCCGCCGTAATCGCGGGCGCACTGCTCGCCGCGCTGTACGCCGTCTCGGATTTCGGGACGCCCGCGATCATGCAACTGCCCGTCTTTACGAGACAGATTTACGTCGAATTCCAGCAGTGGAACCGGGAGTACGCGGCCTTCCTCTCGCTCCAGTTGCTCGCCATCGTCCTCGTCGTCCTCGCCCTCGAATGGAAGGTCCGCTCGAACCGCACCGTCCGCGGCGACGGCGGCGACGGCGGGTCCAGGACCGTCGTCGAACTCGGCCGCTGGCGCTGGCCGGCGACGCTCCTGCCCGTCGGCGTCACGGCCCTCTCCCTGCTCGTTCCGCTGTGGATCCTGGGGCTGTGGCTCGTGACCGCCGACCCCTACGCTCGTCCCGAACTGGCCTTCGAGTTCGAGTACGCGTACAACTCGCTTCTCGTCTCGGGGGCCGCCGCGCTCGTCGCCGTCGCGGCCGCGATCCCGGTCGCCTACCTGGCGGCCAGGTCCAACGCCACGTTCGTCTCGGTGCTCGAGCGGGCGACGTACGTCGGTTTCGCCGTTCCCGGCGTCGTCCTCGGCCTCGCGCTCGTATCCGTTGGGACGGACTACGAGGCGCTCGACCTGCCGTACGCCCCGGCACTGTACCAGACGCTCCCACTCCTGATCTTCGCCTACGTGATCCGGTTTCTCCCGCAGGCGGTCGGCTCGATTCGGTCGACGACCCTGCAGGTCGATCCGACCCTCGTCGAGGCCGCTCGGACGCTCGGCGACACGCCCCTGAAGTCGTTCCGCCGGGTGACGCTCCCGCTCATCGCCCCGGGGATCACCGCGGGGGCCGCGCTCGTCTTCCTGACGACGATGAAGGAACTGCCCGCGACCCTCTTCTTGCGTCCGACCGGCTTCGACACCCTCGTGACCGTGATCTGGCGGGCCCAGGAGGCCGCCTACTTCCAGTACGCCGCCATCCCCGCGCTCATGCTGATCGTCGTCTCGGGCCTCTCGATGGTCGTGCTCCTCACGCAGGGGGGTCGCGAGGGGCTCTGAGCCGCTGGGCACGAGTATCGGGTAGTCGTTCGGGCCTGGTGAACTGGATCTAGCTGGCGACCGGCTCCAGCTGGTGAGCCGGATCAAGCCGACGACCCAGGTTTAGCCGGTAAATCGAATCAGACGCCCTCGAGCGGCTCCACCAGCGACGGTTCGTCCACCGTCGGACTATTGACCGCCGTCGACACTGGATAGGTCCGCATCTCCTCGGCGGGGTAAGGCTCGAGCAACTCCCGCGGGTCGTCGGCAGTTAGCCACTCGCGTTCGCGATCCGGCTCGAGGATCACCGCCATGCGGCCGTGCAGGTCGGCGACGAGGTCGTTTGGACGAGTCGTGAGCACGGTGAACGTCTCGACGGGTCCCGACTCGCGTGTGGCGGCACTTTCGTTCTCACTCTCGCTCGAGCCACCGCCGTAGGCCTCGAGTCCTGTCTGGGTGGTCTCCGGGTCGGGCTCCCAGCGCTCCCACAGGCCGGCCATCGCGAACGGGCGGTCGTCCGCGAGCGCGACCCGGTAGGGTTGCTTGCCCCCGTTTCCAGTTTCGGTCCACTCGTAGAAGCCGTCGGCGGGGACCAGACACCGACCTCGAGAGACGGGTTCCCGATTTCCTGCGTTCGATTCATTCCGTTTAGACGGTTCATTCACGTCGCCTGAACGGTCGACTGAGCCACTTTGCATCTCGTACGCTGGGTGAAAACTCGGTTTCTCGGCCACCGTTTCCGCCCTGGCATTGATTAGCCCGTTCGATCTGCTCGAACCGCTCGAGCCGCCCGAGACCTGCACGTCCTCGCGCCAGCCCGGACGTAGCCCCCACTCGAGGTGCTGGAACGTGGCGGGTTCGTCGTTCGTGACCACCGGCAGGCGCTGTCCCGGCGCGGCGTTGTACCGCGGTGCAAACGTTTCGTCGGACGGGAACCTGGCGTCGAACCGGTCCTCGAGGTCGCCCTGCTCGAGAAAGAGGGTGTAGCGGCCACACATACGTCCCTGGAGGGGTGCCAGGAACAAACCGGTATCGCCCCTCAGGACGGTCAACTATAGTTTTGAACGAAATCCCGATCGTTCCCCGTGGTATGCGGCTGCTAAGGACTGATTAAGAACTGGCTGCAATGGGATGGGCCGGATTAACACGTTCGTACTCATGACCCTCGGTCTCTTCGACACGAGTATGTCCGCCGAGCACACGGACGCCTACGAAGCGTCGTTCACCGACGACGGATGGTTCGAGATTCGCGAGTACGACCAGCCCGAGCGCTGGATCACGACAGACTCGCCGGTCGAGTGCGAGCGGTGATCGCCGGCGCCTCCTCGAGATCGTCGTTCGGTTCCCGGACGTGGGTTCGACTCGAGTCCATACCGGGCGACTCGAGTCCGACCCATCTCGCGGAGAGCCGTCGCTCGAGGGAGTAACAGCGTGAGAGAAAACCGGCGGCCTGCCTAGGCCTCGAGATCCGTGGTCGCCAGCAGCACCTGCAATGCGTCAGCCGGCGATATGCCGTCGTCGAGCTGCCCGGCGTACCAGGTCAGGAGGTCGGCGAACACCTCGCGAACGTCGTGAGACGTCGCGCGGTGGTGTGCGATTTCGCCGTCGGTCTTCAAGGTGATCTCGACCCCGTGGGGTTCGGACGCGGTCGCGAGCCACTCGTCGGGCTCGTTTGCGTCCGAACCGTTGGAACCGGTTCCGAACTCGAGCCCTCCATCGGACTCGAGACCTATACCGGCACGCTGGCGTGTGCGTTCACCAGCCGTCTCGGTCTCGAGGCCGCGTTCGCCGTCCGGTGACGGTAACGAGGGGGACTCGAGGTCGGAACTCAAATTTGACTCCGACCGCACGACGTACCGATTCTCACCCAACTGCTTGACGGTCTCGTTGTCGGGCGTGACCTCGAGGTCGTCGGGGGTGAGGATTGCGTCGTCGTGTGTCGGGTTAGAGGTCATATGTGCGTGAATTTAGACCTGGACGACTTCCTTGTCCCCGAAGGTCGATGGGACGCTGATCCCGTAGGTGAACTGCACACCGGACTGATCGACCAGTTTGATCGTCGCGCTGTCACCGCCCTCGAGTCCTTTCCCGGTGAGTTCACTCGCAGTGTCAGTAGCTGCTGATCACGACGATCTTCATCAACGCCGCGCTCTCCGCCATCATGATTCGACTCATCGACCGGGGGCACATCCTCAGCGGGCTCGTCCACTTCGTGTTCATGTCCTGGCTGGGTGCCATCGTCGCCGCGATCACGACCTACGTCGTCAACGTGGTCGTCGCCGTCTGAAGGGCTCGATTTCGCTCTCGGGTTGGCGACTACAGGTCGGTACCCGCGCCCGGTATCATCAAGAGAGCCGATGCTCCCGGGCCCTCTATCTCGACGGAGAACAGCGGTCGCTGGCGATTGGTGCGTGCTGCGCCGAAGAGGGCCGACCACCCCGCTGGCGGCCGACCCCTGCCCGGGATCGCCCCCGGGCTACAGTATCAGCGACGCCACGGCCAGTACCAGGAAGATCAGGACCAGCCACTTGGCGATGGTCATGCTCAGGCCTGCTACACCACCTGCCCCGAGGGCGGCGGCGATCAGTGCTATCACGAAGAACAGCAGTGCCAGTTCGAGCATACCATCTATGGGAATCACGGATTTCTGCAAACCAATGCGGCCTGCAGGTGCCACCAACTCACTAGGGGGGAGATAGTACGTGTCCAGTGACCGTCACGACCGATGACGAGAACTGTTCTCGTTGTCGAGTCGCAGATTGCTCGCATCTCGTGTAGCGGACCGCCCGCGGCTCGAGTTAGAAAACGGCACCTGGCGTGGCCAGCGAACGCCGATCACTCGAGCGGTTCCGGCGCGGGTGGGGCTCGGCGCTTGTGCGCGCTGGCCTCGTACAACCCGCGGACCATCTCGACCGTTTTGGGGTCGACCTCGAGCCGCCGAGCCGTCGCCGCGACCGAGAGCGGCCCGTCGACGTGGCTCACGAGGATCGCGTCGAGGGTGTCGTAGTCGATACCGAGTTCGTCCTCGTCGGTCTGGTCGGCCCAGAGCTCGGCCGTCGGCGTCTTCGTCACCAGCTCCTCCGGAGCGCCTAGGGCACGGGCGAGCTGGCGAACCTGCTGTTTGTACAGGTTCCCGATCGGGTGACAGTCGACCGCGCCGTCGCCGTACTTCGTGAAGTAGCCCACGGCGGCCTCGCTGCGGTTGCCGGTCCCCAGCACCAGTCGTCCGTCGTGGTTCGCCACCAGATAGTTGAACACCGCCCGGACGCGAGCGCGGGCGTTGCCGACTGCCAGGTGGTCGCCCTCGGCCTCGGGGTAGGCCGCGAGCAGCGCCTCGACGACGGGTTCGACCTCGATCACGTCGTAACTCATCTCGAGGTCCCGCGCTACCCGCTCGGCGTCGCTCATGTTGTCATCGCTGCTGACGCGAGCAGGGAGGACGAGGCCGTGAACGCGTTCGGCGCCGAGGGCCTCGACGGCGAGGTAGGCGACGGTCGTACTGTCGATCCCGCCAGAGAGTCCGAGGACGACGCCGTCGACGCCCGCAGCCTCGACCTGGTCGCGCACGAACTGCACCACGTGGTCGCGTCGCGCCTCGAGTTCCGCCTCCGAGAATCGAAGATCGATCATCGCGCGTGTGTTTGCTCGAGAGCGACTAATAGGCTCGCCTCGAGCGGGAAAAGTGGACGAGCGTCCGGTTTAGAGGGGGTCGTGAGCGCTGCGTTCATCGTCTGTTCGTTCCCGGGCTCGTTCGGCGATCCCGAGTCTATACTTTTACCATTGCATCTGCTATACAACGTGCAATGTGGGGTTCCGATTCACGGAACTCGAGCGGTTGGGACTGCGTGCGTGGTCTCGAGAGATACGGGGGTACCGGGTACCAGAACGCGCGGTCCGGGAATTGAACTCGAGGACGAGACCTCACTCCGTTCGGTCTCGCGTAGTTCAATTTCGTCGTGCGATAGCTGTCGCTCGCGAACTTGCTCGCGAAAGCAATGCGCGGTCCGGGAATTGAACCCGGGCTATTAGCTTGGGAAGCTAATGTCCTACCACTGGACCAACCGCGCTCGCCCACTCCTACCACCTCCTCGTTTAAGTGCATTCCTTTCTGCGTCACCGACTCGAGAGCGTGCGCTTTTCATACTCGAGGCTCGGACTCATGGATATGCGAACCAAGGGGACGGTCACACTGGCGACGCGAGGCTCCACCCTCGCCCGGCGTCAGGCGGACCTCGTAGGCGAGGCCCTCGAGAACCGCCGCTACGACGTCGCGTTCGAGACCGTCGAAACCACGGGCGACCAGCTACGAGACGAGTTGATCCACCGACTGGGGAAAACCGGCGCATTCGTCCGCGAACTCGACGAGCACGTCCTGGAAGGGAGCGCCGACGGCGCGGTCCACTCGATGAAGGACATGCCGACCGAACAGCCCGGCGACCTCGTCACCGCAGCGGTGCCGGAACGCGCCCGACCTGGCGACGTGCTGGTGACCCCCGACGGAACGAGCCTCGAGGACCTCCCGGAGGGGGCAGTCGTCGGCACCTCGAGTCTCCGACGACGGGCCCAGTTGCTGGCTGAGCGCCCGGATCTCGAGGTCGAGCCGATCCGCGGCAACGTCGACACCCGCCTCGAGAAGGTGCTGGCGCCCGCGCTCCAGGCCGAGCGCGAGGAGCGACGCGAGGCGGACAGCGAACGGAAGGGGAACGCGGGTAGCGACGGCGGAGGGTACAAGCCGTCGTACGACGATGGTGACGCTGACGACGAGAACGGTGACGAGGCCGACGAAATCACCACCGTCGACGACTGGCACGCGACCCTGAGCGACCTCGAGCAACGCGCCCTCGAGCGCGACGTCGACGTCGCGTACGACGCGCTCGTCCTCGCCGAGGCCGGCCTCGAGCGCAGCGGACTGAACGAGTACGTCGAGTACCAGCGACTCTCCCCCCAGACGTTCGTCCCCGCACCCGGTCAGGGTGCGCTCGCGGTGACGGCCGTCGACGGCGAGACCGCCCGCGAACTCAACGAGGTTCTCGCCCATCCCCGGACCCGCGTCGAGACGACCGTCGAGCGGTCGATCCTCGCGGAACTCGGCGGCGGCTGCATCGCCCCGGTGGGCATCTACGCCGTCCTCCAGGGGGAGTACGTCCACGCGAACGTGCAGGTGTTTGACGAGGACGGCCAGAAGTCGGTGACCGGCAGCCGCGACCTGCCGGTCGAACGCCACGCGGCGGCCGCCCGACAGTTCGCCCGCGACCTGGCCGAACGGGGCGCTGCCGAGTTGATCGAGGCTGCTCGAGAGACGGAAGACGAAGAGGCCGAAGTGGGCGCAGCGGACGTCCAGACCGAAGAGGGCCGCGATGACTGAGGTCGAGGCCGAAGCCGACGTCGGCACCGTCTACCTCATCGGCAGCGGACCGGGCGACCCCGACCTGCTCACCGTGAAAGCGAAACGGCTGCTCGAGACCTGCGACGTCGTCCTCCACGACAAGTTGCCGGGCCCCGAGATCCTCGAGTCGCTTCCCGACGACGCCGAGGACGTCGGCAAGCGCGCCGGCGGCGAACGCACGTCCCAGGCGGAGATCAACGAACGGCTGGTCGCGCTGGCCCGTGAGGGCACGGACGTCGCCCGCCTCAAGGGTGGCGACCCGTTCGTCTTCGGGCGAGGTGGCGAAGAAGCCGAGTACCTCGCCGAGCACGGAATTCCGTTCGAGGTCGTCCCCGCGGTCACGTCGGCGGTCGCCGCCCCCGCCGTGGCCGGCATCCCGGTCACCCACCGCGACCACGCCTCCTCGGTGTCGTTCGTCACCGGCCACGAGGACCCCACGAAGCCCGAGTCGGCCGTCGACTGGGAGGCCCTGGCCGCCACGGGCGGGACCATCGTCGTCCTGATGGGCGTCGGTCGCCTCTCCGACTACACCGCGGCCCTGATCGAGGCCGGGCTGGCTCCCGAGACGCCCGTCGCCCTCGTCGAGCGCGGCACCTGGCCCGGTCAGCGGGTCGCGACGGGAACCCTCGAGACCATCGTCGACGTTCGCGACGAGGCCGGCATCGAACCGCCCGCCGTGACGGTTATCGGCGACGTGGCGGGAACGCGCAAACGGGTGCTCGAGTTCCTGGCGAACGAGCGAGGCGGCGATCGGATCGAGAACGGGGGGACCTGAACCGTGCGCGACCTCACCGTCGCCGTCTTCCGCCCCGACGATGATCGCCTCGAAGACGCCGTCGAGTTGCTCGAGTCCCTCGGTGCGACGCCCGTTCCCGATCCGATGCTGGCCGTCGAGCCTACCGGCACGAGTCCACGCGAAGATGCGGATTACGCGATCCTGACGAGCAAGACAGGAGCCGAACTCGTCGCTGGTGCCTACCCCGACGCTGACGCCAGCGTGGACGTGGGCGGGCGGACGGGTCGCTGGAACCCCGGCGAGGCTACCCTCTGCGCGGTCGGTCCGAAGACCGCCGACGCCCTCCGCGAACAGGGGTACGACCCCGAAATTGTCCCCGCGGAGTACACCTCGAGCGGCCTCGTGGCCGCCCTCGAGGACCGCGTCGACGGCGCTCGCGTCGAGGTCGCCCGGAGCGACCACGGGAGTTCGGTCCTGCTCGAGGGGCTCGAGGCCGCCGGGGCTTACGTCCACGAGACCGTCCTCTACCGACTCGTCCGGCCCCACGAGAGCGGCGACTCCGCGGAACTCGCCGCCGCGGGGGACCTCGACGTGGCCTGTTTCACCTCCTCGCTGACGGTCACCAACTGGCTCGAGGCCGCAGCTGAGCGGGGCGTCCGGGACGCGGCGCTCGAGGGACTCTCGAACGCCACGGTCGGCGTCATCGGCGAGCCGACCCGCGAGACCGCAACTGCGGCAGGAATCGACGTCGACCTGGTCGCGAGCGAGGCGACGTTCGAGGCGCTGGCGACTGAGACGGTCGAGCTGGCGGCGCCGACGTATTACGAGTGATCAGTCGTCGCCGCCGTGGCCGACCGCAGCCGCCTCCGTCCCCGTTTTCGTCACCCGGTACCACTCGCCGTTCCAGCTGATCGCGTACTCGAGGACGGCCTTGAGCGTCAGGACGCCGAAGGCGGGGACGACGAAGACGACGAAACAGGCGCTCCAGTGGAGTCCGTCGATGCGTCCGTCCTGGACGTCCCTGAGTGCGACGCCGCCGATCAGTGCCAGGAGGCAGGCCACGGGCACGAGCAGGGCTGACTCGGTGTTGAGCGCGAGCAAGAGGACGATTTTGCCGGCCAGCAAGAGGACGGCGAGGGTGCCCAGCAGCGCGGACGACAGGCGACCTATCGAGACCAGGCCGCGCCGATCGACCCCCTCCTCGAGAGCCTCGCGGAGCGTCCGGTGGAGCACCTCGACCTGGCCGACGCGCCAGCGCTTCCGTTGGCCCCACAGGTCCCCGAGGGTGTGGGGCGCCTCCATCGTGTTCGTCCACTGGCGCGCCTGGGTGACCGAACAGCCCACCCGGTAGCAGTCGTGGGCGAACGCCAGGTCCTCGGTGAGCACGTCGTCGAACCCGCCGACGCGCTCGAGGGCCTCGCGAGTGAAGACGGTCGAGGAACTTCGGCAGTTCGCGAAGCCGAACAGTTCGACGAGCTTGTAGCTCGAGTGAAAGAGGACGCGCTCGCAGTAGGCCAGCGTCTCGACGGGACCGGTCGCTCGCGGGACGCGACGGCCCTGGAAGACGTCTGCATCGCTGTCGCCGTCACCGCCACCGTCGCCCACCAGTTCGGCCATTGCCCGCGGAAGAAACGCCGGGTCGATCCACTCGTCGGCGTCGAAGACGGCGAAGTGGTCGGCGTCGCTCTCGGCGACCGCCCAGTTGATCGCGCCGGCCTTCGAACCTGGACGGCCGTTGACGCGACACCGAACGCGGTCGTGGCGGGCGGCCAGCCGGCGGGCCACCGACCTGGTGGGCTCGTCGTTCGGCTCGACGACGACCGTCACGGTCAGGTTCTCGTACTCGCTCTCGACCAGACTCTCGACGCTGATCGGAAGCGTCTCCGCGTCGCCGTAGACGGGCACGATGGCCTCGAGTGGCGGCCCGTCGGTGATTCGCGGGTCGTCGTCGCGCGAGGACCATACTTCACGAACTAGCAGCGTGCCCGTCACGAGGAGAAACGCCGTGAAGAGGGCGACGGCGGGCAAGGCCTCGAGGTAGACGACCTGGACGGTCACCAGCAGTAACTCGACGGTGACCGTCTGGATGTCCGCCCCCTGGTAGAGGCCGGCGAGGACGAGCGATCCGGTCCCGACTCCCGTCCCGAACCGTTCGATCACTCGGGAAATCGGGGAACCCATACGGGGCAACGTTCCAACCGACCCGCCTTCAATATTATGAACGAGCGTTCACACTGCACGCAACCCCTGCTCGAGGCTGAAGGTTTTTGTCAGTTTGCTCGGTAGGTCGAGTCATGACGGAGCGACGGGCAACGCGCCGGCGAGCGATTCTCGCGAGCGGCGGTGCGGTGGTGTTCTCGGGGTGTGCGTCGGTTCTCGACCGTTCGGACGGGGATGGGGCGCGGCGGGCGAACGAGGCCAGGTCGCATGGCGAGACGAAGGCGGGCCAGGAGCGAACCCGGATCGGCTTCGTCGGCGACGTCATGCTGGCACGAGGCGTCGAGGCCGAACACGCCGACGGCGACCCGTCCGACCCCTGGGAACCCGTCCTCCCGTACCTCGAGTCGCTCGACGGCCTGGTCGGGAACCTCGAGTGCTGTCTCTCGACCCGCGGCGAGCGGTTTCCCGACCGGGAGTTCTACTTTCGGGCGGACCCCTCGTGGGCGGCGCCGGCGCTCTCGAGGGCCGGATTCGACGCGCTCTCGCTCGCGAACAACCACCTGCTCGATTACGGTCCGACGGCGCTGCTCGACACGCTCGAGGCGCTGGACGAGGAGGGGATCGCCCACGCCGGCGCGGGTGAGGCGCCCGAAGACGTCTACGCGCCGACGCGCGTCTCGGTCGACGGTGCTGACCTCGCCGTCGTCTCCATCGCCGACCACTTCCAGTCCTACGGTGTCACCGACGATCGACCGGGAACGGCCTACCTCGAGTGCGATCCGACGGAGGCCCGGACCCGAATTCGGCTGCGGGAGGCGCTCTCGCAGGCGAGGGCGTTCGATCCCGACCCAGACCTCGTCGTCGCCTCGGTTCACTGGGGGCCGAACTGGGTCGAGTACCCCGAAACGAGGTATCGGAAGTTCGCTCGCTACCTGATCGATTCGGGCGCCGACGTCGTCCACGGCCACAGCGCCCACGTCTTCCAGGGCGTCGAGACCTACAACGGCGGCGTCGTCCTCCACGACACGGGCGACTTCGTCGACGACTACGTGATCAAGGAGGAACTGCGAAACGACCGCAGCTACTGCTTCGAACTCGTCCTCGAGGCGGGCGCGCTCGAGGCGGTCCGACTGGTTCCCATCGAGATCGACGACTGTCGGGTCCACCACGCGAGCGACGACGCGGCCGACTGGTCGCGAGACACCATGCGCGAACGTTCCGACCCGTTCGACACCGACTTCGAGCGCGACGACGACGCGCTGGTGGTCACGCTCGAGCAGTAGTGACGGCCTCGAGCGTACCGGGGTCGCGGTCGCCGATGCGGAGTTCGATCACCATCCGACTGTGATCTCCCGTCCGAGATCACCCGATCGCGGTCCCCCATTCGCGAACATCCCTACTGCAGTATCCCTACTGCATTATTTCTGCCGCGATTCCCTCGTCCACGACTACCGCTTCCACGATCAGACCGATCCCAACGGCAGCGTCCCCAGAAGGAGACTCAGGAGTCGCGTGATCGACGGACGGTACCCACCTTCAGCGTCTCGACCCGTCTCAGCGCCGCCACCAGCACCTGTCGCCAGGGCGGCTCCTCCCGGTGCTCGAGTTCACGCCGAAGTTCCTCGTTCTCACGTTCGAGTCGGTCGACGTCCGACGCGAGCCGATCGACGCGGGTCTCGAGGTCGCTCCGGCGTGACCGCTGGGCGCGCAGGGTCGATCGAAGGTGATCGCGCTCACGCGCGAGTCGGTTTCGTTGCTGTTCGAGTTGCTCGAATTCCCGCTCGCGGGTGACCTGTCGGGAGGATGCTCGATCGAGGTCGTCTTCGTCCTCGGGGGTGAGCCGCCCCGCCGTCGTCGCGTTGACGACCGCGCCGACGAGCAACACCAGGCCACCGAAGTACAGCCAGGTCAAAAGCAGGAGGATGGCACCGATCGCCCCAGCGGAGTCGGTGCTGCCCGAGAGGGCGACGTACACCTGGAACAGCGCCTGGAGCGCCGCCCAGCCGACGGCGGCGACGACGACCCCCGGGAGAATCTCGCGGACGCCGACGTCGACGTCGGGGAAGAAGTAGTACATTGGGAGGAAGGCGAGCGTGAACCCGACGACGAGCATGAGTGGGTTCGCGATCCCGAGCAGCGGACTGTCGGGGAGGTACGCGAAGACCGCCGTTGCGACCGCGGCGGCGAGCAGCGCGAGCCCGATCGCGGCGAAGACGACGAACGCGTCACGAAGTTGCTCGAAAAAACTGTTCTCCGCGGCCGACTCGTAGATCTCCGAGAACGCGGTGTCGAGGCCGCGGAAGATCTTCAGCGACCCCCACACCAGCGTCACGAGGCCGATGATCGACGCGCCCGCGCTCTCTACGGAGCCGGCGATCGCCTCCTCGAGCAACATCTGGCCACTCTCCGGGAGGACGCCTTCGGTCGTCGCGGCGACCTGTTCGGCGAGCTGTTCGTCACCGGCGATCGAGACGAGGAAGAACACGAGAACGAGCAGCGGGATCAGCGAAATGAACGCCTGGTAGGCGATGCTCGCCGCCATGAACGTCACGTTCTTCTGCTGGATGCCCGCGACGACGTCCTTTCCCGTCGATATCCTTCGGTGAACGTCGAGAGCCATATCTATAGCCGGACGCACCACGGCACCGTCGATAACGGGTTTGCTTGCACGCGTTCTGCGCTCGAGCCGACGGCTGTCCCGGTGTGAGGGTTACGGGCAGTCAGGAACGATTCGAACGGCGTAGAGCGCTGTCGAGGGCGGAGAGCTGTCGAGGGCCGGACGACGGTCACCGAACCGTCGCCGACGACTCGAGCAGCCAGCCGAAACGTTTCGTCCAGAACTCCTCGCCTGGCGGCTTTTTCGTCCGTCCGTAGGTCTTCCGGTCGCGAATCTGGCGCTCCAGGACGTCTCGCGCCTCGTTGATTGCGTGTTTCGCACCGTACCCTTCTCCCGAGGCGACGTACAGTCCTCGATCCGTGTGCAGACGGATGCGAGCGAGTAGGAGCGGGCGTCCGCGGCGCGTCTCGTCGTGTTCGTGGATGTGGACCTTCGCGTCGAGGACGTTCATCCCGTGATCCCTGCCGTCGAACTTTTCGACCATCGACACGATCTCGTCGTAGCTGACGTCCTCGAGCAGGTCGGTCCCGTAGACCTGTACGGCCCGGTTACCGCCAGCCTCCCACGTGAGCGACTCGAGGACGTCGGTCTTCGTCACGATCCCGTCCGGTGACCCGTCTCCGGTGACGACCAGCGAGGAGCCGCCGATCGCGAACATCTCGCCGACGGCCGTCTCGAGCGTCTCACCGGCTCGAATCGTTCGCACGGGCGAGGTCATGACGTCGCGGACCGGCAGGTCCAGGACCCTGGCGAGTTCTCCTTCCCGGGCGCCGAAGCCGCCGCGGCGCGAGCGACCGGTGCTGTCGGAAATCTCCCCGCCGAAGGGATCCGTTCCGCCCGCGTCGCCGCCCTTGCTCTGGACCTCAGCCCGAACCGTGAGCTCGGTCACGTCGTAGAGGCTGCAGATCCCGACTGCCGTCCCGTCCTCGACGACCGGGAGGTGCGTGATGTGGTTCTCGCGAAAGACGTGGAGCGCGTCGCCGAGGCTCGAGGCTGTATCGAGCGAGATGAGGTCGGGGGAGTACGCCTCCGCGACCGTCGCCGCGTCGAGAAACGACGTGACCGCTTCGATGATCTCGTCGGCGGTGACGACGCCGACCAGCGTCCGCCCCTCGAACACGGGGAGCAGTTGCGAGTCGCTGTCGATCATGAGCTGTGCCACCTTGCGGACGTCCTCCTCGGGTGCGAGTCGCGGGACGTGCCAGACCAGCGACCCGAGTTTCTCGTTCGGCTGGCGGTGGGACGTGGCGAGTTGTCTCCTGGTGACGACGCCCTCGAATTCCTCGTCGCGAACCACGACGCCCTTGATGCTGGAATCGGCGAACGTGCCGACGAGCTTCGAAACGGGCGTTTCCGGGGTGAATTCGACGTAGTCTTCTGAAACGATGTCGGCGATATCCATAGTTGTGTAACGTCTCGGTTGATCGGTCTGCTGTACTACCTGGCCGCTACCGTCGGTAGTGGATGCGACGTCTCCAACGGTCGTCATTGGAAGGGATCATTCCCGATTTTTCGGAACGGACGATGTCGCCTGTCGAGTCCCGCGTCGTGGCTGCCTCGAGCGCCTCGAATACCTCGAGCAATGAACGGTGAACTACCCGACGTACACCGAAATCGCCAGGGACAACAGGATTGCGTGCCAGACGACCGCCGTCGTCGCGACCCTCGGATCCGCGGGAGGCACCGGCGGATTCCGAAACATGGCGTCGTACAGGAACACTGTCGCGGCGAGCCCGCCGAGAAAGAGGCCAACGTCGAGCGCGAGTGGGGTCACGACGCCGAGTACTACGCCGGCCACGACGCTCGCACCGATTGCCACGATTATCCTGTCGTAGTACTCGAGCACGGTCGCTCACCCTATCGAATAGGTCGCCTTCGATCGGGGAAAATTGGTCGCCAGTTCCCGTCGACCGGGAATCGCTGCGGGCGACCGGCCCGGGCGCCGCTCGACGGTTACCGCGAGATTGTCGCGTGCTGGCCCTCGACGACCCGGTCGACCTCCTCGCGACTGACGAGCGCGACGTCGCCCGGAATCGTGCGCTTGAGCGCGCCGGTGGCGGCACCGTACTCGAGGGCCGTTCCGAGATTCTGTCCCTCGAGTCGGCTGGCGAGAAAACCGCCGACGAACGCGTCGCCTGTGCCAACCGGGGCGACGGTCTCCGTCTCGAATGCCGACCGTTTGACCAGGTCGTCGTTCCGGTAGGCCAGCGCGCCGTCCGCACCGAGGGTGATCACGACCGTCTCGAAGCCCCACCGATTGGCGAGCCTCGCGGCGATTTCGTCGACGTCGCCGGATTCGCCCAGCACGGTCCGTGCGTCTCGAACCGGTGTCACGAGGAGGTCGATCGCGGGGAAGTACTGCTCGAGCGTGCCACGCGCCTCGTCGGGCGACCACAGCCGGCTCCGATAGTTGACGTCGAACGCGGTCTGGACGCCGGCCTCCCGGGCAATCTCGAGCAGGTCGGTCACGGTTCCCTCGAGCATCGTCGACAGTGCAGGCGTGATTCCGGACGTGAGAAAGACCGTTGCGTCGCGAATCTTCTCGGTGGGGAGTTCGTCGGCCGTCGCGGTCGTCACCGCGGCGTCTGCGCGATCGTAGACGACAGTCGTCCCGCGCGGTTCGCCGGCGATCTCGAGGTAGTACGTCCCCTGTCGACCCGAGTCGGACCAGACGACGTCGACGTCCAGCCCGTACCGATGCAGGTCGGCGACGACTCGCTGTCCGAGCGGCGAGTCCGGCAGTTTCGAGATCCAGGCGGCGTCGGCGCCGAGCCGCGTAGCCGCGACCGCGACGTTGCTCTCGGCTCTGTCGGGATGAACGTCGAGCGACGGCGCGGACTCGAGTCGGTGATGTGGTGGCGGAGCGAGCCTGAGCATCGTCTCGCCGAACGTGACGAGTTTCGTCATGGGACCGTCGTCACCGACTGCTGGCATAATAGGGTGGCACCGCTGACGCGATCCTCACGGCCGCCGAACGCTACTCGGCCGGCGCATCAGAATCCTGGTCGACGTCCGTCGCGTCCGCTCCGCTCACCGGCGCTCGAGGTCCGCCCGGGTCGTCCTCGATGACCGCCTCGCGCCACGTGCCGAGCCGGAACCAGGCCACGGCGACGACGAACGTGGCGCCCATGCCGACGGAGAACGCCCACCAGATACCGTCGACGCCCCACTCGAGTCCCGAGACCGTGATGCCGGTACCGGGGACCGTCACCGTCCAGGCGAACGCGAGCACGAGTGCAACGGGGACGCGAAAGATCCAGCGCGAGAGCATCGAGAGCGCCATCGCCTCGCGCGTGTTCCCGGCGCCACGGAACGCGCCCTGGATGACCATCACGCCGGCGAAAACCGCCCAGAAGGGGGCGTTGATACGGATGAAGACGATCCCCTCGGCGATCACGTCGGGATCATTGACGAAGACGGCCATCGCCTGGGCGGGGAACGCGAAGACGACGGCGGCGATCGCGAAGATGAATCCGATCGTCCCCGCCGTAGCCGTCTTCGCCACCGTCGCCGCCCGGTCGGGCGTCCGCGCGCCGAGGTTCTGGCCGACACCGGTCGCGGTCGCGTCACCGACGGCGCCCGCGACGGACCACGTCACGGACATGAGCCGGACGACGATCCCGTAGGCGGCGGTCGGCGTCGCGCCGAAGCGGGCGACGAACGCGGCCATCGCGACCGACGCGAAGCTTCGCGCCCAGCCGTCGAACGTGGCCGGGTAGCCGACGTCGATCAACCGGTACTGGATCGACAGGTTCGGGGTGAGGTCTCGAAGCCGGAGTCGAACGCCGTAGCGACCGTCGAGGAGGATGACGATTCCGGCGATCCCGGCGACGGCCCGCGAGAGGAAGGTCGCGATGGCCGCCCCCCGCGTCCCCCATTCGGGGAACGGCCCCCAGCCGAGGATGAGAAACGGATCCAGGACGACGTTCAGCCCGGCCGATATCAGGACCAGCCACATCGCCGTCTTCGTGTCGCCGGCGCCCTGCAGGGACGACCGGAACGCAAAGAACAGGAACGTCAGCGGCAGGGCGAGGAAGATCACCTCGATGTACGCCAGCGCCTCGACGAACACCTGGTCGCGCGCGCCGATGAGCTGGAGTAACGGTCGCCGGAACGTCAGGCCGACCGTCGCCAGGAGGCCGGAGACGACCAACGCGAGGAGGATGGTCTGGCCGACGACCCGGTCGGCCGCGCGCTGGTCGCCGGCTCCGACGTGCTGGGAGACGAGGGCGATGGTCGCCGCCGTCAACCCCATCGCCGTCGAGACGAACATCCACGAGAGCGGGAACATGAGCGAGACGGCCGCGACCGCCTCCGAACTGACGCGGCCGACCCAGAACATGTCCGCGAGGTTGTAGACGGTCTGCAGGAGGTTGCCGAGGACCAGCGGCCAGGCCAGTTGCGCGAGTTTCGGCGGAATCGACCCGGTCGTCATGTCGATTCCTTTTCGTGCCTCGACATCGACATCGCCGGATCGGGAACCGGGCCCGGCCTCGAGCGAGTCCGTTTCGCCGCCGCTCGTCGACGAGTCGGACTCGAGCACGTCGTCGCTATCGTCGGCCCCCGGAGACACCACGTCGGTGATTCTCCTCGGGGCACCATCAAAAGCGCTCCCGTCTCGTTCGGCGTTGCCGACTCTTGGGCGCGGTTGGGATACAATTCTTCCTTACTGGATCAGCTAAGACACGACCGGGTCTGGTAAACCGGGATTACTAACGTGTCTCGATGGCCGTAGTGGACGTCCAGCGCGGATCCATCGCCGACGGGCGGATTTGCAAATTCGAAATATTGCTTTGGCTGCAGCGAAGACTTCGTTATCGGTTTAGACAATCTTATTAGGCGAAAGTAGCAATTACCAGGTGATGACGAGGTCCAATCAAGACTGGTGGCCGAACCAGTTGAACCTGAAGATTCTCGACCAGAACGCCCGCGACGTCGGTCCAATGGGTGAGGAGTTCGACTACGCCGAGGCGTTCCAGGAACTCGACCTCGAGGCCGTGAAGGCGGACCTCGAGGACGTGATGACGACGTCAGAGGACTGGTGGCCGGCCGACTACGGCCACTACGGTCCGCTCTTCATCCGGATGGCCTGGCACAGCGCCGGCACGTACCGCACCAGCGACGGTCGCGGCGGCGCCTCGGGTGGCACGCAACGGTTCGCCCCACTCAACAGCTGGCCCGACAACGCGAACCTCGACAAGGCCCGCCGACTGCTCTGGCCGGTCAAGCAGAAGTACGGCGAGAAGCTCTCGTGGGCCGACCTGATAGTCCTGGCCGGGAACGTCGCCCTCGAGTCGATGGGATTCGGGACGTTCGGCTTCGCCGGCGGGCGCGAGGACGCCTACGAACCCGACGAGGCCGTCGACTGGGGGCCCGAGACCGAGTGGGAAGCATCCGAGCGCTTCAGCGGCGACGACGAACTCGAGCACCCCCTCGCCGCCACCGTGATGGGGCTCATCTACGTGAATCCGGAGGGACCGGACGGCGAGCCTGATCCGGAGCGGTCGGCGGAACGGATTCGAGAGTCGTTCGGCCGAATGGCGATGAACGACGAGGAGACGGCCGCGCTCATCGCCGGCGGCCACACCTTCGGGAAGGTCCACGGCGCCGACGACCCCAACGAACACGTCGGTCCCGAGCCCGAGGCGGCTCCCATCGACCAGCAGGGGCTGGGCTGGGAGAGCAGCCACGGTTCCGGGAAAGGTGCCGACACGATTACTAGCGGAATCGAGGGCCCGTGGAACGCCACGCCGACCCAGTGGGACATGGGCTACATCGACAACCTGCTCGAGTACACGTGGTGGCCCGAGAAGGGCCCCGGCGGCGCCTGGCAGTGGACCACGCAGAACGGCGAACTCGACGGCGCCGCACCCGGTGCCGAGGACCCGTCTGAGAAGGAGGACGTGATGATGCTGACGACGGACGTCGCCTTGAAGCGCGACCCCGACTACCGGAAGATCCTCGAGCGCTTCCAGGAGAATCCCGACGAGTTCCAGGACGCCTTTGCGAAGGCGTGGTACAAGCTGATCCACCGCGACATGGGCCCGCCGGTGCGGTTCCTCGGCCCGGAGATTCCCGACGAGGAGATGCTGTGGCAGGATCCCGTCCCCGACGTGGACCACGACCTGATTGGCGAGACGGCGGTCGACGACCTCAAGGAGACGATCCTCGCGTCGGACCTCTCGGTTTCCCAGCTGGCCAAGACCGCCTGGGCAGCGGCGTCGACCTACCGCGACAGCGACAAGCGCGGTGGTGTCAACGGCGCTCGCATCCGCCTCGAGCCGCAGCGGAACTGGGAGGCCAACGAGCCCGAGGAACTGGAGACGGTGCTCTCGACGCTCGAGGAGATCCGCGAGGAGTTCAACGGCTCGCGATCCGACGACGTGCGCGTCTCGCTGGCCGACCTGATCGTGCTGGGCGGCAACGCGGCCGTCGAGCAGGCCGCGGCCAAAGCCGGCTACGACGTGGACGTGCCGTTCGAACCGGGCCGTACCGACGCCACGCAGGAACAAACCGACGTCGAGTCCTTCGAGGCGCTCGAGCCGGAGGCCGACGGGTTCCGCAACTACCTCGGCGACGGCCACGACCGGTCGGCGGAGGAGTTGCTGGTCGACAAGGCCGACCTCCTGGACCTGACGCCGCCCGAGATGACGGTGTTGGTCGGCGGCATGCGCGCGCTGGGCGCGAACTACAAGAATTCCGATCTCGGCGTCTTCACCGACCAGCCGGAGACGTTGACCAACGACTTCTTCGACACCGTCCTCTCCATGGACTACGAGTGGGAAGCCGTCTCGGACGCGGACTCCCAGGACGTCCTGGAGTGGGAAGCGCCCTCGGAGGGCCACGACATCTACGAGTTGCGCGACCGCGAAACGGGCGACGTCGAGTGGGCGGGGACCCGTGTAGACCTGATCTTCGGTTCGAACTCCCGGCTTCGAGCCATCGCGGACGTCTACGGGTCCGACGACGCCGAGGAGAAGTTCGTGCACGACTTCGTCGATACCTGGGGCAAAGTGATGCATCTCGATCGCTTCGACCTCGAGTAATCACAGCTGCGGGTTCGGGTCGGTAGTCGTATAGGCCGTCTCGACGACACACGGCGCCCTTGCCGGCGTGAACAGTGCGGGACGACCTTGCTGAACTCCTCAGTATTTGAGAAGATCTGTCCGTCGAATAGCGGTAAGCAGCGCGTGGTTTGTACGGACTTCTGCGGAGTTCATCAGCGGTTGAGGCAGATACCCCGACCCTTGAGGTCGGGGTTGTTGACCGAAGCCGGAGATTCGACTGGTAGATGACGTAGCACTTCTATCACGGTCCGAGGGCCGCGATATCGGCTCCCACCGTCGCCAGTGCGTCGGCGGGGTTCGGGTCGCTGTCGGCCAGGTGCGAATGGAGGAATTCACAGAGGGATGAGCGCTTCTATGATCGTATGGGCCAGAACACTCGATGGTCATAACCACGACAGCTGTCCGGAAGATGTGTGTGGAGGTGGTCTATAGACGAATCTAGGAAGTAATCATGGAGTAGGGCGATTATCGCTCGAGATGGCGTCCAGGATGGACCTAGGCGTGAGCAGGACAAAGAGAGTGGCCCGAAAAGAGGGGGAAATTACGCTCTCAAAAGTTCATAATCGGTTTCAGTCTTGCGTTTTCCGGGTTGGCGGTAACTAGGAAGAGAAATGCTACGAAGAGAGCCTCACCCCAATCTCACAAAATCGGATTCGCTGGTTTAGAGCCTTCTATACAGGGATCTCACTCACCCACTCGAGTCGAGCGTAGGTCCGTCCAGGACCCGATTCAAAAGCTCATAATCGGTTCCCTGCTATCGGTTTAGGGGTACCAGACGACGCTCGAAATTCCGAACAGGTTGAGACACTTTTCGAGAAGGGAAACATACCATAGAGCTCGTCTCGAACCGGTTATGCACGTTTGACGCCTCGAGACGTGCATCTACGCAGCGAGTACCGATTACGAAACTGATCTCGCTCGCCCATCAGTCTCGGAAATCATCGAGACACACGCGAAAGTATCCTAATCCCCTCGAGAAGCCTCCTACTCGACGATTGGGACACAACTCATGCTCTCGAGGAAGATCCTCATCGTGCAACCGTTCCTAGACTATCTTCATAATCGGCCCTCGAAACAGAGACCATACCTACTCTTCCGGACAGAGAACCCGATTATGAGGTATCTGAAACGCGATTAGTACGTTTTGTTGTAATCCTCAGTAGATAACAAGAGTTGTCTGCTGCATACAGAGAATGAGTTCAGCAGACGGGTAACGATAGGGTACAGCGTTAACGGTAGGATTCGTGGCCAACAATAATAGGCTGTGACCTTGTTAATGTACCCCATGATCAAATGTGCTCGATGCGGCCGTAATGTGGATGATCTTCAAAACATCTCGCCAGATGTTATCACGAAAGAACTAATCGACTCAATCGATTACGGCGAAGAAGATTTTGCCGGGGAGGGTGATCTGAAAGTTTGCACCAAGTGTATGGATGAACTGACAGGGGACTGAAAACGAAACTGGTGTCATTACTGACGGTTTCAGCACGATATGGATTACAAGGTTCGCGCTGTGTAATATAGAGGGTGGATAGAACATGGCGACTGTGTTTATTTCCCTCCCTCAGGATGGGATTATCCGCCACTGAAATATCGGTCAGAAAGGTTCCGCTGTTTCAGGAGTCATGGCTTCTAGCTCCTCTGCACTTTCAAGTAGAGACTTTCTCGCCTCAGAGGCGGTAAGTACTACATCTCCACTTCTGCTATCGTACTCGATTATTCCGTAATCTTCCAGCCGTGGTAGGTGGTTATGCACTAATCTGATTTTTGCGTTTTCGAGCGCCCTGTTGGTTTCTACGCGAGTCTCCGAGTGGTCGGCTAGTCGTCTAGCGAGATCAGAAATTGTGGTAATTCCATCGTTTTTGAAAAGTTCGTTGAGGATGTGGCGCCGATCAACATTAGCCAGGATCTCGTGGACATCCTGCGTATTCATGTTGATTCGTTGATGGTGTTCTGTATCTAAAAGTCGAGACCCTACTCTATTAGGAATCGTTACAAAAGTCACCAATATGGGTGAATGTTAGTTACCTGTCACAGTACTTTGTCTGGACTGAATAACCAGCACCTCTAAATAGAAATCTGCAGTCTGTGTCCCAATCGCGCTCTGTATTCAGCACAGTCGCTAAATCCTATCACTATTCGAGAAATTCAACGATACTTGGGGCACAGAAATTCTTCGAGCAGTCAGGCTTTTCCGACTGTGCCAAAGTTTTCGGGTCGAATGATTCGAGAGTCCCTCGAGACGGGTCACCTTTCGTCGCAATTCGCGTACTCCTCGCCGACGTCACCTTTGCCCACCCCAGGCGCTATCGCCGCTCCTCGAGAGAGAACGCCATAGCTAAGGCGGCGGCGACGCTACCCGGTGTCGGTATGTTGATCGCGGGAACGGTCGTCATCGACGCCGAGACGGTAATCCAGGACGGAGCCGTCGTCGTCGAGGGCGACCGAATCGTCTCCGTCGGCCCTCGAACTGAGTGTCTCGAACTGTACCCCGACCACGAGCGCCACGCCTGTGACATCGTGGCTCCGGGGACCGTCGGTGCGCACGTCCACTCCGTCCAGAGCCTCGGCCGCGGCATCGCGGACGACACGGAACTGCTGGAGTGGCTCTTCGAGTACGTGCTCCCCATGGAAGCCGAACTGGACCCGGAGGCGATGCGCGTCGCCGCCGAACTCGGCTACCTCGAACTGATCGAGAGCGGGACGACGACCTGCATCGATCACCTCTCGGTCCGTCACGCCGAGGAGGCCTTCGAGGCCGCACGCGACATGGGCATCCGAGCGCGTCTCGGCAAGGTCATGATGGATACCGAGTCCCCGTCCGGCCTGCTCGAGGACACTGACGAGGCGCTGGCCGAGAGCGAACGCCTCATCAGGCGCTACCACGGTGTCGACGACGGTCGAATCCAGTACGCGGTCACCCCCCGATTCGCCGTCAGCTGCACCGAGGAGTGCCTGCGGGGGGCGAGGCGACTGGCCGACAGCTACGACGGCGTTCGCATCCACACCCACGCGAGCGAGAACCGGGGCGAAATCGCCGCGGTCGAGGAGCGGACCGGATTGCGAAACGTCCACTGGCTGGACGAGGTCGGCCTCACCGGCGAGGACGTTGTCCTGGCCCACTGCGTCTGGACCGACGACTCCGAACGCGAGGTGCTGGCCGAGACGGGGACCAACGTCACCTACTGCCCGTCGTCGAACATGAAGCTGGCGAGCGGCATCGCGCCCATCGTCGACTACCTCGAGCGCGGGATCAACGTCGCGCTGGGCAACGACGGGCCGCCGTGTAACAACACGCTCGATCCGTTCACCGAGATGCGACAGGCGTCCCTGCTCCAGAAGGTCGAGGCCCTCGAGCCACGGGCACTCCCCGCGGAGACGGTCTTCGAGATGGCGACAGTGAACGGCGCGACGGCCGCGGGGTTCGACCGCGTCGGCAAACTTCGCGAGGGGTGGAAAGCAGACATAATCGGCCTGCGGACGGATCTGACGCGGGCAACGCCGATTCACGACGTGCTCTCGCACCTCGTGTTCGCCGCCCACGGCGACGACGTGACGTTCACGATGGTCGACGGGGAGGTCCGGTTGCGAGACGGGGAGGCGGTCGGTATCGACGCCGAACGGCTTCGTGCCCGCGCGGCCGAAATCGCGTCGGGACTCGAGGCGGCGCCGTAGCGGGCCGGACGTCGATCACTCCCTAGAACTGCGTCCGCTCCGCTCGCGCTCGGTGACGAGGCGTCCGACAGCATCCGGACCCACCGTCACGTGTCGGTGCGAGCACGGACTCGAACTCTGTCGCGCTTACAATCCGAGCGTTTCGAGCACAGTTGCGCCGAGTCCGGCCGTCTCCACGAACTTGTAGCCGAGGTAGATTCCCACGATGCCCAGTAGCCCGGGGAGTTCGGGCGGGGCCGGAATCGGCACGTCGACCAGCGCGAAGAACGCTCCGGTCAGGAATCCCGTCAGCAGCCCCAGCGCGATGAGCTTGACTGTCATACCGAACACCGGGTCGGCGGTACCAAAAAGGGCTCTGAGTCCGTTCCGGAAAGTTTCGTCAATTGTCGACACGAGGTTTTAATATCGTCGAACACTCGAGCCTGTAGTATGCAAACCGACGTTCGACAGCAGCCCCTGGTGGCGGTCCCACCGGATATCGAATCGGCACAGGCGAAACTCATCTACCTCTCGCTCGCCGTCTGGGAGGGAACGTCCGTCGACGACCTCTGTACAGAACTCGACGTCGAGAAAGGCGCCGCGCTCTCGATCCTCGGAACGCTCAGGGAGCGCGGCCACGTCGAACGCCTCGACGGTCGATATCGCGTCTGCTGAAGGTTCCTGTTCTCGGAGCAATTAAACGCCGTCGTATCACCTCGACGACCGCCGATACTGGACGGGGAGGCCACCAACTCGTCAGTCGAAAACAGGGCTCCCGTGTACCCGGCTAGGTACAGGACAACAAGTCTCGAGGACCGACCGATCGGCCCCGTCAGCGGTGACGAGCGTTCGAGGCCTCGAGCAACTCCCGCGAAACGACACCCTGGACGATCAGTACGTTTCCGGGCTATCCCGCCTCGCAGCGGGCCGTCTCACAGTTCGATACGTTCGACCAGCTGTTCGCGGTTCTCGTTCGTGTTGACGGCGACGATTCGAATATCGTCCTCGAGGCCCGATCCCTTGAGCTTGGCCTTCAGCAGGTTGTCGACCTGGTAGACGCCGGCGGCGTTGGTCATCGCGATCTCGACCATCACGGGGCTGGATTCGCCCTCGTGAAGCGAGACGCGGCTGATCGCCTGACTCGAGAGCGTGTTGATCCCGCGGCCACCCTGTTCGTACGGGATCCGCGAGCGCCCGCGTTCCATGTCGAGCGCGTCCGAAACCCGGATGACGCCAGCCTCGGTCGTCAGGGGCTTTTCGGCCGTGTGGTGACAGAGAATCGCGTGCAGGACCTCGCCCTTCACGCGGACGCGGTCGGCAACGTCGTAGAACTCCGGCAGGATCCGATCGAGAATGTCGGCGGCCAGCGGGATCGAGTAGTAAGCGTGCTGATCGCGGTGGACGATGTGACCGACGTCGTGGAGCGTGGCTGCCAGCGCGATGATCACCGCTTCGTCGGCCTCCTCGAGGCCCTGCTGTCTGGCCCCGTTGAAGTCGACGTCGCCCGCTTTCAGCAGGTCGTAGAGACAGAGCGCCCGGTGGCGAACGATCTCGATGTGTTTCGTCCCGTGGTCGTTGTACCGCTTGCGATCGACTGCGTTGACGTTCTGGGCCTCGAGGTAGGTCTGGATCTCCTCGTCGGACTCGACGAACTCGAGTACCGCGTGCAGTTTCTCGTCGGGAAAGTGGTGGTCTGCGTCGGGCTCGTAGACGCGGCCGGCGGAGGGGCTCTCGACGCGTTCGCTGTCGCTCATAGCCTAGCCGTCGTCGGGCAAGCAAAAAAGCCCTCCGCCAGCGGCGTGTACGGGTCGACTCGTGGTCGTCGCTGACTCACGGACGTCCCGGCGGCGGTGCATCATGTCGCTCCCACAGAGGTGGTCTCGATGGTGAGAATCGTTCGGCCTGACCGACGGTCGTCGCTGGAGCCGAGGTGACGGAATTAACCGGTCATACCAACTACGGGCGAGTCAATGGTGGAGATGTCCCATCTGTGCTCGCTGAACTGGGCGTACAGCGCCTCTCGACCCCTTCTGTGGCTTCCTGTGGCTTCACTTGCCGGTCCAAAAAGGTTATAATTGCCAGCGGGTAATCTGCGGACAGAGATGGTAGCCGAAATCGCACCGCTTGTCATCCCCGGCGTCCCCGGGGGTCCAGAACTCCTGATCATCCTCTTCATCGCCATTTTGCTCTTTGGGGCGAACAAGATCCCCAAACTGGCACGGTCGACCGGAGAGGCCATGGGGGAGTTCAAGAAGGGTCAGGAAAAGGTCGAGAAAGAACTCGAGGAGATGCGCGAGACGGGGAACTACGACGACGAGGAAGAGGAGTTCGTTGACACGGAGCCCGTCACGGCTGAAGACGAGGAGACGGAAACCGAAACCCAGACGGAAACGGAAGCCAACTAACATTTTTCTCGGGGCGAGTGGCCTAGCGGAGAGGGCAGGAGGTTCCTAACCTTCTGATCGCGGGTTCGAATCCCGTCTCGCCCGTTTTCCTGCGAGCGTCAGCGAGCAGTGAAAACGGCACAGCAGGATTCGAATCAAACTGAGGTTCTGCGAACGGAGTGAGCAGGTTCTCAGGCGTGGTTTGAATCCCGTCTCGCTCCGTTGATTACTCGTGGCCTGTCGAACGTCGCAAACCCGGGAGTGTGCTCAAACCGAGTTCGCCAGATTTTGTGAGTACCTCGAGTTATACCCTGAAGATCCCAATTCCCCGCTTCGTCACCCCTCGAGACGGCCCAACCCACCGCTTACCCGCCGGCTGCCCTGTCCGTCTTGACCCTGCGGCCTATACGTCGCTGTCCGTGGTCGAAGTCTCCATGCGGTACCTCGAAATCGCTATTCCGAAGGGCCGTCGCCAGGCAGTACTCGACATCCTCGAGGACGAGGGAATCGACTACGTCGTCGGCGACGAAACGAGCGGGCGAGGGTACGCGGCCGTCGTCCGGTTTCCGCTCCCGACGCGAGCCGTCGAACCGCTCCTCGACCGATTGAATCGGGCCGGCATAGACGACGAGGCGCGCGTCGTCGTGATCAACGCCGAGACCGTCATCTCACGGAGTTTCGACGCCCTGCTGGACCAGTACAGCCACGGCGGCACGAAAGGAGAGCGAACGTCGAGACAGGTGCTCCGGACCAGGGCCGACGAACTCACGCCGTCGTTTTCCATCTACGTGGTGATGTTGCTCATCAGTGCCGTCGTCGCGACCGCCGGCCTCCTGGCGGACTCGCCGGCGGTCGTCGTCGGATCGATGGTCATCGCACCGCTGATCGGTCCCGCGCTGGCCGCGAACGTCGGTATCGTCACCGGCGACGACAAACTTACGTCGACGGGATTTCGCTACCAGGTCGTCGGCGTCGCGATCGTCGTCGCCGCGTCGATCGGCCTCGCGACGCTCGCTCGGGTCGCCGGTCTCGAGCCCGCGGGCGTCGACATCGTCGTCGTCGCCGAACTGCAAGAGCGGGTGTCCCCGAACCTGCTCTCGCTCGCCGTCGCGCTGGGGGCCGGCGTCGCCGGCATTCTGAGCCTCACGCGGGGCTTTTCGGAGGCCATCGTCGGCGTGATGATCGCCGCCGCACTCATCCCACCGGCGGCCGCGGTCGGGATCACGGTCGCCTGGGGAATGTACGGTGCGGCACTCGGTGCCGCCGTGCTCGTGACCGTCAACGTGCTCTCGATCAATCTCGCCGCGCTGACCACACTGTGGATCGCCGGCTACCGTCCGCAGGGGCTGTTCGAGGTGTCGCCGACCCGACGGCCAACCTACGCGTACGCGGTGGTTTTCGGGGTCGCGTTGCTCGTGCTGGCCGCGCCCCTCGTGAGTATTACCCTGCTCGACTTTCACACGACGGAATTGCGGTCGAGCGCGACCGACGAGGTCGACGCCGCGCTCGAGGAACCGCAATTCGACGGTCTCGAGGTCGATTCGGTCGAGGTAACGCTCGACGACGACTACCCCGTTCGGTCGGTCGACCAGGTGGTTGTCACCGTCTCCGGAGACGATCCCGGCCAGATTCCGGCGTTGTCCGAGCGAATACACGAGGGGGTCGCAGCGCACACGGACGAACCGGTCGTCGTCGAGGTCCAGTTCGTCGTTTCCGAACAGCGGGGTGGGACGTCCGGCGATCGGATCGACGCATTCTCGAGGAGCGTCGAACAGGGCTCGATACCCGACTCATCACTCTAACGGACGGGTAGCCGGGACGGCTTCGGCTGATTCCGGCCGCTCACACGCTAACGCTTTTAACCGCGGGTTCGGTACGCCTCTGGTATGACTGCCGACACGTCCTCGAGAAGACCCGCCGACACGCCCGCTACCGACGGTTCGAGCACCCTGATTAACGCATTGATTGGGGCGGCAGCCGGAATCATCCTGACGTTCATTCCGCTCTCGACGCTCCTCGGTGGCGCGGTTGCGGGGTATCTCGAGGACGGCGAGCCGACGGACGGGATGAAAGTGGGGGCCATCGCGGGGCTCATAATGCTGATCCCGTTCGTGTTTATGGGTCTGTTTTTCGTTCTGTTCTTCCTCGGATTAGGCGCTAGAGGCGCGCCTGTCGCGTTCGGTCTGATGGGGTTTTTCGTACTCACGCTCGGTGCGCTGTACACTGTCGGCCTGAGCGCAGTCGGTGGCTACCTCGGCGTCTACCTCAAGGACGAGTTGTAGTCTGCTGACGCACGTCCGATCACGTGCTCCTCACGTGGCGATTTTCTCGTTTCAGCGGATCGTGCGAAAACGTCAGGAGCCCGGCCGTTGGGAGTTGCCAGTTTCGGGCACTGGAGGCGGGCATCCCGGTGCCCGATCACGACTCCCCGCTTCGGGCATCGAGGGCGAGAACGACGAGCGCGACGGCGAAAACCAGTACGCTGGCTCCTATCACCGTCACGCCACGGGGCTCGAGCGATCGGTCGGCGGCCGGAACGAACAGCTGCAGGTCGAAAAGCACGACCAGGAGCGCCCCGAGCACGTCGAAGACCAAGTCGAACGCCGTGTCGCGCCAGCCGTAGTGGACGAGGACGGGTTCGACGTCGTACCGGATCCCCACTCGACGTGCGAGAATCTCGAGCAGTTCCCACAATATCCCGATGACGAACGTGACGCCGATGGTCAGGAGCCCGATTTGCCACAATCCGAGAGTGGTAGTCAGTACCAGGAACCCGGCGTAGACCAGCGCTGCGACGAGCGCCGCGGACACCAGGTGAGTGAGGTGATCCCACCACCAGACCGAATCGTACGGACCCAGCATCCCGACGGCGTGTAAGAATCCCGCAACAGCGATCCAGAGGGGCAAGTCCGTACCGAACGCGATCGATGTGCCGAAGCCGGATTCTGCGATGTACTCGACGGCTGCCGGAAGCAGCGTGACGGCGAACGACACGAGCGCGTTCGTGGCAGCGGCGGCGTCTCGGCGACGAAGCGCCTCCAGTAAGATGACGAGAATTCCGACCTGGAACGAAGCGAGTGCAACTGTCATCCATCCAGTCATCACGAACGCCTTGCTGATGACTGACGCCGAGTTGATATGATTCTTTGGTCGTTATACGCGGAGTAGGCGTAATACCACGCCGTTCACGGCGTGGATACGCGCCGTTACTGGGGAATCCCTCCACACACTTCAACAGACTCGAGGTTTTAACGTGGACATTCAAGTGGGCAGGCCGCATACTGGTGAAACAGGAATCAGGCTGGGAACGGAGCGATTCCCGCTTAGTCCGACGATGGCGGCCTGCCCGCCCCAAGCAACCAAGCAATAATCGGAACCAGTCACTGACCGGCGTATCCTCACAGGGTACGACTGGAGTTGACTGCTGTACGCAGACGCAACGTAACTCTGAGTCCGTCGACGCTGGCCCAACCCTCGCCGGGCAAAAACAACCACGAGGGTCGAACGCAGTGGAGGATAGGAGTACCGGGGGCTTGGCACTCCCCGCAGTCCCACCCGCCACAGTCCGTGAACCCCACAGGGGTTCTTACCGTGTCGGGGTTCGGTGGAACTGCAAACCTGAAATCTCCAACGCTCAGGATTCCTCCGCGTTCACGCGGAGGAGGATGTCAATACTATACCTTCTATAGCGAAACCGTCGATTGCGTGCTCGAGTCTATCGAGACTGCGTCGAACCGCGTTCGGCGCTGGCTTCCAGATAACGGGCTGGTACGTACGCCAGGACGCGACTCGAGGCGTTCGGGACCACGAGGTCGCCGACCAGTCGACTGGCGACTGCGGGCAGGATCCGTCGAACGACCGCGTACGCGACCGCGATAGCCAGGAACGCGATCACGAGCCACTCGAGTGCGCCCTCGAGGGCGACCACGAGCGGCACGGCGAGGGCGACTGACAGTGCCAGGTCCTCCGGCGCCCCGTCGTAGCGCACCCAGCGCCGTGGGGTGATCCACCGACGGTTGTGGTGGTCGTAGACGGCCCGGTTCGATGTCGCCTCCCAGGGGCGAAGCTCCAGCCCGCCGCCGAAGACGTCGCCGACGCTGTGGAGGGCGGCGCCGACCAGGAACCACGCGGCGGCGACCGCGAGGAGGGTTGGCTGCAAGAGGGCGATTGGGACGACGAGCGTGGCGACTCCCGAGTAGTACACTGGGTAGTGCAGTGTCTTCCGGTGACCGGCGTACAGGTCCAAATCGGGAACGATCCCGCCGAGAAATCCGGCGAGCAGGGCCACAGGGCCGAATTCGGGGAACGCGAGTGCGTACGGGAGGGCAATCACCATTCCCGCGAACGCGTGGGTCGGCAACATCATTTTGTCGTTTATGAGGGGACACGACAGTATGAATCCGTCGACCGCCTCGA
This sequence comes from Natronosalvus rutilus, assembly GCF_024204665.1. Taxonomy (NCBI): domain Archaea; kingdom Methanobacteriati; phylum Methanobacteriota; class Halobacteria; order Halobacteriales; family Natrialbaceae; genus Natronosalvus; species Natronosalvus rutilus. Next base: position 50,591 of record NZ_CP100355.1, on the reverse strand, counting down.
GTTCGTATCCACGTTCGTGTCAGTGTCCGCGTTCGTGTCTGCGTCTACGTCACGTTCGTCTTTGGGTCGCTCTTCCCGGCACCACCGTTCGCTGCCTTCGCGGACCTCGGTCGCCGACCTCTCCGGTAAAGTCGAACGATCCACACTGAAGAACGAAGAATCGGTACTCGAACTCGAGTCGGCGAGCGCCTCCGGATTGCTACAGTCCCTCGTAGGGGCCTGCCTTCGCAGTCGTCAACCGATCCATCTGCTCCTCGGAGAGGTCGACCGTCGCGGCCGCGAGATTCTCCTCGAGTTGCTCGACCGTCCGGGCGCCGACGATGGGTGCGCTGACCCCCTCTCGGTGGGAAAGCCACGCCAGCGCGACCTGGGCCGGCGACGCGTCGACCTCCTCGGCGACCGCGTCGAGTTCGTCGTGCAGGTCGAAGTTCTTCTCGGTGAGGTAATTCTCCCTGAACCGGCTCGACTCGGCGGACTTCGAGTCCTCCGGGACGTCCTCCTCTCGGGAGTACTTCCCGGTCAAAAAGCCCTGTCCGAGCGGGCTCCACGGACAGACCGCGAGATCGCGCTGGCGAGCGAACTCTAGGTAGTCGCCCTCAATCTCCCGGTCGACGAGGTTGTATCGCGGCTGGAGGACGGTGAAGGGCTCCCAGCCCTGTGCGTCGGCGATAGCGTTCGCACGAGCGACTTTCCAGGCGTTCGGCCGCATGGTCGACGCGCCGAGGTAGTGGACCTTCCCGTCCTCGACGAGGCCGTTCAGCGTCTTCATCAGCTCGCGGGTCGAGGTCGCGTCGTCCCAGCGGTGGATGTAGAGGACGTCGACGTAGTCGGTGTCGAGGCGATCCAGGAGAGCGTCGATGCGATTCCGGACGGTCTTCCGGTTCGTCCCCTTGCTGTTCGGGTCGCCGTCGCGGATTTGCCAGTAAATCTTCGAGGCGATAGTGTAGCGCTCGCGGTCGCGGTCGGCGAGCCAGTCGCCGATCCAGCGCTCGCTGTCGCCGCCGCCGTAGACGTCGGCCGTGTCGATGTACCGACCGCCGGCCTCGGCGTAGGCGTCGAGCAATTCGTGGGCGCGTTCTTCGGTAATCTCGAGGTTCCCCTCCTCCGTCGTACGGCCGAAGCGCCAGGTCCCGAACTGGAGTTCGCTGGTCTGGATGCCGGTTCGACCGAGCGAAACGAACTCGAGGTCGACGTCGTCGAACGAGTCAGTCATGCACCGGTCGTTCGCGGTCAGGAGAAAAAAGCCCTGAGGAAGCGGCGATCACCTCGCCCACACGCTTTTGACGGTCACCACCGTCTACGCGCCCATGATCGACGAACTCGCGATCGGCGAGTCGACCGTCCGGGACGCCTGCGGAGACGTCGTGCTTCCGCGGATGGGCGTCATCGAACAGCGGTGGGAGACCGACCCCATCCCGCCCGGAGACGTCGCGGCCGAGGCAGCCGAGGCGGTGGCCGCCCTCGAGTTCGCGGACGTCCCCGCGGGCGGCGAGGTAGCCGTCGGCGTCGGCAGCCGCGGCATCGACAACCTCCCCGAGATCGTTCGCGGCGTCGTCGGCGCACTCAGTGACCGTGGGTACGAGCCCTTCGTCGTTCCCGCGATGGGGAGCCACGGCGGGGCGACCGCTTCCGGCCAGCGCGATAAACTCGAGACTCTCGGTGTCACCGAAGCGTCGATCGGCTGTGCGATCCGGGCGACCATGGACGTCGTGCAGGTCGGCGAGACGCCGGATCGCGGAGTGCCAGTGTACGCCGACGCGTACGCGGTCGAGGCGGACGCCATCGTGCCGATAAACCGGATCAAGCCCCACACCGGCTTCAGCGGCGACGTCGAGAGCGGCCTCTCGAAGATGCTCGTCATCGGGATGGGGAAACAGCGCGGCGCGAAACTCGCCCACGACTGGGCGGTCGAGTGGAGCCTCAGCAACATGATTCCCGAGATCGCCGACCAGTTGCTCCGGACGTTGCCGGTCGCTGGCGGCGTTGCAATCGTCGAGGACCAGCACGACGACACCAGCCTCGTCGAGGGCGTCCCACCGGAGGGGTTTCTGACTCGAGAGGCCGACCTCCTCGACCTCGCTCGCGAGCGCATGCCGACGCTGCCGTTCGACGACCTGGACGTTCTCGTCGTCGATCGGATCGGCAAGGACGTCAGCGGGCAGGGGATGGACCCAAACGTCACGGGTCGGCGCCACTTCACGATCAACGAACCTGAACCGGACTCGCCCGAGATCAAGCGCGTCTTCGCTCGCGGCCTCACCGCGAAGACGAAGGGGAACGCGATGGGGATGGGCCAGGCGGATGTCGCCCATCGCGACGTGCTCGCCGAACTCGACTGGTCGAAATCCCTCATCAACGCCATCACCGCGAGCACGGTGCGCGGGGTCCGCCTCCCGCCAGTGGTCGAGACCGACCGCGCGGGACTCCTCGCCGCCCTCGGTACCATCGGCCCCGTTTCAGGTGAAGACGCTCGCGTCCTCAGAGTGACGGACACGATGCGTCTGAAGCGGTGTTACGCCTCGAGTCCGCTCGTGGAAGCCGCGCGGGAACGCGAGGACCTTCGCGTCGTCTCGGAACCGACAGCGCTCGAGTTCGACGACGGGCAGTTCGTCGCTCCGTCCCCAGAATAACGATCGTCGGCGCGACTAGCGAGGCGCGGCATCCGACCGTGTAGCCCTCGAGTCTTACTGTACAGCCTTCACGCCCGACTGTTACAGCCTTCACGTCAAACCGTACAGCCCTCGAGAATCGTCAGTTCCTACCGGAGTTTCCAGAGCAACGACCGAAGTTTGTACCCTAGCGACCCCTTCTGGTAGCCGTTCCACCCACTCATACCGCCTGCGAGCGTCGCCGCGTCGTATCCTTCCTCGGTGAGTACGTCGGTCGCGCGCTTGGCGACGACGCCCATCTTGCACACGACGACCACTTCCCCGTCGGACGGGATCTCCTCGAGCCGATCCTGGAGTGCGGACTCGTCACCTCGGCGTAACTCGTCGTAGACCGGCACGTTGTGGCTGTGCTCGATCGCCTGTGACTCGAAGTCCGGCCTCGGACGGATGTCGAGTAAAAACGGCCCCTCCCCCGACTCGAGTCGGTCGTCCAGTTCGTCCGGACGGATCGTACTCATTAACATGATATTGGGTCCACATCACAAAACCGTGGCGATTCGTCCTCACGTGAATCGCGTTCATCGGGGCCTCCGACCGATGTCCGCGTTTCGGGCCGTAGTAGGTTTGTGTCTCTCGGCCACAACGGATCGAAGCACGTTCACAGTCAATTTCCGCTTCGCGTGGTTTCATAGGCGACGAGTGCGAGAAATCTCCTATCTTTGAACAGCGAGAGAATCCCGCCGTTCACGGCGGGCGTGAATCGCGTCACTTGACTACGCAACCCACCGTCTACAGCAGTCTGAATGCCAAACAGAAGTTATTAGCACCAAGAAAACGTTCAAAGAGTTGTGCGAACTGAAATCGATATGGAGCGAGGGAGCGACCTCCACGAGCGGGTGAAAGAGTACGCCCGCGACAATGGCATCCGACATCCTCGCGCCTACGCCGAACTAATCGAGAAAGGATTAGACGCCAGTGACGACGATAACTAAGACGCTTCAAGCGACGTTTGCCCCACCGACCGCGCACGAGCAGTCGAAACTCAACGACCTGCTCGAAACCTACCGTGACGGTCTGCAAGAAGCGTTCGACGCTGGGGCGAGTACTATGTCGGCAGTGAGTGACATCGTGACGCCCTACGACCTGCCGTATCAGGCCAAAGCCGCCCTCTGCAACTACGTCCCGAAACTCCACAAGACGTACAACGCGAAAGAATTGGACGACGAACACCCGATACGCCTCACGAATCAAGCTGCGACGTTCGACCACTCCGAAGAACGTCACTACGAGTTCACGTGGTGGATTCCCCGTCCCGGTCGGGGAACGAACTTTTGGATTCCGCTCCGCATCAACCCTGAACAGGAAGACCTCTGGCACGCCCTCGTATCAGAGGACGCGAAGGCGGGCGAGATACGGCTTCAGAAGCACCGGAAGAACTGGGTACTGCATGTCACCGTCGAGTACCTGGTCGAAGAACCAGCAACGGACGGTGACACCACGCACATCGGCTTAGACATCGGAGAGACTGCCCTCATCACGGGCTGTGCCCTCAAGGACGGTTCTCCGACTGACCCGTTCGTGTGTAGCGGAAGCAGAGCGAAGCATCTCCGTAAAGAGATGCACACGACCCTGAAACGACTCCAAGAGCGTGACGTATCCGAGTGGCGGATTGAAGACCACTTCTCGCACTACCAGAACGCACTCACCGACTTCGTGGAGAAGGCGTCTCGGCAGGCCGTTGAGTACGCCAAACAGTTCGAGAACCCGGTGTTGGTGATGGAGGACTTGACGTACATCCGTGAGCGTCTCGACTACGGGAAGTACATGAACCGTCGGCTTCACTCGTGGGCGTTCGCCCGACTCCAAGGTCGCATCGAGGACAAGGCGACGGAAGCAGGCATCCCGGTCGAGTACGTGAACCCGGCGTACACGTCGCAGACGTGCCACTCGTGCCACCGTATCGGGCGGCGGAACTCCCAGGCTGAGTTCCGGTGTCCGAACAACGACTGTCACGTTTCGACGTTTCAGGCCGACATAAACGCTTCCGCGAATATTGCACGACGGATTGACCCGTGGGGAGAGAGCGTCCCGCTTGACAAGGCGGAGCGCGATGACTCGCCTCGGGATGGGCGCGGTTGTGACACCGCCACGACTCACCGTGAGCAGAGCGTACCAGCACAGATGACGCTCACGGCCTGCGAAGAGTCGAAACCCTCTGCCAGCGTTCACGAGACTAAGAGTCTCGTGCAGCCCGCCAGAACCGAAGGTTCTGGAGACGACGACTAATTGGTATTCCCCATGCGTGGGAAGCCTCGCCGTCAACGGCGAGGAGGATGTCACGGGGTACGACGCAACCTCGTACGAGGATGTCGAACCGCGCGCGCCGGGTATGTCCTTCCTTCGGGACGCCCTCGACTGCGAGACCCACGGGCTAACCGTCATCGAAGCCGACGAGGGCTGGGACGGACTAGAACACGACCACGAAGACGATGGCCAGGAGGGAGTGTACCTGTTGCTCGAGGGCGAGGCGACCATCCAGCTTGACGGCGACCAGGTCGACCTCGCGCCCGGTGACGCCGTGCGGGTCGACCCGGAGACGACGCGCGAACTACGGTTTACGGCGGACGACTCGCTGATGGTCGTCACGGGCGCGCCTTGACATCCACCCACGACTGAAGGTCGTGGAATTCCTCTCGTGGGAGTCTCAGTCGTCTGAGTCCCCGAGAGCGAGATTCCCGCTCGACGCGGTACTCTGGTTTGTGTACGCCTCGTTGGCCGTTGTCTCCGCGAGGGAGGGCGGGCTATGGTGTTCCCGCCAACTGTGTTTGTTCCACTTGAGGTACACGGGCCGTGCCATCGACCCGGCTGTGTTGTTCTGCCGTCTCAGGAACGACTCCGATGCAACGAGATCAGCGTGCCCCTCGAACCCACACGGACACGTCAGCGTATCCTCGTGACGAACGGTCTCGTCACGCTCGCCACACTGGGGGCACTCTTGACTCGTCCACGCCTCGGACCTCTCGTCGACCGCGATTCCATACTCTTCACAGACGCATTCGAGACGGTTGATGAACCGCCGGTACGCCCAGAAGGTGTGTATCTTCTCGTTCACCCATGCCGACCAGTGCCTGGAAAGGATGCCCGTGAGGTCGCCAACGTACAGCGTGGATACACCTTCGGAGTATAGACGCTCCACGAGGTCTCGGACGAGTGCATCTTGCGCGTGGTTGCGTCGGTTCGTACGCTTGCAATACAGGCGGTCGATGCGCTTGCTCGACGTGCGCTGGTCTTCGAGGAGTGCTTGCAGGTCTGCGATTCGCTCAGTGGTCTCGCGGAATCGCTCGAACTCATCGCGGCCGCTGAACAGGTATTGTGAGCCAGTTGTGGTTGTGCAGGCGACGAGGGTGTTCGCGCCAACGTCCAGAGCGGCTTCTTCCGAAGCCAGTGGTGAATCCAGTCGAGAAGTGTCGATGGTGACTGGTTGGAAAGCCCTGAACGTGTCTGCGAGTTCGTCGTACACGATCTCTAACCGACCCGGCTCGCCGCTCCACTTCGAATTGCCTGAAATCTCGAGGCGAAGGCGTTGATTTCGGTTCAATCCCAGTTTGTCCTTGAGGTCGGAGCCAATCGGCACTTCGAGGCGTGATCGTTCTCCGAACTCGAGGGTGTACTGGTCGTTGCGGACGTAGGTGCGAAGTACACGCCCGTCTTCCTCGTTTCCCCAGTACCCCGGTGGCGACGGTTTCTCGCTGAGTTTACCCGCGTGGTACTTCTCATTGAGTGAGAAGAAGGATCGCCACGATTCGGAGTTCCTCCGAATGATTTGTTGAGCGACCGAACTGCTGAGGACGCCTTTGTATTTACCTTCGAGTGTGCCGGTATCGGCGTCCCAGATGCTCTCACCGTCTGAGAGGAAGGCCTGGCGGCGAGCGTAGTTAGTCTCGTTCCAGAGACTGGCTGAAGCGTCCAACCAGCGAACGAACGCCTCACGCTCTCGCGTAGAGTTTGGGCGAACGCTGAACTGGTTGGCTCGCTTCATCGTCATTCGCTACGAGGCAAGTGATTGTAAACCTATGTATTCGCGTTGGAGACTCGGGCTTGCTATCGAATGTGGAGTGTTCACGAGTTGTCGTATTCATCTCACGACTGAAGTTGTGGGCTTTCTCCTCGACCCTCTGTAAGCGGACGCGACGGTCGCTGTTTTTGCACAATCCGGTGAAATCACGAGGGGGATCGAGTTTTGACGCCCTTCGAGCGCTACGACCGGTGGTTTCGGGCGGCTACGAGTCTACCCGATCGACCGAGATCAAATAGCTCGGTACGTACGCGGACGCCGAGACTGCCGGGTCCGTCCCAGCCGTCGGTCCCGCTCGAGCGTCCTGCTGGTCGCCTCCATCCGAAGACCCGATCACCTCGACGGTCGTCGACGTCCGGTCGTTGGCCGTGCGAACTCCGATCTCGAGGTCGCGGACGTCACCCGGGCCGGTCTCGACGGTGACGACGAGCGTCGCCGTTTCGTCGGGAGAGAGCGAGACTAAATCGGTAGCGGCGTCGAAGCCGTCGATGTCGAACACTACTTCGGCTTCACCGGGAGCCTCACCGACATTCGTCACCTCCGCGGCGACCTCGATGAACTCGCCCGCCTCGACGGTTTCGGGTGCGTCGAGGGCCGTCACCTCGAACGCCGGTTCGCCGGCCTCCTCGACGGTGACGGTCACCGAATCGCTTCCCTCCTCGGGCGTGGCCACGTCTGGGTCGTCGACGCGAACTGTCACCTCGAGTTCGCCGACGGCGTCCGTCGGCGGGTCGACGGCCACCGTGAGCGTCGTCGTCTCGCCGGGTGAAAGCGTGACGAACTCTCCGACGACCGCCTCCTGCGCACCGACGTCGATCACCACGGGCGCCTCGCCGGGACCGGCGCCGCGGTTCTCCACCTCGATGGATAGTTCGATCGGCTGGTCGGACTCGACGGTTTCAGGCGCGTCGACGATAGAGACGGCGAACTCGGCCGAGAGGAGGAGTTCGGCCTCGTCGGCGACGGGGTCGCCGTCCGCGTCGAGGTACGGGCCGTCGTGGACGCCGATTTCGTCGACGCTCTCGAACGTAAACTGGCCGTCGCCGGTCAGATCGCGGTGGACGATCGCGACGAGCGTTCGGTCCTCGTCGATCGATTCCGCGAGGTCGACGGTGACGTTCTCGTGCTCGCCGGGTTCGAGGTACTCGGAGACGCCGAGGACGGTCTCGTTCTCGACCGGCGCTTCCGCCTCGTAGAGGGCGACGAAGCCGCCTTCCGAGAGGGAAACGGCGTCGACGGTCGCGCTCGTCCCGTCGGTCTCCTGGTCGCCGAACGCGACGTCGGCGGTCGGGCGCTCGCCGAAGCCGAGTTCCTGACAGTCCTCGACGGTTGCCGGATGCGGATTCTCGACCACGTTCTCGTCGTCGGCTTCGGAGAGGGACGCGAACTCGACGTAGTGGGTGAACTCGATGAAGGGGTACAGATCAGCCGTCGAGAGGACGGTCCCGTCTTCGATCGGGCCGTCGACCGTTTCCGCGAGCACTTCCTCCTCGAGTTCCGTCTCGTTACCCGCCAGAGGGCCCTCCAGGTACGAGACGCTTAGCGAGAGGCGATCGATTTCGGCCGCGTCCCGGACCTCGAGCGCGGTACAATTGAGGAACATCACCGGAGCCTCGACGGCGTACTCGATCGTCTGAACCGCCAGTTCCGAATCGTCGTCGTTGGCCCTGACGGCGATTTCGACGTCGCTGGTCTCCTCGAGGGGTGGATCAAGTTCGAGCGTCAGGTTCTCGACGACCTCGTCCGCGTCGAACGATTCGCTTTGCACCGCCTCATCGTCGTAACGAGCCTCGACGACGAAGTCGACAGTCGCGGTGGCGTTTTCGACGGTGAGGGTCCTCCCGTCGCCGGTCTGGTCCGTCACCTCGAGATCGGCTGTCGGCTCGACCGGTTCCGCATCGACAGCGTACTCGATCGCTTCGACGACCAGGTCCTCGTCGTCTTCGATCGCGACGACGGCAATCTCAACCTCTGCATCCGCCTCGATGGGCGGATCGAGTTCGAGGGTCAGGTTCTCGACCACCTCGTCGGCGTCGATAGCGTCGGTTCTCACCACCTCGCCATCGTAGCGCACTTCGACCGCGAACTCCTCGTCCGCGCTCGCCCGGTCGACGGACAGCGTCTCGCCGTCGCCGGTCTGGTCCGAAACGTTCAGGTTCGCCGTCGCCTCCGCCGGTTCGTCCGCTGGTTCGTCGGCACCGGCAGCGTCGACGTCGTACGCGACCTCCGCCGACTCGAGTCCCTCACCGTCCTCGACGGCACGGATCGTCACCTCGAGGTCGGTAGCCTCCTCGAGCGGCGGGTCCAGGTCGAGCGTCAGATTGCCAGCGGTCTCGTTCGCCCCGAATCCTTCGCTCTGGACGACCCGATCGCCGTCACTCGCTTCGACGTAGAATTCGACGTTCGCCGTCGCGCGTTCGACGGTCACCGTTTCTCCGTTTCCGGTCTGATCGGCGACCTCGAGGTCGGCGGACCGTTCCTCGGCGACCGTCGCCTCGAGCGATGCCATCACCAGTTCGCCGCCCTGCCGGACGTACGGCGGATCTGCCCCGCCGTCGGTGTCGATGCGATCGAATTCCTGGTCGTCGTCGCCGTCGCGATACGGGACGACGAAGAGCGAGTGCTCGCCGGCCTCGAGCGCGTCGACTTCGTACTCGGCCCCTGGAACGTCCTCGAACAGGGTAACGGTCACCGATTCGTGTTCGCCGGGCTCGAGGTACTCGGAGACGCCGATCACGCTGTCGGTGCGTTCGCCTTCTAGCCACCTCCCGTCGTGGACGGCGACGAACCCGCCCTCCGAGAGCGTCACGTCGTCGACTGTGACCGTCTCTCCGTCGATCGTCTGACCGACGGTGCTCACCGTCGCCTCCCCCTCCGCAGGCTCTTCCTCGGCGGTTCTATCGACTGCACTCGCCTTCGCGCGCTCGCGGATGTCGACCTCGCGGCCGAGATCATCATCGACCGTCTGCTGGGTCGTGTCCGCAGCGGTGCGTTCGCTGATCCGCTGAACTTGCTCGACGGTGACTCGCTGGTCCTGAACCGCCTCCGAGACCGACTGGCACGTTACTTCGGCCACCTTCTGTATCTGGAGGATCGTCACGCGCTGTTCCTGGGCGACCGACAGGACGCCCTTCGCCGCGCCGCGGGCGATGGTCTGTACCTGCTGTACGCGCACCGTCTGCGTCTGTTCGACGGCGCCCTTTCCGGCGCCCATCGACGCGGCCTGGATCTGCGTAACGGTGACGGCCTGGTACTGGATCGCGGATTCGACGGCACCCATCGCGGCGCCGCGAGCGGCGTACTGGACCTGCGTCACGTGTATCTCCTGTTTCTGGACGATCGTTCCCTTCGCCGCGCCGATCGCCGCTGCCTGGATCTGTTCGATCGTCGCCTCCTGACTCTGGTAGATTGCGCCCGTCGCGGCGCCAGTCGCCGCCGCCTGGATCTGCGTGATCTCTACCCTCTGGATTTGCGTAACCGATAGCACGCCCTTCGCGGCACCACGTGCGGCGACCTGCGTCTGCTCGACGGTGACCCGTTGCTTCTGGACGAGCGCCCCCTTCGCGGCGCCCATCGCAGCCGTCTGGGCCTGTTTGATCGTCACGTGCTGTCGCTGCTCGACCCGGACGCGCTGTTCCTGGTGCCCGTCGACGACCCCCGCTGCCGCCCCTGCTGCCGCGTGTTGAATTTGCTCGACGGTTATCTCCTGGCGCTGGACGACGTGCTGTCGAGAGGGGTGCTTCTGCTTCTTCACGGCCTCGAGCGCCCCGTGGGCCGCACCCTGGGCCGCCTCCTGGATCACGCCGACGTGACCGACTCCCTTCTCGCCGGCCTCACGGGCGGCGCCTGCAGCGGCGCCGCGGGCCGCGTATTGGATCTGCTCGACCGTCACCACCTGGTGCTGGTCGAGCGCACCGTGGGCGCCACCCCACGCCGCGTTCTGCATCTGCGTGACGTTGGCCGACTGGTGCTGGCTCAGTGCACCGTCCGCGCTGCCGGTCACGGCCGACTGTAACTGCGTAACGTTGACCGCCTGGTGCTGAAGCAACGCGCCGTGAACCGCCCCCGTTGCGGCGCGCTGAATCTGTTCGACGGTCGCCTCCTGATGTTGTTCGACGGCATCGACGGCGGCGGACGTCGCGGCCTCTCGCTGCTCCTGGGTGACGTTTACGCCCTGTGCCTGGGCGAGTTCGATCCCTCGGTCGGCACCCTCTTCGGCCGCCTCTCGCTTCGACTGGGCAATTACCCCGTTCTGTCGTGCGCTCGAGTGCGTCTCGTCGAACTCGACGAGCTCGACACCGTTCTCCGAGACGTTGCTTACCCCGCCGATAACTTCGCCACCAGCGGAGGATTCGGGTCGCGTCTCGCCGTCTCCCGGACCGGCGAACGGAGCGCCCCCGAGCGTCAATCCGGAAGCGCCGACGATCAGTCCGGCCACGACCGTGCCGACGAGAAGCGCCGTCAGGAGTCGCTTCATCGCTCGAAGCGACCCCCGTGCCGTGAATCGAACGCTGCCTCGTTAGACGGTGAAGCGAGATTTGTGGGGCTTTCATGTGATGCCGTGCACCAGGCGTGGAGGTTCGGAATCATCTCCCTATCCAGACCGCTGTGCGATAAAAACGGGGTCCATCGTTCCCCGACGGCTCGAGCCGGTAACCGTGCGTTCCGTTACACCAGCGCCTCGAGTAGTCGACTGCGACCGCTTCAGCTCGCACGGTGGGACCGAAAAAAGGTGGGTGAAATTCTTCGACCTCCGCCACGAACTCTGAAACTTCTCCTCGAGTAATGCCCAGTTGCGAACGACGGAAACCACTCGCTGGGCTATCACCTGGTCGCTGATGCCCAAGAAAAACTCCCCACGGCAGCCCGTACTCTCGGCTCACGAAATTGCTCGCGGAGAGAACATGGGCCAACTCGGATTTGAACCGAGAGCCTCCACCTTATCAGAGTGGCGCTCAACCTGATTGAGCTATTGGCCCGCGTCGCATCTGTGAATTGCGCGGAGGGACGTTTAAACGTTTCTTTCTCTGGGGGCCGTGAGAACCGCTAGCGAGCGGAGGGGTCGTCGTGATCACCCCGGCCATCTCCCTCGTCGTCGAACCCTACGTGGCGACCGCTCGAGCCAGTATCGACCGAGTAGTCGTCCTCGTCGAGGTCGACTGTCGTGGCGTCGTCGCTTCGAGTTTCGGTTCCGGTCCCAACTCCCGTGTCCGCCCCAGAGCCACTGGACCACGAGATGCCAGTCGCCCCCTCTCCGGGGAACCCGCCCGTCCAGGCGACGCCGCTGGCGAATCCGTCGCTTTTCGTGTCGAGGTAGGGGACGATGACGAACCGCTTGAGCGCGGCGCGAATCGGCACCCGCGTGAGCGGAATCACGAACAGGAAGCCGATGAGGTCGGTCACCAGCCCAGGGGTGAGCAAGAACGCGCCGGCGGCGATCAGCAGGGCGCCGTCGAGGAGCTGGTTGGTCGGCGGCTTGCCCTCCGCGAGCGACCGCTGGGTCTTCCGAAGGGTTCTGCGGCCTTCGGCGCGCACGAGCAACATGCCGACCAGGCCGGTGAGGACGACGAGGGCGACCATCCCGATCCAGCCGATGTACGTCGTCTGGCTCACGACGACGGCGAGCAACACGGCGTCGAGAAACGGAATGAGCAACAGCGCGAGGATCCACCGAAGCATTACTCGAGATAGCCGCTCGAGGGTGAAAACCCTTTACTCTCGATCGGTGCGGTCCACCGCTCGTTCGGTTGCTGGCCCATCAGCCGTCGATGGAAGGCTACAAGTATATAACACGAACATGTTCGACGATATTCCCGCCGACTGGTAATGACCGAGCAACTGACCCATTACCCGGACATACGCTCTGATAGCGACGAACAATGACTTCACACACTAGCAGTCGACGGACGTTCTTGCAGGTATCGGGCGGAACACTGGCGCTGGCTCTCGTGGCCGGTTGCGTCGAGGAAGACGAGCCCAGTAGCGACAACAGCGGGAACGGAAATGGCAACGGCAACGGCAATGGCAACGGAAACAGTAGTGCCGACTACGACTTCGACGGCTACCTCGACGACGCCAACAACTACGACGGCGTCGAGGACCACACCGGCGAGTCCGAGGTCACCGTCGACGTCGGTGCTGGCTCGGACGGCTTCGCGTACGGGCCTGCGGCCATCGTCGTCGACTCGGGCACGACCGTCGTCTGGGAGTGGACCGGCGCCGGCAGCCCACACGACGTCATCGCCGAGGACGGAAGCTTCGAGAGCGAGATGCTGAGCGACGAGGGGGAAACCTTCGAACACACCTTCGAGGAGACCGGTACCTTCACCTACCACTGCTCGCCCCACGTCAGCATGGGCATGAAAGGCGCCGTCGTCGTCGAGTAACCCCTCGTTTTCATCCGCGCCCTCCTCTTTGCCTGTCGCCGACGGTCGACGTGCGTTACCGACTCCCGGAGAGCATCGCCTTCAGGTGCTCGAGGCTGGCGACCGACGTCGGTCGGTCCATGTGGACGCCGATCTCGCCGGCCGTCGCCGCCAGGCCGAGGCGCTGAACTGGTTCGGGGAGCGAGTACGCCCGCCGGAGCCAGTGGCCGAGTCCGATCTCTCGCTCGAGGTCGTCCCGCCAGGCGTGTTCGTAGGCGGCGAGGCTCGCCGGGCGGTCGGGATCGATCCGGTCGGCAGCGTGATCTGCGCAGGTCATTCCATAGAGGATGCCGCCGCCGGTAAAGGGCTTGGTCTGGGCCGCCGCGTCGCCGACGAGAAAGCCGCGACGACTCGTGACTCGATCCGGCGGACCGATGGGAATTAACCCCGAGCACCGGTGTGAGACCTCGACGTCAAAGCCGTCGATCAGGTCCTCGAAGTGGCGGTTGACGTGGGCACCCGGTGGCGCGGCCAGGCCGTACTCGACGCCGGCGTCGGCGCGCGGAATGCGCCAGGCGAAGAATTTCGGCGCCGTAAGGTGGACGTCGACGAAGTCGCCGGGGTCGTCCTCCGCGGAGAAGGCGAGCACGCCGTGGAGCAACTCGTCGGGTTCGGGAAGCGAGAGCGCCTCTCGGACTCGCGAGCGAGGACCGTCACAGCCGGCGACCATCTTCGCCTCGACGGTGTCGGTGCCGTCGGGGCCTTTGACCGTCACCTCGACTGACTCCTCGCGCTCGTCGACGGCCGTCACGGTGTGCCCGTCTCGAACGTCGGCCCCGGCCTTGCGAGCGAGGTTGGCGAGGTGGCGGTCGAGGCCGACCCGATCGATCACGTTCGAGACGACCTCGCGCTTGTAGAACTGGTAGCTGTCGCGTCCGGCACCGTCGACTTCGTGGGGGCCCCCGACGTGAAATCGGGCGCCGTACACCTCGTTCTGGAGGAGTTCCTCGCGTGCGTCGTCGCCGGTGAACGACCAGACGTCGGTGCTGACGTGTCCGGAACACGCGAGTGGCTCGCCGATCCGACCCTGCTCGAAGGCGACGACGTCGTATCCCGATTCGGCGGCGCGCCGGGCAAAGCGCGCGCCCGCCGGGCCGACGCCGACGATGGCGAAGTCGTACATACCCGGGACGTACTCAGCCGACGGTAAATAGCTTCACGAAGCGCGGTAGCACGGGTTCCGGGAACCCTGCCATCCGCGGCGTAGAAACAGTGATATCCTCCTCCCGCGAGCTATCGGGTACATGGACGTTCACGAACGATTCAACGAAACGTACCCGTTCGGCGAGCACCTCGGGCTCGAGGTCACCCGCGTCGAGGAGGGGTACGTGGAAGGGAAGATCGAACTCGAGGCTCACCACTCGCTCTCGGAGTCGACGCTGCTCGCCCACGGAGCCGTCCCCTTTGGACTGGCTGATTCCCTGTCGGCGGCCGCCCTCGCGTCGGTGGAAGGCGCCCCCGGTCCGACGCTGGACGTGCGAATCGACTACCTTCGACCGGCGACCGGGGACATCTACGGCTCTGCCGAAGTGGTACGATACGGTGCCGAAACTGGCGTCGTCGAGGCCGAAATCGTCGATGCGGACGATCGAACGCTCGCGACGACTCGAGGCGTGTACAAGACGAATATGGTCGACGGAAACAATCCGTTCGTCGACTCCTGAGTCGGCGATCCAACGGAACCCCGACTATCCTTCGAGCAACGCCAGTGCTCGGTCGACGTCGCCGTCGAATCGCTCGAGCAGGCCTCGCGCGCTCGCTCGCGTCTCCGCGTCGACGGTGACGTGAACCATCCCCACGTCGGGCTGGCCGTAGACGATGCTCGCGCCCTCGGGCGCCGCAAGCAGGGCCGGGAGGACGGCCAGATCCTCCTCGCCGTCGACCACGATGGTCACCGATTCCGGTCGCTCGAGGCCCTCGACTAACGCCTCGAGCAGGGGTCGGGTCAGCACGGCGGGCGGGTTCGCGACCTCGAGGGTGGTGTGGTCGCCCTCGGGGCGTTCGTCGTTGACGACGCGTTCGACCTCCGCGTCGACGGTCTCCCGCTTGGTGTAGCCGTCGATCAGGGCGACGTCCGGCGCGCGTCCAGCCTCTAGGAGGTGGTAGGTCACGACGTCGCCGACGGCGATCAATGGTCCGTCGACGGCCTCGAGCAAGATTCCGGGATCGGTTTCGACCGGCCCCATCGGGTCTTTGAGTTCGTGGCGAAGCGAGTTGGGAAGCGAGAGCAGGGGCTGGTTGTCATTGCCATCGCCATCGTCGTCGGAATCGACGTCTCCGTCCACGTTCGCGTCGTCTCGAGTCACGGTTGTCGAGTCACGCTCCTGGCCCGCTCACGATCACGTTCACACTCACGAAATCGACTATCGAACCTTGAGGGCGTACGAGCCCGGTTCGGTGACCTGCATCTCCGTCGCAATCTCGCTCTGTTCGGGGTGGGCGATGACGACGTAGCCGGCCCAGTCCTCGGTGAGCGAGGAGGAGGCACAGGACTTGCAGGTGGTGGCGTCAGCCGGATTGACGAGGTGGCACTCGCGACAGACGAGGCGGTTCGACGCCACGATTATTCACCCGCCGTGACTTCTTCGCGCTGCTCGAACTCCTCGGTCAGCCAGCCGTGTTTGCCCAGGCCGGGCTGTTTGGCCGTGAGACCGATCTTCGAGTCGCGCGGGTTGCGTTCGTCGATGCTCTTCGTCACGATGCGCGCCCGGACGGCGTCGTCGACGCCGATGGCCCGGTCGGACTCGCTCGAGGCGAGGCGCTGGTTCTCCCGATCGAACGCGAGGTACTCGTCGGAGATCTGGGAGACGTGGAGCAGTCCGTCCACGGGGCCGATGCCGACGAAGGCGCCGAACTCGACGACCTCGACGATGGTCCCGTCGACGACCTCCTGCATCTGCGGGTCGAAGGTGACCGCGTCGAACTCCGCCTCGTAGTAGACGCCGGGTCGGTTGGGCAGGACCGTCCCCTCGCCGATGTCGTGGACCTCGGTGATGGAGACGACGCTGCCGACTTCCTCGTCCATGCGTCCCTCGAGTTTGTCCTGGAGCAGTTGCTTCACGAGCCCCGGCGAGACGTCGCCGAGGGCTTCCGGGGGCACTTCTACTGTATCCTTTAGTTTGACCCGTTTGTACATCTATGGTTGAGTGGTTGCTAACTTGTTTCTCCCGCGTAATGCAATTACCGGTATCCCTGCCTCGAGGACCCGGTCGCGAAGCGCGAGGTCGTTCGTGACGACGTAGTCGGCGACGCCCTCGCGGGCGAGTTCGACCAATGCGTCGTCGGCGTACGATTCCTCGGTGTCGACCACGAGACAGCGCTCGGTCGCGAGGTCGTGGCCGACCGTCGCCGCGGTGCCCTCCTCACCGCCTCGCTCGGACAGCCGCCGGAGTTCCTCGAGGACCGGCTGGGGCGTCGTCGGTTCGTACGATCCGACGACCCGGTCGAGTTCGTCGAACAGTCGCACGTCGAGTTCGACCGGCATCATGAGCGCGCTCGTGTCGAGGACTACCGTCGTGGTCATCTCTCCGGACTATTCCTGGAGCGTGCCGAGGCCGATCAGGCGCCAGCGAGCGCCAATTCGGCGATTGATGGCGATCTTGGCACCGGGTTCGGCACAGACGGGCCGCTGGAGGTTGACCTCGCACTCGCCCTCGCGAGCGCTGGTGACGGCGCCGACGGTCGTCGAGGTGCCGACGGTCATCATCAGCGGTTCGCCCGTGCTGATTGGGTCGATAGTCTCGCTTCCCTCGGCGCCCACGACGCGCTCGAGCAGGTCGACGCTCATGGTGAACTGCTCCCAGGTCGGCGGGAGCGACCCCGGCGGACCGGCGATGCGGCCCGCGAGGGCGTCGCCCTTCGTCAGCGACGGATCCAGTCCGGTGCCGACGCCGAGTAGGCCGCCCGGTGTGGCCGTGTCGACCGACTGGCCCGCCGCCTGTAGCGAGCGGACCGTCGTTTCGATCGGGACGTACTCGGACTGGCCGCCCTCTTCGACCTGTCGGCCAGGACGGACCTCGAGTTCGTCGCCGACGTCGAGCTGTCCAGCGACGAGGCTGCCGCCGAGGACGCCGCCGGTGATGTTCTCGTAGGTCGTCCCGGGTTTGTTGATGTCGAAGCTCCGGGCGACGTGCATCCGGGGGTCGACGTCGGGGTCGCGCTCGGGCGTCGGAATCTCCTCCTCGATGGCGCCGATGAGGTAGTCGATGTTGACCTCCTGGCCAGCGGAGATGGGGACGATGGGTGCGTCCTCTGCGACCGTTCCCGCGACGAAATCCTTGATCTGCTGGTAGTTGTCGCGGGCGGTTTCGGCGTCGACCAGGTCGACCTTGTTCTGGGCGATGACGATATTCTCGATGCCGATGATGTCCAGCGCCATCAGGTGCTCCTCGGTCTGGGGCTGTGGCACGGGCTCGGAAGCCGAGACGACGAGCACGGCACCGTCCATCAGCGAGGCTCCCGACAGCATCGTCGCCATCAGGGTCTCGTGCCCCGGGGCGTCGACGAACGACACGGTCCGGACGGGCTCGCTCTCCGAGCCGTCCGGACACTCCTCTTCGACGGTGAAACACTCGGGTTCGTCGACCCCGGGACAGCGACGGAACGTCGCGTCCGCGTAGCCCAGCCTGATGGAGATGCCGCGTTTCATCTCCTCTGAGTGCTGGTCGGTCCACGAGCCGCTCAGGGCCTGCACCAGCGTCGTCTTGCCGTGGTCAACGTGGCCGACGAGTCCGATGTTCACCTCCGGTTGTCCATTTCCTGCCATAAGACGGTAAGTAATTCTACTAGGGCTTCCGCCCTGCGATTGATAAACCTACTGTTCTGCAGGTGCGTGCGCCAGTCCCTGCCAGCCTCGTCCCCTCGAGCGATGGCTATTGCGCGGGCGGGATTTCGACACCGCTCGAGTGATTTGCGTTCGGGTCGACTGCTCGAGGGAGGCGCAATCGGGAGCGACGGGTGGGGGCGAGAGTGGCGGGCGCGACAGACGCGATGGGCATAGCGGGAGGACGGGCACGGCGGCGAGAGTTTTCCGATCTCTTACAAAAAACAGATTCAGCGAACGCTTTAGTCGTTCGTGGTCGATTATCCGATATGAGCAAACCCGACGTCTCGAGCGACTCCACGATCCTCGAGTGTACGGACTGTCTCGGACCGGCGGAGGCGTTCGCCCTCATCGGCAACGAGACGCGCCTCTCGATCCTCGAGGCGCTGTGGGCCGCCGACGAGCGCCCGGTGGCGTTTTCGGACCTCCGCCGGGCCGTCGACATGCGCGACTCGGCGCAGTTCAACTACCACCTCCAGAAGCTCTCGGGTCAGTTCGTGGTCCAGCGAGAAGGAGGCTACGACTTCAAACACGCCGGCGAGAAGGTCGTCAGATCCGTGATCGCGGGGACGTTCAACGAACACCCCGACCTCGAGCCGTTTCCCGTCCAGGGCGGTTGTGTCACCTGCGGCGGCCCGCTCCAGGGCGTCTACGAGGACGAGCGACTGGCCATCGAGTGCGCCGACTGCGGCCAGCGCCACGGCGAGTACTCGTTCCCACCGGGTGGCCTCGCCGACCGAACCCACGAGGAGGTCGCCGAGGCGTTCGACAACCGGGTGCGCCACCTCCACTGTTTGGCCGCCGACGGCGTCTGCCCGGAGTGCAGCGGTCGGATGGAAACTCACGTCGTCGAGGAGGGCGCGTGCTGTCTCGGCGTCGACGTTCGCGTCGACCACGAGTGCGTCCAGTGCGGGCACACCCTCTGTTCGGCCGCCGGCCTCCGCCTACTCGATCACTCTGCGGTCGTGACCTTCCACCGCGAACGCGGGATCAGGCTCGACGAGCGCCCTTACTGGACGCTCCCGTGGTGTGTCAGCGACGAGTTCACCCGCGTCGTGGCTCGCGACCCGTACCGACTCGAGGTCCGGATGCCTGCCGGCGAGGACGTGATGACCGTCCGACTGGACGACGACCTGGACGTGCTCGAGACGAGCGTCGACTCGCGGTCCTGCTGAAAGAGAGATTGCCGCTTTCTCGCAACCGAACGACTACCCGCCTACTCCCGCTCGCCCGCACCCAGCGCGCTCTCGCCCACTTTCTCGTGGCCCTCGATGACTTCCTGGCCGTCCATGTACGGCCGGAGCGCCTCCGGGACGGTGACGGTGCCGTCCTCGTTCTGGTAGTACTCGAGGATCGCCACCACGACCCGGGGCAGCGCCAGCCCCGAAGCGTTGAGCGTGTGGAGATATTCGGCCGACTCGTGACGCTCGGGCCGGTAGCGCAGGCCAGCCCGGCGGGCCTGGAAGTCCTCGAAGTTCGACGCGCTCGAGACCTCGAGCCAGCGTCCGCCTTCCTCGGGGCCGTCGTCCATGTCGTCGCCGGGCGCCCAGACCTCGATGTCGTAGGTCTTCGCGCTCGCGAACGTCAGGTCGCCGGTACAGAGTTCGAGGATGCGGTAGGGGAGTCCCAGTCGCTCGAGCACGGCCGCGGCCTCGCCTACGAGGTCCTCGAGGCGGTCGTAACTCGTCTCGGGTTCGACGAAGTTGACCAACTCGACCTTGTTGAACTGGTGAACGCGAACGATGCCGCGGGTCTCGGTGCCGTGTTCGCCGGCTTCCCGCCGGAAGTTGGGGGTGACCGCCTGGTGTTTCAGCGGCAGGTCGTCCTTCAGGAGAATCTCGTCGGCGTACATGTTGGTAACGGGGACCTCCGCGGTGGGACAGAGCCAGAGGTCCTCGTCGTCGTACGCGTCCTCGTTGCTCCCGCCGAGTCGGTAGGCGTCGTCGACGAACTTTGGGAACTGGCCCGTCCCGCGCATCGACGCACTATTGACCGGGACCGGCGGCAGGAGGTCGACGTACCCTTGCTCGCGGTGGATCTCGAGCATGAACTGGATCAGCGCGTGCTCGAGGCGGGCACCGTCGCCCTTGAGGAAGTAAAAGCCGGCGCCGGTGGTCTTGGCTGCCCGGGCTTCGTCGATGACGTCCAGGTCCTCGCCCAGGTCGTAGTGGGGCGTCACATCCGCGGGCAGGTCGCGCATGTCGTCGAAGCCCCACCGGCGGCGCTCGACATTCTCGTCCTCGTCCGCGCCGACTGGAACGCTCTCGTCGGGAATCTGGGGCAACTCGAGCATACGCTCCTCGAGGTCGGTCTCGAGTTCGGTCGCCCGGTTCTCGACCTCCTCGATCTCGGCTTTGAGCGACTGCGAGCGCTCGATGGCCTCCTCGGCCGCCTCGTCCTCGCCGGCCTGTTTCAGTTCGCCGATCTTCGAGCTCACCTCGTTTCGCTGGTGGCGAAGGTCGTCGCCGCGGGCTTTCAGGTCGCGCCACTCCTCGTCGGCTTCCAGGATCGCCTCGAGGTCGACGTCGGTCCCCCGGTTCTCGAGGGCCGTGCGGACCGCCTCGGGGTCCTCGCGCAGGATCGTCCGGTCGAGCATTGGGCGTCGATTCCCGCCCCCCGGCAAAAACCGTGTCGGATGTGTGTGACGGTGAGACAGTCGATTCCCCATCTCCTGTCTACGCGCGGGCCGACTCGAGCTTTCGGCCGTTTCGAGTTTCAGTCGTCTCGAGCTTTGGCCGCCTCGAATTGCCCGCGGAGGACAGTCTATCTCGAATCTGAGGCTCTCCGGCCGACATCGCCCGGACACTGTCCGTCGTTCGAAAGATCTGATCGGTACCGCTGTCGTTCGAAAGAACTGACGGTCGCGACGTCACTCGAGGGCCGTTCCCCGCGAGTCTTGGGTTAGCGATCAGCTCACCGGACCAGGCCGGCCAGCCACAGGAGGACACCGGCCCCGACCATTATCATGCCCGTCGCCGAGGTGATGGGTTCCGGGAAGAGAACGAGGACGATCCCGGCGGCGACGAACAGCGTGCCGAGACCGTACTTCGCCCTCGCCCGACTCAACCAGCTGCCCGACTCGTCGTCGACTGTCTCCGAATCCGCACTCGACCGGCCGAACCAGCTTCCTCGCTCGTCCTGCCCTGGCCGCATGGAGTTCCACCGTCGCCAGCCGGACCGACCGCTCGATTCATCCGGTGGCTCCTCCGCCGACCGCCGCCGTACTCGATCGAGCCAGGTTCTCGATTCGTCTTCGGCACGGACTGACGTTTGTCTTCCTCGCATGTACGACACTCACGCGTCCTGACTGAATAGCGAACCGCTTTCAAGTGCCAGCCAGTCAACTACCCCACCCTACGCGCCTTCGGCGCGTTGAGGGTGGGGCTTGTCCGTGGACTCGGCGTCAAACCCTTCCGGGTGGGCGGTGAATCCGCCGCTCGGCGTCACAGTCCCAGACTTCAGGGCAAGCTGACTGTTGCCCGCCCGCCGAGACGACTGTTGGCCCCGACGGACATACCGCATCCCGATGTTCTTCGCTGCGTTGTAGTCCGCATTCGCTTCCGACTCGCACTTCACACATCGGAAGTCGTTGCGAGTCGGGCGATTCTCGTCAGCTGTGAATCCACATTCGGCGCACCGCTTCGATGTGTACGCCGACCCGACTTGCTTCACTGAGATACCTTCCACTTCGGCCTTATACTCCACCTGTTCGTACAGTGTTCGGAACGCCCACTTGTGACCCCACGACGCTCCCGTGCGGTCGCGGATATGGGTTAAGTCCTCGAACGCTATCACGTCACACTCGTATCGGAGTGCTTCATCCACGATCGCGTTCGACGCCCGGTGGAGCACGTCACGAATGTATCGAAGTTCCCGGCCACTCGACTGTTCGAGTGTCCGGTGGGCGCTTCGCGTCCCGGTCTGTTGGAGGCTGGCGCGTACCTTTTCGAACTCGCGGAGGTTGTGTGTTAACTCCCGCCCGCTGACGAAGTGTGCGGTGCTCGTGACGGCGAGATTTTCGATACCGAGGTCAATCCCGAGGACCGTTCCGTCCTCGACGGTGTTCCGCTCGGTGTCGTTCTTGGGCCGGCGGAAGCCGATATGCAAGAAGTAGTCGCCGTCACGGGCGGTGAGCGTACTTTCCGTGACGCTCCACGTGTTCGAGTCGAGGTACTGCCGTTGGTAGCCATCGTCGGCGTCGGGCAGAGCAAGTTCACACCGGACACGACTCTCCGTTGTGGAGAGAGAGACTGTACCGTCATCGAACAGCGTCATGGTCCGAGTGTCGTACTTCACCGTGGGTGCAGTGAACGTGGGCTTGCTGACTATCTTGCCTTTGGACCGGCGCTCGATACAGCCGGTGATGGCTTGTGCAGCTTGGTGAGTGGCGAGAATTGCGTGCTGACTCCCGAGGTCGGTGTGTTCGCGCACGTCGTCGTAGGCCAGGGGCTGTACGTCGCTTTTTGTGTTACACTTGCCCCACGCCATGTCCGTGGCAAGTTGGCAACCACGCTTCCACTCGGAGATAGTTTCCTCAAGCAACTCGCGCTGCTCACTGTCTACCGAGAGGCGGGTGATTGCCGTCCGACGCACGTAGTCGTCCGCCATGTATTCAATGTAGCTAAGTGCCTATTTATAGGCTAGTGCTTGTGCCCTATACGAACGCGCACCTCCCCTCCCTACTCACTCGTGGTTCGAAAATCGAAAATTTTCGTCATCACGAAAGACCCACGGTCTTTCGAACGACTTCGCTCGTTCCTTGAGGACGGGGACTCCGCGCTACCGCATCAGTTGAAAGTCACCCCGGTAGATAGGACCCGAACGAGCGGCAGTTGCGTTCAGGCCGCTCCGCTCCGTTCGTCGCGGGTCGTCGCAATCAAACGGTCGGACGCTCGAGCCATCGAACGCGTCCCGGTCGATGCGCGACCTCCGGGACAGCGGGCGGGAAACGCTTTTTTCCACGCGGTGGGTGTGTTCGGACATGGACCCGCTCGCGGACGAGGCGCCGTCGACGCCCATCGAGTACGAGCCGATCAGCGTCAAGGACGTGTTGGTCGAGATGAAAGACACGGCCGAACTGCTGATCGACCTCGCTTACTCCGCCGTGCTCCACCGGAACGAGGACCTCGCACGCGAGGTTCTTCGCCTCGAGTCGCGCATGGACCGCCTCGAGATGCGCGGGCGGATGAGCCTCATGATGGCAGCCCGGAACCCGGACGACGCCGAACAGCTCGCGCCGGTGCTGGGTATCGTCGTCGCGGCCGACCAGATCAGCGACGCCGCCGGCGACATCGCGAAGGTCGTCCTCGAGGACATCGGCCTCCCGGAAGCGATGCGTGCGGCGCTCCCCGAGGCCGTCGAGACGCTCGTCCGTGAGGTCGTCGCCGACGACTCGGCCTACGCCGGGCGAACTCTCGAGGACATCAACCTCGAGTCCGAGACGGGCGTCCGGATCATCGCTCTCCGACGTGGCGACGAGTGGATCCTCAACCCCGGTCCCCAGACGGCGGTCGAAGCCGCGGACGTGGCGTTCATGCGCGGGCCCGACGCCGGAATCGAGGAGGTCTGTGAGACCATGACTGGCTCGCCCCACGAACCCCCGGTCGCCGCGACGCCCGACCTGGCGGACCTCGAGCGGGCCGTCGACGCCATTGTCCACATGAAGAACCTCTCTGAACTGGCCGTCGACCTGGCCTACAGCAGCGTCCTCTTCGACAGCGACGGGCTGGCCGAGGAGGTCCAGAACCTCGAGGTAGAAGTCGACGCGCTCGAGTCACGCTTCGAAGCGTGGGCACTGCGGGCGGCCGCCGACGCCCCGGATCCGGTGCGACTGCGTGGGCTGATCCACTTGAGCAAGGCGACGGAGATCATCAGCGACGCCGCCGTCGACATCACCGAGGGCGTCTTTCGCGAGATCGACGTCCACCCGGTCGTGCAGATGGCCGTCGAGGAGAGCGACGAGATCATCACCCGCCTCGAGGTCGAGCCGGGGAGCCAGTTAGACGGGCAGTCGATCGTCGACGGAATGCCCGACACCGAGTCGACCATGTCGATCATCGCCATCCGCCGACCCGAGGACGGCTGGTTGCTCGTCGGGGACGCCGACGCGAGCCTCCAGGCGGGCGACGTGCTGATCGCGAAGGGGACCAGGACGTCGGCGTCGGCGTTCGAGGACCTGGCTCGAGCCTGAATCTGAGTCCCGAACCGATACCTACCTGCCGTCCGTCCACTCCTCGGCCAGCAACCCGTACCGAAGGAGGTCCACGTACTCGCCCTCGACGAACGCCTCCCGACGAAACTCGCCTTCCTTCTGGAACCCCGCCTTCTCGAGCACGCGCGCCGAGGCCCCGTTCGTCGCGTAGACGCTCGCGTACACCTTGTTGAGCCGCCGCTCGGTGAACGCGTACCCGCAGAGAGCCTCGACCGCGTCGGTGGCGTGGCCGTTGCCCCACTCGGCCGGCGCGACCATGTAAGCGATTTCGGCACAACCCCAGACGTCGTTCGGGGGCTCGAGGGTGACGATGCCGACGGCCTCGCCGTCGACGCAGATCAATAGTTTGACGGCGTCGTCCTCGCCGATCGATTCGATCCACTCTTGCTCCTGGTGGCCGGCAATGGGACGGTGGGCGAACAGGCTCGTCCGGACGACCGGGTCGTTGATCAGTTCCTGCAAGAATTCGGCGTCTTCTAGTTCGACGGTTCGCAGTTCGACGCGCTCTCCCTCGAGAAATACGGCTCCGGGCATACGCTTTACTCACGGACTAGGTACTTCAACGTCGCCGTCGTGTGATGTAACCTCACACACCCCGGACGGCCGGGATCACGCCGCCTCCAGTCGGCGAGAACGCGTCCGACTCACATCGACTCCGGCGCCTCGACCCCGAGCACGGCCAGCGCGTTCGCGATCGTATGCCTCGAGGCGGTGACTACGGCCAGGCGCGCCTCGCGCACGTCGGGATCGACGTCGTCGGCGAGCACCGGGCACTCGCGGTAGAACGCGTTGAACGCCTCCGCGAACTCGCGGGTGAAAGTCGCCACCTGGTGGGGCTCGAGGTCGTCGGCGGCTTCCTCGATGACGGCTGGGAAGCGGGCGATGGTCTCGAGGAGGTCGTGTTCGGCGTCCGTGGTGAGCAAGTCGTCGTCCACGTCAGTTTCGATGGTACCGTCGACGCCGACACCTGCCTCGTCCAGGATCCCACAACAGCGCGCGTGGACGTACTGCACGTAGGGGGCCGACTGTGCCTCGAAGTCGAGCGCCTGGTCCCACTCGAAGGTGATCCCCTTCGTCGGCTGTTTGGAGACGATGTCATAGCGGACCGCGCCGATGCCGACCTGGTGGGCGATCCGCTCGACGTCCGCTTCCTCGAGGTCGTCGTCGCGGATACGGTCGTCGAGGCGACTCTCGACCTCTTCGCGAGCACGATTGATGGCCTCGTCGAGCAAATCGTCGAGCATGACCCCCGTCCCGCGGCGGGTCGACATGCCCTCGCCGCCAGGGAGATTGACCCATGAGAAGTGGATCGAGTCCAGCGCGTCGGTGTCGTTCCCGAGCAGTTCCAGGGCCGCCTCGAGCTGATTCGCCTGGAGCTTGTGATCCTCGCCGAGAACGGTCACGGCGCGGTCGTAGTTGTCGAACTTCCACTCGTGGTGGGCGAGGTCCCGCGTCGTGTACAGCGAGGTGCCGTCCGAGCGCAGGAAGACGAGTTTCTTCTCGATATCCCACTCCTCGAGGTTGAGTTGCCAGGCCCCCTCCTCGAGGACGGCGTACTCGGTGTCCTGGAGGCGGTCGGCGATTTCCTGCGTGCTTCCGTCGCGCATGAACCGGGTCTCCTTGACGAACTCGTCGAACTCAGCGGGGAGGCGGGCCAGACACTCGCGCATGCCGCCCAGAACCTGATCGACGACTGTCTGGACGCGCTCGTAGGTCTCCTCGTCGCCTTCTTCGAGCCCCTGCAGGATCCCCTGAATCTCGGCTTCGGCCGCCTCGACGGCGTCCTCGTCAGCCGCTTCGAGGTAGGCGTTGCCCTTCTGGTAGTAGCGCACGAGGTCGTACTCGACGCGGTCGCGCTCGGGTTCGGTCTCGAGGTCGCTCTCGTCGAAGGTCTCGTAGGCCCAGGTGAAGACGGCCATCTGGCGGCCGGCGTCGTTGACGTAGTAGTGGCGTTCGACGTCATATCCCGCGGTGTCGAGGACGTTCGCGACGGCGTCGCCGACGATTGGATTGCGAGCGCGGCCGACGTGGACTGGACCGGTCGGGTTGGCACTCGTGTGTTCGACGATGACCGAGGTGTCGCGGTCGGGCAAGTGGCCGTAGGCCTCGTCGGTGCCCGCCGCGAGGGTATCGGCGAAGTAGGCGTCGCTCGGCAGGAAGTTGAGGTACGGCCCCTGGGTGTCGATCCGACCGACGTACTCGAGGTCGTCGACGTCGATTTCCTCGGCTAGCTGGGCCGCGACCTGCGGCGGGGCCGCCCCCATCTCGCCGGCCAGTCGGAAGGCGACGCTCGAGGCTAGGACGGCCGGGACGTCTTCCGGCGGCTCTTCGATGCCGAGGTCGTCGGTCGGGAGGTCGAGCGTAGAGAGCGCCCGCTCGAGGGCGGCCTCGACCTCCGTACGGAGTGAACGGAACATACCACCCCGTTTTCGGGGCGCGAGTAAAGGGGTGTCGGGTTTCTCTGACCGCTGACGGAGCCAGGTGCCACTCGCCGCTGACGAGCTACGCGTCCGCTAGAATGTCCTCGATCAGATCGACGTACGCCTTGTTCCCGACGTACAGCGGCGTCCGCTGGTGGAGTTCGGTCGGTTCGACGGCGAGCAGGGAGCCGTGTCCGTCGCTCGAGCGGCCCCCTGCTCGCTCGAGGATGTAGCCGATGGGGTTGCCCTCAAACTGGACGCGCAGTTTCCCCTCGGGACTCGACTCGAGGGTTGGGTACGCGAAGAGGCCGCCGTAGGTCAGCACCTGGTTGATGTCGCCGATCATCGCGCCGCCGTATCGGAGTTTGAGTTCGCTCTCGAGACGGCTCACGTAGGCTTCGATCGCGGGCGGCCAGTCGGGGACGCGCCCGCCGACGCCGTAGACGACCGGGTCGTCGGGGAGGGTCACGTTGGCCTGGACGACCGTCGCCTCGCCACCGCCCAGTTCGTACTCCGAGACGCCGTCCTCGGTGGCGACGACCATCGTGGTGATCGGTCCGTAGAGGACGTAACACGCCCCCAGGAGGGCCTCGCCTGGCGCCGGGAGTGGCTCGTCGTAGATCCCGACGATGGTCCCCATCGTGTTGTTCGACTTCAGGTTCGAGGAGCCGTCGAGTGGGTCGAGGGCGACGGCGACGCCGTCGTCTACGTCGACGTCGTCACCACAGTCGAGAACCTCCTCGCGCTCCTCGCTCGCGTACTGGGCGACGCCCTCGAGTCGCGAGAGGCGATCGTAGAGGAGGTCGTCGGCCCACACGTCGGCCTCGAGCTGGGTCTCGCCACTGGGGTTCTCCTCGGCGGCGCTGCTCCGGCGGCCGATGAGGCCCTGGCGGATCTCGGTCGCCGATCGGGCGACTGTCCGAATAATCGAATCGACCGGCTCGACCGCGCCGTTGAGCGCCGTCGCCATCGTCACGCCTCGAGGGCGGCGTCGGCCGTCTCTTCCTCGTAGATGACCTTCTCGAGGGCGTCGAGTAGCCGTTCGGGGTTCTCGCGCTGCCAGACGTTCCGGCCCACGGCGAGACCGTTGCCGCCGGCGGCGATCACGGCCTCGACTGTCGAGAGGAAGTCGAGGTCGTCGGTCTTCGAGCCGCCACTCATGACGACCTTCATGTCGCCGGCACACTGGACGGCGTGTTCCATGGCGTCGGCACTGCCGGGGTACTTGACCTTCGCGATGTCGGCGCCCAGTTCGAGAGCCAGTCGGGTCGCGTAGGAGATCGTCCCCGGTTTCGTGTCGTTTTTCAGCCCCTGGCCGCGCGGGTACGACCACATGACGACGGGGAGGTCGTACTCGCGGGCGGCCTCGTGGATTTCGCGGAATTCCTCGGCCATCTCGACTTCGTTGTTCGACCCGCCGTAGAGGGTGAACCCGACCGCGTCGGCCCCGATCTCGGCAGCGTACTCCACCGAACAGTTGAGCGAGGAGTCCGGTTCGCCCATCCAGAGGTTCGACGTGCCGTTGAGTTTCACCAGGAGGTTGACGTCGTCCTCGTAGCTCGGGTAGTAGCCCTCGGCGATTCCCTTCTGGACGGCGATGCACGTCACCGCGTCGTGGGTCGCCGTCTCGAACACGGTCGCGGGGTCGAGCTTCTCGGGCACCTCCTCGAAGTCGACCGGCCCGTGCTCGAGGCCGTGGTCCATCGCGAGAATGCAGGCGTTTCCGTCGCGAACGATCGGTGAGTCGTCGATGGGTCGCATCTGCCTGCAACTCCACCATCGACCCATATATCGTTGGCGGTCCTCTCAGCTGAAAAATACTTTCTCGAGTAGTAAATCGGGTCGAGATTGGATTCGAACGCATGAATAGCGCCCGCTCCAAAATTATCCTCTGGTTCACATATTTAACATCTGTCTATTTAGTGGGGTCGGTCGATATCGATCGTTCTCGACCCCGTGGAACCACGCTCGGGCTATTTGCACCTCGAGAGCGTACCATTAGCATGGGCATTCGAACGACCACCACCCGACTCCCGACCAGCCAACTCCTCTTCGGGGCGGTCGTGATCCTTGTCGGCCTGTTGCTCCTGCTCGAGACGACCGGTCTGGTTTCGACCGACCGCATCCTGTCGCTCGCACCGATGGTCGTCGTCGCCGTGGGCGTCTGGGCGCTTGTCCGGAGTCGCTTCCGAAACGTCGTCGGTCCGCTGGTCCTGATCGGCATCGCCAGTGCGTGGCAGTTGGTCGCGCTCGGGTACGCGGCCGTCGACCAGGTCGTCGTCTTCTGGCCGCTGCTCGTCATCGCGTTCGGTCTCTCGGTCGTGTTGGGCCAGTACCGCTCGCGCGTTCGAGCCACCGACGACGCCTTTACCTCGGCGTTCGCCGCGTTCGGCGGCGTCGAGAAGCGCAACACGTCGACGGCGTTTACGGGGGCAGACCTGACGGCGCTGTTCGGCGGCACCGAACTCGACCTTCGGGACGCCAGACCCGCCGAGCGCCCGGCGCGGGTCAATGCGGTCGCCATGTTCGGGGGCGTCGAGATCATCGTCCCCCGCGACTGGAACGTAGAACTGGACGTCCTGCCCGTGCTCGGCGGGGCTTCCGACGACCGTCCCCGTCGAGAGAGACAGCACGAAGAAGTCGACCTCGTCGTTACCGGCTTCGCCGCCTTTGGCGCGGTTTCCGTAGCGGATTGATTACTTTCGGTGTTTCCGTCCTACGGTCTCCGTTGCCTCCTCGAGCCCGAACTCCCCTAGTCGACCAACTCGCGGGCGTTGTGACGCCACGTTCGAACGTGGAGGACGCTCAATTCGAGGACCTTCGCGACTTCGGTCGCGTGAACCGTCGCCAGCCGTTCCGCGGAGTTGATCCCCGCTTCGGCTAGCCTCGCGGCGTTTTCGGGACTGACGCCGGTTACCGCCGTCACCGGCGTGGGTCGGGGCCAGGGACGGTCGTCCGCGTCCTCGGCCCCGGCTTCGGCCCCGCTCGAGGAGACGGGTTCGAACGCCTGCCAGCCCTCGTCGGCGCTCGCGGCGACCCAGGCGCGTTCGGCCTCTCCCAGCCCGCGAACCTCGCTCGAGCGACGATCCAGGTCGCCATCGGTCTCGAACGACCACGGCAGGGAGAACTGTCGGCGGAGCGCGTCGGCGACGCCTTCGTCGAGGCCGGCGTCGAGCAGCATCCGATAGGAGCAACTCTGTCTCGAGACGATTGCCGGTTCGATACCCGCATCCTCGAGGGCCTCGCGGTGGCCCGGCTCGAGGAGCCGTGCAGCGCCGTCTCTCGTTTCGGCCACGTTTTCCTTGCTCACGCGATTCACCGGAACTATCGATACCTCACACGCCCGGAACTTGAACCTTCCCCTCGAGAAAATCGCCAGCAGTCGCGACGTCTGACGCCGCGGCCGTCGGCTGTTTTTGTCCCCGAACTCGGCAAGTGGAGGGGGACTCGACTGCCCTCTCGTCCCGACGTATCGCTACACTTACCAGCGAATCGCAAGTATTGCACGCCATGGTACGCCAGGACATCGAGCGAATCGGCGTCGTCGGCGCGGGGACGATGGGGAGCGGCATCGCCCAGGTCGCCGCCACAACCGGCTACGACGTGGTCATGCGAGACATCGAATCCGAATACGTCGAGGGCGGATTTGACGCGATTGCCGACAGCCTCGAGCGCCTCGACGGGAAGGACGCCCTCCCCGACGATCCCGAAACGATCCGGGAGCGCATCGCCGGGACGACCGACCTCGCGGACCTCGCCGACTGCGACCTGGTCGTCGAGGCCGCCGTCGAAAATATGGATATCAAGCGGGACATCTTCCGTGATCTCGAGACCCACTGCGACGCGGACGTGATGCTCGCGACCAACACGAGCACGCTCTCGATCACCTCGATCGCGGCGCCGCTCGAGCACCCCGAGCGCGTCGTCGGTCTGCACTTCATGAACCCCGTCCCGATCATGGAGGGGGTCGAAATCGTCGTCGGCGAGAAGACGACCGCCGCCGTCACCGACCTGGCTCACGAGGTCGCCGAAGCCCTCGGGAAGACGACCTGGGAATCGGACGACAAGCCCGGCTTCGTCACGAACCGTATCCTGATGCCCTGGCTCAACGAGGGCATCAGGATCTACGACGAGGGCGTCGCGACCAAGGAAGACATCGACGCGGGGATGGAACTCGGGACGAACGTCCCGATGGGGCCGCTGAAACTGGCCGACCACATCGGCCTCGACGTCTGCCTGCACGCCTCCGAGACGATGTACGAGGAACTCGGGGATCGGTACAAGCCTGCGTACCTCCTCAAGCGCAAGGTCGAGGCAGGCGACCTCGGCAAAAAGACCGGACGGGGCTTCTACGAGTACGACTAGCACTCGCACACCTCTTGGCGAGTCAACAGGTATATCAGTAGCGCCGCTGAAGTGTTGGATAGCGATGCCCTCCACTCCAACGTACTCCCGCCGGACAGTCCTCGGCCTCGGACTCGGCGGGCTCGGCACGACCCTGACCGCCGCCGTCGCCTGGGGCCAGCGGTCCGATCCCGGTACTTTTCGGATCGCCTCCCTCCACGTCGCGAACGACTCGAGCGAGCGCGCCACGGTCGAGATTGCCGTCGGCACCGACCTCGAGACCGCCCGCGAGACCACTCGCTGGCTCGACCCTGCAGGCCACGAGAGCGGCCACGACCGCCAGGCCGTCCGGGGCCCGTGGGACGAGACCGCCCGCCCCTACGGCATTCGTTCGCGCCTCGGCGAGGAGTCGATTCGCCTCTCGAGCGAGGAAATCGCCAACCAGCTCGAGGACGGCTGGGGCGTCACGGAGGCCCACGTGACGATCACCGTAACCCCCGACCGTCGGCTCGAGGCGAACGTCTTCGCGCTCGAGTAACGTTTGCTCAGGAGTGTCCGCTCTGTATCGTCTGTTCTGTATTTCCTTACCCGGACTTCCTCCGGGCCTCGAGGCTGCTCGGTCCGAAGTCCTGTAATTGCCGACGAGTTATAGATACTCGAGTCGTTCGTGCCGACCTATTCCAGCACTATAGGACCAATAGCAATAAGATATAATTCCTGTAATAAAATTCAGGCTGTTGAGTATCTCCCCTCTTCCGAAACTCCCGTACCTACAACTAGCAGACACGAACCCGCTACGGGCGAACACGAACCCACACCGGTAGACACGGGCCCGCTACCGCCGGACGTGAACCCGTTACTGGTGGAGTGGCTTCTCGGACATCTCGCTTCGCAACTCCTCGAGTGCCGACCTTGAGAGGTCCTGTTCGAACTGTTGCATCACAGCGAAGACTTCTGCGCGCGAAATCTTGACGTTCCCCTCCCGAATGACGTCCTCGGGCCGTTCGCGGAGTTCGCGCAGGGTGCCCACGGCCAGGAGGTACGGAATCGCCCAGGCCGACAGCGTGTTGCCGTGGCGTTCGGGCAGCACCTCGAGGTAGCGCTGGGCACCGTCGAGGTATCCCTCCGCTCGCCCGGTCACCCGGCGGATGACGTTCGTGACGCCGCCGTGGTGGGCTTCGTCGGTGACGCGTTCGACGGCGACGTCCTCTTCTGCGAGCCACTCGGCCGGCAGGTAGACGTTGTTTTCCTCGTGGTAGTCGGTCTCGACGTCCTTCGCGATGTTGACCAACTGCAAGAGCAGGGCGAACGACCGGGCGTTGTCGCGGAGCACCTCTGCGCGCTCGGGCGAGGTGCCGCGGGCGACGAGCCCCGTGATGAGCGTCCCGACGGTTCCGGCGGCGTACCAGCAGTACTCCTCGAGTTCCTCGAGGGTCTGGAGGCGGAGGCCGCCCTGGTCGGCGTACCGGCTGGTGAACATCGCCATCCCGTCGACGAGTTCGCGGACGGGTTCGCGCATGATCTCGCGAGGTTCGTCCTCGAGGGATTCGAAGGACCTGACGACTCGCGGGGTGTGAGCGACGACGTCCCAGTCGCTGGATCGCTCCTCCGGGATCCAGGGCTCGACAGCCTCGCGGAAGTCTTCCGCCGTCGTGTCGGCGTCCGGATCGAGTACCCGGTCGAACTCCTCGAGCAGGGTGGTCTGCTCGGCCGGTGGGATGTGACCGGCGTCCTCGATCGTGTCGGCTATTCGACACAGGAGGTACCCCAGGCAGATGTGACGCGCCATCGGCTCCTCGAGTCGGTCGATGGTGATCGAGAAGGTGCGCGAAACGCCGTGGACGGCGTCGTAGCACCACTCGATGTCGGATTCGGTGGCGGGAGGGGAGTAGCCCGTAGTCATCTAGACCCCCTATTGGTCGTCGTTCCGGAAAAGCACCCCGGTCGCGGACGATCCTGGGAATACAGGAACCGAACCGGCCGGTTCAGTCTCGACGGGGCCGACACACCGGGTCTCGAAGGGTGGTCGAATACACGCGAATCAACGGGACGAGCGTACAACAACAATAAAGCGGGGGCCTCTCGATGGATCGATCATGGACTTCAGCCTCTCGCCGGAGCAGGCACAGATTCGGGACATGGTCGCGGAGTTCGTCGACGAGGAGATCGTTCCCGTCGCGAGCGAGATCGACCACGAGGACGAGTTCCCACAGGATCTCGTCGACCAGATGGCCGACCTGGGCCTGATGGGGATGCCGTTCCCCGAGGAATACGGCGGTGCCGGCCTCGACTACCACTCCTACGCGATCGGGATCGAGGAGATTTCCCGAGGCTCGGGCGGACTGGGGACCGTCGTCGCCGCACACATCTCGCTGGCGGGGAACATGCTCTACGAGTTCGGCGACGAGTCCCAGAAGGAGACGTACCTGACGCCGCTCGCCGAGGGGAAAGATGTCGGCGCGTTCGCCCTTTCGGAGGCCGGAGCCGGCAGCGACGTCCCCTCGATGACGACGACGGCCGAACGCGACGGAGACGAGTACGTCGTCAACGGCGGCAAGCTCTGGATCTCGAACGGCTCGGTCGCCGATACCGTCACCCTCTTCGCGAAGACCGATCCCGACGCCGGCAACCGCGGCATCTCCTCATTCGTCGTTCGCCCCGAGGAGGACGACGGCTTCTACGTCGAGGGTACGGAGGAGAAACTCGGTGACAAGGGCTGTCCCACCGCCGAACTCCGGTTCGACGACCTCCGGATCCCCGCCGACCGCCGACTCGGCGAGGAGGGCGACGGCTTCGTCCAGGCGCTCAAGACGCTCAACGGCGGCCGCATCACCATCGCGGCCCGCGGCGTCGGCATCGCCCGTGCCGCCTTCGAGGAGGCCCGGTCGTACGCCGGCGAGCGCGAGCAGTTCGGCCAGCCCATCGGCGAGTTCCAGGCGATCAAGCACAAACTTGCGGACATGGACACGAAGATACAGGCCGCGAAACTGCTGATGCACAAGGCCGCCGACAACAAGATCCGTGGCGAGGACTACATCACCGAGGCCGCCCAGGCGAAGCTCTACGCCAGCGAGGTCTCCCGCGAGGTCGCCAACGAAGGCATCCAGATTCACGGCGGCTACGGCTACACCAAAGACTTCCCCGCCGAGCGCTTCTACCGCGACGCCAAACTCAACGAGATTTACGAGGGCACGAGCGAGATTCTGCGAAATACGATCGGGGATCGGCTGCTCGAGTAGGCCATCGCGCTCGAGGCCGCGAGTGGCGCCGTCACTCCGACGACTTACTCTCGCTCTCGCCCTCGGCCTCGAGACACTCACACACCCAGGACCCGTGTTCGCGAACGCGAGCCTCGCCGGCGCCGGTCAGGCGATAGACGTCGTGGAGCCCCTCGACGTCCTTCTCGACGAATCCCGCGTCGACGAGCGCCGACAGGGAGCCGTAGAACGCCTTCGGCTCGAGGCGCTCGTCGTAGTGGGACTCGAGAGCCGACTTGAGTTCCTGGCCGCGTGCCGCCTCCATCGCTGCGAGGAGAAAACAGATGTCGCGTCGCCGCCCGCTCTGAAGCCATCTCGCCATACCGGACGTGGTGTGGACGAGGCTACAGTCGTTACGGTTCGTGCTCGAGCGTGGTGACCTGGCTTGATGAGTTGATGTAAAATATCTGTCATAGTCCCGGGCGGATTCGAACCGCCGTCAATGGCTGTCTCCCGCAATAGGTGGGTTCCGATTGCGTCCAAAGGCCATTATGATTGGCCACTACACCACGGGACTGTACGCGTCTCCACGGCCAGCCGTTAGCTTGACAGTGGGTATCCAGTCGTAGTCGGTCGAAAAGTAATAGTGTTACCTTTTTCCGTCAGGTGAAATGGCAATCGACCCCTCCTCTGCCAGTCGATGACAGCGACGAAAGAGCGAAACGACGTTGTCCAGCGTGTGGGCGTCTTCGGGGTCGTCGAACGTTCGGACGGGTATGACGTGATGGACGTCGGGATTTCGTCCGATTTCCTGACGTCCACGGCCACACGACTGACACCGATACTCGTCCCGCTCGAGCACCCGTCGGCGTATTTCCACCACGCTCGCCCGTACGATATCGGGCCACCGGCCCACTGGTGGTGGTTCTCGCCGACGACCGTCTCCGAGAGCCAGTCTCCGTAACACGTCCGATTACAGAACACGCCACGCTCGTTCGCTTCGGCTCGAGACGGATAGACCTCGAGACCGCTCTCGCAGTACGCACACGTGGTCGACACCCGTTCACCGGGCATCGACGGATTGTCTGGGAACAGGCCGTCGGCGACGCACGACGGACAGTACACGCCCTCCTTTTTCGAAGGATAGTACTCGAAGTCACAACGCGCGCACGAGGCCTCCTCCATGGCGTCCTTCCAGTTGCCGTTGTTCGAACCGCCGTTCGGATTGCAGTCGTCACAGTACGCACGTCTCGACTTTGGATCATAGAACTCGAGCCCACACTCCTTACATATCCGGTTCGGCAGTGGTTCTCCGTGGACTTTCGTGTGGTGTTGACGGGTTCCCTTCTCGGTCCGGAGGGATTTTCCGCAGGTGGGACAATGCACGCCGGGTGTGGCCGCCCGATTCTATATAAACTCCCGTGCCGTCCGCGACCGATGTCGACGCGCCGTCACACCGACACGCCGTCACTCCGCGAGCGACCCCGCCTCGAGGTAGGCACAGCAGTCCTCCTCGGCGTCGAAACAGTCCGGGCACTCCTCCCGGCGGTCGATAATCGTGTCCAATCGGTCCGCGACGGTCTCGTCGATGACGCTCTCGAGGGCGCGGGCCTCCTCGCGGAACTCCTCGACCTCCAGGACGTTCGTGAGAAATCGCTCGATGATACAGTACGTCTG
Organism: Natronosalvus rutilus; assembly: GCF_024204665.1. Lineage (NCBI taxonomy): Archaea > Methanobacteriati > Methanobacteriota > Halobacteria > Halobacteriales > Natrialbaceae > Natronosalvus > Natronosalvus rutilus. The sequence goes on along the minus strand of NZ_CP100355.1, from coordinate 14,811 downwards.
GAGGGCGTTGTGTGCGCGCTCGAGTCCTTCGTCGGTGAGCGTCGCTCCCTTGTACTTCTCGTGTTCGACGAGTTCTCGCTCCTCGAGTTTCCCAATCATCTCGTTGACGCTCGCCGGGCTGACCTCGAGTAACTCCGCGAGGGTGCCGGTGGAGGCCGGGCCGTCTTCGAGACGCTGTGCCAGGTAGACCGCCTTCAGGTATTGATCTGCCGTATTCATCGATTGCCACCTCGCGTCCGCATCGTGTGCGACGTACGCGACGTCTGCGATGTGCGCGATCCGCGCGATGTGTGAAATGTGCGCGTCCCGTTCGGCTCTCCGCTCATGCTCGTCGCTCCATAATATCCGTTACCGCTTCGACGCCCTCGGTTTCCTCCGCGCGGATCGCCTCGAGGGTGTCGAGGACGCGCTCGCGGTCGACGCTGAAGTCCGTCTCGGAGGCCTCGATCGCCGCGATGAGGTCGTCGTAGAACTTGTAGGCCGTTTCCTCGTTACACAGCTGGTCGTAGAGGACGCCGTCGGTGTCCTCGGGTGGCCCGTATCGGGCGTCGACCAGCGTGTTGATCTCCTCGTAGGAGACCGTCTCGGCCTCGAGTTCGTCGACGAGCGCCTCGAGGCGCTGGCGGTGCTCGGCTGACTCTTCGGCCGCCTCGGCGAGTAATTCCCGTACCTCCTCGTCGATTGCCTCGCGTTCGGCCTCGGGCAACGACTCGAGGTGGTGGGCGGCACGCGACTCGACGACCTCTTCCAGGACGATCCCGATCTGTAGCAGTCGGGTGAGCTGGTGGTCGCTCGAGACCCGCTGTCCCAGGCTCATATCCCCGATTCGGGGCGGATCATACTTAGTCTCCCGCTTTTTCGTTTTTCCGCGTTCCACATGTGCCACTCGCCCCTCGGTCTCGTGTCAGCGAAGGAACTATCCCGTCGTCGCCCCTCGAGGACGGTATGAGCGAGCGTTCCGACGAGGTATCGGTAGACGACGACGAGGCGCAGTCGTCCGGCCAGCGAGAGCCGACCGAAAGGGGCGGGTCCGGCGCCGACACCGACGACCTGCTGGCCGAAACTGAACGGCTCCTGGAAGGCGGCTCCGGCGCGAGCACCGACGCCGGCGTGAGCGCCGACGCCGAAACGCGGTCGACGCCACCGAGCGAATCGACGACGGACTCGAGTTGGAAGCGAAAGTGGAACCCGCTCTCGCGCCCACGGTTCGGCGGCTCGATCCGCGACCGTCTCTCGCCGTCGCGGTACCTCTCCCCGAGAAGTCTCCTCGCCACCGTCCTCACACTCGGATTCGGCATGGTGGCTGGGGGGATCGTCTTGCCGTTTTCCGGCATCGGCCGCCTGCTCGGCCTGTTCGCGATGGCGTTCGTGATCGGCGTCGCGGCATCGAGGCGTCGCTACCTCGAGGTCGGGTTCAGCGGTGCCGGCATCGGCGCGCTTGCTGTCCTCCTCGATTTCGCCCTCTTTCTGCCGACGGATTCGGGTCGGTACTTGCTCGCCATCGGTGCGGGCGCTGGCCTCCTCGCGAGCGTGATCGGCTACTACTTCGGTCGCGATCTTCGGGCGGGACTGGCTCGCGACATTGAGTGATCGGATCGCTAGATCGAGAGGAGTGACGCTGCGCTCGAGGTGTTCGATTCGCTGCACTCGGAAGGATCAACTCGCTGGTCTCGAGAGGACTGACGGGCCGAAGACGGCAGAAACCAGGTTCGACGGCTAGCGTGCCGTCGGCGTCACGTCGTCGCTCACGGCCTGTTTCACCTGTAAGGCGGCGCTCGCAGCCAGCCCTCGGGCGACCTCGTCGCGGTCGTCGGCACTGATGAGGTCCTCGGGCGTGTTCTCCAGGTCGGGCGTGAATCCGGCGCTGACCGGGTGACCGATGGGTGGCTGGACGGCCACGAGCGCCTGTGGGCCGGAGACACCGTCGGCGACGTCCGCGTCGACGACGTACTCGTCGGGGAGGAAATCCCGCGTCCTGGCGGCGATCTGACTGACCGTCCGCTGGAGCGTTCGCTTTTGCTCGAGTGACAGTTCGGGAACGTCCGCCGCGGCCCGCTGTCCGGCCTGTGTAACTCCCGGCAACCCACCGTACGGCGTATTTCCGTTCATGAGAACTCGCTACTTCCGATTGGGGATGGCGCCTAAAAAACGTTCCCTTCGTGACAACTGGTATCACGACCGGTTACGGGGAGGATCAGGGCCGTCTCGAGCCGTCGAGCGGGGTTGCTACTTGCCCCAGAACGGATCTCGCTTGCGGTGTTTCTCGAGGTACATGTTTAGCGCCTCGAGTTCGTCGGCGGGAATCTCGCTGGCGAGTTCTTGCTCGAGGATCTTGGCGTGTTTCTCGGGGACTTCCGTCCACAGGAGGTCGCCTTCCTTGACTTGCCGACCGATGGTCGGTCCGTCGATGGCCACCGAGACGCGCTCGCCCGCGCGGGCCTCGTCGACGTCCTCGCCCTGCTCTTGAATGCCCTTGACCTGTCCAACGCGCGTCGGCTCGTTGTCCTCCCACTTCGCGACGAAGGAGTTGTTCTGGAGCGTCCCCGAGTAAATCTCGACGCCGACGACGGCGGGGTCGTTCTGGCGGAAGACGTGGTCCTCGAGCACGCGGAACCGGGATGGGCGGGTGATGTTGTCGAGGATAGTGTCCTGCTGGGCGCGCTCGATCTCCTCGACGTGTTCGGTGTAGCCCTCGACGAGCTGGTAGATCACGTCGTCGGTGAACAGTTTGACGTCGTCGATTTCAGCCCGGCGCTTGGCGTCGGCGAGGACGTCGACGCTGAAACCGAGGACGGCGCGCTGTTTCGCGTCGTCCGCGGTCGAGGCGACCGAGATGTCCCGCGGCGCGACGTCGCCGACTTCGGCCCGGACGATCGGAATCTCGGCCTCACCGAGAGCGTCGGCCATCGCCTCGAGGCTCCCCAGGGTGTCGGCTTTGACGACGACGCCCTCCTCCTCGGTGTCGACGGCGATGTCCGCGAGCTCGGACTCGACTTCGGCGATGACGTCCTCGAGGGGGCGGTCCCGGACGACTCGAACGGGAGCGCCGGCCATCGCGTCCTCGAGGTCGGGGGCGGCGACTTTGATCCCGGCGGCTGCGCCGACCTCTTCGACGTTGTCGAAGCGGCTCTCGGTCCGAATCTCGGCGAGCGGCCGGGGCTGGAGCAGGGCGCGGACCTCGGTGACGATGGGATCGTTCAGGCCGCCGACGACGATGGTGTCGTCGCTCCGAATGGTCCCGTCGTAGAGGACGGTGTCGATCGTCGTGCCGAACCCTTTCTCTTCTTTGACTTCCAGCACCGTGCCGACGCCGGGGCCGGCGACGTCGATCTCCATCTCCTCTTTCATGTAGCGCTGGGAGAGCCCCATCATGACGGCGAGTAAGTCGGGGACGCCCTCGCCGGTGAGCGCGGAGACGGGGACGACGCCGACGTTACGCTGGAAGTTCTGGACGCGCCAGTACAGATCCGCCGAGAAGTCCTGGTCGGAGAGGTTCCCGATGATCGTATAGAGACTCTCGTCTAAGCGCTGGCGGGTCCGATCGGACTGAGACTCGTAGGTCTGGGTGATCGGGGCGTCCTCGTGGACGTTCCAGCCGGGGACGGTGTCGATCTTGTTCGCGGCGACGATGAACGGCGTCTGGGAGCGCTTGAGGATGTCCAGCGCCTCGAGCGTCTGGGGCTGGAAGCCGTCGTTGACGTCGACGACCAGGATGGCGATGTCCGCGAGCGCGCCCCCGCGGGATCGAAGCGTCGTGAACGAGTGGTGGCCGGGCGTGTCGATGAAGAGGAGGCCAGGGAGGTCGAAGTCGTCCGGATCGACGAGTTCGCCGGCGATCGAGGAGACGACCTCGAGCGGGACGGCGGTCGCGCCGATGTGCTGGGTAATCGCCCCTGCTTCGCCCTCGATGACCGCGGAGCCGCGGATCTTGTCGAGGAGACTGGTCTTGCCGTGGTCGACGTGTCCTAGGACCGCGACGATCGGGGTCCTGAGGGCCGCTGGATCGTGTGTATCCGAGTCAGTGTCCGACATAGTGAACCACCCGAGAAGGTCTTATCCGTATCGTCCGTTGCCCGGTAGTTAAACCCATCGTCACCGGCTTCTCCGTACGTCAGTTGCTCAGGAGGACGAGATGGCCGTCTTCGAACCGTAGTAGCTCTCGAGTTCTCGGGTTCTCGACCCCTCCACGACTGAGCCCTCGAGGGCACGCGTACGTAACCTGCACAGCCTCGGCCGCAATCCTTCGTCTCCTGGCTACGAGCCGCCGTTCCTCGGCCACGAGCCCCGTCTGCTCGAGGGGCGACGTCCGTCTGACGGCTCCCATGTCTTTAATAGTCACTAGTCAGTACGAGGGGGTATGAGCGAGATACTCGCCGAGAATCTCTCGGGGAAGTCCGTCATGGGCTCTGACGGGACTGAACTTGGACTGCTCTACAACATCACGATGGACATCAACTCGGGCAAACTCCACGACCTTGTGGTCGACCCTGACGAGCAACTACCCTCCCGCTCGGTCGACTTCGACCGAAACGACGCCGGCCGCTTTCTCATCCCCGTCAGCCGCGTGAAGGCGGTTAAAGACTACATCGTCGTCCAACGCTAACGGTATGTACATTCTCGACTCGTCGGCCTTTATTCACGACTTTCACACCACCGAACAGACAGCCACGATTCCGCTCGTCCGCGAAGAACTCGAGGGCGAGAGCGTCTACCGCTACGACGCCATGGAGGGGTCGGGCATGCACGTTCACATTCCCAACGGCGACACCACCGAGAAGGTTCGCCGGGCCGCGAAGGAGTCGGGCGACCTCGAGGTCCTCTCCGACACCGACGTTCGCCTGGTCGCCGCCGCGTTCGAACTCGACGCCGTGCTCGTGACCGACGACTACGCGATGCAAAACGTCGCCGAGCGCCTGACCGTCACCGTCGAACCCATCGCGCGCGAGGGCATCGAGGAGGAGCGCGAGTGGACCTTCCAGTGCCAGGGCTGTGGACGGGAGTACGACGAACAGAAGGACCGCTGCCCGATCTGTGGCGCCGAACTCGCCCGAAAGAATCCGGGCTCGAGGTAACGTCCGGTTCGAGCTGGTCTTTCTCGCGTGCATTCGAGCGCATCCGAGCGCGTACGGTGCACTATCGGTACTCTTCGGTGGTCGTTCGACGCGTCGTCAGCCAGTCTTGTCTCGCTCGTCAGCGGTGGGACGGCCGATACAGACCGGTTCACGAATCTCCAGCGCCGTCTCGAACTCGGCCTCACGGTCGCGGCGGCGCCCGATTCGTCGAAACTGTTCGGCGTGTGCGCGCGAGACGGCGTCCCACTCGCGCTCCTCGAGTGCGAGCGTCGACCCGATTCGCTCCCAGAACCCGGTTTCGAACAGCAACACGATCCGGTCGTCGTCCTCGTAGGGACACTCTGCCGATCGACGATGTCGTTCGATGTCGGCCACGAGGTAGTGCTGAACCCGATCCACGAGGTCCGGAAGCTGTGACGGCGCCACGCTCGCCTTCGCCGCCGCGAGCAACAGAATCTGGCCTTCGATCGGCTCGCCGGCGTCCGTCATCGTTGATCTCACCCCCCGGCCCGCATCGCCTTCTGGGCGAACGCCCGGACGAGTTCCTCGAGCGTCTCCTCCTCGCCGTCGAAGACGACGGTCACCTCGGTCAGCGTCAACGTCGGTCCGACGCCGACCGTCTCGGCGTCGAACTGGGCTCGCCAGCCGTCTCCCTCGACGACGTCGTCTGCCACTCGCTCGCCGCCCAGGTTCTCGAGGTAGCGGACGGCGAGTCGCTCGGAGATCCCCCGGAAGGAGCGTTCGACGCGCGCGGTCATTGGATCAGTTTCGTGGAGAGTGCCCATAAACGTGCGTTCGGCGGCAGGGTGTTCGCCCGATCTCGACTTACCCTTTCGAGCGAATCAGCCGCCCGCGACGGGTGGAAACACCGAGACCCGGTCGCCCTCCTCGAGGTCGGTGTCGACGCCCGCCATGTGGACGACGTCCCGGCCGTTTTTCAACACGCTCAGTTGCGGCCGAATCGCGCCGTCCTGGAGCAGTTCTCCCTCGAGGCCCGCGTACTCTTTCTCGAGTCCCGCGAGTACGTCGCCGACGGTCGCGCCGTCCTCGACCGTCCTCGAGAGATCCTTCTGGCCGACGGCTTCGCGAAACGTGGCGAAAAATCGAAGATCGAGTTCCATGCGCTCGAATTGACGCGACGAGACTTAAGTGCCCGCAGTCGGGTCTGTTGATAACCGGACTCGAGCAGAACGCTCGCCGCTTTCCGTGACTGCCGCTGAGACCGTTTTTGGGATCGTTCCTGAAGGCCGTCCCTGAGGCCACTTCTCGAGACCACTCAGACGAGCCCATCGTATATCTCCGACAGCTGCTCGATGGAGTGGTCGACAGAGAGCATCGCCCGTCGTCTGCGACAGAGGTCGGCCAGGCGATCGTGTTCGTCGAGACAGCGCGTAATCGCCCACTGGAGGTCCCCGATCGACCCGCGTCGGTAGCGGTAGCCGGTTTCGCCCTGGATCACCGAATCGGTCAGGGCCCCCTCGTCGACGGCGACGACGGGCGTCCCGCAGGCGGTCGCCTCGAGGGCCACGAGCCCCTGCGTTTCGACCGGGCTCGGGAAGATGAACACGTCGAGGGCGGCGTAAAACGCCGGTAACTCCTCGCGCTCGAGGAAGCCGAGGAACCTGACGTCGGCATCCATCTCGGCCGCACGCTCCTCGAGGGCTTCGCGAGCGGGTCCGTCGCCGCCGAGGACGAGCGTCATCCGCGTTCCGTCCACGGCGTCGATCGCCTCCTCGAGGTTCTTCTCCTCGCCGTGGCGCCCGGTGTAGCCGAGCAGTGGCCGGTCGTCGGGGAGGTCGTATCGATTGCGAAACGAAGTCGGATCGACCGGTCGGAAGAAGTCGGTGTCGATGCCGTTCGAGACCACCGTCACGTCGACGTCGGCCTCGACGGTCTCGAGCAGGTGATCGCGGGCGAAGGAGGTCGGCGCGGTGACGTGGTCGACGCGCTCGAAGAACGTGCGTTCGTAGAGCCGGCAGGTCCGCTTGACGCCGTCGAGGACGTTGCCGGAGACGTGCTGGCTGGCCCGGTCGTCCAGGAGGGTGTGGTAGGAGGCGACGACGGGCACGTCGCGCTTGCGGGCGAAGCGAATTCCGGCGAAGCCGATGGTAAACGGTGTGTGGACGTGGACGACCTCCGGCGTCTCGAGGCCGTCCGGAATCGAGGGGAGCCCGAGGCGGTACTGCGGGTACAGCGGCGCGCGAACGCTTCGAATCGGGTACTCGCTGGGGCCAGCCTCGTAGCCGTCCATCTCCGGGTAGACGATGGGCATCGCCGTCCGTTGCTGGCGCCAGCGCTCGCGCCAGAGCTGGATCGTGTAGGTGACGCCGTTGACCGTGGGGAGGTAGAGATCCGTGAAGGCGGCGACCGTCTCCGTCCGGGTCATAGGTCGTGGTTCGAACGCCGGGGTCGAATAGGTTGCGTTGTCGATACGTTCTCGGTTCGTCTCGAGACCCACAACGGACGCCTCGAGGCACGGTACGGACGAAAGGTCTCGAGACGCATATCGAGACCTCTCGAGGCGCGGACCGCCCCGCTGGCCTGATCTAGTCCACGACGAACTCGATCCCGTGACCTCGCAACAGCGACCGCATTCGCTTGACGCCGCTCGTCGTATCCCAGCCGTCACCGACGTAGTGCTTGTACGGGTGGCGAAGCCAGGAGTATTCCCGGTGGGCGAAGACCTCGATGGCGTCTCGTCCGTCCTGGAACAGCGTCACGTGTAGCTGCCAGTCGGCCAGCGGCGATCGTCGTCGCACCCAGCTTCCAGCCGAAAAGCGGCCGTCCTCGTGGACCTTCAGCGAGGCGATCGGTTCGGGTGAAAACGCCATCGCCTCGAGGTCCGGGCGAAACGCTCGCAGGTCGCGTTCGATCGTCCCGACGTACTCCGTCGGGTGCTGGGTGCACGTGGCGAACCCGCCCAGCGGCTCTTTGATTCGGTGCAGTGTCGGGAGCACGCGCCGGCGAAGCCGCGTCGTTGCGTCCAGGTCCGCGCCGTCCTCGTCCCTCACGTTCACGCCCCTCTCTACCGTAGATGCGAAGAAAATCGTTGCGTCTGCATTCGCAACCGACCGTTTCGAACGGAAGAGAGTACGATCGGCTGTCAGAACTACAGATCTCGGAGGCGAATCCCGTCCTGGACCAGCCGGGAGTTTCGCTCACGGTCGAGGTACGTTGCCAGGTCGTCGTGTTCGTACAGTTGCGCGATGACGTCCGCGTAGAGCGTTCGCCACGCGATGGCGTAAATCGGTGACTGCCCCCATGCCCGCAGTTCGGGGACGAACGCGTCGTAGGTCTCGAGGCGGTCCTCGAAGTGTTCGATCGCGTCGAGGACGTGGCCGGCAGCTTCCGCGTCGTCGTCAGCGTCTTCGATGATGCGATTCAATCGACTCTCCCAACCGGCGACCGCCTGTTGCATGTCCATCGCCGCATCGCCGCTCTCGTCGGGCAGTCGCTCGAGCACCGGTTCCGGGACGCCGAGTGAGATCTCGTCCATACCGGAGAGTGTCGGCCGGTGGTAAAGAAACCACGGTGGATACGTTCCAATTTAATCAGCGATTGGACGACAGGTTCCGGTTTCTATCCTGTTCGCCCACGGCTTACACGCTCTCCTCGAATCTACATGGTGAAGTCGCCGATACTCCTTCCCAAGTAGCCGTTAATTGCAATCTAAAATTACAAAATATATGTGTTGGGTGTAATAGTGCCTCGTACTTGTATATCTAAGAAAGACACTCACGGCGAACGTGAACAGGAATCACTGACGATCAGCAGGCGGAACGTCGTTCGTGGAGCAGCGACGACCGGGTTAGCGCTCGCCGGTCTCGGGTCGGCCTCGACGGTGTCGGCTGCCGGGGAACGAGCGTGCTTTCAGTACTTCCACGAAACGTGGCCGACCATCACCGACAACCTTTGGAAGGTCGCCGACCGGGGGTACGACGGTATCTGGATCCAGGCGCCCCAGGAGAGCGAACTGACCTGGGCGGACCAGGATGGACGCAACGACCCACCGCTCGGCTACCAACCCGTCGACTTCCGTTCCTTCGATAGCGAGTTCGGTACCGAAGCCGACTTGCAACGGCTCATCGACACCGCCCACGACAACGGTCTCGAGGTGTACGTCGACTGCGTGATGAACCACATGGCCGTTCGCGAACACTCCTGCCCAACGTGTGGGTTGGAGGTCGACCGCGACCAGAACGCCAGTTGGAATATCCTACAGGATGGCGTTGAATTGGTGAACTCGGATGAGGCCGAGGCGGATACGGAGTCGTTTGGGTGTTTCGAAGCGGAGAATCTAGGCAATGGACTGGCCGAAGTAACGCCTGCGGAGACTGCGACCGCTGCGCTTGCGAACGGTGGTTCCTTTGAACCGCTTGTAGTAAGTGCAAGTCGTGTCGTCGAGTCAGGAAGTCCCAGTCGAGAGACGGGAAGCCCCTCCCTCAAGGAGCGAGCCACGGCGGTCGTGGCGAGCGAGTAGGGTGGGGTAGTTCACGAGCGGAACAACAACCTGCTCGTCGGGTTGAACAACAACACGAACGACTGGAAGGGCCAGTGGGTGTACACGACCTGGCGCAACGAGACGCTCAACGACTACAGCGGGAACGCCGGTGACGTCGAGGTCAACGGCGACGGCTGGGTCGAAGTCTGGGTCCCTCCGGAGGGATGGGTGTTCTACGCGCGTACTGACTTCCCTCCGCAGTCGGCTATTTTTTCGGTCGCGCTCGAGTCCCGAGCTGTGTCCACGGCCTCCAATTTGATATACCACGATGAGGTTTATTAGGCGCTCACCGGCCTGCCCGATTCGTCGAAATCGAACGCGAAATCCACTCAGACACGCCTACGATCGGTAGCGGCACCTGCAGTTCGGCGATCTTCCTCCACTAGATCTCGAGTGTGCATCTACGGTTCGTCGAGTCGATGCCCCGTTTCGGCGCCGGCTCCCGACCCTGGATCGATTCGTTGACTCCCCACCTGGGGTCGAAAATGTGCCTTTGGCTGGTTGCGTTCCAGTTGATTAGCGGGCTCGAGAGGGGATCCGGACCGAGAACTTCTCGAGACCGTGACGCCGAATCGGTGTCGGTAGCGGCCCGACGGCGCGAACGGCGACCGAAGGCCGGAACCGTCTCCGGGAGAGGGTGTCCCGTCGTCGGCCAGTGATGTCATATTCGCACACCCCGGACGACGGTGTCTCTCGAGCGATATATGATGGCTGTCTGTCGATTCTCCGTATCTCGGATTCGGAGATGCTATTGCCCTCCCCCTCACGGCGACGAAACAGGGCCTCGAGCAAGGGCGAGTTTGCCTCGAGACCCAGGGGGTTGCGGTCGCGAAACCGGGTTCGACGTTCGCAGCTATGAGTATATGATTGTACATTCTCACGTTCGTGTACGCCGATCGAGGCACGCATACTCGCCAGTATCGCGTCAGCCTGCAATTGTGGGGTCCATCGACGCCGTCCGCGAACGTTCTTCACTACTATCGCTCGACGGTGATTACCTGTCCTCTCCTCAGCTTCTCGGGTATTCACCGCCGCGATATATCGTATTTCGGTATATAAATTTGTCCTGGTTGGCCCGGGAGGACGGGTCCCGTACTATCGGCCGAGCAAGTCCACCATAGTTTCGGCGTCGCGCTCGAGGGCTCGTTCCGGATCCGACGGATCGTCGTGTTCGTAGACGAGCCACTCCACGCCCACTTCCCGGGCGGCGTCGACGCAGGCCTCGAGCGGGACCGAGCCCGCCCCGAGGGCGCACGGCTCGTCGCCGTCGACGTCTTTCAGGTGAACCAGCGGAATCTGCTCGCCGTAGCGCTCGAGGAGGGACACGGGGTCACGGCCAGCGGCGTGAGCCCACCCCACGTCTAGCTCGAGCGTTACGGGAGTCTTCGCGAGGGCATCGGCGAGAACATCGAAGGCGTCGCGCTGGTCGTCCACGTCTGATTCGATCGCGAAGAACTCCTGCGTATGATTGTGATAGGAGCACGAATACCCCTCGTCGGCGAGTCGTTCGCCCAGCGTCGCGAGCCGTTGGGCCGTCTCCTCGACCACACGGCGAGACCGAAACGAATCGGCATCGAGCCACGGAACGACGATCCGCTCGCAACCGACCGTTTCGGAGGGACGGACGGCGGCTTCGAGGTCGGCCTCGAGATCCGCGACTGAAACGTGGGCGGCCATCGCTTCGAGCGCTGTCCGCTCGAGGACTTCACCGATGGCCGTGGGATCAGCGTCGCCGAGTCCCGCCAGCTCGACGCCCTCGAGCCCAGTTCGCGCCACGAGTTCGAGTTTCTCGGAAAGCGATCGATCGAGCCTTCGCAAGGAGTACAGCTGAACGGCGGTGTGCATACGTCGCGTACGGACGCCGGCGTCAAGAGTGCATGCGGAGCCACGACCGTTTATAGTCCTCGAGCGCACACTCGTCGTATCGTGATCGTCGATCCGCGCGTCCTCCAGGAGGACTTCGTCCCGAGCGAGGTGGTCCACCGCCACGACGAGGTCTCCCACCTCTCGGAGACGCTCGAGCCGATTCTCCGCGGGGATCGCCCGGAGACGACCTTTCTACTGGGTCCGACGGGCGTCGGCAAGACCTGCATCGCGCGGTACACGCTCGACCGGTTGCAGGAAAAGCGACCCGACGTGCAGGTCGCCTACGTCAACTGTTGGCAGGACCACACTCGATATCGCGTGCTGTACGCGATCCTCGACGCGCTCGGACTCGCCCTCGAGGTTCACCGCTCGACGCCGAAGGACGAACTGTTCGACCGTCTCACCGAGGCGAACGACCAGCCCGTCGTCGCCATCCTCGACGAGGTGGATCAGCTCGAGGAGACGACGGCCCTGTACGACCTCCACCGGCTCGGGCACGTCTCGCTGGTGTTGATCGCCAACCGCGAGGCCGAACTCTTTGCCGGGTTCGACGACCGCGTCCGTTCTCGCCTGCGCGCCGGGACGCGGGTGCAGTTCGATCGCTATTCGACCGAGGAACTGGTCGCAATCCTTCGAGAACGGGCGAAGCAGGGCCTCGAGCCGGGTACCGTCGAGGACGACCAGCTTCATCGGATCGCGCAGGCGGCGGGCGGTGACGCTCGCGTCGCCATCGGCATCCTGCGCTCGGCGGCTCGACTCGAGTCGCGCCGCGGCGGTGGGACGCTCTCCGATGAAGCGCTCGAGGAGGCGATTCCCGACACCAGGGAGGCGATTCGTCGGGAGACCATCGACGGCCTGATCGAACACCAGCGGGTGCTCTACGACGTCGTCGACGAGGCGGGCGAGATCGAACCGAGCGCGCTCTACGCCGAGTACGAGCGACGGGTGGACGACCCCAAGACCTCACGGACGCTCCGGAACTATCTGACGAAGATGGTTCACTACGACCTGATCGAGGCCGTCGGCAGCAAGCGGGGGCGGACGTATCGGGTGGTCGGCGATCGATCCGAGTTGGAGAGCGAATAGGTCGGAGAGTGAATGAATCGGGGATCAAATAGGCTGAGAAGTGAATAAGCCGGAGCGTGAGTAGCCTCGAGCCGTCAGGGGACGGCAGGAAACGGCAGACACGATGCGGTGGCCGTCAGTGCGTCGCCTCCGCCGACGCCAGACAGATCTCGAGGAAATTCCCGAACACTTCCTCGCCCTCTTCGGTGTGGGCCACCTCCGGGTGCCACTGGACGCCATAGAGGTCCCGGTCCGTGTCGCTCATGGCTTCGACGCCGCAGACGTCGCTCGAGGCCGTGCAGGTAAATCCTTCGGGCAGCGTTTTGACCTCGTCGGCGTGACTCGCCCAGACGCGCGTTTCGGGGGCCAGCGAGCCAACGAGCGGGTCATCCTCCTCGAGTACGTCGACGGTGACGTCGGCGTAGCCGCCGTAGTCGCCGCTCCCGACCTCGCCGCCGAGTTCGACGGCCATGAGTTGCATACCGAGACAGATGCCCAGGACGGGGCGGCCGTCCTCGAGGTATTTCGGACTTTGACCGATGCGGTCCATGTCCGGGCCGCCCGAGAGCACGATGCCGTCGGCCTCGACGTCTTCGGGCGGCGTCTCGTTGTCGACCAGCGTGCAGTCGACGCCGAGGTCGCGCAGCGCACGCTGTTCCAGGTGGGTGAACTGTCCGTGATTGTCCACCACGGCGATTGTCGTCATTGGAGCGAGGTAGCCACTCGAGTGATAAAAACGGTCCGAACGATGGCTGGCGTTCCCGGTACGTTTATGTCCGTGTCAGCGGAGAATCGGGTATGGCACTCGATCTCTCGGCGTACGAGCATCCGACGTGGCTCACGGCCCTCGGGACGGGCGCGGGCTATCTGGCGATACTCGGGCTGATGACCGTCGCGCTGTTCCTTGTTCCCTGGGCCCTCTTCGCGACGCTGTAGGCTCCCGTTCGCTTTCACTGCGGGTACTCACGGATTCAACTATCGATTAAACGCGAACGCGAGAAGAGTCTCGCTCGAGGCTCAGGCGAACGTCTTCGAGACCTCGGGGTCCTCGGTGGACTCTGCCTGGACTTTCTCCCAGGCGGCGTAGAAGTCCTCCATCCGGATCTCCGTGCGGTCGTCGCGGATGGCGAACATCCCGGCCTCGGTGCAGATGGCCTTGACGTCGGCCCCGGAGGCCTCGGGCGTCTCGGCGGCCAGCTGGACGAAGTCGACGTCGTCGGCGACGTTCATGTTCCGAGTGTGGATCTGGAAGATCAGCTCCCGTCCCTCCTCGGTCGGCTTCGGGACCTCGATGAGGCGGTCGAACCGACCGGGGCGGAGGATCGCACGGTCGAGCATGTCGAAGCGGTTCGTGGCCGCGATGATGCGAATGTCACCGCGCTCCTCGAAGCCGTCCATCTCGCTCAGCAGTTGCATCATCGTCCGCTGGACCTCGGCGTCGCCGGAGGTCTTCGACTCGGTACGCTTGGCGGCGATGGCGTCGATCTCGTCGATGAAGATGACCGCAGGCTCGTGCTCGCGAGCGACGTCGAAGAGGTCCCGGACCAGCTTCGCGCCCTCGCCGATGAACTTGTGGACAAGTTCGGAGCCGGCCATCTTGATGAAGGTCGCGTCGGTCTGGTTGGCGACCGCTTTGGCGAGCATCGTCTTCCCTGTACCCGGCGGCCCGTAGAGCAGGACGCCGCTCGGCGGATCGATGCCGACCTCGTCGAACATCTCGGGGCTCTTCAGGGGCATCTCGACGGTCTCGCGGACCTCCTGCATCTGCTCGTCGAGGCCGCCGATGTCCTCGTAGCTCACGTTGGGACTCTCGGTGACTTCCATCACGCGGGCCCGGACGTCGGTCTCGTTCGAGAGGGACTTGACGATCGACAGCGAGTTGTTGACGGCGACGCGGGCGTCGGGTTCGAGGTCGCCGCGCATCTCCTCGGTGACCTCGGTCAGCGCCTCCTGGTTGTTGCCGTGTTGCTTGATGATGACGCCCTCGTCGGTCATCTCCTGGACGGTGGCGACGAACAGCGGCGACTGCTTGAGCTTCTTGTTCTCGTGGGTCAGACGCTCGAGTTTCTGCTGGTACTTGTTGTTCTCGGCGTTCGCGTCGAGGAGCTTGTCCCGCATCTCCTCGTTCTGGGACTCGAGGAGTTCCAGGCGCTCCTCGAGGGCGCGTATTTTCTCCTGTTGAGACGCCTCGTCCTCGTCGTACGGGACTTCGACGTCGTCCACAGTATCGGTCATTACGCACTGGTAGGGCATTCCATCATAAGAGACTTCGGGTAGATACACCCCCTCTGTTAAATAACCATGAGG